>NZ_CP170560.1:2659161-3988742 GCF_042699995.1 Cnuibacter sp. UC19_7
TCGTTCGGTCCTGGCCCAGATCGAGGCGGTCGGTGTTGGGTGTCGACGACCTTCGGTCGAGCGAGGTGCTGGCTGTGGGGGAGTCATCCTTGGCGGTGGCGGGCCGAGTTCAGGCTATTGCGGGTCAGGATGCGAAGTCGACTGGGAGCGTCTCCCAGTCCGCGATCCCGGCGTCAGGTCGGGCTGCCGAGGGCGCCACTTGCTCGTCTGCAACGATTGCTTCGGCCCGCGCCGCGCCACGAGAGTGGGATGCCGGCCCCTCCCTGCCCTGGTCTCGATCCGGGGCACCGAGGCCCGTCGGTGATCACACATTCGCGTCGAGGTGGCGGGCCAGGAGGGCGTCGAGGAGGGCGGTCTGGCGCTCGGGCGGGTAGGCGGCGGGGTCGAGGACGGCCTGCACGGTCATCCCCAGCGCGAAGGAGTGCAGCGCCTCCGTGACCCGCTCGACGCGCTCCTCATCGCGGGATGCGGCGGGCAGGGCGTCCGCCACCAGGGCGGCGACCTTTGCACGGCTGGCCCGGTACCGCTCGGCGTGCTCGGCGGCGTGGCGCTCGTCGGCGAGGGCGGCGTCCCACGACGAGACCCAGATGCGGTTCGCGGCGCGGGAGGCGTCATCAAGGGGGAGCATGTCGAGCAAGGCGGCGCGCAGCGCGGCCGGGCCAGGCGCGGCGGCGCGGCGCTCGCGGAATGCCGACCTCTCCGAGAGCCGCGCGAGGGCGAAGCTCGTCAGCTCCCGCTTGGTGGGGAAGTAGTGCGTGACGATCCCCGTGGTGGCGTCGAGCTCGCGCGCCACGGCGCGCATCGAGAGCCCCGCGAACCCGGCCTGGTCGAGGACACGCCACACGGCGGCGGCGACGTCCTCGCGGCGTCGCTGGTACGCATCCCCGTCGGTCACGGGCTCAGTATGGACGACATAACGACTGTTGTGCAACGCTGGTCCCATGTTCCGACTCGACCTCGGCCCGACCGCCCAACTGCGTCCCCTCGAGATCTGGCACGCGGAGGAGTTCGCGGCGCATCTCGACCGCGCGCGCGAGCACATCCGCCCCTGGGTGGGCCCCTCGTTCGTGACCGAGACCGTCGAGGGCGCCGCCGCGACGCTCTCCCGGTACGCGACCTCAGCCGCCGCCGACGGCGGGCGCCTCTACGGCATCTGGGTCGACGGGGTGCTCCGGGGCGGGGTGATGTTCGTGAGCTTCAGCGCCGCCGCCGGGGTGTGCGAGATCGGATGCTGGCTCGAGCCGGCCGCCGAGGGGAAGGGACTGATCACGCCCGCGGTCGCTGCCCTGCTCGACTGGGCGCTGCTCGAGCGCGGGCTCAACCGCGCCGAGTGGCGGTGCCGGGCCGACAACGTCCGCAGTGCCGCGGTCGCCCAGCGGGTCGGGATGCGGTTCGAGGGCACCCTGCGCGGCGCCTGGCTCAACGGCGGTGTCTTCCACGACAAGCAGTCGTGGGCGATCCTCCGCGAGGAGCACCTCGCGTTCCGATCCGGCCAAGCGAAGGCGAAGGCGGAGGCTGAGGCGCCCGGGTGACCGGCGCGGCCGCATCCGCACAGTCGACGTGATGACAACAGTCGACGTGATGACAGCGGTGTGGGGCCCTCCCGCAGGAGAGCCCCACACCGTCGCGATGCGCTGTGTCAGCTGCGGCGGAGCCGGTGGGCGGTGAGGGCGCCGATCCCCGCGAACAGGGCGAGCGCCGAGACGATCAGCCACGGCGCGGGTGCCGCTCCGGTGCTGGCCAGCGTCGAACCCGTTCCGGAGGCGGTGGTCGCCTGGTGCGGGGGCAGCGCCGGGCAGGGCTGCAGCGCCACGGGCTGGGTGGATGCGGTCTGCTGCGAGCCGGTGTCGGTCACGGTGGCGGTGTAGCTGCCACCGGTGGGGAGGCCGTCGATGGTGGTCGAACCGGACGCCGATCCCGCGAGGGTCCGGGTGGCGACGGTGGTCCCTGCGGCGTCGGTGACGGTGAGGACGTAGTCACGGCCGGGCGTGGTGGCCGTGGCGATGGTGATGCTGCCGCTGGTGCCGCCCGGGGTGGTGCACTGCTGCGCCTGCGCGTTGATGGTGGGGAGAGCCGGCGGGCAGTCACCGAGGTGGACGACGTCGCTGGTGGAGTGCACGTCGGCACGCGTGTCGGTGGCGGTGACGGTGTAGTCGGCGTTCAGCGGCAGGTCGGCGAAGGTGGCGGTGCCGTCGGTGACGGGGATCGTGGTCAGCGCCTGACCGGTGCGGTCCTTCACGGTCGCGGTGTAGCCGCGGCCGGGGGCGCCGGTGATCGTGGCGTCGATGGTTCCGGTGGTGCCGCCAGGGGTGGTGCAGGCCTGAGCGGACGCGGTCACCGTCGGCGCGGCGGGCGGACAGGCGGTGGAGGACCCGGACTCGTCGACCGAGTAGCCCCGGCTGCCGTCCGGGTCATCGCTGGCGTGGACGGAGACCCGGTAGGTGTGCGCCACGGTGGAGTCGTCGAAGGCGTAGGTGCGTGCGAACGAGGTCTCGAACGGCGTCTCGGGCTGCACGACGGTGTCGTCGACCCACACCTCCACCGTGTTGGTGGCGTTCGAGTTGTAGTCCTCGAGGGTGACCGTGAGCTGCTGGCAGGTGACGCTGGCGCGGGGTTCGTGGGCGGAGGCGGCCGAGACGCCTCCGACGAGCACGCCGGCCAGGCCCAGCGTCGCGGTGAGTGCGCCGATCAGTGTCCGGCGCAGCGGTGAGGGACGGGACTTCGTCGTCATGTGGTTCGGGTTCCTTTACGAGATCACCTCCACGCTCGGGTCGGCGCGGACGTGCCCTCTCGGGGAGGGCGGCTCTCACTCTCCGAGCGCACGTCGATACCGGCCTTCGCCCGACAGGGCGAGATCCCACCCCCGTCGAGGGGTGAGAGCGGGTGGATCCGCGGGTGGCCGAGGGGCGCAGAGGCGTCACCACGAGGCGAGGCGCGCGCTCACCCGGGGCGCTTCAGCGCCTGCCTCCTCAGGGCGTGATTCGCCTCATGACCAGCCGAAACGTCGCAGAACGGCGTCCCTCATCCCCCGTAGATCCAGGCGAGGATCGCCGAGGCGCTGAGGGTGACCGGTGACCAGCAACCTCAGCGGGCGCGGTCGTCGTCCGTGGTGAAGCCCGGGCGGGCGGTGCGCTCCTCGAGGGTCTCGAGCTCCTGGAAGAACGTGACCTGCCACCCCGACGGGCCCTGCACCCGCGCGTTGATCGTGCGGAACGGCGTCTCGGTGGGCGGCGCCAGCAGCTCCGCGCCGGCGCCCTCGGCGACCGCGACCGCCTCCGCGGTATCGGGCACCTCGAGGGCGATGCGGAGTGTCGGGCCCTCGGTCGACGGCGCGTTCTCGACGGCGTCGATCGCGCGGATGTGGGTGCGGGTGGCGAGCTCGATCGTCGCGATCCCCGCGTGGAGGATGGAGACGCGATCGTCGCCCTCCGTGGCGAACGCCGGCTGCTCGGGCATGCCGAGCACGTCGCGGTAGAAGCGGACGGCCTGATCGAAGTCGTCGGTCTCGATGATCAGGCGGAGCTGGCGCGGTGCGGTCATCCCCCTACTCTGCACGAGCCCTCCGGATCGGTGTGGATGTGACACTCGTGGCGGCCTGGGAGCGCGATAGCCCACCAGGAGTGTCACATCGGCCCCGGGTCGGACGGCCGGGCGGGGAATAGCTCCCGACCGGGGGAGGTTGGGCTCGGCATGGCAGAGACGACCGACATCAACGCATCCGCATCCGGCACCTTCACCATCGGCGGGGACCTGACGGTCCACCGGCTGGGCTACGGGACGATGCAGCTCACGGGCCAGGGCGTGTGGGGGTGGCCCGAGGATCACGAGGGCGCCGTGCGTGTGCTGCGCCGTGCGGTCGAGCTGGGCGTGAACCTCATCGACACGGCAGACGTCTACGGCCCCTATGTGACGGATGCGTTCATCCGCGAGGCCCTGTACCCCTACGCCGACGACCTCGTCATCGCGACGAAGGTGGGCTTCACCCGCCAGGGCCCCGGCCAATGGATCCCCGTCGGCCGGCCCGAGTACATCCGCCAGCAGACCGAGCTGAACCTCCGCAACCTCGACGTGGAGCGCATCGACCTCCTGCAGCTGCACCGCATCGACCCGAAGGTGCCCGTGGAGGAGACCGTCGGCGAGCTCAAGGCGCTGCAGGACGAGGGGAAGGTGCGGCACATCGGCCTCTCCGAGGTGTCGGTGGCCGAGCTCGAGCAGGCGCGTGCGGTGGCCGACATCGTGAGCGTGCAGAACCTCTACAACCTCACGAACCGCAAGTCGGAGGACGTTCTCGACTACGCCACCGAGAACGGCATCGCGTTCATCCCGTGGTTCCCGCTCGCCACCGGCGAGCTGTCGGGCCCCGGCAGCGTGCTGTCGTCGATCGCCGCCGAGCACGGATCCGCGCCGAGCCAGCTGGCGCTCGCCTGGCTGCTGCGGCGTTCGCCCGCGATCCTGCCGATCCCCGGCACGAAGTCGGTCGAGCACCTCGAGGAGAACGTCGCGGGCGCCTCGATCACCCTCACCGACGAGGAGTTCGACCGCCTCAGCGCACTGTCCTGAGCGCTCCGGCCGAGCGCTCGTGCCTGAGCGTTCCGGCCTGAGCGAAGGTCGAGGGGCCCGCCGTCATCCGACCGGCCCCTCGACCGCCGTCAGCCCTGCTGCGCGCGGCGGCGGGTGACGGCGAAGGCTACGGCCCCGGCGACGAGCAGCCCGAGCGCGCCGACCAGCGACCAGCCGACGACCAGACCCGTGGTGGCCAGGTCACCCGAGTCGGTCGCCTCGGTCGAGCCGCCTGAGCCCGCCGATCCGCCGTCGCCACCCGAACCGCCGGACCCACCGGATCCGTCACCCGGGTCGGTCGGAGGCGTCGTCGGCTGCGCCGCGACGACCCCGGCGAAGTCGCGCACCGACGGCGTGCCCACTCCGTTCGACGCGGCGACCGTGAAGGCGTACTCGCCCGCGGTCGTCGCCGTGCCCGAGAACACGCCCGTCGCGGTGTCGAGCACCACGCCCGCGGGGAGGGCTCCGGCGACCACGGCGTAGGTCGGCGTCGGGGTCCCGTCGGCGTGCAGGGTGCCGGATGCGGCCTGGCCCACCGTCAGATCCGACAGCTCGCCCGTGATCGGACCGGGTGCGGCGTCGTCGACCGCGCCGGGCGCGAGCACCCGCAGCGCGACGAGACCGGGGTCGCCGTCGGCCCAGGTGGTCGACAGGGCGACGTACCGTGCGGTCGCTGCGACCTCGACCGCGCCGTGCGTCGTGCCGGCCGCGATCGTGCCCACGTCGGTGAACGTGAGCCCGTCGTCGCTCACCGACACGGTGGCGGTCGGGGCGTCGGCGCCGTCCCAGAGTGTGGTGACCGTCCCGATCGGATGTGCGGCACCGAGGTCGGTGACCATCCGGCCGTCGGGTCCCGGCGTCCACGAGGTGGCGGTGTCGCCGTCGACCGCGAGGGTCGGGGCGGTCATGCCGGCCGGCAGCACCGAGCCGGGGAACGTCAGCGTGCTGAGCGCGAGGTCCGGCACCGGGAACGGGGTCGCGCCCGGGAAGGTCGCCGCACCGGCGACCGCGATGCCGCCTACCGGCAGCGACTGCGTCTGCCCGGTCTCCGCGTTCGTCACGTCGACCGTCGCCGGCACCGGGTCAGCCGCGAGAGCGGAGCCGGAGCCGGAGTCGGACGCGGACGCGGGGGTGACACTCATCGTCCGCCCGTCGACGACCGACACGGCGAGCCCGTCGGCCGCGGCGGCGGCGATCGTCGCCCGCGGGGCGAGCACGACCGCGCTGCCCGCGGGCACCGTCACGGCGAGCGACGACGAGTCGGCGCCGAGCGTCTGGTCGCCGGCGAACAGCGACACCGTGTCGCCGGTGTAGGGCACGCTGACCGTCCCCGACACCTCCGCATCGGTGAGGTTGAACGCCGTGAGATACCCGTCGAGCGAGCTCACGAGGAGCCCGGCCGTGTCGGTCGTCGGCTCGGCGGCCGCATCCTGCGCGGCGGTCGCTGCCGAGTCGCCCGGCACCATCTCGACGAGGAACGGCTGGTCGCCGCCGCCGAGACGCACCGCGTTGATCGACGGGTCCTCGGTCGAGACGGTGATCGGCGCCTGTCCGCCGCGGACGACGAAGCCCGCCTCGTCCTCGACGTTGATCCACGAGCCCTCGCTCGAGGCGATCTGGTCACCGGTGTAGCGGTAGCTCGCCGCATCCGTCCAGGTCTCGCCGTCGAGCGAGGTCTGGATGCGGTACTCGCGTCCGGCCGCAGACTCCCAGGCGAGCTGCACCTGGGCGATCGAGGTGGGCGCGCCGAGGTCGACCTGGATCCACGAGTCGGCGCGACCGCGGTCGGCCTTCGACACCGCCCAGCGGGAGGTGCCGTCGGCGTCGGTGACCGCGGAGGCCGGCTTCGTCGGGTCTTCGCTGGATGCGGTGGCCGGCTTCCCGGCGGCCGCATTCGTGCCGTCGGCGGTGAGCGCGCGGAGCGTGTAGAGCGAGTAGCCGTAGGCCGAGTCGCCCTGCACACCCTGCATCCGGATGAACCGGGTGTCCACCGGGGCCGGAGCGGATGCGCCCGGGGGAGTGAGGTCGATCCTGTCGACGCGTGCCGCGTTCGCGTCGGCGGAGCCGGTGTACGCGGTCTGCGTGGTCCAGGTCACGCCGTCGGAGGAGGTCTGAACGAGGTACCGCTCGCCGGCGCTGGCCTCCCAGGCCAGTCGCACCGCGGCGACGGTCTGCTCGGCGCCCAGGTCGACCTGGATCCACGAGTCGGCGCGGGTGCGCTGGTCGGTCGCCACGGCCCAGCGGGATCCGGGGTTCGTGTCGGTCACGGTCGACGCGGTCCTGCCGCCCTTGGCGTCCTCGCTGGAGGCGGTGGCGGGCTTGCCCGCGGCCAGGTCGGTGGAGGCGCCGGCGCCGTAGGCGTGGAGCGAGTACAGCGAGTAGCCGTACTTCGGGTTGCCCTGCTGACCCTGGATGCGGACGTAGCGTGCCGACACCGGGTCGAACGAGAGGTCGTCGATCCGCGCGGCCTGCGCATCCACCGGGTCGGCGGGGACCGTCACCGGCAGGGTCGCCGTGGTGGAGCCCTCGGCCGTCGTGTACGTGCGCGATCCGTCGAGTCCGTCGTACCCGGAGAGGTCGAGGTTGCGCACGGAGACCGTGCCGTCCTGCCAGCCGGCGCCGGTGGAGGCGTAGATCGCGGATCCGGTGGGCAGCGTCACCTGGCCCGCGTAGCCGTCGCCGATGCGGAACACGGAGGACGTGCCCTCGAAGCCGTCACGAGGATCGGTGTAGGTCGTGACCTGGCGGTCGTCGACCGTGGCGCCGCTCGTGGGGTAGAGGAACGGGTTCGACCCGGAGAGGGCGAACAGCCAGGAGTCGTGCGACGGCACCCACGGGAACTTCAGGAAGCCGGGGTGGCTCGAGGCCGCGGCCCACGCATCCGGGGTCTGCTGCACGGTGAGGCCGGGGCCGCTGCCGTAGTCGCGCACGCCGGAGAGCCGGTCGAAGAACTGGTCCTGCGGGGTGGGCTGCACCGGGCCGTCGGCCGACTGCGCGGCCTCGACGTGGAGCAGGTAGGAGATGGCGATCTCGGCGCGCGCCTCGGGCTCGTACTTCGGCTCACCCGAGAACTTGGTCAGCCGGTCGACAGGCGCGTAGGCCTGGTACTCCTCGAGAGCGCCGGCGAGGTTCGCCTCGGCGCGAGCGGCGTCCGGGTCGCGGAGCACCTGGCCGAGGAACGCGATGGGCAGCACGTCGCGGCCGTAGAGGTACTCGCGGTCGGCGACCATCGGCATGAACGGCTCGCCCTGGTCGCTCATGACGAGCTTGATCGACTGCCACAGCTCGGCGGAGTTGGGCTGGTGGGTGAGGAAGTCGGGCACGGGCTGGTCGTTGAGGATGAACTGGATCGCGTTGCGGCCGCCCGAGCGCCAGATGTCGGACTGGTAGTGGGGGCCGAACGAGCCGTGGTTCTCGACCAGGTAGGTGTCCCAGATGGTGTGCATCGTGTTCGACGAGATCGGCTTGCCCGCCACGATCGCGGGGTTGTTCGCGTCGGCGGTGGGCTGACCGGCGGCGTTGCGCGCCCAGTCGCCGAGCTGCTCGGCCCAGCGGCCCGCATCCGGGTCGTTCGGAGCCCACGCGAGACCGGGGGTGAGCGCCTGGGTGTAGACCCCCGACTCCTCCTGCGCGGTGTCGCCCTCGTACTTGCCGGTGGGCCAGTCGGCCGTCCAGGAGCCCGAACGGGGGTCGTTCCCGTAGTTCAGATCGGCGGTGTACGCGGACTGGCCCGTGGCGATGGTGACCAGGTTCTGCTGCGTCTGCGCGTCGAGCTGGTCCCACATGAGGCGGCCGGCATCGAGGAAGTACGACTGGAAGGTCGAGTCCCAGAACAGTTGCTGACCCCAGGTGCCCTTCGGGTCGACGAAGCGGTTCTTCGCGGCGTAGTAGCTGATGGTGCTGATGGTCCGGGTGCGCAGCTCGTCCTTCGAGATGCCGGCGATCGAGGCGTCGTAGTCGCCGTGCGTGAGCAGGACCGCGTTGCCCAGGACGACCGCGAAGTTGAAGTCCTTCGACTGGTACGCGTTGATCGACGCATCCCACACCGTGTTCGTCCACCGGGTGTGGCGCAGCAGGGCCGCGTAGTACTCGGCGGCGGTGTCGTCGGGGGCGCCGTACGCCGCCGGACCGACCACGGCCGCGGGGCTCGACGGCGCCGCGGAGGCGGCCAGCGCAGGGCCGGTGAGGGCGATGACGGGGGAGCAGAGCGCGGCGGCGGTGATCAGCGCGGCGACTCGGCGCAGTGGCGCCCCTCGTCGCGATCGTGCTCGTTCGGGTCGATGGGCTGCCACGGTGACTCCTTCGCCGAGGATGGCTGTGTCGGGGGCTTCGCCTGGGCGGGTCGGGCCGGGACGGATGTGACATCGTTGTCAGACGAAGGATTGCCTCGACGGTATTGGATGCGCGGTGGCTGTGTCAAACGTTGTCATCCGCCACCCGTGGCCTTGACCGCGAGAGGCCCGGATGACAAGCTTCTCGCACGACCCCCCGGATGCGGCACACGCGTTCAGGGGGTTCCGTTCGCCGTTGAACGGACAGTCATGAAGGAGTGACAGTGACTCTGCTCGCCCCGCGGCCCGCCGCATCCCGCCCGACCTCCCGTCATCGCCTCCGCTCGGCCCTCGCCACGAGCGTGGTCGCTGCCCTGCTCGGCGCCGGCCTCGTGGCCGGGCAGACGGCCACCGCGACCGCGGCGGAACCCGACCTCGCCAGGAGCGGGACGACGACCGCGTCGGCCTCGCAGAACGACCAGGACGGGAGCTTCCCGGCGTCGAACGCCACCGACGGCGACGGCACCTCCCGCTGGGCCAGCGGCAACGGTCCGGATGCCGACACCACCTTCACCGCCAGCCTCACCAGCGATCTCGGCTCGGACGCGACCGTCACGGGTGTCGAGATCGCGTGGGAGGCCGCGTACGCGACCGCCTACGACGTGCAGGTCGCCTCGGCGAACCCCGACGACCCGGCCAGCTGGAGCACGGCCGCGAGCGTGACCGACAGCGATGGCGGCACCGACCAGGTCACCTTCGCCACCCCCACCGACGCCCGCTACGTGCGTGTCGCGATGCTGAAGCGCGTCGCCTTCACCTGGGAGGCCCCGAAGCTCCACTACTACGGCTACTCGATCTTCACGTTGGCCGTGCGCGGCAGCGTCGCCGTGCCGTCGGCCGGCTTCGACGACCAGTCGATCGACGTGAGCGCGGGCAGCGACGCCACCGTGAACGTCACGCTCAACAGCCCCTCGGCCACCGATCAGACCGTGCGCGTGCAGAGCGCCGACGGCAGCGCCGTCGCGGGCACCGACTACACCGCCGTCGACGAGACCATCACCATCCCCGCGGGGGAGACCTCGGTGCCGGTCACCGTCCCGACGGTGTCGCAGGGCGCCCTCGCCCCCGTGCGGACCTTCACGCTCGCGCTGTCCGAGCCCTCCGACGGCATCACGGTCGGCACCAGGAGCACCGCCGTCGTCACGCTCCGCCCGAGCGGCGACCTGCCCAACGACGGCGCCCGCACCATCCTGCAGGGCTTCGAGTCCGGCGTCCCCGCCGACTACTCCACCTGGGCCAGCGCCGACGCCTTCAAGCCGGTCCTCACCACCGCCGTCGACGACGGCATCCCCGGTGCGGCCACCGACAACCACGTGCTCGTCGCGACCGTGTCGGGCGAGCCCGGCGCCAACGACTGGTTCGGCTTCACCAACGACACCGCGGCCCAGGACTGGTCGGCCGCCGACGGCTTCGGCTTCTGGTTCCTCGGCCAGGGCACCGGCAAGACGCTGAGCTTCGAGGTGAAGTCGAACGGGCAGCTGTTCGACAAGAACGTCGTCGACGACACGGTCGGGTGGCGCCAGCTGAACGTGGTCTTCGTCGATCTGCGCCTCAAGGGCAACCCCTCCGATCCGGCACGCTTCGAGCCCGGCGCCTCCACCGGCTTCGCCGTGACCCTGACCGGCCTCGGCGCGGGCACGTACCGGTTCGACGACTTCGCGATCTTCGAGCGGGCGACCACCCTCGAGGACTTCCAGGGCGACGTGCCGCTCAGCACCTCCGCCGACCCTGTGGGCTTCTTCACCTGGGGCAGCGCCGAGAACCTCGTCACGATGGACGTCACCGCCCAGGAGCGCGGCGATGTGCCCGACAACAGGGTGCTGTCGGGGAACTACCTCATCCCCTCGGGCGGGTACGCCGGCTTCAGCGACAACCTCGCGTCGTCGCAGGACTGGAGCTCGTACCGCGGCATCCGCTTCTGGTGGTACGCCTCGCAGGCCAGCAACCCGGCCTCGCCCACCGCGGGCGACGACATCAAGGTCGAGGTGAAGGACGGCGGGCCCGACGGCGAGCACTCCGAGCTGTGGACCACGACCTTCAAGGACAACTGGGGCAGCTCCACCAGCCGCTGGAAGCTCGTCGAGCTGCCGTTCAGCGCCTTCACACTGGGCAGCTACCAGCCCGGCAGCGCCGAGACGCAGAACGGCACCTTCGACCTCACGAAGGCATGGGGCTTCGCGATCACCTTCACCCCGGGCAAGGCGACCAGCACCGGCTGGGCCGTCGACGACGCGCAGCTCTACGGCACGCCGCAGCAGGCCGCGAACCTCACCGTCGACACCACGAAGGACGTGTACCTCGTCGACCGCGGCCAGACCGCGCAGGTCGGTGTCACGCTCAACACCTCCGACGGCGAGGCGCTCACCGAGGACGTCACCGTCACCTACGGCCCCGGGACCGGCACCGCCGAGATCGGCACCCACGTCGGGGCGTTCGGGGGCGAGCTCACCTTCTCGGCGGGCACCGCATCCGGCCAGACGCAGACCTTCGACGTGACGGCGCTCACCACGGATGCCGCGGGCGACCAGGCGCGCAGCATCCCGATCGAGCTCGACGCCGACGGCGCCCAGCTCCCCGCGAGCCCGCCGAAGGTGGTCGTCAACGCGTACGGGCTGCCGTACCTCGACTCGTCGCTGCCCATCGCCACCCGCGTGGCCGACCTGATGAGCCGGATGAGCCTCTCGGAGAAGGTCGGGCAGATGGCGCAGGCCGAGCGCCTCGGACTCACGTCGCCCAGCCAGATCGCCGACCTCGGGCTCGGCTCGATCCTGTCCGGCGGCGGATCGACCCCGGCGCAGAACACGCCCGAGGCGTGGGCCGACATGGTCGACGGGTTCCAGGAGCAGGCGCTCTCGACGCCCCTTCAGATCCCGCTGCTCTACGGCGCCGACGCCGTGCACGGGCACAGCAACGTTCTCGACGCGACGATCTTCCCGCACAACATCGGGCTCGGCGCCACCCGCGACCCCGCCCTCGTGCAGCAGCTCGCGCAGGACACCGCCGTCGAGACGAAGGTGACGGGCGTCAACTGGGCGTTCGCGCCGTGCCTCTGCGTCGGACTCGACGAGCGCTGGGGCCGAACCTACGAGTCGTTCGGCGAGGACCCGGCGCTTGTCTCCACCTTCGCCGCTCCCAGCATCGTCGGCCTGCAGGGCTCCGACCCGACCGACAAGTCGGGCAACGACGAGGTGCTCGCCTCGGCCAAGCACTGGGTCGGCGACGGCGGCACCGCCTACGACCCGACGAAGGTCGGCAACGGCTATCCGATCGACCAGGGCCTCACCCACTCGCCGTCGCTCGACGACTTCAAGACCGAGTTCGTGGCGCCCTACATCCCGGCGATCGACGCCGGGGTCGGCACGATCATGCCGTCGTACTCGGGAGTCGACATCGGCGGCGCCGGCGACATCCGGATGCACGAGAACACGGCCCTCAACACCGACCTGCTGAAGGGCGAGCTGGGCTTCGACGGGTTCCTCATCAGCGACTGGGAGGGCATCGACAAGCTGCCCGGCGGCACGTACGCCGAGAAGGTGGTGCGCTCGGTGAACTCGGGGCTCGACATGGCGATGGCTCCCTACAACTTCGGCGCCTTCATCACGAGCGTCGAGAACGCGGTGACGGTCGACAAGACGATCGCCCAGAGCCGCGTCGACGACGCCGTGAGCCGCATCCTCACCCAGAAGTTCGAGCTCGGGCTGTTCGAGAACGCGCTCACCGACCGCAGCACGGCCGACCAGTTCGGCGGCGAGGCGCACCGGACGGATGCACGCCAGGCGGCCGCCGAGTCGCAGGTGCTGCTGAAGAACGACGGCGTGCTGCCGCTGGCCAAGGATGCGTCGATCTACGTCGCCGGATCCAACGCCGACGACCTCGGCAACCAGATGGGCGGCTGGACGATCTCGTGGCAGGGCAACTCCGGCCCCACCGCCACGACCGGCACCACCATCCTCGCGGGCATGCAGCAGGTGGCCCCGGATGCGGAGATCACCTACTCCAAGGATGCCTCGGCCCCGATGGACGGCGACAGCATCGGCGTGGTGGTGGTCGGCGAGACCCCGTACGCGGAGGGTCAGGGCGACGTCGGCAACAACGGGCACAGCCTGTCGCTCAGCGACGCCGACCGCTCGACCATCGACAAGGTCTGCGGCGCCATGGAGTGCGTGGTCCTCGTCGTGGCGGGACGCTCGCAGATCGTCACGGACAAGATGGACGAGATCTCCGGCCTGGTCGCCTCGTTCCTCCCCGGAAGCGAGGGCGCGGGCGTGGCCGACGTGCTGTTCGGCGACACGCCCTTCACCGGACGCCTGCCGCTCACCTGGCCGGCCGCGGCCGACCAGGTGCCGATCAACGTCGGCGACGAGTCGTACTCGCCGCTCTACGCGTACGGCTGGGGCGAGCGCACCGACGCTCCCCGGGCACGCCTCGAGGCGCTGGCCTCGTCGCTGCCGACCGGCGCGGCACAGGATGCGGTGCAGGCGCTCCTCGACGCTCCGGTCTGGGACGGGTCGGGTTCGGTCGTGGACTCGGCGGAGGCGCGTGGGACCGTCGCGCAGCTGGCGGCGAACGCCGCCGCACAGCTCGTGCCCGGCGCGGACGCCGTCTCGACGAACGCCGTCGCGCTGGCGGCGATGGACACACCCACGCTCACCTCGTCCGACACGCTCGTCTCGGTCGTCCGCGACCTGGCGCAGGACGCGATGGTGGACGGGACCGCCGTGACCGGCGACGCGTCGGCGGGCATCACCGCCGATGCGGAGCATGTGCTGCTGAGCGGCGACCCGGTCGAGGCCGTGCGCCTGCTCGCCTCGGTCTTCGGCGCGGTCGTCGTCGACCCGGGGCCCGGCACGGGTCCGGGCACCGGCCCCGGGACCGACCCCGGCGCGGGCCAGCCCGGCGCGGGCCAGCCCGGAGCGGGCCAGCCCGGCGCGGGTTCGGGTTCGGTCGGCGTGGGCGGCGGCTCGAACGGCGACCTCGCCAGCACGGGCAGCCAGGCGCTGCTCATCGGGATCGTCGCCCTCATCGTCCTCGCCGGCGGTGCCACCGCGGTGCTCATCGCCCGCCGCCGCCGACGCGGCACGAGGGTGGACAGCGCGGGCGACTAGGTCTCGGCGGATGCCGGCCCGGTCGGGAGCGATGACTCCGACCGGGCCGGCCTCCCCGTCATCTGCCCCGTCGATCGACGTTCAGCGGATAATGGGGTATGTCCTCCACCTACGACGGTCGCCGCTCGAACCCCAGCGCCTGGGCCGCCTTCTGGCTGGGCCTCGTCGGCCTGCTGCTCATGCCGATCCCGCTCTTCATCGGCTTGATCCTCGGCGGTGGGCTCTCGGTCGTCGCTGCGGTCTTCGCCGTGATCGGTCTGTTGAAGGGCCTCGCGCGCGGCGGGAAGGGCATCGCCCCCGTCGTCTTCGCCGCGATCTTCATACTCCTCACCTGGGGCGGCATCTCGATCGGCGGCGGCATCGTCTGGTGACCCCGTCCCGCCCGCGCTGCCCCGCGCATGCGCGGCCCGGGCGAGGACGCGCCACTTCGTCGAACGGCGAGAAGGGGCCCCTTGCGGGCGCGAATGAGGGCGGGTTCTCGCCGATCGACGTCGTCTGCTGACGCTCAGAGCGCCGAGCGGATCGGGCGACGCTCCGCTGCGGACCGGCTGTCGTGAGCCAGGCGCCTCTCCGTCTCGCTGTCCGCGGGGAGGTGCACGAGCATCCGCAGCCCCTGGGCGGGCTGCAGCCAGGTGGTGACGACCGTGAACGACAGCCGACCGAGCCGAGGGCTGTCGTACACCTTCGCGCTCGACCGCGGTTCCGCCACGTCGTGTCGCGCCCACAACTCCCGGAACCGCGCGGACCGCTCCGACAGCTCCGCCACCAGGGCCGCCACGCGAGCACGCTCGGTTCCCGAACGATGGAGCGGACGGATGTGCGCGACCATCCGCGCCGTCACCGCCTCCCAGTCCGGCATCCCCTCACGCCAGGCCGGATCGGTGAAGGCCAGCCACATCGTGTTCCGCTCCTCCGGCGGGATGGCGTCGAGGTCGGTGATGAGCGACCGGAACGCGCCGTTGTAGGCGAGCAGGTCGTAGGAACCGTCCTGGACATAGGCGGGAACGGGGTCGAGCCGACTGACCAGGTCGAGCACCGTGGGATCGAGCACCGACCGCTCGAGCCCCGCGTCGGGCCTCACCGCACCGGCCAGATCGAACAGGTAGTCGCGCTCGGCGGTCGTCAGCTGCAGCACTCGAGCCACGGCCGACAGCACCGACGCCGACGGGTGGATGTCGCGGCCCTGCTCGAGCCAGGTGTACCAGGTCACCCCGACGCCGGCGAGCTGGGCGACCTCCTCGCGGCGGAGGCCCGGGGTGCGCCGCCGCCCACCGGCGGGCAGACCGACGTCGGAGGGGGAGACCCGGTCCCGTCGGGAGCGGAGGAAGGCACCGAGCTCCTGGCGTTCGTCGTCCACCCCTCGAGTCTGACGGATGCTCCTCGCGGCATCCAGGTACCGCTGATACCCGTGTCGTGAGGCTCTGGTACCAGGATGCGCCGGGATCGATCCTGGGGACCATGATCGCAGACACCTCGGTGAAGACCGGCAGCGCGCCCACTCTGTCACGGTGGGGCCTCGTCACCCTCCTCATCGGGCCGTTCCTGGCGAACCTCGACCTCTTCATCACCAACGTGGCATTGCCCAGCCTCTCGGCCGACCTCGGCGCGACGGCGGGCGAGCTCGAGCTCGTGGTCGCCGGCTACGCCCTCGCCTACGCGCTCCTCCTCGTGCCCGGCGGGCGACTGGGCGACCGATTCGGGCGGCGGAGGATCTTCGCCCTCGGCCTCGCGCTGTTCACCCTCTCGTCGCTCGGAGCGGGACTCGCCCCCTCGGTCGGATGGCTCATCGCCGCGCGCATCGTGCAGGGCGGCGCGGCCGCGCTGCTCGCTCCGCAGGCTCTCGCCACCGTGCAGGCCGTCCTGACAGGTCGGGCTCGGGCCGTGGCCATCAGCCGATACGCGGTGGCGGGAGGGCTCGCCTCGATCGCGGGGCAGCTCGTCGGCGGGCTGCTCATCCAGGCCGACCCGGCGGGACTGGGCTGGCGTGTGGTGTTCCTCGTGAACGTGCCCTTCGGCATCCTCGCTCTGGCGCTCCTGCGACACACCGTCCCGGAGACGCGGGCGCCCTCCTCCGGACTCGACCCGCTCGGCATCGTGCTCCTGGGCGTCGTCCTCGTCGGCGTGCTGCTCCCGCTCACCGAGGGGCCGACGACGGGCTGGCCGTGGTGGTGCATCGTGCTGCTCATTCTCGTGATCCCCGCCGCGGTCGCGCTGGCGCGGGTCGAGGTGAGGGCGGAGCGGCGCGGGAGGGCTCCGCTCCTTCCGCCGTCGATCCTCCGGACGAGGTCGATGCGCCGCGGGTTGCCGCTGGTGCTGACGTTCTTCATCGCCTTCAGCGGGTTCCTCTTCGCGTTCGCGCTGACCTCGCAGACCGTCCTCCGGCTCGACCCGCTGCTCTCCGGCCTGGCCATCACCCCGACCACCCTCGTCTACGTCGCGACGTCGTTCGCGGTGCCCGCCCTGCTGCGCCGCTTCGGGCGCGGAGTGCTGATCGTGGGCGGCCTCCTCCAGGCCGCGGGGATCGGCGCGGTCACCGTCGCGATGATCAGCGCACCGCACGACCCATCGCTCCCGCTCGTCCTGGCTGCCCTCATCCTCACCGGATGCGGTCAGGCCCTGGGCGTCGGGGCGCTCTTCCGCACGGTCCTCGCTGACGTCCCGCCCGCGGTCGCCGGGGTCGGCAGCGGTGTCATGGTCGCGACACAGCAGGCGGGACTCGCCCTCGGCGTCGCGGTGCTCGGCTCCCTCTTCAGCACCCTGCTCCCGACGAGCGCCACCCTCGCGATCGCCGTGCTCGGCGGCGCCCTGGTGATCCTGCAGCTGGTCGTGGCGGCGGCATCCGTCGCGCTTCCGCGACTCCGGGAGTGATGGCGGCCGCGCCGGCTCGGGTCACGCGCGGGGGGCTCCCGATCGATGGTTCCCCCGGATCCGCAGCCGACCGATCAGCGAACCCCGCGGCTAAGCGCCGAGCCCGAGGAGGAGGCCGACGCTGAGCACCACGAGGCCGGCGGCCGCCAGGATGCCCGGCACCCCCACCCGACGCGGGATCCGCCGCCGCGACGCCCGGACGCCGACCGCGGCGACCACCATCGACGCACCGCCGGCGTAGAGGAGGGCGAAGGCCTCCGGGAAGAAGCCGACGATGTGCGTGACCAGGCCTGCGATGACGATGAGCGCCGACGTGAGGAGGTGACTCCGGGAGGCCGCCGAGATCATCGATCGGTCCGGATCACGGAGGAGAAGTCCGATCACGCTCCACACGGAGGCCGTGGCGAAGAGCGCACCGCTGATCGACACGATCGCCGCGCCGAGGACAGGGATGTCCATGAGCTACGCCGCCGCCCTCGACGCCGAGGGCGCGCCGAACCAGTGTGAGAGCGCCTCGGTGAGGGGTGTCGGATCAGCGTGCGACCAGGCGACGAACCCGTCGGGGCGGATCAGCACGGCACCCGTCGCGACGGGGCTCGCCACCGGCACATAGTCGACGCGGTCCGCCCATCCGGCCGCGGCGTCGCGGTGGTCGCCCACCGAATCGAGCAGGACGGGGCGGGCGCTGCGCAGCAGCTCCGGGATCCGGCGGACGGTCCCGTCGGCGAGCTCGACCTCGCTCGAAGGCACGAACCACCCCGTCGGGCCGTCCGCGGCCGCGGCGCCCATGTCGTACCGGACGTCGGCGCCGGCGAGCAGGTCGGCGATCCGCTGCACGGTGTGCGTGTCGGTGAGCATCTCCGTGAACAGGTCGCGGAGGGCCGTGACGTCGGCGCCGGGGGCCATGAGCGCGGTCTGCGCCTGGGTCTGCATGAAGACGCGCTCTCCCAGCGGACGCCGCTCGGACTCGTACGAGTCGAGCAGACCGGCGGGAGCCCAGCCGCGGAGATCCGCAGCGAGCTTCCACGCGAGGTTCGCCGCGTCCTGGAGAGCGAGGTTCAACCCGGGGCCGCCGGCGGCGGAGTGGACGTGCGCCGCGTCGCCGAGAAGGAAGACGTTCCCATCGCGGTACCGGTCCGCCACCCGGGTGTTCCGGCCGCTGAGGCGTCGCAGCAGCGTCGGCTCGCCCTCGGCGGGCGGGGACAGCTCGAGGCGGACGCCGAGCACCCGCTCGAGGCTGTCCTCCATCTCCGTCAGCGTCGTCGGCGCCCCATCGCCAGGGAAGCTGCGATCCGGCTGGTCCTCCCATTCCGCGGTGTAGACCAGCGGATGCTCCGGGTCGCGGAGCGCGATCGTGACGACCCCGGTCTCGGTGCGATGGAAGTTCTCCGCTATCTCGCCGAGACCCGCGACGAGCACCCTGCCTGGCCCCGCCGGCGTCAGTTGATCGGTGGGGGCGATCAAGACCGTGCGGTCGACGATGTGGTGGTCGGTGTTGCCGGGGAAGCCGATGCCGGACATCTTGCGGACGGTGCTCCGAGCGCCGTCGCTGCCTACGAGGTACCGAGCCGTCAGAGTGCTCTCCCTCCCGGTCGCGACGTCTCTCGTGTGAACGTCGACGACACCGGCCCGCTGGGCGAAGGAGCTCATCTCGACCCCGCGCCGGATCTCGACGCCCAGCTCGGCAGCGCGTTCTCCAAGAGCGCGCTCGAGGTCCCGCTGATTGATGTGGAGCAGATACATCGGGTTCCGGTCGCCGAGCACGTGCAACGGCAGCGGCAGGGCGCCGAAGAAGAAGCTCGGGGCCGCGGTCGGGACGGGGGTGCCGGCGCACCGCTCGAACAGGCCGCGGTGGTCGAGGAGGTGGACGACCTGGCCGGTGAGGCCGTGCGCCTTGTCCCACTGGTTGATCTCGGGGAGGCGTTCGAGGACCAGGGGCTCCACGCCCGCGAGCTTCAGCTCGCACGCGACGAAGACGCCGACGGGTCCTCCTCCGACGATGATGACGTCATACATGGTGGCCTTCTTTCATGACGGTGTCGGATGCTCGTCAGACCAGCCGGTCGAGGCCGGCGCCGAGCAGCTGGAAGGCGTCGCGGAGGAACGGCGGCAGGGGCTGAGCCTCGCCCCGCGCCACCCACGCCTCGAGGGTGGCCAGCAGCGTCGACAGCGCAGCCGCCGACAACAGGCCGGGCAGCGGGTCGTTCGGCGCCGCGTGAGAACGGACGGCGATCGCCTCGGCGAACACGGCGTTCGCGGTACGGGCTCCGCGATCCACCGCGGATTGCATGCCGGGCGTGGAGAGCACCGCGAGCAGCCCGGTCTGCTCGTCTCGCGAGGGGATGTCCGCGTCCGCGGCCTCGTAGGGGGCGAGGAGCGCCTCCGTGATGGCCGACCAGAGCGGCTCCTCGCGCGGGCGCTGCAGGAGGTCTGCCGCCGCGGCGCGCACGCGCTGCACGTGCCGGTCGGCGATCGCATCCTCCTTGCTGGAGAAGTAGTTCCCGAAGGTGCGGCGGGAGACGCCGACGACCTCGACGATGTCCTCGACCCGGACGTTGTCGAGCCCGCGCTCTCGTGTGAGCAGCACCGTGGTCACGCTCAGCGCTTCGCGGACCGCGAGCTTCTTCCGCTCGCGGAGGGAGGCGTCGTCTGTCATGCCATCACCGTAAACATAAATTGCCCATTGCGCAAAATTACCCATTCGGCAAAAGCTTTACATCGGACTCATTGAGCGATCCAGTGCCTCTCGGACGCAGAACATCCAGAGAAGTGTGTGGCGGCGCAGACCACAGGAAACAAAGCGACGATCCCATCCAGACACCACGTCGCGTGATGCATACTCTTCGACTGTGAACGAACGACTCGACGTGCCCGCCGCATCCGCCCCGAGCCTCGACGGTCGCGAGTTCGTGATGGAGTCGTCGACTAACAGCGCCGTCGACCCGGAGTCGCCGTCGCGGTTCTGGTACTCCGAGCGCGATGGGGTCGTCTGGGGCGACTACGAGGGCGACACGGTGACGTTCGGACGCTTCCTGGGCACGCGTGTCGGCGACGCGCTGTCGGTGACCTTCGCGCACGTCCTCCTCGACGGCGGGATGGTCGTCACCGGGTCGAGCGCGAGCCGCGTCGAGACGGCGGAGGCGGGACGCATCCGGCTCGTCGAGGACTTCGTGATCGACGGGGTCGATCACGTGAGCATCTGCGTCGAGGTCTAGGCCTGCCGAAGCTCCCCTGACGAATCAGGGGGGCTACAGCGCGGTGTCGCGGCCGTTGCCGGCGGTGGTGAAGCGCGTCATCCCGAGGCGGTTCGTGGAGCCCGAGCGGTCGGGGATGTCGCTCGGCAGCACGTAGGACTTCCGCACCACCTCGTCGAGCACGACCACCGACACGACCGACTTCACCTCGGGCCGCGCCGCGACGACCCCCGTGACGAAGTCGTGCACGCCGCCGACGTCCGTCGAGCGGACGATGAGCATAGCGTCGTGCTCGCCCGTCGTGACGCAGCAGTACTCGACGTCGGGCATCTGCAGGATGCCCTCGCGGAAGCGGTGCCACGACTGCGGATGCACCGTCACGAAGACGAGCGCGCAGATGTCGAGACCCACCTTCCCGGGGTCGATCATGGCCGAGAACCCGGCGATGACCCCGGATGCGGTGAGCTGCTCGACGCGGCTGTAGACGCTCGCACGGGACACGTTGACGCGTTCGGCGAGAGCCGACATCGAGATGCGGCCGTCCTCGCGGAGGATCTCGAGGATGCGCAGGTTGACCTCGTCGAGCGGCGGATGGATTTGTCCAGCCGGACCGCCAGACCGCTTCTCAGTGTTCGACATTTCGCCTCCAATGCAGTGAAGCGACGCTATTCCGTCTGGAAGGGCTCCGTCAAGCAAGACGTTCGGCTCGGAATTGTGCCAAAGTACCTCCACACCGTCCAAGTGATCCATTCCTTCAGGAGGCCTCCATGGTTTTCCGCTCCACCCCGGCCCGAGTCGCGATCGCCGCAGCAGCGGTCTCGCTCGCGCTCGTCGCCACCGGATGCGCGTCGGGCAAGACCGACAGCGCTGACGGCAGCAACCAGACGCTGACCATCGACAAGACGTTCGACCTCAAGACCGCCGATCCGGGCCGCATGTACGAGCCCACCGGGCAGCTGGTCGACAAGGCGCTCTACGAGACCCTCCTCACCTTCGAGGGCGGCGACGTCTCGAAGGTCGTCGACGGCGTCGCGAGCCTTTCGCAGAACGACGACGCCACGGAGTTCACCCTCACCCTGAACGGCGACCACACCTTCTCCGACGGCAGCACCATGACCGCCGACGACGTGGTGTTCTCGCTGCAGCGCGTGATCGGCCTGAAGGGCAACCCCTCGTTCCTCCTCGACGGCGTCACCGTCACGAAGAAGGACGACAAGACGGTCGTGCTCACCACCGCGACGCCCACCCCGGCGCTCCCGGCGATCCTCGCCAACCCGGCCCTCGGCATCCTCAACTCGAAGGTCGTCAAGGAGAACGGCGGCACCACCGACGAGACCGACACCGCCGAGCAGTACCTCAACTCGCACTCGGCAGGCTCCGGCCCGTACGTGCTCGACTCGCTCGACCTCGCGTCGCAGGTCGTGCTCACCACGAACGACAAGTACGACGGGCAGAAGCCGGCCTTCGGCCGCGTGGTCATCCAGAACGTCGAGGGTGCCACGCAGAAGATCAACGTGCAGGGCGGCAGCGCCGACATCGCGCTCGACCTCTCGGGCACGCAGGCGCAGGGCCTCGGCGACGCGGTCGCCGTCACCAGCGACCCGTCCGCGAACGTGATCTTCCTGCTGCTCAACCAGAACCCGAGCGTCTCGAACATCACCTCCAACCCCGACTTCGTGAAGGCGGTCAAGGAGGCCATCGACTACGACGACCTCGTGTCGATCGCCGGCACCGGCACCGCCCAGGCGGCCGGGGTCATCCCGAGCATGCTGCTCGGCGCCCTCCCCGCGGACGAGAAGCTCACGCAGGACCTCGACGCCGCCAAGGCCGACCTCGCGAAGAGCGGCTACGCGGGCGAGAGCGTCACGCTCAACTTCCCCAGCGACATCACGCTGAACGGTCTCGACTTCCCGACGATCGCCCAGCGCATCCAGTCGCAGCTGAAGGAGATCGGCGTGAACGTCGAGCTCGCCCCGGCTCCGGTCGCGACCGAGCTCGACGCGTACCGCAACGGCACCGAGACCATCGGCCTCTGGTACTGGGGCCCGGACTACCCGGACCCGAGCGACTACCTCGTGTTCACCCCGGGCAACGTGGTGGGCCTCCGCGCCGGCTGGCCGGCGGGCGCGAACCCCGCGATCTCGACCCTCGCCGACGCCGCCGCCGCCGGTGGCAGCACGGATGAGCGCCAGTCGCGCTTCGAGGACCTCCAGACCGCGCTCAACGCCGACGGCCCGTTCATCCCGCTGCTGCAGCCCGGCAACAACATCGCCGCGGCCTCGAAGGTCGACAACGTGGTCTACAACGCGGTGTGGACCCTCGACATCGCGAAGCTCGGCAGCAAGTAGCAGCGTTGTCTCGCAGCGACACGGCCGTCCGGTCCCCACGTGCGCGTGGGGGCCGGGCGGCTCACCCCTTCCTCCGCTACGCGCTGCGGCGCGTCCTCACGTCGCTGCTCCTCGTGGTGGGCGTGACCCTCGTCACGTTCATCCTGACGAACCTCGTCCCCGGCGACCCGGTCGCCGCCGCGCTCGGCCAGCGGGCGGCGGAGGACCCGGCGATCGTGGCCCAGTTCCGCGCGCAGTACGGGCTCGACCAGCCGCTCGTGGTGCAGTACTTCACGTACCTCGGCAACCTGCTGCACGGCGACCTCGGCACCTCGACGACCACGCACAACCCGGTGGCGTCCGATCTCGCGAAGGCGCTGCCCGCCACACTCGAGATCGCGATCGGCGCGATCGTGCTCAGCGTGATCATCGGCGTCGTCCTCGGCACGATCGCCGCGCACCGCCGCGGCAAGGCGTCCGACCACGTGCTCCGGGTCGTGTCGCTCGCGGGCCTCAGCGTGCCGACCTTCTGGCTCGCGCTGGTGCTCTACTACGTCTTCTACTTCCAGCTGCACATCGCCCCCGGATCCGGGCGGCTGAGCAGCGACTACACCACGCCTCCCACGGTCACCGGGATGTACACGGTCGACGCGCTCCTCGTCGGGCAGCTCGACACGTTCCTCGACGCGATGGCGCACCTCTTCCTCCCGGTGCTCGTGCTCACGCTGTACACGGTGGGTCTCCTCACCCGCTTCGTGCGCACCGCCGTGCTCGAGGTGCTCGATCAGGACTACGTCCGCGCGGCGCGCGCCAAGGGGCTCCCCGGCCGCACCGTGATCTGGTCGTACGTCCTCCGCGGGGCGAGCATCCCGATCCTCACCGTGGTGGGGCTCGCGTTCGGAAGCCTGCTGAGCGGCACCGTGCTCGTGGAGGCCATCTTCGCCTGGCCGGGCATCGGCTCGTACGCCTACCAGGCCGCCTCCCACCTCGACCTCCCCGGGGTCATGGGTGTGGGCCTCCTCATCGGTGTGATGTACCTGCTCGTCAACCTCGTCGTCGACCTCCTGTACGGCGTGCTCGACCCGAGAGTGAGGCTGGCCTCGTGACCTCGCCGCGCACCTCCACCACCCCCGACCCCCGCGACGGCGCACCCGCCGGGTCGCGCGACGGCGTCGGCGCCGGCGTGCTCGACCCGATCGACACGGCGTCGCCGCGCTGGCGCCGCCCGCGGCTGCGGCTCGGGCGCTGGTCGGCCCCGCTCGGGCTCATCGGCGCCGGCGTCGCGCTCGCGTGGATCGTCGTTGCGATCCTCGCGCCCGTGATCGCGCCGCACGACCCGATCGCCCAGGACCTCCCCATCCTGCAGCCGCCCGGCGAGGGCACCCTGATGGGCACGGATGCTCTGGGTCGCGACGTCTTCTCCCGCGTCATCTGGGGCGCTCAGGTGACGATCCCGCTCGCGCTGCTGCTCGTCGTGCTGTCCGTGCTCATCGGCGCGATCGTGGGCGCGGTGGCGGGGTTCTTCGGCCGCGCGGTCGACGAGGTGGCGATGCGCGTCACCGACCTGGTGATGGCGTTCCCCACCGTCATCCTCGCGATGGTGATCGCCGCCGCACTCGGCGCGTCGCTCCTCAACGCCGTGCTCGCCGCGCTCATCGTGTCGTGGCCGTCGTACGCGAGGCTCACCCGCGGGCTCGTCCTCGGCCTCCGCGGATCGAACTACGTCGTCGCCGGCCAACTCCTCGGGTTCTCGCCGCTGCGCTCGCTCGGCCGCGACATCGCGCCCAACATCGTGGGCCCCGTGCTCGTGCTGGCCAGCCTCGACATCGGCACGGCGATCCTGCTGCTCTCGGGCCTGTCGTTCCTCGGGCTCGGCGCGAAGCCGCCGACAGCGGAGTGGGGCTCGATGGTGTCCGACGCGATCAAGAACTTCGACGCCTGGTGGATCGGCGTCTTCCCGGGCCTGGCGATCCTCACCGTGGTGATCGCGTTCAACTTCGTGGGCGACGCCCTGCGCGACGCGCTCGATCCGACCTCGTCCACGATCCGCGGGGGAGGGCCGACGCTGTGAGCGACGCGACGAGACTGCCGGGCGACGCCCTGCGCATCCGCGACCTGCACATCACCGCGCGCGGACGCGCGATCGTCGACGGCATCGACCTCACCCTGGCCCGCGGAGGCATCCACGGGCTTGCCGGGGAGTCGGGCTCGGGCAAGACGATGACGGCGCTCGCCGTGCTCGGCCTGCTGCCCGGCGGCATGACGGCGTCCGGCAGCATCCGCCTGGCCGGGGCGGGAGCGGGCGGCGACGACGTCGAGCTCGTCGGCGCCTCGCGCCGCACGCTCGGCGCGATCCGCGGCCGCCGCATCGCGATGGTGTTCCAGGATCCGTCGACCAGCCTGCATCCGCAGCTGCAGATCGGGCGGCAGCTCACCGACCACATGCGGCACCACCTCGGGCTGTCGGCGGCGGATGCGCGCACGCGCGCGGTCGAGCTGCTCGACCGGGTGCGGGTGCCGGATGCGGCGGGCGCGCTGAAGAAGTACCCGCACCAGTTCTCGGGTGGGCAGCGTCAGCGCATCGCGATCGCGGTCGCGCTGGCGTGCGACCCGTCGGTGCTGCTCGCCGACGAGCCCACGACCGCGCTCGACGTCACCGTGCAGGCGGGCGTGCTGCAGCTGCTGCGCGAGCTCGTCGACGACAGCGGACTCAGCGTGCTGCTCGTCACCCACGACCTCGGCGTGATGAGCGCGATCGCCGACGTGGTCACCGTGATGAGGCAGGGTGTCGTCGTCGAGTCGGCCCCGCGCCGGCAGCTGTTCACCGATCCGCAGGACGAGTACACACGCTCCCTGCTGGCCGCACTGCCCGGCTCCTCGTTCGAGGAGACGCCCGACGAGCTGGTCGACGACCTCATCGCCGGTCGCGGTGCGGTCGCGGCCGACGACCTCGACTCTCGAGCTGAGGTCGAGGCGGTCGACTCGATCGATCCCGACTCCAAGGGGGCCACCCGATGACCGCAGCACCGGTGCTCGAGGCCGACGGCATCGTCGTCGAGTACGGCCGCCGCCCACCGCTCCGCGCGGTCGACGGCGTCGGCTTCACGGTCGCTCCCGGCGAGGTCGTGGCGCTGGTCGGCGAGAGCGGATGCGGCAAGTCGAGCCTCGCGCGCGCCGTCGTCGGCATCGAGAGGCGTCGCTCCGGCTCCGTGCGGTTGAACGGCGACGAGGTGCGACCGCTCGGCCTGCGCCGCCGCGATTCGACGCAGACCGGCCTGCAGATGGTGTTCCAGGATCCGAACTCGTCGCTCAACCCTCGCCGACGCATCGGCGACCAGCTGCAGGACGGCGTGCGCGCGGCGCTCGCCCGCGGCGACGCCGGATCCGACCCCGCCGACTGGCTGCGCCGCGTCGGGCTCGACCCGGCCATGGTCGACCGCTACCCGCACCAGTTCTCGGGCGGGCAGAAGCAGCGCATCGCGATCGCCCGCGCACTCGCCGCACGGCCGCGGATGCTCGTCGCCGACGAGCCCATCTCGGCGCTCGACGCGTCGACCCAGACCAGCGTCGCCGCCCTCATGCGCTCGCTGAGCGTCGAGGCGGGCGCCGGGATGCTCTTCATCTCACACGACCTCTCGGTGGTGCGCCGCATCGCCGACCGCGTGCTCGTGATGTACCGCGGGCGCGTGGTCGAGTCGGGTGAGACGGAGGCCGTCTGGCAGAGCCCGATGCATCCGTACACGCAGGCCCTCCTCGCGGCGATCCCGCTGCCCGACGGCGAGGGGCGCGTGCCCGTCGCGCCCGTCGACGCCGATCGCGAGGGCTGGCTCGTCGACGTGCCCGGCGCCCTCGAGCGGACGCTCTGATGGTGGTCGAGGCGCATCCCTCGGCGCCCCTCTGGCGGATGCCCGGGGCCCCGAATCGGGCGCCGCTGCCCGGCAACGGCGAGTTCATGCTCGCCGGCTGGGGCGACATGCCTCCCGTGCTCGCGCCTGACAACCCCGTCGTCACGTACGCCGTCGAGCGTCGGGCGCGGCTCGCGCAGGCGCTGCCCGCCGAGTTGCTCATCATCCCCGCCGGCACCGCGCGGGTGCGCTCCAACGACACCGACTACACGTTCCGGCCCGGCACCGACCACGTGTGGCTCACCGGCAACACCGTCGCCGACAGCGTGCTCGTGCTCGACACCACGGGCGGCGAGGCCGATGCGGTGCTCTACCTGCTGCCGCCGTCCGGCCGCGAGACCGACGAGTTCTGGCAGGATCCGGCCCTCGGCGACCTCTGGGTCGGCCCGCGGCCGACCCTCGCCGAGACGGCGGTCGCGCTCGGTCTCGAGACCCGCCCCCTGTCGGCGCTCGACGCCGACCTCGCCCAGGCCGCCCGCCGGGCCCGGCGCATCCGCGTGGTTCCGACGCTCGACGAGCGCGTCGACGACCTCGTGCGCGGCCTCTGCGGCCCCGACCTCGCGCCGCACCTGCTGCTGAAGTCGACGCTCGACGAGCTGCGGCTCATCAAGAACGACTGGGAGCTGGCGCAGCTGCAGCTCGCCGTCGACGTCACCGCCCGCGGCTTCGAGGACTGCCTCCGCGAGTGGGAGGCGGCGCGCGCGGCACCCCGCGGCGAGCGCCACCTCGAGGGCACGTTCCACCGCCGCTCGCGCCTCGAGGGGGAGGGGCCGGCGTACGGCTCGGTCGTCGGCTCGGGCGATCACGCGACGACGCTGCATTGGACCGCGAACGACGGCCCGCTGCGCGACGGCGACGTCGTGCTCATGGACATGGGCGTCGAGCTCTCGAGCCTGTTCTCGGCCGACATCACGCGCGTGTTCCCCGTGACGGGGACCTTCACTCCGTTGCAGCGCGACGTGTACTCGATCGTGCTCCGCGCCCAGCAGGCGGGCATCGACACCCTCCGCGCCGGCGTCGCGTTCCAGGACTACCAGGACGCGTGCTCTCGCTCGCTCGCCGCCGACCTCATCGACCTCGGGCTGCTCCGCTGCTCGCTCGACGAGGCCCTCGCGCCCGCGAACCAGTACCAGCGGCGCTGGACCATCTCGCGCGCGGGCCACATGCTCGGCATGGACGTGCACGACTGCAACCACGCCCCCGTCGGCTCGTACCTCACCGGCCGCCTCGCCGCGGGGCACACCCTCACGGTCGAGCCCGGTCTCTACTTCCAGCGCAACGACCTCACCGTGCCCGAGGAGCTCCGCGGCCTCGGCATCCGCATAGAGGACGACCTCGTCGTGACGGAGACCGCGAGCGTCAACCTCTCCGCCGCCCTCCCGCACACCCCCGACGCCGTCGAGGCGTGGATGTCCGCCCTCGCGGCCTGACGGCCCCCCACCCCCCGGCGCCCGCCCGTCCGAATCCGGTTCCGCCACATCTTTGGCGTTTCGCCACACGCATGCGCATGGCGAAACGCCACCAGTGTGGCGGAACCGCGGGAGACGGGTCAGAAGCGGAGGAGGATCTTGCCCGCTCGGCCGGGGACGGCGCTGGCCGCGGCCGCCGCGCGGGCCTCGTCGGCGGGGTAGACCGCCTCGACGGGGAGCTGCACCTCGCCCGAGCCGACCCGCTGCAGCAGCTCGCCGAAGAGGGCGCGGCGCTTGTCCGCATCCATGTCGGCGCTGACGCGGCTGCCCCAGAAGCCCTTCACGGTGAGCTGCTTGAAGATGAGGTCGCCCGACGACAGGGAGAGGTCGCCCGACCCCATCGCGCCGAACGAGACGAGCGTCCCGCCCTCACCGAGGAGGGACAGGAGGTCGCCCGCGGCGGTGCCGCCCACGGAGTCGACCGCGGCGCGCGGGTGGGCGCCGGCGAGGATCGCGTCGGCGCGATCACGCCACCCGTCGTCCTCGGTCGAGACGACGTCGTGGATGCCGACGGCCGCGAGCTCATCGACTCCGGCGTCGCGTCGCACGAGGCCCAGCACGCGGACGCCGCGCGCCGCCGCGAAGCGCGCCAGGAGGCGGCCGATGGCGCCGTTGGCGGTGTTCTGCACGATCCAGTCGCCCTCGTTCACGTCGAGGTAGTCGAGCAGGCTGAGTGCGCTGAACGGCATGGAGATCAGCTGCGCTGCCGTCTCGTCGTCGATGCCGTCGGGCACGGGGATGAGGCCGGCCGGCTTGGCCACGGCGTACTCGCTCCACACACCGAAGGTGCCGCCGGTGGCGACGCGCTGGCCCACCTGGAGGCGGTCGACGCCCTCGCCGAGCGCATCGACGACGCCGACCGCCTCGGTGCCGGTGCGCGCGGGCAGCTCGGGCTTGAAGCCGTAGGTTCCGCGGATCGTCCAGAGGTCGTGGTTGTGGATGGGGGAGAGCAGGATGCGGAGGCGCACCTCTCCGGGCCCGGGCTCGGGGACGGGGAGCTCAGAGATCTCGAGCACCTCGGAGGCCTCGCCGAACACGGGATGAGTCACTGCACGCATGCGTTTCACGGTACTCCCGCTTCTCTGGAGCTTCCCCGGGGGAAGCACCAGAGCGGGGTTCGCGCTACCCCTTGCCGACGAGCCGAGCGAGGTGCCGACTGGGGGAATCGACGACGGTGTACACAGAGGAAGGCCCGATCATGACGACCCCTGACGAACGCGACCGAGCAGCCGCAGGCTCGATCCCCGTCGACCGGACGACGTCCGTGCCGCCAGGCGGCGACCGGTCGACCGCGCCCCGGTCGGTCCCGCCCACCGAGGCGCAGCCCAGCTCCGTGCCGATCGAGGATCGAGCCACCCTCCGCGAGGAGGTGGTCGAACGCGAGCGCCGCCGGTTCGGCGGGTTCAAGTTCGGGTCGGCGTTCTTCGGCTGGCTCACGGCGACCGGCACCGGCGTGATCCTCACGGCCCTGCTGGCGGCGGCCGGCACCGCGCTCGGGCTCGGCATCACCGACGGCCAGGCCGACCTCGACGAGAACGAGACGACCACGATCGGCATCGTCGGATCGATCGCCCTGGTGGTCGTGCTCCTCGTCGCCTACTTCTGCGGCGGCTACGTGGCCGGGCGGATGGCTCGCTTCGACGGCGTGAAGCAGGGATTGGCCGTCTGGCTGTGGGCCGTGCTCATCGCGATCGTGGTGGCGGTCATCGGTGCGATCGCCGGCAGTCAGTTCAACATCCTGGCGAACCTCGACAGCTTCCCGCGCATCCCGATCGCCGAGGGCGCGCTCACCCTCACCGGCATCATCACCGCCGTGGTGCTCGCCGTCGCGAGCCTCGTCGGGGCGCTCCTCGGGGGTGCGGCTGGGATGCGGTTCCACCGTCGCGTCGACCGCGCCGGATTGGGGAGGTAGTCGTGCTGCCCGCCACGAACATCCAGTCCATCGTCGGCGCGACCCTGTACGGATCGGACCGCGTCAGACTCGGGAGGATCACCGGGGTGCTCGTCGATGTCGTGGACGGTCATCCCACCTGGGCGACGACCCACGTCGGCACGCTCGTCGGTCACACCGTCTACGTGCCTCTCGAAGACGCCACCTGGGAGCACGACGACGTGTTCGTCGCCTTCGACAAGGACCTCGTGAAGTCGGCGCCCAAGGTCGACGGCGACGAGGGGCTCACGCCCGAGGAGGAGCAGCGGCTCCGGCTGCACTTCGCGGGCGGGAACGGCGGAGACCGGGAGGGCGTGGTCCTGGACCGATCGGCACCCGACGAGGACGACCGCGACGTACCGCGTCACGCAGCCCGCTGACCAGGCATCCGGAGGCGGGCGCCCCTGCTCCCGCTCGTGCGAAGGTGGAGGGGAGAGACTTCACGAGAGGAGCAGCGTGAGCAGGGAATGGACACACGTGCGGCCGTACTTCGACCGGGTGACGGTGGCGCACGTCGCGACGCTGATGCCCGACGGGGCGCCGCACACCGTGCCGGTGTGGGTGGGGACGACGGACGACGGGCTCGAGCTGTTCATGGAGGCGGGCTCGCGGAAGGATCGGAACCTCGCGGGGGATCCGCGGATCGCGTTCTCGGTGACGAACCCCGACAACGCCCTCGACATGGCGTTCGTGCGCGGCCGCGCGGTGGAGCGGCTCGAGGGGGAGGCGGCGTACGAGATCGTCGACCGGCTGGCGCGGAAGTACACCGGCGCCGACTACGACCTCCGCGAGGGGATGGTCGCCTACCGGGTGCACCCCGACGTGAGCTGGACCCGCGACCACTCGTCGGAGTAGACATCGTGCCGGTGAGGGTTCACCGCCAGCCAGCGAGGTGACCCTCGAGGTCGACCTCCCCGTCGATCGGATGCACGGGTGCCGCGCGCGTGACCGTCGCGAACGTGTGCGCCTCGGGTCGGCGCGCGCGGCGGGCGCTCGCCCGCGCGGCTTCGATCGAGAGCACGACGTCGCCCGACGCCTCCGTCAGGAGCACCGTGCCCAGGTCGCCCACGCCGACGGTCTCGAGAGCGTCGGCGAGCGTCCGCCCGAACTCCTCGCGCGAGGCGCGCGGCACCGCGAACGGCGACGAGACCGCGACCCGTACCCTGGCCGCCTCCCGGAGCAACTCCGCGCCTGTCCCGGGGCGGATCCGGTCGTCCCCCGGCGCGAGCGACTCGAGCGCGTCGTCGACCAGGATGCGCGCCTGAGGGACGGCCTCGAGTAGCACGTCGGCACAGAGCAGCACGGCCGCCGGATCGGTGCCCGGCAGGTCGACCACGACGTCGGATGCCGCGCTGCGTACGCCGCGTCCGACCGAGCCCGGCACACCGATGAGGTCGAACAGAGCGAGGGTCTCGTGGTTCTTCCGCCGCCGCAGCTCGTGCGGGTCCACCCGGCCCGCGAGGTCGGGGCCGTCGTGCCACGCCACGGCGGACGGCACGTGGGCGAGGACGGCGCCGCGCATCCAGGCCCGGTGCGCCCACTCCCAGTCCTCTCCGCCGTATCTGTCGAAGCGCTCGTCGAAGCCGCCGGTCTCGTCGAAGAGCTCACGGCCGCAGGCCAGCACGGCCGAGATCACGAACCGGTACGAGCGGTGGTCGGCGTCGAGGAGGTCGCGACTCGCCGCGTAGGCATCGCGCAGCCACCCGGGCTCGTCGAGCTCATGCTGCGGCCCGAGCTCCTCGATCGGCGCGGCGTCGGCCGCGCGGGCGAGATCGGCGTGCCGTCGCCGTCCGACGGTGACCGCGTCCGAGGTGAGGGAAGGCAGCCGGGTGAGCGCCTCGAGGTACCCGGGTTCGGGCGAGGTGTCGGCGTCGAGGAAGCAGAGCACGTCGCCGCTCGCGTGCGCCGCACCGAGGTTGCGCGCCGCCGCGGCCCGGAAGCCGAGGTCGGGCATCCGCAGCAGGCGCACGTGCGGCGGCACGACGGGCGCCTCCGGCGACCCGTCGTCGACCACGATCACCTCGAACCGCGGATGCGTCTGCCGCTCCAGGGCGCGGAGCGTGCGGCCGAGCTCGGCGGGCTGGTCGTAGTAGGGCACGATCACCGACACGAGCGGCACCGGATCCGGGACGAGCCCGTCAAGCGCCGACCAGTCGTTGCCCACCACCGCGACCCCGCGGGCGCGGGGAGAGTCGGTCACGCCAGGGTCTCCGCCCAGAAGCGACGGTACGACGCCGCGGTGGCCGCGAGATCGGGCCCGAGGCGCGCCGAGTCATCGAGCCAGGTGGTGCTCGGCCGGCTCAGCGCCCGGGAGATGGCCCCGGCGAGGTCATCGGGCTCGACGAGGGTGAGCGCACCCGGGTGGAGCGACGCCATCTCCTCCATGTACGCGCTGCGCACGACGAGCGGCCGGCGGCCCGCCTCCAGCCACGAGGCGAGCGACCCGGAGGCCGAGACGTGCTCGTGCGCGATGACCGGCACGGATGCGCGACGGCACCGCTCGAGGAACGCCTCGTCGTCGAGGTAGCCGGTCACCTCGAACCCGACGTCCAGGTCGGTGGCGAGCTCCGCGAGGCGCTCGACGTCGACCTCGTGCCCGGCGGAGGGTCGGCCGAGTGCCTCCACACGGACGCCGCCGTGCTCCGAGACGAGGTCGGCCGCGGCGCGCAGCGCGGGCTCGTGCCCCTTGCCCGGGTACACGAATCCGAGGATCGCGACGCTCGCCCCCTTGAGACCCGCGGCTGAGGCGGGCGCAGCGGAAGCAGGCGCGGGCGGCGCGGAAGGCTCGAGATCGGCCGCCGCCGCGGCCGGGTCCACCGACGCCGGTGCAGGCACCGCACCCGCCGCGGCCCGGTCCACCGGCAGCGGGATCACCGTCGTCACCACGGACACGTCGACGTACCGCCGCAACAGCCCGGCCTCGTGCCCGCTGTTGCACACCACCCCCGTTGCGGCGCGCACGACCCGGCCATAGCCGTCCGCGCGGCGGGGCAGGTTGCGCTCCCCGTCCGACGGCTGCGGCAGGTCGTGCAGCGTCACCGTCACCCGTCGACCGGACGCGACGCGCTCGAAGGCCGCCGCCGCGGCGGCCGGATCCGACCCCCACAGCCGGTCGGTGAAGTGCACGTGCAGCGGGCCGTCGCCGAGCTCGGCGGCGGCGATGTCGATCCCGGTCTCGCCGAGCTGGTCGGCGATCCTCCGGGCGTACACGGTGACGCCGTGCTGGGCGTCGGCGGGGATGAGCAGGGCGGGCAGCGGTGATGTCGTCATGCGCCGAGCAACCCGATGACGTCGCGGTGGCGCGCGAGCCCGGTGGCCACCGCATCCGGATGCTCGGCGTACCAGGCGAGGTGCGCGGCCCGGACCGTCTCCACGTCGACCCGCTGCCCGTCCACGATCCACGCCGGCTCCGGCGAGGCGCCGAGGCCGAGCGCGTCGATCACGACCTGCTCACGCGGCGCATGCACCGAGTCGAGCAGGGGACGCCCGGGATCCCTCACCTCGGCGTCGAGCCCCAGCCGGTCGAGCACCCGCTGCCCGATGGCGAGCCAGACGGGGTTGCCCGGGTGGTTGATGGTGCGCATCTGCTCGAAGGAAGGCCGCGCGAAGAGGTCGGAGACCGGGATCGTGCGATGCGCCTCCTCCCGGGCGCGCAGCTGCCCGATCGACTCGTCGCGGACGGCCCGCACCGACTCCCGCCGGAGCGGGGGCAGCCACTCCCCGGCGGCCTCGAGCAGCACCGCGAGGTCGTGGTACGCCACCACGGGCGGGACGAGCGACGGATCGGAGGGCGGCCGGATGATCGCGTGCCGCGGGTACAGGCCGGCGAAGCGGATGACGGGCACGACGACCGCATCGGCGGTCGATGACATCCGCGCCACGAGTTGGTCGGTGCCGACCGGCAGGCCGCGGTAGTCGTCGCGGATGGGCTGGGTCACCAGCACGTCGGTGTGCGCCAGCCACGCCTCGAGCGCAGGCAGGTCGGCCGGCGTGAGCTCGTGCACGGGAGGGATCCGCACCGTGTGCAGCTCGTCGTCGGGCAGCACGATCCGCAGCGACTCCGCCTGGCAGTTGCCGATCGACAGCACGACGCGGCGCCCATCGGGAGAGGGTGCGTCGTAGAAGTCGGAGTAGTGGGCGCGGCGGGCCGCGAGAGCGGTGGAGGAGGGCACGGTACCACTCTGGTGCGAACGTGCCACCCCCGCTCGCCTCCGCGAGCCGAGGTGGATCATTCGCCCTACGTTCGACAGGGCGGGATGTGATCGAGACCACCTCCGCTCGGCCCGGCGGTGCCGTCCAGCGTCTCGCGAGACGGAGGACCTGTGACGCGTGACGCCGATTCCCCCCTCCGCGTCGCCGCCGTCCCCACCGAGCACCCCTACGTCCGCGCGATCACGGAGGACGCCGACGGGGTCTGGGTGCGCCCTGAGCCCGTCGTGGCGTCGCGCCCGCCCGGCCAGTGGTGGCCGCCGGTCCTCCTCGATCCCGAGTACCTGCGCGCGCACGACCGCGAGTTCGACGTTCTCCACCTGCACTTCGGGATGGAGTCGGTCAGCAGCGCACAGCTGCGCGCCGCTCTCTACGCCCTGCGTGAGGCGCGCATCCCTCTCGTCTACACGGTGCACGACCTCGCCAACCCGCAGCTCGAGGATCAGGCCGTCCACCTCGCTCAGCTCGACTCGGTCATCCGCGCCGCCGACGAACTCATCACCCTGACTCCGGGTGCGGCGAGCGAGATCCGCCGGCGCTGGGATCGGGAGGCCACCGTCATCCCGCATCCGAGGCTCGCGACGACCTCGCCCTCGCCCTCGCCCGAGCCCGAGGCGCGGCGGCACGACGGCACCGTCGTCGGGGTGCATCTCCGCGATCTCCGTCCGAACATCGCCGGCCCGGCGGTCGTCGCCGCCCTCGCCGCCGCGAGCGACGCGCTGCAGGCCGACGGCCTGAGCGTCACGGTGCGGATCCGCCTCAACGAGTCGGTGCGCGATGACAAGGCGGCGGACGAGATCCGCTCCCTGGCCTCCGCGTCGCCCTCCCTGCACCTGGACCGCGGCCCGCGCCAGAGCGACGCCCGGCTCGAGCAGTGGATCAGCGGACTCGACGCGGTCGTGCTGCCGTACGCGCACGGCACGCACTCGGGGTTCGCAGAGCTCTGCTGGGACCTCGGTGTCCCGGTGCTCGACACCGGATGCGGGTTCGTCGCCGAGCAGCATCCGGACGACGTCACCGTCTTCCGTCTCGACGACGGCGGGGCCTCGCTCGCGTCGGCGCTCGCGGGGGTGCGCCGCATCGACGCAGACGACCGTCGAGCCCTGGTCGAGCAGCGCAGGAGCCTGCGTGCGTTCGAGAGCCGACGGATCGGAGAGGCCCACCGCGCGGTCTACGCGCGCGCCCGAGGAAGGATCGCGTGAGAGGCACACCATCACCGACGGAGCGACTGCGGATCGTCGTAATCGGCCCACTGCGCTATCCGCTGCGCCAGCCCCACGCGGGCGGCCTCGAGGCCATGGTCTGGGATCGGGTGCAGCAGCTGAGGCAGCGCGGGCATGAGGTCACGCTGTGCGCGGTGCAGGGGTCCGACTTCCTCGAGGAGTCGCCGCCGGAGTTCGTGATGCCCGGCGTGCAGTGGCTGTCGGATGCGGACGCATCGGACACCGACTACCCGACGGGATACGTGAAGCGCGCGTCGCGGTCGCTCGAGAACGCGCTCGCCTACATCCGCCGGAACGCGGACCGGTTCGACATCGTCGACAACCACTGCCTGCAGGGCCCCCCGATCTCGGCCGCGGCGGGCCTCGGCGTGCCGGTCGTGACCACGCTGCACACCCCGCCGCTGCCCGAGATGCTCGCCGCCCACGCGGCGTCGCTCGGCTCGCCGCAGCGCTTCCTCGCGGTCAGCGCCCACACCGCCCGCGCCTGGAGACAGCACGGCGTGCACGCGGAGGTCATGCCGAACTCCGTCGACCTCGACCGCTGGCCGCTGGGCGAGGGCGGCGACGCCCTGGTCTGGTCGGGGCGGATCGTCCCCGAGAAGGGCACGCACCTCGCGATCGACGCCGCGCGGCTCACCGGCCGATCCCTCGTCGTGGCCGGACGCATCGGCGACCGCGACTACTTCGACGAGCAGGTCGCGCCGCGCCTCGGCGGTGACGTCCGCTACGTCGGCCCGCTTCCGCAGGCCGAGCTCGCCGACCTCGTGGGCCGCAGTGCGTGCGCGCTGGTCACGCCGATGTGGGACGAGCCGTTCGGGCTCGTGATCCCCGAGGCGCTCGCCACGGGCACGCCTGTCGTCGCGTTCGACGCGGGCGGGGTGGGCGAGAGCATCGCACCCCTGCCCTCGGCGCTCGTACCGCCCGGCGACGTCCGCGCGCTCGCCGAGGCCGCGAGCCACGCCGCCGAGCTGGGCTCGGCGCATCCCGAGACGCGCTGGCTCACCCGGAGGACGGCGGAGCGGCGCTTCGACGCTCAGGGGCGCGCTCTCGCGCTCGAGCAGCTCTTCCGGCAGGCCGTCGACGAGGCGACGACGATGGAGATCAGCGCGTGACCCTCGGCTGGTACGTGCACCACCACGGCGCCGGCCACCTCACCCGCTTCCTCGCCGTGCGTCCTCACCTCGACGGCGCGGTCGTCGTGCTGTCGTCGCTGCCGGAGCCGTCCTCGCTGCCCACGAGCACGCGCTGGATCGCGCTGCCCCGCGACGACGACGGGTTCGCCGGGGCGACCGGTGCCGCCGAGGCGCCGGAGGACGCGGATGCGACGGTCGGCGGGCTGCTGCACTGGGCGCCGCTCGGCCACGCCGGGCACCGGGCCCGCCTCGCCGCGATCGCCGACATCGCACGAGACGAGGCGCTGGCCGGGATGGTCGTCGACGTGTCGGTCGAGGTCGCCCTGTTCTCGCGCCTGCTCGGGCTGCCCACCGTCGTGATGTCGCAGCCCGGCGATCGGACGGACGAACCGCATCGGATCGCGTATCGCGCCGCCTCGGCGATCGTCGCGCCGTGGCCCGAGGGGGTGCTGTCGGATGCGGCACTGCTGCCGGTGCGCGACCGGGTGCGGTGGACGGGCGGGATCTCCCGGTACGAGCCGGTTCCGTCTGCAGCCGCGACGGTGCCGCCGCCCGCTTCGGGGGGCGGTGGTGTCGTGGTGCTGGGCGCGCATCCGCACCTCGATCGCGACGGGCTGCGCCTCGTCGCCGAGCGGGCCGGTCTCACGGTGACCGAGGTCGGGGCGACTGCCGAGTCGTGGACGACCGACCCCTGGCCGCACCTCGAGGCCGCCGACGTGGTCGTGACCGCCGCCGGGCAGAACAGCATCGCCGACCTCGCGGCGGCCAGAGTCCGCGCCGTCGTGGTGCCGCAGGAGCGTCCGTTCGGGGAGCAGCACGCCACGGGCCGCGCCCTCGAGCGGCTCGATCTCGCGATCGTCGCCTCCGACCCGCGCGGGGTCGACGAGTGGGCCCGCCTCCTCGACCGGGCGCTCGGCCTCCGACCCGAGTGGGACCGGTGGGAGGTCGCGGGCGCCGCGCAGAGAGCCGCCGACCGCATCCGCGAGGTGACCTCGTGACCATCGTCATCACCCTCGCCTCCGCCGCCCGTGCCGAGCACGTGCAGCGGCAGCAGGAGCACCTGCGGGCGCATCCGGTCGATCGGGTCATCGTCTGGCTCGACGTGTCGCCGCCGGAGCGCAGCGAGTTCCCCCACGGAGCCGAGTTCGCCGACAGAGCCGGTGCGCGGCTCGTGCACGTCTCCCCGGGCGAGCATGGGCTGCGGCTCGCCGCAGGCCGCAACGCGGGGGCCCGGGAGGCGTCTCGCGCGGGCGACGCGTCGGAGCTCCTCGTGTTCCTCGACGCCGACTGCATCCCCGGCGCCGAGCTGCTCAAGCGTTACGAGGCCGCCGCCGCGGCGAGACCGGATGCGTTGCTCGCCGGGCCGGTGACGTACCTCCCGCCCGGGGCGGCGGTGTCGACGCCGGAGGACCTGCGCGAGGCGACGGCCCCGCATCCGGCGCGCCCCGTGCCCGCTGACGGCGCGCTTCTCGACGGCGACCGCTACGAGCTGTTCTGGTCGCTCTCGTTCGCGACCACGCGGGAGACCTGGGACCGGCTCGGCGGATTCGACGAGGGGTACGAGGGCTACGGAGGAGAGGACACCGACTTCGCCTTCCGTGCCCGGGACGCCGGGCTCCCCTTGGTCTGGGTGGGCGGGGCGCACGCGTACCACCAGCACCACCCGACCTCGAGCCCGCCGGTGCAGCACCTCGACGACATCCTCCGCAACGGTGCCCGGTTCGCGGAGCGCTGGGGCGAGTGGCCGATGCAGGGCTGGCTGTCGGCGTTCGCCGACCTCGGCCTCGTCGAGCAGGACGGCACCGGCTACCGCCGCGTCCATCCCGGGCCCGAGGCCGCGCCGCGGATCTGACACTCGTGGCGCCCTCCCGTCGATCCGGCCCTGCACGACTGCCAGATCCGCAACCCCTCGCCGCGACCGGCCCGGCCTGCCACGCTGGTCGCATGACCGATGCCGATGCGACGTTCCTCGAAGAAGCCCAGAAGTCCCCGAAGACGGTGACCGTCGGTGCCACCGAGTACGTCGTGCGCCGTACGGAGAGTCACTACGACGTGCAGATCGAGGGCGCGGAGGGCATCGTGATCGGGTTCGCCGCTCGAACCATCGACGGAGGCATCGGCTTCATCCCCGCCGCGCTCGTCGACCGCGTGCAGCCCGTGCCGCACAACTCCGTCGAGGAGGCGATCGAGTTCCTCCTCGCCACGGCCACCGACATCGGCACCGAGCAGCACCCCTGAGCCGCTCCGTCGAGCCCGATCAGGTCCACCAGAAGGCCGCGGCGGGGCCGATCAGCGCCTTGAACCCGGTCGGCGACGACGCGAGGTGCGGCGGGAGGGAGCTCGCCCCGAACCACGCGCTCCGCTCCACCGCGGGCACGGCTTCCGTCACGTCGTTCAGCATCTCCCCGAACGTCTTGTCGGGGTCGAACCGCGCGCGCAGGCTCGGGTCGACGCCGTGCACCGAGAACAGCAGCTCACCCGGCGAGGTCCGCTCGACCAGCAGATGCAGCTTGAGGTTCCAGGTCGACCCGCCCCCGCTCACCGCGGCATCCGCGGCCACCGCCAGCACCGATCGGCCGAGCCCGCCGCGCTCGTACAGGTACGCCGACGGCGACGGGTTCTCGGGTTCTTTGCGGCGGTAGCCGGTCTCCTGCAGTCGTTCGTCGAGCAGGGCGCCCGCCTGCTCCACGGCCTCGACCGGGCCGGTGATCGAGCACACCGGGAACGTCAGCCGATCGAGGGTCGCCTCCGCCTGCGCGATCTCCGCCGGATCCATGCGCCCAGCTTAGGGATCCGCCGAAGGGTGCACTCCCGCCTCAGCGCTTGCCGCGCCGGTGCAGCAGTCCGCTCAGGGGTCGCTGCTGCTCGCCCTGCTGAGCGGCGAGCACGACCAGGGTGCCCGTGAGGAGCGGCAGCACCCACTGCAGCACCTTCTGCGTGCGCTGCGCCGCGGCGAGCTTCTTCGAGGCGGATGCGGTGGGCTCGGTGACACCCTCGCCGCCCTCCTCCGCGTGCTTGTCGATCGTGCGGCCGAGGGCACCGGAGTAGAGGCTGGCGACGCCGGCCACGCCGGTGAGCACGAGCTTCAGTGTCGTGTTGGAGCGGGCCTCACCCTGGCCGGCGAGGCGGGACTTGTTGCCGTTGATGAGTCCGACGCCGCCGATGCCGTGGACGACGATGGCGACGAACTGCACGGGCGCCCACTTGGCCCACCCGACGGAGGAGAGATGCAGCCGCTCCCGCGGATCCTTCGCCTCGGCGGTCGCGCCGTTGAGGCCCACGGCGCCCATCAGGGTTCCACCGAACCAGGCGGCGAGGCCGAGGTCGTGCATCGATCGGACGACGGTGTTGCGTGAGGACATGGGGTATCCGTTCTTTGGAAAGGGAGTCGAGGCTGACTCCCATCGACCGTCCGCATCCGCGGGGTCGCGACCGGGTTGCCGCCGCGCGTCGACCGTGCATCAGAGATTGTGCGGTCGGGATCGAGCGTTCGTCCAGGCTGGCCGGTGGGGGCATCTGACAGGCTGAGCCCATGGACTCACCTGAGATGCCGCGCCTGGATCCGCCGACCGAGGTCGTCGCCGACATCGACAGGAAGGCCGCGCGACTGCGGGCCGAGCCCGAGAGCTTCGCCGCGATGGACGGCCTCTGGCGCGCGGTCTACGGGCTCGAGCGCTGGATCTTCCTCGCCCGCGGCACCGAGGAGGCGCCGAAGCCGTACGCGGGCGAGCTGTCGCCCGGCCCGATGCTGTTCGCGTTCACGACCCCCGACCGTGCTCGCGAGGGCGGACGCAGCGTCGGGCTGAGCGACGAGGAGTCGTCGCTGCTGCTCGCGGTGCCGCTGCCCGGCGCGATCGAGTGGGCCGCGTCGTTCGGCCAGGCGGGCATCGCGGGGATCGCGTTCGACATCCCCTCGGCCGGCTACTACGCCCCGCTCGGCAACCTGCTGCCCATGCGCGACCACATGGCCGCGAACCCGCCCGCCGTCTGAGGAACGAGCGAGCGGGGTGCGGGGACGCACCCCGCCCCGCCCTCAGCGCGCGGTGCGGTGCGTCCGCAGCTGCTCCGCCACGAGCCAGGCACCGAACCGCACCATGAGCACGGCTCCGGAGGCGAGCAGCCCGCCCGCCAGGAGCGGGCCCGTCACGGGAGCGGGCAGCTGCTCGGGATCCGGCACGTGCAGGCTCGGCCGGTGGAGCGTCACTTGTCGCTCAGCTTGTCCTTGATGACACCCGACGCCTTGTCGATGAGATTCGGCTTCGGGTCGGTGCCGAAGAGGCGCGGGTCGGGCTGCGTGGGCGGCGGCATGGGTGCCGACGTGTGGGGCCGTCGTGGTACGAGAACTCGCCCTTCCCGTCCGGCGTGGGGCCGGAGGCCCACGATCCGTCCTTCGCGGTCAGTCCGTCCGAGAAGTTGAGGTACTGGTACGACACCTCGCGCTGCTCCTGGCCGAGCGGGAAGTTGCTCGGCACCGGCAGGTCCTCGACGCCCTCGGCGCGGAGCTCGGCGGCGGCGGCCGTCCACTGGTTCTGGTGCATCGTGTCGCGGGCGATGAGGAACGACAGCAGCTCGCGCACGCCCTTGTCATCCGTCATGTTGTAGATGCGCGCGGCCTGGAGCCGCCCCTGCATCTCACCGTTGGCGTTCGCCGTGAAGTCGGCGAGCAGGTTGCCGGATGCGGTGATGTACGACCCCTGCCACGGGTTGCCGTTGCTGTCGACCGGCCGGGCGCCCGCTCCCGCGACGATGGCGTGCTGGACGTCCATGCCGCCGATGATCGCACCGAGCACGGGGTCCGACTTCGCGGCCTCCTCCGACTGCTCGACCGGGGCCTTCTCCAGCAGCTGGGCGATCATGATCGCGAGCATCTCGACGTGCCCGAACTCCTCGCTGCCGATGCCGTACAGCAGGTCCCGGTACTTGCCGGGGATGTGCGCGTTCCAGGCCTGGAAGCCGTACTGCATCGCGATCGTGATCTCGCCGTACTGGCCGCCGAGCAGCTCCTGCATCCGGCGCGCCAGGATGGCGTCGGGCCCCGCCGGTGTCGCGGTGAACTGCAGCTCTTGCTTGTGGAAGAACATGCCTACCTCTCCTCGTCCTCGGCGGCCGTCAGTGGTGTCGCCGATGTGTGCGACCGTACGTCCGCCCTGGGGCGCCACACGGGGGTGGACATCCCGTACCACCCGTGCCACGCGAGGCGTCGGCGCGGACGGCCGGGTCAGGCGAGGAGTCGCCGGGCGGCCGGGTCGGGTCAGTGGAAGGGGAAGGGGCAGCGGGAGGGCGCTCCGGCGGCACGTACGCGGCCGCCCGAGGCGGGTTTGGTGGGGAGGCGGCGACGGGGTACCCGCAGTCCGTCGTCGAGGATCGTGACCCGCGGATCGCTGAGGGTCGCGACCGCGCTCGCGAGGCCCGCGATCGCGAGCTTCTCGCCCGGGCAGCGGTGTCCCGTCGCCACTGCGGCTCCGCCGTGCGGGATGAAGGTCTCGAGGGCCTCGTAGTCGTCCACGCCCACGAAGCGCTCGGGATCGAAGCGGCCCGCGTCGGGCCAGGAGCGATCGTCGGTGTCGGTGCCGAGGATGTCGAGCACGATCCGGCCGCCCTCCGCCACGCTCTCGCCGTCCACCTCGATGTCGGCGATCGCGCGGCCGGGCAGCATCGGCACGAACGGCGCCGTGCGGCGGATCTCCTGCGCGAAGGCCGTCGCGAGCGGACCGTCCACGAGGGAACCGCGCTCGGCGGTCTCGTCGGCGATGCGGGTGCGCCACTCCGGCCGATCGTGCAGCTCCTTGGCGGCGAACGCGACGAACCGGGCCACGGCGATCAGGGGGCGGATGCTGTTCTGCAGCTCGATGCCCGCCAGACGCGGCGGGAGCAGGTGCCCGCCGCGGTCTCGGTGCCACGCCCACTGCTGGAGCGCGGCGCCCGGTTCCGCGTCGATCTCCCCGGCCCTGACCGCGGCGATGAGGGCCGCCGTGTGACGGTCCGACCACATCCGGTTGCCGAAGGCGAGGAGGTACTCGGGCGAGTAGGGCACACCGAATCCGTCGACGATCTGCGCGAGCCGCCGGGCCCACCGCGTCTTCGCGTCCGCGGTGCCGGGCAGGCCCGCCCAGCGCATGCCCGCGCGCCCGAACGCGCCGACGGCGGCGTCGTACGCCGAACGGCGGTCGCCGGCGAGCCAGGCGTCGAGCTCGGCGCGCCACTCGCGGTCGAGGAGCGGCTTCAGTCGGGCGACCTGGTCGTCCTCGTAGGCGACGTCGACGAAGGTGGCCTTGCGGTGGCGGTGGTCCTCGCCATCGAGGCTGTGCACCGAGCCGTGCCCGAACAGGGTCTCCTGGATGAGCCCGGGCATCGCGCCGTGACGGGCGACGAGGCTCTCGTCGTAGAACGCCCGCACGCCCTCCACGCCCCGGACGAACAGCGTGTCGTCGCCCAGCAGCCGCATCGGCGCCGAGCGCGCGCCGGGCCGCGCGCGCCGCCAGATGCGGGCGCCGAAGCCGTAGCCCCGGGTGAGCACGGAGAGGGAGTCGTCGAGGGCGGGGAACGAGGTCGAGGACGGCATGCCCCACATCCTGGCCCGCTCGCCCACCCCGCGCCCGGGGGTTGCGTCGCGCCCGGGGCTTGCGCCGCGTCCGTTCGGGCTCGCCTCCGTCACGTGCGCACCGATTCCGTCGAAGTGGCGCTGTATTCGGCGAGGTGCGGCGGATTCGGTGCGCTGGTGACAACGCCTGCCCAGAACCCAGGGGCCGAGCGGCGGTGCTCGCGGCCGTGGTTCCGTCACGTGCGCACCGATTCCGTGGGAGTGGCGCGATACTCGGCGAGGTGCGGCGGATTCGGTGCGCTGGTGACGCCTCCGCCGCGTCTCCAGCGGTGACCCGCCTCTCGCGGCCGCTCCGGGTGCTCTGAGACACTCGAGGGGTGAGCGGAGCGAGCGGAACGGGGACACGCGCATCCCATCGAGCGGCGCTCGCGGCGCTGCCGCGGGCGGAGTGGGCCGCGTACCTCGCCGAGCACTCGGGGCTGCCGGGGCCGCGCGCCAACCTCGACCTGGCGCAGGCGGTGGCCGACGAGGCGTCGCCCGAGCAGATCGCGGCCTTCGCCGGCTCGCCCGACGAGTACACCGCCCTCTGCGGCGCCGTCGGCCTCGGGCGCCTGTCCGCGGAAGGCGCGAGCGCGGAGGCGATCGCGGAGCCGCGCTTGGAGGCACTCGCCGAGGATCCGCGCTGGCGTGTCCGCGAGGGCGTCGCGATGGCGCTGCAGCGGATCGGCGACGCCGATCGCCGCGCGCTCTGGGCGCTCGCGGAGCGTTGGACGGACCTGGCCACGGCCCTGCCCCACGCTCCTCGTCTCCTGCTCCTCCGCGCGGTCGCGGCGGGCATCGCCGAGCCCCGGCTCGTGAAGGCGCCGGAGGATGCGCGGCGTGCCCTGCGCATCCTCGACCGGATCACGGCGGCGCTCACCGCCCTCACCCCGGCCGACCGCCGCGGACGCGAGGACGTGCGCGTGCTCCGGCAGACACTGGGATACGCGTGGAGCGTCGCCGCTGTGGGCTCCCCGACCGAGGGCTTCGAGGCTCTGGAGCGACTCGCGGCGCTCGACGACCCGGACCTGACGGGGATCGTCCGCTCGAACGCGGCGAAGTCGCGCCTGGCGAGGCTCGACCCCGTCCGCGCGACGGCCCTCCGAGGCGGTGTCGGCTGAGGTCGACACAATGGAGAGATGACGATCACGTGGCCGCGCACATCCCCGGTACGTCGTCACCTGCGGTGGGTGATCCCTCTCGTCGTCGGCGTGGTGGGTGTGGCCGTGCTCTTCCACTTCGCCGCCCAGACCGCCGACGAGATGAACGCCTACGCCCCGGCCACGCCGCCCACCAGCATGGCCGGCCGCCTGGTCCTTCTCTTCATGGGGCTGATCGCCCTCGGGCTCGCGTGCGCCGTCGTCACCCTGGTCAACGGATCGCGGACGCTGGCCGAATGGCTGCGGACTCGGCGCCGGGCCGCCGGGCGGTACACCCCCGATGAGCAGGCCCGCCTCGACGAGGCCGCACGGCTGCGCGACAACTGGGCCGCCGCCGCGCAGCTCCGATCCGACCTGATCGCCCGGAAGGTGCCGCCCCAGGTCACGGTCTGGGATCTCGCCCCCTACGCCGACGAGGTCTTCTTCGTCGATGCGCCGGTGCAGTACAGCCGCTACTACGGCACCGACGTCACGTACACCCAGACCAGCGGCTTCTACTACGGGCGTCCGTCGTTCGTCCTCGCCGGCGTCGCCGCCTCCGCCCTCGGCAACGCGTCGAGGCGATCGGCCGCCTACGCCCGTGCGCAGGAGCAGTGGCGCGAGCACCAGACCGTGAGGATGGTGGTCTCGAACAAGAGGATCGCGACACGCCTCGCGAACGGCGAGTGGCTCTCGTTCGACTTCGCGGCGATGTCGGCCGTCTACCCGGAGCCCCGCGACTGGACCCTGATCTGCCAGTTCCCCTCGACCTCGCCGCTGCTCCTCGCCGGCCCCGCCGTGCCGGCGGCGTCGCTGCTGACGCTCCTCATGACACACGGCCCGCACGCCGTCGCGGAGCATCCGTCCCTCGAACCGCTCAGCCTCGAGGCGCCAAGTCGTCGGTGAGGATGCGCGCGGCCCGGCGCGCGGCGGCGACGATCGCCGCGTCGTCGGCGGTCGTGCCCGCGGCGGCGTGGACGGCGGCGTTGATCGACAGCAGCGCCATCCGCAGCATCACGGCGGCCTCGAGGGTTCGCTCCGGCAGCAGCTCGTCGAGCTCGTCGGCCAGCTGCGTCAGACCTGCGCCGACGCGCGGCTCCTCTCCGTCGTGCGCGAGCCCGGCCAGGAGACGCGGGTTCGCGGCGAGGAATCGGATGCCCTGCAGCTTCTCCCCGGTGAACGAGTCCACCCACCGCGTCACCGCCTCGCCGATCACGCCGGCTCCGGGCGGCTGAGCGCGCACCCACGCGAGCAGCTCCTCGGCCTCGTCTCCGCGCTGGTCGAGGAGGGACTGGACGATGGCCTCCTTGCCGTCGAAGTGGTAGTACAACGACGCCTTGTTGATGCCGAGCTCGTCGGCGATCTGACGCAACGACGTCGCCTCATAGCCCTGCTCGGTGAAGAGGCGGAGGGCCACCTGTCGGGCACGCTCGCGCGTGCGTGCGCCGCTCCGTCGGGTGGGAGGGGCTTCATCTGTCGCCATAGCCACAGTCTACCTACCGGACGGTAGACAGGTTACCTAACGATGGGTAGGCTGACGCTCATCCATCTGAGAGGCGCCCCCATGACCGGCTACACCATCGTCCGTGACTACCCCTACCCGATCGACGAGGTCTGGGCGGTCCTCACGGAACCCGACGAGGTCGCCCGCTGGACCACGACCGGGCAGGGCGGTCGGCCCGTGGGCTTCGCCGCCGTGCGCGGCACGCGCTTCCAGTTCGTCGGCAAGCCCACGATGGGATGGGCGGGTGTCGTCTACTGCGAGGTGCTCGCCGTCGACGCGCCCCGGTCGCTGCGCTACACCTGGAAGGGCGACCAGGACACCGACGACGTCACCGAGGTCACCTACCTCCTCGAGCCGACTCCGGAGGGCACGCGCTTCACCTGGCGCCACACCGGGTTCCGCGGCGTCGGCGGCTTCGCGATGTCCCGGCTCCTCGGCAGCGTCCGGAAGAAGATGCTGAGCGCGGGCGTCCCCGAGGTGCTCGAGGCCCACCACCGAGCTCGCCGGTAGCGGGCCCCGCCCCCTCTCACGCGGCGTCGACGCTCACGCTCCACGTCACGCCGAACCGGTCGGTGAGCATCCCGAAGCCGGGGCTCCAGGCCGAGGCGGCCAGCGGCTCCACTATGACGGCGCCCACGGCCAGCGCATCCCAGTACCCCTGGAGCTCGTCGAGGCTGTCGGACGCCAGCGAGACGAACAGCGCCTGGTCGGTCGCCGTCGTGTTGTTCTCGCGGCGGGTCGAGCCGCCGCCCGCGATCGGACCCTCGGTCTCGCCCGGGATGTCGTAGGCCATCACGCGGAAGCCGTTCTCGGCCGCGACGAGGCCGAAGACGACCTTGTCGGATCCGGGCACCTCGGCCGGCATCCCGAAGTCGGCGTAGGTGTTCACGACCAGGTGGCCGCCGAAGACGGACCGGTAGTGCTCCAGTGCGGCCCGGGCGTCGCCGCGGAAGTTTAGGTGGGTGGTGGTCTGGATGCTCATGGCTTCTCCTGCGCGAATCGGCCGGGGTCGTCCCCGGTGATCCCCACACTCGCAGGCATGTAGGTCAAGTCCAGTCCTACATCGACGATACGCTGAGGCCATGACCGCATCGAGCACGTCGCGCCTTCTCAGGCTGCTGTCTCTGCTGCAGATGCGCCGCGACTGGCCGGGCCCCCTCCTCGCCGAGCGGCTCGAGATCAGCCACCGTACGGTCCGGCGTGACGTGGATCGCCTCCGCGAGATGGGATACAGCATCCGCTCGACCATGGGGCCCGAAGGCGGATACCGGCTCGACGCCGGCGAGGAGCTCCCGCCTCTCCTGTTCGACGACGACCAGGTGATCGCGCTGGCGGTGTCGCTGCAGGCCGCCGCCGTCACCGGGGTCGGCATCGAGGATGCGGCGCTCCGCGCCCTCACGACCGTGCGGCAGGTCATGCCGTCGAGGCTCCGGCACCGGCTGAGCGCGCTCGAGTTCACGACGGTGAGCCCGCTCCCCGGTCGTGCGGCCCGGGATGCGGTCTCGCCCGACGTGCTGATCGCGCTGTCGGCCGCCGTCCGGGCCCACGAGGTGCTGCGATTCGACTATGCCGGCAGCCGCGACCGGAGCAGCGGCGACCAGACCGGCAGCGGCGGGAGCGGCGGGAGCGGTGGCGACCAGACCGGCAGCCGCGACCGGAGCAGCGGCGACCAGACCGGCAGCGGTGGGAGCGGTGGCAGCGCCATCGAGCCGAGGCCACCCCGGCGCGTGGAGCCGCACCACCTCGTCACCTCCGGTGGTTCCTGGTACCTCGTCGCGTGGGACCTCGACCACGACGAGTGGCGGATCTACCGCGCCGACCGCATCTCGCCCCGCATTCCGACCGGGCCGCGATTCTCTCCGCGAGAGGTGCCGGGCGGCGACGTCGCCGAGTACGTGTCGGCGCGCTTCAAGGGCTCCGAGAGCGGCGACCGCTGGCCCTGTGTCGGGAAGGTGATCCTGCATCGGCCCGCACGCGACGTCCTCCCCTTCGCCGAGGACGGCGTCGTCGAGGACCTCGGACCCGACCGCTGCAGCCTCGAGGTCGGATCCTGGTCCTGGGTCGCCCTCGCGTCGGCGCTGAACCGCTTCGACACCGAGCTCGAGGTCGTCTTCCCGGACGAGCTCACCGCCGCGTTCGGCACCCTCGCCGCCCGTAACGCCGCGACGGTCGCCGGGTGGCCTCCACCGCAGACCCCGGTCAGGCCCGGGTGAGGGTCACCACGCCACGACGAGACCGCGAGACGCGGAGGCCGAACCGCTCGGCGGCGTCGAGCAGCCTCGCGGGAAGCGGAGGCAGCTGCCGTGCCGCACCGCCGGGCTGCCTCGCCAGACCCACGTTCAGCACGAAATCGAGCTCGCGGGCACTGAGCTCGATCCGGGCGTAGTCGCTGTCGGTGCGCCAGCGGAGCATCCGGATGTCGCCGAGGGCCACGTCGTGGGTGACGTCCCCGATCCGGAGGCCGAGCATGTCGGGCCCCGCCGACAGGCGGATGTCGACGGTGCGCCTCCGGACGAGTGCCAGCAGGACCAGGTAGGTGGGCAGAGCGAGCAGCAGACCGATGCCCAGGATCAGGAAGCGCGGCCCGATCCGCTCGGCGAGGTCTCCCAGGGCGATCATCGCAGAGGCGCTGAGCGCACCTCCGACCGCGACCGCGACGACGATGAGGAGGGTCAGGGTCCTCATCCGGAGAGGGATCGCGCGGAAGCGCAGGACGGCGGCGTCCCCGTCCCGCCCCCAGCGCAGCGATGCAGCGGGCGCGGGGAGGGTCCGGGGCACCGCTCGATTCTAGGAGGGCCCCCGGCCCGCTCCGCGGCCCCGACGCCTCCGGCGCCCCCGATACGGTGGAGGGGTGACCGTTGACGCTCCCTCTTCGCCCCGCCTCGGGATGACCTTCACCTCCGACATGGACCCCCGCGACCTCATCGAGATCGCGACCCTCACCGAGCGGCACGGGCTCGACGAGCTGTGGGTCTTCGAGGACTGCTTCACCGCCAGCGCGATGCCCGTCGTGACGGCGGCGCTCGCGGCGACCAGCCGCATCCGGGTGGGCATCGCCCTGGCGCCGGTGCCGCTGCGCAACGTGGCGCTGCTGGCGATGGACATCGCCGCGATCGAGCGGATGTTCCGCGGCCGGCTGCTGCCCGGCATCGGGACGGGCGTGCTGCCGTGGATGGCGCAGATCGGCGAGGCGGTGCAGTCGCCGATGACGCGTCTGCGCGAGTCGGGCGAGGCGCTGCGCCGGCTGCTGGCGGGGGAGACGGTGACGACGGCGGGCCGGTACGTGACGCTCACCGACGTGACGCTCGGCTTCCCTCCCGAGCGTCCTCTGCCGATCTACGTCGGTGCGCGCGGGCCGAAGATGCTCGCGCTGGCGGGAGAGATCGGCGACGGCACGCTTCTCGATACGGGCCTCACCGACGCCGACATCGCCGAGAAGCTCGGCATCAGCCGCGATGCGGCGCGCGCCGCGGGCAAGACGATGCACGAGGCGATGCTGCTGCACCTCACCGCGACCGGCCCCGACGCGCAGGCGCGCCTGGCCGCGGGCCTCGACCGCTGGGGCGCGAAGGATGCGGTACCCGGCACGACCGGGTCGGCCGGCACGGCGGAGGAGGTGGCTGCCGACGTGCGCCGCATCGCCGGGCTCGGCGTCACGTCGTTCAGCTTCATGCCCACGCCCGACGTCGCCACCGTCTCCGACTTCGACGCGTTCCTGCGCTTCCTCGGCCGGGAGGTCCGCCCCCTGGTCCGCTGAGGGCGGGAGGTGACCGTCGAAAGGTCGCCTCAGACGCGGCACGACCCGTATATGGCGACATCGGCGCTCTCAGGCGACCTTCCGACGGTCACCGGGCTCAGTAACGGCGGGGCACCGTCCACGGCCGACCGAACTCGGCGTCGAAGCTGATCGGATCGAACGGGCTCTCCCCACCGGCGGGGTAGCTCGTCAGCTCGCCGAAGGCGATGCGGTCAGGCAGGGAGTAGAGGTCGACGCGCACGAAGTCCGTCTCCGCGCCGAGCGTCTCCGCGATGCGGACGATCTCGTCGAGGCGCTCCGGCCGGGGCCGCGGCGGATGCGCCCACGGCGGCCCGCCGCTCATCGGCAGGTGCGTCCAGGTGGGTGTGTAGAAGTCCTGCGTGCGTCCGCCGAAGCGTCCGGCGTCGACCTGGATGAAGTGCGCCCGGCCGTGGAACACGAACACCTTGTAGTCATCCGGGATCGACCCGTCGGGGCCCGCGAGCATCTCCTCGACGAGGATGCGCCGGGGCACCAGGCCGTAGGCCCACTCGCGGTTGGGCCCCTGTCCGTAGAGCTGGCGGATCCAGTGCCGCCCGATCTCCGCGAGGGCGGCACGGTCGGCGCGCGAGGGGTCGACGTGGCGGTACGTCCAGCCCCAGCGCGCCTCCGGAAGCCGCGCGTCGGCGGGCGCCGCCGGACTCACCACGATCGCCGCGCCGCTGCCGTGCGTGGGCTTGACCACGAACCGGTCCGGCAGCTCGAGACTGCGGATGTCGTCGGGGTCGTCGAGGATGCCGTAGGCGCGGGGCAGGTACCCGTCGCCGACGCGGTCGGCGACGTAGTCGCGCACCGCCGCCTTGTCGGCGAACGTGACGAGCAGCGGGCGATGGTCGCGCAGCATCTTGTAGCGCACCTTCTCCGTGAAGGTGCGCGGATGCCGGGTGCGCAGCAGGCGGAGGGCCCGGATGACGTGGCTCCGCTCCCGTCGACGAGCGTGTTCCATCCCTCCATCCTGCAGTGGATGCCTCGCGGATCGGGAGATCGCATTTAGTGTCCGTGCGGACAGTAATATAGTAGTGTCCTACAGGACAGGGTTGCGTCGAGAAGAAGGGAACCCCATGAGCAAGGCACTGGAGTACGACGAGATGCCCGCGGCCGTCCACGGCTTCGTGGACGGATGGCAGAGCCACGATGCGGAGAAGGTCGAGGCGCTGTTCACCGACTGGGCCGTGGTCTCGGATGAGGGCCGCACCCACCGTGGCCGCGACGAGATCCGCGCCTGGATCCGCGAGTCGATCGACCTCTTCACCACCACCCTCACGTTCCTCCGCGGGCGAGAGGACAAGGGCATGCTCGGGGCGACCTTCCGACTCGAGGGCGACTTCCCCGGCGGGGTCGTCCAGCTCGAGTACCGGTTCCGCCTCGATGAGGAGGGGCGGATCGTGCAGCTCGACTTCGCGTAGCGGATGCGGACCGCACTCTGAAGAACCTCACTTCCTCAGCGGGAGGAGGCCTCTCTCGAGCATCCGCTCGGCGGAGGTGATGGCGTCCTTCACGAACCGCGCGGTCAGTCCGGTGTACTCGCGGACGTCGTCCTCCGACCATCCGTCGAGCACCTCGGCGATCATCCGGTCGCCGAGCTCGTAGACGCTGTGCGCCGCCTTCTCGCCCGCCTTCGTCAGGCGGATGAGCGTGGCGCGACCGTCTGTGGGGTCGGTGGTCCGCTCCACCAAGCCGTCGGCCTCCAGGCGGCGCACGATCTTGCTGACGTGCGACGCCCCGGTCGCGAGGACGGTGGAAAGGGCGGTCGGGCGCATCGGCCCCCAGGCGAGCAGGTGTCGGAGGGCGGCGTGAGACTGCTGGTCGATGCTCTCGCCGGTCTTCGCGAGGATCTCGCCTTGAAAGGAGGGCGAGTCCCAGAGGAGGATCAGGGCGCTCAGGTTGGCGAGCAGCTCGGAGCGGTACGGGAAGTCGCTCGCGCGTCGCGGTCGCGCGGATTCGGAGTCTGTACTCGTGCCCATGTCCCGACTGTACTGACCTCGCGGCCTTAGTGTCGCAGTCGACACTAAAACGCTGATACTGTCCCTCAAGACAGGACTGGGCTTCGAGGAGGGAACCGCCGTGGGGGCCATGGACGAGTTGATCAACCCGGGCCTGGTCGACCACCTCGGGTCCGCGGTGACGGCGGTGGAACCCTCGCTCGAGCTCCCCGCGCTGACGCTGGCGCGGTCCGCCCTCGAGGGGAGGCGCCTCCGAAATCGGGTCGATCTCGTCCGCGACGCGCTGCGGGCCGATCTGCCCGGCGGCTTCCCGGCGGCCGAGCGCATCGTCGACGGGGCGCTGTCGGTCCCAGGGTTCTCGGGCTGGATGATCTGGCCGGTCACCGAGTTCGTCACCGCCCGGGCGCTCGAGGACGGTTCGACGCCTGCATTCGACGCCGGGATGGCACTTCTGTCGCGTCTGACGGTCGAGCTGAGCAGCGAGTTCGCGATCCGCGACATGCTCGTCGCCCGGCCGGAGCGCGCCCTCGCGATCATCGGCACGTGGACCGGTCACGAGAACGAGCACGTGCGCCGCCTTGCCAGCGAGGGCACCCGCGCGTACCTGCCGTGGGCGAAGCGCGTGCCCTGGCTGATCGCGAACCCCGGGGGCACGAGCGGCATCATGGATGCGCTCTACCGCGACCCCGCCCTGTACGTCCGGCGCTCGGTGGCGAACCATCTGAACGACCTCAGCCGTGTCGATCCCTCCTTCGTGACCGCCACGGCCGAGCGCTGGCTGAGCGATCCCGCGGCCGACACGCCCTGGGTCGTCCGCCACGGGCTGCGCACGCTCATCAAGAAGGCGGATCCGCGGGCGCTCGCGCTCGTCGGGTACTCCGGCGAGCGGCTGCGGGTCGACCGCCCGGAGGTGCAGACCGCCGTGGTGCGGCTCCACGAGGATGCGCTGACGTTCACCGCCCGCGTCACGAACGAGGACGACACCGACGCCATCGTCGCGATCGACTACTCGATCGGCTTCCAGCGCTCCAACGGGAGCATCAGCCCGAAGACCTTCAAGCTCGCCTCACGCAGACTCGCCCCCGGCGAGAGCGTCGTCGTCTCGAAGACCCACTCCTTCCGCCGCATCACGACGCGCACCTACTATCCCGGCCCGCACGTCGTCACGGTGCAGGCCAACGGCACGCGCTCCCCGGAGGCCGACTTCACCGTCGAGGACGCAGGCGGCGCGTAGGGCCTCGGCTTTGTCCAGGTTTCCGTCGCGAATCCGGCACAAGGCGACGGAAACCTGGACAAACCCGTGCCCGGCGGTGCGGCTCAGTAGGAGGGGCGGTCCCCGGACGAAGGGGCCGCGGGGGCGGCGGGGGCCGAGGTGGGGGCGAAGCGGGCGGCGAGCGACTCGGTGGCGCGGGCGAGGAGGGCGACGTCGGCTCCGACGAGCACGAACGTCGCACCCGCGTCGATGTAGGCCTGCGCCACCGCGGGGTCGAACGCGTTCACTCCGACCGGCTTGCTCGCGGCGCGCACGGCGCCGAAGGCCCGGTGCACGGCGGCCACCACATCCGGATGCGTCTGCTGACCGAGTAGGTCCATCGATGCGGCGAGGTCGGCGGGCCCGACGAAGACGCCGTCGATCCCGTCGACCGCGGCGATCTCGCCTGCCGCGTCGACCGCATCCGCCGTCTCGACCTGGACGAACAGCGAGACGTGCTCATCGGCGTTCACGAGGTAGTCGTCGATCCGGTTCCAGCGCGCCGACCGGGCGAGCGCCGAGCCCACACCGCGGATGCCGCGCGGTGGGTACCGCACGGCCTCGACGAGCGACGCGGCCTGGGCGGCGGACGACACCATCGGCACCAGCAGGTTCTGCGCGCCGAGGTCGAGCACCTGCTTGATGAGCACCGGATCGCCGATGGGCACCCGCACGACCGGCGTGACCGGATGCGCGGCCACGGTCTGCAGGAGCTGCAGCACCGTCTCGAGCCCCTGGGCGGCGTGCTCCATGTCGATCATCACCCAGTCGGTGCCCGACCCGGCGACGATCTCGGCGTTCACGGTCGAGCCCGAGCACACCCAGATCCCGGTCAGGGCGCGCGGGGAGGCGGCCGCGAGGGCGTCGCGGAGCGTCGGGATCAGACGAAGCGGCATGTGATGGTCCCCAGATCGCGGTAGTCGGCCAGCACGGTGTCACCAGGATGCACCCACATCGGCCGGGTGAACGAGCCGGCGAGCACGATCTCTCCCGCCTCGAGGCGGTCGCCGTGCTGGGCGAGCTTGTTCGCCAGCCAGGCCACCCCGGTCGCGGGGTGGTTGAGCACCGCGGCGGCCACGCCCGACTCCTCGATGACCTCGTTGCGGTAGAGCAGCGCGGAGACCCAGCGCAGGTCGACCGCATCCGGAGCGACCGGGTTGCCGCCGTGGACCATCCCGCCGAGGGCGGCGTTGTCGCTGATCGTGTCGACGATCGTGCGCCCCTCCATCTCGAGTCGGGAGGAGAGGATCTCGAGCGCCGGCACCACGTACTCCGTCGCGCGCAGCACGTCGAACACGGTGACCGAGGGCCCCTCGAGGGGAGAGGACAGCACGAACGCCAGTTCGACCTCGATCCGGACGTTGGAGAACCGGGAGTGCTCGATGACGGCGCCGTTCTCGAACACCTGGTCGGCGAAGATCGCGCCGTAGTCGGGCTCGGTGATGCCGGTCGCGGCCTGCATGACCTTCGACGTGAGCCCGATCTTGCGTCCGACGAGCCGCCGACCCGCGGCGACCCCGCGGCGGCGCCACTCGTTCTGCACCGCGTACGAGTCCTCCACGGTCATGTCGGGGTAGCGCGACGTGAGCCGGGGCACGGTGGTGAGCTCGCGCTCGGCGGCGGCGAGCTCGTCGGCGATCGCCGTGATCTCGGAGGAGGAGAGCGCCATCAGAGCTGGTTCCCCAGCTTGTACTCGCCCTGCTTCCACTCCGGCAGGTCGGCCGGGTCGTCGTCGGGGCGCGTGTAGGAGAAGCCGTCGGCGCCGATGGTCACGGCCATCTCGCTCGAGTCGGTGCGGGCGACGACGGGCTGGGGGTGGCCGTCGAGGTCGAGCACCAGCGAGCCGTCGGTGTACCAGGACGGGACCACCGGGTTGCCCCACCAGTCTCGACGCTGGTTGTCGTGGACATCCCAGGTGATGACCGGGTTGTCGGGATCGCCCGTGTAGTAGTCCTGCGTGTAGACCTCGACCCGGTGGCCGTCGGGGTCGCGGAGGTAGAGGTAGAACGCGTTCGAGACGCCGTGACGCCCAGGACCCCGCTCGATCGCATCGGACCGGCGCAGCGCGCCCAGCTTGTCGCAGATGGCGAGGATGTTGTGCTTCTCGTGCGTCGCGAAGCACACGTGGTGCATCCGCGGCCCGTCGCCGCCGGTCATCGCGGTGTCGTGCACGGTGGGCTTGCGGCGCATCCAGGCCGCGTAGACGGTGCCCTCGTCGTCCTGGATGTCCTCCGTCACGCGGAAGCCGAGGTCCTGCATGTACCGCACGGCCCGCGGCACGTCGGGGGTGATCTGGTTGAAGTGGTCGAGCCTGACGAGCTCGCCGGGGATGTGGAGGTCGTAGCGCCAGCTCATCCGCTCGACATGGTCGGTGGCGTGGAAGAACTCGTACGGGAAGCCGAGCGGATCGACCACTCGCACCGAGTCGCCGATGCCCCTGACGAAGCCGTCGGGGTTCCGCCGGACATCGCAGCCGAGCTCGGTGAAGAACTCCACCGCCCGGTCGAGGTCCTCGGCCGCTCGCACCCGGTACGAGAAGGCGGCCACCGCGGCGACCGGGCCCTTCCGCAGCACGAGGTTGTGGTGGATGAACTCCTCGGTCGAGCGGAGGTAGATCGCCTCGTCGTCCTCCTCGGTCACGTACAGCCCGAGGACGTCGACGTAGAACTGCCGAGACGCGGCGAGGTCGGTGACGATCAGCTCCATGTAGGCGCACCGCAGGATGTCGGGCGGCGTGGCCGTCGGCGTGGGGAACGCGTTCGGGGAGGAGATGCGGGCCTCCTGGCTGGTGTAGTACCCGGCGGAGGTGAGGGTCTTGTCGGTGCTCATGTCGCGTCCTTGCGTAGCGGTGACAGCGGATCAGTTCTTGCCGAAGCTGGGGTTGTGCACCTTCCCGAGGGTGATGTGCACGGCCTGCTGATCGGTGTAGAAGTCGATCGAGCGGTAGCCGCCCTCGTGGCCGAGGCCCGAGGCCTTCACGCCGCCGAAGGGGGTGCGGAGGTCGCGGACGTTGTTGCTGTTCAGCCACACCATGCCGGCCTCGATCGCCTGCGCGAAGTTGTGCGAGCGCTTGAGGTCGTTGGTCCAGACGTACGCGGCGAGGCCGTAGCGCACGCCGTTGGCGAGCTCGAGCGCCTCCTCCTCGGTGTCGAACGGGGTGATGGCGACGACCGGGCCGAAGATCTCCTCCTGGAAGATCCGCGCATCCTTCGGGACATCGGCGAACACCGTGGGGGCGACGTAGTTGCCCGTCGGGAAGCCCTCCGGCCGACCGCCGCCGGCGACGAGACGGCCCTCGCCCTTGCCGATCTCGACGTAGCCCATGACCTTCTCGTAGTGCTCCGGGTGCACCAGCGCGCCGACCTCGGTCGTCGGATCCTGCGGGTCGCCCACCACGACGCGCTTGGCCTGCTCGGCGTACCGCTCGACGAACTCGTCGTAGACGGGGCGCTCGACGAGGATTCGGCTGCCCGCGGTGCAGCGCTCGCCGTTCAGGGAGAAGACGCCGAAGATGGTGGCGTCGATCGCGGCCTCGAGATCCGCATCCGCGAACACGATCGCGGGGCTCTTGCCGCCCAGCTCCATCGACAGGCCCTTGAGGAAGGGCGCAGCGTTGGCGAAGATGATCTGCCCGGTGCGGCTCTCGCCGGTGAACGAGATGAGCGGCACGTCGGGGTGCTTCACGAGCGCGTCGCCCGCCTCCTCGCCGAGGCCGTTCACGAGGTTGAAGACGCCCTCGGGCAGGCCGGCCTCCTCGAAGATGCCGGCCCACAGCGAGGCCGAGAGCGGCGTGAACTCGGCGGGCTTCAGCACGACGGTGTTGCCGGTGGCGAGTGCGGGGCCGAGCTTCCACGACTCGAGCATGAACGGGGTGTTCCACGGGGTGATGAGCCCGGCGACGCCGATCGGCTTGCGGTTGACGTAGTTCATCTGCCGGCCGGGCACCTTGAAGGCGTCGTCGGCCTGGGCGACGATGAGGTCGGCGAAGAAGCGGAAGTTCTCGGCGGCGCGGCGGGCTTGCCCCAGCGCCTGCGTGATGGGGAGACCCGAGTCGAAGCTCTCGAGCTCGGCCAGCCGGGCGTCGCGCGACTCCACGATGTCGGCGATGCGGTGCAGGATGCGGGCGCGCTCGCGGGGGAGCATCCGCGGCCAGGGGCCGTTCACGAACGCCTCTCGTGCGGCGGCGACGGCGAGGTCGATGTCGCTCGCCTTGCCCGCTGCGGCGCGCAGGTAGGTCTCGTTGGTCACCGGGTCGAGCACATCGAAGGTGTCGCCGTCGATCGAGTCGACGAACCGGCCACCGATGTAGTGCTGGATGTGGTCGGGCAGGTCGGCGGGGATGTGGCGGGTGGTCATGGCGGATCCCTTCTGCGGACGATCAGCGGGCTGCTCTGCCCTCATCCTCGTCTCGGATCGTATACGATCCTTCGCTCGGGATCAAGGGATCGCGAGCGGAGCCGCTGGACGCGTGGCGAACCTCGAGCGCAGGGGGACGCCGACGGCGAGGCCGACGAAGCCCGCGATGAGCTTGTCGAAGACGGAGGCGGTGAGATTGGACGAGGCCACGGCGACCACGAGGTTCTCGCCGACCGACTGGAACCGATCGGTGAGGGAGTTCGCGGCGACGTGCGAGCTGTATCCCTCGAACACGGCGGCGGTGATCGGCACCGCGACGATCGTGCACGCCAGGGCGACGACGACGCTCAGCAGTAGGAACCGCGGAAGGCTGCGGGCGAGGTTCCCTCGCCGGGCGCCGTACCCCCAGATCAGGGCGCCGACGATCGCCACGGGGATGAACGGGAGGCCCTCCGAGTTCCCGTGCAGAGGTACAGCGGCGAACTGGGTCACGATGGCGACCGCCACGGCGTACCAGGGACCGAGGGCGATCGCGACGACCGCCGTGCCGATCATGTCGAGGAAGAGGGGGAGCTCGAGCCAGATCACGAGCTCTCCGCCGACGAGGTTCACCCCGAGGGCCGCGAGGAGCGTCGCGGCGATGAGCAGGAGGCGCTGTCTCCCGCTCCAGACCGAGCCGGCACGCTCTGTGGACGCGGGACGTGGGGCAGCGGCCGGATCGGCTTTGGTCGTCGAGTCGGATGAGGTGCTCCGCGATGAAGGCCGAGGGACGGCGGGGCGTGCCGTCGTGCACCGCTCACGCCAGCCCTCGGCAGTCTCGAGGTCGACCCCGAGGCTCAGGACGATGTCGACCACGAGGTCGGGGTTCAGCCGCGTCCTGCCGGGTCGGAAGGCGTCGTACACGGTGGACCGCGAGACCTCGAACCCTGCTCCGCCCACGCCGCCCGCTCCACCCGAGCGCTCCGCGCGGAGTCGCGAGATCCTCGTCGCGATCTCGGCATAGGTCACTCCGCCTGCCTCCTTGCGGAGCGCCTGCAGGCTCTCGGCTATCGATGGCTCGGCGACATCACGGTGTGTGCTCGCCACTTCAGGGCCCTTCACGCTTCCTCCGACGTCGACGGTGATGGACACATCCTCGCGTACCCCGGAGCGAACCCAGACGGCTCCGGTCGAGGAGCGCTGTCCGGACTTGTATGGGAACCGCTCCTCGCGCGGAAGTGGGCCGATCCGGATCGATACAGTCGGCTCGGGACCGGGCGTCTGCCCCGCTGCCGCTGCGTCCCCGCATCGACACCCACACAGGAGACAGACCCATGGCACACCCACACCTCCCCCGTGTCCGGCATCGCGCCGGCACGGTGCTCTCCGCCGTCGCGTTGGCGGCGGCACTGGTCGTCGGCACGCCGCTGGCCGCGTCGGCGGACGATCTCGGACTGCCGTCGACCGGCGCGATCGAGAAGGTTCCCGCCGTCCCGGTGATCGCCGGCATCGCCATCGGGAAGAGCACCGCATCCATCGAGGTCGAGGCCGGTGCGGCCTCCGACTCGGAGGACGGCGGACCCGTCGACACGTTCGAGGCGGTCGTCACGCGCGACTCCACGGGGGAGACCGCCTCGAAGCAGAGCGCGACTCCCACGACCTTCGAGTTCACGGATCTGACCCCGGGCCTCTACCGGGTGGTGGTCACGGCCTCCGGCCCCGGGGGCAGCGCGAGCGTCACAGGCTACGGCTTCATCACCCCGGACACGGTCAGCGCGCCCCTCATCGACGCGGTCGACGCCGTGCGGACGGGTGTCACCCTGAAGGTGCGGAACGTGAACGACGCGATCCCGCCCCAGGACGGGCCGACGGAGCGGGCCTCGATCAGCTACAGGCTCACCCTGGACGACGGCGTGGACGTCTACGAGACCGCGAGCTCGGCGATCGACGGCACCATCGGCTACGAGAACCACCTGAAGCCGGGCACGACCTATACGGCGACCCTCACCGTCAGCTACTTCAGCCCCTCTGACGGATGGTTCGGCACCAGCGAGTCCGCCACCACCACCTTCACGACGCCGGCGGGTACCGATCCGGAGCCCTCGGGGCCGCGGGCGCCGCTGTCCGAGAACCTCACGGAGGAGTTCCGCGGCGGGGTCGACGTGCCGCGGTCCGCTGTCGCGGGCACGACCGTCACGGTGAACGTCGGCGACCGGGCCGAGGCGGGGCAGTCGGTCAACGGCTGGCTCTTCTCCACGCCCACCCTGATCGGCACCGCGGTGGTGGATGGGGCGGGCAACGTCACCTTCACCCTCCCGACGGACGTCCCCGCGGGAGCCCACCGGCTCGCGATCACCGACTCGCAGGACAACCTGCTCGGCTGGAACGACATCCGGGTCGACGCCGCGGCGAGCCCGGCAGGATCGGGGGTCTCAGGGAAGTCCGGGTCCGCATCGTCGACGCTCGCCGACACGGGTGCGGAGATCCCCCTCGAGCTCGCCGGAGCGGCGCTGCTGCTGCTCCTGGCCGGAGGCGTGATCGTACACAGCCGAGGTCGGGCCCGCCGGGTGTGAACGCGGTCGTCGCGGCGGCGATCCCCCTGACTACGAGTCGGGGTGGTCGCCGCTGTGGCGCGCCGTGATGAAGGCGTCCATCGTGCGCCAGCGGTGGTGGCGTGCGGCGAGCTCGACGTCGATCGGATCGGCTCCGTCGCGGATGAGGTCGAGGATCTCGACGTGCTCCTCGACCGAGTGCGTGGCCCGGCCGGGGACGAAGGCGAACGTCGAGTCGCGGATGCCGGCGAGCCGCCCCCAGCCCCGGTGCACGAGATCGAGGATGTGCGGGTTGGGGCACGGCTCGTAGAGCACCGAGTGGAACTCCTGGTTGAGGCGGGTGAACTCGTGCGGATCGAAGTCGTCGAGGAGGGCGTGCATCCGGTCGTTCACCGCCGACGCGCGCTCGAGGTCGGCCGGCTTCAGCAGCGGGCTCGACAGCGCGGTGGCGAGACCCTCGACGAGCCCGAGGGTCTGCATCGTGTGGACGTACTCGCTCTCGTCGACGAGGGCGACACGGGCTCCCACGTTGCGCTCGAACGACACGAGCCCCTCGGCCTCGAGTCGGCGGATCGCCTCGCGCACAGGCACGACGCTCACCTCGAGCGCGTCGGCGATGGTCTGCAGCACGAGCCGGAACCCGGGCTGGTACTCGTGGGCGATGATCCGCTCGCGGATCCAGGCGTACGCCTGCTCCGACTTGCTGCCGGCGGCGCCGCCCGAGGTGCCGCCCGCGGCAGCCGTCTCGACGCTCATCGGTCGCGCTCGCTCTCATACCGGGCCCGCCACTCGGCGTTCATCGGGAAGAGCCCGTCGACCGGGTGGCCCGCCTTCACCTGCTCGGCGATCCAGGCGTCCTCGACCTCCTGGGCGAGCGCCGCATCCACGACAGTCTTCACGAGCGTCGGGGGGATCACGATCACGCCGTCGGAGTCGCCGACGAGGATGTCGCCCGGCAGCACCGTGGTGCCTCCGCATGCGACGGCCACGTCGCCCTCCCAGGGCACGTGCTTGCGGCCGAGTACGGCGGGGTGCGCTCCGACCGTGTAGACGGGGATGCCCACCGCGGCGACGGCGTCGTAGTCGCGGACGCCGCCGTCGGTCACGATGCCCGCGGCGCCGTTCGCCTGGGCGCGGAGGGCGAGGATGTCGCCCAGCGTGCCCGACCCGGTCTCGCCCCGGGCCTCGATGACGATCACCTCGTCCTCGCCGACCGCGTCGAAGACGCGCTTCTGCGCGTTGTACCCACCGCCGTGGCTGTCGAAGAGATCCTCGCGGTTCGGCACGAAGCGCAGCGTGCGGGCCACGCCCACGAGCTTCTGCTCGGGATGCATCGGGCGGACGCCGTCGATGGTCACGTTGTTCAGCCCGCGCTTCCGCAGCTGCTGCGAGAGGCCGGCGACGGGGGCGCGCAGAAGCCGCTCCTTGAGATCCGGGTCGAGAACGGGGGCGGCGCTCGCGGGGGAACCTGCATCCGTGGATGTCTCAGGCGCCAGGCCCGCCGCGTCGGCCGAGCCCCACGCATCCGCCCGCTGGGCGTCGTCGACGCTCGGCAGCGACCCGAGCTCGGGATCGAAGTCGCCCGGACCCTCGACCACGGTCGTCACGAGCCGCCCACTCGTCGGCGTGCCGGGCGCATCCGGCGCGTCGACCTCGACCTCGACGGTCTGGCCGGGAACGACGACGCTCGACCCGGCGGGGGTGCCCGCGAGGATGACGTCGCCCCGCTCGAGCGTGAGGTGCTGGCTGAGGTCGGCCACGATCTGCGCGAGCGGGAAGATGAGCCCGGCCGTGGTGTCGTCCTGCACGAGGGCGCCGTCGACCCAGGTGCGCACCCGGATGGCGGCGGGGTCGACGGTGCTCGCGTCGATCAGCGCGGGCCCGAGGGGCGTGTAGCCGTCGCGGCCCTTCGACCGCACGTTCGAGCCCTTGTCGTTCGCCCGGTAGTCGTAGATTCCGAAGTCGTTCGCGGCGGTGATGCAGCCGACGTGACCCCACGCATCCGCCTGGCTCACCCGCGTCGCGGGCTCGCCGATGACGAGAGCGATCTCGCCCTCGAAGGCGAGCAGCTCGGTGCTGTCGGGGCGCTCGATGGTGCTCCCGCTCGCGGCGACCGAGCTCGACGGCTTGAGGAAGTACGACGGGGCGGCGGGTCGGCGCCCCCGCTGGTCGGCCCGCGAGGCGTAGCTGAGATGCACGGCGATGATCTTGCCCGGCCGGATCGGCAACGCGGCGAAGCGCGGATCGGTCTGGCTGGCGGGTGACGTGGCGTCGCTCATGAGCCCCTTCGCTTCCGGCCGCCGACGCGACCCTCGCGGCAGATCATATACGATCTGGAGATCCGGGGATAGGATGCGGTGCCTCCAGCGTAGGCCACCCCCGTTTTCGCGCCCTCTCTAGCGTCTCGCGCGCCCACTGGGCACGCGAGAGGTCAGACAGGCCGCGAAACCCGGCGCTCAGGGGCGTCCGAGCGCGGCCCGCCGGCGGCGGACGGCCGAACCGATCGCCACGCCGATCACCCCGACCACCACCGGGATCACCACGCCGAGCACGATGATCGCGATCAGGGCGGTGATGTAGCTCGGCAGCAGCCCGCCGCCCAGGAAGTACACCGCGAGCAGCGGCAGGAACGCGAGCAGCATGAGCCACGCCACGCGCGGCTGGCGCGAGACGGCGAGGATGCCGAGCGCCAGCCACACCGCAGAGACCCAGAGCACGACCGGCAGCACGAGGCGCCACGAGTCGTACAGCGCGGCGGGCAGCACCTGTGGCCCGGGGGTGGCGAGGGAGGGATTGCCGGTGATCAGGAGGACGGCGACGACGACACCGAGCACGCCGAGGAGAAGGGCGACCACACCGAGACCGCGCACGTTCTTCCCCCTGGAGTGCTGAGCAATGCTTCTCTCCCAGCGTACCCCCGGGGTCTCGTCAGGGGCGACCGCCGATGCTGTCGAGCTCGCGGATGTCGTCCGCCGAGAGGATGGTGGCGGACCCGGCGATGTTCTCGCGGAGGTGCTCCACGGAGGAGGTGCCCGGGATCAGGAGGATGTTCGGCGAGCGCTGGAGCAGCCAGGCCAGCGCCAGCGGGAGTGGAGCGGATCCCACCCGCTCGGCGACGGTCGACAGCGCCTGCGCCTGCAGCGGGCTGAATCCGCCCAGCGGGAAGAAGGGGATGTACGCCACCCCCTCGTCCGCCAGCCGATCGATGAGCTCGTCGTCACCCCTGGTGGCGAGGTTGTAGCCGTTCTGCACCGACACGATCGGCGCGATCGCCTGTGCCTCCGCGACCTGCTGGGCGGTCGCGTTGCTGAGGCCCAGGTGGCGGATGATCCCCTGCCGCTGCAGGTCCACGAGCGCCGCGAAGGCCTCCTCGACCGGCTCGGGGACGGGTCCGGTGGCGTCGCCCATCCGCAGGTGGACGAGGTCGAGGTGCTCGAGGCCGAGGGTCTCGAGGTTGTCGTCGATCTGGCGACGCAGCTCGTCGGGCTTCCGCGCCGTCGGCCAGCCGCCCGCCGCATCCCGTCGCCCTCCCACCTTCGTGGCGACCACGAGGTCGGGTGCGTAGGGGTGGAGTGCCTCGCGGATCAGCTCGTTGACGACCTTCGGGCCGTAGGACTCTGACGTGTCGATGTGGGTGATGCCGCTCTCGACCGCTGCTCGCAGCACCGCGCGGGCGGCGTCCCGGTCCTTCGGCGGTCCGACCACGTACGGGCCGGCCAGCTGCATCCCGCCGTATCCGAATCGGGTGACGCTCCTGTCGCCGAGGGACCAGAGTCCGCCGGGGAGGTCGGTGGTGGTTGCTGTGCTGTTCATCGGGAGCCCTTCCGACCGCTCGCGGGCCGAGCGGTCATCCAGCACTCTCGGCCAGTCGCTATCCTTTGGGAAGTAGTTACCCAGAAGTGCGTAGATATCCGGGGAGTGGGATGGCGACTCTGACCGCCGCCGAGAGGCGGGCGCGGGCCAAGACGGAGTACAACGCGTTCCTGTCGGTGTGCCCGAGCCATCAGCTGCTCGGCCGGATCGCCGGGAAGTGGGTCACGCTCGTGCTGTCGGCCCTCGGGAGCGGGCCCGACTGCGACGGCGATCCGCGGCCGATGCGCTACTCGGAGCTGTCGCGCGTGCTGGCCGGCGTGAGTCCGAAGATGCTCTCGCAGACGCTGCGCTCTCTCGAGCGCGACGGCCTCGTCGAACGCACCGTCACGCCGACCGTCCCCGTCACCGTGAGCTACGAGCTCACCGATCTCGGCCTCTCGCTCCACCAGACCGTGCGCCGGCTCAAGCGCTGGTCGGAGGATCACCGCGACGAGGTGTCCGCCCGGCAGTCTGCATACGACGAGGCGCACCAGCCCGCATCCTGACGCCCGCGCTGTCACGACTCTGCGTCGACTCGCGACTTCCGGCCCTCTCAGGGCGAGATGAAGGGCGGGATCTCGCGACTCGACGAGATCATGCGGGCGAGCTCGCGGCGCGGCGGGCCACGCGGGCTTGGGGGCTGCGGGCTACGCGGGCTCGGCGACGAGCCAGCCGCCCGGGGGACGAGCAGGTCGTCGCCCTCCGCGGTGGCCTCGCCCGCGACCGGGATGTGCGGGGTGCCCACCGGGAGCCGCCGCGGCTCCGACGACGGGTTGAGCGCGGTGATGACGGCGCCGCTGCCGGTGGCGGTGCGCAGCACGATCCACTCGTTCTCGAGCTCGACCACGTCGGTGTGGGCGCTGTGCAGCCACGGGTGCCGTCGCCGCACCGCGATGAGCTGTTCGTGCGCGCGCAGCACGGCGGCGGCGTCGCTCGAGAGCTCGCCCGGCGGGGGTGGTGTCGGCGGGAACTCGGGACGGACAGCGTCGTCGCCGCCCAGGCGCGCCTCCTTCACCCCGCGGTAGGCGTACTCGTCACCCGCGTAGACCGAGGGCACTCCGGCGACCGTGAAGAGCACGGCGGCGGCGTGCGGCACGAGCTCGGGGCCGACGGCGGAGGCGATGCGGGTGACGTCGTGGTTGCCGATGAACGTCGAGGGGATCGACTGCCGCAGCAGCTCGTTGCCGCGTTGCACGGCGTGCGCCAGCTCGAACAGGTTGCGGTCGGACAGCGCGTGCCAGATCCCCTGCCAGAGCTCGTACTGGGTGAGCGAGTCGATGGTCGACTCCGCCACGAAGTCGCTGCCGACGCCGTGGATGACCTCGCCGCTGAACCACGCGTCCGGATGCCGTTCGCGCACGCGCGGCAGCACCGCCGCCCAGAAGGAGGCGGGCACCGCGTAGGCCGCGTCGAGGCGCCAGCCGTCGATCCCGCGGTCGAGCCAGTGGGTCATCACCTCGACGACGTGATCGCGCACCGCCTCCGACTCGTGGTTCAGCACGACGAGCGCGTCGTGCCCCTCGAAGACCTGGGCCGGCACGTCGTCGCCCGGGCTCCACTCAGGGCTCGAGCCCCAGTCGATCCGGAACCGATCGGCGTACTCCGACTCGGGGCCGTGCTGCTCGACGTCGACGAACCACGGATGTGCCCGGCCGACGTGGTTGAAGACCCCGTCGAGCAGCACCCGGATGCCGCGACCCTCCGCCTCCGCGAGCAGCCGGTCGAGGTCGTCGCCGTCGCCGAGCCGGGGGTCGACGGTGAAGTGGTCGAGGGTGTCGTACCCGTGCGACGTCGAGGTGAAGACCGGGCCGAGCTGGAGACCGTTCAGGCCCAGCTCGATCACGTGGTCGAGCCAGCCGGCGATCCGGTCGAGGCGATGCGTCACCTCGGCCACCGGCTTCTCGGGCCGGATCTCGGCACCGACGAACCCGAGCGGATACACCTGCCACCAGAGCACGTGCTCCGTCCACTCCGCGGTCATGCCCTCACGCTAGCGCGGCCTGCGGCCCGGCGCTCTGATCGTGCCAGAGCTCAGAAGCCGCTTCCCATGCCGGCGCCCGTGCCGCGCGAGTGGTGGCCGATGCCCGCGGCCGCCTGGCCGTCGGTGTGGCCTCGGCCGGGGGTGTCGCGCGAATCGAGGTGGTCGGCGTAGTCGCGGGCCCGGCGTTGCCGCACGAACATGATCGCTCCGATCACCGCCAGCACGAGGGCGAACCCGCCCAGGATGAAGAGGAAAGTCATCGGATGCTCCCTTCGTCGTTCCTCCCACGTTAGAGGTGCACCGCGTCCAGCCCCGGGCCTCGGAGGGACTTCGGAGGTCGCGTCACGCCGTCAGTGCGATGTACTTCTCCTCCAGGAACTCGAGGATCCCCTCGCTCGCTCCCTCGCGGCCGAGACCACTCTGCTTCACGCCGCCGAACGGCGCCGCGGGGTCGCTCACCACGCCGCGGTTCACCGCCACCATCCCCGCCTCGAGCCGCCGCGCGACGGCCATCGCCTCGCGCTCCTCGCCGAAGACGTACGCCATCAGGCCGAACACGGTGTCGTTCGCCATCCGGATGGCGTCGTCGACGTCGTCGTACGACACGATGGCGGTGACGGGTCCGAAGATCTCGGTGGCGTTGATCTCGGATCCGTGCCGCACGCCGGTGAGGAGGGTCGCGTCGTAGAAGGCGCCGGTCTCCGAGCGCCTCCCTCCCGTGACGACGTCCGCTCCCTCGGCCACGGCCGAGTCGACGAGGGCGGCGACCTTGTCGCGCTCCCGCACCGACACGAGCGCCCCGAGCTGGTTCGACCGGTCGAGGCCCGACCCGACCGACACCCGCGAGAGCGCCTCGGCCATCCGGCGCACGAACTCGTCGTGCAGGCTCGAGTGCACGTAGAAGCGGTTGGCCGCGGTGCAGGCCGATCCGCCGTTGCGCATCTTCGCCAGCAGCGCCTCGGGCACCGCGATGTCGAGGTCGGCACCGGGGAGGACGAGGAGGGGCGCGTTGCCGCCGAGCTCCATCGACGCGCTCACGACGGTGTCGGCGCAGGCGTGCAGCAGCTCGCGGCCGACCTCCGTCGAGCCGGTGAACGAGAGCTTCCGCACGGCCGGATGCGCGAGCATCTCAGCGACGAGCGGCCCGGTGGGCACCGGGGTGACCAGGCCCACCACCCCGCGCGGCACGCCGACGCGCTCGAGCACCTCGACCATGTAGGCGGCGGTGAGCGGCGTCTCGCGGGCGGGCTTCAGGATGACCGTGCAGCCCGCGGCCAGCGCGGGCGCGAGCTTGCGAGTGGCCATGGCCGCGGGGAAGTTCCACGGCGTGATGAGGAGCGACACCCCGATCGGCTGGCGGTCGACGACGATCCGCTTGTCGCCGGCGGGAGAGAGGCGGTAGTCGCCGGGGATGCGCACCGCCTCCTCGGCGAACCAGCGGAAGAACTCCTTGGCGTAGTTCGCCTCGCCCATCGCATCCGACCATGACTTGCCGTTCTCGCGCACCATGATCTCGGCGAACAGCTCGACCTCCTCGGTGAGCAGGTCGTACGCGGCGCGGAGCAGTTCACTGCGCACCCGCGGCGGGGTCGCCGCCCAGCTCTCCTGGGCGGCCGCGGCCGCCTCGACGGCGGCGAGGCAGTCGGCGCTCGTCGCGACCGGGAAGTCGGCGATGGTGCTCCCGTCGGCGGGGTCGATGACCGGGAAGGTCGTGCCGTCGCCGCCCTCCCGCCACTCGCCGTCGATGTGGAGTGCGGCCCTGTACGTGTTCGTCATGTCGTCTTCCGGATCGGGAGTCAGCGGCCGCGGTGGACCGAGGAGTCGAGGAGCGAGCGGTGCCCGGAGTGGGCGGCCCGCAGGATGGAGAGGAGCACACCCGGGTCGGAGCCGACGGGCGAGATGCCGACGAGCCGCTTCGATCGCAGCGCGAGCTCGGCGATGTGCTCGAGCTGGGCCTCCTCGACGCCGATCTCGGCCAGGCTGGTCGGGATGCCGATCTCCCGGCAGAGGTCGGCGATCCGGTCGACCGCGTCCTGGGCGGCCACCGTGTCGTCGGGCTCGGTGCCGCCGAGCACGCGGTCGATCTCCGCCAGCCGCTCGGGCACGACGGCGACGGCCGCTTGGAGCACGTACGGGATCATCAGCCCGGTGCCGAGTCCGTGGGGCGTCTTCGTGATCGCGCCGATCGGATACTGCAGCGCGTGCGAGAGGTGGGTGCCGGTCGGCCCGAAGGCCATACCCGCGAGGAGGCTGCCGAGCGCGACCTGCGCGCGGGCCTCCCGGTCGGAGCCGTCGCGGACCGCGCGCGCCAGGAAGGGCGCGATGTGCCGGATCGCCTCCAGCGCGAGCGGAGCGGCGAGCACGTTGCGGCCGGTGAACAGCGGCAGCTGCCCCGCCCAGTCGAGCGGCACCGCGGCCGCGGTGTACGACTCGAGGGAGTGCACGAGGGCGTCGATGCCGGAGTGGGCCGTGACCGACGGCGGGGCTCCGAGCGTCAGCTCGGGATCGACGACGGCGGCGACCGGCACGAGGTGCGGGCTCGAGATCCCGATCTTCATCTCGATGTCCGGATCGGACACCACCGCGACCGGCGTGACCTCCGATCCGGTGCCCGCCGTGGTCGGCACGGCGACGATCGGGAGGATCGGGCCCGGCACGGCGTTCTCACCGTAGTACCTGCTGAGGGGGCCGCCATGGGCCAGGAGGGTCGCGATGAGCTTCGCCGCATCGATGGCGCTTCCGCCGCCGTACGCCAGCACGACCTCGGGGTCGGCGCCGGCCACCGCCTCCGCGGAGGCGGTGAGCGATCCGACCGGCAGCTCCGGCTGCACGCCCGTGTGGGTCGTGACCTCGAGCCCGAGGGCCTCGATCGAGGCGAGCAGGGCGACGAAGTCGGGCGAGCCGGCGAGGAACGGGTCGACCACGGCGAGCACACGCCGACCGTGCTCGGCCAGGAGGGCCGGGACCTGCGCCCGCACGCCGTATCCGACGTGGATGCGGGCGGGCAGTCGCAGCGTGCCGACCGCGTCGGCGAGGGTGTCAGGCACTGAATCCTCCGTCCACCGGCAGCACCACGCCGCTGATGTGGCTCGCGAGGTCGCTCAGCAGCCAGGCGGCCGCCTCGCCGACCTCGCTGCCGGTCCCCGCCTTGCGGAGCGGGGTCGCGGCGATGCGCGCCTCGACCCCGCCGGGGATCGCCTCGCGGGTCTGCTGCAGCATCGGCGTCTCGGTCGGGCCCGGAGCCAGCGCGTTCACACGCACGCCCACCGGCCCGTTGTCGTGCGCGGCGGTGCGGGTGAGCCCGATCACAGCGTGCTTCGTCGCCTGATAGGCGCCCATGCCCGAGCTGCCGCGGAGCCCGCCGATGCTGCTCACGTTCACGATCGAGCCGGATCCGGCGGCGCGCATGACGCGCAGCTCCTCGCGCAGGCACAGCCAGGTGCCCTTCACGTTCACCTGCAGGATGCGGTCGAAGTCGGCCTCCGAGACCTCGTCGAGCCGGCCCGCCTGCGTCATGGCCGCGTTGTTGAAGGCGCCGTCGAGCCCGCCGAAGCGCTCGACCGTGGCATCCACGATCCGCGCGACGTCGGTGGCGACGCTGATGTCGCCGGTGACCACGTCGACCTCGGCGCCCGTCGCCGACAGCTCGCCGGCGATCCGGTCGAGCGGCTCACGCGTGCGGGCGGCGAGCATGAGCCGGGCTCCGTGTCGGGCGAGCACGCGCGCCGAGTCGGCGCCGATCCCCGCGCTCGCGCCCACGATCAGCACGGTCTTGCCCTCGAGCAGTCCGGTCGTGCGTCCTTCGTCCGTCATCGTTCTCCTCCTGCTGTCGGTGCCGAGTTTGTGGTCTGCGCTGGATCTGTCTGTGCCGTGTCCGTGGCCTGCGCCGAGCGCGTCCGGATCGAGCGGCCCGCGGCGACCGCCGCGGCCGCCGCCGCACCCAGCATGCTCGCGTCGTTGCTCATGAGGGTGAAGGCGTACCCCGCGTCGGTCGACGCCTGCACGGCCGAGGCGGCGGCGCCGCCCGCGTTGCCGACGGGCACGCCGACCCCGAGCGAGTCGCGCACGGCGCCCTCGATCAGGGCCACCACATCCGGATGCGCCTCCGTCTTGCCCTCGCTGGTCGACAGGTCGGCGGCGCCGATCAGCAGCGCGTCGACGCCCTCGACCGCGGCGATGGCCGACGCGTTCCGCGCCGCCTCGGCGCTCTCGATCTGGGCGATCAGCACGACCTCCTCCTGCCCGTAGCGCAGGTACTCGTCGCGCGGGACCGCGCCCCAGGCGCCGGCGCGGCTCGTGCTCCCCACCCCGCGGGTGCCGAGCGGGGGGAAGCGGATCGCGCGGGCCGCGGCTCGCGCCTCGTCGGCGGTGTCGACGTGCGGCACCATGATGCCCTCGGCGCCCGCATCCAGCAGTCGCTGGACGATGCCCCCGTCGAGGGCCGGGATGCGCACGATCGGCGAGACGCCGGTGAGGAGCGCGACGCCGATGTGGTGGAACGCGCTCTCGATGCTCATCGCGGAGTGCTCGAGGTCGATCACGATGAAGTCGAATCCGGCCAGCGCCATGAGCTCGACGCTCTCGACCGCGGGCAGCTTCACCCAGGTGCCGAGCGCGGGGCCGCCGGTGCGTGCGAGCGCCTGCCGGAACAGGCTCCAGCTGCGGGGGAGTATCGTCATCGGGCCGGGTACTCCTCGGCGTTCAGCACCCAGCCGGCGTCCGAGAAGTCGTCGCGCGGCGGGGAGAAGATGTCGATGAGCTGCTGGTGCTCGCCGACGCCCTGCGTGGTGTGCACGGTGGGCGGCGGGATGATGCAGATCGACGGGCTGCCGATCTCACGGCTCTCGTCGGGCCGCCACTGCGTCGAGTCGGGCCCCCACGGGTAGCGGATGTGGTGCACGAACCGGCCCTTCACGGCCAGCGAGATCTGCTCGAAGTCGTCGTGGTGGTGGGGCGAGAGCTTCTCCGGGTTCCGTGGTGTGGGCTCCTCGGCGAGGAAGTTGACCATGACGGTGGTGGTGCGGAAGATCCGCCCGAACCGCCCCTCGGCGATCGGGGTCTCGGCCAGCGGGTACACGCGGAGCGTGAATCCGCCCACCGGGTCGGGCCACGGCGTCACCGGAGTCGCTCGCAGGTCGGGCTCGGCGTACGCCTCGGCGTTGAGCGAGACCTCGACGAGGTCGTCCGCCCGGGTCGAGAAGAGACGGATCACCGGCCCGTCGGAGAGCACCTCCACCGCGCTGTCGCCGGGCGGCACCACGACCAGCGCCTCCTCGTCGACCTCGGCGGCCTGCTCGCCCACGACCACGCGGATCGCCGCGCTGTCGGAGGTGAGGAGCACCGTGTACTCGTCGGGCTGCCCGGTGCGCGAGAGCACGTCGCCCGCCTTCGCCTCCGCGTAGGCGACGACGAGGTTGGCGGCGCGCGCGATCCAGGTCACCCCGCCCGAGGTGCTGCGCTCGGTGGGCTCGTGGTCGTGGAACGCGATCCACTGGGCCGGCTTGATCGGGGTGGACGGGTCCACCGCCCGAGCGGGCTGGGGCCCGGTCGCGAGGCGCGACCGGATGTCGTCGGCGGCGTACATGGTCATGGGGTCTCCTTGGTCGGCGGGCGGCTCGTTCTCCGGATGCGGGGCGAGGCGCGGGGGATGGCGCGGCAGGCGCGTCAGAGGGTGACGCCGGCCCGGCCCTTGAGGCCGAGCATCCGGCGGGCGTCGTCGGGGGTCGCGATCGGGCGACCGAGGTCCTCGACCACGGCCCGGATCTTGCGCACCTGCTCGGCGTTGCTGGTGGCCAGCCGGCCCTTGCCGATCCACAGGCTGTCCTCGAGGCCCACTCGCACGTTGCCCCCGAGCCAGGCGCTGTGCGTGGCGAACTGCATCTGGTGGCGCCCCGCGGCGAAGGCCGAGAAGTAGTAGTCGTCGCCGAACAGCTTGTCGGCGATGGCGACCATGTGGGTGAGGTTCTCGTGGTCGGCGCCGATCCCGCCCAGGATGCCGAAGACGCCCTGGATGAGGAACGGCGGCTTCACGAGGCCCAGGTCGACGAAGTAGGCGAGGGAGTAGAGGTGGCCGATGTCGTAGCACTCGAACTCGAAGCGCGTGCCGAGCCCCTCGCCTAGCTCGCGCAGCGTGTGCTCGATGCGGTCGAACGAGTTGATGAACGGGTGCGAGTACGTGTTGAGCACGTACTGCTTCTCCCAGTCGTGCTTCCAGTCGTCGATCCGATCGGCGATCCCGGAGTAGACGAAGTTCATCGAGCCCATGTTGAGCGAGGCCAGCTCCGGGGCGAACCGGAGGGCGCCGGCCAGGCGCTGGTCCATCGTCATCGCCGACGACCCGCCGGTGGTGATGTTGATCACCGCATCGGTCTGCTCGAGGATGCCGGGCACGATCTGCTCGTAGATCTCCGCCTCCCAGGCGGGCCGACCGTCGGGGTGACGGGCGTGGAGATGGATGATCGCGGAGCCCGCCTCGACCGCCTCCAGCGCCGACGCCACGATCTCCTCGGCGCTCAGCGGCAGATAGTCGCTCTGCGACGGCACGTTCACCGATCCGGTGATCGCTGTGCTGATCACCACCTGTTCCGCGGTGCGCATCAGTTGCTCTCCTCGAGGCCGAGGAGGAACGCGGTGTTGCGGCAGATCATCTGTCGGATGTCCTTCTCGGCGACCCCGTGGTCGAGGAGCTGCTGGATGACGTAGATGTAGCCGTCGACGGGCAGCGGGTTGATCTTCTGGCCGAGGTCGGAGTCGATGACGGTGCGCTCGGGCCCGATCCGCTCGATCCAGTCGACGAGCTGCTGGATCGGGAAGCCGGGCGCCTCGACGGCCGGGTGGTACATCGAGAGCTCGTGCTCGACGAACGCGCCGTAGCCGATCATCTCCTCCACATCGCCCTGGCTGGCGTTGATGATGAAGTCGGGGTGGTGCAGCAGCAGCCTGCGGACACCGTTCTCCTTCGCGGTGGCGAAGAAGGCCTTCATCGACTCGGCGTCGAGGTGTCCGCCCGAGAGCATGATGTCGGCCTCGGCGATCAGCTGCGTCACGCGCACCGTCTCGGCCGACACGTTGCCGTCGGCGTCCCAGATCGACTCCTCCTTCTCCTCGAGGTTCGCCCCCGCGGTGGGGAAGCCGTCGTCGTGGCTGTGCGCGCGGATGTGCTGACCCGCCGACACGGTCGGTCCCCACACGGCACGTCCGCCCATCTGGATGGCGACGGCGACGGCGGAGGGGTTGATCCCGCCGACCTCCGAGTTGAGGGCGACGCCGCCGTACGCCGGTGTGGGGGCGTCCTTCAGCTGGTCCTGCATCGCCAGCAGGTCCATGACGGTGTTGTGGTGGTGCGACTTGATGAGGATCGCCCGCATGTTGATCCGCGCGGCGTCGTAGGACGCCTCGACGTGGTTGAGCCGGCGCGGGAAGGGGCTCGGCCCCGAGTGGACGTGCAGGTCGACTGCTCCGTCGAGCACCTTGAGAAGCGCGGGGGATGGTGTGGTCATGTCGTCGGCGACGAGCATCCGAGGACCTCCTTGTGTTCGGAATGCGTGCGTGGCGTTCAGCATATGGACTGACGAGTGACATGTCCACTCGGAATTGAGCCAACTGTGACGTCATCGTGTCGGTGATGGTTCGCAATGTGGAAATGGGGATTGCATTATGAACAGCGGATTGCTTTACTGAACGAGTCCACGACCCGAGCCCTCGATGAGGAGGTGAGGCCCATGTCCGATCCCGGTGAGCAGTCCGACGGTTCGCCCGTCATCGCGCTGCAGGAGTCGGAGCGAGGCGGCATCCAGTCGATCGAGCGCGCGGCCGCCGTGCTGGCGCTCTTCGACCAGAAGACGCGGGCCCTCACCCCCGCGCTCGTCTCGGAGCGGCTGGGACTCAACCGGACCACGGCCCACCGCTACCTGCTCTCGCTGCAGGCGTCGGGCTTCCTCAGCCCCTCCTATGGGCCCGGGCCCCTGATCGACCAGCTCTCGGGTCTGGTGTCGGGCCGGCAGCAGATCCTCGCGCTCGCCCCCGCCGTGCTCCGGCACCTCTCCGACCAGACGGGGCTGACCGCGGTGCTGAGCTTCCTCGGCCGATCGGGTGCGGTCGTGGCCCTCGTCGAGGAGGCGAACGCGGGCACCATCGTGCTCACCGTGCGGGTGGGCACGGTGCTCGAGCGCAAGGCGGCCCAGTCGCGCGTGCTGCTCGCCTTCCAGTCCGATCCCTCGGTGCTCGCCCGGCTGCAGGCGGGGATGGAGCAGGACGAGGTGCGCCGCGAGAACGCCGAGCTGGCCCTCGTCCGCCGTACCAGAGTGGCCTGGGCCGACCTCGGCCGCGTCGGACTCGCGTCGGTCGCCGCCCCGGTCTTCGGCGAGAACGACGTCCAGGCGTCGATGGCCGTGCTCGGCACGACGACCATGCTGCCGCCCGCGGAGTCGGATCACCTGGTCCAGCTCCTGCAGGAGGCGGCCGACCAGCTCAGCACCATCGTGAACGGATGACGGGACCCATGACGACGACCTCACGACCCCTCCGCCGGCCGCGGCCCTCGTGGCTCCTGCTGGTGCCCGCCCTGGCACTGCTCGCCGTGGTGCTCCTGGTGCCGCTCATCCAGAGCCTCGTGCGCAGCTTCGGTCTGCCGGGCTTCACGCTCGACCACTACACATCGCTCTTCACCGACGGGGTCACGATGACGGTGCTCGGCAGGACGGCGGCCACCGCCGCGGTCGTCACCGTGGTCGCCTTCCTTCTCGGCTATCCGTACGCCTACCTGATGACGAGGGTCGGACCGCGAGCGCGTGCCGTGCTCCTCGTGATCGTGCTCATCCCGTTCTGGACCTCGGTGATGGCGCGCAACTTCGCGTGGATCATCATCCTGCAGCGGGGCGGGCCGGTGTCGAACGTGCTCGAGTTCTTCGGGGCGGGCGACGTCGTGCTGCAGGGCAGCGTGGTGGGGGTCACGATCGCGATGAGCCAGGTGCTGCTGCCCTTCATGGTGCTGCCGCTGTTCAGCTCGCTCGGCAGCATCGACCGCAAGCTCCTGCTCGCGGCCCGCGGGCTCGGGTCGTCCCCGCTCGTGGCCTTCTGGAAGATCTACTGGCCGCTCTCGCGGGGTGGCGTGGTGTCGGGCCTCATCCTCGTCTTCACCCTCAGCCTCGGCTTCTACGTCACGCCCGCGCTGCTCGGCTCGCCCCAGCAGTCGCTCATCGCTCAGCTGCTGGCGCAGCGCACCACCCAGCTGCTCGACTTCGCCGGCGCCGGGGCCCTCGGGATGCTCGTCCTCGTGGTCACGCTGGTGCTCGTCGCCTGGGCCAACCGGGTGGGCGGCACGATCTCGGCCATCGGCGTCGTCTCGACGTCGCGCACGTCCCGCACGAAGGAGGACGCATGAGCACCTCGCTCGACGACGTCGACCGCCTCGACGAGGTCGACGGCCTCGCGGAGGGCGGCCGCTCCGGCGCCTCGCGCCCGGGCCGCACCAGTGGCGTCCGCCGGCCGCGCTACCGACGTGTCGATCCCGTGCCGTGGTGGCTCGTGACCATCGGCGTCCTGGTCGCGCTCTACTTCATCCTGCCGACGCTCGTCGTCATCCCGCTGAGCTTCAGCTCGAGCGCCGCGTTCGAGTTCCCGCCGAAGGAGCTGTCGTTCCGCTGGTACGAGAACTTCTTCACGAACAAGGCGTGGATCGGGTCGCTCGGCAACTCGCTGCTCGTCGCCGTGCTCGCCGCGGCGATCGCCACCGTCGTGGGGACCGCGGCCGCGATCGGGCTCAACAACCTGGCGGGCCGGTTCGCCGCCTTCCTCCGCACGCTGCTGATGGTGTCGATGGTCACGCCGGCGATCGTGATCGCGGTCGCCGTGTACATCTCCTTCCTGCAGTGGCACCTCACCGGCACCGTGCTCGGGTACGTGCTCGCCCACGCGGCCCTCGGCGTCCCGTTCGTGCTGGTCTCGGTCTCGAGCGCGCTCGGCGGGTTCGACAAGCGGCTGCTCCGCGCCTCCGCGTCGCTCGGCGCCACGCCGTTCCGGTCGTTCCTCCGGGTCACGCTCCCTCTCATCAGCCGGGGGATCGTGACGGGCGCGATCTTCGCGTTCGTCACCTCGTTCGACGAGGTCGTCATCGCGCTGTTCCTGCGGTCGCCGACGTTCCAGACGCTGCCCGTGCAGATGTACAACAGCGTCACGTTCGAGCTCGACCCCACCATCTCCGCGTCGTCGAGTCTCGTCGTCGTCGCGGTGACCGTCATCCTCCTGGTGCCGCTGCTCCTCGGCACCCGCAAGAAGTCCCGATAAGGAGAGCACCGTGACCATCTCCCGCCCCGCCACGACCACGCCCGCCCAGGCGCCGTCCGCCCCCGAGCCCGCCCGTCAGGGAACCCAGATCCGGCTCACCGAGGTCACCAAGGACTACGGACTGGCCAGCCCCGCGGTCGACCACGTCTCGCTCACCATCGAGCCCGGCGAGTTCATGACCCTGCTCGGCCCCAGCGGATCCGGCAAGACCACGACGCTCAACCTCATCGCCGGGTTCGAGACGCTCACCTCGGGCACCATCGCGCTCAACGGCACCGACGTCGGATCGCTTCCGCCGCACAAGCGCAACCTCGGGATGCTGTTCCAGAACTATGCGCTGTTCCCGCACATGACGGTGGCGCAGAACGTCGCCTATCCGCTCAGGGAGCGTCGGGTGCCCAAGGTGGAGATCGCGCGGCGAGTCGCCGACGTGCTCGCGCTGGTGCAGCTCGAGGGACGCGACTCGCACTACCCCGCTCAGCTCTCCGGAGGGCAGCAGCAGCGTGTGGCGCTCGCCCGCGCCATCGTGTTCAACCCCAACGCGCTGCTGCTCGACGAGCCGCTCGGCGCCCTCGACCGCAACCTCCGCGGTGCCCTGCAGACCGAGATCCGGCGGATCCACCGCGAGGTGGGCTCGACGTTCGTGTTCGTCACGCACGACCAGGAGGAGGCGATGAACCTCTCCGACCGCATCGCGCTCTTCAACAGCGGGCACATCGAGCAGATCGGATCACCCGAGGAGCTCTACCGCGCACCCGACACCCTGTTCACCGCCCGCTTCCTCGGCGACTCGAACGTCTTCGACCTCGGCGAGGGCGCCGTGGGCGCCGAGGCCCGGTGGGAGGACGAGACCTGGGCGATCGACCCGTCGACCGTCACCGCGCATCCCGGAGCCGCCTCGCACAGCGCGATCGTCGTGCGGCCCGAGGACGTCCAGGTCGCGCGCAGCGCCGACGCGGTCCCCACCGGGGTCAACAGCGTGCCCGCCCGGGTGCGCGACGTCGAGTACATGGGCGCCTACCGCACCGCGCTGCTCGACCTCGGTCACGCAGCCCGGCCCGGCCGGGCGCGGCTCGAGGCGCTCGACTCCACACTCTCCCTCGGCGACCAGGTCGTCGCGTGGTGGCGCCCGGAGCGCCAGCGCGTGGTCGCGGCCTGAGCCGGCATCCGAAGACCCACCCACCACACAGCGCCCGTCCGCGGGCAACCGACAGGTAAGGAACGACAATGGTGTCCAGATCCAAGAAGGTGACCCTCGCGGTCGGCCTCGTCGCCGTCACGGGGATGCTCGCAGGCTGCTCCGGCGGCGACACGGGGGGCGGCGGTGGCGGAGGCTCCACCGACGCCGCCACCACGATCACGTTCGTCGGCTACGGCGGTGACGGGCAGCAGGCCCAGATCGACGCCTGGCAGACGCCCTACACGGAGGCGCATCCGAACGTCACCTTCGTCAACACCTCGCCGCCCGACGTGGCGCAGGTGAAGGCGCAGGTCGAGAGCGGCAGCGTGCAGTGGGACGTCATGGCCACCGCCCCGTACGCCGCCCAGCAGAACTGCGACACGCTGTTCGAGCCGCTCGACCTGTCGGGCATCGACCAGTCCGATCTCGTCGAGGGCACGGTCGGCAAGTGCTACCTCGGCAACTGGATCAACGCCACGCCGATCGCGTACCGCACCGACGCCTTCCCCGCCGGCCAGGGCCCGAAGACGGTGCAGGACTTCTTCGACAAGGAGAAGTTCCCCGGCCAGCGCGGCATCGTCACCAACCTGCAGAACGGGATACTCGAGTACCCGCTGCTCGCCGACGGCGTGAAGCCCGACGACCTGTACCCGCTCGACGTCGACCGCTCGCTCGAGAAGCTCGACAGCATCCGCGACGTCACCACCTTCGCTCCCAACGTCGGAGCGCTGCAGCAGGCGGTGCAGGGCAACCAGGTCGACATGTTCCTGCTGCCCGACTCGCGACTCGTGCCGCTGCTCAAGGGCGGCATGGACATCACCGTCGTCTGGGACGAGACCGTCGCCTCGCTCAACGCCTTCGCGGTGCCGAAGGGGTCGCCGAACAAGGCGGCCGCGGAGCAGTTCATCTCGAGCGTCGTCGAGCCGGAGCAGGTCGCGAAGATCTCAGAGCTGCTCGGAGTCGCGCCGGTGAACAAGTCGGCGAAGCCGCAGCTCGACGAGTTCACGAAGCAGGTCGAGGTCTACGGTCCCGCCAACACCGGGGGCACCGTGCTGCAGGACGTCGACTGGTACGCCGAGAACTTCAACGACGTGTCGAACAAGCTCACCACCTGGCTGAACGGCTGACCGGTGTCGAGCCGGGCGCCTCGTCTCCAGACCGATGTTCTCCCCCTGAAATACGCTTCAGGCATGGTGAACACCGGAACGACGGGCGAGGCGCCCGGCTCTGACATCCAGGCGGTGACCCGAGCGGGCCAGATCTGCGCCCTGTTCGGGCCGGGCACGGCCGAGCTCACCGCCGCCGACGTGTCGGAGCGGCTGGGCCTGAACCGCACCACCGCCTACCGCTACTGCATCTCGATGGTGACGGCGGGCATCCTGGATCGCGGCACCACCAAGGGCACGTTCGTGCTGGGCGAGCTCATGCTGCGGCTCGGGATCCAGGCGCTGCGGCGCCGACCCGTGGTCGACCTGGCTCCGCCCCTCCTGGCGCGGCTCAGCGAGGCCACCAGGATGACCGCGGTGCTGAGCCTCTGGAGCAGCCGCGGACCCGTGGTCACCCTGGTCGAGGAGGACCGCACCCGGCCCGCCGTCGTCACCGTCCGACCGGGCACCGAGCTCGACCGCACCGCGGCGCAGGCCCGGGTGTTCCTCGCCCACCAGCCCGATCAGCGCGGGCTCGAGGCCCTGAGCCTCGGCGCGTCGCCCACCGAGCGCGCTGAGCTCGAGGCCGCCGTCTACACCGCCCGGCGCACGGGCTACACCATCACCGAACTGCCCGGCGGGGTCATCGCCGCGGCGGCCCCCGTCTTCGGACCGGAGGGCATCGCCGCCACGGTGGGTCTGCTCGGAACCGACTCGAGCATCGACCTGTCGGCGGGTTCCCCCGCCGTCACCGAACTGCTCGCCGTCACCGCCGCCCTCACGGAGGCGCTGACACACCGATGAGAGAGAAGCCGACGTGATCGTCCCCCGCTACGACGAACTCCTGAAGGCCGATCCGCCCGGATCCAGCTGGCAGGTCTTCGGCCCCGACGATCACCTCGGCACCATCAACTTCCTCACCCCGGCCCGAGTGGCCGAGGCGGCGCGCCTCATCCGCACCGGACGCCGGTTCGGGCTCGACCACACGCTCACGGCGTTCGAGCCCTATCCCACCGGCACGCGGCGACCGCTGGAGCACCACCTCTTCTCGACCAACACCTGGCATCGCGACGACTGGGTCGACTCCCTCTACCTGCAGTCGTCGTCGCAGATCGACGCGCTGCGGCACATCGGGCATCCGCAGCACGGCTTCTACAACGGGCTGCGTCCCGCGGACAACACGGCCGACTCGACCGCCCTCGGTGTGCACGAGTGGGCAGCGGCGGGCATCGCCGGCCGCGGGGTGCTCCTCGACGTGCCGCGCTGGTTCTCGCAGCGGGGGGTGCCGTACGCGGCCGACCAGACGGTGCCGATCGAGGCGTCGATGCTCGACGACATCGCCGAGTCACAGGGCGTGACGTGGCAGGGCGGCGAGATCCTGCTGCTGCGCACCGGATGGGCGGAGCAGTACCTCGCGAAGACCCCCTCGCAGCGCACCTCCACCCCGTGGCGACAGGCGCCGGGCCTCGCGCAGCGCGAGTCGATCCTGCGCTGGCTGTGGGATCACGAGATCGCGCTCGTCGCCGCCGACAACCTCGCGGTCGAGGCCGACCCCGTGCTCGAGTCGGACTTCCGTGTGCCGGGCGAGGTGCCGCCCGCCTCGGGCGTCGACCACGGCGGGATGCTGCACCGCCCGCTGATCGCGCTGCTCGGAATGGCGCTCGGCGAGCTGTGGCGCCTCGACGAGCTCGCCGCCGACTGCGCCGCCGACGGCGTCTACGAGTGCTTCGTCACGTGCAAGCCGCTCAACCTCGTCGGCGCCGTCGGCTCGCCCCCCAACGCGATCGCGTTCAAGTAGCCCGCGCCCGCCCGCGCCCGCACCCGCGGCGGCGGCGCGGATATGGCACTCGTGGTGGGCTCCGGCTCTCGGAACCCACCACGATTGTCAGATCCGCGCCCCAGCGGCGCGGGACGGGCTACTTCGACCAGGCGTAGATGCCGCGGCGCTGCTCCTCCTCGGCGCCCGGGCGGAGGTTGATGCCGCGGCGGTCGCGCAGGAGCAGGGTGGCGACGAGGCCGATGATCGTCATGCCCAGCAGGTAGAGGGTGACGGAGACCGTGGTGCCGGTGGCCTGCTGCAGTGCGGTCGCGATCGTGGGGGCGAAGGCGCCGCCGAGGATGGAGCCGATCGCGTACGAGATCGAGACGCCCGAGAAGCGCACGGAGGCGGGGAAGAGCTCCGAGTACCACGCCGCCTGCGCGCCGTAGGTGAGGCCGAGGCCGGTCGTGAGCAGCACGAGCCCGAGCCCGAGGAGCACGATGTTGCCCGTGTTCACCAACGGGAAGAGGGTGACGACGAAGATGCCCTGCAGCACCCATCCGATGACGTAGGTGGTGCGGCGGCCGATGCGGTCCGAGATCCAGCCGGCGAGGAACGTGAAGATCAGCCAGAACACGCTCGACACCGTCACCGCCCAGAGCACGGATCCGCGGTCGAGGCCGAGCGGGCCGCTCGGGTTGGTGGCGTAGTTCTGGATGTAGCCGCCCGTCGTCATGTAGCCCACCGCGTTGTTGCCGGCGAACACGAGCGCGGCGAGGATCACGAGGGGTGCGAAGTGGCGGAGGAGTCGCCCGATGGGGGCGCGGGTCTGCTCCTTGCGGGCGGCGATCTCCTCGAAGACCGGGCTCTCCTCGACGCTGCGGCGCACCCAGTAGCCGACGGCGACGAGCACCACCGAGAACAGGAACGGGATGCGCCAGCCCCACTCGAGGAACGCATCGCCCGGGAAGATCAGGTTCATGATGGCGAGCATCGCGCTGGCCAGCAGCAGGCCGATCGGCACGCCGATCTGCGGCATCGCGCCGAAGAGCCCGCGGCGCTCGCGGGGAGCGTGCTCGACGGCCATCAGCACGGCCCCGCCCCACTCGCCGCCGGCCGAGACGCCCTGCAGGATGCGCAGGAGGATGAGCAGGATGGGCGCGGCGATCCCGATCACCCCGTAGGTCGGCAGAAGGCCGATCAGGGTGGTCGAGACGCCCATCAGGATGAGCGTGATCACCAGCATGGGCCGACGGCCGATCTTGTCGCCGAAGTGCCCGGCGAGGAAGGCCCCCAGCGGACGGAACAGGAAGCTGATGCCGACGGTGAGGAACGACAGCAGCGTCGCGATCGCCGGGCCGGCCGGCTCGAAGAACAGCTTGCCGAACACCAGACCGGCGGCGGAGGCGTAGATGAAGTAGTCGTACCACTCGACCGTCGTGCCGACGACGGTCGCGATCGCGACGCGGCGGCGGTCGACCGTGAGGGCGATCGTGCCGGTGGGGGTGAGAGAGGGCGAAGCGGCGGACATCGAGCACTCCTTTGTGACGTCTCCGGATGACGCGGCAGCGCGTCCCGAGCGATCATATACGATTCTCTCGACGGATGCACCCCCTTTGCGGGTCAGGACCTCCTCATCGACACCCCCAGAGGATCGTCTGGTCGGCGGGGTCCTCATCGCCGCTCGAGGCCTTGCCGGAGCGACCCTGCCCGGTGGTGAACGCGCCGAGGCGCTGGCACCGCCCGTCGGCCGTCGCCTGCTTCACGGGATCGTCGCTCGACGCGGTCCCCTTGACCGCGAGCACGTGCAGCCGGCCGGAGGCGATGAGCGCGTCGATGTCGGCGGCGCTGAAGACGGTGACCCTGCCCGAGTATCCGCCGTCGGTGAGCACGCTGGAGCCGGTGGCGCTGATGATGTCGGCCGACAGCGCCCACGAGTCGCTGAGGAGGAGGGGCTCGCCGCCCTGTCCGCCTCCGGCCGCGGATGCCGCGGTCACCACCGCCTGCTCCGCCTGGTCGAGCGACGGTGTCCCGCCCCACGGCGCGGGCACGGAGGGTGCGAACCCGTGGGCCTCCGGGGTACCGCCGGGCTTGATGCCGACGTAGGCGTCGCCGCCGCTCCCGTCGCGCCCGGAGTCGATGACCTGCGAGGAGTAGAGGACGGGCCCCGCCAGCAGGAGCACGGCGACGAGCACCGCGAGAGCACCCCCGGCGGCTCGCCCGCCCGCCACCGTGCCCGTGCCCGTGCCCGTGACACGCGTGCGCGCATCCGCGACACGACCGCCCGCATCCGTGACACGTCCACCCGCACCCGCCTCGCGTACGCGCCCCCGCCGGAGCAGCACGACCACGCCCACCGCCGCCCCGAGCACGACCACGGCGAGCAGCACCTCGAGCACGAGCGGCATGCCGCCCACCACGGCCAGCACGCCGGCCCAGGCCGGGGTGACGAGCAGCAGCACCACCCCGGTGATCCTCACCGCTCGTCGAGGTGAGCCCAGCATCCGCCGGATCTGCACCCAGGCGACCGCGGTGAGCAGCGCGAGCTGCACCCCCAGCGCGGCGACGTACGCGGTGTGGGGCACGTGGGCGACGGTGAGGACGGCGGCGGCCGTGACGAGCCACACCGCGAGCACGACGACCAGGGCACCGCGCGAGCGATCCGCCGTGTTCGACGCCATCCGGACCCCGCCCCGGACCCCGCCCCCGACCGCGGGCGCCCGCCGCCCCCTCCACCAGACCACGACGGAGAGCATGATCGCGACGACGGCCGCCGGGTACAGCCACCCGATCTGAGTCACGTACATCGGATCGAGCAGCTTGAGCATCGACTTGCCCGGATCCGCCGCAGCCGCGGACGAACCCCCAGGAGCGACGACGAGGTGCGTAATCATCGACACGAGCGACGTCTCGCTGCGCGGATGTCCGGTGGACACCGCGGACGACCCCACGGCCCCGGGAACCGCCCCGGGCAGGAGTCGATCGATCCCGTTGTAGCCGAAGACCATCGCGAACACGTTGTCGTCGGTGGATCCGTCGATGTACGGCCGCGAGGAGGCGGGCACCAGCTGGATCGCCGTGATCCAGGCCACCGACGCGACGACCGACGCGACGAGCAGCGCCGCTGTGTCCCGCATCCGACGGCGCAGCCGCCCGGACGCCCAGAACAGCGTGCCCACCGCGAGCGCGGGGAGGATGAACCACGCCTGCGCCATCTTCGCCTGGAACCCCACCCCGATGAAGACCCCTGCGAGGAGCAGAGGCCACAGCCTGGCGCTGATCATGGCCCGCTGCCAGAACAGCAGGGCGACGGCGAGGCTCATGGTGAGCAGGCCGTCCTCCATCGGGTGCCCGAACATCGACACCAGGATGGGGGTGGAGGCGGCAGCGGTCCCCGCGACGAGCCCAGCCCCGGGGCCGCCCCACCGCAGTCCGATCAGCGAGCAGGCCCACACGGTGACGAGTCCCTCGATCACCTGAGGCAGCGCCACCGCCGAGGTGCTCATCCCGAACAGGGCCACGGAGGCGGCCTGCGGGACGGCGAAGCCCGACAGCTTGTCGAGCGTGACCGTGGCCGCGGGGTCGAAGGCGCCGAACAGCAGCGCCCGCCACGACTCCGACATCGATCGCGCCGACGCCTCGTAAAACGAGAAGTCGCCGCCGCGCGAGAGGTTCCAGGTGGTGAGCACCGCGGCACCGAGGAGGACGAGGGCGAGGCCCATCCGGAATCGGAGGGGCTGCCTCCACCACCGGGCCGGGTGTGAGGGTTCGTGCACTCGGTCACGGTGGACCCGGCTCCGACGCATCCGCTATGGATGCGCTGACCACAGCCTGTGCGGATGCCGCCAGCCGGCTTGGAGAACCGACGCCGACATCCGCATCACCCAGAGTCCTGTTCCCGGCTCGCTCTCGGCTTGCCGGTCGGAGAATCGATCCGGACCGACGACATCGGCCCGTCCGTGCGACACGAGGAGCAGCCACGCCCGACATCCTCACCGTCCTCACGGCCTGGCGCTTCGACCCGCTGGCCACCGCGGTCCTCGTCGTGTCCGCCGCTCTCTACCTCGGGGGTGTGCGGCGTCTCCACCGCACCGGCGTGCGCTGGCCCGTGCGGCGCACGCTCGGGTTCCTGCTGGCCGGCCTCGGCTCGTACGCGGTGATCGAGTTCGGCTTCCTCGCCGTCTACGGGCCCGAGCTGCGCTTCGCGTTCAGCACCCGGATCGCGCTGCTGCTGTTCGTCGTGCCCGTGCTGCTGGCGACGGGCAAGCCGCTCGAGCTCGCTCGGCTGACCCTCCGCGGTCGCGCGGCTCGGGTCTTCGCGTCCTTCGAGCGGTCGCGGGTCACCCGCTTCCTGGGCAACGCGGCCGTGGGCACCGTGATCGCGGTCGCGCTGTTCTGCACCTTCCTCACCCCGATCTCGGGCTGGGCCCGCACCACCCCGTGGGCCGACACCGCCGTGGGTCTCCTCATCCCCCTGATCGGATCGGCCGTGGTGCTTCCGCTCGCGGGGATGGCGGTCGTGACGAGCCTCGCGCTCGCGGCGGAGTTCATCCTGGCCTTCGCCGAGCTCGTGCTCGACGCCATCCCGGGGATCGTGCTCCGGCTGAACGACGGAATCCTCGACGGCGTGCCCGCGCTCGTCACCTCACCGGCCTGGTTCCCGTCCACCCTGCGTGACCAGCAGATGTCGGGCGACCTGCTGTGGCTGATCGCCGAGGTCGCCGACATCCCGATCCTCATCCTCCTCTTCGTGCGCTGGGCGCGACTCGACCGTCGCGAGGCCCGCCGGGTCGACGACCTCGACGACGCGGAGCTCGAGGAGCTCACCCGCCAGCACCTCCGTCGCCGCGACGGCTGAACCCGTGATCCCCGACACCGCCGGCATCTGAGAGGATGCGGGTGTGGATCGTGTGGGCTTCCTCGGACTCGGGATCATGGGCGCACCCATGGCGCTCAACCTCGTGCGCGCGGGTGTCGCGCTGACGGTCTGGAACCGGTCGGAGGACTCCCTCCGCACGCTCGAGGCGGAGGGCGCCCGGCGCGCTCGCGACGTGAGCGACCTGTTCGAGCGCTCCGACGTCGTGATCGTGATGCTCGCGAACAGCGAGGCCGTCGACGCCGTGCTCGACCGGGCCGCGGGTGGGATCGCTGCTCTCGTGCCCGGGCGCACCATCGTCACCATGAGCACGCTCCCTCCGGAGTACTCGCGTCGCCTCGCCGCCGAGGTGAGGGCCGCCGGCGGCGAGTACGTGGAGGCTCCCGTCTCGGGATCCCGCCGTCCCGCCGAGGAGGGCGCACTCGTCGGCATGACGGCGGGCGACCCGGACGCTGTCGAGCGGGTGGCGCCGCTGCTGCAGCACCTGTGCGCGTCCGTCACCTACTGCGGTGAGATCCCCTCGGCGCTGAGCATGAAGCTCGCCGTCAACGTCTTCCTCATCAGCGTGGTGACCGGCCTGGCCGAGTCGTTCCACTTCGCCGAGAGCCACGGGCTCGACACGGGCCTGCTGCGTCGGATCCTCGACGCCGGGCAGATGGCCTCGCCGATCTCGGCGATCAAGACCCGGAAGCTCGTCGAGCGCGACTGGGAGGCCCAGGCCTCCATCCGCGACGTGCTCATGAACAACACGCTGATCACGACCGCGGCGCGGGAGGCGGGGATCCCCAGTCCGCTCCTCGACGTCTGCGAGCGGCTCTACACCGACGCGGTCGTCCGCGGCGACGGCGCCCTCGACATGGCCGCGGTCATCCGGGCGATCGGCGGCTCAGACCTCGCCTGAGCGCGGGTCGCGCACCGTCCACCCGACACCCTCGAGGGCGGCGCGGAGGCGCCCCGCCGCCCACTGCGCATCCGCGAAAGTCGCCGTCGAGAAGACGTCGACGGCGAGGGGCGGCGGATCGCCGAAGCGGGGGATCTCCACCTCCGCCCAGGAGCTCGCCCCGAGCGGGACCCGAGGCGTCGCCGTGCCCGCGCCCACCACCTCGCCGTCGGCGACGAACGCGATCACGTCGAGCGCGTCGAGCTTGCCGACCGGCAGGTCGACGACGAGCGTCACGACGTGGAGCAGATCCTCGGCGGTCGGATCGGGAGAGGCCATGCGCCCATCCTGCCCCTGACTAGCCCGCCAGGTCAGGAGTTCACGCGGACGATCTCGAGCTGGTACGGCGCGATGACCGAGCCGGAGATCCGCAGGTCGAGCACGAGGAACGGGCGCGTGTCGGCGGGCTCCGCCGCCCAGGACTCGAGGCGGGCGAGATCGGCGAGCTGCCGGACGACCACGCCCTCGGCTCCGACGGAGGCGGCGAGCCCGGCGAAGTCGACCTCGGGGATGCGCATGGGGCCCTCGGCCAGACCCTTCAGTCCGTAGAGGTTGACCTCCGCGCCGTACGCGGCGTCGTTCCAGACCACGGCGATCCCCCGGCCGCCCGCGCTGCGCACCGCCGACTCGAGATCGGCGAGCGCCATCAGGCCGCCGCCGTCGCCGGTGGTGAGCACGATGGTCGACTCCGGATGCGCGGCTGCGGCGCCGGGCACGCTGCCGAATCCGAGGCCGATCGACTGGTAGGCGGTGCCGACCATGATCATCCGGTCGGGGGAAGCGACCGGCCAGTACATGTTCGCCCAGCCGAGGAAGTGGCCGCCGTCGCTCACGACGACGCGGTCCTCGGGCAGCAGGCGGGCGATCGCTGCGGCCGCCGACCGTGGGTCGAGGCGGCCGTCGAGGGCGAGCTCATCGCCCTGGTCGTAGGTGCGTGCGGCCGCGACGTCGACGGTCTCGCGCCAGCCGGACGGTGCGGCGCCCCGATCGCGCACACGCGAGACCAGCGCCTCTGTGGCGAGCCGCGCATCCGCTCGCACGTAACCCGACACGAACGGATGCGTCGCCGTCGGGGCGATGTCGATCTGGTGCACGACGGTGCCGGGGCCGAACAGGTCGCCGAAGCGCATCGTGAACTGGTTGAGGCCGGCGCCGACGACCACCGCCACGTCGGCGGTGCGCACCAGCTCCATCGCGCCCTCGGCGCCGAAGCCGCCGGCGACGCCGAGGTCGTAGCGTCCGTCGGGGAAGACGCCGCGACCGAGGGCGGTGGAGGCGGTGAGGGCCCCGGTCGCCTCGGCGAGCTCACCCAGTGCGGGGCCGGCGCCGGCCAGCCAGGCGCCGCGGCCGGCCAGGAGGAGCGGACACTCCGCGCGCGCGAGGTCGGCGGCGACCGCGTCGAGCCGCGCCTCGGCCATCGGATGCGCGACACCCAGCGGCTCGGGGTGGCGCGGCTCGGGCGCCGGCGGCACCGGGCCGGCGTCGGCGTGCACGATGTCGTAGGGGATGGCGAGCACGACCGGCAGCCGGTACGCGAGGGCGTGCTCGACTGCGATCCCCACCGTCTCGGCGGCGTCGGTGCGGCCCACCGTGTAGGTGCGGGCGCCCACGGCGGACGCGAGCGCGATCTGGTCGACGCCCCACGGCCGCGGGCCCGAGGTGGGCTCGTCGCCCACGACGAGCAGCAGCGGCACCCGGGCCTGCACCGCCTCGGCCAGGGCGGTGAGCGTGTTGGTGAAGCCGGCGCCGTACGTCGCGGTGGCGGCCGCGAGGCGTCCGGAGGCGCGGTGGTGCGCATCCGCCGCCACGACGCCGGCGGCCTCGTGCCGCACCGCGGTGTAGACCACGTCGGTGTCGCGTTCGAGCGCGTCGAGGAAGTAGGCGTTGCCGTTCCCCATCACCCCGAACACGTGGTCGACGTAGGCGGAGAGGGTGGAGGCGACGTGTGCGGACACGGACGGCATGGCGGAGCCCTTCGAGACGGTACGGAGTGTGAGCCGTGTGTGTCTCGCCCGCTCCTGCGCCGGAGTGGCTGCGTGCCCATTTTTCGAGCACCGACGTCGCGGCATCCCAGCACCGCGCATCCGCCTGACGCCGTCGAGTATACGACCGCCCGAGCGCGAGACACGCGGCGTTCACCCGGGCGGGGCATGATGAGCACGTGTCACAGCAGCAGTCACTCCGGGAGTACATCGAACGCCTCCGCAACGAGGGGTACAGCGTCGCCGACGGCCACACCGCCGATCCCGACCTGATCGACCCCCAGGGCAACCCCGTCTACACCTGGCAGGAGGGGTACCCGTACGAGACGCGCATGGAGCGCGACGCCTACGAGTACGAGAAGTACCTGCTGCAGATCGAGCTGCTCAAGTGCCAGTACTGGATGGAGGACACCGGTCGCAAGGCGATCATCCTCTTCGAGGGCCGCGACGCCGCGGGCAAGGGCGGCACCATCAAGCGCTTCACCGAGCACCTCAACCCCCGCACCTCGCGGGTCGTGGCGCTGAGCAAGCCGACCGAGCGGGAGCGCGGCGAGTGGTACTTCCAGCGCTACGTCCAGCACTTCCCCACGTCGGGCGAGATCGTGCTGTTCGACCGCTCCTGGTACAACCGTGCCGGCGTCGAGCGCGTGATGGGCTTCGCCACCGACGACGAGTACGAGACCTTCATGAACCAGGCTCCGGTGTTCGAGCGGATGCTCGTCGACTCGGGCATCCACCTCACCAAGTTCTGGTTCTCGGTCTCGCAGAAGGAGCAGCGCACCCGGTTCGCTCTGCGCCAGCTCGATCCGGTGCGCCGCTGGAAGCTCTCGCCCATGGACCTCGAGTCCCTCGGCCGCTGGGACGACTACACGGCGGCGAAGGACGAGATGTTCCGCCGCACCGACAAGCGCTACGCGCCGTGGACGATCATCCGCTCGAACGACAAGAAGCGCGCCCGCATCAACGCGATGAAGTACTGGCTGAGCCGCTTCGACTACGACGAGAAGGACACCTCCGTCGTGGGCAGGCCCGATCCGCTCATCGTCATGCGCGGCAAGGCGGAGGACTTCGGCGAGTAGCCCTCCGTTTGGCCTGACGCGCACGCTCCTGGCCAGGATGCGTGCTGTCGCGCGCGAGGAGGTGGTGCCCGCGACGCCGTCCCGTAGATTGGCAGATCACGACCCACTGCTCAGCGCGGGAGCTGCCATGGCGCATGTCACGATGTCGGCGCGGACGCCGGACGAGGCGTGCGAGCTCGCCGGCCGGGTCTTCCACGCGCATCGCCTCGAGCCGCGGGTGAGCGGCGGGTTCGCCTTCTCGATGACGAGCGACACCGTCGGTCCGATCACGGTGGGTGAGCTCCGATACGGCTCGGGTGTCGCCATCCGCACGGCCGAGTACCGCACCGCGTACCAGGTCAACCAGGCGGTGGAGGGGACGCTCCGCACCTCCTCCGGATCGGAGCGGAGCGAGATCTCGGAGCGTCGTGCGGCGGTGTACCGCCCCGACCGGCCGACGGTGATCGCGGGGTGGGAGCGTCCCGCGACGATGCTGGCGGTGAAGATCCAGCGGACCCCGCTCGAGCAGTTCGTCGACAGCTTCATGGGCGAGCCGCGGGGCGGAGATCCGCTCCCGTTCGTGATGTCGCTCGACACCACCACGGTGGCCGGCCGCGCCTGGCGCGACTCGCTCCGCCGACTCCGCTCGGCGGCGCGTGCCGGGATCGCCGAGAGCGCCGTACTGCGATCCGTCCTCGTCGACGACTGCTTCACCGCGCTCACAAGAGCCGCCCTCCGCGGCCCCGGAGAGACCGGAGGGTCGGCGCAGGCACCGGCGGCGGGCCGCTCGGCGTACTCGAGGGCCCTGGAGCTGATCCACGCGGCCGCGGCGGAGCCCTTGACCCTGCCGCTGCTCGCCGCCTATGCCGGCGTGTCTGGCCGGGCGCTGCAGCTGGCGTTCCAGCAGCACCTCCACACCACGCCGATGCGGTACCTCCGCCAGGTGCGTCTCGACCGGGCGCGGCGGGAGCTGCGGCGCGGCGACGAGGGCGACGGAGTGGGCGAGGTCGCCCGGCGGGCGGGGTTCGGGCACACCGGGCGCTTCGCCGCCGAGTACGCGGTCCGCTTCGGGGAGAGCCCGTCGGAGACCCTCCGACGCGGTCGCCTCGCGGCGCCCTGATCCGATTTGCGAAACCGGCTTCAGACGCCGCTCCGCCCGTTCCTACTCTGACCCCGTCGGCGACACCGAGGTCGCCCGAACGACGAAGGAGTGACGATGACGATCATCGAACCCGCAGCCGGCCTGGTCCTGCCGCCCGATGTCGACGAGGAGGCCTTCCGCTCGGCGATCCTCGCCTTCGCGGAGGCGATCGGCGAGGAGAACGTCCACGTCGACGACGAGCACGTGCGGCCGTACGACGACCGCTTCCCGGTGACCGAGGGCGACGAGTTCCGGCCGAGCGCCGTGCTCTGGCCCGGGAGCACGGAGGACGTGCAGGCCATCGTGCGGATCGCGAACGAGCACCTGATCCCTCTGCACGCGTTCTCGACCGGCATGAACCTGGGATACGGCGGATCCGCACCGCGCGTCGCCGGCAGCGTGCTGCTCCACCTGGGCAAGCGGATGAACCGGGTGCTCGAGATCGACGAGCGTCTCGCCTACGCCGTGGTCGAGCCCGGCGTCGACTACGCCTCGCTCTACCGGGCAGTGCAGGAGAGCGGGGCGAAGCTCATGATCGACCCCACCGAGCTCGACTGGGGCAGCCCGCTCGGCAACACCCTCGACCACGGGGTCGGCTACACGCCGTACGCCGCCCACGCGATGTGGCGGTGCGGGATGGAGGTGGTGCTCGCGGACGGGTCCGTCCTCCGCACCGGCATGGGCGGCATGCCGAACTCGGATGCCTGGCACCTCTATCAAGGTGGGCTCGGCCCGTCGGTCGAGGGGCTGTTCGAGCAGTCGAACTACGGGATCTGCACGCGGATGGGGATCCAGCTCATGCCTGCGCCGCCCGAGTCGCTGTCGTTCGTGATCTCGTTCGAGAACGAGGAGGACCTCGCGGCGATCATGGACACGACCCTCCCGCTGCGCATCGGCATGGCACCCCTCCAGGCCGCGCCGATCGTCCGCAACGTCACCTTCGACGCGGCGTGCGTGTCGACCCGCGGCCACTGGTACGACGGCGAGGGTCCTCTGCCCGACGAGGCGTACCGGGCGATGATGACGGAGCTCGACCTCGGCTACTGGAACGTCTACGGCACCTGCTACGGTCCGCGGTGGCTCATCGACCGGTACGTCGAGATGATCCGGGAGGCCTACCTCGCGATCCCGGGTGCCCGCTTCGACACCACCGAGACCGTCACGCCGGGCACCCGCCGCGCCGAACTCCTCGGCGCGCGGGATCAGCTCAACAACGGCATCCCGAACCGGCACTCGTCGGCGGTGTTCGACTGGTTCCCGAATGCCGGGCACTTCTTCTACGCCCCGGTCTCCGCCCCGAGCGGCGACGATGCAGCTGCCCAGTTCGCCGACACGAAGCGGATCAGCGACGCGTACGAGATCGACTACCTGGCGCAGTTCATCATCGGACTGCGCGAGATGCATCACATCTGCCTGCCCCTCTTCGACACCGCCGACGCCGACAGCAGGGCCCGGACCCTCGAGATGACGAGGGAGCTGATCCGGGCGGGTGCCGAGCGCGGGTACGGGATCTACCGGGCCCACAACGTCCTCGCGGATCAGGTGGCCGAGACCTACAGCTTCGGCGACCACGCCCAGCGGCGGTTCAACGAGCGGATCAAGGACGCCCTCGACCCGAACGGCATCCTGAACCCCGGCAAGTCGGGCATCTGGCCCGCACGCCTCCGCGGGCGAGGGCTCTGATCCGAGGCGCGAGGCGCTGAGGGCGACCGGTCCGATTGTGCAGACGCGCATCGGACTTGTCGAGGCGACGGCATCGCGGTCTTGACCGTATCGCGATGCCGTCGCCGGTTCCTACAGTGGGACCGAGTCGTGGAGGTGGCTTCACGACGGGACAGCGAGGAGGCTGCAGTGACATCCGTGGGAATCGTCGGAGCGGGTACCGCAGGGCTGCATCTGGGGCTGCAGCTCAGGCAGGCGGGCATCCCCGTCACCATCTACACCAACCGCACGGCCGAGCAGGTCGGCGCGGGCAGGCTGCCGAACAGCGTGGCCCATCACGCCGTCACGATCGAGCGGGAGCAGCGGCTCGGCGTCGACCACTGGCCGGTCGAGGAGTACGGCTACGACTCGCACCACCACTACTTCGGGCTTCCGGAGCCGATCGTGTTCCGCGGCGACTTCCGCCGCCGCTCACGGGCCGTCGACTACCGGATCTACCAGCCGAGCCTCATGGCCGACTTCGAGGATCGCGGCGGCGTGATCGAGATCCGCGACATCGACGTGCCCGATCTCGTGGATCGAGTGCAGCAGCTCGCCGCTCCTCGTGCGGCTGTCGCCGGCCAGGCGGATGAGCTCACCCGCGAGCATCGTCGAGATGACGTCGACCGTGTTGTGCACGACCCGGAGCCCGGTGGAGCCGTCGAGGTCGCCCACGGTGCGCGAGAGCTCGCGGAGGAACGGGCTGACGGCGCGGGCGAGGCCGTCGTCGCCGGCCAGGCGCACGGCCGTCAGCCGCTCGACCTCGCTGCGGTCGATGTCGAGGAGCCCGTGCGGGAACATCACCACGACCGCGTGCATCGGGCTGTCGAAGGTGAGCGTGTACGGCCGGCTGGTGTCGTAGAGGCCGATGTCGCCGGGGCGGAGCACCGCCTCCTTGCCGTCCTGCACCAGCAGTCCGGTGCCCTTCAGCTGCAGCGTGAGCTTGTAGAAGAGCTCGGACGACCCCTCGATGAGCTCGGGGGTGCGGGTGACGCGGTGGGCGCTGACGCCGATCTCGGAGAAGAACACGTCCTCCAGCACGCGGCCGCTCAGCCGGGCGTCGAACGAGGCGGGGTCGTCGCTGACGACCTCGAGCGGCACGAACGATCCCGAGACGACGTCCTGCCACTGCCGGAACGACCGTGTTCTCAGGCGCACGGCGTTCGGATCTGCATCGTCGGGTCGACCGGTCATGGGCGCACCTCCTCGTGGCGTGGTGACATGGTACGCCGTCGCCCTGTCCGGTGGGTCGCGGGTTCGCATCCTGGATGACCGGCCCGTTTGTCCCAGGTGCACGGTGGTGGTCTGCAGGCGAACTGTCGTCGTGATGCGGCCGTCTGCCCGGCCGGGTTCGGTCAGTGTGGACTCGAGCACAGCCGCTCGCCGCTTCCGACCGTGGAGGGGAATCGATGATGATGACCATGACACCCGGGTTCAGCCCGGAGTCCAAGCTGTACCGCCCGCTCGCGCACTTCTTCCGGGGCAGCCTCGGACGCTTCGCCACGGGGGTGGCGATCGTGACGTTCGACGGCGTCGACGACGACGGCGCGCCCAAGCGGCACGGCATCACGGTCAACTCGTTCACCTCGGTCTCGATGGATCCGCCGCTCGTGCTGGTGTCGATCCAGCGGACCGTGCGCACCCACGCGATGCTCACCGCCCGCCCGTTCACGGTGAACATCCTGGGCGCGGAGCAGCAGGCGCTGGCGATGCACTTCGCGGGGCGCCCGCAGGCGGAGACGGTCTGGGAGGAGGGCGACCACGCCCCGAGGCTGGCCGGCGTGCTGAGCTGGTTCGAGTGCACGCCCTGGGCGGAGTACGACGGGGGAGACCACACCCTCTTCGTCGGCGAGGTGCAGGACTTCGACTACCGCAGCGGCGACGCGCTCGGCTTCGTCAACGGGCAGTTCACGACCATCCACGAGTCCGTCTCCGGCCACGAGTCGCTGTTCTGATGGGGGCGCGCACCGGCGAGCAGTACCTCGAGCGCCTCAACTCGACGACGCCGACGGTCTACGTCGACGGCGAGAAGGTGACCTCGCGGATCGCCGACCACCCCGCCTTCCGGGCATCCGCTCGCACCTACGCGGAGCTCTTCGACCTGCAGGCGAGCGAGGAGCATCGCGACGCCCTGACCTTCGTCTCACCCACGTCCGGCGACCGCGTCGGGATCTCGTTCCTCGTGCCGCGCAGCGAGGACGACCTCCGACGGCGGCGCGAGGGCGCCGCCGTGTGGGCGCGTCACGCCAATGGGTTCCTCGGTCGCTCGGGCGACTACATGAACTCGGCGCTGACCGCCCTCTCGACGGCCGGGGAGTTCTTCGGCCGGGCGGATCCGGTGTTCGCCGAGCGCATCGCCGCCTACTACGAGCACGTGCGCGAGGCCGACCTGCTCGCCACACACACCCTGGTCCCGCCGCAGGTGAACCGCACGGTCCCCGCCTCCGCGCAGGGCGGCGGTCAGCTGGCCGCGCGGGTGGTCGAGGAGCGCGCCGACGGCATCGTCGTGCGCGGGGCGCGGATGCTCGCCACCCTCGCCCCGATCGCCGACGAGATGCTCGTGCTGCCGTCGACGCTCCTCCGCAACTCGCCCGAGGACGCCCCGTACTCGTACGCGTTCGCCATCCCCACCGACACCCCGGGGCTCAAGCTGTACTGCCGCTCGCCTCTCCACCGCGGCGGCAGCGCGTTCGACGAGCCGCTCGCCTCCCGCTACGACGAGATGGATGCGGTGGTGGTGTTCGACGACGTCTTCGTGCCGAACGACCGGGTCTTCCTGCTCGGGCATCCGGATCTCTGCAACGCCTTCTACACCGAGACGGGCGCCGGGCAGCTGATGACGCATCAGGTGGTCACACGCACCCTCGCGAAGACCGAGTTCTACCTCGGGCTCGCCGCCTCGATCGCCGACGCGATCGGGATCGGCGGCTTCCAGCACATCCAGCAGGACCTCGCCGAGCTGATCTCGTACGTCGAGATCGAGAAGGCGCTGCTGCGGGCGGCCGAGTCGGACGGGGCGCCGAATGCGGAGGGCGTCTTCCTGCCGAAGTGGGAGGCTCTCAACGCGGCGCGGAACTGGTATCCCACGCAGGTGTCGCCCCGGCTGGGTGAGATCGTCCGCACGTTCTCGGCCTCGGGGCTCATGGCTCTGCCGAGCGAGGCGGACTTCGAGGGTGACGGGCGAGCCGACCTCGACACCTACCTCCAGTCGGCCACCCTCCCCGCGAAGGAGCGCGCGCGGCTGTTCAAGCTCGCGCTCGACGCGTCGGTGTCCGGCTTCGCCGGTCGCGAGGCGCTGTACGAGTACTTCTTCTTCGGCGACCCGGTCCGGATGGCCGGCGCGCTCGTCTCGTCCTATCCGCTCGAGCCCCTGAAGGAGCGCGTCCGCGAGCTGATGCACCGCGACGGCTGACGCACTCCTTCCCCGCCCTCTCTCACACCACCAGGAGACACCGATGTCCGACACCATCCTCGCCGTCGACGAGACAGCCCTTCTCGAGCGCGTCCAGGCCCCCGAGGGGCAGGGCCGCCCCATCCTCGACGCCGCGACCCGGGCGCCCCTCGGCCGGGCGCCCGAGCACACCGTCCATGATCTCGACGACGCCGTCGCTCGCGCCCGGGCCGCCCAGCCCGGGTGGGATGCGCTCGGCCACGAGGAGCGCCGCGCCCTGCTGCTCGCGGTCGCGGACCGCATCGAGGCCGAGGCCGAGCCGCTGGCCCGACTGCTGTCGCGCGAGCAGGGGAAGCCGCTGAACGGCCCCAACGCGCGCTTCGAGGTGGGGGCGTGCTCGGCCTGGTTGCGGGCCACCGCGGCGACGCCGCTCGATCCCGAGGTCGTCGTCGACGACGGCGAGGTCCACGCCGAGCTGCACTACCGCGCCCTCGGGGTGGTGGGCGCCATCGGGCCGTGGAACTGGCCCCTGATGATCTCGATCTGGCAGATCGCGCCCGCGCTCCGGATGGGCAACACCGTCGTGGTGAAGCCGAGCGAGTACACCCCGCTCAGCGTGCTCGCCCTGCTCTCGGTGATGAACGAGGTGCTGCCGGCGGACGTGCTCATCGGGGTCTCAGGCGATCGCGAGGTGGGCGCCCGGCTGGCGTCGCATGCGGATGTGGACAAGGTCATGTTCACCGGGTCGACCGCGACCGGACGCCGGATCGTCGAGGCGTCGGCCGGCAACCTGGCGCGGCTCACACTCGAGCTCGGAGGCAACGACGCGGGCATCGTGCTGCCCGGCGCCGACCCGGCCGCCATCGCCCAGGACCTCTTCTGGGGCGCCTTCATCAACACCGGCCAGACGTGCGCCGCGCTCAAGCGCCTCTACGTGCACGACTCGGTCTACGACGACGTCGTCGATGCGCTCGCCGGGGTCGCCGCGCAGATGCCGATGGGGCCGGGGCTCGACGAGTCGAACGTGCTCGGGCCGCTGCAGAACCGGCAGCAGTTCGACATCGTCGCGCGCCTGGTCGACGATGCGCGGTCTGACGGAGCCCGAGTCGTCACCGGGGGAGCGCCCGCGGAGGAGCTGGGCGAGCTGTTCTACCCGATCACCCTCATCGCCGATGCCACCGACGGGCAGGCGGTCGTCGACGAGGAGCAGTTCGGTCCGGTGCTGCCCATCATCCGCTACACCGACGTCGACGACGCGGTCGCGCGGGCGAACCGGCTCGAGCAGGGGCTCGGAGCGTCGGTGTGGGGCGACCGCGACACGGCCCGTCAGGTGGCGGCGCGCATCCAGGCCGGCACGGTGTGGATCAACTCGCACGGCGGGGTGCACCCGATGATCCCGTTCGGCGGGGTGAAGGGCTCGGGCTACGGCCTCGAGTTCGGTGCCGAGGGGCTCAAGGCGGTGTCGGCCCCGCAGGTCATCAACGGCTGATGCCGGGGAGCAGGTCGCGGAGGGCGGCGATGGTGTCGGCCTCCGCGGCGGGCTTGTCGGGGCGGTAGCCCTTCACCCGCGCGAACCGCAGGGCGACCCCGCCCGGATAGCGCGGGGAGCGCTGCACCCCGTCGATCGCGATCTCGACCACCGTCGTCGGCGTCACCGACACGGCGCCTCGGGAGCGGCCGGTCTCGAGCGCGAGGAAGTGCTCGGTCTGCCAGCGCAGCGTCTCGTCGGTGAGGCCCTTGAAGGTCTTGCCGACCATGACGAACCCGCCCGGTTCGCCGAACTCGCCGAGCGGATCGCGGGCGCCCAGGTGCAGGTTCGACAGCCAGCCCTGGCGGCGACCCGAGCCCCACTCGACGCCCAGCACGACGAGGTCGTACGTGAGCACGGGTTTGACCTTGATCCAGGATGCGCCGCGCCGCCCTGCCGCGTACGGGGCGTCGAGCCCCTTCACGACCACACCCTCGTGTCCGGCGGCGAGCGCCTCGACCGAGACGCCGGCGGCGATGTGGGGGTCGTCGGTGACGGTGCCCGGCATCATCCACTCGCCGACCACGCTCTCGAGCACGGTGCGGCGGACGCTCAGCGGCTCGTCGAGCAGGTCGCGGCCGTCGAGGTGGAGGATGTCGAAGAACCACGGACGCAGGGCGATCTCGGACGCTCGCTCCGCCCCGAAGCGCGCCATCGTGTCCTGGAAGGGGCGGGGCGCGTCGTCTTCGTCGAGGGCGAGCGTCTCGCCGTCGAGGATCACGTCGGCGGCGGGCAGGCGTCGCACGATCTCGACCAGCTCGGGCACGCGCCGGGTGATGTCGGCGAGGGTGCGGGTGTAGACGCCCACCTCGTCGCCGTGCTTGTGCACCTGGATGCGGGCGCCGTCGAGCTTGTACTCCACCGAGGCCGGGCCGGAGACGCCGATCGCCTCCTCGACGGTCGAGGCCGTGGACGCGAGCATCGGCAGCACCGGCCGCCCGACCACGAGTCCGACGGCGGCGAGCGCATCCGACCCCTCGGTGAGGGCGAGCAGCGCGGTCTCGCGGAGGTCGCCCGAGAGCATCGCCGCCCGGCGGACCACGGGCCCGTCGGCGCCCGAGGCGCGGGCGATCGCGTCGAGGAGCACGCCCTCGAGCGCTCCCGTGCGCAGCTCGCCGAAGACCACACGCTGTAGCAGATCCCATTCGGATGCGGTGGCCCGCTCCGCGAGCCGGGTCAGCGTCGCGAGCCGGGCGGCCGTCGACCCGGACCCGCCGGCCGAGGCGAGCTCGGTGAACGCGGCGTCGACGTCGGCCACCTGGAGCGTCGCGGCGTCGGCGTGGCCGGCCTCGACGCCGCTGAGCGTGCGCCACCCGATGCCGAGCCGGCCCTGTCGCGGAGCCGCGATGAGGATCCCTATGACGGGCACGATCTCGTCGGGCTGGAGGCGGGTGAGCAGCTCGGCGAGGAGGTCGACCTTGGTCAGCCGCGATCGTGTGGCGGTGACCCCGTCGAGGGTGCGCACGATCTCGGCGAGCAGCATCCTCGCAGTCTTCCACGCCCCGCCGACACCGCCAACAGCCCGCCGAGACGCGAGCACCATGCGCCCGGACGCGAGAAGGCGCCCTTCCGAACGGGTCGGAAGGGCGCCTTCTCGCTGGTCGGCAGGGGCCGGGTTACTCCGCGGTGCGGCGGCGGAGCACGAGGCCACCGGCGACGGCCATGACGCCGAGGGCGAGGACGCCCGCGCCGAGGGCGATCGCGCCGGTCTGGTCACCGGCACCCGTGTTGGCCAGCGCGGGGCGGGCCGGGTCGACCGGGGCGGTGGTGCCACCGGCGAGGCTCACGGCGAGGTTCGCGCGGCCGAACTCGTCGAATGCGACGATGTCGTGCGCGTCGTTGGTGAACTCGGCCGGGACGACGAAGTCGATCTCACCGTTCACGATCGAGCCGGACGAGATGAAGCTCGGTGCGCTGTAACCGTAGAAGTCGACGTCACGGGGCTCCTGCTCGCCGACACGCTTGCCGTCGGTCAGCGACACGATGTCGCGGAACTTGATCGTGAAGGACTTGCCCTTCTCGAAGCTCGTCGGCGTGAAGGTGTAGGTGTTCACCGCGACCAGGTACTGCAGGTCGGCCGAGTCGGGAGCCGGGGACGTCGGGGCGTCGCCCTGGAGCATGAACTCGCCGTCCTCGTAGGCGTAGACCACCGTGGTGCCGCGGTAGATCGCGGCGTTGGCCTCGAGCTCGGGCGCGTCCTCATTCGGGACGGCGTCGTTGGTCGGCCCAGCGGAGTTGTTGACGAGCTGCACCGCGACCGGGCCGGCCAGGTTCGTGACCTGAGCGTAGTAGCCGTCGGCTGCATCGGGCTTGACGTCGTCCGACTCGACGATGACGTTGCCCTTGCCGTCGGGGACCGGTGCAGTCACTTCGACCGAGTAGCCCGCGAACTCCTCGCCGAGCTGGATGACGATCTGGCCGGAGTTCACCTCGAAGGTGCGGTCGCCGGCCCCATCCGCGTGAACCGCGGAGGCGCCGAGCAGAGAGATGGAGCCGAGCGCCAGCGCGGCGCCGGAGGCCACGAGGACGCGGCTGAAAGAACGTGAAAGAGTCGACATCGGTCGAATTTCCCCCTAGATCGATGGCAGAGCAATCCAGGACTGAGCCTGGGAGTTCTCTCAGACTGCCCCAAGACTCAGCCACCGTCAAGCCGTCTGGTGCTATTTCACCCTCGGTTACGGCACAGTGCGGCCGGTCACGGCACGGAGCAGACAGGCTGGGCGGAGGCGCTGCCTTCGTCCCCTGCGCCCTCCGCCAGGATCGCCCCCAGCCCACCCGACGCAGGAGGCGAGCTGTCGGCGGGACCGGCCGGGGCCGCCGCATCCGACCCCGGGTGCACCGCCGACCGGATCGCCCCGGCGACGATGTCGAGGTCGGGCTGCAGGGGCTGCACGAGCGGCTTGGTCAGCTCGACCCGATCGAGAGGCTGGCTGCGGGCACCCTCGGCGAGCGCGGCCAGTGTGCCGAGCCCGGCGGGGGAGAGATCGGTGGAGAGTCCCTCGGTCGTGCCCGCGAGCGAGAGGAACACCGAGAGGGCCGTGCCGGGGTCGAGCTGCTTCAGCAGGGCCTGCTGGATGCACGACTGCCGCTGCATGCGGTCGGCGTTCGAGCTGGCGTAGCGCGAGCGGGCGAACCAGAGGGCGGTCTCGCCGTCCATGTGCTGCACACCGGGCTCGATCGGCGGGCCGGCGACGGAGAGCTCGTCGCTGCCGACGTCGGGCACGCCGATCCGCGGCACCTCGGCCTGCACGTCGACGGTCACGCCGCCGAGGGCGTCGATGAGTCGGATGAACGCGTCCAGCTCGACGTAGACGTGGCCGCTCATCGAGAGACCGGTGTAGCCCTCCACCGCCTCGGTGAGTGCGGTGAGCCCCGCGTCGGGGGAGTCGGGCCAGAGGTCGGGATGCTCGACGCCGTACTGATACGTGTAGTTGAGGTGGCAGCCGGAGAGGCAGCGGTTGCCCGAGGGGAACTGCGCGGCCATCACCGAGCCGGCCGGGTAGGGGAAGTTCTGGGTGGTGCGGTCGACGCCGATGACGGCGGTCCGGCCGGTCCGGGCGTCGACGCTGACGACCGTGATGCTGTCGGGCTGCACGATCGAGCGGCCTGGGGCTCGATCGGCGCCGACCACGAGGATGTTGTAGCGCCCGTCGTGAGCCTCGAGCCCGGCGTCGCCGCCGAACACCGACGACACGATGCCGCGCCCGGTGAACGCCGAGGCGGAGATCGCGCCGCAGGCGAGGGCGGGGATCACGAGGACCGCCACGGCCGCGAGCGAGAGCCGCCGGGGCGCGGCGGAGCGCATCCGCAGCCGACGCACCAGGTCGGCCGTGACGGCCGCGACGTACAGCAGCCACGCCACCGCGGCGATGCCCGCGATCCCGAGCCCGTCTGTGGCGGCGCCGAAGGCGACCGCATCGAGCGGAGACGACGCGAGCCGCGCCACCAGGAGCACGGCCGAGAGCAGCAGCCCGGCGGAGAGCGCCGTGAGCGGGGCGCCCGTCGAGCGCGCGCCTACGACGAGGTGACCCGAGCCCGGCACGAGGGCGCCCGCGAGGAGGGCACCGGCGGCTCGGCGCCTCGACACGCTCTGCTCCACGGCCCTCCCTCCGACGTCGCACATCATCGCACGCCCGCCGCGGCGAACCGTGTGCGCGCCCTAGAGGTCGAGACGGTGCGGGATGACGTCCCCGTTCCGTCGGTAGGGGACGAACCCCATCGCCGAGTAGTACGCCAGGGCGGGCGCGTTGTCGGCCCCGATGCTCGCGTCGATGTGACGCACCCCAGCGGCCTCCGCCGCGTCTCGCGAGACCGTGAAGAGGCGTCGCCCGAGGCCGTTCCTGCCGGCTTCGGGGTGGATGTGCGTGCCGATGATGCCCCACCCCTCCGGCACGTCGTAGGGGTTGCCGGGCCAGGCGCGCTTGAGCGACTGGAAGCCGAGGATCCGGCCATCCAGTTCGGCGACGGTGCAGGCGATCGTGTGCTCCACGGCGAGGTAGCGCTCACGCACGAAGGCCTCGTCGACCGGGTTCGCCCGGAGCCCCGCGCGGTGGATGGCGTTCTGCACCTCGGCCATGCCGGCGGCGTCGCTCTCGCGAGCGGGGCGGAGCTCGATCACCTCCCCATTCTCGGCCCTCAGGCCGTCGGCATGGACCACCGAGACCGGTAGCCGGAGATCGCGGACGCCGCGTGAGCGCCGAGGAGATCCATGAGGAACTGCTCGGCGGCGATGGCCGCCGCGCCGGCCACCGTCGCCGCCTCGGCGAGGTCGCCGTGGCGGATGGGCACGTCGAGTCCCCAGCCGGCGGCCTGCTCCTCGATCAGCGCCAGGAGCTCCCTGTTGCGGCCCATGCCGCCGCCGACGATGACCATGGTGGGGCTGGCGGTCGCGATCAGGGCGGCGGCCAGGAACGCCAGGCCGGTGGCCTCATCCTGAATCGCCTTCCTCGCTCGCGGCATCCTCTGCTGTGCTCGATCGAAGACCTCCGTCGACGAGGTGGCGTCGGTGCCGCCCTCATCGCCCCGGCTCGAGTTGTAGAGCCGGATGAGGCCCTCGGACGACAGGACGTCCTGGCTGCCGATCGATCCCTCGCTCGGTCCGAGGAACGGAAGCGGCAGCTTGCGCAGCTCGCCGCCGTGGCCCCACGCCCCGCGCAGGACGCGACCGTCGGCGATGATGCCCGCTCCGAGCCCCACGCCCACCTGAAGGTACGCGATGTCCATGCGATCGACGGCGCAGCCGTGCCTGAGCTCGCCCACCGCTGCGCAGTTGACGTTGTTCTCGGCGTACACCGCGATGCCCTCGGGGATGGCCAGCTCGGCGACGATCTGCGGGAGGTCGCCGGCCGCCAGGTCGGCCGGGGGCTGCTCCTGCCAATCCCTCAGCTCGGCCACCGCTCGCGACAGGGCGAGGCACGCCGCACGGAGCGGGCCGTGTCGGGGCTCGAGATCGCTGACGACGGACGCGATCACGTCACGGGCTTGCGCCGCCATGTCCGCGTTGGCCCTGTTCGGCGCGTCGGGGACGGCGCGCTCGCGTTCGAGGATGAGATGGCCGGTGATGCTGCTGGCCGCGACCCTGATGTGGGTCGACCCCATGTCGATCCCGAGGAGCCATCCGGCGCGGGGCGCCACGTCGTAGACGGTCGCCGATCGACCGAGCTGTCCCTGCTGGATGGCCGACGCCGTGACGAACCCCTCGTCCTCGAGCTCTGCGATGGCGAGCGACACGGTCTGCTTCGACATGCCTGTCGCCTTGCTCATCTCGGGTCTGCTCTGTGCTCCACGAGCGATCAACGCGGCGAGCATCTTCGCTGCGCTCTCGGACGGCGTGCCGCCGGTCTGTCGATTCACCCCTGGCCCTCCCTGGCTGTTGAGGAAGCTATCAGATGCCATTCCCGTGCTCCTGTTGCGCGGCATCCGTCGAGCGTCCTATATTGTTCGTCAACCGATCGAACGAATGAGCGACGAAAGAGCGACATGAAGTTTCCCTCCCTTTTCGAGCACGTGCCCGCGACCATCCGGGAGGTCGCCTCGAGGCCCCTCCCCGCTCCCGTGGTCGACATGGTGCGCTCCGCGAGAACGCTGCGATTCGTGGCGATGGGTGGGTCGTACAACGCGGCGAGCTCCGCGGCGGAGGCGTTCCTGGCGAGGGGCATCGATGCCAGGGTCGAGCTCGCCTCGCACCTGCTGCACGTCCAGGAGGTGAGCGCCGATCCTGAGGAGGTCGTCGTCTTCATCTCGCAGAGCGGAACCAGCGTGGAGACCATCCGCGCCGCCGAGAGGCTGGCCTCGCTCGGCTTCCAGAAGCTCGTCTGCATCACCAACCACCCCGACAGCGAGCTGGCGCGTGTGTGCTCGGCCGTCGTCGACCAGGCGCTCACCAGGCAGATGCGCGTCCCCTTCGGGCCGTGGATCGCCACCTACTCCACGCTCTACCGACTGGCCCTGGTCGCCGCAGGGGAGCCGGAGGCCGACTGGGGGGCTGCGGCCGACGCGGCACAGGATGTGCTGAGCCGGCTCGACGAGGTCGTCGCGCTCGCGCCCGAGGCGCCCGGATACGTGGAGTTCTTCGGACGCGGCATCTTCCGCGGAACGGCGGAGCAGGGAACGCTCATCACCCGGGAGATCGCCCGCGTGAGCGCGTCGGCCTGGGACCCGAGCACCTACCGTCACGGGCCCATCGAGGCCATCGACGCCGCACAGCTGAGCGTGGTGTTCGCGGCATCGGACGGCCGGGCCGCTCAGCTGGACCGATCGTTCGCCGAGGCCCTCAAGGCCATCGTCCCCGGGGTCATCGTGGTCGGGCCCGAGGATGCCGAGGTCCCCATCCGTGCCGGTGACGAGCTCGCCGCGCTGATCAGCATCCTCGCCGCGACCTTCCTGGCGTACACCTGGGGCGAGCAGGCCGGGCTCACCATCGGCGAGTTCCGCTACACCTCGCACTCCGTCACGGACGAGGACGTCCTTGTCCTCGGCAACTGACGTGCACGGCGCTCGCACCGTCGGCGTCGACATCGGCGGCACGAAGATCGCGGCCGGGTTCATCGACGACAGGGGAGCACTCGTCTCGCTGGGGACGGCGCCGACGACTCCATACGACGGCGAAGCCAACATCGCGACGATCGAGCGGCTCGTCTCGCAGGCGCCGGTCGTCGACGCCACGCGCCTGGCCGTCTCAGTGGCGACCACCTTCGACTCGTCGGGGGCTCTGCGCGATCCGCGTGGATGGTTCGGCTGGAAGGGCCAGGTGCTCGCCGACCTGCTGAGCCGGCCCGGGAGGCCGGCGGAGGTCTTCGCCGACGCCGCGGCAGGAGCCGTGGGCGAACAGGCGCTCGGCGCAGGACGCGGGTCCGACCAACTGCTCTACGTGACCGTCGGTACCGGGGTATCGCACAGCTTCGTCATTGAGGGCACCCCGTTGCACGGTGCGCACAACTCGGCGTACTTCAGCGGCTACACGCCGCCCGCGCGGTGCGCGCGTGCCGACTGCGACATCGTGGACGTCGAGAAGATCTGCTCCGGGCCCGGTCTGGCCCGCGCGTTCTCGGGTCCGGATGCACGGGACGCGAGGCCTGTCGTGGCGGCGGCGCTCGACTGCGACAGTCGGGCCGCGGCCGTCATCGAGCACGCGGCCTACCACCTCGGCGCTCTCATCGCCTCGATGGTCCTCATCTACGACCCTTCCACCGTCGTCATCGGCGGAGGTCTCGGCTCCGGCGTGGACGACTACCGCGAGCGCGCCGTAGGCGTCGCGCGCTCGCTCATCACGACGGAGCACGGCAGGGCGATCCCCATGCTCGCAGCTCAGCTCGGCGCCGCCTCGTGCTGGGCAGGGGCGATCGAGATGTCCCGCCGAGCTTCGCCCACCCTGCCCGAAGCGGCGGGACGGGCATTCGCCTGAATCCCCAGGCAGCTCCACTTCTCCGGTCCACCGAAGCACCACCTGAAGAGAAAGCAGTCCCCGTGAAAAGAAAGACATGGCTCCTCGCGGCCACGGCCGTCGTCGCGGCCGTCGCTCTCGCCGGTTGTTCGCCCTCCGGCGGCGCCGCCCCCGCAGGCGAGCACACGTTCGTCGTGGGCATCCCGGCCAACCCGGCCCAGTTCAACCTCGGCGTGACCAACGAGAGCTCGGCCACGTTCGTCGGACGCTCGATCTTCGACCCGCTCGTCAACCTCGACTCCGACTACGAGGTCCAGCCCGACCTGGCCGAGTCGTGGGAGTCGAACAGCGACTCGACGCAGTTCACGCTGCACCTGCGGCCCGGTGTGAAGTGGCACGACGGTGAGGACTTCACCTCGGAGGACGTCAAGTTCTACTTCGACCAGGTCATCCCCATCCATCCGCTCGGAGCGCCCATCGCCGCGGTCTACGAGAAGACGGACACCCCGGATCCCGAGACCGCCGTCATCACGTTGAAGACGCCGTTCGCGCCCTTCATCCAGGCTCTCGCCGGACACATGATGCTGCCGGCGCATCTCTACGAGGGCACCGACATCGCCACGAACCCGTACAACCTCACCCCGGTGGGCACGGGCCCGTACAAGTTCGAGTCGTTCACCAGCGGCGACTCGGTCGTGGTGGAGCGCAACGCCGACTACTGGGGCGAGCAGGGTGACGCCGACCGCGTCGTCTTCCGGATCATGCCGGACTCGAACGCGCGCGCACTGGCCTTCCAGAGCGGCGAGGTCGACCTCGCGACGATGCTCCCGCTCAACCAGGTCGAGACCCTCCAATCGGATCAGCGCTTCGCGTTCGACAAGGCGGTCATGGCGGAGCACCTCTACGGGTTCTTCAACACCGCGTCTCCGGTCCTCCAGGATCCCGCCGTGCGGCAGGCGCTGTATCACGCGATCGACCGAGACGAGATCGCGTCGAAGGTGTTCCTCGGCAACGGCACGCCCTCGAAGTCGCCGGTCCCGAACCAGGTGACCTGGGCCATCGACCCCTCCACCGACTTCACCCAGGAGTTCGACTACGACCCGACCGAGGCGGGGAAGCTCCTCGACGCGGCGGGCTACCCGGAGCAAGCGGACGGGACGCGTTTCCCGCTCACCCTGGTCTACCGCACGGATGACGCGGCGTGGGCGTCCACCGCCGACCTCATCAAGACGAGCTTCGCCGGCATCGGCGTGCAGGTGAACGTCGTGGGCCAGGACACCCAGGTCTTCGCGGACACCGTGTACAGCAAGCACGGCTTCGACCTCGCGCTGCAGTCGCTGGGCGCCTACGCGGACCCGAGCCTCGGTGTCGCCCGCGCCTTCATCTGCAACCCCGACAACGGCAACTACCGCAATCCGACCAGCGTGTGCGATGAGGGGATCGACGCCGCCTTCGCCGCGACCACGGTGGTCTCGGATCCCGGTGAACGTCTCGTCGCCTTCAAGGATGCCGCGGACGCCGTCGCCGAGGTCATGGGGACCGCACCGCTGATCTCGTACAACCAGATCACGTCCTACCGGGCCGACAAGTGGGACGGCATCGACGAGTTCAACAGCACCGACGTCTGGAGCTGGGGCGCGCTCCGCGCGAAGTAGCCCCGTCCCGTCTCTTGGAAGGAGTGAGCATGCATTGGCTCACGCACTACGCGAAGCTGATCGCGTCATCCGCGATCCTGATCTTCGTCGTGATCCTCGTGATGTTCCTCCTCCTGGAGCTCGCGCCAGGGGATCCGATCCAGGCCCTCGTCGGTCAGGTGCCCGTCTCGGACGAGTTCCGACGGCAGATGACCGAGACGTACGGCCTGGATCGGCCCCTCCCCGAGCGCTTCCTCTCGTACATCGGCAACATCCTCACGGGCAACCTCGGCTACTCCTATGCCAACAGGCAGCCGGTGGCCGAGCTCATCCTGGGACGTCTGGGCAACACCCTCGCCCTGACGATCCCGAGCCTCGTGATCTCGTCCGTCGGCGGGATCCTGCTGGGGGCCGCGGCGGCGAGGACGCGGTCGAAGGTGAAGGACGGCGCCATCTCGTTCGCCGCGGTCGCCGGCTTCTCCATCCCGAGCTTCTGGCTGGCGCTGCTGCTCATCATGCTGTTCGCCGTGACGCTGGGCTGGCTTCCCGCACAGGGCATGTCGTCCTACGGATCCCCGGGCTTCTCGCCGCAGTACTTCGTGCTCCCCCTCATCGCGCTCGCGGTGCCCGAACTGGCGTTCAAGGCCCGGGTGATGCGCTCGACGATGATCGGCGTGCTCGGCGAGGACTACATCGACACCGCCCGCTCGAAGGGCCTGTCGCCCTTCGGCGTGCTCCGCAGCCACGGGCTGCTCAACTCGATGCTGCCGATGGTCTCGATCATCGGGTACAGCCTCGGCTTCACCATCGCCGGTGCGGTCACGGTCGAGAAGGTCTTCGGCTGGCCCGGCATGGGGATGCTCCTCTACACCTCGATCCAGACCGGAGAGAACATGGTCGTCATGGGGATCCTGCTGGTGGTCGCGATCACCGTCGTCCTCGTCAACATCCTGACCGACGTGGTCTACGGACTCGTCGACCCGCGCATCCGGGCCCGTCACCGGCTGGAGGGCGCGCGATCATGACCGAGCCCGTCACCACCGTCACCTCGGCCGTGCACGTCCAGTCGTCGACCATCCGAGTCCAGGGACCCCGTCGACGCAGCGCCGCCCGCGAGTTCTTCCGGAAGCCCTCGACGTGGATCTACCTCGGCGTCCTCGTCCTCCTCGCGGGGTTCAGCTTCCTCGGGCCCCTCGTCACCGCTGATCCGCGCTCCACCGCCTTCGCCGTGCTCTCCGGCCCGGACGGCACGAACCTGCTCGGCACCGACTCCCTCGGCCGGGACCTGTTGGCGCGGATGGCCATCGGCGGCCAGAGCTCCCTGCTCGTCGGCGTGGCCGTGGCCGCCATCTGTCTCACCATCGCCGTGCTGGTCGGGGGTCTCGCCGGGTTCTACGGTGGGATCGCGGACGCCGTCCTCAAACGGGTGTCCGAGTTCTTCCAGGTCATCCCGAGCATCATCCTGGCCCTGGTCACCGTCGCCATCCTCGGTGCGAGCCTCCCGCTGATCGTCGTCATCCTCGGCTTCACCATGTGGCCGGCGGTGGCCCGCATCGTGAGGGCGGAGTGCATGCGCGTCCGCGAGCTCGGTTACGTCGAGTCGGCGCGCGCGGCGGGCTTCCATTCGCTCCGGATCTTCTGGTCCGATGTCCTTCCCAACGTGTTCCCTCCCGTGCTGGTCGCGACGACGTTGACGGTGGGCCGGGCCATCCTCGCCGAGTCCGGACTCGCCTTCCTGGGCCTGGGCGACGCCAATCGCCCGAGCTGGGGTGCCCTCCTCTTCGACGCCCAGAGCTACATGCAGACGGCCTGGTGGCTGACCTTCTTCCCGGGTGCGGCCATCTTCCTCGTCGTCCTCTCCGCCAACATGTTGGGCGACACCCTCAACGACAGCCTCAATCCCACCCTGGATCGGGTCAAATGACCGGGCGCGTCGCCGGGGCGCACCCGGCTCTGTCCTCGAAAGGGGCCTCCATGAGCGATGAGCCGCTGCTCACGGTCACCGGGCTCAGCGTCAGCCTTCCCACCGGGCGCACCACCTCCGTCCAGGCCGTGAGGGACGTCAACCTCACGGTGCGCGCCGGAGAGCGGGTGGGGATCGTCGGCGAGTCCGGTTCGGGCAAGTCCGTGTCGGTCCGCGCCATCGCGGGGCTGCTCCCTCAGTCGCCGCGGGTCCGCGTGGGCGGGAGCATCCGGTTCCGCGACGTCGAGATGGTCGGGGCGCCCTCGCGCACCTGGGATGGGATCCGCTCGAAGCGGGTCGGCATGGTCTTCCAGGATCCGTCGAGCTTCCTCAACCCCACGATGCGGGTCGGCCGCCAGGTCCGCGAGGCCCTGCAGCGCGGACGTTCGGACGATCACTCCTGGGCCGCGACGCACCGCTTCATGGAGCTCGCCGGGCTCGACGGCGCGGCGGAGCTGGCTCGTCGCTTCCCCTTCGAGCTGAGCGGTGGCATGCGACAGCGCATCCTCATCGCCATCGCGCTCGCGAAGGCGCCCGAGCTCGTGATCGCCGACGAGCCGACCACCGCGCTCGACGCGACGGTGCAGCGCCGCGTCCTGCGGTCGCTCGACACGAGCGTCTCCGAACTGCAGACCGCGCTCCTGCTCATCACGCACGATCTCGGAGTGGTCGCGGGGCTCTGCGACCGTGTGTACGTGATGTACCGCGGCGAGATCGTGGAGGAGGGCACGACGGAGCAGATCTTCGACGATCCCCGACACGACTACACCAGGGATCTCCTGCGCTGCGTGCGCAGCCTCTCGGACGACGGGCCGGAACTGTACACGGGCACCTACGGGGGAGGACGGTCATGACCATCGAGTTGCGAGCCGACGGCATCAGCAAGGTCTTCGGCGGTCGCGGATCACAGCGCAAGGCGGTCGACGACGTCACCGTCGCCGTGCGTCCCGGTGACTTCACCGCGATCGTCGGCGAGAGCGGAAGCGGCAAGAGCACGGTGGCGCGGATGATGCTCGGCCTCATGGCGCCGAGCAGCGGACAGGTGACGTACGACGGAGTGCCTCTCACCGCGATGACGAGGGCCCAGCGGATGGCGTTCCGGTCGTCGGTGCAGTGTGTGCTGCAGGATCCGTCCGCCGCTCTCAACCCACGCAAGACCGTTCGCAGAACCCTGGCGGAGGTCATCCGTCTGCATGGTCTGGCGAAGCGGAGGTCCGCGGTCGACGAGAAGGTCGACGAGGCTCTGGCGAGCGTCGACCTCCTCCCCACCGGGACCTTCGCCGACAGGTTCCCCCATCAGCTGAGCGGCGGGCAGCGCCAGCGTGTGCTGATCGCGCGCGCCCTCGTCCTGAACCCCTCGATCATCATCGCGGACGAGGCCGTCTCGGCCCTGGACGTCGCCGTCAAGGCGGGCATACTCACCCTCCTCGAGGACCTCCGCGAGCGCTGGGGCATCGGGTACCTCTTCATCACGCACGACCTGCCCGTGGTGAAGAAGGTCGCCGAGCGCACGTACGTCATGCGGGCCGGCCGAGTGGTCGAGAGCGCCCCGACGGACCGGCTCTTCTCCGCGCCGGAGACCGCCTACACGGCCGAGCTGCTGGGGGCCGCTCCCGTGCTCGACCCGCGCGAAGCACGTCGGTGGCTGCGAGGCGCTCCCGCCTGACCGCTGCGGGTCGGCACCCTCAGGCGGATCGGGTGCCGCTGCGTCGCCCGAACGCGAACCACCCGATCGTGCCGAGCAGGGGCAGGATCAGCACCACCAGGATCCAGATCACTCGCTCGGCGGTGGTGAGGCCCGGAGTGCGGGCGATGCTGACGATCGCCCAGACCCAGAGCACAGCCACCGCCAGCATGACCAGGAGTATCAGCAGATGCGTGGGCTCGAGGCTGAACATGCCTTCCACCGTCTCACGCTTCGACAGACCGCGCCATCGCCGTCGGCCGCGGTCCGCGCCAGAGTGGGGGTGTGCCCGTCGTCGAGTCCCGCTGCATCGTGCCCGTGAGCCCCGAGGTCGCCTTCGCCGTGTCGCAGACGACGGGCGACGTGCGGATGCGGTGGGATCCGTTCATCCGTCGCCAGCACCTCCTCGACGGCGCGACCGTCCCCTCGAAGGGCGTGCGGACCTTCACGGTGCAGCGCTTCGGCTTCCGCATGGTGAGCGAGTACGTCTCGTACCATCCGCCGTCGAACGTGGGGATGAAGATGACGAAGGGCTCGTGGTTCTTCGAACGCCTCGCGGGCGGGTGGCGGTTCACGCCGGTCGACGGCGACGACTCGCGTACCCTCGCCGTCTGGCGCTACAACTTCACCTGCAGGCCGCGGTGGCTCGCGCCGCTCGCGGAGCGCATCGGCCGCGCGATCCTGCAGCGCGACATCGACCGGCGGATCCGCGGTTTCGCGAAAGGATGCGAGGACCCGGTGGTGCTCGCCGCGGTCAGCGAGCCAGGAACACCACGAAGTTGACGGCGAGGATCAGCACGCCCAGCACGCCCAGGATGTACGGCCAGAAGCGCAGCGGGATGAAGAACAGCGAGGAGCGCGGCGCCACCACCAGGGGCTGACCCGACTGGGGATCGACGGCGGGCACCACCTCGTGCGTCTGCACTCGGCCATCGGGGTGAGTGTACGGCTGGGCGAGGGGTCGGGTGAAGGTGAGTCGGCGCGGCTTGTCGAGGTGCGCACGCACGACGAACCTGTCGAAGAAGAACAGCCCCACGGCGGCGATGACGAGCCCCAGCCCCACGAAGATGCCCGTGACGGACGATTCGGTCACCCGGCCGATCCCGAGCGCGGCCTTCATCAGGAAGCCGAGCCCGATGCCGACGCCGGCGAACAGGAAAGCGAAGATGCCCCAGCGGGTCCAGATGATCACCCTTCGACCGTAGACGGACCTCGGCGGGCATGCGATGGGGAGGCCTCCCCATCGGGGCGCTCCGATGCTAATCTGGGTGCGCGATATTCGAACAAGGCGTTCGATAATAGAACGGGACGTCGGCTCAAGGGCCGGACGCCGGCGATCACGACGATGTGAGGAGAGCCCCATGCAGTTCCACCACCACGGCTACGTCTCGGGCGATCCCCGCATCCACGATGCCGCGGGCACGGGCATCGACCGGCCCGAGGAGCTGCCCGACGAGATGGACGTCCTCATCGTCGGCACCGGCCCCGCCGGCATGATCACCGCGGCACAGCTGTCGCAGTTCCCCGACATCACGACACGCATCGTCGAGCGCAGGCCGGGGCGGCTCGCGATCGGTCAGGCCGACGGCATCCAGGCCCGCAGCGTCGAGACGTTCCAGGCGTTCGGCTTCGCCGAGCAGATCATCCAGGAGGCGTACCGCATCACCGAGATGTGCTTCTGGAAGCCGGACCCGGCCGACCCGTCGCGCATCGTCCGCACTGCTCGGCCGCTCGACGACGAGCTCGGCGTCAGCGAGTTCCCCCACCTCATCGTCAACCAGGCGCGGGTGCTCGACTACTTCGGCGACGTGATGCGCCGCTCGCCCGCCCGCATGACGCCCGACTACGGCTGGGAGTTCGTGAGCCTCGAGGTCGACGACGCCGCTGAGCATCCGGTCGCCGTCACGCTCGCCCGCACGGCGGGGCCCGACGAGGGTGCGCAGCGGGTGGTCCGCGCGAAGTACGTGGTCGGATGCGACGGAGCCCGCAGCCGCGTGCGCGAGCAGATCGGCTGCACGCTGGCCGGCGACCAGGCCAACCACGCCTGGGGTGTCATGGACGCGCTCGCCGTCACCGACTTCCCCGACATCCGCACCAAGTGCGCCATCCAGTCGGAGGCCGGCAGCATCCTGCTGATCCCGCGCGAGGGCGGCTATCTGTTCCGGATGTACGTCGACCTCGGCGAGGTCGCCGCCGACGACAACGGGGCCGTGCGGCGCACCAGCCTCGACCAGATCATCGCCCAGGCGAACGCGATCCTGCATCCGTACACGCTCGATGTGAAGGACGTCGCCTGGCACAGCGTCTACGAGGTGGGGCACCGAGTCACCGATCGGTTCGACGACGTGCTCCCCGCCGACCTCGGCAGCCGCACACCGCGCGTGTTCATCACCGGCGACGCCTGCCACACCCACAGCGCCAAGGCCGGGCAGGGCATGAACGTGTCGATGCAGGACGGCTTCAACCTCGGATGGAAGCTCGCCCACGTGCTCGAGGGCCGCAGCCCGGCGGCGCTGCTGTCGACGTACAGCGCCGAGCGGCAGGTCGTGGCGCAGAACCTGATCGACTTCGACAAGGAGTGGTCGGCGCTCATGGCGGCGAAGCCGGAGGACCTGCCGAGCCCCTCCGAGCTCGAGGACTTCTACGTGCGCACCGCCGAGTTCCCCGCCGGGTTCATGACCGAGTACTCGCCGTCGCTCATCACGGCAGAGGCGACGCATCAGGAGCTCGCCCCGGGATTCCCGGTGGGGAAGCGCTTCCGCTCCGCCCCGGTGATGCGCGTCTGCGACGGCAACCCGGTGCACCTCGGCCACCACGCCCGCGCCGACGGGCGGTGGCGCATCTACGTGTTCGCGGATGCGGCGGCACCGGTCGCGGGCGAGCCGGGGCTTGTGCGCGCGCTCGCGGAGTGGCTGGCGGCCTCGCCGTCCTCGCCGCTGGCTGCGACACCCGCCGACGCGGATCCGGATTCCTGGTTCGACGTGAAGGTGGTCTACCAGCAGCCGCACTCCGAGGTGGACCTGGGCGCCGCCGTGCCGGCCGCCTTCCTGCCGCGGGTCGGTCCGTTCGGGCTCATCGACTACGAGAAGGTGTACGCCGCGGCGCCCGCCGACGACATCTTCGACGCGCGCAGCATCAGCCGTGACGGCGCCATCGTCGTCGTGCGGCCGGACCAGTACGTCTCGGCCGTGCTGCCGCTCACCGCGACCGATGAGCTCGCGGCGTTCTTCGCGCCGCTGCTCTCCGCCCGTGCGGTGCCGGCGCGCAAGCTGTCTGTGGGGGCGATCGGGGCCTGACGGCGGTCGGGCACAGGGTCGTGGCTGCAGAAAGGTACGCTCAGCGCGTCGATGGCCGTCTATACGGCTCGTCTTCCCTGTGGGCGTACCTTTCGGCGGCCGACCTGGCGTTCCGCCTCGTCACATGAGCTTTCGACGGAGGAAACACGCGCGACACACGGCGTCGCTAGCGTCGACTGCATGACGTACGCGCACGAGACCGAGGGCTTCTGCCCCTGGTTCTGCCTGCGTCGACAGAGCGGTCATCACAACACCGCCGTCTTCTCCTTCAACTCCTGACCGCGCCCCGCGTCGGGGGAGAGGTGTGCCCATCGGGCGCCCACCCCCTGACCGCGCGATGACACCTCTCTCCGGGCCTCCTCCGCATCGCTCGGCCGTGGCGCCTGCGCCTCCGTCTCGCGACCCCTCGGGCGCCGACCGAGCCGCGGAGCCGGACGGCCGAGCGACCGAGCGGGAGGCCGGGCTCCCGTGCAGGCCCACCCGTCCCCGACGCGTCGCCGCCGGGAAGCACGGGGCATCACACGGAGAGATCCGCACCTCCGCATCCTCAGCGCGCCGATCGCACGTCGACCGCGCCCACCCTTCCTAGGAGACCCATGCCCACCCTCTGGCGCGACGCGCTCGTCCTGACCATGGATGAGACACCCGATGGCGCCCGCCCGCGGCGATCCGACCTGCTAGTCGACGACGGGGTCATCGCCGCCGTCGGGCTCGGGCTCGACGTGCCCGACGGCACGAACGTCCGGGACGGCCGCGATCTCCTCATCCTCCCGGGACTGGTGAACGCGCACACCCACTCCTGGGAGATCCTGTTCCGGGGAACGAGCGAGCGACTGCCGCTCGAGCTCTGGACCCTCGTCAGCTACCCGCCGCTCGGGGTCGAGCCCCTGCCCGATCGACTCGTCTACCTGCGCACGGCGATCGCCGCCCTGGAGTCGCTCCGAGGAGGGGCGACCGCGGTGCTCGACGACGTCGGCGAGCTCCCGGCCCAGTCGCCGGAGTCGATGGCGCAGGTGTTCGCCGCCTACGACGGCCTGGGCATCCGGGCTGTCTGCACCGGGGCGGTCGCCGACATCGCGATGGTCGACCGCCTCCCCGGAGCCGATGAGCTCTTCGCCCCGTCCCTGCTGTCGGATAGCCGTCGCGCTCTGCGTCCGTCGACGGCGCTCATCGACGCCTACCTCGAGCTCTCGGCGAGCGCGATCGCGATGGCGAGCTCGCGCCCGGGTGGCCGCACGGCGTACGCGGTGAGTCCGAGTGCTCCGCACCGCTGCTCCGACGATCTGCTCCGGGCATGCCACGACTTCGCGGTCGACCAGGACCTCCTGGTGCACACCCACCTGCTCGAGACCCGGCTGCAGGCCGACGTGGCGCGCGAGCGGTGGGGGCGCACCGCGGTCGAGCACCTGGACGAGCTGGGGTTGCTCGACGAGCGCCTCGTCGCGGCCCACGGGATCTGGCTGACCGCATCCGACCGGCGGATGCTCGGCGCGGCCGGATCCACCGTGGCGCACAACCCGCTCTCGAACCTCAAGCTCGGCTCGGGTGTGCTCGACTGGCGCGGGATGCGCGACGCCGGCGTGCGCCTGGCGCTCGGCACCGACGGAGCCTCGTCGAGCGACACGCTGCGGATGCTCGAGACCGTGAAGGCCGCGGCGCTCGGGCAGGCGACCACGGCATCCGACCCGGAGAGCTGGCCCACGGCCGCCGAAGTACTGGGCGCGGCGACCCGCACCGGGGCCGCGGGGCTGCGCACGGGTGCGGGGGTGATCGCGCCGGGTCGCCCCGCCGACCTGCTCGTCGTCGACCTCGCGCGCGACACCGCCTTCACCCCTCGCCACGACGTGGTCAGGCAGCTGGTGTTCAGCGCGGATGCGTCGTCGATCGTGGAGGTCTGGGTGGCCGGGGAGTGCGTCGTGCGCGAGGGTCACAGCACCCGGATCGACGACATCGCACTGCTGCGTGAGTTCCGCGAGGAGGCGGAGCGCTGGGTGGAGTCCGTGCCGGCGATCCGCTCCGCCAACGAACGGTTGATCGGCCCGGCCCAAGCGGCCTACCGATCTGCTCGGGAGTCGACCCGCTTCGGTGGGGACGACCTCCGATCCGACGAAGGAGGATCCCGATGAGACTCGACGACATCTGCCTCGTCAACAGCGACGTCACCGCATCAGACGACTTCTACCGCCTCGACCTCGGGTTCGAACGCCGGATGCGCAACGTGCGGTTCGTCGACTTCGTCTTCGAGAGCGGCCCGAGGCTCGCGATGTGGATGCGGCCGAGCATCGCCGAGACGGTCGGCGCGGTGTACCCGTCGAGTCCGGGGCTGCCCTTCCGGGTCACGGTCGGCGACGGCGACGACGTGAGCCGCGTCGTGGCCGACCCCGACGGCTTCGCCACGGTCCTGACGGTGGGGTCGCCTCGCATCACGATGCTCGAGCTCGCCGTCTCCGACGTCGCTCGCACGGCCTCCTTCCTCTCGATGCTCGGGTTCGACCCCGCTCCGGAGCACGGTGACATCGCGTTCGAGGGAGGCGGCCTGCCGATCGTGCTGAGGCCCCTGTCCGACGTGCCCCTCCCTGACGCGGCCGCGCCCGACGGATGGACGCGCAACGGGGGCCACGTGATGCTCGCGATCGAGCTCGACACCGGCGACGCCGTCGACGGGGCGCACGACGAGCTCGTCGCGCGAGGCCTGCAGCTCTCGGGGCCGCCCGCTCTCTACGAGTGGGGGGCCAGGTCAACGTACGCCGTCGACCCCGACGGCTTCATCTGGGAGATCTACGCCTGGGTGGAGGAGCCGCGATGACCTGACTCCGACGCCCCCACGCGCACCGCTGCAGCAGAACGGACCGCGCGCCACAGCACCACCGCATCCGAACCCCTCCGCACCACATCACCGATAGGACGTGATCATGACCCACCGCACCACGACTCGACTCTCGCTCTCCGCGGGAGCCCTCCTCACCGCCGCCGTCGCCCTGGTGGGCTGCGCGAGCGCACCGGCCGCCTCCGGCGGATCCACCACGGCCGGAGCCTCCTCCGACTTCCTGCCCTGCATCGTCTCGGACGAGGGCGGCTTCGACGACCAGAGCTTCAACCAGCTCGGCCTCCAGGGTGTGACCGACGCCGCGGAGGCGCTGGGCACCAAGCACATCGACGTCCAGTCGAGCTCGGAGACCGACTACGCCCCGAACATCTCCAACCTGGTCGACCAGGGCTGCACGGCGATCGTCACGATGGGTTACGCCCTCGCAGCGGCGACGAAGGAGGCGGCTGCGGCGAACCCCGACGTCGACTTCATCATGGTCGACGACAACTCCATCACCGGCGACAACGTGAAGAGCGTGATGTGGGACACCTCGCAGGCCGGCTTCCTAGTCGGCTACGCGGCAGCCGACTACTCCACGAGCGGCAAGGTCGGGACGTACGGCGGAGCGCAGATCCCGCCGGTCACCCTCTACATGGACGGATTCGCCCGCGGTGTCGAGTACCACAACCAGGTCAAGGGCACCGATGTGCAGGTCATCGGCTGGAACCCCGACTCCCAGGAAGGGCTCTTCACGGGCAACTTCAGCGACATCAACGCCGCGAAGGTGCTCTCGCAGGGCATCCTCGACCAGGGGGTGGATGTGATCGTGCCGGTGGGCGGGCCGATCTACCAGGGCGCCGCGCAGGCCATCCGCGAGTCGTCGAAGCCCATCGCGCTGGTGGGGGTCGACACCGACATGTACCTCAGCGACCCGGAGTACTCCGACATCTGGTTCACCTCCATCGCGCGTGACATGCCGAAGTCGATCTCGGAGGTGCTGCAGAAGGCGGCGTCCGGCGAGTTCTCGAACGAGGAGTACGTGGGCGTCCTGTCGAACGGCGGTGTGCTGATGAGCCCGTTCCACGACTTCGAGTCGAAGGTCGCGCCGACCCTTCAGGGCGAGCTCGATGACATCGAGGCGCAGATCATCGACGGCTCGATCACGATCGAGACGCCGTCGGCGCCCTAGCCGCCTCTGCTCGCTTCTGCCGTGGGGTCAGGGCTCGCCGGGCCCCACGGCATCCGCTCTCATCCGGGCGGCCGCTCGCGGTCGCCCCCGTCTTCGGAGGCACCGATGCGTGATCTCATCCTCATCACCGATCCCGGGCAGGAGCAGGCCGTCGCGATCTGGACGATCCTGGCCTCGCCCGACGACTTCCGTGTGCTCGGCGTCATCGCGAGCGCAGGGAACACCACGGTCGACAACACGGTCGCCAACGTGCTCCGGGTGCTCGAACTCGCCGGGGCCGATGACATCCCCGTCTTCAAGGGCGTGCCCCGACCGCTCGTGCGAGACCTGGTCACGGCGGCGCACGTGCACGGCGAGAGCGGCCTCGACGGGTACGACTTCCCGCCCGTCCGGGGCGCTGCCCAGGAGGAGAGCGGAGTGCAGGCGCTGATCCGGATGTGTCGTGCGGCCCCGCCCGCCTCCGTCACGATCGCGCAGTTCTCGAGCATGACCACCCTCGCCGTCGCGCTGACGGAGGCGCCCGACATCGCCGAGCACATCCGCGAGGTGGTGATGATGGCCGGCGCCTACTTCGAGGTGGGCAACATCACGCCGGCCGCCGAGTTCAACATCTACGTCGACCCGCACGCCGCGTCGATCGTGCTCGGATCGGGTCTGCCGCTCGTGATGCTGCCGCTCGACGTGACCCACCAGCTGCGGAACACCCGTGTGCGTCTGGACGCGTTCTCGGCGCTCGGCAACGAGGTGGGCGGGGCCGTGGATGCACTGCTCACCTTCTCGGAGACGTTCGACCTCGAGAAGTACGGCTGGGACGGTGCGCCGCTCCACGGCCCCGTCGTGCCGATGTACCTCCTGCGCCCCGACCTGTTCCCCGGCAGGCAGATCAACGCACGCGTGGAGACCGGGTCGGAGCTCACCATGGGCATGCTCGTCGCCGACTGGTGGCACGTCACCGATCTGCCGCGCAACGTCTGGTACGCCCGTGAGGTGGATGCCGGGCCCTTCTACGCGGAGCTGCTGGCTCGGATCGCGCGCCTGCCCTGAGCCGGGGGCGGGTGCTCGTGCTGGTGCGGGTGCTGGTGTCGCGGGGCTCTTGTGGGCGGACGGGGAGCGAGTGGAGGTAACGTCCTTCTGTGAAGATCCTCTCGATCCAGTCGGCCGTGGCGTACGGGCATGTGGGCAACTCGGCGGCGGTGTTCCCGCTGCAGCGCATCGGAGTCGAGGTGCTGCCCGTCTACACCGTGAACTTCTCGAACCACACCGGGTACGGAGCGTGGCGGGGTCCGCTGATCTCGCCCGACGATGTCCGCGACGTGATCACCGGCATCGAGGATCGCGGCGTATTCCCCCAGATCGACGTCGTGCTCTCGGGGTACCAAGGTGGCACGGGCATCGGCGACGTCATCGTCGATGCGGTGAAGCGGGTCAAGGCCGCGAACCCGTCGGCGATCTACGCCTGCGACCCGGTGATGGGCAACGCGAAGTCGGGCTGCTTCGTCGCGCCGGAGATCCCCGACCTCCTCCGCGATCGTGTCGTGCCGGTGGCCGACATCATCACGCCCAACCAGTTCGAGCTCGGCTACCTCACCGGCACCGAGCCCGCTTCCCTCGAGTCGACGCTCGAGTCGGTCGACCTCGCCCGTGCGATGGGGCCGTCGACGGTGCTCGTGACGAGCGTCGAGCGCCCCGACCGCGAGTCCGAGACCATCGAGATGCTCGCGGTCGACGACGAGGGCGCCTGGATCGTGCAGACTCCCCTCATCCCCATCAAGGCCAACGGATCGGGCGACGTCACCGCCGCTCTGTTCACCGCCCACTACCGGGCGACGGGCTCGGCGCAGCAGGCGCTCGAGCGCACCGCGTCGAGTGTGTACGACCTCATCGACGCGACCTATCGCTCGGGCGAGCGCGAGCTGCAGCTCGTCGAGACCCAGGAGGCCTACGCCCACCCACGGCTCCAGTTCAGCGCCCGCCAGGTGCGCTGAGGCCGGGCGTGCTGAGGCCGGGCGTGCTGAGGCTGGGCGTGCTGAGGCTGGGCGTGCTGAGGCTGGGCGTGCGCTGGTCGGCAGCGCGCTGGTGGGCAGCGCTGGGGCCGAGCGCGTGCTCGCGGATGTCCCGTCGCGCGGAACGGCCGGTGTCGCCGCGGGCGCATCGAGAGACCCCACCGGGGTGCGCCGTTGCGCGGTGCAGGCGAGCAGTGGACGCTGGGTCGCGGTCGCGAGAAGGGTCGGGTGGGCATCCCGTCCGCTGGTCGGTGCGCACATCCGCGGCCGCGTCGCCCTCAGAAGGGTGCGTGTTCGGGGAGTGGTAGTGGGGTGCGGATGCGGGCGAGCAGGTCTCTTCCGCGTGCGGTCATGGCCGGCCCGTCGTCGCGTTCGGTTGGGTGCGGGTTGTCGGTGTCGGGCGGGTCGGTGTCGCGGGCGCGGGCGCGGGTGCGGGTGAGTGTGAGTGTGGCGTGGGCGCGTTGGGTGGCGTCGGTGAGGTCGTGGCCGGGTGGGCGTGTGTGGGTGGTCTGGCCGAGTGGGCTGGTCCAGGTGAGTGTGCGGTCGGGGTCTTGGGTGGCGTCCCAGGTGGTGGCGTGTTTGAGTTGGTGGTGTCGGCGGCAGAGGTGGGCGAGGTTGTCGAGGTCGGTGCCGCCTCCGTCTTCCCAGGCGGTGGTGTGGTCGGCGTCGGCGGTGATCGCGCGGCGGTTGCAGCCGGGGAACCGGCATCGTTCGTCTTCGATCCTGAGCTGTCGGCGGAGCGCGGTGGGGAGCCGGTAGGAGGCCCGCCCGATGGAGAGGGTTTCTCCGGTGTCGGGTCTGGTGAGGATGCGGGTGAACGCGGGTGCGCCGGCGGCGAGTTTCCGGGCGGTGTCGGGGTCGATGGGCCCGTAGCCGTTCAACTCGCCGGGTTCGTCCGAGACTCCTGCGAGGGTGGCCGCGGGGACGGTGACCATCAGTTCGACGGCGGCGCCTCCCGTGGCCGCTGCGGTGCCGAGGAGGAGGTCGGTGGCGGCATCGGCGCGCAGTTGCGGGATCGTGCGGGTCTCGTCGGGTTCGGTGGTGAGGGTGCGGGCGTGGTGGTGGAGGCGGGCGTCGATGGCGAGCACATTCTCCGCGGCCGCGTAGAGGTGGAAGTGGGCCATCCCGTCGCGTTCTTCGGTGATCCACGCGGAACGTTCCTCCCTCGCCTGCTTGGCGCGGACCGTGAGGGAATCGGGGTGGAGGCGTTCCCGGATGCGTCGGGCGAGGTTGTCGAACCGGGCCGGGTTCAACCGGGTCGCGGCGGGCAGCACCGCGGTCTCGAACGCCTCCCACGTCTCCGTGGGGAGGGTGTTGAGGTGCACCACGAGTTTGTGGACGTGCTGCCTGGAGATGTCGCCCGCCGCGAGGGCGTCGAGGGTGGCGGGAAGACAGGTGACGGTTTCGGCGTCGCAGGTCTCGATCTGCACGAACCGTTCCGACACGTTCAACGCGACCGCGACTTCGGCGGTCAGGGAGCGGCGTTGCATGTCCCGTGCTTCCGCGACACGGTCGGGGTGGAGGAGTTCAGCGATCTGGTCCGCGGTGGATGCGAACTCCGCCAGCAGCCGGAGTCGTTCGGCGTGCAGGGCGGCCTCCGCGCGGCGGCCCTCCTCCAGGCGCTCCAAGAGCGCACGTTGACGGTCTTCCAGTGCGTCGAGGGAGGCGCGTGCGGGGGTGAACCGGGGTGTCCGGTTCTCGGGACGCATCTCCTCTGTCATGAGAGATACTCAACCACGCACCACCGACATTGAGCCGGTCGGGCCGCGAGGTGGGGAGAACCGCGAGGCGGTTCCCCCGTTGTGCAGGAATCATGGCCGGCTCGGGCGAGTGGTCACCGTCTGGTCGCGTCGTGACGGTGGGACCCAGGCACACGGATGGTGAGGTATCGATGGTCGCTTCGGTTCGAGGTTTATACGGCGGATGGATCAGCGGGGCGTGAGATACTTCTCGCGATCTCATTCCGACAGGTCTCTCGCGATCACTCCCCGTCGCGTCACGTCGGCGGGGTCACGCCGTGCTACCGCAGGAGCACCATCATGAACGACGCAGCGCATGTCGTCGACGATCCCCTCTTCGAGCTGCTGGTCGACTCGATCACCGACTACTCCATCTATCTGCTCTCGCCCGATGGCATCATCCAGAGCTGGAACAACGGGGCGAAGCGGATCAAGGGGTACGACGCCTCCGAGATCGTGGGCTCGTCCTTCCGGCGCTTCTTCACCCCCGAGGATCGGGATGCGGACGAGCCAGGGCGCATCCTGCGCGATGTCGAGCAGACCGGACGTGTCGAGACCGAGGGGTGGCGCGTCCGCAAGGACGGCACCCGCTTCTGGGCGAACGTCATCGTGTCGGAGGTGCGGCGGACGTCGGGCGAGCTCCTCGGCTACGCCAAGATCACTCGCGACGTCACCCAGCAGCGCGAGATCCGCGAGGCCCTCGACCGCACAGCACGAACGGATGCGCTGACCGGCCTGGCCACCCGCACCCAGTTCTTCGAGTCCTTCGACGACGTCATCGCCTCGACCAGCACCGGACGGGTCGCGGTCGTGGTCATCGGGCTCGACCGGTTCAAGCTCGTCAACGACGAGCATGGGCATCCGATCGGCGACCTGCTGCTGCGCACCCGCGCGACCGACCTGATGCAGGCGCTCGGCCATTCGCAGAGTCTCGCGGCCAGGCTGGGCGGCGACCAGTTCGCCTGCGCCATCCCGTTCGACAGCGCCGCCGATCTCAGCGAGGTGCTCGCCCGTGTCGGGGCCGCCTTCCGCAACCCGCTGCACGTCGGTCCGGAGATCGTCGCCAGCAGCGCATCCATGGGCGTGGCCGTGTACCCGGACGACGCCACCGACGTCGACCACCTTCTCATCGACGCCGACCTCGCGATGAGCCGCGCCAAGCGCGAGCTGACCATCAGGCCGCAGTTCTTCACCGCCGAGCTCGACGACGCCGCGCGTTCACGTCGCTTCATGGCCCACGAGTTGAGCAGCGCCCTCGTTCGAGGCCAGCTCCGGCTGGTCTTCCAGAACCAGGTCCGGCTCAGCGACGGCGTGGTCGTGGGCCGCGAGGCGCTCCTGCGCTGGGATCACCCCCGGCTCGGATCGGTGAGCCCCGGCACCTTCATCCCCCTCGCCGAGGCGACCAACGACATCATCGACATCGGCGACTGGGTGCTCACCGAGGCGTGCACCCGGGCCGCCGAGTGGACCGACGGACTCCGCGTCGCGGTGAACGTGTCGCCCGCCCAGGTCACCCGCGACGCGTGGGTCGACGAGTTGCAGCGGGCACTCGCGGTCTCAGGTCTTCCGCCCGAGCGCCTCGAGATCGAGGTGACGGAGTCGGCCCTGCTCAACCAGACCCCGGACACGCTCCGCCACCTCGAGCAGGCGCAGGCGCTCGGCGTCAGCATCGCCCTCGACGACCTCGGCGCCGGCTACTCGTCGCTCGGAACCCTGCTGTCGTTCCCCTTCGACAAGATCAAGATCGACCGCGCCCTGATCGCCCGCTACCCGGACGACGCACGGGCCCCGAGCGCCCTCCGCGCCATGCTCACCCTCGGCCACACCCTCCCGGCCCAGGTGCTGGTCGAGGGCGTCGAGACCCTCGACCAGCTCCGCCTCGTCGAGCAGCAGGGCTTCGACGAGGCCCAGGGCTTCCATCTGCACCGCCCCCAGTGACCGCGCCACTCCCTCGCGGGATGGGGCGGATCGGCCTAGGGTCGGGAGCCTCAACGGAGGAGGATCGTGCGGACCGAGCGAGTGGGTGACCTGGTCTTCGGGGTGCTCGGTGCGGGCGAGGAGGCGGGATCCGGGTCGCCGGAGATCGTGCTGGTGCATGGCATCGGGGTGTCGCACCGGTACTACGAGCGCCTGCACGCCCGGCTCGCGCGGACAGCACGGGTGGCGTCGATCGACCTGCCCGGCTTCGGCGGCCTGCCGAAGCCGCACTGGAACCCCTCGATCGGCGACATGGCCGCGGCCCTCGCAGAGGTGCTCGACCGGCTCGAGGTCAGGCAGGCGGTGCTCGTCGGCCAGTCGATGGGCGCCCAATGGGTCACCGAGCTCGCCGTGCGGCGCCCCGACCTCGCCTCGCGCGTGGTGCTCATCGGGCCCGTCAGCGACGAACGCCACCGCACCGCGTTCTCGCAGGGAATCGCCCTGCTGGCCGACATCCTGCGCGAACCGCCGCACTCCAACCTCACCGTCCTCACCGACTACGTGCGCTGCGGGCCGCGCTGGTTCGGCGCGCAGCTGCAGTGGATGCTGTCCTACCGTCTCGAAGACGCCGTGGCACAGCTGACGATGCCGCTCCTGCTCCTGCGCGGCGCGCGCGATCCGATCGCCGGACTGCGGTGGTGCCGCCGGCTTCGGAGCCGGGCTCGAGCGGCACGCCTCGTCCTCGTGCCCAAGGCGCCACACAATGCACAGACCACGGCGCCGGTCGCGGTGGCGTCCGCCGTCCTCGACTTCGTGGCGGCGGATGTGGTGGACGCGGTGGATTCGGCGCATGCGGCGCATCGCACGGAACGGGTGGATCCCGCGGGTCCCGCGATCACGGATGTCGCGTGATCCGTCTGCTGCGGATCCCCGGCTGGTGGATCGCCGACTACGCCTACGCCGTGCACTGGCAGGTGCACGCGTTCTTCAGCCGCCTCGACCCGGCCGAGCTGACGACCGGACACCTCCGACCCGTCGTCGTACTGCCTGGCGTGTACGAGACGTGGCGGTTCCTGCAGCCGCTCGCCCAGGCACTCCACGATCGCGGGCACCCCGTGCACGTGGTGGAGGCGCTCGGCAGCAACCGCCGGCCGGTCGCCGAGGCGGCGGCCGAGGTGGGCGACTACCTCGAAGAGCATGACCTCCAGGATGTGGTGCTCGCCGCCCACAGCAAGGGCGGCCTGGTGGGGAAGTACGCGATGACCCTCGGCGGATCGGCCCGGCGCATCCGCTCGATGCTGGCCGTCGCGAGCCCGTTCGCCGGGTCGCTCTACGCCCGGTGGCTGCCCGTGCCGACGCTGTCGATCTTCTCGCCGCGCGACCCGACGATCCTGGCGCTCGCCCGCGAGCAGACCGTCGATGCGCGGATCGTGTCGGTGTTCGGCACGTTCGATCCGCACATCCCCGAGGGCAGCCGGCTCCCCGGCGCGAAGAACGTGGAGCTCGACACGGGCGGTCACTTCCGCGTGCTCGCCGACCCGCGCGTGATCGGAGAGCTCATCGCCCTGTCAGAGTGAGGGCAGGGCCGCCGCCCGCTCAGGCGTCGCTGTCAGCCGGCGGTGGCCCAGGCCGCACGAACCGGCGGGTCAGCACCAGTGCTATCCCGGCGAGCACGGTCACGGTGAGGAACGCCACGCTCATGCCCCAGATGGAGGAGTCGAGCGTGAATCCGAGGTACTGGGTGAAGGCGGGATCGAACCTCGACGGATCGAGCCCGGTGCTCTCGGCCGCGACGATGTCGTCCTTCAACTGCAGCTCCTGATCGGCGCTGAGGGCGCCGCCGAGGCTCGACTCCAGCCTCGTCACGTACACGGTGTGGAATACGAGGTAGAGCACCGCGATGCCGAAGGCGCCGCCGAACTGCTCCGCGGTGGCCGAGACGCCCGACGCCTGACCGTGATCCTTCTCGGGCACCGTGTCGAGACTCACCGGATCGTTGACGGTGAGCACCAGCGCGAGCCCGATGCCGTAGATGAGGAAGCCGGGGAAGAGCAGCCAGTAGTCCCTGGAGTGCACCCCGATCGCGAGCGCGATGCCCGCGAGCGCGAGCACGAGGAAGCCGACCGTGAGCGGCATCCGTCCCCCACTGCGGTCGTACCAGCGGCCGGCGAGCGGGGCGATGAGGATCATCGGCAGCGTGGAGGGGATGAGCGCCAGGCCGGCGAGCCCCGGATCCATGCCGAGGTTCAGCACCAGCAGCAGCGGGAAGAGCACCCCGAGGCCCATCTCGGCCATGCCGGCGAAGCCCTGGCTCAGCGTGGCGCCCGCGTAGTTCGGGTACTTCCGAAGCAGGGAGAAGTCGAGCAGGGGATTCGGTGAGCGCCGCTCCCACAGCACGAACACCACCCCCGACACCGCGGCCACCGCGAGGGGTACGAGCACCCCGGGTGACGCCCAGCCCCAGCTCTGCGACTGGGACAGCCCGAACACGATCCCCACGAGGGCGACGCACAGCAGCAGGGTGCCCCGCAGATCGACGTGGGCTCGCGCGGTGCGGCGCTGATCCGGCCGCACCGCGACGAGGGCGGCGATGACCGCGAGGGCGGCGAGCGGCACGTTGATGAGGAGCACGGAGCGCCAGCCGAGCGTCGTCGTCAGCCCGCCGCCGATCGCGGGGCCGAGCGCCCCGGCGATCGCGGCGATCCCGCCCATGACACCGAGAGCCCGGCCGCGCTCCGCACCCGGGTACACGCTGCCGATGACGGCCACCGTGGTGGGGAGCATGAGCGCGCCACCGGCTCCCTGCAGCACGCGGAAGGCGATGAGCACCTCGAACGTGGGCGCGAACCCTGCACAGGCCGACGCCCCCGCGAAGACCAGCGTGCCGAGGACGAACACCCGACGATGACCGAGCAGGTCGCCGAGCCGACCGCCGAACACGAGCAGACCGGCGAGGGGGAGCAGGCTCCCGGTGAGCACCCACTGCACCATCTGGGACCCCACGTGGAGGTCGCTCATCACCGACGGCAGGATGAGGGGCACCGCGGTCTGGTCCACCAGCACCATCGCGTTGGCGAACGTCATCGCGACCAGCGCGAGCGCACGGTTGCCCTGCCGCGACCCCGTCGTCATCATGGTGCGACGGTAACAGCCGCCCTCTTCGCGCGATACCCCGCGCACGGGGTGCCCGGGAAGGGGCGGAACGCGCTACGCCTCCGGGTCGGGCCGGCCCTGGACGGCCGCGCGAATGCGCTCGATCGGGAACTTCGGAGTGCGGTCGGCGTAGAGCAGGCCGTTCGTCTCCTGACCCGTGTCGGTGAGCTGCGTGTAGCAGTAGCCGGCCAGGGTCCGCATCCGACCGATCACCCGGAGGATCTCGGTGACGTGCGACTCGAACGCGTCCGGATCGGCGGCGGTGGCGTAGCCCCAGTCGCCGTCGGTGCCGGTCGCCAGGCTCACACCCCCGAACTCGGTGAGCATGACGGGCAGAGCCGCGTCCTCCGGGGGCTGCGGGGCGCCGTCGAGACCCGCCCTCATCCGTCGGCCGGCCGGGCCGAAGCCGTCGAGCATCCGCTGCAGGCTCTCCCTGCTGCCGTAGCGCTCGGAGAGGATCGAGGTGTCGCACTCGTAGTCGTGGATCGTGACGATGTCGGATCGGGTGTGCTCCCATCCGTCGTTCGAGATCACAGGGCGTGTGCCGTCGAGGGCGCGGGTGAGGTCGGCGACCGAGCGTGAGAAGGCCTGCTGACGCGGATCGTGCGAGATGTGCTGCACACCCCAGCTCTCGTTGAGCGGCACCCAGGTCACGATCGACGGATGCGACGAGTCGCGATGCACGATCGCGCTCCACTCGGTGACGAGCTCGGTCATCGAACGGCGGTCGAAGGCGTACGCGCTCGCGGTCTCGCCCCAGATCATGAGACCGAGGCGGTCGGCCCAGTAGAGGAAGCGCGGATCCTCCGCCTTCTGGTGCACACGCGCCGCGGTGAAGCCCAGCTCGAGCACCAGCTCGACCTCGCGGCGCAGCATCTCGGCGGTGGCGGCGTTGTGCGTCTCGGGCCAGTAGTTCTGGGCCAGCACCGCACGGAACGGCACGGGCCGGTCGTTGAGGAGCAGTGCATCCCGGGAGACGCCGACGCTGCGCAGCCCGACGTAGCTCGCGACCGCGTCGGCGCTCGCGCTCGCGTCCGTGATCGCGACCGTCGCGGAGAGGAGCGTGGGCCGGTCCGGGCTCCACAGCAGCTCCTCGTAGGCCTGGCCGTTGAGCTGGCGGGGGATGACGAGCCGCACGGTGACGGTGCTCTCTCCCAGCGTGCGCACCGACGACTGAGCGAGGAGCTCACCGTCGTGGCCGAGCGCGATGGTCAGCTCCGCATCCGGCCCCACCGGCCCGCGCAGCTCGACCTCCGCCTCGACGGTCGCCGAGGAGAGGTCGTTGCGCCAGGCGACGTGCGCGATCGAGGTGGCGGGCACCGCCTCGAGCCACACCGGCTGCCAGATGCCCGTGGTGCGGTGGTACCAGATGGTGTGCGGATCCTGTCGCCAGTCCTGCTTGCCGCGCAGCACCGACACGTCGGAGGGCAGATCGACGGCGCGGACCACCAGCTCGTCGCCCTCGCCCGTGAGGTGATCGGTCACATCCGCGCTGAAGGGCGTCTGCCCGCCCGAGTGCGTGGCGACGACGGATCCGTTCACCCAGACCGTGCAGTCGTGGTCGACGGCGCCGAAGTGCAACAGCAGGCGCGAGCCGTCTCCGGGGACGGATCCGGCGCCCTCCAGATCTCCGGCCGTGATCGTGCGCCGGTACCAGACACAGGGATGGAAGCCCGTGTCGCCGAGGCCCGAAGCCGGAGACTCGGGCGGGAAGGGCACCTCGATGCGGTGGTCGAACTCGACCTCGGAGAGGGTGCGCCCGAGCGAGTCGTCCCAGGCGAAGTCCCACGGACCCGAGAGGTCGGTCCAGTGCGCACGCACCAGCTGCGGGCGCGGATACGCGCCGTCCTGGGTGGTCGCATCCGGGAGGGCGGCGCTGCCCTGCGGGAAGGTCGGTGCGGTCATTCCGCCGGTCCTCTCGTGCTGGCACGGTCGACGACCGTGAACCCGATGGTGTGCATGCCCCGCGCGGTGGGGGCGGGTGCGGAGTCGTTGCCGGCGGAGTCGGGCGCGAGGAGGTCGAGCGCCGTCCGCACCAGGGCCGTGGTGTCGGGCGAGACGGAGCTGAGCGACGGCGTGCTGTACCGCGCCTCCTCGATGTCGTCGAAGCCGATCACGGCGACGTCGTCGGGCACGCGGATGCCGGACGTGACGAGGACGTGCATCGCACCGAGCGCGAGCAGGTCGTTGAACGCGAAGACCGCGTCGAAGTCGGTGCAGGCCTCGAGGAGCGAGCGGGCGGCGTGGGCGCCATCGGCCCGGTGGTATCCATCGACCTGGAGGATCAGGCTCTCGTCGACCTCGAGACCGGCGGCGGTGAGAGCCTCCCGGTATCCGGAGAGGCGGAGCACCGAGGTCTCGTTCGGCCCCGCGCTCTGCGCGCCGATGGCGACGATGCGTCGGCATCCCAGCGAGAGCAGGTGCTCGGTGGCGGCTTTCGCCGCGGCGCTGTTGTCGACCGTGACGTGGGGGAGCACGCTCTCGCCGATGTGCTCGCCGAGGAGCACGAGCGGCGTGGTGTCGCGCCGGCCCTCGAGGTCGCGCGCGCCGAGGGCGAGGGGGCTCATGATGAGTCCGTCGACCGCGGGCGAGCCGATGCCCTCGCTGATGCGGCGCTCGATGTCGGCGCGGCCGTCGGTCTGGTTGACGAGCACCGTGATCGATCGGGCCTGCGCCTCGCGCACGAGCTCGGCGGCGAGCTCGGCGAAGTAGGGCTGGCTGAGGTCGGGCAGCGCGACGGCGAGCATCCCCGTGCGTCCGCTGCGCAGCTGACGGGCCGCGGAGTTGGGACGGTAGCCCACCTCGATCAGCGCGGCCTGAACCCGCTCGCGCAGCTCGGCGGTGACCCATCCGGTGCCGTTGACCACGTTCGAGACGGTCTTGGCGGAGACACCGACGCGGTCGGCGACATCCTTCAGGGTGGGTCGTGCCATCGACATCCTGCGGTCCCCTTCCTCGGACAGTTCCTCGACAAGAGGTCACGATAGCGCTCTTGTTCAACGTTTACCGTTCATGTATAACGGTAATCGCTCCAACGTTCAACGTTGAACGACTACGAAAGGGAAGAGTCGATGAAGACACAGCACCCGCGCGGCGGACGGGCTCGACGCCCATTCCGCGCGCTCACGGCCGTGGCGGGGATCGCCATCGCCGGTCTCGCGCTCGCCGGCTGCACAGGGCAGGGGTCGGGCGGCGGAGGCGCCGCCGAGACCGACGCCTCCGGCAAGGTCACGCTCGACTTCTGGAACGGCTTCACCGGTCCCGACGGGCCCGCCCTCCAGAAGGTCATCGACGACTTCAACGCCTCGCAGGACAAGGTGGAGGTGACCGCGAACATCATGCCGTGGGACACGCTCTACCAGAAGGTGCTCACGTCGGTGGCCTCCAGCGACGGGCCCGACATCATCGCGATGTCGGCCTCGCGCATGCCGCAGTTCGCCAGCCAGGGGCTCTTCATGGGCGTCGACGACTACTACAGCGACGACTCGCACGACTCGAAGGCGCTCAACCAGGCCGCCATCGACGCGTCGGTCTTCGACGGCACCAACTACGGCGTGCCCGTCAACTACACGCCCATGATGCTGTACTACAACAAGGACCTCTTCACGGCCGCCGGCCTCGATCCCGAGAAGCCGCCGACCACGTGGGACGAGTTCGCCGCCATGGTGCCCAAGCTCACGGTCGACCAGGACGGCGACGGCAAGCCGGACCAGTACGCCATCGCGCTCGGCGACCACGAGACCGTGCCGATCTACCCCTCGCTCCTCTGGGGCACCGGCGGCGGCATCGTCTCGGACGACGGCAAGACCTCGACCCTGGCCGACCCCGCGTCGCTCAAGGCGCTCGACTTCTGGGTGTCGCTCATCCGCGACCAGAAGGCGACGCAGATCGGCATGTCGGGGGGCGGATGCGGACAAGCTGTTCCAGACGGGCAAGGCCGCCATGGAGATCGTCGGCCCGTGGATGACCAGCGGATTCGACCAGGCCGGCCTCAACTACGGTCTCGCCAAGCCCCCGGCCGGTCCCAGTGCCCCGGCCGTGCTGGCAGACGTGGTGTCGATGGGCCTGCCCGCCAACACGAGCGATGAGAAGAAGGCGGCGGCGTACCAGTTCTTCGCCTACTGGAACTCGGCGGAGGGCCAGACCACCTGGGCCGACGGCTCCGGATTCCCGCCGAACCGCTCCGACGTGGCCGACAAGGTGACGACCAGCCCGTACCCCGCGATCTTCGGAGCGCAGGACGTCGCCGACGACGCGAAGCTGCTGCTCCCCGGCATCGCGCAGGGAGGCCCGATCCTGGAGACGGTCTTCACCCCGGCCCTGCAACGTGCCCTGAACGGCGAGGGATCGGTGCAGGACATCTTCACGGCGGCCTCCGCCGACGTCCAGTCCCAGCTCGGCAAGTGACCACAGGGGAGGGCGGGTGCGCCCGCCCTCCCCGGAAGGCTCGATGATGACGACGACAGTCGGACCCCCGACGGAACGCGCGGCCGCTCCGCGCCCCGCGCCTCCCCGTCGACGGCGACCCCTGCTCAAGGCGAACGGCCGCCGTGCGCTCACCGCATGGCTGTTCCTCACACCCTCGCTGATCGTGCTGCTGGCGTTCACGCTCTACCCGATGATCCAGGCGGGCTATCTCTCGCTCACCGACTACAACCTCATCAGGGCGGCGAAGTTCGTCGGGCTCGACAACTACGTCGAGCTCTTCCAGGATCCGGCGTTCTGGAACGCGTTCGGCAACACCGTGCTGTACGCGGTCGTGGTCACCCCGGTGACCGTGGTGCTCGCGCTGCTCTTCGCACTGATGCTCAATCAGCGCTTCGTGGGCCGGTCGTTCGCGAGGACGGCGATCTTCCTCCCCTTCATCGTCTCGCTCGGCATCATCGCCATCGCCTGGGCGTTCCTCCTCGACCCCAACATCGGGCTGCTCTCCTACTGGCTCGGCCAGATCGGGATCGTGCCCGAGCAGGGGTGGCTCAACGACCCGCGCTACGCGATGGCGGCGGTCATGGCCGTCGGCGTCTGGAAGAACGTGGGCTTCTACATGGTGATCTACCTCGCCGGCCTGCAGTCCATCCCCGGCGAGATCTACGAGGCGTCCCGCCTCGACGGCGCGGGCCCGTGGCAGCGGTTCCGCAGCGTCACGCTGCCCCTGCTGTCGAACCAGACGCTGCTCGTCTCGGTGCTCGCGCTCATCGCGACGCTGCAGGCGTTCGACCAGATCTGGGTGATGACCCACGGCGGACCGTTCTTCCGGACCGAGACCCTCGTCATGCTCGTCTACCGCGAGGGCTTCCAGCAGCTGCGCTTCGGCTACGCCTCCGCGATCTCGTTCGTCCTCCTGGTGTTCGTCTTCATCCTCTCGATGGTGCAGTTCGGATACCTCCGCCGGAAGCAGGTGACCTACTGATGGCCGTCAGCACCGTCCTCGGACGCTCCGACCTCGGCGACCCGACCGAGCCGGGCCGTCGAGCGCGCCCCTCCCGCCGTCCCGGCACCGGCGGCCAGCGCGCCGTCACCTGGATCCTCGCGGTCACCATGGTCGTCGTCGGCCTGCTCATGCTGCTGCCGATCATCTGGATGATGTTCACGGCGTTCAAGCCGGAGAGCGACATCGTCAGCTACCCGCCCACGCTGTGGCCGCGCGAGCTCACGATCGACCACTTCATCGACGTCTGGAACCGGATCCCGTTCGCCCGGCTCTACGTCAACACCATCGTCTTCGCCGGTGGAGTCACCCTGATCTCGCTGCTGTTCGACTCGATGGCGGCCTACGCGCTCGCCCGCATCCCGTTCAAGGGGCGCGCGATCGTGATGGTGCTCATCCTGGTGCTGCTCATGCTGCCGTTCCAGGTCACGCTCATCCCGCTGTACGACATGCTGAACGGGATGGGGCTGACGAACACCCTGCCGGGCCTCATCATCCCCAGGATGACGAACGCGTTCGGCATCTTCTTCCTCACGCAGTTCTTCCTCTCGCTGCCGAAGGACCTCGAGGAGGCGGCGCGCGTCGACGGCGCGTCCGAGTGGCGGATCTACTGGGGCATCGTGATGCCGCTGGCTCGCCCCGCTCTGCTCACCCTCGGGCTGTTCCACTTCCAGTACAACTGGAACGACCTGCTGTGGCCGCTCGTGATGTCGTCATCGGTCGAGACCTCGACGCTGCCCGCCGGACTGTCGCTGTTCATGGGCCAGCACGTCGTCGAGTACGGACTTCTCATGGCCGGGTCGCTGCTGTCGCTGGTGCCCGTGATCCTCTTCTTCCTCCTCATCCAGCGCAGCTTCGTCGCGGGCATCGCCACGACGGGGCTCAAGTGATCCGCCACTCCCGCTCCCGTCCCCTCGTCCCGGAAGGACACGCATGACCGAGACCCCCTGGTACCGCGACGGTCGACTCCACTACGGCGTCGGCATCGAAGACACCTTCATCCCCCAGGAGGCCCTCGGCCACCGCAAGCTCGACGAGTATGAGCTCACCCAGCACTACGCGCGGTGGGAGTCGGATCTCGAGCTGGTGGCCGAGAGCGGCGCCGAGTTCTTGCGCTGGGGTGTGCCGTGGTACCTCGTGGAGCCCCGCCCGGGGGAGTTCGACTGGTCGTGGACGGATCAGGTGACGGCGAAGATGCGCGACCTCGGGCTGCGCTGCGTGGTCGACCTCATGCACTACGGCACCCCGCTCTGGCTCGACAACGCGTTCATCAACTCGGCCTACCCCGAGCGTGTGGCTGCCTACGGGCGCGCCGTCGCCGAGCGGTACGGGGACGTGTGGACCGACTACACCCCGCTCAACGAGCCCTTCGTCAACGCCGAGTGGACCGGGCAGAACGCTCTCTGGCCGCCCTACCTGCACGGTCAGGACGGCTTCGTGCGCGTGATGATGCAGCTGGCCCGTGGGATGGTGCGCACGCAGCAGGAGATCGCGGCCGTGCTGCCGTCGGCGACGTTCGTGCACGTCGACGCCGGCTTCCTCTACGAGGGCGAGACCAGTCCGATGCCGCGCGACCTCATGGAGCTGCGGCGCACCCTCTCGCTCGACCTCATCACCGGACGCCTCGACGAGCACCACCCCATCCGTCCCTACCTCACCGAGCACGGGGTGACCGCATCCGACCTGGAGTGGTTCCGTGCGAACGCCGTGACCCCCGACGTGATCGGCGTGAACTACTACCCGCGCTTCTCGAACGGCCGGGTCGAGGACGGCGTGTTCACGCCGGTGCGGTCGGATGCACGGGGCCTGCGCGAGCTGGTCGAGCTGTACTCGGAGCGTTACGGCCTGCCGATGGTGATCACCGAGACCTCGCTGGTCGGCACGCCGGAGGAGAAGATCGAGTGGCTGCACGAGTCGGCGGCCGAGCTGAACGCGCTGCGCGCGGAGGGGCATCCGATCGGCGGCTTCACCTGGTTTCCCTTCTTCACCCTGGTCGACTGGCTGTACCGCTTCGACCAGAAGAAGCCCGACGAGTGGTTCATGGAGTTCGGGATCGTCGACCTCGTGCGCGGCGCCGATCAGGGGCTGGAGCGGGTGCCGAACGCCGCCTTCGAGGTGTTCCAGCGGCTCGCCGCCGAGGGGCGCGGGCCCGCCGCGGTCTAGGAGTTCTAGTCGTGGGGCGGCTCGCCGGCTCGTGATCGGGCTACGTAGGAGTCTGCCGTCAACCCCGACGATCGGCGGGATGCGGCGGCTACGCTGACGGCATGGAGCTGCGGCGCTTCGGCATCGAGGAAGAGGTCACCCTCGTCCACACCGACACGCTTCGGCCCGTGCCGGTCGCGGCCACGGTGCTCGCGGAGCTGCGTCGCTCGGAGGCGCTGGCGGCGAACGTGTCGCACGAGCTGCTCGCCTCGCAGGTGGAGTACTCGTCGCCCGTGTTCGAGACGCTCGACGAGGCGCGCGGCCACCTCCGCGCCTGGCGGCAGGCCGTCGCCGACGAGGCCGCTCGCGTCGGCGCGCTGCCGTTCCACTCGGGCACGCCGTTCGACGCCGACGACCCGCCCGTCATCACCGACGACCCCCGGTACCGGATGCTCGCCGCCGACCAGGGTGAGGTCATCCGCCAGCACCAGATCCAGGCGACGCACGTGCACGTCGGCGTGCACTCGCCCTCGGACGGTGTCCGCGCGCTGAACGGCGCCCGGCCGTGGCTGCCCGTGCTGCTCGCCCTGAGTGGCGGCTCGCCGTTCTGGCACGGCCGCGACACCGGCTTCGAGAGCTGGCGCACCCTCCAGATGCGCCGCTGGACCACGAACGGCTGCCCACCCCGGTTCGCGGATGCGGATGACCACGACGCGCGGCTCGCCCTCCTGGTGGGGGTGGGCGGCACCGACGACATCGCGTCGATCGCCTGGTACCTGCGGCTGTCCGCGCTGCACCCCACCCTCGAGTTCAGGGTGTTCGACGCTCAGCTCGACCCCGAGGTGAGCGTGCTGCTCGCGGCCCTGTGCCGGGCGCTGGTGTGCACCGAGGACGCTGAGGCGGCGGCGCACCCGGTCGCGCTCGACGGGGAGCTGATCGACTCGTCGCTGTGGCACGCGGCCCGGTCGGGGGTGTCGTCGACGCTCGTCGACCCGCGCACCGGGGTCCTGGCGCCGGCCCGCGCGGTGGTCGAGGGACTCCTCGCCCTCGTCGACGACGGCCTCGGCGCCGACCGGGACGCGGTGCAGGAGGGGGTGGTGCGCATCCTCGCCCTCGGCACGAGCGCTGCGCGCCAGCGGGCCGCCCTCGCGGCGGACGGCGTCGACGGGTTGCGCCGCCTCGCCGCGTCTGATGCGAGGGCGTGACAGCCGACGTCTCCGACGGTAGTCTGGATCGTAAGAAACGGAGGATCATATGTTTCGTGCTCTGAGAGCGGACGAGTCTGCGGCCCTCCGCGAGCTCCGAGACGTCGGGTCCTCGTTGGAGGAGGCCGCGCGGTTGGTCGCCGGTCTGCCGGAGCGCACCCGGGAGGAGCTGATCCTGGCGTCCGGGCCGGAGGGCGAATCTCGCATGAGGATCCTCGTCGACGTGCTGCGTGCCCGAGCGAGTGCGGATGCTCTGGCACCCGCTCTGGTCAAGCTCGACTCGAGCGCCACTCCCTCGGCCGCCCGTGCGGCGCAGGCCACCGAGAACGTCTGGCGGGCCATCGACGAGGAGTTCACCCTTCTGAGCAGCACCCAGGTGGCGGCCGCGCTCGGGGCGAAGAGCGGCAATCGCAGCTACGCGTCCGATCAGCGTGCCGCGCGGCGGATCCTCGGCGTCCGGCGCCTCAACTCCTACCTGTACCCCGGGTTCCAGTTCGATCGGGCGACCGGCACGGTGAAGCCCGCCGTTCCCGCGCTTCTGCGCGCGGCCGAGCGGGCGGGGCGGAGTGACGAGGGGCTCGCGCTCTGGCTGGTCGGTCCGACCACCTACCTCGGAGGCGACCGGCCCGTCGATCACCTCGACGAGGTGGACCGGGTCGTGAAGGTCGCGGAGGACGCCTGGGGCGTCGAGTGGTGACGCCCGATCCTCCGCATCCCCTCGACGCGGAGGATCACGTGATCGCTTCGGGGACGGCCCTCTACCGCGTCCACCGCAACACCCGCGAGGGCACGGTGTTCAACCCGGGAGTCGGCTCACGGACGCGCTTCGCGTTCTTCGGCGATCCGCCGGTCCCGTCCCTGTACGCGGCCGACACCGAGATCGCGGCCCTGGCCGAGACCCTGCTGCACGACATCCCCGTCACCGGAGGCCTGCTGCCACTCGACAGCTATGCGCCGTACGTGCTCTCCCTCATCCGGCCCCGACGTCCGCTGAGGCTGGCGTCCTTCCTGGGTACCGGGCTGCGGAGGCTGCGAGTCGGGGCCTCCGATCTGACGACCACCGAGGCGTCGGAGTACCCCAGGACGGTCCGCTGGGCCGAGGCCGCCCACGCGGCGGGGTTCGACGGGGTCGCCTACATGTCGCGCCAGATGAACACGAGTCGCGCCGTCGCGCTGTTCGGCGACAGGGTCACGTCCTCAGACCTCGAGGTCGACCCGGGGTACGGCAGGGCGTTCGCCATCCCCAGCGGCGGGCGGGACTGGCTGATCGACGTCTGCGCACCGATGCACGTCGACGTCCTGCTCGCCTGAGTCTCGCGGGATCCTGAGCTCCGCGCTAGACGGAGTAGACCTTCGCCTCCCAGGGTGCCAGCGGGGCGGCGACGTCGGGTGCGCCCTCCGAGCCGGGGAGGTTCGTCAGCAGCACCTCGGCGTCCTCCCAGCGCTCGAACACGCTCGACGCGAACCGCGGGATCCGCTCGTCGGACGACAGGTTCGTCACCACGAGCATCCGCTCGTCGCCGAGCACCCGCTCGAAGGCGAAGATCGCGTCGTCGCCCGCGTCGAGCCGCTCGAACGAGCCGTCGGCGATCACCGGATGCGCGTGACGCAGTGCGATGAGCGCCCGGTAGTGGGCGAGCACGGAGTGGGGGTCGTCGACCTGCGCGGCGACCGTGATGCGGTCGGCGTTCGGGTTGACGGCGATCCACGGGGTGCCGGTGGTGAAGCCCGCGTGCGCGGATCCGTCCCACTGCACGGGGGTGCGGGCGTTGTCGCGGCTCATCGACGAGAGGCCGAGGAGGGCCTCCGCCGGGCTCGAGCCCGACTCCAGGTCCTCGGCGTAGAAGTTCAGCGACTCGACGTCGCGGTAGTCGTCGATGGTCGCGAACGGCGCGTTCGTCATCCCGATCTCCTGACCCTGGTACACGTACGGCGTGCCGCGCTGCAGGTGCAGCATGGTCGCCAGCGCGGTGGCCGAGGTGCGCCAGTGCGCGCCGTGGTCGCTGCGGTCGTCGCCGAAGCGGGTGACCGAGCGGGCCTGGTCGTGGTTCTCGAGGTAGAGGCTGTTCCAGCCGGTCTCGGCCAGAGCATCCTGCCAGTGGGTGAGGTTGGCGGCCAGCTCGCCCGGTTGGAGGCGGCGGGAGCGGAACTTCGTCACCGGCCCGTGGTCGAGGCCGACATGCTCGAACTGGAAGACCATGTCGACCTCGTGGCGGCCGGGATCGGTGAAGCGGATCGCCTCCTCGATCGTCACGCCGGGAGTCTCGCCCACCGTGATGAGCCCATCCCGGCCGGCGAACACCTCGCGGTGCATCTCCTGCAGGAACTCGTGCATCCGCGGGCCGGACGTGTAGTGCGGCGCGCCGTTCGCGAGGGCGCGTCCTGGCAGCGGTGCGGCATCCGGGAGCGTCGGGTCTTTGGAGATGAGATTGATGACGTCCATCCGGAAGCCGTCGACGCCGCGGTCGAGCCACCACCGCATCATCGTGTAGACCGCGTGGCGGACATCCGGGTTCTCCCAGTTGAGGTCGGGCTGCTTCCGGTCGAAGAGGTGCAGGTAGTACTCGCCGGTGGTCTCGTCGAGCTGCCACACGGGGCCGGAGAAGAAGGACTCCCAGTTGTTCGGCGGTGAGCCGTCGGCACGTGGCTCGCGCCACCAGTACCAGTCGCGCTTGGGGTTGTCGACGCTCGACCGCGACTCGACGAACCACGGATGCTCATCGGAGGTGTGGTTGACCACGAGATCCATCACGAGCTTCATGCCCCGGGCGTGCAGGTCGGCCAGGAGGGCGTCGAAGTCGTCGAGCGTGCCGAAGACGGGGTCGATGTCCTGGTAGTCGCTGATGTCGTAGCCGTTGTCCGCTTGGGGGGAGCGGTAGATGGGGGAGAGCCAGATGACGTCGACGCCGAGCCGCTCGAGGTGGTCGAGCCGGCGGCGGATGCCGGGGAGGTCGCCGATCCCGTCGCCGTTCGAGTCCTGAAAGCTGCGGGGGTAGATCTGGTACACCACCGCGCTCTTCCACCAGTCGGGGCTGGTCGTCGTGCTCGCGGTGTCGTCCGTGCTGTCGGTGGGCGCCATGGCATCAAGTCAAGCACGCGCGTGCCTGCCCTGTTCAGCCTCCGACGGGCGGGGTGGGTGCAAGATGCAGGGGATGAGGGCCGTCGTCCATCATTGGGGCGCGAAGGGCCTGAGCCCCTGCGTTTTTCGAGCGACCGGCCCCGGCGAGCGGGTGCGAGATGCTCAGTCGGCGCGGAGCGCCTCGGCGGGCTCGATCCGGGACGCCCGCAGCGCGGGATAGCCGCCCGCCACCAGGCCGAGCAGAGCACCCGCGAGCACCGCGCCGGCCACGACGACGGGATCGAGCACGGGCGTCCAGCCGCTGACGGCCGCGACGACCACGATCGCCGCTACCCCCAGAGCGGCCCCGCTCATCCCGCCGAGGGCACCGACCAGGCCGGTCTCGACCAGGAACTGCACCGCGATGTCGGATCGCCGGGCGCCCAACGCCCGGCGGAGCCCGATCTCGCTCGACCGCTGCGCGACCGACAGGAGGGTGATGCCCATGATCCCTGCCCCGCCCGCGAGCAGAGTGATCCCTCCGATGATGAGGAACGCCGTCCCGAGGTCGCCGCGCACCCCGCCGCTCAGGCTGGTGACGTCGGCCGGGGTGCTCGCGTCGAAGGAGTCGGGGGCCGAGGGGGCGAGCGCGATCGGCGCCTGATGGGCGACGAGGGAGGAGGCGCCCGGGGCGGTGACGATCTCGAGGACGCGCGGAGCCGCGTATCCGAAGTCGCGTCGGGCAGCGGTGTCGGGGATGATCACCGCGCTCTCGAGCGCCGTCTGCACGGCGAGGCCGTCGACGATCCCGATCACCGTGTAGGGGAGGTGTCCGAGGAACACGGCCGGAGCGCTCGCGACATCGGTGATGCCCAGCGCGTCGGCCGCCTTCGCGCCGAGCACGGCGACCCGGTCGGCGCGCTCACGGTGTCCGGCGTCGAAGACGCGGCCGGTGGTGACCGTGGCGCCGGTGGCTGCGAGGATGTCGCCGACGGCGGCGGAGACGGTGGGGCCCGTGGTCGGAGCCGCCTCGGGGTCGTCGAGGTCGACCGCCGTGACACGCTCGCCGGCGAGGTCGACGTCGCCGACCTGCACCGCCGCCTCCACCCCGGTGAGGCGCGCCACACGATCCACGCTGTCGGCGGGCAGGGTGGCGACGGCGTGGTCCTTCCCGTCGGCCCCCTCGCTCGTCGCGGCCGACACCTCCACGTGCGTCGCCGCCACCGAGTCGAAGCGGGAGGTGACCTGCGCGGCGGCGGTCTGTCCTATGCCGACGGCGACGACGAGCGACCCGATGCCGATCACGGTCGCCGCCAGTGTGGCGAGGAAGCGGGACGGCTTCATGCCCACACCGACGACGGCCTCGCGCACGAGCGCCGCGAACCCCGCTCTTCCGGGACGGGCGCGGGGCGGCCTCATCGGGCCGCCGCCCCGGATACCCCACCCTCTGAGGCGGACTCGTCCCGGTCCTCCTCACGGATGCGGCCGTGCTCGAGGCGGATGCGACGACGGGCGAGCGAGGCGACGGCATCGTCGTGGGTGATGACCAGGATCGTCTGCCCGGCGCCGTTGAGGTCGGCGAAGAGGCGCATCACCCCGTCGGCGTTCTCGCGGTCGAGGTTGCCGGTGGGCTCGTCAGCGAGGAGCAGCCGCGGGTTCGAAGCGACCGCTCGTGCGACCGCGGCGCGTTGCCTCTCGCCGCCGGACAGCGTGGGTGGGAGAGCGTCGCGGCGGTGGGACAGCCCGACCGTCTCCAGTGCGCGCGCGGCGTCGGCCAGACGCTCAGAGCGCGAGCGGCCCGAGTAGAGGCCGGCGAGAGCCACGTTCTCGAGCACGGTGAGGCCGGCCACCAGATGGAAGGCCTGGAAGACGAAGCCGATCCGTTCCGCCCGCTCGGCCACACGGAGGCCATCCGGTGCTCGCGTCACGTCGAGGCCGCCGAAGAGGTGCCGCCCCCCGGTGGGACGGTCGAGCAGCCCGATGATCGAGAGGAGCGTCGACTTCCCCGCCCCCGACCGGCCGAGCACGGCGGTGTAGTCACCCTCCCGCACGACCAGGTCGACCCCGGCGAGCACGTCGACACTCGTGGTGCCCGTGGTGGATCTGCGATCGGCGGGAAGCGGGAACGAGCGGGTCACCCCGTCCAGGACGACGAGCGGCGCGCTCACCGTCCCACCACCACCCGCGCTCCGGCCTCGAGCCGCGGATCGTCGCCTCGGATCTCGACGAAGCCGCCGGCCGACAGACCGGTCGTCACCGCCACCGTCGCCTCTTCGCCGGACGCCTCGTCGGCGACCGTGACACGGCTCTCGCCGGTCGGCCCGGCGGTGAGCGCCGCCACGGGTGCGGCCAGCACCTCGCCGTCGGTCGACTCGATCGGGATGGTGACGCGGACGTTCTTCCCGCGCAGCGCATCCATGGTCTGCTGGTCGACGCCGACAGGGTCGAGCAGGAGACTCCGCCTCTTCTCGTCGCCGTCGGCCTCGTCTCCGACCTCGCGGATGACGGCCTGCAGCTCACGACCGTCGTCGGTGACGAAGGCCGCAGGCTGCCCGGCGACGAGGTGCTCGGCGTCGGAGGCGCTGACCGTGCCGTCGAGCAGGATGGCCGCGCCCGACAGGGAGACCGCGTCGGCGGTGAGCGTGCCGCCCCGCTTCGCCGACACCTCGTCGACGCGGCGCGGCAGGGAGGTGAGGTAGCGCACCTCGGAGGAGAGGAGCGGGGTGAGCGCGTCGTCTCGAGCCCGGGTGCGCTCCGCCTCGGCCTGGTTCTGCGCGGCGAGAGCGGAGTCGAGCGACGCCTGCTGGTCGGAGACGTTCGGAGCGCGGTCGAGCTCCGCGCGTCGCGCCTTCGCCAGCTCGACCGCGTCGGCGAGGGTATCGAGCTGCGCCTGCGACTCGCCCGCGGCCGCCGCGGCGTCGAACTCGCGCTGAGCCTGTCGCACCGCGTTGTCGGCGGCGAGCCGTTCGGCGGCGGAGACGCCTGCGCCGGCCGCTTCCACAGCGGACCGAGCGGCGGCGACCTGCGTGGCGGCATCGCTGACCGCGCGCTCCGCCGACTCGACCGCCCGGCGGGCATCCGGCGACGACTCGGGTGACGGGTAGCCCGCGCGCCGGTACAGCTCGTCGACCGCCGCCGCCGTGCGGGCATCGTAGACGTCGTTCGCGGCGTCGCCGGGGTCGATGCCGAGCGAGACGAGCGCGGCCTTGAGCTGGAGCACATCCGGACCGGAGTAGCCCGCCCGCAGCGAGCGATACGCGGGGAGCTCGCCGGGGAGCGCGATCACGGGCCTCCCCGCCACCTCGATGATCACCTGCGCGGCATCGACGACGGCGCCGACCTCGGGCACCCTGCCCGTCACGACGGCCGGGCCGCTCAGCGCGGAGACGTCGATGTCGAGGTCGACGGCATCCGCGTAGGTCACATCCGCTCGGGCCGTGATGGTGCTGCTGATCACCCGGGTCTCGAGGGGCGCGGTGATGCTGGCTGCCTCGGGCGCCGGCGGCTCAGCGGCCGAGGACGGGAGGACGGCGCGACCGAGGACGAGCCCCACCCCGAGTGCGACCACCGCGATGCCGGCGACGAGCGCGATGAGGCCCGGCCCGCGGGTGAGCGGGATCCGCCTGCGAGCAGGCGGGGGCGGCTGGGGAGCCTCGGGTACGGGCGTCGCCGGATCAGCGGTCGGCATAGCGCGCCACGAGGGCTTCGAGCTCGTCGCGGTGCTCGGCCACGTACGCGGCCTCCCGCTGGCGCACCTCTTCGGCGAGCGCGGCGTCGTACCCCGACTCCGCCGAGCAGTCGGCGTCGGCGGTCGCCGTCGCCACCTCCTTCGCCTGGAGGTCGCTGAGCTTCGTCGGGTCGGGCTTCCAGGTTGAGGCGTCGTTCTCGCTCAGGTCCTGAGGCATCTCGGCCCAGAGCGCGTCCATGTCGGCCTGGATCCTGTTCCGAGGGTCGTCCTTCGTCTCGAAGTCGTAGCCCGACGAGCCCATGCAGTCGACCCACGCACCGAGGGTGTCCCTCACCGCGGGTGACTCGGCCGCCTCGCCCTGGATCCTGGCCTGCGCCTGCATGACGGCGTTGACCTCCGGGTCGTCGAAACCCGCATCCTCGCCGATCACCTCATGGAAGGCGCGGCCGCTGCACCCGGACTTCGTCCAGTCGAACGTCGCATCGGTGTCACCCGCGTCGACGTCGACCGGCTCGCCGTAGAGCGCGTCTTGGTACGCGTCGAGCTGCGATTCGCTCAGCGAGTCGCGGTATTCCTGGTTCGGATCCTCGTACTCGCTCGGTTCGCCCCAGGGGTTGGTCGACACCCCGTAGCCGTAAGTGCGCATGAACTCCGGGCTCGACGGATCGAGCTCGTCGGCGCTCGCGACGACGAAGCCGCCCGAGTCGACGGAGGGCTCGTACTCGAACCCCAGCTCGGTCATGCAGCGAGCGGTGGCCTCCTCGATCCGGGCGTTGGTCTCGCGCTGGTCTTCCTCGGCGGGTGCGACCTGGATCCGCTCCAGGTAGTCCCGCAGCGGATGCGCGCTGGACTCGGTCGCGGACTGCGACGCGCATCCGGCCAGGAGCAGCAGGGCGGCGGTCGCACCGACGGCGGCGCGGAGGTGTGGTGCACGGGCGTGCGTCATCGTGATGAGCCTCTCCACCCCGACGGCACCGATAGGCGAACAATGCTCACATGCTAGGCGACGCCTCCGACACGCGCGCCCCCCGATGGCGTCCTCTTATGCTCCCTTCAGCTCCCGGTCAGCTGCGCCATGAGCGCCCCGCCACCCCAGCTTTCGCTGCCTCTTTGGAGTGTCGCCGGGTCAGTGGGCACGCGAAAGGTCAAAGGCGGCGCGAAACCACGGATGGGGGTGCGGGCGGGGCGCGAGCAGGGCGCGCGGGCGGCGGGTCAGTCGATCGCGCCCGTGGCGGCGAGGCGGCGGAGGATCTCGGCGCCGGCGGGCGGGCAGCGGTCGACATCGGCCGAGGTGGTCCAGTGGAGGGCGTCGACCTCGGCGGAGGCGACGGGCTCGAGCGACGCCGCAGCCGCGGGGGAGACGCCGAACACGGCCATCTCGACGAGGCGGCCTTCCGGCTCGCCATGGGCCTGCACCGCGATCGAGAAGAGCGGATGCACGTCCCGCTCCGTGAGGACCACGCCGATCTCCTCGTGCGCCTCGCGGACGGCCGCCTGCGCGGCGGACTCCCCGGCGTCGATCTTGCCGCCCGGCATGTAGTGCACCTCGCGGCCACGGGCGGTCACCATGAGCAGCCGCCGGTCGCGGATGAGCGCCACCACGGCCGTACGGATGGGCGGCAAGCCGCCGTCGGCTGAGACCGCAGGCCCGTCCACGCTCAGCGCGCGGAGCGGCGGAACGCGTCGAGAGAGACCGTGGTGCCGGCGTCGGTGTCGTCGGCAGCCTCGACCGCCGCCGCGGCGACCGCACCCGCCGCGCTCGCGGCAGCCCCGTCGAGCCCGAAGAGGGTCTCGAGCGCGGCGAACACCTCGTCGGAGCGGCCCTCGCGGGCCAGCTCGCGCGCCCTCACCGACGGGGTGTGCAGCAGCACGCCCACGAGGTGGCGCAGCGCGCGCTCCGTCTGCTCCGAGTCGCCGCGGCCCCTGGCCCGCTCGATCTCGGCGTCGAGCACGTCGAACATGTGCGAGCGCAGCGCGACGATGCCGGGCGTGACGGTCGCCTCGGCCTTGCCCGCCCGGTACTCGGCGGCGGCCTGGTCGACGAGCGCACGTGCATCCGACTCGGCGCCCAGCTCGTCGAGCGGGGCGTGGATGCTGATGGTCTCGAGGTCGAGCACCTCGTTGCCCTGCACCGCGGCGACACCGGTGTCGACGTTGCGCGGCAGGCCGAGGTCGATGATGAGGCGGCGCTCGACCGCTCCGGGCACCTCGGCCGCAGCGGTGACGTGGGCGGGCAGGAGCACAGGCTCCTCGGTGCTGGAGCAGGTGATGACCACGTCGGAGGCGGCGATCGCCTCGACCAGCGCGAGCGCGCCGGCGTCGCCCGCGACGGGCACGATCCCCTGCTTCGCGGCGAAGACCTCGGCGCGACCGGAGGGGGAGTAGACGCTGATGTCGACCACACCGCGCTCGCGGAGGTTGGCGAGGGTGACCCGCGCGTACTGGCCGGTGCCGACGAGGAGGACCCGCGTGCGCGCCCAATCGGTGATACGGCTCTCGGCGAGGTCGAACGCGAGGCGGGCGAGCGAGCGACCCGCGGCGCCGAGCCCGGTCTTCGTCTTGACCCCGCGCGACGTGCGGGCGGCGCGCTGGAAGAGACGCTCCAGGTCGGACGACGTCGTGCCCTCGAGGCGGGCGGTGGTGAGCGCGCGACGGACCTGCCCGGCGATCTCGTCCTCGCCCACGACGACCGACTCGAGCCCGGACGACACGGAGAACAGATGCTCGGCGACGAGGTCGCCGCTCAGCACGGTGAGCGAGTCGCGGAGCTCGGCGACGTCGGTGCCGGACGCGGCCCCGAAGCTCTCGGCGGCCTCCTCGACGGCGAGCGAGCATCCGGCGGTGAGGGGCTCCTCGATGTCGAGGTAGGCCTCGAAGCGGTTGCAGGTGGCGAGCACGACGGCGCCCTGCACGAAGTCGCTGCCCTCGATGAGGGACTTGGCGACGGTGGGTGCCCCGACCGAGAGCTTCTCGAGGAGATCGAAGCTCGCGTTGCGATGATTCGCCGTGAGACAGATGAGCACCGGCCAAGTCTACGCCCGTCGAGCCTGAGGGCATCCCTGGTGCACCGTCGCCGAGGAGGAGAGGGCCCCAGCGGGCGCACGTAGGATTCCACCGTGACTCTCCCCGCCGATCATCCGCTCGCCACGGGACGCACGGCCTCCTCGCGTCTCGTCTCCGCCTACCGGGGAGTGCGGGGTGACGTCACGCCCGTCTGGTTCATGCGCCAGGCCGGCCGGTCGCTGCCCGAGTACCGCGAGCTGCGCGTCGGCACGCGGATGCTCGACGCCTGCCTCGATCCGGCCCTCGCCAGCGAGATCACGCTGCAGCCGGTGCGCCGGCACGGCGTGGATGCGGGCATCTTCTTCAGCGACATCGTCATCCCCCTGAAGCTGGCCGGGGTGGCGGTCGAGATCGAGCCCGGGCGCGGGCCCGTCTTCGCCGCACCGGTGCGGACCGCCGCCGATGTCGCGGCGCTGCCCGATCCTGCCGACGCCGACTTCTCGCCCATCGCCGAGGGTGTGGCGCGCACGGTCGCCGAGCTCGGCGACACCCCGCTCATCGGGTTCGCGGGGGCGCCGTTCACGATCGCGGCCTACCTCGTGGAGGGCGGCCCGTCGAAGGACCACATCCGGGCGCGCACCCTCATGCACTCCGATCCGGAGGCGTGGCACGCGCTCCTGACCTGGGTCGCTGAGGTGACCGGCAGGTTCCTGCGCACTCAGGTGCTCGCCGGTGCGAGCGCCGCGCAGCTGTTCGACTCGTGGGTGGGCTCGCTGTCGCGCGCCGACTACTCCGGCCGCGTCGCGCCGTACTCCGCCGCGGCGCTCGAGCACGTGCGCGATCTCGACGTCCCGCTGGTGCACTTCGGGGTGGGCAGCGGCGACGTGCTCGACCTCATGCACGGCATCGGGGTGGATGCGGTGGGCGTCGACTGGCGTGTCCCCCTCGACGAGGCAGACCGGCGGGTGGGCGCGCGGGCGACGCTGCAGGGCAACGTCGACCCGGCGATGCTCGCCGCCCCCTGGCCGGTGCTCGAGCGGCACGTGCTCGACGTGCTGCGCCGAGGTGCGTCGGCCCGTGCCCACGTGCTCAACCTGGGCCACGGCGTGCCGCCCGAGACCGACCCCGACGTGCTGACGCGGGTCGTCGAGCTGGTGCACTCGGCCACCGCCGAGCAGATCGCCGGGGTGGGCGCCGACGAGGGGGTGCAGCCGTGAGCCGGATCATCGTCATCGGCGGCGGCGTCGGCGGACTCGTCGCCGCCCGCCGGCTGGCCCACCTCGGCAACGACGTGACGCTCATCGAGCGCGAGCCCACCCCCGGCGGCCTCGTGGCGTCGCGCGAGGTGGCCGGCGTGCGCATCGACACGGGTGCCGAGAGCTTCGCCACCCGCAAGGGCACGGTCGCTCAGCTCGCGATCGAGCTGGGCCTCGGCACCGACATCGTCGAACCGAACCCGGACGGTGCCTGGCTGCGCTGGGACGACGACACGGCCCCGCTGCCGAAGACGGGGCTGCTCGGCATCCCCGGATCGCCGCTCGCCGACGACGTGCGCCGGATCGTGGGCTGGCGTGGATCGCTCCGCGCCTACTGCGACCGCCTCCTGCCCGTGCTGCGGGTGCGCAAGGAGACCGACCTCGGCGACATCGTGCGGCGCCGGATGGGCCCGCTCGTCCTCGACCGGCTCGTCACCCCGGTGGTCGCCGGGGTGCACTCGGCCGACCCCTCCGTCGTCGACGTGCAGGCGGTCGCGCCGGGGCTCACGCAGAACATGACCACGCAGGGCTCGCTCTCGGGCGCCGTCATGGCGCTCCGCGAGATGGCACCCGCGGGGTCGCAGGTGCAGGGCATCCGCGGGGGCATGGCTCGGCTCGTCGACGCCCTCGTGCGCGACTGCGAGAACTACGGCGTGCGCATCCGCACGTCGCACGAGGTGCTCGGCGTCGCCTCCGGCGAGGACGGGGGATGGGATGTGGCGGTCACCGTGGTGCCCGACGCCGGCCTCGAGCACGGCGACGGCACCGACGCCGCGGCCGCCTCGCGCCGCACCAGTGCCGACGCGCCCGTCACGGGCGAGGCCCTGCACGCCGACGCGATCGTGATCGCGACCGGCTTCCGCGCCGGCCTCCGCCTGCTCGGCCAGACCGGGGTCGGGGCTGACGGTCCCGCCATGCCCGGGCCCTCGGCGTGGCCCGAGCCGTCGTCGGTGACCATCGCGACGCTCGTCATCGACGACAGCCGGCTCGACGCGCATCCGCGCGGCACCGGAGTTCTGGTCGCCCCCGGCACGCCCGGCATCGGCGCGAAGGCGCTCACCCACTCGAGCGCGAAGTGGGCCTGGCTCGCCGAGTCGCTCCCCGCCGGCCGCCACGTGGTCCGGCTGTCGTACGGCCGGCGCGAGGCCGACGACATCGTCACCCCGACGGATCCGGTCGTCGACCAGGCGCGCGCCCTGTCGGATGCGGGTGCCCTGCTCGGCGTCGACCTGCAGCCCTCGTCCGTGGTCGGGTTCGCGACCACGGATTGGCCCGCGTCGCTCGCGTTCGCCACCGTGGGCCACAAGGCGCGCGTGAAGCAGACCCTCCGCGCGGTCGCCGAGGTGCCCGGCCTCGATGTCGTGGGCGCCTGGGTCTCGGGCACCGGCCTCGCCGCGACGGTGGAGCACGCGATCACGACCGCCTCCGCGCTGGCCGCCGAGCTCCGCGGCGCACGTCGCCTCGACCGGGACGAGTAGCGGCCGGCGGCGCATCGAGCGCGCGCTCGTCACGGGGAGCGGTGCCGAGCAGCCCGCGCCCGGACTAGGGGCAGGTGTCGAGGGTGGTGCTGATGGCGGCGCGGTCGGCGTCGTCGATCGTGAGCTGGTACTGCGCGACCACCAGGGTGAACACGGCGACGTAGGCGCACTGCGACTCCGTGTCGGGCGGGAGCCATCCTGCGGGGCCGGAGTCGGCCTTCGCGTTGTTGGCCTCGCCGTCCACGGCGACGAGCTCGACGGGGTCGTTGGCGAACTTCAGCTTCGTGACGGTGTCCCAGTCGGCCGCGCCGTTCCGCCACGCCCAGGCGAGGGGCACGATGTGGTCGATCTGGACGAGAGGAGAGGTCTGCTCGCCACGCTGGAAGTCGATCGTGGTGCCCGTGTACGGATCGTCGAGCACGCCCGCCGCGACCGTGCACCAGGATCCGGACTTCATCGTCGGGGCGTCGAGATCGCGGCGCAGGATGTCGTTGCGGGTGTCGCAGCCGTTGCGGTCCATGTCGGCCCACGGCTTCCCGAACGCCTCGCGGTCGTAGCCATCGATCGGCGTCGTCGCGGCCGGGATGGCGGCGAGAAGGTCTCTGACCACCTCGACGTCCACCCTCGGCGCCGCGGCAGGGCCCGGGCCGGAGCCGGCCGCCGTATCCGAACCCGAGCCGGGCGCCGAATCGGACGTCGGCTCGGAAGAGAGCAGGTCCTGATCCTCGAGGATCCACGTCAGCCCCCGCAGGGTGGGCCCGGGTGGTGTGGGGCTGGGACGCGTCAGCCAGGCCCCGAGCGCCCCGATCGCCAGCAGCAGGACCGCCACGCCGGCGATGATGAGCCGGTACCGACCGAGTCTGAAAGGGGCAGTCCGCACCCGTTCGAGTATGCCGTGCGCCGGCGGTGACCGAGCCCCGTCGCGCCGCAGGCCACCCGATAGGCTGACCCCGCTGGAGCTGGGAGGGCGATGCCGCAGGAGAGCCGGACCCCGGTCACGCTGAGCGACGTGGCGGCCCACGCCGGGGTGTCGCTCGCGACGGCCTCGCGTGTGCTCAACGGCAGCACCCGCCGGGTCCGCGCCCCGCTGCACGAGAAGGTGGTGGCGTCCGCCCGCGCCCTCGGCTACGTCGTCGATGCCCAGGCCCAGGCCGTCGCGCGGGGCACGAGCAGCACGATCGCGCTCGTCGTGGGCGACATCGCCGACCCCTACTTCTCCGGGCTGGCCGCCGGTGCGATCGCCGCCGCCCGCGCTCGCGGGATGACGGTGACCCTCTCGACGGTGACGGCCGATCCGCGGGACGAGGCGGAGGTGGTCGCCGCCCTCCGATCGCAGCGGCCGCGAGCGGTCGTCCTCGCCCGGAGCCGCCACGTCGACCCGGATGCGGGGGCCGGCCTCGCCGTCGAGCTCGACGCGTTCCGCGCCCGCGGCGGGTCGGTGAGCGTCGTCGGCGGGTCGACGCCCGCGGATGCGCGGACGGTGCGGGTCGCGAACCGGGAGGGTGCGGAGGCGCTCGCGGCGGCGCTGGTCGCCCGCGGATACCGGCGGTTCGGGGTGCTCGCGGGCGACCAGAGCCTCGCCACCCCGCGTGATCGGGCCGCCGGCTTCGTGACCGGGGCCGAACGGGCGGGCGTGCGGATCGCGCCGGAGCTCGTCGTTCCGGGAGAGTTCTCGCGCGACGGCGGGCACGACTCGGCCCTCGAGCTGCTGAGACGTCATCCCGACCTCGACTGCGTCTTCGCCGTCACCGACGTGATGGCGGTGGGCGCCATGGCCGCCCTGCGCGACCTGGGGCGCGACCCCGGCGCCGACGTCGGCGTCGCGGGGTTCGACGACATCGCCATGCTCGCCGACGTGCGTCCGTCGCTCACGACGGTGTCGCTCCCGCTCGCCACCATAGGTGAGCGCGCGGTCGAGCTCGCGCTCGCGCTGGAGGAGGAGCTCGAGACCCCGGAGCCGGTGGAGGGCGAGCTGCGCCTGCGCGACAGCACCCCCGCTCGCTGACTCCCCCCTCGACCCCTCGGTAGACCACCTCGCTGCGGAAAGCGCTTGCCACTCGCGGGCATTCTCGCTAGCTTGGAAAGCGCTTACCGTCAATGACAAGCCGAGAGGGGACGCAGATGTCCACACGAACCGTCCGCATCGCGATGAACGGCGTCACCGGTCGCATGGGCTACCGCCAGCACCTGGTGCGGTCGATCCTCGCGATCCGCGACGACGGTGGGGTCGTCCTGCCGAGCGGCGATCGCATCCAGGTCGAGCCCGTGCTGATCGGCCGGAACGCGGAGAAGCTCGCCGAGCTCGCCGCCCGGCACGGGGTGGAGGAGTGGTCGACCGACCTGGATGCGGTGCTGGCCGACCCGACGATCGACGTCTACTTCGACGCGCAGGTCACGAGCGCCCGCAAGGACGCGATCCTCGACGCCATCGCCGCGGGCAAGCACATCTACACCGAGAAGCCGATCGCGAACAGCGTGGCCGACGGGCTCGAACTCGTCGCGGCGGCGGAGTCCGCGGGCATCATCCACGGCGTCGTGCACGACAAGCTCTACCTGCCCGGGCTGCAGAAGCTCAAGCGGCTCATCGATGGAGGGTTCTTCGGCCGCATCCTCTCGGTGCGGGGCGAGTTCGGATACTGGGTCTTCGAGGGCGACTACCTCCCCGCTCAGCGCCCGAGCTGGAACTACCGCGCCGAGGACGGCGGCGGCATGACGCTCGACATGTACTGCCATTGGAACTACGTGCTCGAGAACCTGTTCGGCCGGGTGCAGGCCGTATGGAGCAAGTCGGTCACCCACATCCCGCAGCGTTGGGATGAGCAGGGCCGCGCCTACGAGGCCACCGCCGACGACGCGGCATACGGCATCTTCGAGCTCGAGGGCGATGTGATCGCGCAGATCAACTCGAGCTGGGCGGTGCGGGTCGACCGCGGCGAGCTGGTCGAGTTCCAGGTCGACGGCACCCTGGGGTCTGCTACGGCCGGGCTCTTCGGCTGCCGGGTGCAGTCGCGCGTCAGCACGCCGAAGCCGGTGTGGAACCCCGACCTCCCGACCGATCAGGACTTCCGGTCGCAGTGGGACCAGATCCCCGACAACCAGGAGTTCGGCAACGGGTTCCGTGCACAGTGGGAGCAGTTCCTCGCCGACGTCGTCGCCGGACGCCCGCACGCCTACGACCTCGCCGCCGGCGTCCGCGGCCTCCAGCTGGTCGATGCCGCGCTCGAGTCGTCGGCCGAGGGCCGCCGGGTCGAGCTCGAGCCGATCACGGTCGGGGTCTCCGGATGACCGCGACGGCATCCGCTCCCGGTGCCGGGGTGCGGGTCCCGACCGCGGACGGCACCACGACGATCACGCTCCACGAGCCGCGCGCGTGGGAGGAGCATCCGCAGCCCTACCGCTCGCGTGTGGCCTTTGCGGCCGCGCACGTGGTGGCCGACCCCCGCGGTGAGAACGTGCCGGGCGCTCCGGCCGCGATCGACTGGGATGCGACGCTGGCGTTCAGGAGGCACCTCTTCCGCTACGGTCTGGGTGTCGCCGAGGCCATGGACACCGCCCAGCGCAACATGGGGCTCGACTGGCCGGCCGTGCAGGAGCTGGTCTCCCGATCCGCGGCTCAGGCGGCGGAGCTGGGCGCGCGCATCGCGTCGGGGGCCGGTACCGACCACGCTCCGGAGGCGGCCACGACGGAGGCGGTGACCGCCGCCTACCTCGAGCAGGTCGAGTTCGTCGAGGGCACCGGTTCGCAGGTGATCGTGATGGCGTCGCGTCAACTGGCGCGCGCCGCGGCCTCCGCCGACGACTACCTCAGGGTCTACGACCGCATCCTGTCGGAGGTGTCGCGACCCGTGGTGCTGCACTGGCTGGGCGAGGCCTTCGACCCGCAGCTCACCGGGTACTGGGGCTCGACCGACGTCGACACCGCGACGGCCACGTTCCTCGACCTCGTCCGCGCGCACGCCGACAGGGTCGACGGGGTGAAGGTCTCACTCCTGTCGGAGTCGCACGAGATCGGCCTCCGGCGCGCCCTTCCCGCGGGCGTGCGCCTGTACACCGGCGACGACTTCAACTACCCGACGCTCATCCGCGGCGACGCGGAGGGTCACTCCGACGCACTGCTCGGCGCGTTCGCCGCCATCGCGCCTGCCGCCTCGGCCGCGCTCGCCGCCCTCGACGAGGGCGACCTCGCGCGGTACGACGCCGAGATGGCCCCGACGCTCGAGCTGTCGCGCACGGTCTTCGAGGCCCCGACCTTCTACTACAAGACCGGGATCGCGTTCCTGGCCTGGCTGGCGGGTCACCAGGACGGCTTCACCATGGTCGGCGGCCTCCAGTCGGCCCGCAGCCTCACTCACCTCGGGCGGGTGTTCGCCCTGGCGAACGAGGCGCGCCTGCTGCCCGATCCGGAGCTCGCGGCGCACCGGTTCGCCACACTCTGCGCCGCGCAGGGGGTGACCGCGTGAGTGCGGGCGAGGTGGCCGCGTACGAGGTGGACGTTCCGAGCGGGGCGCCTGCGCGCATCCCCACCCCCGTGGTCGGCGACCCCCGGCTCGCCAGGCTCTCGCTCAACCAGCGCACCACCGCCGAGTGGACGCTGCGGGAGGCGCTCGACGGCGCCGTCGCGGCGGGTCTGCCGGCGATCGGCCTGTGGCGCGAGCCCGTGCAGGAGGTCGGGTTGTCGACGGCCGTCGAGTGGGTGCGCGATTCCGGCCTCCGCGTCTCGTCGCTGTGCCGAGGCGGCTTCTTCACCGCGGAGCAGATCAGTGTGCGCGAGCGCGCCCACGACGAGAACCTGCGCGCTCTCGACGAGGCCGCCGCGCTGGGCGCCCCGGCTCTCGTGCTCGTGCCCGGCGGCCTTCCCGCGGGGTCTCGCGATCTCGTGGGTGCTCGGATCCGCGCGGCCGAGGCGATCGCCCGTCTCGCGCCGGAGGCACGGGCCCGCGGCGTGGTGCTCGGCATCGAGCCGATGAACCCGATCTTCGCCGCCGATCGGGGTGTCGTCTCCACACTCGCCCAGGCGCTGCGGATCGCCCGCGACTTCGCGGCCGACGAGGTGGGTGTCGTGGTCGACACGTTCCACCTGTGGTGGGAGCCGGATGTGCTCGAGACCGTCCACTCCGCCGGCGACCGGATCGTGAGCTACCAGGTGTGCGACTGGATCACCCCGCTGCCCGCCGACACCCTGCTGTCGCGCGGGATGATGGGCGACGGTCACGTCGACTTCGCGGCCTTCACCGCGGCGGTCGCCGATGCGGGGTACGGCGGCGATGTGGAGGTCGAGATCTTCCACGCCGAGGTGTGGGCCGCCCCCGGCGCCGACACCGTCGCCACGCTCGCACGGCGGTACGTCGAGCTCGTGCAGCCGTGGCTCTGACGTCACGAACCTCTGAGGCGTCACGAGCCGTGACGTCACGAGGCGAGACGTCACGAGCCTCCGAGCCCCGCGAGCCGCCGCGCGTCGTCATGTTACGGCCGGCCCGTGACGCGATGGGCGGTCGCGGTTACAGTCGACGTGATCGCAGCATGACGCGAAGCCTCGCGCCGGGTGACGACCTCCCGGCACGCGCTGCGACATCCTGAACCGCACTCCCGCGAGCCTCCCGGCCCGCCTGTTCACGATCGGTCTGTCCATGCGTCCTCTCACTCCGTGTACACCGGCGACGCGCCGGCGGCCCTCCGCCGCCTCCGTCGCCTTCCCCCTCCGGCTCATCGCGGCGGTGCCGGCGCCATGACGAACCCCACCTTCACCCTCGACAGCACCCGCTTCGACGAGGACTACCGTCCTCTCGACGGATCGCGCATCACCACGAACTTCGCGAACCTCGCCCGGGGCGAGAAGCGTCGCGAGAACCTCCGCAACACCCTCACGATGATCGACCGGAGGGTCAACGAGCTCGCTCCGCAGAGCGAAGCGGACGGCGAGCGCGGCGACCGCTACACGCTCGAGCTCGACATCATCTCCGCGAGCCTCGACATCGACGGGACCGGCCGCCACGACCCCGTGCCTCTCATCGAGATGCTGCTGACCACCATCGTCGACCGCCGCACCGGCGAGCGGGTCGAGGGGATCGTCGGCAACAACTTCTCCTCCTACGTGCGCGACTACGACTTCAGCGTCGTGCTCCCCGCACACGCCGCTGCCGCCCAGGCCGCCGGGGACGCCGCCGGCCTGCCGGAGGACTTCGGCGTGCTGCACGGCACCCTGTTCCAGGCGTTCCTCGAATCGGATGCGTACACGCAGCGCTTCGCCAAGCCGCCCGTCATCTGCCTGAGCGTCTCGAGCAGCAAGACGTACGATCGCACCGAGACCGAGCATCCGGTGCTGGGCGTCGAGTACCGGCAGAGCGGATACTCGCTCACCGACGAGTACTTCGCACGGATGGGCCTCCAGGTCCGCTTCTTCCTCCCGCTGGGCGGCGCGGCCCCGCTGGCGTTCTACCACCTGGGCGACCTGCCGACCGACTACAGCGACCTGGAGCTGGCCGCCACGATCGGCACGATGGAGACCTTCCAGCGGATCTACCGGCCGGAGATCTACAACGCCCACAGGCCTGCGGGCCCCTCGTACCGGCCGAGCCTGACCAACCCCGACTTCTCGCGGACGCCGGTCGTCTACGACCGGGAGGAGCGCAGCCGGCTCGCGGTCGAGCAGGGCCGGTTCGCCGAGGAGCACTTCATCACGCCCCACGCGAAGGCCCTCGAGGAGTGGTCGGCCCGCTTCGCCCACCGCGAGTACAGCCTTCAGGAAGGACGACGATGAGCGCGCTCCTGCCCACCTCCACCGCCGGCAGCCTGCCGAAGCCCTCCTGGCTCGCCGAGCCCGAGAAGCTCTGGTCGCCGTGGAAGCTCGACGGCGACGAGCTCGCCGAGGGCCGACGCGACGCCCTCCGTCTGTCGCTGGCGGATCAGCAGCAGGCGGGCCTCGACATCGTCGGCGACGGCGAGCAGACCCGACAGCACTTCGTCACCACCTTCATCGAGCACCTCGGCGGGGTGGACTTCGCCCAGCGCGAGACGGTGCGGATCCGCGACCGCTACGACGCGTCCGTCCCCACCGTGGTCGGCGCAGTGACCCGCGAGAAGCCCGTCTTCGTCGACGACGCGCGCTTCCTCCGCGCCCAGACCGACCAGCCGATCAAGTGGGCGCTGCCCGGGCCGCTGACCATGGTCGACACCCTCTACGACGCCCACTACCGCAGCCGCGAGAAGCTGGCGTGGGAGTTCGCCGCCATCCTGAACGAGGAGGCGCGCGAGCTGCAGGAGGCGGGGGTCGACATCATCCAGTTCGACGAGCCCGCGTTCAACGTGTTCTTCGACGAGGTCAACGACTGGGGCGTCGCCGCGCTCGAGCGGGCCATCGAGGGGCTGACCTGCGAGACGGCGGTGCACGTCTGCTACGGGTACGGCATCAAGGCCAACACGGAGTGGAAGGAGACGCTCGGCGCCGAGTGGCGGCAGTACGAGGAGATCTTCCCCAAGCTGCAGGCCTCCGACATCGACATCGTCTCGCTCGAGAGCCAGCACTCGCACGTGCCCATCGACCTGATCGAGCTCATCCGCGGCAAGAAGGTCATGGTGGGGGCGATCGACGTCGCGACCTCCAACGTGGAGACACCGGAGGAGGTCGCCGACACGCTGCGGGCGGCGCTGCGATTCGTCGACCCCGACCTGCTCTACCCCTCGACGAACTGCGGGATGGCGCCGCTTCCCCGCTCCGTCGCCCGGGCGAAGCTCGGCGCGCTCACGGACGGTGCTGCGATCGTCCGACGCGAGGTGTCCGCCTAGCCGCCGCACCGTCCCTGCGAGGTGCCCGGGTGCCATGCGCGTATTCCGGGAGCGGGATACGCTGGGTCTCGCCCCACAGCCAGTGACGGACCGTCCTCGATGAATGGAGACCCGATGCGCGGAAAGGCCATATTCGTGGTCGGCCTTGCCACCGGATACGTGCTCGGCACACGAGCAGGCCGCAGGCGCTACGAGCAGATCAAGAGCGGCGCTCAGCGGGTCTGGAACACGCCCGTCGTCCAGAAGGGCGTGGGCGTCGCGGAGGACTTCGCCTCGGCGCGTGTCGACCAGTTGAAGGACATCGCCGGCGATGCCGCGAAGAAGGCGCTCGGGTCGCTCCTCGGCAAGCAGCCGTACACCGAGCCGTCGCAGTCGTCCTCGAGCAGCGCGTCGTCGAAGGCCGTGCCATCGAAGCCCCCCGCCTCGAAGAGCTCGTCCACCCGTTCCTCCACCTCGTCGAGGTCGAAGGCCGCTCCTGCCGGCGGGAAGACGCCGCCGGTCGAGCCCCTGGCGCCGTCCACCGACATCTGAGCCCCGCAGACGCGGCCGGCCCGAGCATCCGAGACCGAACCTCCTAAGGAGCGGAACCGTGACCGAAGAACGCGACCGACGAGCCCGACGATCGCTCGGGTCCCTCATCGCCGACGTCCCGACGCTGATCGTCAAGCTCCTGAAGGACGAGCTCGAGAACATCAAGCGCGAGCTGACGAAGCGCCTCGCGAGCCTCGGCATCGGCATCGGGCTGCTCGTCTTCGCGGGCCTCCTCGCCTTCTTCCTGCTCGCGGTCCTCATCACCGCGGCGGTGCTCGGCCTCGCCACCGTGTTCCCGCCCTGGCTGGCGGCGCTCCTCACCGCAGCGGGCCTGCTGATCATCATCATCGTGCTCGCCCTCGTCGGGCTGTCGTCGGTGAAGAAGGGGATGCCGCCCGTGCCCAAGGAGGCGGTCGAGAGCCTCAAGAAGGACGTCAACGTGGTGAAGGGACTCGGCCAGTCATGAGCGACGACAAGAGCGCATCCGGAACGCGCCCGGGAGACCAGGCCGCCGAGCCCAAGCGCAGCCAGGCCGAGCTGCACAGCGACATCGAGCGCACCCGCGCCGAGCTCCGGGCCACCCTCGACGCGATCGAGTTCCGACTCAATGTGCCCAAGCAGATGCGGCACGCGGTGCACCGCACGAAGGTGCGTGTGCGCGCCGCGTGGGAGCGCAACCCGGCCATGGTCGCCGGAGTCGCCGCGGGCGCGGCGACCGCCGCAGCGGCTCTCATCTTCGTCGGGTACCGTGTCGTGAAGAAGTGAGCACCGCGCTCGAAGCGCCGTAGCTCACGGATGCACGCTCCGGCGTGCGCAGCATGGAAATCGGATTGAGGACGATGACTGACCCGACGGTCGACCCGACCACCGCTTACCCCGAACCGCACACCGCCCGAGACGTCGAGGACTCCGAGGAGATCCCCGCGGCCGGGTACACCCTCTGGGCGGTCTTCCGGCGGAATCCCGCCTCGCCGCTCTACCTCGACGGCTCCGAGATCCCGGATGCCGTCGCCGAGCTGGACGACGCGATCCTCACGGTCGAGGCCGAGGACGTCTTCGTCCGCGGCATCTACGACGTGTCGGGTCTGCGATCCGACGCCGACGTCATGGTGTGGGTGCACGGCGGAGTGCCCGAGACCCTGCAGTGGGCGCTGCGACAGCTGCGCCGCACGCGACTGTTCCGCGACCTGCTGCCCACGTGGAACGCCATGGGCGTGCACCGCGACGCCGAGTTCTCGAGCTCGCACGTGCCCGCCTTCATGCGCGGCAAGGAGCCGCTGGGCTGGCTGACCGTGTACCCCTTCGTGCGCTCGTACGAGTGGTACATCCTCCCCGAGGAGGACCGCCGCCGCATGCTCGCCGACCACGGCCGCAAGGGCTCCGCGTACCGGTCCGTGCTCACCAACACGGTCGCGTCGTTCGCGCTCGGCGACTACGAGTGGATCCTGCCCCTCGAGAGCGACGAGCTGCTCGACCTCGTCGACCTGATGCGCGACCTCCGCAACACCGAGGCGCGGCTCCACGTCCGCGAGGAGGTCCCGTTCTACACGGGCCGCCGCATCTCGACCGCCGAGCTCCCCGAGGTGCTCCAGTGAGCGACGCGAACGGCGCCGTGAACGTCGGAGAGCAGCGAGTGCGGAACGCGAGCCCGGCCGCCGCTGACGGCCCCGAGCATGTCAGCGACCCCACCGCCTACGATGCCATCCTCCTCGCCTCCTTCGGCGGACCCGAGGGTCAGGACGACGTGATCCCGTTCCTGCGGAACGTCACCCGCGGACGCGGCATCCCGGACGAGAGGCTCGAAGAGGTCGCCCACCACTACCGTCACTTCGGCGGAGTGAGCCCGATCAACGCGCAGAACCGCGAGCTGAAGGCCGCGCTCGAGGCCGAGCTGGCCGAGCGCGGCATCGACCTGCCCGTCATCTGGGGCAACCGCAACTGGGACCCGTACCTCGCCGACGCCCTGCGCGAGGCCCACGGGGAGGGGCACCGCACCCTCATCGCGATCGCGACCAGCGCGTACAGCTCCTACTCGAGCTGCCGCCAGTACCGCGAGGACTTCGCGGCCGCGCTCGCCGAGACGGGTCTCGAGGGCGAGCTGGTCATCGACAAGGTGCGCCAGTTCTTCGACCACCCGGGCTTCGTGGCCCCGTTCATCGACGGTCTCGAGGCTGGCCTGGCCGAGGTGACCACCGCGAACCCCGGCATCGACCTCACCACCGAGGTGGAGGTGCTGTTCACCACGCACTCGATCCCCACGGCGGATGCGTCGAAGTCCGGCCCCGCGTCGCGCGGCTTCGGGGAGGGCGGCGCCTACGAAGCGCAGCACCTCGCCGTAGCCGAGACCGTCATGGCCGCCGTCGACTCCGCCGAGGGCGTGCCGTGGCAGCTGGTCTTCCAGTCGCGGTCCGGCCCGCCCTCGCAGCCGTGGCTCGAGCCCGACATCAACGACGTCATCGCCGGGGCGCCCGAGCGCGGCATCCGCGCGGTCGTGATCGTGCCGATCGGCTTCGTCTCCGACCACATGGAGGTCATGTGGGACCTCGACAACGAGGCGATGGAGTCCTGCCGTGAGGCCGGCATCCACGGCGTGCGCGTCCCGACTCCCGGGGTCGACCCGGCGTACGTGTCGGGCCTCGTCGACCTCGTGATCGAGCGGATCGTCGGCACTCCCGGCTCGGCCCGTCCGGCTACCACCGAGCTCGGTCCCTGGTACGACGTCTGCCGGCCCGGCTGCTGCGAGAACGCCCGCCTGGGCTTCCGGCCCGCGCTCGCGGGCCTCGCTCCGTGACGTAAGCTCGACGCATCGCTATGACACCCCTTCGCATCGCCACCAGAGGAAGTGCCCTCGCCCGAGCGCAGACGGAGGCCGTCGCCGCCTCCATCGTGGAGGCGACGGGCCTCGAGGTCGAGATCGTCGTGATCCAGTCCGAGGGAGACCGGATCACCGAGTCGCTCTCGACGCTGGGCGGCACGGGCGTGTTCGCCAGCGCGCTCCGCGAGGCCCTGCTGGCCGGCGAATGCGACGTGGTCGTGCACTCCCTGAAGGATCTTCCTACGCAGCCGTACCCGGGCCTGCGGATCGGCGCGGTCCCGATGCGCGAGGATCCGCGCGACGCGCTCTGCGCCCGCGACGGTCTCTCGCTCGACGAGCTGCCGCCCGGAGCGAAGGTCGGCACGGGGTCTCCGCGACGGATGGCGCAGCTGCGCTCCGTGCGCCCCGACCTCGAGATCATCGACATCCGGGGCAACATCGACACCCGGCTGGGGCGCGTGGAGTCGGGCGAGCTCGACGCGGTCGTCCTCGCCGCCGCAGGGCTGTCGCGGCTCGGTAGGCTGGAGGCGGCATCCGACCTGTTCCCGCTCGACCTCTGGCCGACGGCTCCCGGGCAGGGTGCCCTCGCGATCGAGATCCGAGAGGGTGACAGCATTCCCGAGCTGTTGAGCATCGAGCATCCGACTACGCGCACTGCGGTCTTCGCCGAGCGCGCGGTGCTCGCTGCCCTGGAGGCGGGATGCGCGGCTCCCGTCGGCGCCACTGCCGTCGTCGACGACGACGAGCTCGAGCTGTCGGCCACGGTGTACGCCCCGTCCGGCGCCGAGGAGATCGGATGCTCGCGCTCCGCCGAGCTGCTCGGCGACGACGCGCTCGTGGCGTCGCTGCTCGGGCAGGCCGTCGCGCAGCAGCTGCTGGAGGACGGAGCGGCGGAGATCGCGCCCATCGGCACGCCCGCGCAGCCGGATTCGACGCCGTCCGACGGCGTCTGGCCGGGAGACCGGCCATGAGCCCCGCCTGGTCCGGACGCCCCCTCGGCGGCTGGCGGGTGCTGGTGCCCCGCGGCGGTCCGTGGGGCCACGGCGTGGCCGCCGACCTGAGAGCGGTGGGCGCCTCGCCCATCGTCGCCCCCATGATCAACTTCGCTCAGGCCGACGACGCGGCCGCTCTCGAGGATGCACTGCGCCGGCTCGCCGAGGGAGGGTTCGACTGGCTCACCCTCACCAGCGCCACGACGGTCGACGTGCTGATCTCGCAGCAGGCCGTGGTGCCGGCCTCCACCCATGTGGCCGCTGTCGGCGAGACCACCGCGGCCGCGCTCATGGCGGCGGGGTACAAGGTCGATCTCGTGCCGTCGGAGGACAACTCGGCGGCGGGGCTGCTCCGCGAGCTCAAGCGCTTCGAGCAGTTCGGGCCCGAGCTGCGCGTGCTGACGCTGCGCAGCGACATCGCCAAGCCCGTCCTCACCGAGGGCCTCATCGCCCGCGGACATACGGTCGACTCGGTGGTGGCCTATCGCACGGTGGGTGTGCCCGTCGATCCGCAGATCCGCGCCGACGTGGCCTCCGGCTCGATCGACGCCATCTTCGTCACGTCGGGCTCCGTGGCCCAGCAGGTGCAGGAGCAGCTGGGGCCGGTGCCCGAGTCGACGCTCGTCGCCGCCATCGGGCCCCGCACGGCCGAGGACGCCCGCGGCTACGGCCTGCGGGTCGACCTCATCGCGAAGGGCCGCTCGGCCGAGTCGCTCATCAACGCCGTCATCGAGGTCGCCAACGCGCGCCGCGCCGACGACGCCCGCGACGAGTACTGAGCGCTACTGCGTGGTGGTGCGCTCGATGCTCATGACGAGCACGACGCGGTCGGCGCTGTCGGGCGGCGGGGTCTGAGCGGGGTTGCCGTAGCGCTTGCCCAGCACGACGTAGAACGCCCCCTCAGGGTCGGGCTCGACCTCGACGAGACGGCCCCTCACCTCGAGGTAGTGGAACGGGTTCTCCGGGTCGATGACGGAGAGCGCCATCGACGGATTGTGCTGCAGGTTGCGGAACTTCGCGCGCTTCGTGGTGTGCGTGAATCGGATGGTGTCGCCGTCGTAGAGGAACCACATCGGATTCACCTGCACCGTGTCGTCGGGACGGATGGTGCCCAGGTGCCCGTAGTTGGGCTCCTCCAGCAGGCGGACCAGGTGGGCCGGGATCTCGGTCGTCATGGTGCCAGCCTACGACGGTCCGATGATCAGAGGATCGTCCAGGTCATCCATCCGATCGTCCTCGGGTCGCGTGCGCCGCCCCCCGTAACGTGGACGTGCGCTCACGACGTTCGAAGACGAACCGGGACCCTCCCGAATCGTGCGGAGGAGGTCCCCGAGCGCGGACCAGCACACCGTGAACACCCACCCGGCCACGTCGGCCGGGAGGTCGAAGAGGACAAGGAACACGGATGATCAGACACACAGCACGCGCGTCCTGGCGCGCCGCCACCGCCGCGGGCATCGCGGCGGTCGCCCTCGTCGCGCTCAGCGCCTGTACGTCGGGCATGGAGTCGAGCGGCTCGGGCTCCACCCCCGCAGCCGGCGGCAAGGGCGATGGTCCGCTGACCATCGCGCTGCTGCAGAAGCAGGGCGACCAGCAGTACTTCATCGACGAGGCCAACGGGGCGAAGGAGGCCGCGAAGGCCGCCGGCGACGTCACGGTCAACGTGGTCGACCTCGGCACCGACTCCAACAAGGCCATCTCCGAGGTCGAGGCCGCGATCGCCCAGCAGGTCGACGGCATCATCATCGTCGTGCCCGATCAGCAGATCGGCCCGCAGGTGATCCAGCTCGCGAACGACGCCGGCATCCCGATCATGGCCGCCGACGACACGATCGAGGACGGCAGCGGCACCGCGGCTCCGTTCGCGGGCTTCGACGGCACGTCGATGGGCGAGCAGGTCGGTGCGGAGGCGGCGAGCCTCTACGAAGCGGCCGGATGGACGGCGGCCGACACCCGCATCCTCTCGGCCTACAAGGAGGACCTCTCGGTCTGCCAGCAGCGCGTCGACGGCGCGGCGAGCGCCTTCAGCAAGGCGGTGTCGGACGGCCCGGAGGTCATCAAGGTCGGCACCGACAACTCGGCCACCGACGCCCAGGACAAGGCCGGCGCGGTCATCACCGCCAACTCGGGCGTGAAGCACTGGATCGTCTGGGGCTGCAACGACGAGAACGAGACCGGTGTCGTGACGGCGCTGCAGAACTCGGGTGTCGCCCCGGCCGACATCATCGGCGTGGGCCTCGGCGCCTACCTCACCTGCAAGGACTGGAAGGCCGGGCAGGACACCGGCAACAAGGCGGCGCTCTTCATCTCCGGCGTCGAGGTCGGCAAGTCCGCTGTCGACTCGATGGTGGCGCTGCTCCGCGACGGCACCGCGCTGCCGCCCAAGTCGATCGCGAACACCGAGATCGTGGATGCGAGCAACTGGGAGTCCAAGGGCGTCGTCTGCACCTGATCGGACGCCGGGTGATCGACTGATCGCCCGACCATCCGGCACCGGATGGGCCGGGAGCGGCGGACCCGCTCCCGGCCCGCCCGGCGACCCCACCCGCCCGGCGACCTCACCCATCCAGCGACGCCACCCATCCGACGACGAGGACGGACCACATGACCGACGACGCGATCGCGCTCCGCGCATCCGGCATCACCAAGAGCTTCGGGCCGGTGCGCGCCCTCCGCGGGGTCGACCTCGAGCTGCGGGCGGGCGAGGTCACCGCCCTCATGGGCGAGAACGGCGCCGGGAAGTCGACGCTGCTCAAGATCCTCAACGGCGACTACCGCGCCGACGGCGGCGAGCTGCTCATCGACGGACAGGCCGTCTCCTTCACCGACCCGGCCGACGCCCGCGCCGCGGGGCTCCGGGTCATCGCCCAGGAGCCGGAGATCATCGGCGCCGTCTCGGTCGCCGAGAACGTCTTCGTCGGAGACCTCGGACGCTTCGCCTACAACCGCCGCGCGCTGCTCAAGCGCACCCGCGACGAGCTCACGCGCTGGGGCTTCGACCGCGTCATCCGCGCGGATGCGCTGGGCTCCGAGCTCTCACCGGCCCAGCGTCAGATCGTGGAGATCATGCGGGCCGTGGTCAGCCGACCGCGGATCATCTGCTTCGACGAGCCGACCTCCTCGCTCGGCGACGACGAGGTGACGCTGCTCTTCGCCCTCATCCGCCAGCTGCAGACGGAGGGCATCGCCATCGCCTACGTCTCGCACCGGATGCAGGAGATCTTCACGCTCGCCGACCGCATCACCGTGCTCCGCGACGGCGCGTTCGTCGACACCAAGCCGGTGGCCGAGACCAGCCACGACGAGCTGGTGCGGATGATGGTGGGCCGCGATCTGAGCCAGTTCTTCCATCGCGAGCCGGCGCCGCTCGGCGACACCGTGCTCGAGCTGCGGGGCGTGACGAACCAGTTCGTCGACGGCGTCGATCTCACCGTTCGCGCGGGCGAGGTCGTCGGCATCGCGGGCCTCGTCGGCGCCGGCCGCAGCGAGCTCATGAAGACGATCGCCGGCGACTACTCCGTCACGAGCGGCGAGATCCGCATCTCGGGTGAGGTGAAGCGCATCCGCCAGCCCTCCGACAGCATCCGCGCCGGAGTGGGCTTCGCGCCCGAGGAGCGCAAGGCGGAGGCGCTGCTGCTGCAGAGGTCCGTCCGCGACAATGCCGCGCTCGTCGTGCTCAAGTCGCTCTCGAGCTGGATCTTCGTGCGCAACCGTGCCGAGCGCGCGCTCGCCCAGGACTACATCACGCGGTTGCGGATCCGCACGCCCTCGACCGAGACGCTGGTCGGCAACCTGTCGGGCGGCAACCAGCAGAAGGTGGTGCTGGCCCGCTGGCTCGCCACGAAGCCCAAGCTGCTCCTGCTCGACGAGCCCACGCGCGGCATCGACGTGGGAGCGAAGTCGGAGATCTACGGCATCATCGACGAGCTCGCCCACGCCGGCGTCGCCGTCGTGGTGGTCTCCAGCGAGCTCCCCGAGGTGCTCGGCGTCTCCGACCGCATCTACACCATGGCCCACGGCCGCATCACCGGCGAGCTGCCCCGGTCGGAGGCGACGGAGGAGCGGATCCTCGCGCTCGCCATGGACGAGGAGGCGGCCGCATGAGCGCAGGCACCGGCACCACAGACCCGAGCAAGAGCACAGACCCGAGCAAGAGCATCCACCCCCGAGAGGACACCTCCGTGACCACGACCGAGAAGGCCCCCGCGGCGCAGCCGCAGGCCGAGCCAGAGCGGATCTCCGGCATCCGCCGGGTCATCAGCGCGATCGGCGTGCAGAACATCTCGCTGATCATCGCGATCGCGATCGTGGTGGCGATCATCGGCATCCAGAACCCGCTGTTCTTCACCGTGCCGAACCTCAAGGTCATCGGCACCGCCATCGCGATCGTCGGGCTGCTGGCGGTCGTGCAGACGATCGTCATCATCCTCGGCGCGCTCGACATCTCGGTGGGGTCGGTCGCCGGCCTCACGAGCGTGGCGTCGGCGATGATCTTCACCTCGACGAGCTCGGCCGCTCTGGGCGTGCTCGGTGCGGTGATCATCGGCCTGGTCTGCGGTCTCATCAACGGCTGCATCATCGTGTTCGGCCGGGTGAACCCGGTGATCGCGACGCTGGCCACGCTGGCCGCCTTCAAGGGTGTGGCGCAGCTGATCTCCGACGGCCGCGCCCAGGGCTACACCGGCGCCGACCCGTTCTTCGTCTTCCTCGCCCGCGGCACGCTCCTCGGCATCCCGGTGCTGATCTGGGTGCTCGTGCTCGTGGCGGTGCTCGCGCACGTGGTGCTGCGCTACACGTCGATCGGCCGCAACATCTACGCGGTGGGCGGCAACAACATCGCCTCGCGCCTGGGCGGCATCGACATCAACCGGTACATCATCGGGGTCTACATGGTCACCGGCGCGGTCGCCGCGATCGCGGGAGTCCTCATCACCGCCCGCACCGGATCCGGCCAGCCGATCTCCGGCTCGGAGGGCCTCGAGCTGCAGGCGATCACCGCGGCCGCCCTCGGTGGCGCGGCGCTGAAGGGCGGCAAGGGCGCCATCGCGGGGACCATCCTCGCGGTGATCCTCCTCGGCGTCCTCACCAACGGCATGACGCTGCTCGGGGTCAACACGTTCTGGCAGAACGTGGCCCAGGGAGCGCTGCTCGTGGCCGCCGTCGTCATCCAGCAGCTGCGGTCGGGCGAGCGCCGCATCGGCATCCCCGGCTGATCGGACCTGCGACGATGACTGACCGCGTCCGAGTGCTCGCACCCGGATCAGCCCTTGTGCTGCGCCCGATACGTCGAGGGATTCACCCCGTGGATGCGCCGGAAGTGCCGCGAGAAGTACAGCGGATCGGAGTAGCCGACCGCAGCCGCCACGTCGGCCACCGGCAGCGAGGTGGTGTCGAGGAGCGTCCGCGCTCGACCCATCTTGAGGGCCGTGTGGAACGCGCCCGGCCCGCTGCCCGTCGCCTGCCGGAAGAGCGCGCTGAGGTGCGAGGGCGACAGCCCCACGATCGCGGCGAGCTCGGGCACCGGGATGGTGCTCTCGACCCTCGACTCCAGGTAGCGCATGGCGCGCTCGAGGGGAGAGCCCGACGCCGGCAGCACACTGTCGACGGTGATCCGTGTGAGCAGGTTCCACGCGATGCCGGAGGCGGCCAGCAGATGGATGGGGGACATCCGCCCCTCCAGGGTGGTCACCAGCTCGTCGAACAGCGCGGCGACGCGGTCGACGGTGCGGAGCCGCGTCAGCGAGCCCTCGGCGGCGAGCAGCCCGCCCACCAGGTCGGCGACGTCGGCCCCGCGGATGTGCATCCACCAGATCGTCCAGGGGTCGTGATCAGACGCCGAGTAGTCGTGCGGCGTGAACGGCGGGACGACGACGCAGGTCCCCGGCGTGACGAGCGTCGTGCGGTCGTCGACGGTCACGCTCCCGCTGCCCGACACGCAGAGCATGACGATCGTCTCGGCCGTGCCGTTCTTGCGCCGTCTGCGGTGGCGATCGGCGGTGGGGAAGTACCCCGCATCCGTGACGAGGAGCTGGCGGGTGCCCGCCCTCCCGGAGGCCGACTCGACCTGCGGGCGCGGCACGACGCAGAGCCGCTGGTTGCGGAAGCCCTCCTTGCGATAGTGCGGAGTGGCCTCGGCCATCGTCGATTCGTTCATGCCATGCCTCGCTGCACACCTTATCCGCATCACCCGTCCATCCCAGGAGGCCGACGATGACCGCTGATCCGACGATCGCGGTGCCCGAGCTCGCCCAGCTCACGCTGCCCGCCGTGCCCGAGGAGCTGAGGGCCGACCTCGAGGCCGGCCTGCCCGTGGCGTGGAGCGAGCCGCTCACCATCCGCACGTATGAGGCCGAGGCCCCGAGCGAGTACCCCATGTACCTCGACCAGCGCGTCTACCAGGGCTCGAGCGGCCGGGTGTACCCGCTGCCGTTCACCGAGCGCATCGCCGACGAGGCCCACGACCGCGAGTGGCAGGCGATCCACCTCGAGAACCGCTACGTGCGGCTCGTCGTGCTGCCCGAGCTCGGCGGCCGGATCCACGTGGGCTACGACAAGACCACGGGCTACGACTTCTTCTACCGCAACAACGTCATCAAGCCCGCCCTCGTGGGGCTGGCCGGGCCGTGGATCAGCGGCGGCGTGGAGTTCAACTGGCCGCAGCACCACCGCCCCGCCACGTACCTGCCGGTCGAGACCGCGCTCGAGCGCGGCGACGATGACTCGATGACCGTGTGGTGCGCCGACCACGATCCGTTCAGCCGGATGGCCGCCCACCACGGTGTGCGGCTCCGACCCGACAGCACTGTCGTCGAGCTCGCGGTGCGGCTGCACAACCGCACGAGCGAGCGGCAGACCTTCCTCTGGTGGGCGAACGTCGCCGCACGCGTGCACGACGACTACCAGTCGTTCTTCCCGGAAGACGTGCGGTACGTCGCCGACCACGCCCGTCGCGCGATCACGGCGTTCCCCGAGGCCGACCGCCCGTACTACGGCGTCGACTACCCGGCGCTGGCCGAGGCGCATCCGGGAGCCGACCGCATCGACTGGTACCGCAACATCCCCGTGCCGACCTCGTACATGATCGTCGACTCGCAGCAGGACTTCTTCGGCGGATACGACCACGCCGCCGGGGCGGGCTTCGTCCACTGGGCCGAGCGGCGCCTCTCGCCGGGCAAGAAGCAGTGGACCTGGGGCGACGCGCCCTTCGGCCACGCCTGGGATGCGCAGCTCACCGACGGCGACGGCCCCTACGTCGAGCTCATGGCCGGGGTGTACACCGACAACCAGCCCGACTTCTCGTGGCTGCTCCCGGGCGAGACGAAGGTGTTCACGCAGTACTGGTTCCCCATCCCCGCCATCGGTCCGGCCCGTCAGGCCACCCCGGATGCGGCGGTCGGGATCTCGACGGAGGCGGGGGTCGAGGCGGTCTTCGCGGTGACCTCGCCCCGGCAGGATGCCGTCGCCCGCATCCTGCACGACGGCGAGGTCGTCGAGTCGCGGACGGTGTCGGTGGTGCCCGGCGTGCCGGTGGCCGTGGTGGCGCCGGGGCTCTCGGGCGAGCATCCCGGCCTCGTCGCCGAGCTCGTCGACGCCTCTGGCCGTCTCCTGGTGCGCTGGACGCCGACGCAGGTCGGCGACGACGAGCCGTGGGTGGCGACCGAGCCGCCCGCTCCCGACGAGATCGAGAGTGTGGAGGAGCTCTACCTCACCGGGCTGCACCTCGAGCAGTTCCGGCACCCGACACGGTCGCCGCTGGTGTACTGGGCGGAGGCGCTGCGACGCGATCCCGGTGACGTGCGGACGAACCTCGCGCTCGCGACCCGCGAGCACCGCGCCGGGTCGTACGAGTCGGCGCTGTCTCGGGTGGAGGTCGCGCTCGAGCGGCTCACGCGACGCAACGCCAACCCCGCCGACGCCGAGGCGTACTACCTCGCCGGTCTCATCCTGCTGCGGCTGGGCCGGGACGAGGAGGCGGAGCGCCACCTCGGGAAGGCCGGCTGGGACGGCACGTGGGCCGCCGCGGCCGGGTACGAGCTCGCCGCCTCGCTCACCAGGCGCGGGCTTCTACGCGCCGCGGTACGGGTGCTCGACACGCTCGACGGTGTCGTCGCGCACGACAGCCGCCGCACCGTGCTGCGGGCGGTGCTGCTGCGCCGCACCGGGCGGGCCGCGGAGGCGGAGGCGCTGCTCCGGGCGGAGCTGGCGGTCGAGCCGCTCAACGCCGCCGTGCGGGTGCTCCTCGGGGAGCCGATCGCCGCAGATGCCGGGCTGCTGCTCGACGTCGCGCTCGAGCTGCGCGCCTGCGGAGCCGCGGAGGCGCTCGACCTGTTCGCGCGGGCCGCCGCGGTCGATGCCTCCGACGCCGGCAACCTCGGGCCCATCGCCCACTACCTCGCGGCACAGCTGCTCGAGGCGAGGGGCGACGCCGCCGGAGCGGCGCGCGAGCGGGCGGCCGCCCGTGCATCCGACCTCACGCGGGCGTTCCCGTCGGGACTCGACGCGTACGACGCCCTCGCCGCGGCGCTCGCGGCGGACGAGGAGGATGCGGTCGCGCACTTCCTGCTCGGCATGCTGCTCTATTCGCGCGGACGCCGAACCGATGCCCGGCGCCATTGGGAGTCGGCGATCGACCTCGGGCTGCGGCATCCGGTGCTGCTGCGCAACGCGGCGCTCGCGGCCTACGCGGTCGCCCACGACGACGCGGCCGCCTGGGAGCGCTACGAGCGGGCGCGGGACCTCGCGCCCGGTGACGCGCGACTCCTGTACGAGCAGGATCAGCTCGCCGCCCGGCTGGGGCAGACGTCGTCGGAGCGTCTCGCCCGGCTGGACGCGCACGCGGACGTGGTCTTCGGACGAGACGACCTCACGATCGAGTACCTCGGACTGCTGATCGCCGAAGGGCGGGCGGCCGAGGCGATGGAGGTGCTGCTCTCGCGGCCGTTCCACCCGTGGGAGGGCGGCGAAGGACGCGCCCTCGCCGCCTGGGACGCCGCGCGCGAGGCGCTCGGTCTGCCCCTCGCCGATCCGCCCGCCTCTCTCGGCGAGGCCCGGCCCCGCTACACCGCACCGGCGCCGGTGCGCGACGACGGGACGACCGACTACTTCGCCACGAGCCTGCCCGAGCTGCTGCTGTTCACCCGGGAGCCCGCGGGCGACGGGGCGTGAGCGCCGGCGAGGGCGGGATAGTCGACCGGCTGCCGGCGTCGGGGGCGCAGTACTCCGTCGCCGGCGGCGGATATCAGGCGGCGCTCGGCAGCGTCGGTGCCACGCTCCGGTCGCTGACGTACGACGGGCGTCCGCTTCTCGCCTCGTTCGAGGCCGACGAGGTGCGGCCCGGGATGCGCGGCGCGGTGCTCGCCCCGTGGCCGAACCGGCTCCGGGACGGACGGTACGAGTTCGACGGCGTGGAGCATCGGCTCGCGCTGTCGGATCCCGTGACGGCGACCGCGCTGCACGGGCTCGTGAGCTGGTCCGACTTCTCGTGTGTCCAGCAGGAGGCGGACGCCGTGCTGCTCCGGGGGCGGATCGAGCCGCAGGAGGGCTACCCGTGGCGCATCCGGATCGACGTCGCGGTGTCCGTCTCGTCGGACGGGATGCGGGAGCGGATCACCGCGGTCAACGAGTCGGCGCGACGTGCGCCGGTCGGGCTCGGCGTGCATCCGTACCTCGTCGTGGGAACGGACGCGGGCCCTGGCGGCGGCGCTCAGGCCGAGGGTGCGGCGGACGCATGGCGCCTGAGCATGCCCGCCTCTGCGGCGATGCTCGTCTCCCCCGACCGGATGCTGCCCACCGACGTCGTGGATCTCGGGCAGCGACCCGACCTCGACTTCAGCGCGGGGCGCGAGATCGGATCCGCCGTGCTCAACCACGCGTACGCCGGGGCGACCGGAGCGGTGCTGACGGATGCGGAGGGCCGCGGAGTCGAGATCGGCTGGGATGCCGGATGCAGGTGGGTGCAACTCTACAGCGACGATCTCGACGAGCCCGGTCGGCGCCGATCCGCTCTGGCGATCGAGCCGATGACCTGCCCGCCCGACGCCCTCCGATCGGGGAGGGACGTGCGCGTCCTCGAGCCCGGGGAGACGACATCCCTCGAGTGGTGGCTCCGCGCGGTCTGAGGCCGCCGGCCCGGGTTCCGGGCAGCGGGCTCAGGCGCGTGTGCGCCCGACGGTGAAGAGGGCCACCGCGGCGGCGACGACCATGAGCACCGCGCCCGTGAACGAGGTGATGACGACGCCGGAGTCGAACGCGTGGCGGGCCGAGTCGATCAGGGCGGTGCCCACCGCATCCGGAAGCGCCCCGCCCGCATCGAGCGCACCGGCGAGGGTCTCGCGGGCGGCGGAGGCCGCCTCGTCGGAGACCCCGCTCGGGATCACGAGGTGCGCCCGGTAGGCGGCCGCGAGCACGCCGCCCATCACCGAGGTGCCGAGCACCGCGCCGAGCTCGTACGCGGTCTCCGACACCGCCGACGCCGCCCCCGCCTTGGCAGGCGGGACCGATGCGATGATGATGTCGTTCGACAGCGTCTCGGCGAGCCCGACGCCCACGGAGAGCGCGGCGAACGCGGTGCCGAGCAGCAGGACCGAGGCCGAGGCCCCCGCCAGCGCGATGGTGAGGTAGGCCGCGCCGGAGAGCAGCAAGCCGGAGGCCATCAGCACGGCAGGGCGGATGCGCCGCACGAGACGCACCACGACGAGCCCGGCGACCATCATGAGCGCGGCACCGGGCACGAGCACGAGGCTCGCCTGCAGCGGGCCGAGCCCCACCACGAGCTGCAGGTGCTGCGACAGGAAGTAGAGCAGTCCCACCAGCGAGACCACGCTCATGAGGTTGACCAGCACCGAGCCGGTGAAAGCCGGCACGGTGAAGAGCCGCACGTCGAGCAGCGGGTTGGTCTGCCGCAGCAGGCGCCGGACGAACAGGATGCCGGCCGCGATGCCCAGCGCCGCGGCTCCTACGGTCAGGAGGTCGACGCCCTCGGTGGCGACGTGCTTGATGGCGAACACGATCGGCGCGAGCGCGAGCATCGACAGCACGATCGCGGGCAGGTCGATGGGTCCGGGATCGGGGTCGCGCGATTCGCGGATGACGAAGGGCGCGAGCGCCAGCAGCGGCACCAGGATGGGCACGGCGATGAGGAACACCGAGCCCCACGGAGCCACCTCGAGCAACAGGCCGCCGACGATCGGGCCGACGGCGCCGCCGAACCCGAAGCCGGTCGCCCAGACGGCGATGGCGAGTCGTCGCTGCTCACGGTCCTCGAACATCCCACGGATGAGCGAGAGCGTGCACGGCATGATCGCCGCGCCGAACACCCCCATCAGCAGGCGGGCGACGAGCAGCATCTCGGCCGAGACGGAGAACGCCGCGAGCACTGACACGACCGCGAAGCCGCTCGCCCCGACGAGGAGCAGTCGCCGCCGACCCCACCGGTCGCCGAGGTTGCCCATGGTGACGAGGAGCCCGGCGAGGACGAGCGGGTAGACGTCGACGATCCACAGCTGCATGGCGGCGCTCGGCTTCAGGTCGAGGGCGATCCAGGGCAGCGCGAAGCTCAGCACCGTGTTGTCGATCGAGACCAGGAGCACGGGGAGCATCAGCACCGCGAGTCCCAGCCAGTCGCGTGCGGTGGCGCGCGTGGGTGTGGAGGGCGTCTGGAGGATCATGGCGTCGACTACTATACCGTCTGGACGGTACAGTGACCAGCGACCGCGCCTCTCCTCGCGCGGCCGCAGTGTCGCGGAGAGGAGAATGGCAGCATGACGTCGGCCCGTGAGCGCATCCTCGACGCCTACGAGCGGCAGCTCGTCGAGCTCGGTGAACGCGGATCGACCCTCGATGCGATCGCCGTCGAGGCGGGGGTGTCGAAGGGTGGCCTGCTCTACCACTTCAAGTCGAAGGACGACCTCGCCGCGGGACTCATCGCCCGCCTCACCGAGCGGGGCGCCGCCGACCTGGCGGGGTTCCCCGACACCGCCGAGCAGGCGATCCACCACTTCATCGTCGCGGCGAGCGACGTCGACGACCCGCTGGGTGCGAGCTACCTCGCCACGCAGGTGCTCGCGCGGGCCGGGCGTCCGGATGCGTTCGCCGCACTCCAGGACCTCGAGGAGGGCTGGTACCGCGCCATCCTCGAGCTGACCGGCGACCCGGTCGTGGCGCGGCTCATGCAGCTGGTCTCGGACGGGATCTACTACAACGCCGCGGTCGTGCCCGAGGGCTCGCCGCCCACGGCGTCGGGGTTCACGCTGGTGCCCCTCGGCGACGAGCGCGAGGCGATCATCGCGCGCCTGCTCTCGCTCCTCCCGCCGGGTCTTGGTGGTGGCGGTCTGAGTGAGGGTGGTCTTGGCGAGGGCGGTCAGCGCGGCCAGTAGGGCCTGAACTGCACGCTGATGCGGGGGCCGACGGCGCGCTTGGTCTTGAGGATGGCGTGCTCGTGCGTGCGCTGGCAGCTGCCGCCCATCACGATGAGGTCGCCGTGTCCGACCGGGAAGCGCATCACCGCGCCGCCGCCCTTCGGGCGCACCGACAGCGTCCGCTCCGCACCGACCGAGAGGATGGCGACCATCGTGTCCTGGTGCAGGGTGCGGCCCACGCGGTCGCCGTGCCAGGCGACGCTGTCATCGCCCGTGCGGTAGAAGCACAGCCCCGCCGTCTCGAACACCTGCCGTGGCGGCCGGCCGTAGTGGTCGTTGAGCGCCTCGCGGGCCTCGGTGAGGATCGGCAGCGGCAGCTCGTCACCTCGCCCATAGCGCGACACGAGCCGCGGCACGTCGACCACACGGTCGTACATCTCGCGGCGGTCGGCCACCCATGGCACATGCAGGGCGAGCTGCTCGAACACGGCGTCGGAGTCGTCGAGCCAGCCCGGACGCAGGTCGAGCCACGCCCCCTGCGACAGCATGATGCGCTCGACGGCGTCGCCGAGCGGGTGAAGGCGGCGGCCGCCGTCGAGGAGGTCGAGCGTGTCGAACAGCGACCCCTGATACTGCAGATCCATGCCCGCGACTCTACAGATACTCGAACATATGTTCTAGTGCATGCCCACACAGATCGGTAGCCGGTGTCCTGTTTCGAGACATCGGTGGCGATTCCGGCTCAAGGCTTCGGCGACGTTTGGTACATCAGGAGATTGGTGACGTATCCGGAATATCGCGCCATCGTCCTTTCGGCCTGCCGTTACCGACGTAGGTTGCACCGGCAGGGGGACGAGTGTGCTCAGCGAGAGCCTCGCCATGGACGCTGGTGACAATGACGTTGTCCTCCTCGGCGAGGATGAGAAGGGTCTCGCAGCGATAGCGAGCCCTGACAACGTAGGTCACGCCGTCAAGTCTGAACGTTCCGATGCTAGTGAGCGCGCGGGAGGTGATTCCCCTCGTCCAGATGACTTCTGCATGGTCGCTGATCCGAGGTCGCCTGGTCGGTGGTTGCACAAGATAGGTCGGACGGTCTCTCGGGCGAGGTGCCTCCGCTTTCGGTGTCGTCTCCCACGCGTGCAGAGGCGTGACTCGGCCCGGTGGCCCCTGATGTGGACGCTCGGTGTTGTAGATCAGGTCGAAGGTGTCGACCTGATGCTGGAGCTGGTCGAGCGACTCGGCCAGAGGTTGTTTGTCGAGTGGTGGCGAGCCATCACTGTGACGCAGGCGACGATCGCTGCGAGCAGGATCAGTGTGATAGTGCCTGTGCCGATTCCGACGCCGCCGCGCGAGGGGGCGACGCCGAGCCAGTCGGCGAAGGACGCGCCGAGGGGGCGGGTGAGGATGTAGGCGATCCAGAAGGTGACGATCGGGTTGGCGGAGAAGAAGAGGTAGGCGGCCGCGGGGATGACGATGCAGGCCAGGAACACGAGGCCTGAGGCGAGGTAGCCGAGGTTGAGGACGGTCGCGGTCCAGTCGCCTGCCGCGGTGCCCAGGGCGAAGGTGGTCAGCACGGTAGCCCAGTAGAGGATCTCGCGGCGTGTGGTGGTGATGGAGTGGATGGAGAGGTCGCGTTCGAGGAGCCACCAGACGAGGAACACTCCTCCGAGGGCGAGAGCGAAGACGGCGGTGGAGACGGTGTAGGGGATGCCCAGTTCGACGTGGACGATGTCGGCGGCCATGGTGCCGAACACGCTGACCATGGCCACGGTCGACCAGTACACCCACGGGATGTACCGCTTCCGCGTCAGCTGCAGGACGAGGAACCCTGCGAAGACGACGAACCCGAGTCCAACGGCTACGACGGGGTCGATCGTGGTGACGAGGAAGTCGGATGCGGTCTCGCCCATGCCGGTGGTGAGCACCTTCGCGACCCAGAACAGCGCCGTGATGGCGGGCACTTTGTTCAGCATGCCGCCACGGTAGCCCGGCGCCCGTCGACGGCTCCCTGGTGCCCAGGCCCCATTCGTGAGAGTCCTCACAGACAACGGTGGTGGCTCGCGGCTTCGCGGGGGACGCTGTGCGTAGCGTCAACCGGGTGGAAAGGGGCGTCATGCTTCACAGTGGTGGGCTGCTGGACCCGTCCGGGTTGCTGGTGGGGGCCGGCCCGTGGGCCCTCGCCGTGGTCGCTGCGATGGTCTTCATCGAGACGGGTATGTTGTTCCCGTTCCTTCCAGGCGACTCGTTGATCTTCACCGCGGCGCTGCTGAGCACGCAGTTGGGCCTGCCGCTGTGGGCGGTGATCGGAACGGTAGCGGTCGCGGCAATCCTGGGCGATTCGGTCGGGTACTGGATCGGTCACCGATTCGGGCGCCGTCTGTTCAAGCCCGATGCCCGGATCCTGAAGCTGCGGTATCTGGAGCGGGCGGATGCGTTCTTCGCCAAGTACGGCCCGCACTCGCTCGTCTTGGCCCGATTCGTGCCGGTGGTTCGCACCTTCATCCCGCCCGTCGTCGGCGCGTCGAGGATGCACTACGTGCGCTTCTTTGTCTGGAACGCGATCGGCGGGGTGGCGTGGGCACTAGTGCTGGGTTTGGCAGGGTTCTTCCTGGGCCGCATTCCGGTGATCGCGGATAACGTCGAACTCATCGCCGTCGGCATCGTGGTGGTGTCGGTCATCCCGATCGCCGTGGCCTTCTTCCGTGAACGGCGACGCCACCATGCGGAGCAGCCTCTGAGCGCGTCCGAAGAGCGCCCGTCGGATGTCTGACACGACAGGGAGGGGCAGGCTCTTCTGGGTCCGCCCCCTTACTGTCGTGGGGCGGACCTCCTACTGCGCGCCGGGGGTCGCTGGAGCCGGGCCATCGTCGGCGGTCTCGCCAACTGCTGTGCCGTCCTCGATGCCCTGGCCTGTTCCGGTCTGGTCATCCGCGGTCTCGCCATCGGCGGTGCCGTCTTCCATCTCGCCGACCTGGTCGTCGGCGGTCTCGCCATCAGACGATGTACCGCTGTTTGCGGTGTCGCTGACCGGGGTCGGGCTGGTGACTGCGATGGCCGGTACTGCCACGGCCACACCAGCCACGGTGAGCACGGCGGCTGCCGCGACTACTCCGATGGTGACGTGGGTACGGTTCCTCATACTGACGCTCTTTTCCTACGGTGGTGGAGTCTCCACGCTAGGAACGGGTCCCGGGCGCATCCTTGGTTTTCGGGGGTGAGACCGTGAAGATGCACTCAGACAACACGACTCACGACGGGAGGTCCGCGATGGCGCAGGCAACCGACGCCGGGCCCTCGATCCTCGTCGTCGAAGATGACCCGCAGATGGCGTCGCTGCTCCGGCGCGGATTGACCGCCGAGGGGTACGACGTCGCTGTCGCCGCTGACGGCCTCCAGGGTCTTGTCATCGCCGGACGCACCCGGCCAGCCGTGGCGGTGCTCGATGTGATGCTGCCGGGGATGTCGGGTTTCGAATTGTGCCGGCGGCTGCGGGAACTCATCCCGGGCCTGATGGTGATCATGCTCACCGCCCGCGACGAGGTCGGCGACCGGGTCCGGGGCCTTGACGTCGGAGCGGATGACTACCTCGTGAAACCTTTCGCGTTCAGCGAGCTCGCCGCACGCCTGAGAGCCCTACGCAGACGCGACGCGCAGCAGAACCCGTCCGTCCTCACCGTCGGGGACATCGTTCTCGACACCATCCAGCATCGCGTCACCATAGGCGGGGTCATCGTCCACCTCAGCCCCAAGGAGTATCAGCTGCTCGCTCTCCTGGCCGCTCAGCCTGGGGAGACGATTGCTCGTGGCGTGATCATGACCGAGATCTGGGGCACGACCACCCACGCCGACGTCAACATCGTCGACCAGTACGTCAGCTACCTGCGCCGCAAACTGGATTCCGTCCCCTCCGCCACGAAGGTCATCACCGAGCGAGGCATCGGCTTCCGGCTGGCCGTGGCGCCGTGAGAGTCCTCGCGCGCCTGTCCATCCGTGCCCGGATGACGATCGGCACGATCGTCCTCGTCGCCGCGTTCTTCACCGTCTCCGCGATCGCGGTGCACCAGATCGTCGCGCAACTGCTGCAGAACTCGACCGACGCGGTGCTGGACAGCAACCTCGCCCCCTACGAGACATCCATCCTCACCGAGCCCCTCGACGCCGTCGACACTCCGGGCGAAGGCGAGCTGATCGCCGTCGCCCAGCCCGAAGGGACCACGGTCGTGAGCACCTTCCCGCAGGCGCTCACGGATGCCGTCGGTCCGTTGACGTCCGCGCCTGTCGGGACTCAACGCCTCACCGCGGGAGGCGCGGATTACGCGGTGACCGTCGAGCAGGTCCCCGCCGCCATGGGGAATTGGACGATCGCCGCAGCCCAGGACCTCGCGTCGACAGCGTCGATCCTGACCACGCTGGATGCGGGCCTGTCCATCGGTGGTGTCGTTCTCGTCGGACTCTTCGGGATCGCGTCGTGGGTCCTCACCGGTGCGGCATTGCGACCGGTGGAGCGGATGCGGCGCAGCGCCGAACAGATCGTCCAGACCCGATCACAGTCCCTGCTGCCCGTGGGTGAAGCGCACGACGAGATCACCGACCTCGCCACGACGCTCAACCACCTCATCATCGACCTCCGCGCCGCCGCCGCCCGAGAACGCCAGATGGTCTCCGACGCTAGCCACGAACTCCGCAGCCCGGTCGCCGTCCTCCAAGCCCAGCTCGAGCTGATGCAGTCCAGCGAGGGGCCGGCCGACCGTGACGCGGACATCCGAGCCGCCCAGCGAGCCGCGGCCAGGCTCAGCGCCCTCGTGGGTGACCTTCTCGAGCTGTCGCGACTGGACTCCGACACGGTCCCGACAGGGGCGGCCACCGTCGCCGAACTGATCGAGGAAGCTGGGGCCGCCGTCGACCGGGCACGCCTACGCACGTCCGGTTCCCGGGTCACCATCGACCTGTCGGTCGACGCGGACGGGGCAGACCCCGCCGGGTCAGCATCGATCCGACCGACCACGTTCGGACGCCTGGTCGACAACCTCGTCAGCAACTCGATCACCGCACTCGACGGCGACGGCCGTGTCAGGGTCATCGCCAGGGTGGGGTCGGATGCCGTCGTCCTCTCCGTCGAAGACGACGGCCCGGGCATGACTTCCGAGTTCCTGCCCCGAGCATTCGACCGCTTCTCCCAGCAGGACGACGCCCGATCCCAGCATCAGGGTTCGGGCCTGGGTCTGGCCATCGTGCATGCCGCCGCACAACGAGCCGGCGGCGAGGCGCACCTCAGCAACCGGCCAGAGGGCGGACTGGCTGTCACTGTCCGGGTGCCGCTGCGACTGTGAGAAGTCTCAGACGCAGGCGCTCTGCTGTGAAGCGGAACCCGAGTCGCGGCTGCGATCGTGCACCCCATGACGACGATCACGACCACCCGACGCGGGCAGACGCTGCTGAGCAAGGTTCCCGAAGTCACCATCTGGTTCTGGGTCATCAAGATCCTCTGCACCACCGTCGGCGAGAGCTTCGCCGACTGGATCAACACCGCACTCGGCGTCGGGCTGGTGATGACGGCCATGATATTCACCGCCGTCACAGTCCTCGTGTTGACCGTGCAGGTGAGCCTCCGCCGCTACCTGCCCGCCCCCTATTGGCTGACCGTCGTCGTTCTCAGCATCACGGGCACCCTCTACACCGACATCCTCACCGACCAGATCGGCGTCCCGCTCTGGCTCAGCTCGAGCATCTTCGCCACCGCCCTCATCATCGTCTTCGGCATCTGGTATGACCGGGAACAGACCCTCTCGATCCACAGCATCACCACCAGACCTCGCGAGGGGTTCTACTGGCTCGCCGTCCTCGTGACCTTCGCCCTGGGCACAGCACTCGGCGACTGGACCCTCGAACTCACCGGATGGGGCCCCGGAGCGTCCATCCTGCTCCCCGCAGCCCTCATCGCGATCACCGCGGCGCTGTGGCGCTACGGCGCCAACCCCGTGCTCACCTTCTGGATCGCCTACATCCTCACCCGCCCCCTCGGCGCCAACATCGGCGACTGGCTCGGGCTCCCCAGCAGCGAACAGGGCCTGGGGTTCGGGACCTTCGCGACAAGCATCCTCTTCCTCGCTGCGATCATCGCCACCGTCATCTACCTCGCCGTCAGCCGGGTCGACGTCACCGAGCAGCGACGCGCTCGCGCGGTTCCGTCAGAACGCCCACAGCGCCACAGAGCCTCCCTCATCATCCTCAGCGCCGTCGCGGCAGCCACCATCGGACTGCTCGCGTGGACGAACAGCCTCCCCCACGCCAGCGCACTCGCCGACGAAGGCCCGGTGAGCTCCTGTGACTCCGGCGCCCAGCTCACCGCATCCGATGCTCGTGCTGCCGCCTCGACCAGCTTCCCCAGCACCGACCTGGCCGAATTCCGAGACACGACGAACGACATCAAGACCCTCGTCGATGCCGGAGACCAGAAAGCCGCCGCCTCCCGCGCCACAGACCTCGAAACCGCATGGGACGACGCCCAACCGCGACTCCAAGCCGCCAACTGCCAAGCCTGGACCAGCATCGACCAGAAGATCGACCCCGTCCTCAGCTCCGTCCGCGCCAGCAGTCCCGACCCCACGAAAGAGGACGCGGCACTCAACGACCTGCTCGACACCCTCCCCACCCCGTGAACACCCGTGGGCAGCATTCACGCGACGCCATCATCGGCGGCATCGCGGTTCTCGCCACCATCGCAGCGATACTCACCTCGATACAGACACTGGGGATCCGCTGACCATCCAGGTCCCAACCACGAGGTGTCACCAGCACAGTCCGCGAAATGGTCACCTATGTCCTGACACAGAACTGTGACCGATGCCCTGAGACATAACACAGATCGGTAGCCTGACCCCATGGAGAGAGTGGTGGGGATCGGCGGGTGGTTCGTGCGCGCATCCGACCCAGACGCCTTGAAGGCCTGGTATCGCGACGTGCTCGGGATGGAGCTCGACCAGTACGGGGCGTGGGCGACGGAGCACGGGCCGACGGTGTTCGCCGTGTTCGACGCGGACTCCGATTACCTCGGTCCGCGCACGCAGCAGGGCATGATGAACCTCCGAGTGCGCGACCTCGACGCGATGCTGGCCCAGCTGCGCGCGGCGGGAGCTGACGTCGACGACGAGGTGCAGGACATGGACGGCGTCGGCCGCTTCGGCCGGGTGACCGACCCCGAGGGCACCCGGATCGAGCTCTGGCAGCCGGCCTGAGTCGCCCGCCCAGGCTGGGTCCGGCCGGGGCGGGGGCCCAGGATGCGCGCCTAAGCTGGAGGGCATGACCGGCCGCTTCCCCGCCGTGCGTCCCCGTCGCCTCCGCAGCACCCCCGCTCTGCGTCGCCTGGTGGCCGAGACCCGCATCGACCCCGCTCAGCTCATCCTCCCGCTCTTCGTGCGCGACGACGTGGTCGACCCCGTCCCGATCACGTCGATGCCGGGCCTCGTGCAGCACACCGTCGACACGCTGAAGGCGGCGGTCAACGAGGCCGCCGACCTCGGGGTGGGCGGCGTCATGCTCTTCGGCGTGCCGAGCGACGAGGTGAAGGATGGCGTCGGATCCGCAGCCACCGACCCTGACGGCGTGCTCAACGCGGCCACGCGGGCGGTCGCCGCCGAGGTGGGCGACGTGATCGTCGTGCAGACCGATCTGTGCCTCGACGAGTTCACCGATCACGGCCACTGCGGCGTGCTCGCCGCCGACGGCAGCGTCGACAATGACGCCACCCTCGGCCGCTACCGCGACATGGCCGTCGAGCAGGCGCGGGCCGGCTCGCAGCTGCTCGGCCTCTCGGGGATGATGGACGGCCAGGTCGCCGCGGTGCGCGCGGCGCTCGACGACGAGGGCTTCCAGGACGTCGCGATCCTCGCGTACGCCGCGAAGTACGCCTCCGCCTTCTACGGCCCGTTCCGGGAGGCCGTCGGATCGACGCTCAAGGGCGACCGCAAGACCTACCAGCTCGACCCCGCCAACCGGCGCGAGGGCGTGCGCGAGGCCCTCATCGACGTCGACGAGGGCGCCGACGTGGTCATGGTGAAGCCCGCCATGAGCTACCTCGACCTCGTCGCCGACGTCTCCGCCGTCGTCCCCGTGCCGACCTGGGCGTACCAGGTGTCGGGGGAGTACGCGATGATCGAGGCCGCCGCCGCGAACGGCTGGATCGACCGCGACCGGGCCATCCTCGAGAGCGTGGTCGGCATCCGCCGTGCCGGCGCCGAGGCGGTGCTCACCTACTGGGCCGTCGAGCTCGCCGAGCGTCTGAAGAAGGAGAGCCGCGCGTGACCGCCACGACGAACCAGGCCGAGTTCGAGCGCGCCCAGCGCTCCATCCCCGGCGGGGTCAACTCGCCCGTGCGCGCCTACCGCTCCGTCGGCGGCACGCCGCGGTTCCTCGTCTCCGCTCGCGGGCCCTATGTCACCGATGCGGAGGGTCGCGAATACGTCGACCTCGTCGCCTCCTGGGGTCCTGCGATCCTCGGCCACGCGCATCCGGAGGTCGTCGCCGCTGTGCAGGAGGCGGCCGCCCGCGGGCTCTCCTTCGGTGCGACCACGCCCGCCGAGTCGGAGCTCGCCGAGCTCGTGCGTGAGCGCGTCGAGGCGCAGGGTGTGCATCCGATCGAGCGGCTGCGGCTGGTGTCGACGGGCACCGAGGCGACGATGACGGCCATCCGCCTCGCCCGTGGGGTGACCGGGCGCGACCTGCTCGTGAAGTTCGCCGGCCACTACCACGGCCACTCCGACGGGCTCCTCGCCGAGTCGGGGTCGGGGCTCGCCACGCTGGCGCTGCCGGCCTCCGCCGGCGTCCCCGCGGCGATCGCGGCGCAGACGATCGTGCTGCCCTACCACGACCTCGAGGCGGTGCGCGCGGTGTTCGCCGAGCGGGCGGGCGAGATCGCGGCGATCATCACCGAGGCGGCGCCGGCGAACATGGGCGTCGTGACGCCCGAGCCCGGGTTCAACGCGGCGCTCGCCGACATCGCCCACGCGAACGGCGCGCTGCTCATCGTCGACGAGGTGCTCACCGGCTTCCGCACGGGCCCCGCCGGATGGTGGGGCGTCGAGAACGGCTCCGGGCTCGCGGAGCCCGCCGCGCATCCGTACCGTCCCGACCTCGTCACCTTCGGCAAGGTGGTGGGCGGGGGGATGCCGCTCGCCGCGCTGGGCGGCCGCGCCGATGTGATGGAGGCGCTCGCTCCGCTCGGCCCGGTGTACCAGGCGGGCACCCTCTCGGGGAACCCGGTGGCGGTGGCCGCGGGCATCCGCACGCTGCAGCTCGCCGACGCCGCGGTGTACGAGCGGCTCGACGCGGTGTCCTCCGTCGTCTCCTCCGCGGTGTCGGCGGCGTTCGGCGCGGCCGGAGTGGCGCACAGCGTGCAGCGGGCGGGCAGCCTGTTCAGCTTCACGTTCGGCCCGACCACGCCTCCGCGCGACTACGCCGACGTGCAGGCGCAGGAGGCGTACCGGTACGCCCCGTTCTTCCATGCCATGCTCGACGCCGGCGTCTCGCTGCCGCCCTCGGTGTACGAGGCGTGGTTCGTCACGGCCGCGCACGACGACTCGGCGGTGCAGCGCATCCTCGATGCCCTTCCCGCCGCGGCGCGCGCGGCGGCGGCCGCGGAGGCGCCGACCGCCTAGGCTCGGTCCCGTGAGGGATTCTGTGCTCATCGGGCCCGTCGAGGCGCCCGATCTGCAGGTGATGACCTTCAACATCCGCCGGCGCATGCCCGTCGACCCGCGCCCGGCCGACAGCTGGTCCCGCCGCGAGCCCGCCGTCGCCGCCGTGGTCGAGGAGGCGCGACCCACGCTGCTCGGCGTGCAGGAGGCGCTGCCCGGCCAGGCCGCTGCCGTGAAGAGGGCGCTCGGGCGCGGCTACCGGATGCTCGGACACGGCCGCAACGCCGACGGTCGAGGCGAGGGCACGCCGCTGTTCTTCGACTCGCGGCGCCTGCGGTTGCTCGAGTGGCAGCAGCTCGCCGTCTCGGCCACGCCCGAGGTGCCCGGGTCGCGCACCTGGGGCAATCACACACCCCGGACGCTCGTGCGCGCCGTCTTCGTCGACCGGGTCACCTCGGCGCGGTTCGTGATGATCAACACCCACCTCGACAACGTGTCGCGTCGCTCCCGCATCGAGGGCGCGAGGATGCTGCGGCAGATGGTGGAGCGCGACAGCCTGCCGGCGATCATCACCGGCGACTTCAACTCGGGGGAGGGCACGGAGCCGCTCGACGAGCTTTTCTCCGATGGCGCCCTCAAGGACGCCTGGCACGCCGCCGCCCGCCGGCTGAGCCCGCTGTGGGGCACCTTCGAGAACTACCGCGACCCGCGCTCGCACCGGAAGCGCATCGACTGGATCGCCGTGTCCGCCGCCGTCGAGGTCTCCGCCGTGCAGATCGCGGTGCGCAGGCCGAGAGGCGTCTGGCCGTCCGACCACCTCCCCGTGCAGGCCGTGCTGCGCATCCCGGCCCCAGCCGCAGCGTGATCGAGCGCTTCCTGCGCCGGCCGCAGACCGCGGGCGAGGTCGCGGCCGACGCGGTGCGGGCGCTCGGCATCGCGAGCGTGCTCGTCGCCGCCCTCGGCTTCGGGGCGACTGATGCGGGGATCGTCGCGTTCGTGACGCCGGCCCTGCTGGTGCCGCGGTTCATCGGCGTGCGGGTGGGGTTCGACCTCGCGTTCTGCCTTACGTTGCTCGTGGCGGCGTGGAGCAACGTACTCGACCTCTACACGACCGTGCCGTGGTGGGACGTGCCCGTGCACCTGCTCTGTACGGGGCTCCTCGCGGCGATGGCGTACCTCGTGCTCGAGCGGCTGGGCATGGTCGGCGGGCCCGGCGCGCGGCATCCGCGGGCGACGGCGGTGATCGTGACCGGCGTCTCCGGCCTGGCGCTCGGCGCGGTCTGGGAGATGGTGGAGTGGTTCGGTCGGGCCGTCATCGACCCGACCATCTTCGTGGGCTACGACGACACCATCGGCGATCTCGCGGTCGATGCGGTCGGGTCGCTCGTCGCGGGAGTCATCGTGGCGACGGTGCCGCTGCTCTCGCCGCGAGCCTGATCAACCCCCTCCCCGGGCCGGGCTCCTGGGAGTATGCCCGAATCGTTATGCGCTGCGGCGGGCCACCCCTGCCGAACGTCGGCGAGGGACGGCAGACTAGAGGGCATGGCAGTCCTCTTCGTGCACACAGATCGGCTCGAGATCCGTCTGACGCGCACCGAGAAGATGCTGTCCTTCCGCCGCACCGACATCGTCATCCCGCTCGACGACATCAAGTCGGCCGTGCTCACCGACGACCCGTGGATCTGGGTCCGCGGCATCCGCGCGCCCGGGTCGGCCATCCCGCTCACCCTCGCCATCGGCACGTGGAAGCACCACGACGGCAAGGACTTCCTCATCGTCAAGCGCACCCGCTCCGCGGTGGTCATCGACCTCGAGCGCCAGGAGTACTCGCGCCTCATCGTCACCACCTCCCACGCCGTCGAGCTGCTGCGCGCCCTGCGCCTCCCGCCCGAGGAGGGCACGGAGCGCATCGACGTCTGACACGCGCGCGCCGCGATAGGTAGGCGTGGGCTCCCCGCCTACCCCGGCGCGGCGTGAGCTGACTCCGGAGTCTCGGCGCCTGGAGGGCCGACTCCGGATTCCTGCCGGCGTCCCGGCCGGAAGTCCGGAGTCAGCCCAGGCAGGCCGGCGGCGCGCCGCACAGCCGGCCAGCGGCCGGATGCCGTCGCTTCGACACCGGATTCGGCAGAGTCCCCCGCTATTCGGCGAGGTCGGCGCGGATCGGTGTCGAAGCGACGCTGACCGCGCCGAACTGCGCCGGGGTCAGCGGCTGAGGTCGACGACCGTGCGGCCGCGGACGCCGCCGGCGAGGATGCGGTCGGCCATCGGGAGCACATCGGCGAGTCCGATCGTGGTCGTCATCGAGTCGAGGGCGTCGAGGTCGAGCTCGGCGGCGAGCGCCGACCAGGCGCGCTCGCGCAGGTCCACCGGCGCCTCCACCGAGTTCGCGCCCGTCAGCGTGACCGAACGCAGGATGAACGGCATCACCGTCGCGGGCAGGTCCGGCCCCTGCGCGAGGCCGCAGGCGACCACGGCGCCGCCGTACCTCGTCTGGGCGAGCACGTTGGCGAGCGTGCGGCTGCCGACCGAGTCGATGGCACCCGCCCAGCGCTGGCTCTGCAGAGGGCGGCCCTCCGCATCCGACAGCTCGTGCCGGTCGAGGAGGTCGGCGGCCCCGAGGGAGGTGAGGTAGTCGCGCTCCTCGGGGCGTCCGGTCGACGCGATGACCCGGTAGCCGCGACCCGCGAGCAGCGACGTGGCGATCGAGCCCACGCCGCCCGCGGCCCCGGTGACGAGCACGTCACCGTCGTCGGGGGAGACGCCGAGGTCCGAGAGGGCGAGCACGGCGATCATCGCCGTGAACCCCGCGGTGCCGATCGCGGCCGCCCGCTCGGGGCTGATCGACGCGGGCAGCGGCACGAGCGCGTCGGCGCGGACCCTGGCGCGGTCGGCGAACCCGCCGTGGCGGGCCTCGCCGATCCCGTCGCCGTTGAGCACCACCAGGTCGTCCTCCTCGAAGCGGGGCGTCTCGGAGGCGGTGACCCGCCCCACGATGTCGATGCCCGGGACGAGCGGCCATTCGCGGACCACCCCGGGGCGTCCGGACACCGCGAGCCCGTCCTTGAAGTTGACGCTCGAGTAGAGCACGTCGAGCGCGACCTCCCCGGTCAGTTGCTCGTCGTCGAACTCGGTCAGCTCGCCCGGCGCACCCTTCTCGGGCACCACGATCGCTCTCGTCACGTCTCCTCCTCGGCCCGCCGCGGCATCGTCAGGCGGGGACGCTCTCGACCCTAGCCCGGAGATGTCGTACGCTGGCAGGCTCGCCACCGACCGGGAGGCGGGCGGAAGGAGTCCGGCATGACCGGCAACGACCGCTTTCTCGAGGCCAATCGCGCCAACTGGGACGATCGGGCCACGCTCCACGCGGCCCGCACCGGCAGCGGCTACGAGACGGGCCGCTTCGTCGACGACCGCGAGATGCTCTCCGACGTCGTGCGCTTCGACCGCGAGCGGCTCGGCGACCTCAGCGGGCTCGACGTCGTGCACCTGCAGTGCCACATCGGCACCGACACCCTCTCGCTCGCGCGGCTCGGCGCGAGGTCGGTCGTGGGCCTCGACTTCTCCGAGTCGGCGATCGCCGAGGCGCGGCGCCTCGTCGCGGAGACAGGCGACCACGTCGAGTACGTGCGGTCGGATGTCGACGGTGCCGTCGACGCACTCGGCACGGAACGCTTCGACCTCGTCTACACGGGGATCGGCGCGCTGTGCTGGCTCCCCAGCATCCGCGACTGGGCCTCGGTCGTCGCCCGGCTGCTGCGCCCGGGCGGGCGGCTGTTCATCCGGGAGGCGCATCCGATCCTCTGGACCATGGACGAGCGGATGCAGCCGACCTACCCGTACTTCGAGCACTCCGAGCCCCTCGAGTGGGACGACGACGTCAGCTACGTCGAGACCGCCCGCAAGCTCACCGCGACGAAGACGTTCGAGTGGAACCACGGGATGGGCGAGATCGTGACCGCCCTGCTCGACGAGGGCCTCGCCATCTCCGGGCTGGTCGAGCACGAGACCGTGCCCTACGTGCCGTTCCCCGGGCTCATGGTCCAGGCGCCGCTCGATGAGTGGGCGCTCGCCGAGCGCCCCGGCACGATGCCGCTCACGTACACGCTGCAGGCTCGGAAGAGGTGACGGGCCCAGAGACTCCGGCAGAGCGGGGCACGCGGATAGGGTCGAGAGCATGGCAGACGACCAGCAGTCCGCATCCGCCCCGCAGTCGGGGCTGACCCCCGAGCAGCTCGAGGCCCACGAGCAGCTCGAGAAGCGCTCCGTCGAGGGCGAGGCGCGGTACTACGTGAAGGATCTCGAGAAGCACCTCCGCGCGTGGAGCCATCCGAACCCCGACGGGCTGGTCGCCTACTTCTCACCCGATGGGAAGTTCCACGCGCAGGGTGTGGAGCGCGAGCACCAGCTGGCCCTCATCGGCATGATGGGCGGCGTCGTCGCCTGAACCCCGGATCGCCCCGCAGGCGCGCTGCACCACCCCGAATGGGCCGAGCGCCGAACTCCTGAGACAATGGCGGGGGAGGGGGCGAGCACCAGAAGGAGGCGGATCGGCCACGTGTCGACTGAAGACCTCGAGGAGGCGTCCCTCGCGGAGCACATCCGCAGGCGCACGTTCCGTGGTTCGCTCGGCCTCGTCGTCGACAGTGCGTTCTTCCTGTTCGGCACGGCCGCGGCGGGCTGGCTCGCCTATCTCGTCGCCACCGAGTCGTTCGCCAAGGGGTGGCAGCAGCTCTGGTTCCTCGTCGTGTTCTGGGCCGTCGTGGCGTATCTGCTGCTCCCGCGGGTGCACAGCATCCTCACCCTCTTCTACGTGCCCGACTACTTCATCGGGCGCGCCAAGACGCGCGAGGGCCTGCTCGGCGATCCGGTCAACGTGGCGCTCCGCGGCACGGAGGAGCAGATCCACGAGGCGATGACCCGGGCCGGCTGGCACCGCGCCGACGACATGGGCCTGCGCAGCGCCCTGCGCACCATCCGCGCGACGATCTCCCGGCGCAGCTACCCGGATGCGCCCGTGAGCGCGCTGTACCTGTTCGGTCGGATGCAGTCCTTCACCTACCAGCAGGAGGCCGGCAACACGTCGAAACGGCACCACGTGCGCTTCTGGGCGTGCCCCGCCGGATGGCTGCTGCCCGGCGGTGTGCGCGCGGACTGGATGGCCGCCGGCACCTACGACCGGGCGATCGGTCTCTCCTTCTTCACCCTGCAGCTCACGCACCGCGTCGAGCGCGACACCGACCGGGAGCGCGACTACATCGTCGAGACCCTCGCGGAGGGCAACGAGTCGGTACGGGTCGAGACCATCCGCAACTTCTCGAGCGGGTACCACCACGTCAACGGAGGCGGCGACGCGATCTCCACCGACGGTGACCTGCCGATCGTCGACGTGTCGCGGGTGCCCACCTGGGATGTCGCGCCCCGGCCGTCGTCCGACCGCGAGTCGAGCGCGATCAACCCGCTCGGAACCACGATCGGCGAGCGCCCGCAGTCGATCTACCTGGGCGTCCTGCTCATGGCCCTGCGCGTGGCCTCGGCGATCGTCACCGCCATCGTGGTGGCGCTGTCGCTGCCGGAGGCCGAGCGCAGCATCCGCAACCTCTCCGGCGCGGTCACCCCTGAAGACGCTCAGTACCTCTCGTCGCTCGTGCTCGCGTCCTTCGTCACGGTGCTGGGGATCGCGATCGCGTTCTACTCGGCGCTCGCCTACCTGATCTACCACGGGCACAATTGGGCCCGGTTCGCCGCGATGGCCATCAGCACCGTCGCCATCGTGGGCGCCGCGCTCAACTTCTGGCACGGCGGGCCCGAGATCACGCTGCAGACCAACCTCGTGGGCCTGTCGTTCGACGTGCTCGTGCTGCTCGCCCTCTCGGGCACGGATGCGCGCGGCTTCGCGCACCGCCGCGGGCTCGAGCGGCGCTCGTCGCGCGCCCGCCGCCGCGCCGAGCGGCTCGCCGACGCCGCCACCGCGTGAGCGACCGGCCGGACCGTGTGAGCGAGGATGGACGGGTGAGAACAGCGGTCATCGTGGGCGGCGGGATCGGCGGGCTGACCGCCGCGCTCACCCTGAGGGAGTGCGGGTGGGACGTCACCGTGCTCGAGCAGGCGCCCGAGCTCAGCGAGATCGGCGCCGGGATCCAGATCGCGCCCAATGCGACGCGGGTGCTGCTGGCGCTCGGCCTCCGCGAGGCCCTCGAGCGTGTCGCGGTCACCCCGCTGGATCAGGTGCGGCGGCGGTGGTCCGACGGCGAGGTGATCGCGTCGATGCCCATGGGCGACGAGCTCGAGGAGCGGTACGGCGCCCCTTACTGGCAGTTCCACCGCGGCGACCTCTTCCGGGTGCTGCTCGACGCCTGCCGCGATCCGGACGCGGAGGGCGGCACGATCCGGATCCTCACCTCCTTCCCGGTGGTCGCCGCCGAGAACGAGGGCGCCGGCGCGGCGGCGATCGCCGAAGACGGGCGCCGGGTCTCCGGCGACCTCCTCATCGGGGCCGACGGCCTCAGGTCGGCGGTGCGCACCTCCGTCGGGTTCCCGGGGGAGCTGCGGCGCGAGAAGGAGATCTCGTACCGCGCGCTGATCCCGCGGGCCGTGCTCGAGGCGGATCCGGAGACCGAGTGGATCACGCACCACCCCACCAACACCCTCTGGTACGGGCCGGGCGCGCACGGCGTGCACTTCTTCATCCGCGGGGGAGAGACGCTCTGCCTCGTGGTGCAGAAGCACGGGACCGACCCCCGGCTCGACGACGCCCCGTCGGCGCTGGTCTCGCGCGACGAGTTCGTCGCTACCGTGCCCGGCTGGACGCCGCGGCTCGTCTCGCTCCTGCAGAAGGCCGGGGACGACGTGCTCCTTCAGCCGCTCCTCCACCGCGCCCCCGACGACGACTGGGTGCGCGGCCGGATCGTGCTGCTCGGCGACGCCGCCCACGCGATGCTGCCCTACCAGGGTCAGGGCGGCTCCCAGGCGATCGAGGATGCGGGCGCCCTCGCCACCGAGCTGGAGGGACCGGGCGCCGACGACATCGGGGCGGCCCTCGAACGCTATCGAGCGCAGCGCGCGCCCATCGCCGCTGAGCTGCAGCGCGCCTCCCTGGTGAACAAGCACTTCCTCCACCTGCCCGACGGCCCCGAGCAGCGCGCCCGCGACGCCCTCCTCCGGCATCGCTTCGAGGGCGACGGCGGCGTCACCTTCGACTGGATGTGGAGCCACTGAGAGCGCTGAGCGCCCAGTCGGAGAAAGTGAGGATTGCGCAGATAATGCAGATCCGGCTATCTTCGCCGTATGCCATCAGCGGCCCAGATCCTGCGCGAAGCGAGGGTGACGGCGGGCCTGACCCAGTCGCAGCTCGCGGCGCGGGCGTCCTCGACGCAGAGCGTGGTGAGCGCGTACGAGGGGAGTCGGCGTGAGCCGTCGTTGCGCACCCTCGTCAGGCTGGTCGGCGCCGCCGGCATGAGGCTCGACATCCGGATCAGCGCGCGCACCGAGGCGTCGTCTCGCCTGAGGCGCAGACTCGACGAGAACGCCGACGAGCTCAAGGCGTCGCTCGGAGCCCTCGGCGCCCGCTCGATCCGCCTGGTCGGGAGCGTCGCCCGAGGCGACGCGACCGAGACGAGCGACATCGACCTGCTCGTCGACCTGGATGAGGGGGCGAGGCTGTCCGACCTCGCTCGCCTCCGGCACGAGGCGGAGCGGATCCTCCAGACGCCGGTCGACGTCGTCCCGTTGGCGTCGCTGAAGACCCGCATGCGACGTCGGGCTCTCGACGACGCGATCCCGCTCTGAGCTCCGGTCAGGGCGAGCGTCAGTGCGCTCGCGGGCCCGTGCTCGCGTGGAGGTCGCGGGCGGCGTGTTGCAGCGCGGCGAGCGCGACGCGCTGGGGTGAGGGGCCGTACGAGACACGGGCGACCCCGAGCGCGGCGAGGCGTTCGAGCGAGAGGGGCGCGTGCAGGTGGCCGAGCAGGCTGACGCGGCGCTCCCCGATCCCCTCGACGAGGCGCTCGATCACCGCCACCTCGGTGACGCCGGGCACGAAGACGCAGGCGGCACCGGCGTCGAGGTAGGCGCGCCCGCGCTCCACCGCATCCTCGATCGTGTCGTCGAGGGGGCGATCGCCGCGCAGCAGGAAGGCGTCGGTCCGGGCGTTGAGCACGAACGAGATGACACCCTCGGCGTGCGCCGCGTTCACCGCCGATGCCACGTTCTCGACCGACTCGATGTGCGGACGCATCCCGTCCTCGAGGTTCGCGCCCACCACGCCGAGGCCGATGGCGCGGCGCACGGTCTCGCCGGGCGAGCCGTAGCCCGCCTCGAGGTCGGCCGTGACGGGGAGGTCGGTGCAGAGCGCGATCCGGCCCACCATGTCGAGCATGAGATCGACGGGGATCTGCTCTCCGTCGTCGTACCCGAACACCGCGGCGATCGCGTGGCTCGCGGTGGCGATCGCCCGCGTCTCGGGCAGCTCGGCGAGAGCGCGTGCGCTCGCGACGTCCCACACGTTGACCAGCGCCAGCACCTCGTGCGCCTCGTGGAGCTCGAGCAGGCGGGCGGCCCGCTCCCGCCGTCCGGCATGCAGGGTCGTCATGGCGTCAGCGTACCCCGCCGGCCCTCGCCCGCCCGCGGCCACGGCCTGCCTGCCGCCGCCCGCGGTCCGCCCGCGGCGGCGGGCCTCAGGCGGCGTGCTGCTCGCAGGCGGCATGGGTGGGGGCGCAGTCGGTGCAGACGACGAGCTGGGTGCGGCAGGCGGGGTCGGCGCAGTTCTGCATCCGGCTCGTCGCGGTGCGGCAGGTGGCGCACTCGCCGATGACGGCGGGAGAGTCGCCGTAGTCGACCGAGCCCCGGCCGTCGAAGACGTAGAGCGAGCCCCTCCACAGCCCCGACGAGCCGAAGCGCTCCGCGTAGCGGACGATCCCGCCGTCGAGCTGGTAGACCTCCTCGAAGCCCCGGCTGCGCATGAGCGACGAGAGCACCTCGCAGCGGATGCCTCCGGTGCAGTAGGTCACCACCGGCCGCGACTTGAGGTGGTCGTACCGGCCGCTGTCGAGCTCGGCGACGAAGTCGCGGGTGGTCGCGACGTCGGGCACCACGGCGCCCTCGAAGCGGCCGATCGCGGCCTCGAAGGAGTTGCGCCCGTCGAAGAAGACCACCTCATCGCCGCGCGACTCGACCAGCGCGTGCACCGCATCCGGATCGAGGTGCTCCCCACCGCCGACCACCCCGTCGCCGTCGACGGCGAGCTCGTCCGGAGCGCCGAAGCTCACGAGCTCGTCGCGCACGCGTACCGAGAGGCGCGGGAAGTCGGTGCTCGCCCGGTAGACGGTGTGGCGCGACGCCGGCTCGTCGGTGAGGCCGGTGCCCTCGCTCCACTTCACGTCGAGGCCCGAGAACGGGCCGAACTCGCGCGTCTTGCGCAGATAGCGCTTCACCGCGTCGAGCTCGCCCCCGAGGGTGCCGTTGATGCCGTGCGGCGAGAGCAGGATGCGGCCGCGCAGCCCGAGCGACTCGCACAGGTCGCGCTGCCAGAGGCGCACGGCCCCGGGGTCGGCCACGGGCGCGAAGACGTAGTAGAGGATGATCTTCGGAATCGCCACCCGCTGATCCTAGGTCGTGCGCCGACGGCGATGCGCCGCTGAGCAGCACTACCCAGGCGGCCTTCGTCGCGGATGCGGCGCGTGACAGCATGACAGCGGTGGCGGTCGTCGTCGCCGTGAGGAGACAGCATGCGCCACGCACAGACCCCGACCCTCGCCGCCCAGGAGTCCGCGGGGGGACCTCGCCGCGCACGTCGTCTGCTGCTCGGCGCCGCTGTCGCGGCGACCGTCGTGCTGGGTCTCGCCGGATGCGCCTCGGGCTCGGGCGCGGGCTCGTCGGGCGGCCAGTCGCAGGCGAGCGCCGCCGCCACGAGCAGCCCCACGGCGGGCGCTGATGACGACGACGAGGACGCCGACGCGGCCGACGGCGGCAGCGATGTGCAGGGTTCCACGTTCGCCGACGCCCGGGCGGTGCTCGACGCGTTCCTCAAGGCCGGCGGCACGTGCGAGAATCCGGTCGACTCGGGTCTCAGTGTGGCCACCTCGTCGCTCGACTGCACCGGTCCGTCCGGCGGCACCCAGACGATCGCGGTGTTCGCGTCCGAGGGCGAGGCGAAGAAGTGGTACGACGCCCAGACCGTCGTCAAGACGCAGGCCAGCACCAGCTACCTGCTCGGCGGCAACTGGGCGATGGTCGGCGATGCGAGCAGCATGAACGCGGGCCAGAAGCTCGGCGTGCGCGACCAGACCCTCGTCATGAACTGACCACCTGCATCCGGGGGCGTAGCGTCGGCGTCATGGGACTCATCGCGATCGAAGAGCACTGGAACCTGCCCGCGCTGACCGACGAGGTGCGTCGGCTGCCCGAGGGGCAGGGCGACCCGAGCATCGTCCTCGACGAGATGGGCGACAACCTCGAACGTCTCGACGATCTGGGCGAGCTGCGTCTGGCGATGATGGACGAGCAGGGTGTCGACGTCCAGGTGCTCTCGCTCGCCCCGCCCGGCACGCATCCGCTCGACCCGGCAGCGGCCGTGGAGTGGAGCGCGCGAGCGAACCACATCGCCGCCCGGGCCGTGGCGACGCATCCCGACCGCTTCCGTGCGTTCGCCTCGCTGCCGATGCCCGACCCGGGCGCAGCGGCGGCCGAGCTCGAGCGCGCGGCCGGGCTCGGTCTCGTGGGCGCCATGGTCTACGGGCGCGCCGGCGTCGTCCCCCTCGATGATCCGCGCAACGACGAGGTCTTCGCCACCGCCGCGCGCCTCGGCCTGCCGGTGTTCATCCACCCGCAGGTGCCGTCGCAGACGGTCCGCGAGGCGGCCTACAGCGGATTCGGTGGATCGACCGACCTCGGACTGGCCACCTTCGGATGGGGCTGGCACCTCGAGGCCGCTCTGGCGGCCCTCCGCCTGATCGTGGCCGGCACGTTCGATCGGCATCCTGAGCTGCAGATCGTGCTCGGCCACTGGGGAGAGCTGCTGCTGTTCTGGAAGGACCGCATCGCGAGCCTCGCGCGCACCGCGGGGCTCGAGCAGAGCATGCTCGAGTACCTCCGCGAGAACGTCTGGATCACCAGCTCGGGAATGCTCGACCCGGCGCTCCTGCGCCACACACTCGACATCACCACGCCCGACAGGCTGCTGTTCTCGACCGACTATCCGTTCCAGCGACCGAGCCGGGACGACATCCGCTCCTTCCTCGACGCGTTCCCGAGCGACGAGGCGCGCACCGCGTTCACGGAGGGCAACGCCAGGAGGCTGTTCCGCCTTCCGGCCTGATCCGCGGCTCACGCCTGACCTGCGGCTCACGCGGGGAGCGGACCGCCGCGCGCGTCGAGGAGCTGCTGCATGTACTGGATCTCACCGGTCTGCGCGAACACGATCGAGTTCGCCAGGGCCAGCACCACGGGGTCGGCGGTTCGGGCGATCACCGCATCCGCCATCTCGACCCCGCCCTGATGGTGCGCGATCATCAGCTGGAGGAAGATCCGCTCCGCGTCGGTGCCCTGCGCGGCGGTGAGCCGCGCGATGTCGGCGTCGGACGCGAAGCCGGGCATCGTCGTCGGCACCGTGCCGCTGCCCGCCGCCATGCCGTGCCCGGCCATGTCGTCAGCACCGGGGGTGATCACGGGCTGCAGCATCCACGTCATGGGCGGCTGCGTCGAGGCCTGCGGCAGGTTCCACTCGTTGAGCCAGGCGAACATCTGGCCGGACTGCTGCGCCTGCGACGTGGCGATGTCGTAGGCGAGGCTGCGCACGGCCTCGTCGTCGGTGCGGTCGCGGATCAGCATCGCCATCTGCACCGCCTGATCGTGGTGCGTCTGCATGTCGCGGGCGAAGCCCGCCTCCGCGCTGCCCTCACCGGGCGACGACGAGCGCGGCGCGAGGAACCATCCCGCCAGGAAGCACACGAGCCCCACCGCGATCGCCGTGGTGAGGGCAGCGGCGAGGCCGCGCCCGCGTCCGGTCGAGCGCGACCGCGCGGGAGCGGCGCCCTCGCGCTCCTCGCCCTCTTCGGTCGCCTCCGGCTCGCGGACGGGGGAGGTCACGCGACGCGGCCCGGCCCGTCGAGTCCGCCGGTGCAGGAGGCGCCGGGCTCGGGGGCGTCGTTCGAGCGCCAGAACTTCGTGACGAACTCGTTGAGCCGCGGGTCGTCGACGCCGTCGAGCTTCACCTGCTCGCCCCACGCGGAGGCCACGACCGGTGCCCCGAGGCCCGGGTAGGGCGAGAGCACGATGTACGTCGAGGGGAGGGCTCCACGGAGGGCCTCGACGCCCGCGGCGTCGACCTGATCCGGATCGTAGGTCACCCACACCGCGCCGTGCTCGAGGTCGTGCACGGCGTTCTCGTTGGGCACCGGCTGCGAGTAGACGCCGCAGTTGAGCCAGATCGCCGCGTGGTCGCCGCCCACCGGGGGCGTCTGGTCGTACGTCACCGAGCCCTGCACATGGTTGGCGGTGAGGTTCGGATACGACTGCAGCCCGTCGATCGCGATGCTCGCCGGATCGACCTTCGGCGCCGCGTTCACGATCACGAGCGTGATGACGAGGGCGAGCACACCCACACCGCCGACGATGCTCGACACGATCGTGATCATCCGGTTTCGGCGCTGCCGGGCCTGCGTGCGCTGGAACTCGGCGACCTTCTCGGCGCGGCGCTGCTCGCGCTGCTGCTTCACCGAGAGCTGACGCTGAGCGTCCTTGGCCTTCGGAGGGATCGGGCTCGACCCGGGTCGGGGGGACTGATTGCTCACGTGAGGCTCTCCGGCTCGCTGTCGAATGGTTGCAGGTGCAACGTACCGACGTAGTTCAGGAGTCTCCTGGGAGCGCACGCCCACCGACGGACTCGAGCGACTCGAGCACCGCCTGAGCCGCGGCGAACCCGCCGAGCCCCGAGACCGCGCCGCCGCGTCGGGATCCGGATCCGCAGAGCAGCACCCGCGGATGCGCCGTCGCGACTCCCCAGCGCTGGGCGGGGGTGTCGAGGGGCTCGTCGTCCTCGACGAAGGGCCACGCCAGGGCCCCGTGGAAGATGTTGCCACCGGGCAGCCGCAGTCCGTCCTCCAGATCGGCCGTGGTCTTCGTCTCGACGCACGGGCGATCCGAAGCGTCGCGCAACAGGAGCGGCGCGATCGGCTCGGCGAGCACGCTGTCGAGCGACTCGAGCGCGGCGCGCTGCAGGTCGTCGCGGGAGGCGCCGAGCCGGTGCGGGGTGTGCAGCCCGAAGAGCGTGAGGGTCTGGGCCCCGCTCTCCTGCAGCTCGGGCGAGAGGATGCTGGGGTCGGTCAGCGAGTGGCAGTACACCTCCGCGGGAAGCGGGGCGGGGATGCGTCCCTGCTCCGCCTCCGCGTGCGCCCGTTCGAGGTGCTGGTATCCCTCGTGGATGTGGAAGGTGCCCCCGAACGCCAGCTCGGGGGACACGGACTCGTCCCGAAGGCGCGGGAGGCGCGAGAGGAGGAGGTTCACCTTGACCTGCGCTCCCTCGGCGGGTGGGGGCGGTGGGTCGCCGAGCAGCCGGGCCAGCTCGTGTGGGGAGGCGCCGCTCAGCACGCGCCCGGCGACGAGCGTCTGCTCGCCACCCTCGACGACCGCCCGGACGGTGGCATCCGTTGCTCCGTCTCCCGGGTCGACCGCGACGACCGCGGCACCCGTGACGATCTCGACCCCCGCCTCCCGCGCGGCACGCGCCAGCTCCGCGGTGAGGGCGCCCATGCCGCCCACGGGGACGTCCCAGTCCCCGGTGCCCTGCCCGATGAGGTGGTAGAGCAGGCAGACGTTCTGCTGCAGCCCCGGATCGGCGAGGGAGGCGAACGTGCCGATGAGCGCATCCGTCGCCACGACCCCGCGCACCGTGTCGTCGGCGAAGCGCCGCTCGATCGACTCGCCCACGGGCCGCTCGATGATCTCACGCCAGAGAGCATCGTCGCCCAGCCGTGTGCGCATCTCCTCGCGCGTCACCAGGGGTTCGGTGAGCGAGGGCCAGACGACCGCCGCCAGGCGGGCGAGGTCGGCGCCCCAGCGCTCGAACACGGCGGCGTCGGCCCCGGCACCGAGCCGATCGAACGAGCTCGCCGTCGCGTCGGCGTCCAGCGTGTCGATGAGCAGGCCGCGGTCGCTCCCCGGCAGAGGCGTATACGACGAGTAGCGGCGCCGCCGCAGCTCGAGTCGAAGCCCGAGATCGTCGAGGATGCGTTGCGGCAACAGGCTGACGAGGTACGAGTAGCGCGACAGGCGCGCATCCATGCCCTCAAAGGCATATGCCGAGACCGCCGCGCCGCCCACGGTGTCGAGCCGTTCGAGCACGCAGACCGAGAGGCCCGCCCGAGCCAGGTAGGCCGCGGCCACGAGCCCGTTGTGGCCGCCGCCGACCACGATCACATCCCATCGACGCTGCATGCGGGCAGCTTACGGGGGCGGCGGCGAGCCGCCTCGACTCCTGCACAGGGCGGGATGCGGCGCGTCCCTCTCCACAGACCGGCCGCGGCGGGCCTCGCGCCCTATCCTCGAGACATGGACGACAGCGCCCACCCGGCCCCCTCGCCCAGGCCGCGAGACCTCGCCGAACGCGCGATCGAGCTCGCGCGCACCTGGCTCGACTCCAGCCGTGATGCCCCGGCCGACCCCGCCGCGACCCGGCTGGCCGGGGTGCTGAAGGATCCCGACGGCCTCGCCTTCACGCTGGGCTTCGTCGACGGGGTGGCGCGTCCGGAGGACAACGCCGTCGCCGCCCGCGACCTGGTGCAGGTGGCCGCGAAGGTACCCGGGTTCCTGCCCTGGACGCTGCGCTCCGCGCTCGGTGTCGGGCGCGGTGTGGCCGAGGTCGCTCCCGGCGTCGTGGTGCCGATCGCCCGTCGCGTGCTGCGCCAGATGGTGGGCCACCTCATCGTCGACGCCCGCCCGGCGAAGTTCGGGCCCGCCGTCGCGGCCCTCCGTGCCGCCGAGGGCGTCCGCCTCAACATCAACCTCCTGGGCGAGGCGGTGCTGGGCGATGCCGAGGCCGCGAAGCGGCTCGAGGGCACGACCCGCCTGCTCCAGCGCGACGACGTCGACTACGTCTCGGTGAAGGTGTCGTCGGTGGCGGCCGACCTGTCGATGTGGGGCTTCGACGAGACCGTCGACCGCGTCGCGCAGAGCCTGCTCCCGCTCTACCGGCTCGCCGCCGACCGCAGCCTCATGGGCCCGCAGAGCATCGCGCAGTCGACCACCGCCGACCGGCGCAAGTTCATCAACCTCGACATGGAGGAGTACCGCGACCTCGACCTCACCGTCGCCGTCTTCATGCGGGTGATGTCGCAGCCCGAGCTGCTCGACCTCGAGGCCGGCATCGTGCTGCAGGCCTACCTGCCCGACGCGCTCGCCACCCTGCAGAGGCTGCACGAGTTCGCGGCAGAACGGCGGGCGCGCGGCGGCGCCCCGCTCAAGGTGCGTGTGGTGAAGGGCGCCAACCTCGCCATGGAGCGCGTCGACGCGACGCTGCACGGCTGGCCGCTCGCGCCCTACGACCGCAAGGTCGAGACCGACGCCAACTACAAGCGCGTGCTCGACTGGGCGCTGCGCCCCGAGCACACCGACGCGCTGCACATCGGCGTCGCGGGGCACAACCTCTTCGACATCGCGTGGGCCTGGCTCCTCGCCGGCGAGCGCGGTGTGCAGGAGGCGGTCGACGTCGAGATGCTGCTCGGCATGGCCTCGGCGCAGGCCGATGAGGTGCGTCGCACCGTGGGCGGCCTGCTGCTCGACACGCCCGTCGTCGCTCCGGCGGAGTTCGACGTCGCGATCGGCTATCTCGTGCGACGGCTGGAGGAGAACGCCAGCGACGAGAACTTCATGTCCGCCGTGTTCGACCTCGCCGACGACGAGACCCTGTTCGCGAGGGAACGCGACCGCTTCCTCGCCTCGCTCGACCTGCTCGACCAGGAGGGGCTCGAGCCGCCGACGCCGAACCGCACGCAGAACCGGCTCGCCGACGAGATCGCACCCATGCCGCGCGAGTTCCGCAACACCCCCGACACCGATCCCGCGCTCGCCGCCAACCGCGAGTGGGCCCGGCGGATCCTCGCTCGCGTCCCGGCGTCCGATCTCGGGGCCGGCTCGATCGCCGCCGCCCGCATCGACTCCGAGGGTGCCCTCGAGGAGGTCGTCGAGAGGGTCAAGGCAGCAGGCGACGCCTGGGGCGCGCGCTCCGCGGAGGAGCGCGCGGGCTTCGTGCGCCGCGCCGGGTACTCGCTCGAGAGCAACCGCGACAGGCTGATCGAGGTGATGGCGGCCGAGACGGGCAAGACCATCGATCAGGCCGATCCGGAGGTCAGCGAGGCCGTCGACTTCGCCCGCTACTACTCGCTCTCGGCGCTCGAGCTCGACGCCGTCGACGGGGCCTCCTTCGTGCCGTCGTCGCTCACCGTGGTCGCCCCGCCGTGGAACTTCCCCGTCGCCATCCCCGCCGGCGGTGTGCTCGCGGCGCTCGCGGCGGGCAGCGGCGTCATCATCAAGCCCGCGCCGCAGGCTCGGCGCTCCGCCGCCGTCATGGTCGAGGCGCTCTGGGAGTCGGGCATCCCGCGCGACGTCCTCGCGTTGGTCGACGTCGACGTCGACGAGGGCGACCTCGGCCGGCGTCTCATGTCCGACCCCCGCGTCGATCGCCTCATCCTCACCGGCTCGTACGATACGGCGGCGATGTTCCGCTCCTGGCGCCCCGACCTGCCCCTCCTGGCCGAGACCAGCGGCAAGAACGCCATCGTGGTCACGCCCAGCGCCGATCTCGACCTCGCGGTGTCCGACATCGTGAAGAGCGCCTTCGGTCACGCGGGCCAGAAGTGCTCCGCGGCGAGCCTCGCCATCCTGGTCGGCTCGGTGTCCGAGTCGGCGCGCTTCCGGCGGCAGCTCGTCGACGCCGTGACCTCACTCCGGGTCGGGTGGCCGTCAGACCCGACGGCACAGATGGGCCCCGTCATCGAGCCGCCCACGGGCAAGCTCGCCGAGGCGCTCACCACCCTCGGCCCGGGGGAGCGCTGGCTCGTCGAGCCGCGCAGCCTCGACGAGAGCGGCCGCCTCTGGTCGCCCGGGGTGAAGGAGTGGGTGCTTCCCGGCACTCCCTTCCACCTCACCGAGTACTTCGGCCCGGTTCTCGGGCTCATGCGCGCCGAGACGCTCGACGAGGCCCTCGAGCTGCAGAACGCCGTGCAGTTCGGGCTCACCGCGGGCATCCACTCGCTCGACGCCGAGGAGATCGCGACCTGGCTGTCGAACGTCGAGGCGGGCAACGTCTACGTCAACCGGGGCATCACAGGTGCCATCGTCCGCAGGCAGCCCTTCGGCGGCTGGAAGCGCTCGTCCGTCGGCGCGGGATCGAAGGCGGGGGGCCCGCACTACCTCGCGCACCTCGGGAGCTGGGTGTCCGAGCCGGGCGAGCCGGGCCACGGGCTCAGCCTCGCGGGCCTCGACCCAGCGGTGGCGCAGCTGCTCGAGTCGACCACGACCGGGCTCGAGTGGGAGGACTTCGACATCGCCCGCCGCGGGGCGAAGAGCGACGCCGTCGCCTGGAAGACCGTGTTCGCGCCGGCCGATCCGTCCGACCTCGGGGTGGAGCGCAACGTGCTGCGGCACCTGCCCGTCCCCGTCCTCATCCGCCTGTCGGAGGGCGAGCCGCTGCACTCGCTGGTACGCGTGCTCGCCGCGGGCACGCTGGCCAGGTCGCGGATGCTCGTGAGCACCGCCGCGAAGCTGCCCCGCCCCCTGAGGGCGCTGCTGAAGGAGCGCGACGTGAAGGTCGTCGTCGAGACCGACGCCGCCTGGCTCGAGCGCGTGCCGACCTACCTGGGCGACGTGCCGCGCATCCGCCTCATCGGCGGCTCGGCCTACGACCTCGCGGTCGCGCTATGCGGCTCGTGCGACATGGCGATCTACCCGGATGCGGTCACCCGCGCCGGCCGCGTCGAGCTCCTCCCCTTCGTGCGCGAGCAGGCGATCAGCGCCACCGACCACCGTTTCGGCAGCCCCACCCCGCTCCTGCGCTCGCTGGGTCTCTAGCCTCTCCACCGGGCCGTTTCGCCACATCCACGCCGTTTCGCCACACCGATCGACGTGGCGAAACCACCTCAGCGTGGCGAAACTCGCCGACGGGTCGCGTCAGGGGTGGGCGAGGGCGGCGCGGACGAGGTCGAGCGCCTCCGCCGGATCCACCCCGAGGGAGCGCACGCGGTCCGCGTACTCGCGGGCGGCGCGTTGGGCGGCCTGGTGCGACGGCGATCCGGTCGCGGCGACGAACGAGCCGCTGCGTCCCCGCGTCTCGATCACTCCGTCCGTCTCGAGCTCGCGGTACGCGCGCGCCACCGTGTTGACGGCGAGCCCCAGCTCGTCCGCCAGCCCACGCACTGTGGGGAGCTTCGCGCCGGCAGCCAGGGTGCCGGCTTCCACGGCGTCGCGGATCCCGGTGCGCACCTGCTCATACGGCGGGACCGCCGAGCCCGGGTCGACGGTGAGTCCGGACGGAGCGAGGGCGGCGCTCATCGGCGGATGAGGTTCGACAGCACGATCGCGCTGCGGGTGTGGTCGACGTTGGGGGCGATGCGGACGCGCTCCAGCGCATCCTCGAGGCTCGGGATGTCGCGCGACCGGATGTGCACGATCGCGTCGGCGCTGCCTGTGACGGTGCCCGCATCCACGACCTCCGGCACCCCCGAGAGGATCCGCTTGAGCTCTGCCGGCGCGACCGTGCCACGGCAGAACAGCTCGACGTAGGCCTCGGTCGAGCTGCCGTCGAGCGCGGGGTTGAGCTGGATCGTGAAGCCCGTGATGACCCCGTCGGCGACGAGGCGGTCGATGCGCCGCTTCACCGCGGAGGCGGAGAGCCCGACGACCTGTCCGATGTCGCCGTACCCGCTCCGGGAGTTGATCTTGAGCAGGTCGATGATCCGGTGGTCGAGCGCGTCCATGAGGGACGACCCTACGCTGTTTCGTTGCGTCATGCGAGCGATGACGCAAGAGATCGAGCGGATGACGCACGCCATGGCCGTTTCTGGCGTGCGAGACTGGCCGCGGCGTGCCCTTCGGGGCCCCTGGACAGCGCGCTGGTCCGCCATCCGATCCCGGTTCGCTCCGCGTCCGTCGCGGCGAGCGCCATCCGGGCCTCGACCCCGAGGAGCACGAATGTCGACCCCTCTCACCGACACCGCCGCCCGGCCCTCCGACGAGACGCAGACCGCGTCGCGCGAGCGCACGGCCACCCGTCGCCACTACCTGATGTGCCGGCCCGACCACTTCACGGTCGCGTACCGCATCAACCCGTGGATGGATCCGGCCGTCCCCACCGACACCTCCCTCGCCGTGCGCCAGTGGCAGACGCTCCACGACACCTTCGTGTCGCTCGGCCACGAGGTCGAGCTGATCGATCAGATCGAGGGCCTGCCCGACATGGTCTACACCGCCAACGGCGGCTTCGTGATCGACGGCCTCGCCTACGGCGCCCGCTTCACGCACGAGCAGCGAGCGGCCGAGGGCCCCGCGTTCATGCGCTGGTTCGCCGACCACGGCTACCGGGTGGCCGAGCCGGAGGAGACCAACGAGGGCGAGGGCGACTTCCTCCTCGTCGGATCGCGCATCCTCGCCGGCACGGGCTTCCGCAGCGCCACCGCCAGCCACGCCGAGGTGGCCCGCCTGTTCGATCGCGAGGTCGTGTCGCTGAACCTCGTGAACCCGAGCTTCTACCACCTCGACACGGCCATCTCGGTGCTCGATCCGCTCACCGACGACGAGTCGGCGAACATCGCCTACCTGCCGTCGGCGTTCGACGACGAGTCGCGCGCCACGCTCGAGCGGCTCTACCCCGACGCGATCCTCGTCGATGAGACCGACGGCGCGGTCCTCGGCCTCAACTCGATCTCCGACGGCAAGAACGTCGTGATCGCCTCGCGCGCCAAGGGCTTCGAGCGGCAGCTGCGCGAGCGCGGGTACGAGCCCATCGGGGTCGACCTCTCCGAGCTCCTGCTCGGCGGCGGCGGCGTGAAGTGCTGCACCCTGGAGCTCCGATGAGCATCACGAGCGCGACCATGACGTCCGCCGACCTGATCGCCGAGGTCGACGAGCACGCGGCCCACAACTACCACCCCCTCCCCGTCGTCGTCTCCTCGGGCGAGGGCGCGTGGGTGACGGATGTGGAGGGCCGCCGCTACCTCGACTGCCTGGCCGCCTACTCCGCGGTGAACTTCGGGCACTCGAACCCGGTCCTCCTCGAGGCCGCTCGTGCTCAGCTCGACCGGATCACCCTCACCAGCCGTGCCTTCCACTCCGACCGCCTCGGCCCGCTCGTCACCGAGCTCGCCGCGCTCGCGGGCAAGGACATGGTGCTCCCCATGAACACGGGAGCAGAGGCGGTCGAGTCGGCCATCAAGGTCGCTCGAGCGTGGGGCTACCGCGTGAAGGGTGTCCCGGCCGGGCAGGCGACGATCATCGTCGCCGGCGGCAACTTCCACGGCCGCACCACCACGATCGTGTCGTTCTCCGACGACCCCCAGGCGCGCGACGACTTCGGTCCGTTCACGCCCGGCTTCGTGCGTGTGCCCTACGGCGACGCGGAGGCGCTGGCCGCCGCGATCGACGACACCACCGTCGCGGTGCTGCTCGAGCCCATCCAGGGCGAGGCGGGCATCGTCGTGCCGCCGGAGTCGTACCTCCCTGCGGTGCGTGAGCTCTGCACCGAGCGGAACGTGCTCTTCATCGCCGACGAGATCCAGTCGGGGCTGGGCCGCACGGGGGCGACCTTCGCCTGCGACCTCGTGGGTGTCGTGCCCGACATGTACCTTCTCGGCAAGGCGCTCGGCGGCGGCATCGTGCCGGTCTCGGCCGTGGTGGCCGATCGCTCGGTGCTCGGCGTGCTGCGCCCGGGCGAGCACGGCTCCACGTTCGGCGGCAATCCGCTGGCCGCGGCCGTGGGCCTCGCAGTGGTGCGGATGCTCGCCGACGGCGACCACCAGCGCCGTGCCGCCGAACTCGGCGGGCCGTTCCTCGACTCGCTGCGCGCCCTCATCGGCCGCGGCGTGGTCGCGGTGCGCGGCGCCGGACTGTGGGCGGGCATCGACATCGACCCCGCGCTCGGCACCGGCCGCGAGGTCTGCGAGCGGCTCATGGCCCGCGGCGTCCTCGCGAAGGACACCCACGGCTCCACCATCCGCCTCGCGCCCCCGCTCGTCGTCTCCGCCGACGACCTCGAGTGGGCGGTGGCGCAGCTCGCTGCCGTCCTCGACGAGCTCCGCGCCCCCCGCCCCTGAGCAGCGCGGGTTCCGCCCGCCGCGCGTGCTGGCGGGGCCGTGGGGCCTCGTCGGCACGCAGAGCGGGCGCAACCCGCAGCGAGCGGTGCCGGGCGTGGGATGGGCGATGGCTGGCGGCCGGCCCGCCCGCCCCTGCAGCGCGGTGCCGTCGCGGGGTGGGCGGAGGCGGGTTCCGCCCGCCGGGCGTGCTGGCGGGGCCGTGGGGCCTCGTCGGTGCGCAGAGCGGGCGCAAGCCGCGGCGAGCGGTGCCGGGCGTGGGATGGGCGGGTGGACGCGTTCCACCTGCGACCGTGCGGCAGCGGGCTGGCGCGGCGGACGTCCTCCTGCGGCCCGCGCGGGTTGCGCCCACTGGGCACGTTGTTGAGGCCGTAGAGGCCCCGCCAGCCCGGGGCGCGGGCGCAACCCGCAGCATCGGGTCGGCCGGTCGGCGCCGGGCAGGCGGCGCCGACGGCGGGGAGCCGTCAGTCGTCGCCGAGGAGGATCGCGGCGGCGGCGATCATGTCGAGCATGCGCTGCCGCATGTGCTCGATGTGGGCGCAGACCGCGGGCTCGATGGCGTCGTAGTCCTTGGCGATCATCGCATCCGCGAGGCGCTCGTACTCGCGCGAGCACTCCTCGAGGCGGCTGCCCTGCGAGGCCGCCCGCAGCCAGAAGCGCTGGATGCGGCGGCGCGTCTCGCGCACGGTGTCGGCGACGAGCGTGTTGCCTGCGATCCGGTTGGCGAGCCGGTGGAACGAGAGGTCGGCCTCGGACCAGGCCGCGCGGTCGCCGGCCGCGGCGGCGGCGAACATGGCCGCCACGTGCTTGCGGAGGGTCGCCGCCTCCTCGTCGGTGAGCTTCGACGCGGCCGTGCGGCTGATGTAGCTGTCGAGCACCTCGAGCAGGTCGCACGCGTCGTTGACCTCGGTGGCGGTGAGCTGCGACACCGTGAAGCGGGCGGCGTCGCTGCGCTTGACGAGCCCTTCCTTCTCGAGCCGCTGCAGCGCCTCGCGCACGGGAGTGCGGCTGATGCCGAGCTGCGCCGCGATCCGGTTCTCGCTCAGCGGGGCGCCCGAGCGGAGGCGGAAGCCGGTGATCTCACCGAGCAGCCACTCGTAGGCGTCGTCGACTCGTGTGGCGCTGTCCGTGGCCGTCGGCATGCCGTGCCCTCCTGCAGATGATCGCGACCGGTGTCCTCACGGAAGTGTACCGCCGTGAATGCAAGCTCCTGCCGCGCGCAGAAGCGCCGAAGCACCGCAGGCCAGCGCGCTGCTCGCGACTCAGGACGGAGCGGTGACGAAGTCGATGAGGTGCTCGACCGGCCCGACCAGCGCGGGCTCGAGGTCGGTGTAAGACGACACCCGCGAGAGGATGCGCTTCCACGCGTGCGCGATGTCGGCCTGGCTCTCGTGCGGCCAGCGGAACGCCTCGCAGATCCCGTGCTTCCACTCCATCGACCGCGGCACGGTGGGCCACGCACTGATCCCGAGCCGCGCCGGCTTCACCGCCTGCCACACGTCGACGTACGGATGTCCGACGACGAGCACGTGGCGGCCGTGCGGCCCGCGGGCGACGGCGTCGGCGATGCGGGTCTCCTTCGATCCGGGGACGAGGTGGTCGACGAGCACGCCGATCCGTCGCGCGGACGAGGGCTCGAACTCGCGCACGATCTCATCGAGGTGGTCGATGCCCTCGAGGTACTCGACGACGACGCCCTCGCCGCGCAGGTCGTCGCCCCACACCTTCTCGACGAGCTCGGCGTCGTGGCGCCCCTCGACGAAGATGCGGCTCGCCCGGGCCACCCGCGCAGGGCCTCGGGGGCCGGCGATGGATCCGGACGCGGTGCGCGCCGGCGTCGCGGGGCCCGCCGCGCGCATCCGCGTGGGGGCGACGAGGGTGACCGGGCGTCCCTCGAGGAGGAACCCCGGCCCGAGGGGGAAGACGCGGCGCTTCCCGCGGCGGTCCTCGAGCTCGACCGTGCGACCCTCGACGCGGACCACCGAACCGCAGAAGTCGGTCGCGACGTGCTCCACGACCAGGTCGAACTCGGCCGCGGCGTCGGGCGGCGGGGCCGCCTTCGCGCGGCGGTCGAAGCCCGCGAGAACGTCGGATCCGTAGCGGTCGTCATACACCCGCTCCACGGTAGCCTCGACCCCGCCCGGCGACCCGCGGACGCGCGGGAAGCGCCTCCGGCCGCACACGCCGCCGATACCCTGGGACACGGAGGTGCTCATGGCTGCACGCATCCTCGCGGTGGGCGAGTCGATCATGGACGTCGTGGTCCGCCCCGACGGACGTCAGGCGCATCCGGGGGGCTCGCCGGCGAACATCGCCTACGGCCTCGCCCGTCTCGGGCACGACGTGAGCCTCCTCACCGCCCTCGCCGACGACGAGCACGGCCGACGCATCGCCGCGCACCTCGAGGGCGCCGGCGTCGACGTGCTCGAGGCCTCGTGGAGCGCCGAGCACACGTCCACGGCCACGGCCACGATCGGCGACGACGGGGCCGCGCAGTACGACTTCGACGTCACCTGGTCGATCCCGGACAGCACCGTGGTCCCGCCCGCGGCCCTCCTCCACTCCGGGTCGATCGCGGCCTTCCTCGAGCCGGGCGCGTCGGCGGTCGAGGCCCTCTTCGCCTCGGAGCGTGCGCGAACTCTGCTCTCGCTCGACCCGAACATCCGGCCCGCTCTCGTCGGCCCGCATGAGGATGCGCTGGCCCGCTTCGAGCGCCTCGCCCGCCTCTCCGACGTGGTGAAGCTCAGCGACGAGGATGCCGAGTGGCTCTACCCCGGCGTCTCTGTCGAGGACGCGGCCCACCGCATCCGCGACCTCGGGCCGCTCGTCGTGGCCGTCACCCGCGGATCGGAGGGCGCGCTGCTCGTCTCCGCTTCGGCGGCGATCGCCGTCCCCGGGCGGCGGGTGGAGGTGGCCGACACGATCGGCGCGGGCGACTCGTTCATGAGCGCGCTGCTCCACGTCATCGCGGAGGAGCTCGACGCGTCCGACGGTGGGCTCGACGTCGACGCCTGGCGCGCAGCGACCGACGTCGACGAGCGGACGCTCGCCCGGCTCGGCGACGTCGCCGTGCGCTGCGCCGCCATCACCTGCAGCCGGCCGGGCGCGAACCCGCCCACGGCAGCCGAGCTCGCCGCGTCCTACGACGTGGAATCGCGCGCAGCCTCGGCGTCGTAGAGGGTCGCGGCGACCTGATCGAGGAGGTCGTCGACCTCGCCCTGGTCGTAGCCCGACCGGAACTTCGTCTGGCCGAAGCGCGCATCCCGCACCTGCTTCATCGTGAGTGGGGCCGCCGGACGCACGCCGCCCTCCAGCCACCTCAGCGTCTCGACGCAGGCCTCGAGGAAGGCGTCGACGTCCTCCATGTCGTACCCCTCGCGGAAGGACGTCGTGGAGAACCGCACGCCGGCCACCGCCTCCGCCGTCGTGCGGTCGGAGCGGGGGACGGAGTCGGTGCGACGGAACCAGGCCATGCCGCGATCCTGCCAGGGAGCACGGACCCGCACCAGGCCGAGCTGCGACTCGCCTGTGACGCAGCACGTCAAGCACTGGCACGCACGGGCGCGGATGCGCCAGAGTAGCTCCATGACCGACTTCAGCGACGCCACGTCCTCGCACCGCCTCAGCAATGCCGAGCGTGACGCCGCCGTCGCGTCCCTCGCCCACTCCCTCGCCGACGGGCGCATCACCACGGAGGAGTTCACCGAGCGATCCACCCGCGCCAAGGCTGCGATCACGCAGGCCGACCTCGCGCCCTTGTTCGCCGATCTGCCCGCCGTCGCTCCGGCCGCGCCCACCCCGCCGCCCTCGCAGTTCGCGCAGCCCGCCGCCTTCGGCCAGCCCGGGTACGGTCAGCCGGGCGGGTACGGCCAGCCCGGCGGATACGGCCAGCCCGGCCCCTACGGGCAGCCCGGGCCGTACGCGCAGCCGGGTGAGGGAACCGGTCTCCACCTCATCCGCTCGCTCGCCCCCATCGTGGCGCTCATCCTCTTCTTCACGTTCGGATGGTTCAACATCGCGGGCGGATGGACGACGTCGTGGCTGTGGTGGGTCCTCCTCGGCGTCTTCTACACCGTGCTCTCGGTGCTGCCGCCGCGCCGATCCTGACCGCCTCTCGCCCGCGCCCGCTAGCGTGGGTGGGGTGAGCGACACCCCCGACTACCGGTTCCGCACGTTCCCCGCCTCGGTCTCCGCGGAGGGGGCCGCCGATCCCGACACGGCGGCCTGGCTGCGGGCCGAGTCGCAGGGGTTCCACGAGGAGGATCCGTCCGACTCGGTGGTGGGTGAGGCCGCCCGCAACCTCGTCGCCGACGGCCGGCAGCTCACGGGTGTGTACATCGACGAGCCGCTTCCCGGCTCCTACGGGACCGAGGTGCCCGTCGCGACGTTCGCCGACTTCGAGGACACCATCAACGTCGGTGGCGGCCGGCTGCTGCCCGCCCACCTCATCGCCTCGGTGACGGTGCGCCCCACGCACCGCCGTCGCGGGCTGCTGCGGCGCATGATGACCGAGAGCCTCGACCGCGCGCGTGAGCGCGGGCTCGCCCTGGCGGCGCTCACCGTGTCGGAGGCGACCATCTACCGGCGCTTCGGCTTCGGCATGGCCACCTCGGTGCACCATGTCGAGGTCGACACCGGCCCCCGCTTCCGCCTCCTCACCCGGCCCGCGGGCCGCGTAGAGCTCACCGATCCGAGGGCGCTGCTCGACGTGGCGCCCCGCGTCTTCGCCCGCTTCCACGAGCGCAGCACCGGGTCGGTGGGGCGCGAAGAGCGCGCTCGCCGGCAGACCGCGGGTCGCGAGAGCGAGAAGGGCGGGCCGGATGCGCGCATCCGCGCCGCCCTGCACTACGACGAAGCGGGCGAGATCGACGGCTACGTCGCGTACCGCTCGCTCGGGTGGAAGACCGAGCCGCTCACGATCAAGGTCGTCGACCTCGTCGCCGCGACCGACGACGCATACCTCGGGCTGTGGGACTTCCTGGCCACGATCGACCTCAACGAGCGGGTGACTTTCGGCTTCGCGCCGGTCGACGATCCGCTGCGCTGGGCCCTCACCGACTCGCGTGCCCTGAAGGTCACCGAGCTCGAGGACTGGGTGTGGCTTCGCATCCTCGACCCGATCGCCGCGCTCGAGGCGCGCCCGTACGCGACCGAGGGCGAGCTGACGATCCACGTCGACGACGACCTCGGCCACGCGGCGGGCACCTTCCGCATCGCCGCCGCCGACGGCTTCGCCACGGTCACGCGCGAGTTCGACGCCGCGCCCGACGTCACGGTCGACGCCTCGACTCTCGCGTCGCTCTACCTCGGCGGCGCCGACGCCCGAGTCCTCGCGGCGGCGGGCGCCGTGCAGGAGCACACGGCCGGCGCGGCGGCCCGGCTCCACCGCCTGCTCGCGTCCGACACCCCGGTCTACGGCATCTCGCACTTCTGACGCGGGCAACCGTCGCTTCGACACCGAATCGGGCCGACCTCCTCGATATACGCGGGGGTCGGCCTGATTCGGTGCTGAAGCGACGGAGAAGCGGCCGTCAGGAGGCGGCGCGCTCCCGCTGCACGTCGGCGACCACGAGGATCGGGTGGTGGTCGGAGATGCCCTGAGGCAGGGCCTCGACCGACAGCACGTCGGCGTGTACCGACGTCGCGAAGTCGAAGTGGCCCGTGAAGTACTTGTAGCGCGTGTAGGTGGGGCCGTCGCTGCGGGTCATCACGTGCCCGGTCTCCTGCATCACCTCGCGCAGGTTGCCCTGGAACCACGGGTAGTTGAAGTCGCCCACCATCACCGTGGGCACGCCGGGGCCCATGATGCGCAGCTCGTCGTGCGCGGTCGCGATCTGCTTGCGGCGCAGCGAGTTGGATGCGGTGAGCGGCGCCGCGTGGAAGTTGCCCACGAGGAACTCGGTGTCGTTGCGGGTGTCGAGCAGCTTCGCGGCGAGCAGGCGCTCGTGCGCCGGCGCCATCACGCGGTCGTGCATCGACTTGCGCAGCGCGAACAGGCGGGTGGCCTGCAGCTGGAATGCGTCGGAGCGGTAGTAGATCGCGAGCCCGAGCCGGTTGGCCTTCGTGTAGTCGGCGAGGGCCAGATGCCCGACCTGGTCACGGAGGTCGGTGCTGTCGCACTCCTGGAGGCACAGCACGTCGACGTCGGTCTCCTCGGCGAGCTTCTCGATCTCGCCGATGGCCGCGTGCTTGCGGAGGTTGTAGCTGACGATGTTCAGGGTGTCCGCCTTCGTCGCATCTTCCGGGTCGGGTGGTGCTCATTCTTCCACCGCCGCATCGTAGCGCCAGTCTCCGTGCCGAACCCCCGCATGAAACCGTCAGCTTCTCGGCAGTCTCGGCGACACGAGAGGGTCGGATGGGTCGCGAGGCAAGGCTCAGCGCGCGTAGGCGGCGACGAGGAGGGGGCCGCGGATGCGGCCGAGCTCGTCGAGGAGGCGCTCGATCAGGGTGGCGGTGACGCTCGGGGCGACGAGGTCGTGCGGGCCGAGGGGCTGCAGCGTGCCGGTGCGGATGCGGATGACCTCCCACCCGCACTGCCTCAGCACGCGGTCCTTCCAGCGGTCGGACTGCTCGCGCGGGCCCACATGCTCCAGGCCGAAGCGGCCCACCGTGTCGTACTCGATGACGACGCGGAGGTCGGCGAGGACGATGTCGGGCCAGACCTCCCGTCGGCCGTGGAAGTCCTGCGCGACCCACACGGCGTTGTGCACCCCCAGGTCGAGGTCGAGTCGGTCCGCGAGCCGGCGGCGCAGGTCGGCCTCCGCCGCGGATGCGGTGCGAGGCGCGTGGGGACTGCGGAACGGCTCGCCCCGCTCCCTCCGACGGGGCTCGGGACCGGGCGGATCGACGCGAGCCTGCTCGGGCCGAGGCCGGACAGGTGCCGTCGTCCGCGCCGTGGTCCCTCGCGCGGGGCCCGCCGCACGGGCGGCAGGCGCGGCCGGGGCCGGGGCCGACGTCGGGGCCGGGTGCCGCCCGAGCGGGCTCGCGCCGGACGGGCGGGAGCCGACGGGACGGGGGTCGAGCGGGAGCGGACGGAGGCGGGGCCCACCGCGCGCGCCGACGGAGCACTCCGGACACCAGGCCGACCGGCGGCGCACCCGGCCGGGGCGCGAACGCTGCTCCTCGGGCGTCGCGACGAAGACGTGGCCCGACTCGCACTGCCAGGTGAGGTACACATCCGCCCCGGGAGGGATCTGCGTGAGCGTGATGCCGCGGTTGAACTCGGGATGGTACTGGCGGATGAGCATGGGGAAGGTGCTCCACGCCTCGCGATACGTGCCGACGGGGTAGGGTACGGCCGCGCCCTTGGAACGCTGCCGGCGCTCCCACCAGGCGTCGATGCTCTCCACCACGGCGCCAGCGTACGAGCACCCACCGACGCCAGCGTGAGGACGCCGCCCGGGAGTACGCTGCCCCGCGCCCGCCGTCGGTGGCCCGGCGTACGGTCGAGCCATGGACGAGCGCGGCTGCCCGATCGACGACGCGGGCGGCCGCTGTGGCCGGGAGCCCTCGCCGCAGGGCACGCTCGGGCTCTGCCGCGAGCACCTGCTGGCGGCCTACGAGGCCGTGGTGGGCGAGGTGGGGGTGACGGATGCGCTGCCGAGCCCCTGCATCGCCTGCGGTTCGAGGCTCGGGGTGCGCTGGCCCGCGGGCTGGCTCTGCGCGGTGTGCGAGTGGCGGTACGGCGAGCTGCCCGACGCCGACACCGCGCCGCCGCGGGTCGACGTGGTCTACTACATCCGCTTCGCCGACAGGGTGAAGATCGGCACCAGCTCCACGCCCCGCACGAGGTTGGCGCAGCTGAGGCACGAGGAGGTGCTCGCCTTCGAGCCGGGCGCGCGCGACGTCGAGCAGAGCAGGCACGCCCAGTTCGCCGACCTCCGCCTGGGCGGCGAGTGGTTCTCGCTCGAGGGCGACCTCGTCGAGCACATCGAGGCTCTCGCCCGCGCCGGCGATCCGTGGCTGCTCCACGCCCGCTGGCGCAGCGAGCTGGCCGCCCGCCGCTGAGCCGCTACCACGCGTCGGCCGCCTCCCGCTACGGGTCGGGGTGAGAGCGGGGTGTCCGGGCCGGATATGACATGCTTGCCGGGACGAACCGACGTGACGGGGGAGGGAAAGCGGATGCCGTTCAGGACGAGAGAACTGCTCGAGGAGTGGTTGGACGAGTTCGCCGACTCCGATCTGGCCGGCCTGGCCGAGGCGGAGGAGCACGAGAGCGACCCCGGCACCGACCCGGGTCTCATCATCGTGCGCCTGCGCAACGCGACGCCGTACATGTTCCTTCAGCCCGTGGGCCCGGGCGACCCGAAGTGGGCCGTCACGTTCGGGCCTCGTGAGCAGGAGCTCGTGCTGGGCTCCGAGGAGCTCGCCGGGCTGGCGAGCGAGCTGGAGCTCGCGGCCAGGCTCTGCGCGTACCTCGAGGGGCGCTCGCAGGAGTACATCCGCACGCACTGAGGGCGGGGCGTTCCGACGTCGGCGTTCTGGAGACCGGGTGAGCCGAGGGTGAGTTCTCCCCGCAGCACGGGCTTCCCGCCGCGACTCGCGATAGCGTCGTAGCGGAGCGTTCTCGCGCTTCGCCTCCCGGCCCGATCCGACGCGCTCACCCGGCCGTCGGGTCCCACCGCGCCCGGCTTCCGAGCCGTGCGACGGCGCCGCCTGAGCGCGGCACCCTCCCGAGCACGGCATCCCGCCGATCACCGCACCCGAGGACCCGTCGATGAGCCACCCGATCCGACTCTGCCCGACCTGCCGGCATCCGCTGCTGCTGCGTCTGCCGCGGCGGGAGGGGCGGTGCTCCGTGCTCGTCGAGATGGTGCATCCGGGTGACTACGATCCCTGCGGATGCGCCGACCCGGCCCACACGCGGCCGCAGAGTCGCCCCCTGCTGCCCACGCTGCGGTCGAGGACGCGGCGGGCTCGCGCGGTCGCGCTCTCGCGTGCACGGCGGCTGCGCCCGGACCCGCCCACGGAGCAGCCCGCCGACTGAGGCGCTCAGACGCACAGCGGCTGGACGCGGTGCCCGGACCGTGGGCGTTCAGCCCCCAGTGCTCTCCCGCACACGCAGCGCGTGTGGAGCGACGAACTCCTCCGCGTCGAGCTCGGGCTCCTCGATCCGCGCGACGATCCGCGCCACGGCCGCCTGTGCAATGTAGGGGGTGTCGAGCGACACGGTGCTGAGCGAGGGTCGCGAGTACCGGCCTTCCTCGATGTCGTCGATCCCGATCACGGCGACGTCGTCGGGCACCCTCAGCCCGGCGTCGAAGACCGCCCTCATCGCACCCATCGCGAGCAGGTCCGAGTAGCAGAAGAGCGCATCCGGCCGGATCTCGGAACGCATCAGGGTGGTCGCCGCCGCGTACCCCTCGGCCCGGCTGTACCGCTCGGTCGGCTCTACGAGCTCGGGACGGGCGTCGAGCCCGCGGGCCTCGAGGGCGTGGAGGAAGCCCGCGGTCCGTTGCAGCGGGGTCGCGTAGGCCTCCTTGGGCTGGCCGCCGATCGCCGCGACGCGGGTGCGGCCGAGGTCGAGGAGATGATCCGTCGCGTCGAAGGCCGCTCGCACGTTGTCGATGGCGACGTGGTCGAACCGGCCGTCGAAGGTGTGCTCGCCGAGGAGGACGAGGGGCATGGTCGGCGTGGGCTCGACCCCGGAGAGCTCGTCAGCGGTGGCGAGAGGTGCGAAGAGCATGCCGTCGAAGAGCATGCCGCGGTCACCGCCGCGGAGGAGCTCCTGCTCACGTCGATGGTCGTGGCTGGTCTGGTCGATCATCACCCGGTAGCCGAGCTCGCCCGCGGCGGTGATGACGTCGCGCGCCAGCTCGCTGAAGAACGGCACGTCGATCTCGGGGACGACGAGCGCCAGCAGGCCGGTGCGGCCGGTCCGCAGGGTGCGAGCGACGGGGTTGGGGCGGTAGTCGAGCTCCTCGATGGCCCGCTGCACCCGCAGCCGCATCCGCTCGCTCACGTGCTGGTAGCCGCTGACGACGTTCGAGACGGTGCGCAGGGAGACGTTCGCGTGCTCCGCCACATCGCGCAGGGTGACCGGCACGGCCGCTCCTTCCTCGCTGGCGTGGCTCGATCTTAGCGTTTGCAACGTGTGCAAGTGTGCGATACGGTTTTGCTCACGATGGCAAAAGTCGTCGTCAGCACGAAGGAGTGTCATGAGAACCCAGTCGTCCCGAGGGCGAGTCACGGCGATCCGCCTGGCGACCATCGGAATCGTGGGCGCCGCAGCCGTCGCCCTCAGCGGATGCGGACCCGACATCGGCAGCGGCAGCCCCAGCGCTGCCAGCGACACGCTGCAGGCGCCGTCGGAGGACTCGCCGAGCGGCGAGATCACCATCTGGGATCGCTCCGGCGATCTGTTCAACGTGTTCGACGCCGCGATCGCCGACTTCAACGAGAAGTACCCGGACATCGTCGTCCATCACGAGGCGATCGACATCGACGCGAAGTTGCAGAACGCGCTGATCACCGGCACCGACGTGCCGGACGGGGTCTTCCTCGACGACGCGAAGGTGGGCGGCTTCTCCGACTATCTCTGGAACCTCAGCGACGTGCTCGCACCGTACACGGCCGACATCGCGCCGCAGAAGGTCGACGTCAACACGGTGGACGGCGGCATCTACGGCGTGCCCTTCGACCTCGACCCGGGCCTGCTGTTCTACAACGCGACGGCGCTCCAGGCCGCCGGCATCGATCCCGACTCGATCCAGACCTACGACGACCTCCTGGCCGCGGCGCAGGAGTACCAGCAGTACAAGCCCGGCTCGAAGCCGATCCACCTCGAGCAGAGCGCCTTCCTCGGCCAGCTCCAGCTCGAGATGTTCGCCAGCCAGATGGGCACGAGCCTCGCGGATGCGGACGGGAAGCTGCGGCTGGACTCACCCGAGTACAAGCAGATCCTCGGCTGGCTCGACCAGGTGCAGCAGCAGGGTCTGGGCACGCGGGCCGAGTACCTCAGCCCCAGTGACATCGGCGCGCTCGACTCCTCCGACGAGGTGTTCTACCCGTGGGCGATCTGGTTCGACTTCGCGCCCCAGCAGCAGCTCACCGCGACCAAGGGCGACTGGCGCGCGATGCCCCTGCCGGCGTGGCAGGAGGGTGGCGCGCGCAGCGGCGCGATGGGCGGCTCGTCGTTCGTGCTGCCGAAGGACGGGAAGAACTCCGGTCTCGCGTGGCTCTTCTACCAGTTCCTGATGTACGACGAGGCCGGATACACCGCGGTCTACGGACCCAACGAGGTCTACCCGGGCGGTCTCAACACGTCGATCCCCGCGTACCTGCCTGCCGCAGACCCCTCGAAGCCGCTCTTCCAGCCCATCGAGGCCATGGGTGGCCAGGACCTCTGGAAGACCGCGACCCAGGCCGGCGCCGAGATCCCGGGAGGGGCGCCGATCCCGTCGTGGTGGTCGGGAGCGGTCGACTACCTGGGCAACGACATCCAGAAGATGCTCGACGGATCGCTCACCCCGGAGCAGGTGATCGAGCAGTCGTCCTCCGACATCCAGACCAACCTGATCGATCGGCAGTGACAGCCACCGCCTCCGCCTCCCGGGTCCTCCGCACGCAGCGGAGGGCCCGGGGCGGCTACCGCCTGCGGCGGGCGCTGGCGCCGTACCTGTTCGTGCTCCCGTTCGTCGCCGTCTTCGTGGCCTTCAGCATCTACCCGCTGATCTTCACGCTGCGCCTGAGCTTCACGAACTGGAGCGGGTCCGGAGCGGCCGAGTGGGTCGGCTTCGGCAACTACACGTATCTGCTCACCAACGAGGGATTCTGGAGCTCGCTCGGCAACTCGGCCGTGCTCTGGCTGCTCATCGTGCCGGTGCAGATGGTGCTGGCCGTGATCGTGGCGGTGCTGCTCGACAACGCGAAGCTGCGACTCCGCGGCTTCTACCGGGTCGCCTTCATCGTCCCGTTCGTCACTCCGCTCGTCGCCGTGGCGCAGATCTGGATCGTGCTGTTCGACCAGGACTACGGCGCGGTCAACGGCGTGCTCGGTCTGCTGGGTCTTCCGGACGTCGGGTGGCTGGTCACGAGCGAGTGGGCGAAGCCCACGCTCGCGCTCCTGTTCCTGTGGAAGACGAGCGGCTTCATCATCATCATCGTGCTGTCGGGGCTGCAGTCGATCGACTCGGATGTCTATGAGGCGGCGTCGCTCGACGGCGCCGGGCGTGTGCGGCAGCTGTGGAGCATCACGGTGCCGTTGCTCCGGCGCACGCTGATGTTCGCGGTGGTGCTGCAGACGCTCGCCGTGTTCCAGATGTTCGCCGAGCCCTTCGTCGTGACGAAGGGCGGCCCCTACGGATCGACGACCACGGCGGGTCTGTACCTCTACAACCACATCACCCGGGCCGACCTCGGCACCGGGGCCGCGAACTCCTTCCTGCTCGTCATCCTCGTGATGGCGCTGTCCCTGCTGTTCGTCCGCTTCCTGCGACCGAAGGACTGACCGATGACCGCATCCGCCCTCGATGAGCCGCGCCGCGGTCCGCTCCGCCGTCCGTCCCGCCCGCGGCGGTCCCGTCCGCTGGTCGTGCAGAACCTCTTCCTCGGCCTGCTGACGCTCGCCTTTCTCGCGCCGGTGGCGTGGGCGCTGGTCTCGGCGTTCAAGCCGGCAGCCGATATCATCCGCGATCCGCTCGGCTTCGATCCGTCGCAGTTCACGCTCGACAACTTCGAGGGGATGTTCGCCGACGTCCCGATCGGAGCAGGGTTCCTCAACACTGCGATCGTCCTCGTGCTCAAGGGCGGCATCACGCTGTTCTTCGCCCCGCTGGCGGGCTACGCCTTCGCGAAGTACGACTTCCGCGGCAAGAACGTCATCTTCGGCGCGGTGCTGGTCACGCTGATGCTGCCGACGATCGTGCTCATCATCCCGTTGCTGCTCGAGATGAAGCAGCTCGGCTGGGTGAACACCTACCAGGCGCTGATCCTGCCCGGCTCGGTCGACGCGTTCGCGATCTTCTGGATGCGTCAGGTCATCTCGGCGGTGCCCGACGAACTGCTCGACGCCGCCCGGATGGACGGCTGCGGCGAGTTCGGGATCTTCTGGCGGGTGGTCGTGCCGGTCATCCGACCCGGGCTGGCCGGCCTCGCGGTGCTGACGATCATGAACATCTACAACGACTTCGTCTGGCCGGTCGTCGTCGCCAGCTCGAGCACGATGTCCACGCTCCAGGTGGTGCTCTCCACGCTGGCGCAGAACATCACGGGCAACAAGATCGGCGCCGACTACGCCACGGTCACGGGGGAGCTGCTGGCGGCCAGCTCCCTCGCCCTCGTGCCCCTCCTCATCCTCTTCATCGTGCTGCAGAAGCACTTCATCAACGGCATCCTCGCCGGAAGCGTCAAGGGCTGACATGTCCACCCTCTCGAAAGGTCCCTCCTCGATGTCCCTCCCGAAGCCCGAGTACCCGCGCCCCGACTTCAACCGCTCCGCGCAGTGGCTGAGCCTCAACGGCGAGTGGGACTTCGCCACCCGCGACGGCCTCGACACCCGCATCACCGTGCCCTTCGCGTGGGAGACGCCGGCGTCCGGCGTGGCCCGCACCTGGCTCGAGCACGGGGTCTACCGCCGTGAGGTGGTCGTGCCGGCCGAGTGGTCGGGGCGTCGTCTCGTGCTCTCCTTCGGGGCCGTGCACCACCTCGCCCGGATCTCGATCGACAACGCGATCGTCGGGATGCACGAGGGCGGCTACACCTCGTTCGAGTTCGACGTCACCGACCATCTCGTGCCCGGGGTCGCCGCCGTGCTCGAGGTCGAGGTCGAGGCGCCCGCCGACAAACGCTCGGTCCCGCACGGCAAGCAGCGCTCCATCCCGCGCGACGACTACGACGCGGTCGCCTTCACGCCGACCTCGGGCATCTGGCAGTCGGTCTGGCTGGAGGGCCGGGGTCGCACCTACGTCGCCCATGCGCACCTGCGCGGTGACTCGCTGACGGGCTTCGACGTCTCCGGGCTCCTCGTCGGCGACGAGCCGGCCGGTGCGGTCGTCTCGGCGGTGGTCGACGGGGTCGAACTGACGATGACCGCGGATGTGGACGGCGCCTTCTCCGGTCGGCTAGAGGTTCCCGATCCGCAGCTCTGGTCACCCGCAGCACCCCATCTGTACACCGTGCGACTGCAGGTGGGGGAGGGTGACGCGACCGACGTCGTCGACGCGACGGCAGGGCTCCGCCGTATCGAGACGGTGGGGGAGGAGATCCACCTGAACGGGGAGCGGATCTACATCCGCGGCGTGCTCGACCAGGGGTACTGGCCCGAGACGGGGTTGACCGCACCCGACGACGCCGCGCTCCTGCGCGACCTCGATCTGGCGCGTGAGCTGGGCTTCACCCTGGTGCGCAAGCACCTCAAGTTCGAGGAGCCCCGCTGGCTGCACGAGGCCGACCGGATGGGCATGCTGGTCTGGGCCGAGCCGGCCTGCCCGAGCCGGTGGTCGCCCGACGCGGCCGCCGCCTTCGAGGCGCAGCTGCCCGAGCTCGTGCGTCGCGACGGCAACCATCCGTCGATCGTGATCTGGGGCCTCTACAACGAGGAATGGGGTCTCGACTGGGACATCCCGGGCGACGAGGATCGCGCCGCGGCCGCCGTTCACGCCTACGAGGCGATGCGGACGCTCGACGACAGTCGCCCCATCGTCGAGAACTCCGGTTGGTCGCACGTGCGCTCCGACCTCGTCGACTGGCACTACTACGACGTCGACCCCACCCGGTGGGCGGCGAACCTCACCTCGCTCGCCGACGGGTCCGTCGAGGCCTTCGAGGTCAACCTCGGCGACGGCTTCGTCGTCGACAAGCACTTCTACGGATCGGTCGAGTTCCCACGGCGCGGCGTCCCGATCCTCAACAGCGAGTTCGGTGCGGGCTTCACCAGCCTGGAGCGCGCCTGGCACGTGAGGTGGCAGACTCAGGAGATCAGACGACACGACCGCTTCGCCGGCTACGTGTACACCGAGCTCGCCGACGTGGAGCACGAGATGGCCGGCCTGCTCGACGCGCAGCGCCGTCCGAAGGACTGGGGCGGCCTCGACCCGGCCTGGGCCAATGCCGACACTGTGCTGGTGGTCGACCTCGTTCCGCGCCAGGCGGGCGCCGACATCGAGGTGCCCGCGGGCGAGACGGCGCTCGCGGTGCACGTCTCGCACGTCGGATCGGAGCTCCTCGACGCAGTGGTCTGCGCGGCCTGGGCCCCGGCGGGCTCGCTCGCGGCGCCGCCCGCCGCATCCGTCGTGCGGTCGGCCCCGGTGGCGGTGTCGCCGTTCCGGCTGTCGGATGCGGTGCAGCTGCGCATTCCGGCGCCGGGCGGGCCGGCCCGCCTGCACCTGTGGCTGGAGGGTGCGGCCTCGGCCCGAACCTTCGTCGACGCGGCCCCGGTGGAGCAGCCGAACCGCCGCGGCGCCCGCCCCACCCCCGCCTCGCTCGCGGGATCGCAGGGCTCTCCGAATTGAGGACTCGAGAGTCTCCGAAATGACGACTCGCCTCCCTGTCAGGCGACGAGCTGCGGGGAATGGCGGAGGGGATGGACCCCAACCTGGGTGGCGGCTTCGAGTGTGGGCACCCGTGTGGCGGATCGGGCCCGGACCACTACGGTAGGAGATGCACGCGGGTCCTGTCCCCCCACAGACCGCGTGATCGCGCCCCGCAGGCTTCCCCCCAATGCCGCGGGGCGCACCCCTTTCTTCAGGTGATGGCGTCGCAGGTGAGCTCATCTGCCGCGGCGAGGTGGGAGAGTGGCGGACATGGCCCACGCCGACGTCAGCGAGTACGACGCGTTCGGGCCCTGGGTCGACGAGGTGACTCGGCCGCAGGACGTGCCGCGGCTGTACCGCGCGCATCCGATCGACTTCGCGCACACCGATCTCGTGCTCAAGATCCCGCGCGACATCGAGCGCCGCAACGCCACCCCGGCGATGCACCTCTACGACGGGCTGGTCATCCTCGCCGAGGGGATGCTCACCCTGCTCTCGCGCGACGGCGATCGCTTCACCACGCGATCGGTGAGGCTCGATGAGGTGTTCGCGCTCGTCGACTCGGTGCACCTCCTCGACGGGCGGCTCGAGCTGCACACCTCGCTCGGCGCGCCGCTCATGGTGCGGTACAACGCGGCGTCGCACGACCGGATCAGGGCGCTCGTGGCCCGGATGCGGATGCTCATCCTCGACGCGTCCGGCCGGGAGCCCGCGGACGCACGAGAGCCGGCCGACGCACCCGCGGACCTACGAGAGCCCGCCGAACTCGGCCGGGTCGAGCTGCCGCACGCGAAACGCGACTACGGCCTCTTCGGCGCCTGGGCCGCGCTGCAGGGTGAGGTACCCGGCCTCGTGCTCGCAGCCGCGCATCCGTCGGTGGTGCTCCGCCCGTTCGACGACGGGGTCGTCGGGCTCTTCTACCGTCTGCGTCCCACGATGGGAAGCGCGATGATCGGGGGCGTGTCGCCGCGCGAGGTCCACCTCATCCACCGCCGCGCGTGGACCCAGCGCCGATCGGGCGACGACCTCTCGATGGCGCACACGGTGGTGTTCCGCGGATCGGGCGCCGCCGTCGAGGTGGCGGAGCATCCGATCTACGAGGGCCTCGACACGGTGCGGATCGCCCGGGGCGACGGAGTGCTCGAGCTCGCCCTCCCGCGCGCCTCCGGCGCCGGCGGGGTGCTCGCGGCCGCGGTCGCTCGCTGAAACACCGCCGCAACAGGGGCGCAGTAGGGTGTGGCCATGGTTGACCTGTTCGACGGCTACGGCGTCACGCTGCTGACGCGACACCGCAAGGGCGCCCATCCGTTCGACGAGATGTTCCCCGAGCCGAAGTCGAACGATCCGGTCGAGGCGCGCGCCGCCTACCGCGACATCTACAACGCGCTCGCGCAGATGACGCAGGAGGAGCTGCGCGGTCGCACCGATGCGCTCGCCTCGAGCTACCTCGCCCAGGGCGTGACGTTCGACTTCGCCGGCGAGGAGCGGCCCTTCCCGCTCGACGCGGTGCCGCGGGTGATCGAGCAGTCCGAGTGGGTCGACGTCGAGTCGGGCATCAGGCAGCGCGTCAAGGCGCTCGAGGCGTTCCTCGCCGACGTCTACAGCGAGCAGCGCGCCGTGCGCGACCGCGTGATCCCGGCCGGACTGATCTCGAGCTCGACGCACTTCCACCGCCAGGCGGCGGGGATCGTGTCGCCGAACAACGTGCGGATCCAGGTGTCGGGCATCGACCTCATCCGCGACGAGAACGGCGCCTGGCGCGTGCTCGAGGACAACGTGCGAGTGCCCAGCGGCGTGAGCTATGTCATCTCGAACCGCCGCGTGATGGCGCAGACGCTGCCCGAGCTCTTCGTGTCGATGCGGGTGCGGCCCGTGGGCGACTACCCGAACAAGCTGCTCCAGGCGCTGCGCGCCTCCGCCCCGAAGAACGTCGACGACCCGACCGTCGTGGTGCTCACCCCGGGCGTCTACAACTCGGCCTACTTCGAGCACACCCTGCTCGCTCGCCTGATGGGCGTCGAGCTCGTCGAGGGGCGCGACCTGTTCTGCTCCGGCGGCCGGGTGTGGATGCGCACCACGGCCGGTCCGACCCGCGTCGACGTGATCTACCGCCGGGTCGACGACGACTTCATCGACCCGCTCCAGTTCCGGGCCGACTCGATGCTCGGATCCCCGGGCCTCCTGCTCGCGGCGCGCCTCGGCAACGTGACGATCGCGAACGCGGTGGGCAACGGCGTCGCCGACGACAAGCTCGTCTACACGTACATGCCCGACCTCATCCGCTACTACCTGGGCGAGGACCCGATCCTCCCGAACGTCGACACCTGGCGGCTCGAGGATCCGGGCGCGCTCGAGGAAGTGCTCGACCGGCTCGACGAGCTCGTCGTGAAGCCCGTCGACGGCTCGGGCGGCAAGGGCCTCGTGGTGGGGCCGGATGCCTCGGCCAAGGAGCTCGACACCCTGCGGAAGCGCCTCATCGCCGACCCCCGCGGCTGGATCGCGCAGCCCGTGGTGCAGCTCTCGACCATCCCCACCCTCGTCGAGGACGGGATGCGCCCGCGCCACGCCGACCTCCGCCCGTTCGCGGTGAACGACGGCGACGACATCTGGGTGCTGCCCGGCGGGCTCACCCGCGTCGCGCTCCCCGAGGGGCAGCTCGTGGTCAACAGCTCGCAGGGCGGCGGCTCGAAGGACACCTGGGTGGTGGGCCCCGAGCCCGACTTCCTCAGCCCCGCGCGCGACCACGACATCCAGGGCCTCGTCGCCGAGCAGGCCGCGGTCACGCAGGCGATCCCGATCATCGGGCACGACGTCGACCACAACCCCGAGGACCGCCCGCACAGCGACCAGCAGCAACAGCAGCAGCAGGCCCGTTCCGCCACACCCCTGGAGCTTCGCCATGCGCATGCGGATGGCGAAACGCCAAAGGCATGGCGAAACGGGGAGAAAGGGCAGGAGGGCGCGTGATGGCCATGCTCAGCCGCATCGCGGAGTCGCTGTTCTGGATCGGGCGCTACATCGAGCGCAGCGACGGCACGGCCCGCATCCTCGACGTGCACCTGCAGCTGCTTCTCGAGGATCCGTGGGTCGAGGAGGATCTCGCCTGTCGCTCCCTGCTCTCGGTGATGGGCAGCGAGGTGCCGGCCGACCACGACCTCACCCGCGCCGACGTGCTCTCGATCCTCGCCGTCGACCGCACGCATCCGGCGAGCATCGCGTACTCGCTCGGCGCCGCCCGCGAGAACGCCCGCCGGGCGCGTGAGATCGTCTCGACCGAGCTGTGGGAGTGCCTCAACACCACGAGGGCCCGGATGCCGCGACGCATCGCGAGCGAGAAGACGCACGAGTTCTTCGGCTGGGTGCGCGAGCGGGCGGCGCTCGCCGTGGGCATCGTCGAGTCGTCGGCCAGCCGCGACGAGGCGTGGCAGTTCTTCACCCTCGGCCGCAGCATCGAGCGCGCCGACATGACCGCGCGGCTGCTGGCCACCCGCAGCCTCACCGAGGCGAGCGGACCGTCGTGGACGACGATCCTCCGCTCCTGCGGCGCGTACGAGGCCTACCTCCGCACGTACCGCGGCGTGCCGAGCGCGCGCAACGCGGCCGAGTTCCTGCTGCTCGACCGCTTGTTCCCGCGCTCCATCCTCTACAGCGTCACCCGCGCCGAGCAGTGCCTCCGTGACCTCGGCCCCCGCAGCGAGCGGGTGGGCGTGAGCGACAGCGCTCAGCGTCTGCTCGGACAGATTCGCAGCGAGCTGGAGTACACCCCGATCACCGACATCCTGCAGGATCTCCACCACCACATGGACAGCGTGCAGGATGCGACGAGCGCGGCGAGCGAGGCCGTCCGCCAGCGCTACTTCCCGACCGGGGCGGCCCCGAGCTGGATCGGAGAGAGCGCATGAGACGACTCAGGATCCACCACAAGACGGGCTACCGCTACGAGGGCGAGGTACAGGCGTCGTACAACGAGGCGCGGATGCTGCCCGCCTCGAGCGACGGCCAGTTCGTGCTGCACTCCCACCTCGACATCGCGCCGGTGTCGTCCTACCACGCCTACACCGACTACTGGGGCACCCGGGTGAGCGCATTCGACGTGCTCACCCCGCATCGCGAACTGACGCTCTCGGCCACGAGCCTGGTCGAGGTGCGGCCGAGGGCGCACGAGCCGCATCCGGTCGACTGGGAGCTCCTCGCCGACGTCGTCGGCACGGCCACCGTCTTCGTCGAGCACTCCGAGCAGACCCGCTTCACCGAGCCCGCCGGCGAGGTGCACGAGCTCGCCGAGGCGATCGCGGCGACGCACGCGAGCCCGTGCGACGCGGCGCTCGAGATCTGCACCGAGATCGGCAAGCGGATGGAGTACGTCCAGGGCGTGACGGCCGTCACGTCGACGGCCAAGGACGCCTGGATCGACAAGCGCGGCGTCTGCCAGGACATCACGCACATCGCCCTCGGCGCACTGCGCTCGGTGGGCATCCCGGCTCGGTACGTGTCGGGGTACCTGCACCCGAAGCCGGATGCGGCGATCGGCGAGACGGTCGTCGGCGAGTCGCACGCGTGGGTCGAGTGGTTCTGCGGCGACTGGCGCGGCTTCGACCCGACCAACCTCATCGACATCGGGGATCGCCACGTCGTGGTGGGCCGCGGCCGCGACTACAACGACGTCGCGCCGTTGCGGGGCGTGTACGCGGGGCCGTTCGGATCGCAGCTGTTCGTGACGGTGGAGATCACCCGCGAGGCGTGAGTCGGAGCTCTCCGGTCCATCCTCTGACGGAGTGCACGAGCGCGGTCTTCGGGTAGCGCCCGCCCGGCTCGCCGATCTCGAACAGGTCGATCATGAGCGCCATCGGGTAGTCGGGTGCCTGCGCGATGCGGCGGAGCTCGACGCCGTCGCACCCGAGGATCGTCTCGTCGTCGCCCCACACCGCGGTCCAGGTGTGCGGCTCGCTCGCGTCGACCTGGAGCGCGATCTCCCGCATGTCGGTGGTCAGCCGGCCGTCCCCGTGCGCCTTGACGCCCATACGGGCGCTCCAGCCCGACGAGTCGGGACGGGAGTCGATCTCGACGAGGCACACCTCACCGCTGTCGGCCGGGTCCTCGTGCTCGGTGCCGACGAGCCACGCGGCGACCATGCATCCGGGATCGCGGCTGGCGCTCAGGGTCACGTCGACGCGGCCTGATCGGGGCACCCAGAGCAGGCGCGCAGGGGCGGGCGTGCGGACGGCGAGCCCGTCGGGCCGGTGGCGGTGCATGCCGCGCGAGGAGCCGAGCGGCCCGCTGAACGACCCGGTCTGGAGGTTCGAGACGCGCAACGGCGCATCCTCCGGCCGCCAGTCGGGCTGGTCGGCGTCGATCCGCAGGATCAGACCCTCCGGAGAGGCCGACCAACGCGCGGCGGCGCGGTCGGGAGCCGTCCAGTGCTCGAGGTAGCTCGGGATCCAGAGGGCGGGATCGGGCCCGGCGGCGAAGTCGTCGTGGACATCCGGATCGCGCGAGGGCGGAGCGGGAAGGGACGTCGTCATGCGCCCATCATGCCCACGCGAGCGGCCGACGCGACGACGCCCTCCCGACCGACCCTGATGGGCCGTGCGGGAGGGCGTCGCGGAGGTGCGTCAGAGGACGCGGATGTTCGCGGCCTGCGGACCCTTGGGGCCCTGCTCGGTGTCGAACTCCACCTTCTGGTTCTCCTCGAGGCCGCGGTAGCCGCTGCCCTGGATCGCGCTGTAGTGCGCGAACACGTCGGCGGTCCCGTCGTCGGGCTGGATGAATCCGTAGCCCTTCTCGGAGTTGAACCACTTCACGGTTCCGATGGTCATGGATTCTTCCTTCTTTCTGCGGCCGGCCTCACGAATGCGAGACCGAGTTCGGCGACGTGGTCGCCGAGATCGTGGCGGGACATGCGCCGTATCGGCGGTGAAGCATGTCCCGAGGGAGGGGGCGGGGCGGTTCTCGAGCAGGGCGGACGCCTCATGGAGGGTCGCCGTGGAGCCCGCGGACACGCCGTGGGAGTCGAACAGAGCGAAGCCCGGGCCGAAGGAGACGGCGTAGCCGGCGAACTCCTCGAGGAGGGTCGCGACGTGCACGTCGTCGTCCGCCTGGCGCCAATGGATTCGCGCGGCCAGTGGATGGTCGGTGAGGGTGATGATGATGCCTTCTGGGGTCCGCGGCCCTCTTCGGTGGCGGACGCTGCCTGTCGGTGGCGGAACGGCGATCCATCGGAGATCGCACCACCAGACACGTTCCAGTGTACGACATGGCCGCGGGAACCCGAAAGAGTGCATTCTGAACGACGCGAGACGCGACGTGGGTCAGCGGAGCGGGGAGCCCGAGACGTCGAAGCGGAAGCCGCCGAACTCGCCCGTGAGGAGCGGCATCGCCTCGGCGATGGCCGCCTGCACGCTGGGGAGCTGCAGCGAGGCCCGGTGCGCCTCGGCGCTCGTCCACAGCTCGGCGACGAAGACGGTGTCGGGCTGCTCATCATTCGTGCCCACCTCGTAGAGCAGGCAACCGGCGCGGCGCAGCTCGTCGGACGATCGCGTGAGCATGGCGACCACCTCATCGCGGCGACCGGGCTGGGCGGTGAGAGTGCCGACGTTCGCGAAGGCGGGCGTGGGCGCCGCGCCCTCGCGGGGGCCGGCGTAGCCGCGCTCGGCCGCGCTGCGCTCGACGCAGAACTCGTTGCCCTCGGGGTCGCTCATGACGACCCACCCCGTTCCGTCGGGGCGCCGGTGGTCGGCGACCTGGGTCGCCCCGAGGGCGGTGAGGCGCTCGACCTCCTCGTCGCGCGTGCGGTCGGTGGGCTGGATGTCGACGTGCACGCGGTTCTTGACCGTCTTCGGCTCGGGCACGTCGATGAAGAGCAGCGTCGCCGACCCGTCGGGCGCGAGCAGCGCCGCCTCGGGCTCACCGGGCTCGGAGTCGAGGTGGTAGCCGGTGACCTCCTGCCAGAAGCCGGCGACCTCCGGTGCGGAGACGGAGTCGACGGTGATGTTCCGGATGCGCGACGTCATGCCCCGACGCTACCGCGACCCGGCGACAGACCGCCGCGCGGTCAGTGCATGATCATCCCGCCCGTGACGTTGACGGCCTGCCCGGTGAGATAGGCGCCGTCATCCGAGGCGAGGAACAGGGCCAGGCCCGCCACGTCATCCGGGGTGCCGAGTCGCCCGAGCGGCGAGTAGCTCGACCAGAGGTCGACCTGCTCCTGCGTGCGGGTCGCGGCGCCCATGTCGGTGAGCACGTATCCGGGGCAGAGGGCGTTCGCCCGGATCCGGTGCTCGCCCAGCTCGAGCGCGGTCACCCTGGTCAGGGCGATGACGGCCGACTTCGAGGCGGCGTAGGCGACCTGGCCGGCGCCGCCGGCCTTGCCCGCCATCGACGCGAGGTTGATGATCGCGCCCCCTCGGCCCGCGTCGATCATCGCGCGGGCGGCGATCTGGGTGGTGAGGAGTATGGACCGGGTGTTGATGGCGAACACCTCGTCCCACTGCTCCGGGGTGGTCTCGAGCACCGACCCGAACCGGAGGATGCCCGCGTTGTTGACGAGAACGTCGACGCCGCCGAGCGCCTCGATCGCCTCGGCCATCGCGGCGGGGGCGCCCGCGGGGTCGGTGAGGTCGGCCTGCACGAACCGGGCGCCGATGGACTCCGCGTGGGCGGCGCCGGGCTCTCGCAGGAGGTCGAGCACGACGACGTCGGCGCCCTCCTGGGCGAAGCGCGCCGCGATCGTCGCGCCGATGCCGCGCGCGGCGCCGGTGACCACGACCTTCCGCCCCCCGAACCGCCTGGTGACCACCTCGTCGCTCGCGCCCACGCGCCCTCCTCGCTCGCCGGACCGATCGCTCGACCGTCCCGTCGCACCAGGATGTCAGCGGGGAGTCCGCCGTCAGGTCTCCGCGCTCCACGTTTTACACGCCCGTAATGCAGTCGGCGCGACAGAATGGGCCCATGCGCGAGGCCAGCTTCACCGATCGATTCGTCGACGAGCTCGGGGTGCCGATCACCTACTACGGCAGGCTGACCGAGCGACCGAAGGCGGTGGTGCAGATCCAGCACGGGCTCGGTGAGCACGCGCTGCGCTACCAGCCGCTGATGGACGACCTCGTCGCCGCCGGCTACAGCGTCTACGCGCCCGACCAGCGCGGCCACGGCGCCACGGGACTCGAGCAGTACGGAGGCGACCGATCGAAGCTCGGGCGTCTCGGTCCGGGAGGTCTGCGCGCGACCGTGGACGACATCCGGCAGCTCACGATGCTGGTGCAGCGCGAGCATCCCGGAGTGCCGGTCGTGCTGCTCGGCCACAGCTGGGGCTCGCTGATGGTGCAGCGGCTGGTCAACTCGCCGGCGCTGCTGCACTACTCGGGTGTCGTGCTGACGGGCACGGCGTATCGGATGCCGGGCCACATGGACGGCGGCGATCTCTCACGGCGGCACCGGCCGAGCGGCAAGGGCTCGGGCCACGGCTACGAGTGGCTCAGCCGCGACGAGGCGGCGCAGCAGCGGGCGGCGTCCGATCCGCTCATGTTCCCCGCGGAGGTGCGGGCGCTGTTCGGCATCCGCGACGGGCTGAGGCTGTTCGGCCGACCGGCGCGGAGGCTCGCGAAGGACGTCCCCGTGCTCATCGTGGTCGGCGACGACGACATCCTCGGCGGGCGCCGCAGCGCGGAGCGCCTGGCGGACGCGTACCGCCGCCGCTCCGGTCTCACCGACGTCGAGCTCGAGGTGTACCCCGAGGCGCGCCACGAGGTCTTCAACGAGCTCAACCGCGCCGAGGTCGTCGCCCGTGTGGTCTCCTGGCTCGACGCGAGGTTCGCCCCCGAGGAGTGACCTGCCTCCGCCGCGCGGGCCAGTGGTGGCGGGGCCCGCGGTGGCGCGGGTGCTGCCGTTTTCGCGGCCGTTCTGACGTTTCGCGGGGCCAATGACCCGGCGAAACGCCACAGAGGCCGCGAAACCGGAGCCCGCGCCGACGCGGGTGGTGTGCCTGGGTGGGCGTGGGCGTGGGCGTGGTGCGGGTTGCGTCCGCCGTGCGCTCTCGCGGGGCCGTGGGGCCTCGCCGTGGGGCTGGGCGTACGGAACCCGCATCACTCGCCGCCCGCGGTAGCGCGCAGCGGCCGCCCCGACGGGAGGGGCGCGGCGGACGAGGGGGCGGCCGACGGTGGCTGAGGTGGCTCTCGGCGCGGGTGGCAGCGCGGGTTGCGTCCGCCTGGCGTGAGTAGGGGGGCGGTGAGGGCCTCGCCGTGGGGCTGAGTGGACGGAACCCGCACCTCGTCCCGCCCGCGACGGCCACCCGCCCCTCACGCCGGGGTGCGGATCACGCGCCCTGCGCTGTCGTAGCGCGGGCGCCGACGCTGGGGCGTTGCGGGCGCGGGTGCGGCGGGTGCGGCTGCGGGTTCGGCGGGAGGAGCGGACACCGTGGGCGGGGCGGGGGACGCTGACGCGGGGGTCGCGGGGTCGGCGGCGAGCGCGTCGCGGACGATCGCGCGAGGGTCGTAGCGGCGAGGGTCGAGGCGGCGCCACTCCCCCGCGGAGAGGTCGGCGCCGAGCTCGGCCCTCGTGCGCTCGCGGGTGGTGTCGAGGAGGTCGCGCAGGGTGCGCACGAGCGCGCCCAGGCGCTGCGCGTACTGGGGGAGGCGCTGGGGGCCGATCACCAGGGCGGCGATCACGGCGAAGACGATGAGCTTCTCGAGACTGAGTCCGAGCACGGCGAGCTCCCTTCAGGATGGGCGGATCAGGCAGGATGGGCGGGCTCAGATCGCGGCTCGGCGCGCGAGGGCCCGGTCGTGCAGGTGGGCGATCACCGCGGCCGCAGCGAAGAGGCCGGTCATGGGCACGGCGAGCAGCAGCATCGACACGACGTCGGCGGCGGGGGTCGCCAGGGCGCTGAAGAGCACGATGGCGAGCACGATCCAGCGCCATCCGGCCCGGAGGCGGGCCGCGGGCAGCACCCCGGCGAGGTTCAGCAGCACCACGAACACGGGCAGGACGAAGGCCACCCCCACGGCGACGACGAGCTTCAGGACGAAGTCGACGTAGTCGGAGGCCTGCAGGATGCTCGTGTCGTCGTCGGGCGCGAAGCCGGCCAGCAGCTCGACCATGTGGGGGAAGACGGCGAGGCCGGTAGCGCATCCGGCCAGGAAGAGCGGCAGCGCGGCGAGGGTGAAGCCGACGGAGTATCGGCGCTCGCGGCGGGTGAGCCCGGGCAGCACGAAGGCGAAGACCTGATGCAGCCAGGCCGGGGCCGCGAGCACGACGCCGGTGAGGAGCGCGACGCGCATCCGCAGCTCGAACGCGCCGCCCACGCTGTCGTAGTTGAGGCTCGCCTCGCGCGAGTCGGCCAGGGCCGTGATGGGCGCGCGCAGCACGTCGAGCACCCCGTCCGCCAGGAACCACCCCGCCACCACCCCGGCCGCGACCGCGATCGCCGCGACGAGCAGCCGCCGTCGCGCCTCGCGGAGGTGCGACCCGAGCGGCATGCGCCGGGCGCTGCGCGCTCTCGGCGGTGCAGCGGCCGCGGTCGGGGCGGTGGCGGTGGTCATGAGGATGCGCTGCGCTCGGCCAGCGCGACGACCTCGCGCCCGGAGGGGTGGTCGGGCACGGGCACTGTCGCGGCGGCGGCGGGCACGGACCCGGGGGACGGCGCAGGCACGGACTCGGCGGGGGATGAGGGGGCGGTGTTGGCGGTGTCCGGATCCTTGATCTCGGAGCGGAAGATGCGCATCGACTGTCCCGCGCTGCGGGCGAGCGCGGGCAGCTTGGCGGCGCCGAAGAGCAGCAGCACGATGGCGAGCAGGATGAGCGCATGCCATCCGGTGAGGTTCTGGAAGAAGCCCATGAGGGGTCCTTTCTGTCGCGGTGAGGAGGGGAGGGCGCGTCAGCGCTGGGGCGGGGTGCCACCGCCGGACGGGCCGGAGCCGGAGGGGCCGGATCCGCCGCCCATGCCGCCGGAGGGGGCGGAACCGGCGGTGGGGGTGGTCGTGGTGTCGACGCGGACGGCGAGCGACACGAGGTACCCCGCGCTGCTGTCGCCGGAGACGGTGGCGAGCTCGAGCGCCCCGCCGTCGTCGCCGAAGACGTTGTCGTCGGCGAGGCTGACCTGCGCCAGGTTCGACGCCGAGCCGGAGTAGTCCGACAGGGCGTAGACGTCCTCGCAGGTGCTCTGCGGCAGGGCCACCTGCGACGTCGCGATCGCGTTCGCGGAGTCGGTGATCGAGCCGACGTCCGGGTAGACCTCGAAGTGGATGTGCGGCCACCGACCCGAGTAGCAGGCGGGGAACACGGAGGTGAAGGTGACCTGCCCGTTCGCATCCGCCACCTGCACGCCCCGCAGGTACGTCTCGTCCTCGATCTCCTCGGAGTACATCGAGTAGCGCCCCTGCGCGTCGCAGTGCCAGACGTACACGGCGACGCCCTCGAAGGGCGCGTCGCCGTTCGCCATGTCGGTGAGGATGAGCGTGAGGACCATCGGCACCCCCGCCGCGGTGGCGCCGCCGTCGAGGCTCGACCGGATGTCGCTCCGCACGATGCCCGACTGCTCGAGGACGTCGGGCCCGTTCGATCCGTCGCCCGGGTAGGGGCCGGCGGTCTCGTCGGGGATCTCGCCCGCCGGGAGCGCGGTCGCGCTGCCGCCGGCGGGCGTCGTCGACGGGGTCGCGGTCCCCGCGGCCGTTCCACTGCTCCCGCTCGACGAGCCGCTGCCCGTCGCGGTGGACGTGCACGCGGCCAGGGCGACCGCGCCCACGCCGAGCCCGACGAGGCTCAGCACGCCGCGGCGGCTGATGAGGGTGCGGATGTCGAAGGCGGCGCCCTGATCGACCACCGGTTCGTCGGCGTGGTCGAGCAGGCGCCCCTGGTACGCCGGTCCGTCGGGTGTCGGTTCGGGATCCGGGATGCGCTTCATGGGGGACCTCTCGTCAGGTCGCCGGGGATGACGACGGTCACCACACTCGGTGTCCACGCCATGGGCCCGCCCTGCGTCGTCCCTGTCCCGCTTATGAGGAGCTATGAGCTTCCGATGACGCCTCGGGCCCTGATCCGCTCCCGTGCCGGGCCGGGGTGGCCGGGATAGCGTGGTCGTGGATCGACGACACACGGCGAAGGGGAACCGCGATGACACTGCCGACCGACCAGGGCGCATACGACGACAGCGGGGTGGTCGCCGAGCTCGACCGGCTGAACGCCGCCTGCCGCGCCGACCCGGGGAGCATCGACCACGAGATCAGGCTCTGGCAGGCCGTGACGCGGCTCGACCAGTGGGTGCTCGTCGACCGAGGCGAGCCCGGCAGCCCCCGGCCCTACGCCATCGCCGCCGAGCAGGGCCACGTGCTGTGCATCTACAGCACGCCCGAGAGAGCCCGAGCCGGGGCGCTCGCCGGCGGACTCATCGCCCCCGACGCGAGCGCCCCGATGTTCTCGGTGCCGCTTCCGCAGGCGCTCGACTGGGCCCTGTCGCTCGGTGAGCGCGGTGTCGTCGGCGTCACCCTCGACTATCCGCAGGTCGGCGCGTTCTGCCCGCTGCCGAACCTCGAGCGGCTGCGGAGCGCGCGCGCCGCGGAGTGACCCCGCCGACTCAGCCCGCCGGAGCGGGACCGTCGGTGGGTCGCGCGTCGGCGATGAACTCGTGGACGCGCTTCTCGAGCTCGACGTCGAACGAGTCGACCTCGTCGAACGAGTCGACCGTGGGGTCGGAGTCGGTCGGCGTATCGGGGGTGCTGCGCTCGTCCTTCATGCCGTCGAGCGTACTGCTCCCGAGCAGCCGCTCGCTCCCGGCCCTGGGCGACGCACGGTGAGCACTGGCACACACGGGGGGTCGAGGAGGGGCATCGTGCGCCGATAGGATCGCAGCCTGATCGGGGGAGGCCCGCGTGTACGACTGGTTCATGGGCATCGGCCTCTTCAACCCGGTGCTGCTGTGGACCGCGTTCCTGCTGAGCGCGGCTCTGGTGGTCTACCTTCTGGCGCGCCGACCCACGCTGAGGCGGGTGCTCCTCGCCCTCGTGGGCATCCTCGGCGGCGCGTGCGTCGCCCTCGTGGCGGTGGTCGTGATCAACGCGACCGGGGCCATCGGCCGGTCGCTCGAGCCGTTCGTCATCATCTGGGCGGCGTGCGGCCTCGCCGCCGTCGGCCTCGCGATCGTCAACCTGATCGGATCGCGATGGTGGCGCAAGGTCATCGCCGCGATCGCCATCGTCGTCCTCCTCGCCACCACGTTCCTCGGCATCAACCTCGGTTACGGCCTCAACGCCACCGTGGGGTCGTTCTTCGGCGTCGTCCCGAGCAACCCCGCCGACCTGCCCAAGCCCAAGCCGACGACCTCGTACGACGAGTCGAAGCCGCTGTACGAGCAGTGGACGCCGCCCGCCGACATGCCGGCCGTCGGCAAGCGCGAGACCGTCTCGATCCCCAACACGCAGTCGAAGTTCGTCGCGCGCGAGGCGGGCATCTACCGCCCGCCGGCGGCCCTCGTGGCCGATCCGCCGCCCCTGCCGCTCGTCATCCTCATGATGGGCCAGCCCGGCAATCCCGACGTGCAGTACATCGCCGACGTGCTCGACCAGTACGCGGCCGCGCACCAGGGCCTCGCCCCGATCGCCGTCATCGCCGACCAGATCGGCGACCCCAGCCAGGATCCCGTCTGCATCGACTCCACGCAGTTCGGCGGCGCCGAGACGTACATCACGAAGGACGTCGTCGACTGGGCGAAGGAGAACCTGCAGGTCGCGAAGGATCCGTCGCAGTGGATCGTGGCGGGCTACTCCAACGGCGGCGGATGCGCGTTCAAGTATGCGGCCGAGCATCCCGAGATCTGGGGCAACCTGATCTCCGCCTCGGGCGAGATCTACCCGGGCTCCGAGAACCCCCAGGGTGTCATCGACTCGCTCTTCGGCGGCGACAAGGCCGCCTTCGAGAAGACCAAGCCGATCTCGATCCTGCAGTCCGGCGCCTACCAGTACCCCGACACCTGGGCGGTGTTCACCGCGGGCGACCAGGATCCGGGGTACGTCTCGCAGGCCGCCGACATGAACGCGGCGGCGCTCGCGGCGGGCTGGACCAGCCAGGACTTCACGCTGCCCGACACCGGCCACGGGGCGGATGCGCTCACCAACGGGCTCACGAAGGGGTTCGAGATCCTCTACCCGCACCTGGGCTTGGCGCCACCGTCCTGACGGATGCCCGCCGCCCGCCGCCCGACGCCCGTCGGCGCGGGCGGCGGGCGTCGGATCTGGTTCAGTCGGGGATCGCGGGGTCGCCGTTCTGCGAGGCGACGATCGGGATCTCGGTGGTGATCGTGGGCATCGACGCGGTGATCACCGAACCGTCGGCGCGGATCGTGCCCTCGATGTCGCTCGTCGTCGGCGCACCCTCGAGAGTGGGCACCTCGTCGCGCAGCGTCACGCGCGACGGGCTCTCCGTGGTGACGTCGACACGTCGGCCGCGGACGTACAGCTCCGCGCCGAGCCCGTCCTCCACCGTGAAGGTGATCGAGTCCTGGCGCAGGTCGACCCGGATCAGCGAACCGCGGATGGTGACGTGGAACGCGAGCGCCTCCCACTCTTCGGGCAGGCGCGGATCGAACGTGAAGGTGCCGAGGTAGTCGCGCATCCCGCCGAAGCCGAACACGAGCGCGCTCCACACGCCGCCCATCGACGCCACGTGGAGGCCGTCGGCGGTGTTGTTGTGGAGGTCGCCGAGGTCGACGTAGAGGGCCGCGCGGAAGTACCCGAGAGCGAGTTCGCGGTATCCGACCTCTGCGGCCACGATCGCCTGGGTCGACGCCGAGAGGGTCGAGTCGCCCGTGGTGAGGGCGTCGTAGTACTCGAAGTCGCGGCGCTTCTCCTCCTCGGTGAACTCGTCGCCCTGCAGCAGCAGCGCCAGCACCACATCCGCCTGCTTGATCACCTGGAAGCGGTAGATGACCAGCGGGTGGAAGTGCAGAAGCAGCGGCCGCTTGTTCGCGGGCGTGTTCTCGAGGTCCCAGAGCTCCTTCTCGAGGAACTGTGAGTCCTGGGGGTGGATGCCGAGCTCGTCGTCGTAGAGGATGTGCATCGCCTCGGCGGCAGCCGCCCACTCAACGATCTCGTCCTCGGTGAGGGCGAGCCTGGCGAGCATCCGCTCGTACGACACCGGGTCGGACACCTGCAGCGCGCGGGTGCGCCGCACGGCCGCGCGGAGGTTGGCCCGCGCCATCACGTTGGTGAAGAGGTTGTCGTTGACGACGGTGGTGTACTCGTCGGGCCCCGTGACGCCATGGATGTGGAACGACTGCTTGCCGTTGCTGCGCCAGAACCCGAGGTCGGCCCACATGCGCGCGGTCTCGACCAGGATGTCGATGGCCTCGCCGTTAATGAGGAAGTCCTCGTCGCCCGTCGCCGACACGTACTGCGACAGCGCGTGGGAGATGTCGGCGTCGATGTGGTACTGCGCGGTTCCGGCGGCATAGTAGGCGCTCGACTCGAGGCCGTTGATGGTGCGCCAGGGGAACAGCGCGCCGCGCTGGTTGAGCTCGGCAGCGCGCTCGCGGGCGGCCGGGAGCATGGCCTGGCGGAAGCGCAGCGCGTTCCTGGCGACCTGCGGCGACGTGTAGGTGAGGAACGGGAGCACGTAGATCTCGGTGTCCCAGAAGTAGTGGCCGCCGTAGCCGGAGCCCGACACGCCCTTCGCGGCGATGCCGCCGCCGTCGGTGCGGGCGGTGGACTGCGCGAGCTGGAACAGGTTCCAGCGCACCGCCTGCTGGATGCTCGGCTCGCAGGGGATCTCGACGTCGGAGCGCGACCAGAAGTCGTCGAGCCAGCGGGCCTGGCGCTCGAACACCTCCTCGATGGGCGCCGACTCGATGCGGTCGAGCGTGCGGTCGCAGCGGTCGGCCAGCTCGCGCGTGGGCACGCCGTTGGACGTGTGGTACGCGATGGTCTTGATGAGGCGGATGGGCTCGCCCGCCTTCGCCTGCACGCTGTAGACGTGCTTGGCGAGGTCGTCGTCGATCTGGCCGGACTCGGTCCACTCGTTGCCGGTCTCGAGACGGTGGTCGGCGCCGACGGCGAGGGTCATGCCGGAGTTGGAGGCACGGTATCCGAGGAGGTAACGCGAGCCCTCGGCGCGCTTGAAGCGCGGCAGGAGGACGCGATCGGTGAACGACGCGGCCTTGCGCGGGTCGTCCATCGTGTTCTCCGCGTGCGCCGCGGCGGCGTACTCGTCCTTCCAGTCCTGCCGGTTGAGGATCTGGCTCGAGATCAGCACCGACGCATCCGCGTCGAGCATCGTGACCGAGTAGTCGACGACCGCGACGTGGCGATCGGTGAACGAGGTCAGTCGGCGCGAGCGCACGAGCACGCGCTTGCCCGACGGGGTGCGCCACTCCACCTCCCGCCAGAGCACGCCGGTGCGGAAGTCGAGGCGGCGGACGTAGGCGACGATGTCGGCGCTCGAGACGTCGAACGGCTCGTCGTCGACGTAGAGCTTGATCAGCTTGGTGTCGGGGACGTTGACGATCGTCTGGCCGACCCGCGCGAATCCGAACGCCTCCTCGGCGTGACGGATGGTCCAGGTGTCGTGGAATCCGTTGACGAAGGTGCCGTTCTGGTGACCGCCTAGCCCCTCCTCGGGATTGCCGCGCATGCCGAGGTAGCCGTTGCCCACGGCGAACAGCGTCTCGGTGCGGCCCTGCAGCGCGCGGTCGAAGTCGCTCTCGGTGAGGCCCCACTCGTCGATGGGGAAGTGGTAGCGGTCGAGCGGATCGGACGTGATCGGGTTCATGCTGCGCCCTCCGTGGCGGGAACGAGTTCGGAGAGGTCGTCGATGACCACGTCGGCGCCGGCGGCGATGAGCTCGTCGGCACCGGCCCCGCGGTCGACGCCGATCACGAGCCCGAAGTCGCCCGCACGACCGGCCTGCACGCCCGAGAGGGCGTCCTCCACCACGACGCACTGCGACGGGTCGAGGCCCAGGCGCTCGGCGGCGACGCGGTAGGTGTCGGGCGCGGGCTTGCCGGGCAGACCCTCGGCGGCGGCGACCACGCCGTCGACGACGACGTCGAAGCGGTCGCGGATCCGCGCCACCTCCAGCACCGGGACGGCGTTGCGCGAGCTCGACACGACGGCCGCCTCGAAGTGCGTGCCGCGCAGCACGTCGAGCAGCTCCAGCGATCCGGGGTACGCGGCGATGCCCTGCTCGGCGAGAGCCCGCTCGAACATCTCGTTCTTGCGGTTGCCGAGGCCCATCACGGTGTCGGCGGTGGGCGGATCGGTCGGCTCGCCCTCGGGCAGGGTGATCCCGCGGGCGGCGAGCATGTCGCGCACGCCGTCGAACCGGGGCTTGCCGTCGACGTGCGCCACGTAGTCGGCCTCACCCTCGTAGGGCGCGACGTCGTGCTTCGCGAACTCCTCCGTGAACAGCCGGCGCCAGGCCTCCTTGTGGAGGTCGACAGTGGGCGTGAGCACGCCGTCGAGGTCGAAGAGGAACGCCTTCAGGCGGGAGCCCTGCAGGGCGTCGTTCAGGTTCGGGGCGGGCATGGTTCTCCTCATCCGGTTCGGGCACGGTCGGTCGACGCTGCCCGCCTCGACGCCCAGCGTAATCGCAACCGCGCGCTCCCCGGAACGTGCCCGTAGGGTGGGCGGAGGAGTCGGCGGCGTCCGAGCCGCCCGCGAGCGTCGAGGGGATGCGGGATGACCGAGGACGAGAGGCGCTTCGTGGAGACCTTCCGCGAGTTCCTGGAGAAGGTCGTGCACAGCGGCGGTGGGCCCACGGACGGCAACTCGGAGCTCGGTGACCTCGTCGAGCAGCACCTCGGACGAGCCGTCGCGCAGACGCCCGTGGTGGCCCGCACGTTCCCACCCCACCGTCTCGTCGACGCCGACGTCGCGATGTCCTCGTTCGCCGAGGAGCAGGGCATCGCCCCCCTCGGCGCCTCCTCCGGCAACGGGCTGCGCGACCAGCACGGGATGGCCGAGCTGATGGCGGGCAACCGCTATGCGGCGATCGCCGTCGCCCCGGTCGACTACGTCTCCCTGGCCGACGGACCCGACTCCACCCGTCGCGTCGCCGCGTGGGCCCTGTTCCTCCTTCACCACGAGGGGACCCCGGTGGCGGTGCTCCAGCGCGCGGCCAAGCCGGAGCGCGGCCGCCAGAGTGCAGGCATCGAGGTGATGGCGGCCGACGACGACGTCGTCGAGTCGTTCCTCGCCGAGTTCTCCCGACGGATGCTCGAGCTCTCGGTGCTGCGCGGGCAGGTCCTCTCCTTCACTCCGAGCGAGTTCGGTCACGGTTCGGCCGGCGCGACTTTCCTGCCCCGTCCGCAGGTCGCGGCCGACGACGTCGTGCTCGCGCCCGGCGTGCTCGACCGGATCGCCCGCCACGTCGTCGGGATCGGCGAGCACCGGGAGCGACTCCGTTCGTCGGGACAGCACCTCAAGCGGGGTGTGCTGCTCTACGGGCCTCCCGGTACGGGCAAGACGCTGACGATCCGGCACCTGCTGACGCGCACGCCGGGGACGACGGCGATCCTCCTGAGCGGCGCCTCCATCCGCTTCATCACCGAGGCGGTCGAGGTGGCGCGGGCGATGCAGCCCGCGATCGTCGTGCTGGAGGACATCGACCTCATCGCGAGCGAGCGCGACCTCCACGGACCCCAGCCGCTGCTGTTCTCGGTGCTCGACGCCCTCGACGGTCTCGACGGCGACTCCGACATCGCGTTCCTCATGTCGACGAACCGCATCGAGACCCTCGAACGGGCGCTCGCGGAGCGGCCCGGTCGGGTGGACCTCGCTGTCGAGATCCCGCTGCCGGACGACGACTCGCGGCGGCGGCTGTTCGCCCGGTACGCGTCGGGGCTGCCGTTGTCCACCGAGGCGCTCGCCGCCGCGGCCGACCGGTCGCAGGGGACCACGGGGTCGTTCGCGAAGGAGCTCGTGCGCAGCGCCGTGCTCGCCGCCGCCGACGAGGGGCGTGCCGTCGCGGACGACGACCTCGACCGGGCGCTGCAGGCGCTGCTCACGTCGTCGGCCGCGGTCACCCGGCGACTGCTGGGGACGTCCAGCTCGGGCGAGTAGGTGCGGCTCTCGTCTGGTGCTCGGCGTCTGTCAGGCTTAGCGCCTGGCGGCAGCGATCTCGTGCACGACGTCCTCCGAGCCGGCGTAGATGCCGTCCTGCCGGGGCCAGTGCACGACGACGTCGGTGAACCCGGCCGCGCTCGCGCGATCCGCGGCCGCCTCGAAGGCGCTCACGCTCGAGAGGCTGTACCTGTCGCCTGAGTCGAGCGAGAGGTAGCGCGGGAACTCGTCGGGTGCGCGCCCGGCCGCCTCGAGCTTCTCGGAGAGCGTCCGCGACAGCACGGCGACGCGGCTCCACCACTCGTCGCCCTCCGCGTCCGGCGGGCCGGTCGTGATCCAGCCGTCGCCGTGGCGGGCGACGAGGTCGAGGCCCTTGGGGCCGTTCGCCGCGATCGCGAACGGCATCCGCGGTGTCTGCGCCGGGGAGCCCACCATGCGCGCCTGGCGCGCCGTGAACCACTCGCCCTCGACGTCGATGCCGCCCGACCCCTCCGGCTCGAAGCGCAGCAGGCGGTCGAGCCCCACGACGAACTCGGCGAAGCGGTCGTGCCGCTGCCGCGGCGTCAGCTCGGGCTGGCCCAGCACCACGGAGTCGAAGCCGGTGCCACCCGGCCCGAGGCCCAGGAGCATCCGCCCGCCCGCGATCTCGTCGACGGTCGCGATCTCCTTCGCGAACGGGACCGGATGCCGGAAGTTCGGCGACGCCACGAACGTCCCGAGCCGGATGCGCGAGGTCGCCAGCGCCGCCGCCGTCAGCGTGGGGATGGTGGCGCCCCACGGCTCTCCGGCGAGCGACCGCCAGGAGAGATGGTCGTACGTCCACGCGTGATCGAACCCGAGCTCCTCAGCGAGGACCCACCGCCGCGCCGCTTCGGGCCAGGGGGTCTGGGGCAGGATCACGACCCCCACCCGGAGTGCTGTGCCGCTCATGCCCTCCAGTCTGCCCGGGTCGAGGCGCGCTTCGGGGGTCCGAAAAGCTGACACCGCGCGCCAGGGCTCCGCGGGATCGCGGGTGAGGGGGGCCGAAAACCTCAGAGTCGGCGGGCTCGGCTTGATCGCCGCAGGGCGCGCTGGGCACGGTGGAGGCAGCGAAGGGGAGTAGCTCCGTGCATCCGGCACCCGCGGATGCACGTGGCGACGTCGACACACTGGCGATCATGACGATCCGCCCGGCGTCGTGGGCTCCCGCGGAAGCGCCTCGAGTGCACGGAGTGCCTCGAGCGCGGCAGGCGGAGCGAGCGAGACCTTCGGCCCAGCCAGGCCGGAGCCCCGTCATGCCTCCGGCCCCGACCGACCGGAGAGTCACCGTGCCCGCCTCCCTCGTACGCCGCATCATCCTCTGCCTCACGATCGCGGCCCCCGCCATCGTGTTCCGCGTGACGGGGTTCGCGCTGAACCCCGTGCTCGACCTGGTGGTGTTCGGCGCCGCGGTCGTCGCCGCGAGCTTCCTGCTCGCCTGGGCCGCCGAGGCCGCCCAGAAGGACATCTCGGGCGCCCTCGCGATCGCGATCCTCGCCCTCATCGCCGTGCTGCCGGAGTACGCGGTCGATCTCTACTACGCGTTCCGATCCGGATCCGACGCCGCCTACGAGCAGTTCGCCGCCGCCAACATGACGGGGTCGAACCGGCTGCTGCTCGGCTTCGGCTGGCCGCTCGTCGTGATCGTCGCGCTCGTCGTGGCGAACCGCGGGCTCGCGCGGCGCGATCCCGCCCGCGTCTCCGCCCTCGCGCTGCCGCGGTCGACGCGGATCGACGTCGGCTTCCTCGCCCTCCTCGCGGTGGTCGCCTTCGCCATCCCGATCCTCGGTCACATCCCGGTCTGGTTCGGCGCCCTGCTCATCCTCGGGTTCGCGCTCTACCTCTGGCGGGCGGGCCAAGCGCACGACGACGCGCCGGAGGAGTTCGTGGGCCCGGCGAAGTCCATCGCCGAGATGCCCACGCGCGCCCGGCGTGTCACCCTGGTGGCGCTGTTCGCGATCGCGGCGGCGATCATCCTCGCCTGCGCCGAGCCCTTCGCCGAGGCGCTCGTGGCGTCCGGGTCGTCGCTCGGGATCGACAGCTACTTCCTCGTGCAGTGGCTCGCGCCGCTCGCGTCGGAGGCGCCGGAGTTCATCGTGGCCGTGCTGTTCGCGCTGCGGGGGATGGGGGCCGCCGCCATCGGCACGCTGATCGCCAGCAAGATCAACCAGTGGAGCCTGCTCGTGGGGTCGCTGCCCATCGCGCACCTGCTCGGCGGCGGCGGGACCGACCTGCCGCTCGACGCGCGCCAGGTCGAGGAGTTCGTGCTCACCGCCACGCAGACGCTGCTGGGCGTGGCGATCATCATCGCCCTGCGCTTCCACCGTTGGTGGGCGTTCGCGCTCGCCGCGGTCTTCGCGCTGCAGTTCGTCGTCACCGACACGACGGGCCGATACGTGCTCTCGGCAGCGCAGGCCCTGCTCGCCGTCGTCGTGCTCGTGATGCGCCGGCGCGACATCCTGCCCACCCTCGCCGCCCCGTTCCGGCGGCGGGAGGTGGCGGAGGATCATGCGGATGCGGTGCCCTCCGCATCCGTGATGGACTGAGCCGGTGACGATGCCGCCCTACGCGTTGCCCGACAAGTGGCGCACCACCGCGGTGAAGCCCGTGCGGGTGTGGCTGGCCGTGCTCTGGGCCATCGTCGCGCTCGCGTTCGCGGTGCTCGCCGCGGCGGCCGTGCTGCGCGGCGACATCGGCCTCGGGCTGCTGTTCACGCTGCTCTTCGCCGCCGTGGGGCTCGGCGTCGGCGTCGCGTACGAACACGCGGGCGACGAGCGCGGGATGCCCGTGCTGCTCAACGCGATCACCCTCACGAAGGCGCGGGTGCGGCCGCCCGACTCGTGGATCCACTTCTTCCGCGAGCTGCCCCCCGGGCGGTGGCTCACGATCTGCTTCGCCGCCACCGGGACGTTCTGCTCGGTCGCGCTCGGCTGGCTGTGCGTCGTCGCGGTGACGACGGGCGCCGGCTGGATCCTCATCGTCCTCATCCCGCTCCTCCTCGGCGCGCTCGTCGTGGCGCTCGCGGGATGGATCGCGGTCGTGCAGCGCTGGCGGCACGCGTCGTTCGGGCGCCGCCCCATCGGGCTCTCGGTCGGGCGGCACGGCGTCATCCGCTGGTTCCTCGACGACCGCGTCGACGTGTGGCCGTGGGAGTCGATCGCCGCCGTGCGGGCGCAGGCGTCGGCGGTCGACAAGGACACGGGCGACTTCATGCCCGGCATCGTGCTCGTCCCCGTCGAGGGTGCGCCCGACCCGACCGATCCGGGCGAGGCCCTCGTCGAGCGCGAGTACGACCTCACCGGGTACCAGTCGCACGCGTGGCTCATCTACTCCACCGTGCGGTACTGGCACGAGCATCCGGAGCTGCGGCCCGAGCTCAGCACCACCCACGCCCAGCGGCGGATCGCGGGGTGGCGCGACGGGATCGCGGCGTTCGCGGCGGCTCCGCCCCCGCCCGCGACGCCCCCGTCGGCCTCTCCGTGGGCGGGCCTGCCCCAGGGGCCGGCGTCCGGAGGCTCCGCGCCGCAGAGCCCGCCGCCGCCCGCGCCGCCGGGTCCGCCGCCCGCGTCGCCGCCTGCGTCGCAGACCCCGCCGCCGCCCGCGTCGCCGCCGGACCCGCCGCCGCTCATCTGAGGGGCGCGTCCGCGCACCGTCGTCGCGAGTGGCCGTCGAAAGGTACCGTCACAGCCCGCACGGCGCGTACATCGCCTCATGTCCGCTCTCAGGCGACCTCTCGACGGCCATCCGCTCGTGCGACGAGCGCGATTAGGCTGAGGGCATGCACGGCGAGTACAAGGTCCCGGGCGGGAAGCTGGTCGTCGTCGACCTCGACGACGTCGACGGTCGCATCAGCGGCTTCCGTCTCGCGGGCGACTTCTTCCTCGAGCCCGACGACGCTCTTCCCCTGATCGACGCGGCCGTGAACGGGCTCGCCGTCGACACCGACGCGGTGGGCATCGCCGACGCGGTGCGCCGCGCCCTCCCCGAGGGCGCCGTGCTGCTCGGCTTCTCGCCCGAGGCGGTCGCGGTCGCCGTCCGGCGCGCGCTCTCGAAGGCGTCGAGCTGGAACGACTACGACTGGCAGCTCATCCACAGCGGCGCCGAGAGCCCGCAGATGCAGCTCGCCCTCGACGAGGTGCTCACGAACGAGGTGGGGGAGGGGCGCCGCAAGCCGACCCTCCGCATCTGGGAGTGGGACGCGCCCGCGGTCGTCATCGGCAGCTTCCAGTCGGTGAGGAACGAGGTCGACCGCGAGAACGCCGAGCGGTACGGCTTCGAGGTCGTGCGGCGCATCTCCGGCGGCGGCGCGATGTTCATGGATGCGGGCAGCGTCATCACCTACTCCCTCTACGCCCCGGCGTCGCTGGTGCAGGGCATGAGCTTCGCCGACTCCTATGCGTTCCTCGACGAGTGGGTGATCCTCGCCCTGCGTTCGCTCGGCATCGAGGCGATCTACCAGCCGCTCAACGACATCTCGTCGGCGAAGGGCAAGATCGGCGGGGCGGCGCAGAAGCGGCTCGGCAACGGGGCCGTGCTCCACCACGCCACCATGAGCTACGACATGGACGGCGAGAAGATGGTGCAGGTGCTGCGCATCGGCCGCGAGAAGATGAGCGACAAGGGCACGAAGTCCGCGGCGAAGCGGGTCGATCCGCTGCGGTCGCAGACGGGACTCACGCGGGCCGAGATCATCGACCGGCTCGTGCAGACGTTCACGGGCCTCTACGGTGCGACGCCGTCCGAGATCACCGCCGACGAGCGGGCGACGGCCGAGGAGCTCGTCCACACCAAGTTCGAGACGCCCGCCTGGCTGAACCGCGTTCCCTGAGCCGGGCGTCGATGCGCCGACGCTCGGACCGATGACCCCGGTCGCTGGTACGGTGTGCCCGTGCTGAAGTGGGTGCTGCTCGCCGTGACCATCGGCCTCGAGGTGATGGGGTCGCTGTCGCTCAAGGCCGCGCTCGACGCACCGGGCTGGTACGTCACCGTCGTGATCGGATACATCGGCGCGTTCGCGCTGCTCTCGCGTGTGCTGAAGCTCGGGATGGCGATCGGCGTCGCCTACGGCATCTGGGGGGCCTGCGGGGTGGCGCTCACCGCGCTGTTCAGCGCGCTGCTGTTCGGCGAGCCGCTCACGCTGCCCATGCTCGGCGGTATCGCGCTCATCATCCTCGGTGTGCTCACGATCGAGCTCGGGTCGCAGCGCGCCCAGCGCCGGCGCGAGGCCGACGCGGGAGCCGCCTCGTGAGCGGGTTCAGCATCCTCTTCCTCGCCATCGCGATCCTGGCCGAGGTCGGCGCCACCCTCTCGCTTCGGATGGCGACCCACGGCAGCAGGCTCTGGATCATCCCGGTCGCGATCGGCTACCCCATCGCGTTCGCGATGCTCGTGCTCACCCTCGCCGAGGGTGTGCCCCTCGGGGTGACGTACGGCATCTGGACAGCGGCCGGTGTGGCCCTCACCGCCCTCGCGGGGCGCGTCTTCTTCAAGGAGCCGTTCACCTGGCTGATGGCCGCGGGCGTCGCGCTCATCATCGGCGGCGTGCTGCTGGTCGAGACGGGGGTCGAGCACTGACCGGTCCCCGGCTGCGCCGCGTCGCCGTCCTCGTGCTCGAGGGGGCGAAGCCGCTCGACGTGGGGATCCCCGCCCAGGTGTTCACGACCCGCGACAGCATGCCGTACGAGGTGCGCGTGTGCGGTGCCGCGAAGGGCGTCGTCGCCGGCGGCGACGGGCTCGCCTACGCCGTCGACCACGGCCTGGAGGCGCTCGAGTGGGCCGGCATCGTGTTCGTGCCCGGATACCGCCACCCCGACCGCACCCCTCCACCCGCGGCGGTGCTCGAGGCGCTGACCGTGGCCCACGCGAGGGGCGCGCGCCTCGCCGCCATCTCGACGGGCGCGTTCGCGCTCGCCGCGACGGGCCTCCTCGACGGCCGCCGCGCGACCACCCACTGGCACTACACCGCGGCACTGAAGCGGACGCATCCGCTCATCAGGGTGGAGGAGAACGTGCTCTTCGTCGACGAGGGCGACGTGCTGACGAGCGCGGGGGCGGCCTCGGGCATCGACCTCTGCCTGCACGTCATCCGCGGCGACCTCGGGGTCGGCCCGTCGAACCACGCCGCCCGCCGGCTCGTCGCCGCGCCGTATCGCAGTGGCGGACAGGCGCAGTACGTGCCGCGGACCGTGCCGGAGCAGCTCGGTGAGCGCTTCGCAGCGACCCGCGAGTGGGCGATCGCGCACCTGCACGAGCCGCTCACGCTCGCCGCGCTGGCCCGCCAGGCGGCGGTGTCACCGCGGACGCTGTCGCGCCAGTTCCTCGCCGACTCCGGCTACACCCCCATGCAGTGGCTTCTCCGCGTGCGGGTCGACGCCGCGCGCGAGCTGCTCGAGCGGTCGGAGCGCAGCGTCGAGCAGATCGCCGCCGACGTCGGCCTCGGCACGGCGGCGAACCTCCGGATGCACTTCCAACGCATCCTCGGCACCAGCCCCGGCGCCTACCGCCGAACCTTCACGCCCGACGACTGACGGGCCCGCCGTCTCTTTCCGGATGTGGCGCGAAACTTGCGGATGCTGTCGATCGAGCCACTGTCGAGTTCGCGTCGGCGACGCGAGACTGCCGTCATGACTCGCATCGCCATCAACGGATTCGGCCGCATCGGCCGCAACGTCCTCCGCGCCCTCCTCGAGCGCGACACCGACATCGAGGTCGTCGCGATCAACGACCTCACCGAACCGGCTGCGCTCGCGCGGCTGCTCGCCTACGACTCCACCGCGGGCCGCCTCGGTCGGCCGGTCGAGGTCGACGGTGACACCCTGGTCGTCGACGGGCGCCGCGTCCGGGTGCTCGCCGAGCGTGATCCCGCCGACCTGCCCTGGGCCGAGCTCGGCATCGACGTCGCGCTCGAGTCGACCGGGCGCTTCACAGCAGCGTCCGCCGCGCGGGCGCACCTCGACGCCGGTGCCCGTCGCGTGCTCGTGTCAGCGCCCTCCGACGGGGCGGACGTGACGCTCGCGTACGGCGTCAACACCGACGCGTACGACCCCGAGAACCACCGCATCGTGTCGAACGCCTCCTGCACCACCAACGCGCTCGCTCCGCTCGCCTGGGTGCTGCACGAGCTCGCGGGCATCGAGCACGGGTTCATGACCACCGTGCACGCCTACACGCAGGAGCAGAACCTCCAGGACGCCCCGCACCGCGATCCGCGCCGTGCCCGCGCCGCCGCGATCAACATCGTGCCCACGTCGACCGGCGCCGCGAAGGCCATCGGGCACGTGCTGCCCGAGCTCGACGGGCGCCTCTCGGGCGACTCGATCCGCGTGCCGGTCCCCGTGGGCTCGATCGTCGAGCTCAACACCGTGGTCTCGCGCGACGTCTCCCGCGAGGACGTGCTCGCCGCGTACCGCGAGGCGGCCGCCGGTCCGCTCGCGGGCGTGCTCGAGTACTCGGAGGACGCGCTCGTCTCGAGCGACATCACAGGCAACCCGGCCTCGTCGATCTTCGACTCGGCACTCACCCGCGTCGACGGCCGTCACGTGAAGGTCGTCGCCTGGTACGACAACGAGTGGGGGTTCTCGAACCGCGTGGTCGACACGCTCGAGCTCCTCGGCGCGTGACCCGGCGGCGCTGTCGATCGGCCACGCGCCTCCGATCGACAGCGCCCTCCGGATGCACGACGATGGACCGATGGGCATCGACCACAACACCCGCGAGCTCGAGGACGGGATCGTCACCGACCTCCGCGAGAAGATGACGTACGGCTCGTACCTCTCGCTCGACACGCTGCTCGCTGCGCAGAACCCCGTCAGCGTCCCCGAGCACCACGACGAGCTGCTGTTCATCATCCAGCACCAGACCACCGAGCTCTGGCTGAAGCTGATGCTCCACGAGCTCAGCGCCGCGTGCCGGATGATCGCCGCCGACGATCTCGCCGGGTCGCTGAAGAAGATCGCCCGGGTCAAGCACATCCAGAAGACGATGACCGAGCAGTGGTCGGTGCTCGCGACCCTCACACCGAGCGAGTACGCGCAGTTCCGGCACTTCCTCGGCAACTCCTCCGGGTTCCAGTCGTGGCAATACCGCGGGGTGGAGTTCGTCCTCGGCAACAAGAACGCGAAGATGCTGTCCGTGTTCGACGGCGAACCCGCTGCTCGGGGCGAGCTGGAGCGCCTGCTGCACACGCCGAGCCTCTACGACGAGTTCCTCCGCTATCTGGCTCGCGCGGGGTACGCGGTGCCTGCCGAGGTCCTCGACCGCGACGTGACGGTCGCGCACGTGTACACCGAGTCGCTCGTGCCCCTCTTCCGCGGGATCTACGAGGACGAGAAGACGCACTGGGTTGCGTACGAGGCCTGCGAGGAGCTCGTCGACCTGGAGGACGACTTCCAGACCTGGCGCTTCCGCCACCTGCGCACGGTGCAGCGCACCATCGGGTTCAAGACCGGTACCGGCGGATCCAGCGGCGTGGGCTTCCTCAAGCAGGCGCTCGACCTCACCTTCTTCCCGGAGCTCTTCGCGGTACGCACCGAGATCGGACGACGATGACCACCACCACCCCCACCCCGTCCACCGACTCCGCTCACGCCGCTCGCGCCGCCGAGCTCGACCGCGCGGATCCGCTCGCCGGCTATCGCGACCGCTTCGTGGGCAGCGACGACCCCTCGGTGCTCGCCTACGTCGACGGCAACTCCCTCGGCCGCCCGGTGCGCGGGGTCGCCGAGCGGATGGCGCAGCTGGTCGAGACCGCCTGGGGCGGCCGCCTCATCCGCCATTGGGACGAGGGCTGGTTCGACCTCCCGCTCACCCTCGGCGACCGGATCGGCGCCACCTGCCTCGGCGCGGCATCCGGCCAGACGGTGGTCGGCGAGTCGACGACGGTCTCGCTGTACAAGCTGGTGCGCACGGCGCTCGCGGCGCGGCCCGGCCGCCGCGAGATCGTGATCGACCGGCACAACTTCCCCACAGACCGCTTCGTGGTGGAGGGGGTCGCCGCCGAGACCGGGGCGAGCATCCGCTGGATCGACGTCGACACGGCCGGCGGCCCCACCGTCGACGACCTCGCCGCTGTGCTCGGACCGCAGACCGCGGTGGTGGTGCTCAGTCACGTCGCGTACCGGTCGGGCCACCTCGCCGACGCCGCGGCCATCACCGAGCTCGTGCACTCGCACGGGGCGCTCGTGCTCTGGGACCTCTGCCACTCGGTCGGCGTCGTGCCGATCGAGCTCGACGCGTGGGGTGTCGACCTCGCCGTCGGATGCACGTACAAGTACCTCAACGGTGGACCGGGCGCCCCGGCGTTCCTCTACGTGCGGGACGAGCTGATCCCCGACGCGCGGCAGCCGATCCAGGGATGGATGGGGGTGAAGGACTCGTTCCGGATGGGCGAGGCGTACGACCCGGCCGACGGCATCCGCCGCTTCATCAGCGGCACCCCGCCGGTGGTGGGCATGCAGCCGATGCAGGCCATGCTCGACCTGATCGAGGAGGCCGGCATCGAGGCGGTGCGTGCGAAGTCGGTGGCGATGACGGAGTTCGCGGTCGAGCTGTACGACGCGGTGCTGGCGCCGCTCGGCGTCGCGCTGTCGACGCCGAGGGACGCTTCGCAGCGCGGAGGACACGTGACCGTCGACCACCCCGCGTTCGTCGAGATCGTGCCCGAGCTGTGGCGTCGGGGCGTGATCCCCGACTTCCGGCCGCCCACCGGCATCCGCCTGGGGCTGTCGCCGCTGTCGACGAGCTTCGCCGAGCTCGAGCTGGCCGTCGCCGCGGTGCGCGACGAGCTCGTCGCCCGTGCCTGACCTGCTCGACCAGACGGCGCGCGAGCCCGATTCGACGGCGGCGTACGGGTCGCATCCGGCGCAGGTCGTCGAGGTGTATCGGGCGGATGCGCCGAGCTGCGTCGTGCTGCTGGTGCACGGCGGGTACTGGCGTGCGCGGTGGGACCGCACGCACCTGCGTCCGATGGCGGCGGCGCTCGCCTCGCGCGGGCTCACGGTGGTGCTGCCGGAGTACCGCCGCGTCGGCGACGACGGCGGCGGGTGGCCGGGTGCGCTCGACGACGTGCGCGCCGCGGTCGAGTGGGCGACATCGGTAGGGCTGGCGCCCGACGTGGTCGCCGGCCATTCGGCGGGCGGGCACCTCGCGGTGCGAGCGCATGCCGGTGAGCGGGGTGCTGGTCGCCCGGGCGGGCCGCCCGTGGTGTCGTTGGCCGGGCTGCTCGACCTGGGCGAGGCCCACCGCGCTGGGTACAGCAACGGCGCGGTGGGGGAGCTCCTCCGCGTCGGCGACCCCGGCTTCGCCGACCGGCTCGCGGAGGCCGACCCTCTCGGGCTCCCCCGCGCCCGCCGGCGGCGTGCGCCTCCTGCACGGCACCCGCGACGACGACGTCCCGATCGGCCAGAGCCGCGCCTACGCCCGCGCCCACCCCGGCGCCGTGCTCACCGAGCTCGAGGGCGCCGACCACTTCGACCTCGTCGACCCCACCTCCGCCGCCTTCGGCGCCGTCGTGGCGGCGCTTACCGCTCAGCACGCCTGACGCTTCAGCACCGAATCCTGGAGAGCCCCGCGCCTGGGGCGGTGCTCGCCCGAATCCGGTGTCGAGGCGACGCCTCTGTCGGTCGCGCCCCAGGGGCGCGACGCTCATCAGGAGAATCGGCCCAAGCCCGCGATGTACGGCGGCGCTTGCTCGTATTCCGTGACCAGCGTCGGCCAGCGGAGGGTGATAGGCATCACGTCGACAGCGATTCCGCAAGAGCCCTGGCCTATTCGGCCCGCCTCTCCGGATTCGGTGTCGAAGTGACGCCCGGAGGCCAAGTGCGGGCGCTCAGTCCTCCGGGATGGGGCGGTCGAACATCTCCGGGCGCTCGACGTCGGGGTCGGGGCCGCTGCGGCGGCCGGTGTCGAGGGCGTCGATGCGTGCGATCTCGTCGGGGGTGAGCTCGAAGTCGAAGACGTCGATGTTCTCGGCGATCCGCGTCGGGTTCACCGACTTGGGGATCACCGAGCGGCCCTCCTGGATGTGCCAGCGCAGCATCACCTGCGCCGGGCTCTTGCCGTGCGCGGCGGCGAGGGCGGCGATGGTCTCGTCCTCCATCACGTTCCGGCGGTCGTCGCCCCAGCCCGGGTAGAAGGTGATGCCGCCGATCGGCGACCAGGCCTGGGTGAGGATGCCGCGCTCCGCATCCGCCTTCTGCAGCTCGGGCTGCGCGAAGTAGGGGTGCAGCTCGACCTGGTTCACGGCGGGCACCACCGACGTCTCGGCGGCGAGCCGGTCGAGGTGGGCGGGGGTGAAGTTGCTGACGCCGATCGCCCGCACGCGGCCGTCGGCCAGCAGCGTCTCGAGGGCGCGGTATGCGCCGACCGTCTTCTCGAACCGGCTCGGGGCGGGCTGGTGCAGGATGAGGAGATCGAGCTGCTCGAAGCCGTCGCCGAGCTTGCGGGTGGCCTTCTCGAACGCGTGGAGCGTCTCGTCGTAGCCGAAGTCGCTCACCCACACCTTGGTCTCGAGGAACACCTCGGACCGGTCGACGCCGGACGCGCGGATGCCCTCGCCGACCTGGCGCTCGTTGCCGTACGCGGCGGCCGTGTCGATGTGGCGGTAGCCGCTCGCCAGCGCGGCCTCGACCGCGGCGGCGGTCTCCTCAGGGGCGCTCTGGTACACGCCGAGTCCGATGACGGGGATCTCGACGCCGTTGTTCAGGGTGAACGTGGGGATGCTCATGACCACGACGCTACGCCTGCTGCGCGAGCTGAGCCTCCGAGGTCGCCATGCGGTCGGCCGTGCGCAACGCCAGCGCCATGACGGTGAGCGCGGGGTTGGCGCTGAGGGCGCTCGGGAACGTGGAGTTGTCGGAGATCCAGAGGTTGGGGATCTCGTGGCTCCGCCCCCAGGGGTCGACGACGGAGTCGTCGGGGTCGGCGCCCATCCGGCACGTGCCGATGGTGTGCGCGGTGCGGTCGAGCACGCGGAGGTCGGAGCCCCCGGCAACCTCGAGGATGCGTGTCATGACGTCGACGGCGTGGGCCTTGATCGCCTCCTCGTTCGAGCCCGAGCTGAACGTGATCCGCGCCTTCGGCACACCGAGTTCGTCGACCTCGTCGGAGAGCACCAGAGCGTTCGAGTCCGACGGCAGGCACTCCCCGTTGATGCCGAGCCCCGCCATCCGCGGGTAGTCGCGCAGCGCCTCGACGAGCGCGGATCCCCACAGGCCGCCGCCGCGCGTGAGCGACGTGGCGAACGTCTGCGGCATGACGCCGAGGCTCTGGATGAGGTAGCCGCCCGCGAAGGAGGCGTCGTCGGGGCGCACGAAGTCCTCGGTGATGATCGCCGACGGATAGCCGCGGTGGCCGCGGACGTCGCCGTCGAACCGGGCCCACACCTGCGTGGCCCCGTGGGCGAGGAAGTGACGGCCGACGTGCCCGCTGCCGTTCGCTAGGCCGGTGTGCAGCAGCAGACGCGGCGTCTCCACCCCACCCGCGGCGAGTACGAGCCGGCGGCAGCGCTGGCGGTGGTCGCGCCCGTCCTGGCGGTACACCACGGCCTCGACCCGCCCGCGGGCGTCGACCTCGATCGAGTGCACGGTGCATCCGGGGCGGATCTCCGCGCCGTCGGCGACGGCCGCGGGGAGGTACGTGGTGTCCATCGAGGCCTTGGCGGTGTTGCGGCAGCCCTGGTGGCAGGCGCCGCAGTTGACGCAGGCCTGGCGCATCCCCCAGGAGGGCTGGTGCCGGTCGCGGGTGAGCACGGCCGCCGGGGCGTCGGTGGCCTCGATGCCCAGCTGCGCGCATCCGCGCACCATGATGTCGGCGGGCGCGTTGCGCAGGGCCGGCGGCTGCTCGTAGCGTCGCGAAGCATCCCACGGGTAGCGGGCAGGGCCCGAGACGCCGATCTCGTGCTCGACGCGCTGCACGTAGCCCGTCAGCTCGGCCGGGTCGACAGGCCAGTCGCGGCCGAGACCGGTCTCGGTGCGGAGTCGCAGGTCGCGCGCGTCGGGGCGCGGTGTGAAGGCGCCCCAGTGCAGGGTGGAGCCGCCGACCCCGCGCCCGGAGTTGTTGGGCCCGAACGCGGTCGGGTCGGATCCGGCGCTCAGGCGCTCGCCCATCCAGTTGATGTCGGCGGCCGCGAGGGTCTCCTCGGGAGCGTGGTCGTTCGGAGTGCGGTTCTCGCCCGCCTCGAGCGCGACGACCCGCATCCCGCGCGCGGCCAGCGACGCGAGGAGAGGGGCGCCGCCGGCCCCGGTGCCGACCACGACGACGTCGACGACGTCGTCCTCGCCGTGCGTCCGCATCCTGCTCAGGTCCACGACCTGTCCTCCCTGCTGATCATCTGACTGTCGCGGGCCGGAGCCGGGGCGGGGGCATGCGGCGACCCCTCCCAGGCCTCCCGCGTGCCCAGGGTCAGCCGCGTGAAGCCCTGCTTGCGCGGCCCGTCGCCGCCCGTCGCGAACCCGTCGAACCCGATCTCCGCCAGGGCCGCGGGATGCTGCAGCCAGGTGGTGGCCGCATCCGCGCAGAGGTCGGTGAACCAGAGCGAGAGCTGCGCCGCGCTGAGGCCGCCCGGCCTCGGCACGTAGTCGCCCTCCTGGAGCCGGGTGAGCAGCGCGTCCTGCTCCTCCGGGGAGCCGTGCGAACCGGGCGAGCCGGGCGAGCCGTCGAAGCCCGCGAGCTCGTCGAGTGCGAGCCGGTAGGCGGTGGCGTCGTCGGGGAGGTCGCCGTGGCGCCAGCCGTCGCCCGTGCCCTCGGCGAGCCGGGCGTCGAGACGGGAGGCGAGGTCGAGGCCGTCGAGGTCGACGGGCAGCACCCGAGCGAGGATCGAGCGGAGGGTCTGCAGCTGCGCCGCGGTGAGCGCCCGCGGCGGGGCCGCATGGTCGTCGGCGACGGAGCGCCCCGCGAAGGCGCCGCGCACGCGCGCGCCGGTGTGGTCGGAGGCGATCACCCGGGCCAGATGCTCCGGGACGAGCGGGGCGCGTGACGCCTCCCGCGCCCAGAACGAGCGGATGGCGTCGGCCACCGCGCCGGGTCGTTCGAGCATGAGCAGGTGGCCGGCTCCGGCGAGGGTCTCGACGGAGGCGCGCGGATACGTGGGGGCGACGAGATCGGGCTGCGCGGCGGCCCCGAGGTCGCTGTCCTGGTCGCCGGCCAGCACGAGGGCGGGCACGTCGAGCGCGCCGACGGCGTCCGACCAGTCCTCGCGGCTGCCGCGGAGGAGCCACGACTCCCAGGCCTCGGTCGAGCCGTCGAGCACGAGATCGACCGCCTCGTCGCGCTGCTCCGGCGTCCACGGCGCCCCGACGTTGTCCTCGACGAACGCGCGGGCATCCTCTCGACTGAGTCGGGGGCCGCTGAGCCAGGAGAGCATCCGCTCCCTCTGCCCGTCACCCATCGGCTCGGGGGTGACGGGAGAAGGGGCGAGCAGCACGACGCCGCGGAATCCGAACACGCTCGCCGAGCCGTCGAGCACCCGGGAGACCGCGACGGAGGCGACCTTTCCGCCCATGCTGTGCCCGAGCAGCAGCCACGGGCCCACCGTGTCCAACGCGATCCGCGTGAGCACCGCATCCGCCATCTCGCCGACCCCGGCGGCGCCGGACGAGGCGGCCGTGCCGAAGCCGGGGAGGTCGATCGCGAGGACACGGACATCGGGCTCGAGGAGGGCGGCGAGCTCGTCGAAGGCGTCGGCCGTCAGCCCGAGACCGTGCAGTGCGAAGACCGTCGGACGCGGAGCGGCCGGGCGATCTGACGGGGTCGGTCGGACGGAGTGGGACCCGCTCACGGCGCGTCGGGCGCTTCGAGGGCCTCGCAGAGGCGCTCGAGGGTGCGGATGACGGCGGCCGCTTCGGCCGGCCCGAGCGAGGAGGCGACATCCATCATGCCGGCATGCATCTGGCCGAGCCTGGCCTGCATCTCGGTGTCGGTCGCCCCGGTCGAGATGACGACCAGACCACGACGGTCGGACTCGTCGGGCTCGCGCTGGAGATGACCCGACCGTTCGAGGCGGTTGAGCAGGGCGGTCACGGACGCAGAGGAGAATCCGAGGCGGTCGGCGAGATCCTTCGGGGACAGGGTGCGTCCCGCGCTCCGCGCGGCGATGATCATCCGGAGCGCGTGGAGGTCGCTCGGGTTCATCCCCATCGCCTCCTGCAGGCGGCGACGCATGGCCTGCTCCGACTCGCGGTAGTCCTCCAACGCCTTCACCAGCAGCTCCGCCGGCGTCGAGGTGCTCGTCGAGGTCCGGGCGGCGACGCGCTCCGGCGCCATCTGGACCAGGGTCAGGCCGCCTGTGCGTCGTCGAGCGTGCTCGCGTCGGCGAAAGGGTGCCAGTCGCGGACGTAGTCGACCGCATCCGCGGGGACGAGGAGCTCGAGCGGAGGAAGCTGGATCGGGGCCATGGGGTGCTCCTTTGAGAAGGGTCAATATCGCTCGATTGCCGAGTCATTAGACAATCTAGGTAGTTCCTGCGATTTCCGCTACTGCTCTCGATCGCGGTCCTAGGGTGAGCGCGTGACGACCTCCCCGCACCGCACCCGCTGGCTGTTCGCCGGCCAGCTCGGGCCGATCTTCGACGACGGCGGCCCGATCATGCTGGTGGAGGCGCGGTCCGTCTTCGGCCGTCGTCCGATGCACCGGGCCAAGGCCCATCTCCTGCTCTCGGCGATGCGCCATCGGGCGGCCGAGCTCGGCGACCGCGTCGAGTACCACCGGGTGGAGCGGTACGGCGAGGCGGTCGACGGCCGAGACGATCTCGAGGTCATCGATCCCACGTCGTACTCCGCCCGCCGCTTCGTGCGTCGCCGCCCGATGACCGTGCTCCCCAGCCGCGGATTCGTCACCTCCGAGGAGGACTTCCGGGCCTGGGCCGACTCGCGCGGCGGGCGGCGTCTGCTCATGGAGGACTTCTACCGCGTCGTCCGCGAGCGGACGGGGCTGCTCATGCGGGGCGACCAGCCCGAGGGCGGTCGTTGGAACCTCGACCACGACAACCGGCAGCCTCCGCCGAAGGGTGCAGCCCGCCTGGGGCTGCCCGACCCGTGGTGGCCGGAGGAGGACGAGATCGACGAGGAGGTGCGCGCCGACCTCGACCGCTGGCACGCCGACGGTGCGGTGCGCCTGGTCGGCGACGACGGTCCGCGGCGCTTCGCCGCCACCGCAGCCGAGGCCGAGCGGGCCCTCGACGACTTCCTCGAGTCGCGGCTGGGTGACTTCGGTCCGTTCGAGGATGCGATGCTCGACGGCGATTGGACGATGGCCCACTCCCTGCTCAGCCCCGCCCTGAACCTCGGGCTGCTCGATCCGCGCGACGTGGTCGAGCGGGTCGCAGCGGAGTACCACGCTGGACGGGCGCCCCTGGCGAGCACGGAGGGCTTCGTCCGGCAGATCGCCGGATGGCGCGACTACGTCTGGCACCTCTACTGGTACCTGGGCGAGGGGTATCGCACCTCGCACAACGCGCTCGACGCCCGTCGCCCGCTGCCGGCCGTGTTCCGCGAGCTCGACGCCTCGTCGATCGAGTCGCGTTGCCTGAGCGAGACGATCGAGGGGATGCGCCGCCACGGCTGGGCGCACCACATCCAGCGGCTCATGGTGCTCGGCAACTGGGCCCTGCAGCATGGCTACGACCCCGTGGCGCTCAACGACTGGTTCGTCGACATGTTCGTCGACGGCACCCCCTGGGTGATGCCCGCGAACGTCATCGGGATGTCGCAGCACGCCGACGGCGGGATCGTCGCCACGAAGCCCTACGCGGCGGGTGGCGCCTACATCGACCGGATGTCGGACTACTGCGGATCCTGCCGCTTCAACCCGAAGGTGCGGCTGGGTGACGACGCCTGCCCCTTCACCGCCGGGTACTGGGCGTTCCTCGATCGTGTCGAGCCGCGCATCCGTGGCAACCACCGGATGGCGCAGCCGCTCGCCGGACTGCGGCGGCTCGCCGATCGGGAGGCTGTCGTCGCTCAGGAGGCCCGTCGTGACCGCTGGTGAGGTTGCCCGGATGCGCGTCAGGACGGGCCAGTCCGACCCCTTCAGAAACTATTCCGACTTTTTCGTGACGTTTCTCCGTGGAGGAGCGTCCTACTTGCAGAGCGGCGAACACGACGCTCCCGGACCGCACCACCCGATGCGCCGTCCGGACACCGCGTATCAGGGAGAGGAACCCACTCATGGCTGACGAGACCACCACCACCCCCGTCGAGAAGACGACGAAGGCCCCGACTGTTCCGGCCTCGCGCGTCGACCGCTCGGTCCCGACGTCGCGGGTCACGACCGAGGACACCGCCGGCGGCAAGACCACCATCGCCGACGGCGTGGTCGCCAAGGTCGCAGGCATCGCCGCCCGCGAGGTGTCCGGCGTGTACGCGCTCGGCGGCGGCGGAGCCCGCGCCTTCGGCGCGATCCGCGACGCGATCAACGCCACCGACCTCGGTCAGGGTGTGAAGGTCGAGGTGGGCGAGACCCAGGCCGCCGCCGACATCACCATCGTCGTGGAGTACCCGGCGCCCATCCAGGAGGTCGCCTCGAACGTGCGTCACGCCGTCGCCGGTGCGATCACCCGTCTCGTCGGCCTCGAGGTCGTCGAGGTGAACGTGGACGTCAACGACGTCCACATCCCGGGTGACGACAACGACGACCAGACCGAGTCGCGCGTCGCATGAGCGCCACCGCCACTGGCGCCCTGATGGGCGCGGTCCTGGCCGCCGCAGCGCTGCTGTTCGGGTTCTGGGGATTCCTCCTCGTGGCCCTGTTCATGGCGATCGGCGCGGTCGTGGCCCGGGTGGCGACCGGTCAGCTCGACCTTCGCGCCCTGGCCGGCGTGTTCACCGGGAGGCGGACCTCCTGATGAGCACCCTGACCGCCCCCGGCGGCCCGCTCTCCTCGGCTCCGAGGGGAAGCCTGGCCGCCGGGGCCCGCATCGACGACCCCGCGGCCCCCGCCGTGGCCGGTCGCATCGAGGTCCGTGATCGAGTGATCGAGAAGGTCGTCCACGAGGCGGCCGCCGCGACCATCGGGGTCGACCGCGGCGCTGTGAAGGTCGCCGTGACCGACTGGCGCGGAGGCTATGCCCTCCGCGTCCAGACCCCGCTGCCGATCCCCGACCTCGACGACACCGAGGCCATCCGCGCCGGAGCCACCGTGCTCGACCGGGTCGCCGACATCCAGCAGAGGCTGCAGGAGCAGCTCGTCCGGGTCACCGGGCGCGACATCACCAGGGTCGCCGTCGTCGTCACCGGCGCGACCATCCCGAAGAGAAGGAGGGTGCGATGACCACCACGGACCCGGTCCTCGGCCGCGTCGTGCGTCGCGAGACGCACTCCCCGCGCACGGTGGCGACCGCGATCGTGCTGATCGTGATCGTGCTCGGACTCGCCTACCTCGGCGTCGAGATCGTGCTGCGGCTGCTGTCGCTGCCCCCGCTCCTCGTCGGCCCCGGCGACGGGCTCGAGTGGCTCGCCGCCCTGCCGACCGCGCAGCCCGCGGCGGCGATCATCGCCGGCTCGATCCTGGTCGCGCTGATCGGCCTCGTGCTGGTGATCCTCGCGCTCAGCGCGGGTCGCCTGCCCAAGCACCGGATGGGCGACGAGGCGGTGGTCGTCGACAACGGCGTCATCGCCCAGGCTCTGGCGCAGCATGTCAGCGACGAGCTGTCGCTGGGACGCGAGAACGTCACCGTGGGTGTCGCCCACCGTGCGGCCGACATCTCGGTCAGGCCTCAGCCCGGCCTCACCGTCGACCCCGCGGCCGTCCGAGCGGTCGCCGAGGAGGAGCTGTCCGGCTACCGACTCACGCCGGCGCTGCGTGTCCGCATCCGCATCGAGAAGCCCGCCCAGAAGGAGCCGCTGTCATGAACTCGACGAACCGCGGCCTGAACCGCGCGATCCTGCTCATCGTCGGCCTCGTGCTGCTGGCCGCCGGGGCCGCAGCCACCACGGCCGTCCTGTGGCCGGCCTTCGGCCAGGCCTGGACGACGACGGTCGGCGGGGCCATCGGCTGGGCCCGCGACTCCGACGCGGCGAGCCCGCTGTTCGGCGGGACCACGCTGAGCTGGCTGATCGTGGCCGTGCTGGCGGCTCTTCTGGTGCTCGTCGTGCTCGCGATCGCCGTGCTCGCCCACCTGGGCGGGCGCCGCACCCGGACCGTGCTGCGGGCGACGGGATCCGAGAGCCCGCTCGGCCCGGTCACCGTGCAGGAGTCGTTCGCCTCGGACGCGATCAGGAACACCCTGAGCGCTCACGAGGAGATCCTCTCCAGCAGCGTGTCGGCGAACGAGGTGAAGGGGCAGCCCGTGCTGCACGTCTCGGTCACGCCCCGGCAGAACACGTCGCCGCGCGCGGTCGCCGATCTGCTGGCCCGGCTCACCGCCAACCTCGGCACCCTCACGGGGCAGGACATCCGCACCTACATCTCGATCCACACCGGACTCCGCGCCCGCCTCGCGACGGACGCCCGCCGGGTGGACTGAGACCCCACAGACTCGAAATCCGACCGAAGACCCACCACCGAAACACGAAGGAGAGACACCATGGGACTGGACGACAAGATCCGCAACGCTGCCGAGGACATCGCCGGAAAGGCGAAGGAGGGCATCGGCAAGGTGACCGGCAACGAGCGCCTCGAGGCGGAGGGCAAGGCCGACCAGGTCAAGGCCGACGCCAAGAAGGCCGGCGAGAACGTCAAGGACGCCTTCAAGGAGTAGTCGACTCCTGACACCCGAGGACCCCGGGCCGCCCCACGGCGCCCGGGGTCCTCTGTGTGTCCGCGTCACGATTCGTCTGCAGTCCGATCTGTTCTCCTGACACCGTCACGCACCGTGGCGGTAGGCCAGCCGCCGCTCGGAGCACCGGGTGAAACGCAGGCTGAAAAACGGTCGGGATCCCCCACAGGGTCTCACCCCGCCCCACAGAGTGGGCGTTCGAGAGCCTCAGGGGGATCCCGGGGGAGTGCTGAGGAGTGAAGATGCCGTCTCGATCCGGACAAACCCGTACGTCTCGAATGCTGTCGAGCCTCGTGGCCGTCGCTGCGTTGACAGCCGGGGGAGTCGCGGCGGCCGCCCCTGCGAACGCCGCCGGCGAGTCTCTGAACGTGATCGTCCAGCAGATCGATGGCACGCCCGCCTTCGATGCGCTCGATGCGGATGCGTCGAACGGGCTCGTCCGCACCAACGACAACGTCACCTACCACGTGAGCGTGCAGAGCCAGGGCGGGGCGCAGACGGCGCCCACCCTCGTCTTCGACCTGCCCCAGGGGCAAGAGCTGACGTCGATGCCGAACTACTGCCTCGCCGGCTCCAGCGTCGTGCCGGCGAGCCTCGGCACCCTCACTCCTCCGATCACCCCCACGAGCTGGCAGTCCTACCCTGTCCAGACCGTCACCTGCGTCCTGGCGGACAGGCCGTCGAACCCGACGACGATCGACTACGACTTCACTGCGAAGGTGCGGCCGGAGGTCCCGGACGGCACCGTCATGACGCCCTTCGACACGACCGCCACCTCGACCGCGGTCAGCGATGGAACGACGATCTCCGACACCTCCAACCAGGTGCAGGTCGAAGTGGTCTCCCAGGCGGACTACGACCTGTCCAAGAACGGCACGAGCAACGCCGATGACAGCTCGGGCCGAGTGGACATCCAGACCACGACCTGCACGAATCCCGCCTACACCGCGGCCGGCTATGTGGGCTGCCAGACGATGCTGTTCCCGATCCTGATCTCGGTCCAGGGTGGCGGCAAGGGCAACACCCTCCTCGGCTCCGACATCACCTTCACGGAGGACATCACACCCGACGTGTTCTGGGGTGCCGGTACCACCGCCAAGCCCGGCTGGGATTCGACCCTCGCCCCCACCATCCTGGGCTGCGGCGCGGTCACGGGCCTGGAGAACGGTGCTTCGTTCTACCCCTACGGGGCGATCTCCGGCCATGCGGACACGAACTCCGTCAGGGACTCGGGCACCATCAGCTGTGACGAGGGAGCGACCGGCGTCACCACCGTGACGATCAGCGGGGCGGACACCTCTGCGGTCACGTACCCTTCGACGAATGGCACCGGCAATGTCACGATGCCCGCGGACAAGGCCTACGTGGTGTCGGGCTGGATCACGATCGAGTACCCGGTCGCCGCGATCAGCGCGATCGGCATCCCCTCACCGAATTCGACCACCGGCTCGTTCCAGCTGCCGTACTACGACACGTTCTCCGACCTCACCGCCGACGACCTCAACGGCGACCCCATCCCCGCCGAGGAGAACCTCGACAACAACGTCCGCCACGGCACCGCGTTCGTGGAGACGGAGGGCGCGTTCGGGAAGTTCTTCGAGGGCGAGCCCGGCAACACCGCCAACGCAGGCGGCCCTGGCTACGCCTCCGGCAGCTTCGCCGGTCCTCCCGGATCGTCCGCGCTCCGCGATGGCAACGGGATCGTGCAGCCGGGCGGCAAGGTCCTCAGCGGCCTCTCCGAGGGCATGGTGAGTCCGCCGGGATTCGGATCGGGCACCCAGATCACCTGCGACACCTGGGACAACACCAAGCTGTCCCTCACGGCCGCGCAATGGCGGGGCATCCAGGCGGGGACCACCTCGCCGGCGGCTCCCTTCCCGACGACCGGGTTCTGGCAGCAGTACCCCTCGAACGGCGCCGCGGTGTGGATGACCTACGCCTCCAGCCCGACGCTGCCGAACTACACCGTGGAGTACAACAATGGCGCCCCTGGCACCACGAGCGTCAACGACTGCCTCGACGGCGGAGCCGGGTGGGTCACCGATCCGGCCCTGGTGCCCGGGAACGACCCGGCTCTCGCAGCGACGGGTGTCTACACCGCCGTCTCGCAGGTCCGGATCATCACCGACGTCGTCAAGTCCTCGATCGGTGAGGACCTGCGACTGAGCACGGCCTTCAGCATCGGCTTCACCGTCCGATCGGATGTGCAGACCGGCGACATCATCGGCAACTGGGGCAGCACCAAGCAGGTACTCGGCGACACTCTGACCCCGCCAAGCCCGGCCGAAGCGTTCGCGCAGCCCGCGAGCTACGAACTCGAGTCCAGCTACGGCCCCGAGTTCCACACGGGTCGCGCCGGCGACCGCCTCCGAGTGCAGGCCGTCACCGCCCGAGTGGTGAAGGATGTGTGGGACCCGTCGACCTCGACTTGGGCGACCTCGACCGTGCCGATCTACGCCGCCGGAGTCAACGCGGACTACCGACTGCGTCCCAGCCTGACGGCCGGGGTGACCACCGGCGCGATGGCCGACACCGTCGTCGAGGACTGCCTCCCCGCGAACCAGTCGTTCGTGTCCTCCTCACTCGAGGGCGGGGGACCGATCACTCCCGCGGTCATCTCCACCGACGCCAACCCACCGGGCGCCAACGTCAGCTGCGCCACGGGACAGACGTATGTGCGCTGGGAGCTCGGCGAGCTGACGATCAACACCCCCATCCCGGCCATCCTCTACACGGTCGCGATCTCAGGCACGGCACCGAACGGCATCCTGACGAACATGGCCACCATCACCGCCGAGGGTGACACCTCCACGCTCGCGGAGCGCTCCTCTACGGTGAACATCCAGATCCAGACCCCGACGGGGATCAAGCTCGACAAGACCGTGGTGAACCCGCTCATCGAGGTGAACCCGGCCGGTGCGACGAACCCGCGACCGCTGGGCTGGACGGTCCAGTTCGCGGCGATCGACACCTCCGGGGTCTCGAACGTCGACATCATCGACGTCCTGCCCGCCAACGGACTGAACGGCACCTCGTTCACCGGGACCCTCGCCTTCGACAGCGGGACCGTGACCGCCTCCAGCGGCACCGCGGCACTGCTCTACACCTCGAAGCCCGCCGCGAGCCTCAGCTCCGACCCCGACGCCGCCACCAACGGCGCCGGCGGCGTGACGGTATGGTGTGACGCGCCGTCCGGTGGTTCGGTGGTCAGCGGCGCCGGGACCTCGGCGGACTGCCCGACCGGGGCGTCGACCGTGACCGGCCTGCGCGTGCAGCGAGCCGGAGCGTTCACGGCAGGCTCCACCATCGACATCGCCGTGCGGATGATCCCTCTCGGAAACACGGAGGGTGACGTCTACAACAACTCCGCTCAAGCGGATGCGCAGGGCGTCCTCCAGGGCGTCGGCCCGGTGCAGCGCGCCATCACCGCCATCGCCTCCGAGATCGGGGACCTGGTCTGGAACGACTTGAACTCCAACGGCATCCAGGATGCCGGTGAACCCGGCGTCGCCGGCGTGCCGGTCAGCCTGTCCGGGACCGACGCGGACGGCAACACCATCACCGCATCGACCACCACCGACGCCAACGGCGCCTACACGTTCGGGAACCTGCCCTCCGGGACCTACGTCGTGACCTTCGACCCTGCGTGGGTGGCGAGCCACAACTACGGCTTCACTCTCAAGGGCCAGGGCACCGACACCCAGATCGACTCGAACGCCGACCAGACCACCGGAGCGTCCGACCCGATCGCCCTGGGTGTGAACGAGTCCCGTTTCGACATCGACGCAGGTCTCGTGCAGTTGCTGGGCGGACTGGTGATCGTGAAGGACATCGCCGGAGCGGGCGCCTCGCAGGCGACCGGGCCGTTTGAGTTCACCGTCGGCTGCACCTACCTCGGGCGCACCGTCTACCAGGGCCAGGTCTCGCTCGAGCGCGCCGGCGACGAGACCACGCTCACCAGTGACCGGATCGACGGCATCCCCATCGGTGCGTCCTGCACGATCACCGAGACCGGGACCGGCGGGGCAGACACCGCCCCGCCAGCCGTGACCGTCCTCATCACGGTCAACGGCGACGACAACACCGTCACCGCCGGGTTCGTGAACGAGTTCTCCGCCGGGACGATCAGCGTCGCGAAGATCCTCACCGGGACCGACGCCGACAGCGACACGGTCAAGGCCAAGGTCTTCACCGTGCAGGTGACCTGCCAGATCGAGGTCGACGGACTCGAGGAGCCCGCCACCGTGTTCTCCGGCATCGCCACGGTGCGAGGCGGAGAGACGGTGACCGCGACGGACGCCACCGGCGCGACGATCCTACTGCCGCTCGGCTCGGTCTGCTTCGGCACCGAGACCGACACCGGCGGCGCCGACAGGGCGGTCGTCGACCACGCCACGTTCGACACCGGCGCCACGGTCGGAGCTGGAACACCGGACGACCTGCAGGCCCTGACGATCACCGCCACCAACACCTTCGACAAGAAGGCCGCCGCACCGGCAACCTCGGGACCGCTCGCCTCGACGGGCCTCAACGTCGCCGGGGTCCTCGCCGTCGTCGCGGTCCCGTTCCTGCTGGGAGGAATGATCCTGGTGATCGTCCGCCGCCGAGCCAGGAGGGCGTAGCCCTCGATCCTCGGGGGGCCGGCCTGGAGGCGCGTGGCCGGTCCCTCCTCAGGGGCACCGTCGGCGGGGGCCTCCGATCAGGGGCGCACCACGAGGACGACCTTGCCGGGACCGTGAGGCTCAGCGTGAGCAGCGGCTGCCTCCTCGAGGGGGAGGGTCGCGGCGATAAGGGGACGCAGGCGTCCCGCCTCGACGAGATCGACCAGCGCGTTCAGCCCCAGTCGGTCCGACTCGACGAACAGGCCGGCGACGCGGACGCCGCGCTCGGCGCCCACCCGGACGGTGTCGCCAAGCGTCTGCGGCAGCGTCGAGAGCAGGATGCCGCCGGCCTTCACCACGCCCATCGCATCCGTCGCGTACCGTCCCACCGTGTCGAAGACGATGTCGAGCTCGCGGAGACCACCGAGGACGTCGTCGCCGCGATAGTCGAGCGCCGCGTGCGCTCCGAGCCCCACTACGAGGTCGAGGTTCTCCGCAGAGGCGAGGCCGACGATCTCCGCGCCCGCGGCGGCGGCGATCTGCACGGCGAGGTGGCCGACGCCGCCGGATGCGCCCGTGATCAGCACTCGATCGCCGGATGCCACGCGGGCGGTCTCGGCGAGGGCCTGCCAGGCGGTCAGTCCCGCAAGGGGGAGGGCGGCCGCCTCGATGTGCGAGAGACTCGCCGGCTTCGGGACGAGCGCCCGGGTCGGAGCGACGACGTACTCCGCGTAAGCGCCACTGCCGGAGGGGAACGGCAGCAGGCCGAAGACCTCGTCGCCCGGGCGATACAGCGTGACGCCCGGGCCGACGGCGTCGACCACGCCCGAGACGTCCCACCCGAGAGTGAAGGGCGGCACGCCGCTGAAGGTCCCGGTCCTGCGGTTCATCTCATCGGCGGGGTTCACCCCGGCGGCGTGAACCCGCACCAGCACGTGACCGAGCGACGGCCTCGGTCGCTCGACCTCGGCGAGATGGAGCACCTCCGGTCCGCCGAGCTCGTCCTGGACGATGGCGCGCATGGTCTCTGTCATGGGATCGACGCTAGGCGGCGCCTCCCCGCCGGGCCACGACCGGAATGTCATCTCCCGATGGGATCTCGCCATCCGATGCGATCGGCGCGAAAGCGGTGGAAGCTGGCCTCTTCGTCCCTTCAACGGGGTCTGCGCTCTGCGTAGCGTGCCCACCATGTCGCCCAAAGAGATCGTCGCCCACGCGACGGACCGTCTGTTCAACCTGAAGGACCTCAGTGCCGTCGACGAGCTGTTCGGCCCGGTCTACATCCAGCATTCCGCCCTCGCGCCCGACGGCACGCAGGGCCTGCGGGGGCTGGTATCGGGGCTGTCGGCCGACAGCCGCTACGATCTCGTCCGCATCCTGAGCGACGGGGACCTCGTGGTGGCACAGGGTGTGTTCCACGGATTCGCGCCGGTCCCGCTCCTCGGCTTCGACGTCTGGCGCGTCGAGGGCGATCGTGTGGTCGAGCACTGGGATGCCCTGGGCCCGCTGGCCGGAGTCGCACCGAACGGGCACACCCCGCTCGACGGGCCTCGCGAACCGAGCTCGCGTGACGACACCGATCAGAGTCGGAGCATCGTCGAGAGCGTCGCGGGCGGCGTTTTGCTCGGCGTCTCGGACGGCTCTGCCCCGCTGCCTGTCGCGTCGGACTACGTGGACCACGATCCTCACGGTCTGGATGGCCGGGCTGAGTTCGAGCGCCGGGTCTCGAACGGCGAGCTCCGCCGCCGGGTCCTCCACCAGGTGATCGCCGAGGGCGACCTGGTCTACACGCGCTCGGAGGGCGGCTCGGAGGAGGCGCCGGTGATCGCGAACGATCTCTGGCGTGTGGCGAACGGCGCCATCGCCGAGCACTGGGCTCTCGTCGTCCCCGTGCCGCCCCGGCTCCCCCACGGGAACGGTGCCTTCTGACGAGTCGGATCGGCGGCTGATGTATCGCGGAGCGATACGATCGTGCCATGCCCGCTCACGACTCCGCCGCATCCACCGGCCACCATGTCGTCGTGCTCGCGCAGGACGGGGTGTACCCGTTCGAGCTCGGCATCCCCTCCCGCCTGTTCGGTGCGGCGGAGTCCGGCTACCGGGTGACGGTGTGCTCTCCGGCAGGGACGCCGATCTCGACGAACGCGGGATTCGACGTGGTGCCCTCCGCCGGGCCGGAGGCGCTCGAGAGCGCGGACACCGTGATCGTCGCGCCTGTCGATCCCCACTGGCTCCGGCCGTCGCTCAGCGAGGAGCTCGTCGACGCGGTGTCCCGCATCCGGCCGGGGGCTCGGGTGGCGTCCATCTGCACGGGCGGCTTCACCCTGGCTGCGGCGGGGATGCTCGACGGCAGGCGCGCGACGACTCACTGGCAGTGCGAACCGGTGTTCCGGTCGTGGTTCCCCGATGTCGACCTCGACGACAACGTGCTCTTCGTCGACGAGGGCGACCTCCTCACCTCCGCGGGGGCGGCCGCCGGGATCGACCTGTGCCTGCACCTCATCCGCCTCGATCACGGCGTCGATGTGGCCGCCCGGGCCGCCCGTCGCTGCGTGGTCGCCCCGCACAGGGAGGGTGGGCAGGCGCAGTTCGTCGACAGGCCCATCCCGGTGACGGGCGACGCGTCCACCGCGGCGACCCGTGAGTGGGCTCTGGCGCGGCTCGACGAGAACCTGACCATCGCCCGCCTGGCGCGGCACGCCCACATGAGCGAAAGGACGTTCGTGCGCCGCTTCCGTGAGGAGACGGGCCTGCCGCCGCGCCGTTGGCTCACCCGCCAACGGCTCGACCTCGCGCGCCGGATGCTCGAGACCACCGACCTGGGGATCGACGCGATCGCCGTCAGCGTCGGCTACGCGACCGCCACCTCGCTGCGCAACCATCTCGCCGACGCGCTCGGGGTCTCGCCTCTGACCTACCGCCGCACCTTCCACCCGGTGCCGGGGGCGGCCGCAGCGCGCCGGGAGCCGGAGCCCGTCACGACGTGAGACGCCGACGGTCGCGCCAGGCGCCCGTCGACCAGAGCGCGAGCCAGACGAGCGCGGGCTGACCGGGCAGGCGGGCCAGGCGCTTCGCATCCGTATCGAGGCCGAAGGCGTCGCGGCGCTCGACGTACTGGGCGATGTTGCCGGGGAAGATCGCGACGAAGAAGCTCGCCACGATCCACCCCACGGGGATGCGCTGCCGTCCGAGCAGCAGGAGCGCGCTGCCGAGGGCGATCTCGACGATGCCGCTCAGCACGACGACGAGGTCGACGGGCAGCGGCAGCCACGGCGGCACCTGGGCGCGGAAGTCCTTCCGCGCGAACGTCAGGTGCGAGGTGCCGGCGAAGACGAGGATGCCGCCGAGGCCGAGGCGGGCCAGGGTGCGCTTCGTATCGGTGGGAGGGGCGGGTTCCAGCAGGTGCTTCAGCGGCAGCGGCATGGGCTCAGAACTCCTCGTACTCGGCTGGGTCCTGGCCTGCGGCGCGGCCGTCGGGACGGCCCAGGGCGGTGATCTCGGCCACCTCGTCGGCGGTGAGCAGGTCGGCACGGGGCACCTCGAGGTTGCCCCGCTGGCGCTCCGGGCTCGACGACTTCGGCAGCGGCAGCGTGCCGAGTGCGAGATGCCACGAGAGGATGGCGTGGCCGGGCTCGATGCCGTGGTCGGCGGCGATCCGGGCGATCACGGGGTCGCCCAGGAGGTCGGTCTTCCGGCCGAGCGGGCTCCAGGCCTCGGTGACGATGCCGTGCTCGGCGTGGTACGCCCGCTGCTCCTCCTGCGGGAAGTAGGGGTGCAGCTCGATCTGGTTGACCACGGGCGTCACGCCCGTCTCGGCGACCAGGCGGTCGAGGTGCTCCGGCAGGAAGTTGCTCACGCCGATCGCCTTCACCAGACCGCGCTCGCGCGCCTCGATGAGGGCCCGCCACGCCTCGACGTACTTGCCCACCTTGGGGTTCGGCCAGTGGATGAGGTAGAGGTCGATCGACTCGAGGCCTGTGCGGTAGACGCTCTCCTCGACGATCTCGAGCGCCTTGTCGTACTCGTGATGGCGGCCCGGCAGCTTCGACGCCACCACGACCTGGTCGCGGGGGATCCCGCTGGCACGGATCGCGGTGCCCACCGTGCCCTCGTTCTCGTAGTTGAAGGCCGAGTCGAGCATCCGGTAGCCGACGTCGAGGGCGTCGGAGAGGATGCGCAGGCCGGTCGAGCCGCGGAGCGGGTAGGTGCCGAAGCCGATGCGGGGCAGGACGAGGCCGCCCTCGATCGGATGCCCGCCTGCGGTGGGTTCTGTCGTCTCGGCGGGGGCGGGGCTGGGGGTGTCGTTCTCGGTCATCGAGATCAAGGGAACACCATCGGGGCCCGGCTGGCTACGCTGGGTTCATGTACGGGACGGACAACGGGCACCTCTTCGCGGCTTTCGTGACCACCTACCTCGTGATCTTCGGGTTCGCCATCCTGCTCGGGATCGCCGCTTACGTCGTCAACGGGTTCGCCTTCATGTCGCTGTACCGCAAGGTCGGCGTGAAGCCCTGGATCGCGTGGGTGCCGTACTACAACACGTGGGTGTGGCTGAAGCTCGGGGGTCAGCCGGGGTGGCTCGCGCTGCTGCCGCTCGTGGGCGCATCCATCGTCACGCTCGTCTTCAACGCCTTCGGGATGGTGCGCACCCAGATCGCGTTCCGCCGCGAGTCCGCGTTCGTGGTGCTCGGGATCTTCCTGCCGTTCGTGTGGGCCTTCATGCTCGGCGCCCGCGACTCCGTGTACGAGCCCTGGCGCATCACCGCTGCGGGCTACCCGCCGCCCGGCGTCGGCTACGGCTCCGTCGTCCCCGACTACGCCACCATCCCCGAGGCCCTCCCCGTCTACCCCGCCACGCCCGCCTGAGCCCTCGAGCGCACCACTTCGTGCCCCTCGAGTGCTCACGATCTGCGCTATCTCCGTGGGGATGGGTACGGAAGTGAGCAGTGGATCGCGCCGCACGCGCCTGCGGCGACCTACGTCAGGGCGGCGACGGCGCGCTCCACGACCTCGGCGGGGGTCCCGGCGACGTCGATGCGCACGCCTCGCTCTGCGGGGCCGAGCGGTTCGAGGGTGGCGAGCTGCGAGGTGAGCAGGGCCGCGGGCATGAAGTGGCCGCGGCGGGCGCCGAGGCGCGCCGCGAGAAGCTCGGGCGACGCGTCGAGTTCGAGGAACACGGCGTCGGGCGCGGCGGCCCGCAGCCGGTCGCGGTACGCCACTCTGAGTGCCGAGCAGGCCACCACGATCCCGCCCTCGCGGCGCGCGATCGCGGCGCCGACGAGGTCGAGCCAGGGCCAGCGGTCGAGGTCGTCGAGGGGGATCCCCGCCGCCATCTTCGCGACGTTCGCGGCCGGATGCAGGTCGTCCGCATCCACGAACGCGTAGCCGAGGCGGGCAGCCAGCGCGGCGCCGACGAGCGACTTCCCCGCGCCCGAGACGCCCATCACGACGATGGCGGTGGGCAGGGCGGCGAGTCCGGTCACGCCATCGACGCTACCCCGCCCGCCCGGACCCTCCACGCCGCCGAGTCGCGGGAATCCGCCCTCCGTTGGCGCCAGGAGGGGCCGTTTCTCGCGGCTCGGCGGGAAGCCGACGCCCGCGAGTGCCGCGGGAGTGCTGCGCTCGTGAGGGCGCGCGTGGCCCGTTCGCTGCGTCGAGTTGCGGGAAGTGGCCCGTTCGTGGGCGGGGAAGGGGCGGGTTCTCGCGGCTCGGCGGACAGCCGACGCTCGTGAGTGCCCCGGGAGCGCGGTGCTGGTAGGGGCGCGCGTGGCCCGTTCGCTGCGTCGAGTTGCGGGACGAGGCCCCTTCGTGGGCGGGGAAGGGGCGGGTTCTCGCAACTCGGCGGAAGTGGCACTCGTGAGGGCGCGCGGCTCCTCGATGGAGGTGCGACGACGGCGGCGCGGCGGCGCGGGGGCGGACCCGAGGTGGGGGACGGGGGCGGGCCCCGGTAGCGTGGAGGAGTGGCGAGGATCCTGATCACGGGGGCGACCGGGTTCATCGGGTCGTACACCGTGCGGGCGGCGCGGGCGCGGGGGCACGAGGTGATCGCGGTGAGCCGCCACGACTACCGGCCCGAGGCCCTGCAGGTGATCGGCGGAGACCCGCCCGAGCTGATCCGCGTCGACGGTCACGACACCGCCACCCTCGAGGCGCTCATCCGCGAGCGTCGCCCGGCGGTGGTCGTCCACCTCGACGCCTACGTGAACCCGGTGGCCCTGCGCGAGGATCCGCTGCGCGCCGTCGAGCTCAACGTGCAGCCCACGCTCGCGCTGCTCGACCTCTGCCGACGGTACAGCGTGCGCCGCTTCGTGCTCGCGTCGACGGTGGCCGTGCTCCCCTCGGTGAGGTACGAGCCGATCGACGCCGCGCATCCGATCGTGACGCCCCGCGAGGGATCGGCGGGCGGCTTCTACGGCGTCTCGAAGGCGGTCTCCGAGGTGCTCGCGCTGGGCTACGCGGATGCGTTCCCGCTCGATGTGCGGATCGTGCGGCCGAGCGCGGTGTACGGCTTCGGGATGCAGTGGCCCATCGGAGTGAAGCCTGTGGTCGAGGGGATCTGCGAGGGCCGCGAGGTGGAGATCGCGACGGCCGGTCCGAAGCGCGACTTCACTCCCGTGCAGGACGTGGCCGAGGTGTTCGCCGCGGCGGTGGACTGCGCCGACGACTGCGACCGCGTCTTCTTCGCCGGCACCGGCCGCCCGCTCACGACGCCCGCGGAGTACGCGGACATCGTGAGGGAGACCTTCCCCCACGCCCGCGTGCGCACGGTGGATGCCGACTCCGACCCGGCGGGCGTGGAGAGCCGCTACCGCGGGCTCGTCGACATGGCGCCGGTGCGCGAGCAGCTCGGCGTTGAGCCCGCCTTCGCGACGCTCGGCGAGGGGCTCGCGCGATACGCGGAGGACTACCTGTGCTTCAGGAGCTGAGCGCTCCCCGGAACGTGCGGAGCGCGGCGGCGAGCTCGGGGTGGGTCACCGCGTAGTCGTCCAGGTCGGCACCCTCGAGGGCGGCATCCCAGGCCTGGCGGATGCTCGCCACGCCCGCGGCGACGCCATCGGGGTGCGCCATGATCCCGCCACCGCAGACGTACATGAGGTCGGCGGTGCCGATCGCGGCGTACGTGTCGGCCGCCTGATCCGCCGACTGGGCCGACGAGAACACCGGCATCGCGGCCGGACCGCCGTTCATCGGCTGGAGCACGGCCCGCGCGGAGGCGATCACCGACTCGTCGGGCTCCCAGAACTTGTTGCGCAGGCCGTTCACGTGGAGGTGGTCGGCGCCGGCGAGACGCCAGAGCTGCTGCCACACCCGGTACGAGTAGCCGAGCTGGGGGAACCGGGTGAGGGCCCCCCATCCGTTGCGGTGGGCGTGGATGGGGAGCGAGCTGTGCAGCCGCAGGTCGCGGAGCCCGGCGATCCCCACCGCGTTGACGCTCACCATGATGCAGTTGCCGCCGCGTTCGGCGACGAGGTCGGCGCGGCGCCGCATGTCGTCGATCTCGCCGCTGACGTTGACGGCGTAGAGAGGCCGGCGGCCGGTCTGCTCGGCGGCGCGGTCGAGGCTGCGGAGCACCGCGTCGAGCCGCTCCTCGAAGGGCGAGTGCGGCGAGTCGGCCATGAGCTCGTCGTCCTTGATGAAGTCGAGGCCGGCGCGGGCCAGCTCCTCGGCGAGCGCCCCGGTCTGGGCGGGGGTGAGCCCGACGCTGGGCTTCACGATCGTGCCCACGATCGGCCCGGTGGGCACCCCGGCGATCTCACGGGTGCCCTCGACGCCGAACTGCGACCCCGGATGCGCGTCCCCGAACTCCGCGGGGAGCTCGAGATCGATGAGGCGGATGCCGGACAGCTGCTGCAGCTCGAACAGGTTGCCGGCCACCGTCGCCAGCAGGTTCGGCAGCGCCGTGCCGACGTTCTCGAGGGGGAACGAGAGCACGACCTCGCCCCGCTCCACCGGCCCCGGCCCCCGCGATCCCGACAGCGAGGCGTCGACACCGCTCTCCTGCAGCTCCACCGACTCGACGTGCGCGGCGTGGCGGCGATGCAGCTCGGGGGTCTCGCCCGGCAGCGCGATGAAGGTGCCGGTGGACTGCTCGCCGGCCATCGAGGCGGCGGCGCGCTCGAGCCCCACCGGGGTCTCGACGAGGTAGCGGGCGCGGATGCGGTCAGCGGTCATGGCAGGGGCCTTCCGAGGGGAGAGGAGCGGGTTGATCAGGGGAGTTCGACGAGGCGGACCCCGTACGGGGCCAGGGTGAGGGTCCGCCCGTCGACCTCGACCTCGCTGGTCCGGCCGGAGAGGTCGGCGATGAGAGCGTGCGTCGCGCCCGCCTCGCCGCGCGAGAGCGGGAGCACCGCGAGGTCGTCGGCGAGGTTCACCGAGGGGACGCCGACCGCGTCGCTCCCGGCGACGGCGGCGAGCACCTCGCCGGCGGGGGTGAGGCGGCCGACCGGGTCGACGACCCCGCGCGGCCCGGTCAGCTCGAATGCGGTGACACGCGAGACACCCGAGGCGACGAGGGCGGCCAGGGTCGCGGTGAGCCACGCGGCCGCGAAGTCGCTCGGCTGACGGGGGTCGACCGACGTCGAGTCCCGCCCGAGGCGATCGATCGTCTCACCCTGCCGGTAGATCGACCGACGGGGTCGCAGGGTGAGGGCGCCGATGCCGACCGCCCGGCCCTCGGCGAGTGCGGATGCGGTGCGGATCATCGCGGGCAGGGCCTCGACCGTCTCGATGACGGCGCGATCCGCACTGTCGTGCACCTGCGGGTTGAGGCTGACGGTGACCTCATCGGACCCGGCGAGCGAGGGTCGGCCGCGGGAGAGCTCGGCGAGGTTGTCGTCGGTGCCGACCGCGACGACGGTGCCGTCGAGGAGGTCGCCGAGCGCATGTCTCAGACGGGCCACCGCATCCGGCCCGGTGACCGGAGCGTCGAGGTCGAAGGTCAGGACGGCGCGGAGCGGCCCGCGCCGTCCTGACAGCAGGCGGGCGAGCGCGGCGAGCCCGCCCTCGCCGGCCGGAGACGCGGGCGCGAGGTGGACGGCGAGCTCGAGCGGCAGGTCGCCGACGGCGGCGAGAGCCTGCGCCCCGCGCACGCCGTCTCCGTCGCACACGACGTCCACCCGCACGTGGTCGAGGCCGAGATGACGGACCGCCTCGACGACGGCCGCCGGCTCCACAGAGACGTCATCCGGACCGATCTGCACTCCGAGCCGCGGTGCCGCGCGGACTGCGGACCGGTCGATCGCGATGAGAGGCACCGCGGATCCTGCCCCGACCCCGACACCCGCGACGTGCTCACGGCCTGCGGGAGACCCGGCGCGGACGTCGACCGCCTGCCGGACCGTCTCCCCATCGGACAGCGTGTACGGGAACGGCAGGGCGAGTGGACGGCTGTACGTCTTGAACGACGCATCGGACCAGTTGCGCTGATCCTCCGTCTCGAACAGGTCGCCCTGCAGGTCGATCGACAGGGAGCGGCCGCGGCCCGGCACCTCGACCGACAGGCCCGTGATGCCCACCCACGGCTGGTGCGGCGCGACGTCGACGGGGAAGCGGTCGTGCGCGATCCGCCCGCCTTCGTGCCGCAGCTCGACCTCGGCGCCCGCGAGCGTGAGCGGATGGAGGACCACGAACCCGATGCGGTTCGTGAGGACGGTGCCGTCGGCGACCGCCTCCACCTCGTAGCGGAGGCGGTCGGGCGTGACGAGCAGCCGCGCGGTGGCGTGGAGCACGCCGCGTGGGAAGCGGTGGACCGAGCGGAGCACGGCGACGAGCCCGTCCCGGGCGTCCGACTCGACCCGCAGGTCGCGCTCGCCGCGGATCGTGCCCCAGGCGTCGTCGCGCACGACGAACTGCACCCCGCGCAGCACCTCGACACCGTCGAGACGCACGTGGGCCAGGTCGCCGTCGGCGGACAGCGCGAACCGCCAACTCCCGACCGTCCCGGTGCGCCCGAAGCCCGGATCCGCCTCCGCCATGTCCTCCGCCCTCCGGTCCGTCGTCAGTGGTTGACGATCTCGTCGACGCTGGCCGCGATGACCTCGTCGTCGAAGACGCGCTTCCAGTCGTCCTTGAACAGGATGTCCTTCGCCGTGGCGATCGCCTTGAGCGCCCCGTCGGAGAAAGGGGATCCGATCTCGCCGAACACGATCGCCAGCTCGACGTTGACGTGGCCGAGGATGAAGGCGCGCGCCGCCTCGGCCGGGACTCCACGGCGCACCGCCTCGTCCATGGCCTCCTTGACGATCGTCACGCACGTGGCGGCGGTGGTCTCGGCCAGCACCGGCTCGAGCAGCACCATGTTCTCGACCGTGATGCGGTGGGCGTTCAGCACGGGCGCGAAGAACGCGCGCACGACCTGCTCGGCTCGGGTGTAGTCGTCGTCGGTGCCCGAGATGAGCGCGATCACGACGTCCTGCCGGGCGGCGACCCCGCCGAAGTAGTCGGTCTGGGCCACCGGATCGGTCTCGGAGTTGTTGAACACCGACGGATGGCACGGGTGGCAGGCGACGAAGCTGACGTCGGCCCGCTCCGGGAGGTGACCGGCGAACGGCGCCGCGGCATCCAGCACGATCAGGGTCGCACCCGTCTTCATCAGCGGCACCGCCTGCTCGGCGACCACGCCGATGCGGTTGTCCGGCACGGCGAGGATGACGACGTCGGCCGGGGAGACGGCCTCCTCGAGGCTCGTCGGGGTGGCGCCGCGCTCGGCGAGGCGGGCGACCCCGGCCTCGCTCGGCTCGACGAAGAGCATCTCGTAGTCGGTCTTCAGCAGGTTGTCGGTGAGGCGCGAGCCCATCTTCCCGCCTGCGCCGACGAGGGCGATCGTGGTCATGGTGTTCCCTTTCTGGTGATCCTGGTGGTCTCGGTGCCGACGGCCGGTCATCCCGCCGCGAGGGCGTTCTCGGTGCGGGCGTCGTCCGTGTCGACGTGGTCGGAGCCGAGCTCGGCGATCCGCACGAAGTAGTCGGGCCCGCCGATCTGGCCGCCCTTGAGGCAGAGCTCCATCCCGTCGATGCGGGGATCGTCGCTCACGGCCGAGCAGAGCGGGGAGCCCGGGGCCAGACGGCGCACCAGACGGAGCGCCCGGATGCCGAGGGCCTTCGCGACGTAGCCGGACGTGTCGCCGCCGGCGATCACGAGCCGGGGGATGTCGACCCGGTCGAGAACGCGCCGGGTGATGTCGGCGAGCGCGAGCGAGAGCCGGGTGCCGTCGACCGCAGGGGCTCCGGGAACGGGTGGCGGGGTGAAGAGCAGCACGCGGTCGCTCGCCGACAGGGCGGCGACGGTCTGCGCGGCGACGGCCGCGCGGGCCGCCTCTGCGTCGGCCGCGCTCTCCGCGGTCACGGCGGCCGGGTCGAGGTCGACGCGTGCGAACCCGGCGGCGACCGCCGCCTCCGCCTGTCTCTGGGTCGCGGGCGCCCGGGAACCGGACACCACGAGCGTCGTGCCCGCCGGCCGCACGGCCCGCTCGGCCGCGTGCCCCTGTCGTCCCCACGCGGCGCCGAGCGCGTACTCGACGCCGGAGGACCCGACCACCACGACGGTCCCTCCGGTCGTCGAGGCGGCCTCGAGCAGCCGGTGGAGCGCGGAGCCCACCCGCCGCTGAGTCTCGTGATCGGCGACGTCCAGCACGACGATCCCGTCGGAGTCCGCCAGCGTCGCATCGACGCGATCGGCGACCTCGCCGTCCGGCCCGTCGAGGTCGAACACGTCGACGAGCGAGATCGGGAGCGCGGTCTGCGCACCGAGGTGCAGTCGCACATCCGCTTCGTGCATCGGCGTGATCGGATGCGCCCTCATCGCCGGATGCCGGTCGAGCCGGTGCACCTCGCCCTGGAAGGCGGCGAAGAGGGTGCCGAACGCCGTCCAGCGCCCGAGCTGCGGAACGCCGACGACGAGCGCGGTGGCTCGGTCCCGTCCGCCCGGCACGGCCTCGCGGAGCAGCTCGGTCGCGCGGCCGATGCTCCCGATCTCGGGGGCGGAGTCGAAGGTCGAGCAGATCTTGTAGTGCAGCAGCGGCGCTTCGAGCCGGGCGAGCGCGGCGAAGACCGGCGGCAGCTCTTCGGCCATCTCGGACGGCGACAGCGACCGGCTGATCCCCGCGACGCCCACGGCGCGCACCTCGGGATGCTCGGCCACCTGCTCGGGAGTGGGCGGCTCCAGGAAGAGGAGCGTCGGGAGGCCGGCGTCCTCGAGGGTCTCCATCACATCCGTGGACCCGGTGAAGTCGTCGCCGTAGAAGGTGACGACGACTCCCTCGCTCGGAGGCTGCATCACGTCAGACCTCCGTGCGCTCGGACATGACCACCCGGCGTGTGAGCTTCTCCAGGCGACCCGTGCGCACCGCGTCGATGAAGACCGCGAGCAGGATGATGCAGGCCTGGATCATCGGGGTGACGTAGAGGTCGACCTGCAGGAACTGCAGCCCGGTCTGGATCAGCTGGATGAGCAGCGCGCCGACGACGGTCCCCGGGAACACGGAGCCCCGACCGCCGAAGAGGCTCGTGCCGCCGAGGACGGCCGCGGCGATGGCGTCGAACTCGTCTCCGCTGCCGAAGCCCGGGGCCGCGGTGCGCAGCTGGGTCATGGCGACGAAGCTGGCCAGCCCGGCGAGCGCCCCCGAGATCACGTAGACGGTGAAGAGGATGCGGCGCACCGGGATGCCCGCCCGCTCGGCGGCCGCGCGGTCCTCACCGGTGGCGAGGAGCTGGCGGCCGAAGGGCGTACGCGTGACGACGAGGTGCGCGATGAGGACGACCAGGGCGAACACCCAGACGGGGAGCGGGATCCCGAGGATCGGCTGCGCCCCGAGCTGCGTGATGACGTCGGGGTAGTTGACCTCGCGCGAGTCGGAGAGGCCGAGTCCGGCGCCACGGAAGACGGTGAGCATCGCCAGGGTGACGATGAACGGCACGAGTCTCAGGAAGGAGATCGCGAAGCCGTTGATCGCCCCCAGGACGACGCCCACGCCGATGGCGAGCAGGGGCACGACGAAGACCGGGAGGGCCGCCGCGTTGATCACCTGACCGACGATGACCGCGGCGAGATAGAGCATGGACCCCACCGAGAGGTCGATGCCGGCGGTCATCAGCACGAGGGTCATGCCGACCGCGACGATCCCGATGTAGGCCGTGCTGCGGGCCACGTTCGCGAGTGTCTGCAGGTCGAAGAAACGGGGGTCGAGCAGCGAGAACACGACGAACACCACGACGAGCAGGATGATCGGCACGTTCCCCAGCGCGAGCTGGCGGAGTCTCTGGCTCATCGGGCGGTCTCCTGGTCGGACGGGGCGTGGGCGGACGCGGTGTCGGAGGGCGGGGTGGACGGGGCGTGGGCCGACGCGGCGTCGGCGGACGTGACGGACGGATCAGCGGGTGGCGGCACCTCCGCGGCGCTCTCTCCGAAGGCGGCGCCCAGGATGCGGCGGGCGTCGAACCCGCCGCGGTCGAACGACCCGACCAGCCGCCCCATCCGCATGACGAGGATGCGGTCGCAGATGCCGATCAGCTCGGGGAGCTCGGAGGAGATCACGAGGACCGCGGTGCCCGCATCCGCCAGCTCGAGGACGGTGCGGTAGACCTCGTACTGGGCGCCGACGTCGACCCCTCTCGTGGGTTCGTCGAGCATGAAGACGCGGGGCTTCGTGAGCAGCCACTTGGCGATCACGACCTTCTGCTGGTTGCCGCCCGACAGGGCTCGGACCGGCGAGCGGTCGAGGTCCGCCGACTTCAGGCGCAGACTCGAGGTGACCTCGGCGACGTCGCGCGCGGCGACCCGGCGCTTGATCGGCCCGAGAACGTTGCCGGCCCACCGCTTGAGCGAAGGGAGGGCCGCGTTGGTGAGCACCGGGAAGTCCATCAGCAAGCCCTCGCCGCGGCGGTCCTCGGTGACGAAGGCCAGGCCGCGCGCGATGCGCCCCTTGGTGGAGTGGCGCGAGAGGTCCTGGCCGTCGACCTCGACCGAGCCGCGGTCGACGGGGTCGAGGCCGTAGACCATCCGAGCCAGCTCGGTGCGGCCCGCCCCCATCAGCCCGAACAGGCCGACGACCTCGCCGGCGTGCGCGGTGAGGTCGATGCCGTCGACCACACCCTTGGCGGAGAGGTCGCGCACCTCCAGCACGGGCGTCTCGGTCGCCCGCCCGGCGCGGGTGGGGAAGCGGTCGTCGAGCGTGCGTCCGACCATCAGGGTGATCACGTCGCCGACCGTCAGATCCGCTTCGGGCTGCACGTCGACGAGGGCCCCGTCGCGCATGATCGCGATGCGATCCGACAGGCGCTTGATGTCCTCGAGGATGTGCGACACGTAGATGACCGACGTGCCCGCCGCGGTGAGGGTGCCGATCAGCTCGAACAGGCGGGCCGTCTCGCGGGAGGTGAGCGACGTGGTCGGCTCATCGAGGATGACGAGCTTGGGGGAACCGACCGCCGCCTTCGAGATCTCGAGCATCTGACGCTGGCCGGGGCTGAGGTCCTCGACGAGGGTCGACGGCGAGAAGGGGAGGTCCATGAGGCCGAGGGCCTCCTCCGCGCGGGCTCGTGCCGCGCGCTTGTCGGTGAAGACGCCGAACTGGCGCGGGTAGCCGGTGAGGAACATGTTGTCGGCCACCGAGAGCGGGGCGAACAGGTTGAGCTCCTGGTGCACGTGCGCGATGCCGAAGCGGCGGGCCTCCGCCGGGCTGTGCGGCTCGTAGCGTTCGCCGTCGACGCGCAGGTCACCCGAGTCGGGCCGCAGCACGCCACCCACGATGTTCATGAGCGTGCTCTTGCCCGCGCCGTTCTCGCCCACGAGGCCGAGCACCTCGCCGGGTGCGACGTCGAGCGAGATGTCCTTGTTGACCGGGACGCCGTAGAAGCGGTGCGACACCCCGGCGATCGAGAGGCGGGGGGATGCGGTCGCGCCGGCCGCCCTCATCGCGCCGCTCCCAGGATGCGGGTGCGGACGACGTCGAGCAGAGCTGCGGCCACGATGACCAGTCCCTTCACGATGAAGACGAGAGTGAACGGCAGGTTCAGGAGGTTGAGGCTGTTCGAGAGCACGACGAAGAACAGCGCCCCCAGCGCGGCTCCGATCACGGAGCCCTTGCCGCCGAACAGCGACACCCCGCCGATGACAGCCGCGCCGATGACGTCGAGCAGCAGATCGTCGGCCAGGGTGGGCCGCCCCGCCTCCAGGCGGGCGGAGTAGAGCAGTCCGCCGACGGTGGCGAAGACGCCCGAGAGGGCGTACGCGGTGATGACCACGCGCTTGTAGGGCACGCCGGAGATGATGGCCGCCTGCCGGCTGGTGCCGGCAGCGTACAGCCAGCCGCCGAACGGCGTCCGGCTGAGGATGTAGTGCGCCGCGAGGCCCAGGACCACGACGATGATCGCCGGGACGGTGAGGGCGCCCCACACCTGGGCCTGGCCGATCGCGATGTACTCGTCGGGCAGGTTCGTCACGTTCTCGCTGCGGGTGAGCCAGACCGCGACGGCGCTGAACAGCAGCATGGTGCCGAGCGTCACCATGAACGGGGGCATCTTCAGCCGGGCGATGGCGAGTCCGTTGAGGCTGCCGAGCAGCGCCCCGATGGCCACCACGATGAGCACCGCCAGCACGATGCCGGGCCATCCGCCCCCGAGGGGGCCGCCCTCCGGACCGATGACGACGTTCCAGAGCGCGGAGCCCTGGAACAGCGTCGGCTCGAGCATCCGCGCCACGAGCAGGGCGCCGACCGTGTTGGTGAGATTGATGATGGCTGTCTGCGCGAGATCGATGCCCGCCAGCACGAGCACGAACGTCTGCCCGATGACGATGATCGCCAGCGGCCAGAAGTTCGACAGCACGTTCAGCAGGTTGCGCTCCGAGAGCATCCCCTGCGCGAAAGGGGACATCGCGATCACGTAGACGACGATGAGGAGGGCGACGAAGCCCTCGCCGGCGAAGAGCCGACGAAGGAGCGCCCGACGCCGTGACGGCGGTGCCGGATCGGTCGACGGCGGGGTCGTCGAGGCCGTCTCGGCGGAGGTGGTGGTCGACACGAGCGGGGCGCTCCTTCCTGGTGGGTGGGGGTGGGTCAGCTGCTGGGTGGGGTGATGACGCAGCCCCACATGTCCTCGGAGCGGTCGCCGAAGTTCGCCGCCGTGAGGGCGAAGCCGGGGTCGACGATGGTCTGGTCCGGCTTGCTGTCGCCGTCCTGGATCGCCGTGCCGAGGGCGTCGAGCAGCGCGGACGCCTCGTAGAAGAGGTCCTGCACGCCCGTGGCGTCGATGTATCCGGATTCGATCAGGCCGCAGGCGCGGTTGTCGCCGTCGAGCCCGCCCATGATGACGTGCCCCTCCTCGCCGACCGCCTTCCACTTGCCGAGCGGCTCGAGCACCGCCTGGATCTGCGGGAAGAGGAAGTCGCTCGACGTGAACAGCACGTCGACGTTCGGGTTGGCCTGCATCGCCGCCTGGAGGTTCGCCTGGCCGGTGGCCGCATCCCAGTTCGTCTGCACCTCGATCGGGGTGAGGAACAGGTCGGGGTTGGCGTCGATGATCTCGTAGAAGCCGTTCCGTCGCTCGACCGCGTTCTGGTCGCTCAGGTTGCCGACCATGACGAGCGGCTGCACCGGGCGGCCGAGCTTCGCGGCCTCGTCGGCGAGGTACTGCACGGTCTGGGCGGCGACGTCGCGGTTGTCGGCGACCGAGATGATCGCGGCGCCGTCCTCGGATGCGGGCGGACGGTTGAAGATGCCGATCGGGATGTCGGCGTCGTTCGCCTCCTTGATGATCGTGTTCGCGCTCGATCCGTCCTCGGGGATGACGATGATGCCGTCGACGCCCTGCGTGATGCAGTCGCGCACCTGCTCGAGCTGGCGGTTGGGATCCTCGTTCGAGTTGTGCTCGATGACGGTGGCGTTGGCCGCCGAGAGCGAGTCGCTGATCGACTTGATGCCCGCGGCCCAGAACTCGGTCTCGCTCCCCGAGAAGCCGAAGCAGATGCGCTTGCCGCTCAGGTCGGTGCCGACGTCGACGCTGATGTCCTGATCGGCGGCGGTGGTGCTCCCGCCGGTGCCGCCGGTGGTGCCGCAGGCGGTCAGTGCGGTGAGCACGGCGAGGGCTGCTGCCCCCACGGTGAGTGCGCGGAATCGTGTCACGAGGCCTCCTTGACTCGGAATGCGGCAAACCACTGTGCCGCTGGTCCTCGACACCGTACAGGCGACTTCGGCGGAATTGCAAGCCTGTGTGCGATCCGCCGCGGTGTGCGGCGCTTGGTATACCAAAGACCGTGTTACGATCGCGGCGAGCCATCGACGAAGATGGGCTCGAGGATGAGGAGGGGTCATGGGTGACTTCGGGCCGTTGACGCGCCAGCCGTCGCTGTCGACGCGGGTCTCCGAGGAGCTTCTCGAGGCCATCGCCTCGGGGCGGTTCCGTCCCGGAGAACGTCTGCCGAGCGAGAGGGAGATGAGCGACCGCTTCGGCGTCTCGCGCACCGTCATCCGCGAGGCCGTGCGCTCGCTCTACGCAAAGGGTGTGCTCGAGGTCTCTGAAGGGCGGGGCACGCAGATCGCGACCGTGTCGTCCACGCGGGTCACCGAGGCGCTCGAGCTGTACCTCCGTGGCGCGCAGTCGCAGGAGCTGCTGAGGCCCGAGCACATCGCCGAGGTGCGCGACACCCTCGAGACCCGGCTGGTGGAGCTCGCCTGCGAGCGCGCGACCGAGGAGGACATCGAGGCCATCGCCGCCGAGCACGAGCGGATGGCGGTCGCGCGCGATCCGCAGTCCGCGGCGGCGCACGACGCCGAGTTCCACCGTCTGCTCGCGCGGTCGACGCACAACGCGCTTTTCCTCACCCTCATCGAGTCGATCAACGCGACCATGAAGGCGATCCGCTCGACCAGCCTCTCGCTGCAGGGGCGCCTGCCGGTGGCGCTCGAGGAGCACGCCGCCATCCTCGACGCCGTCCGCGCCCGCGACCCCGAGGCGGCGCGGCGCGCGATGCGGCACCATCTCGACGGGTCGCAGCGCTTCTACGGCGACGGTGCGGAGCTCGACTCGTGAGCGGGCGCCTCGACGGCAAGGTCGCCCTGGTCACGGGCGCCGCCTCCGGGATCGGGCTCGCCACCGCGCTGCGCTTCGCCCGGGAGGGCGCGACGGTGTTCGGGCTCGATCGCGACGGCGATCGCCTGCGCGATGCGCTCGGGTCGGCCGCCCGGGCGCCCGCCGACGGCGACTCGAGGGCGCTCGTCGCCGACATCACCGACGAGGAGTCGGTGGCCGCCGCCTACACCTCGCTGCTGGAGCAGGCCGGGCGCCTCGACGTCGTGGTCGCGAACGCGGGCGTGCAGCTGTTCGGCCAGGACTCCCCGATCGATTCGCTGGATCTCGCCGTCTGGCAGCGCACGGTCGACATCAACCTCACCGGCACCTTCCTCACGGTCAAGCACGCCGTGAGGAGCATGCTCGCCACGGGCGGCGCCATCCTCATCACCGGCAGCCCCACCGGCCTGACCGGCGAGGGCGCCGGCTACACGGCCTACTCCACGACCAAGGCGGGCGGGTTCGGGCTCATGCGCACGGTCGCCGCCGACTACGCGTCCGCCGGCATCCGCGTGAACAGCGTCGTGCCCGGGTTCACCGCCACCCCGCTCGTCTCGGCCCTCGCCGACGACGCCGAGTCGCGCGCCCGCATCGTGTCACGCGTGCCCCTCGGCCGCCCCGGCACCCCCGACGACGTGGCGAGCATGATGGTCTACCTCGCCTCCGACGAGGCCGCGTTCACCACGGGCAGCACCTACTTCATCGACGGCGGCATGACCGCTCTCTGAGCGGGGTCGACGTACGCTTCTCCCGTGGAGACGACGGAGGAGTTCGTGGAGACGTGCCGGGCGCTGTCGCAGCACCTCGCCGCGAACGGGCGGGACGACTGGGCGGCGACGTTCGAGGGCCTGGCCTCGCGTGCCGCCGGTGCGGATGGCCCCGCCGGCGCCCGCGAGGCGGCGTCCGACGCGCTCGCGCTGTACGGCGGGATGGGGAGCTTCGCCGACCTCGTGCTCATGAGGTCGAGCACCGACTCCCGGGAGCCGGATGAGCGGCTCGAGCGGTTGCGCTCCGCGCTCCACCGGGCCGCCGTGGCTCTGCGCTGAGCCACGACGACCGCATCGGTCAGCGGATCCCGTACAGGACGTGATCGTCGAGGTAGCGCCAGACCGTTCCGGTCTCGGTGAATCCCGCGCTGCGGAGGGTCGACAGATGGAACTCCAGCGTCACCTTCGGCGGAGCGACGCGGATGTCGTCCCCCCACACCTCCTCGCGCCGCGCCACGTGGTGGCTGTAGCGCGGTTCCGCGGAGACGGCGGCCCACCATTCATCCCACGTGTCGGCGCTCCCGGCGAAAGTCTCCGCCTGCATCCGCTCGTCGTCGGCCGCGGCCACACGCCGGAGGGTCGGCTCGAGATGCTCGTCGTAGGAGAGATGGTCGCCGTTGAGCAGGATCCCACCGGGTGCGAGCAGGTCGGCGGCACGCCAGTACACCTCGACCAGGTGGGCGGGCTGCAGCCAGTGCAGGGCGGTGGAGCTGACGATGGCATCGAAGTGCTGCTCGGCGAGGAGCGGATGCTCGTGCCAGCCGGAGCGGCCGAGATCGACGTCGGCCACCTCGATGCGGGGGTCCGCTGCCGCGATGTCGGAGGCGATCGCCACCAGGGCGGGATCCTTGTCGGCGACCACGAGGGAGGCCCGGGGGACCGCCGCCAGCACCGCGTGGCCGAGTGAGCCGGTGCCGCCGGCGAGGTCGAGCACGCGGGGGCGCTCGATGCCCTCCGTGAGCGTCCCGACCACCCTGGCGATGGTGGCGAAGCGCTCCGCGCGGTGCCGGATGTACCCGGTCTGCTGGAGGTCCCAGCGCCGGGACAGCTCGCGGGCGAGGGTCGAGGGATCGAGGGCGGTGTCGGTCATGGTGAGGTCCTTTCGAGGGGAACGGTCGGGGTGGGGGAGCGGTGGTCGTCGGGAAGGTCGAAGCGGAAGAGGAGGTCGTCGCCCTCGCCGTGCACCCGGGTGCGGACCCCGTAGACCGGGTCGAGCACCTCCGGGGTGAGCACCGAGATCGGCGGTCCCGACGCCACCACCACCCCGGCGTCGAGCAGCACGAGGCGGTCGCAGAACCGCGCGGCGAGCTCGAGGTCGTGGAGCACGACCACGACGGTGGGGGCGATGCTGCGCAGCATCGAGAGGGTCTCGAGGCGATGACGGATGTCGAGGTGGTTCGTCGGCTCGTCGAGCAGCACGTGGGGAGCCCGTTGCGCCGCGGCGCGGGCGAGGGCCACACGCTGCCGTTCGCCGCCCGAGAGGGTGAGGAGCGGCGAACGGGCGTGCTCCGCTACGCCCATCGCCGTCAGCGCCTCCACCACCGCGCGATCGGCAGCGCCCTGCCCGCGCAGACGGTGCCGCACCAGCCCGAGCGAGACCTCCTCGGCGACGGTGACGGTGGGGTCCGTGACGTCGGAGTGCTGACCGACGAACGCCACCCGACGCGCGATCTCGCGACGCCGCAGACGGCTGACGTCGTCGCCGTCCACCCGCACCTCGCCCGAGGCCAGGGGAACGGAGCGGATCAGTGCCCGCAGCAGTGTGCTCTTCCCGCTGCCGTTCGGGCCGACGACCCCCACGACCACGCCGGTGGGGATCTCGACGTCGACACCGGTCGCGGTCGCGGACTCGCCCCCGGTCGCGGACTCGCCACCGAGGATCGTTCGGTGTCCCGCCCGGACGCGCAGACCTCGGGCGGTGATCATCGGCGACGGTTCATCGGAGACGCGCGAGGATGTCCTCGAGCTGCGCCGGACCGCGGACGCTCAGCACCGAGGGCGGGTCGGTGTAAGGGAACGGGAGAGCCACGACCCGGCCGTCCTTCACCGCCGAGAGCGACTGCGTGCCGGGCGCCGAGGTGAAGGCGTCGACAGCGGACTGCGCCTCGCCGCTCGAGTAGAGCACGACGACCGTCTGAGTATCGCGGGCGGCGAGGTCCTCCACGTTGACGTCGAACACCCGCTGATCGACGTCGGCGTAGACGTTCGTCAGACCGGCGGCCTCGAACACCGGGGTGACCATGCTCTGTGCGCCGTAGGGGGAGAGGACGGCGCCGCCGGACGAGACGTAGACGGCCGCAGCCGTCCCGGCAGGCGCGGCCGGAGCGGAGACCGAGCCCTTCAGCTCCTCGACGAGTGCGTCTGCGCGGTCCGCCTCGCCGAGGATGGCGCCGTAGTCGTGGAGCTCCGACCAGACGCGGTCGAAGGAGGCCGGGCCGGTCGCCGACGGGGTGCTCGAGCAGTAGGCGGTCGGCGTGTAGACGGCGACGCCGGCCGCAGCGAGGGCCGCTTTGTCGACGGCGTTCTCGGGTGCGATGACGAGGTCGGGTTCGGCCCCCAGGATGCTCTCCTGGGACACGATCGATCCGCCGGTCGAGTTCTTCTCGGTGGACATCGTCGACAGGGGAGCGAGGGCATCGTAGGTCGATCGGTCGTACAGGCCAGGGGCGGGTTGAGCGGTGATCGCGACGACGCGGTCCACCGCCTGCAGCGCCTCGAGGTTGGCGAGGGAGTCGTCGTTGACGAGCACGATCCGCTCAGGGCGGTGGTCGAGGGTGAGGTCGGCTCCGCAGTTGGAGATCGTCACGGGGAACCCCGGGCCGGGAGCCGCTGCGGTGTCGGATGCCCCGCCCGCCGCGGTCGCGCATCCGGTGAGTGCGATCGCGATGGTGGTCGCGACCGCGGCGGCGATGCCGCTCGCCGGGGTGACAGGACGGCGGCGCGCTCGCCGTCGGTGCAGTTCGGGGGTCATGGGTGCTTCCTCTCGAAGGGGGGGGGTCGGGTTCTCGGATGCAGGGCTTCAGGAGGTGGTGAAGCTCGGACGTGCGTCACGAGCGTCACGAGCGCGGCCGTCTGCGCGACCGCCGCGCAGGAGCAGCAGCAGGACGGGAGCGCCGATGACGCCGGTGACGACCCCCACGGGGATCTCCTGCGGGGCCAGAGCCGTTCGCGCCACCGTGTCGGCGCAGACCAGGAGCAGGGCCCCGAGCAGCGCCGACGCCGGGAGCACGGCCCGATGGCGTGAGCCGACCAGGTGACGTGCCAGGTGGGGGATCACGAGACCCACGAAGCCGATGCCCCCGACGCCCGCCACCACCACGCCGACGGCAGCGCTGGTCGCGGCCATCAGCGCCAGGCGCATCCGCTCGGGATCGATGCCCACCGACCGAGCGGAGTCGTCGCCGGAGTTCAACGCATCGAGGAACGGGCCCGCGACGACCAGTCCGACGAGCGCGAGGGCCGTGATCGCACCGCCCGTCATGAGCGTGACGGGCTGGACCGACGCGAGGGAGCCGAGGAGCCAGAACAGCACGGACCGGGCCGCTTCCGGAGAGTCGGACCAGAAGATCAGGAAGCTCGTCACGGCGTTGAGCGCGTAGCCGACGGCGAGTCCGGCGAGCACGATGCGGAACGGCCCGCGCGTCCCGGCCGTGCTCGAGAGGAGGAGGACGAGGAGGATCGCCGCGACCGCGCCGACCAGCGCTCCCCCCGAGAAGAGGAGGGCGCTGCCGCTGCCCACGACGAGCACCACGACGGCGGCGCCGGTGGACGCGCCCGAGTTGATCCCCAGCAGATAGGGGTCGGCCAGGCCGTTCCGCGCGACGGCCTGGAACACGGCACCCGCGGCGGCGAGCATGGCGCCGGCGACGATCGCCATCAGGATGCGGGGCAGCCGCGTGTTCCACACGATCGTCCCGGCGGGGCCGTCGAGCTCACCGCCGCCGAGCTTCGCGACGATGACCCGCACGACATCGGCCGGCGCGATCGGGACCGGGCCGATGCACGCGGCTGCGGTGGCGACGACGACGAGCGCGACCGCCAGCAGGGCGAGGCAGGCGGCGACGCGCCGTCGTCGGGCCAGGAGATCTCCGACGATGGCCGAGGAGGCACTGGTCGGGCCCACGCGCAACCCCTCTCAGACCGCTATTTGATAATCATTATCAATAGCAGAATGCAGCAGAGGTTCGCAAATCACGCGCTGCTTGTCTGCACAGGGCCGAGGGGAGGCCGATCGTGTCCTGTCCATGTCCGTGCTGCGGGTTGCAGTCGATCAGCGAGCCTTGTCGAGGCCCAGGCGATGTTCGTGCAGCAGGGGGCCTCGGATCCTCGCCTGCTCCGACACACGCGGCCACCACGGGAGAGGGCCCCGCTAGCCTGGGGCGCATGGACCCTCTGACGCTGGGCATGCTCTTCATCGGGATCCCGGTGGTCCTGCTCTCGATCGCCGCGGTCGTCGTGGGACTGTACTTCCTCATCCGCCTCGCCACACGAGGGCCCGCTCGGCCCGTCCCGCCCGCGGCGGGCTCGGTGTGGCTGGTGCAGCACGAGGAGTCCGGGCGCATCCTGGGGGTGCTCGCGTTGGCGCAGGAGGCGCACGAGTTCCTGGAGGAGGCGGGCCGGTACTACCCCGCGGGCGTGATCCTCTACTCCGTCCCGGTCGGCTACCGCTTCAACCACCGCACCGGCTTCGCCTCCTACGGCCCCGGGGCGCCCTAGGCCTGGAGTCCACCGCCGGAGGTGCGGCGGCGGTAGAGGAGGGCGAGGCACAGCGCGGCGAGGGCGGGGAGGAGAGCGGCGGCGGGGAGGGCTGAGGCGGGGGCGCCGGCGCCGAGGAGCAGGCCGCCGACGCCGGCGGCGCCGGCGATGCCGAGGTTGAAGGCGGAGCTGTTGACGGCGAGGGCGACGTCGGAGGCCGGGCCTGCGGACTCCCGCGCGACCAGCGCGGAGATGGGTGTGATCGTGGCGAAGTACGCCACCCCCGCCGCCAGCACGCCGAGGGCGGCCCAGGGCAGAGCGGACACCGACCACAGGGCGGCGAGGGCGACGGCGAGGGCCGCCGAGCTCCAGGTCAGCGCCCGGGCGAGGTCGCGGTCGGCGAGGCGGGCGCCGATCAGGTTGCCCACCACGCCGCCCACGCCGTAGAGGAGGAGCACGGTGGGCAGCAACGCCGGATCGAGTCCGCTGAATCCGGTGAGGAGCGGCGCGACGTACGTCATCACGAGCATCGACGCCCCGGCGCAGAGGATGCTCATGCCCATGCCGACGAGCACTCCCGGTCGCCGCACCCACCCCAGCTCACCGCGGAGACGGGACCGCACGGGACGGGGGAGCGCCGGCAGCCACACCATCACCACCACGAGCGCCACGAGCGCGAGCCCGGCGATGAGCAGGAACGGCGCCCGCCAGCTCGCGAGGTCGGTGAGCACGATCCCCGCGGGCACTCCCAGCACCGACGCCGCCGTGAGGCCGACGAGCACCATGCCCATCGAGCTCGCCTCGCGGCCGGGCCGAGCGAGGTGGATCGCGGTGAGCGAGAACCGCACGAGGATCGTCGTGTGCGCGAGCCCCGCGAGCACCCGCGCCGCGAGCAGCACCTCGAACGTCGGGGCGGATGCGGCGAGCACGTTGGCGGCCGCGTACCAGAGGAGCAGCGCGAGCAGGGTCCGGCGGGTGCTCCACCGCGACAATGCGACGGTGACGAGCGGACCGAGCGCCGTCACGGTCGCCGCATACGCGAGCACGAGCGATCCGACACCAGCGACGGCGACCCCGGTCCCCGACGAGATCTGCGGCAGGATGCCGGCCACCACGCTCTCGGAGGTGCCGAGCGCGAACGCGCCGATCATGAACCCGACCATGAGGGTCCGGGTCTTCGTCACCGACACCGTCGCTCAGCCCGTGATGAGCACGGTGGGGCTGCCCACCGTCGTGAGGTCGACGATGCCCGTCGAGAGCCCGGTCTCGTCGAGCAGGTGCGTCGTGATCTGGTCGGATCCCTGGTGGGCGACCCGCAGCATCCGCCCGTCGACCACGTGATGCCGGGGGATGGCCCCGCCCGAGGGGAACGCGGCGAGGCCGGTGAGCTCTCCGGAGGAGTCGCAGCGCAGCACCGCGATCCGGTCGCTGCCGCGGAGGCCGACATGCAGGAGACCCTCGGGCGAGGCCTCGATGTGCGCGGCGGTCTCGCCGGGCCGCGGGCTGTCGGGGGTCAGCGGCAGACGCGCGACGACCCGGCGCTCTGCGCCGTCCCGCAGAACGGAGAGGGCCTCGCAGGAGTACTCCGTGCAGACCACGAGCAGGTCGTCCGACAGCGCGACCAGGTGGCGCGGACCGCATCCGAAGGGCAGCTCGACGGTCGAGGTGAGCTGCAGCTCGCCGTCGTGCACGGCGAACACACGGAGCACGTCGTAGCCGAGGTCGGTCGTCACCACCTCCGTCGGCCCGAGCCACAGCGCCATGTGCGCGCGGCTGCTCGCCTCCAGCCCGGCCGGCGGGGACGTCGTCGCCCGCAGAGCCGCGTGCGGATCGACCGCGGGAGCCGCGGGCACGGGCTCTTCGAGGGCGCCCTCGGCGTCGAGCGGGTACAGGGCGACCGTCCCGTCGCCCCAGCACGTCGCGACGAGGTGGTCGCCGGACGGGGACACCGCGACATGGCACACGGCCGGCCCGGCCGGGCGGCTGCCGAGCGCCGAGAGCTCCTCGCCGTCTCCCGTCACGCGGTAGGCGCTCACCGTGCCGGCCGACTCGTCGGCCGAGTACAGCACGGGCAGGTGCGGATGGCGCGCGAGGAAGCTGGGTGAGGTGGTCGGATGCGCCGGGCCGGCCGCGACGAGGGTGTCGCCGTCGGCGCGCCACCGCGAGATCCCGGCGGACGAGCCGCCCATCTCGGGGGTGTAGCCGCCGACCCAGAAGGTGACGTCGTCGCTCATCGTCAGCTCTCCTCCGCGCTGGTCATTCGGTCGCCCTGGTCATCCGGTAGCCCTGGTCATCCGGCCGGTCGTACGAGGTAGAGGGCGTCGCCCAGGAACTCGGGCTGCTCGATCCGCAGGCCGCCGTCGACCGGGGTGGCTCGCACGGCGTCGAGACGCCTCCGCTCGAGATCGTACGCGGTGACCGTCGAGCCCGGGTCGACGCGGAGGGTGAGGGCGAAGGGCTCGGGAGCGTAGACGACGACGGTGTCGCCGGTCCGGCCGGCCACCGCCCCCGACGGCTCCTCGACGAGCAGCGTCGCATCCTCGACGAGACCGAAGAGGTCCTCCTCCTCCACCACGCGCCGGACGAAGGCGGCGTCGAGCGCGCCCTCGAATCCGGCGGCGATCGAGAACGGGAACGGGGTGCCGTGCACGTCCTCCGCGGTGAAGGCGGCGCCGCGGCGGTGCCACGACCACACGCCGTGGGCGCCGTACCCGAGCCCGGCGCTCGCGCCCGCGACGACGCCGGTCCAGCTCGCCCGGCGCACGTCGTCGCGCCGGTGGCGCTCGCGGCCGGCGAAGCGGCCGAGGCCCTCGTAGCAGGGCTCGAGGTTGACGATCGGCCGCTCGACGCCGAGGCCGCGGTAGTAGCGGGTGAGATCGGCGGGCAGCGTGTCCCAGGCCTCGTTGTGTCCCGACTGCAGCCCGTGCAGATCGATGAGAGCGCCGTCGGCGAGGGCGGCGGGCATCCGCGCGGTCGGTGTGTCGTGCCAGGTGATGAGCGCATCCGGCGCCTCCTCGCGTACGACGCTCGCGGCGAGCGAGTAGCGCTCGAGGGCGGTGTCGTCGTTGAGGTCGTCGTCGCCCGAGATGGCGAAGACGGGGGAGAAGGGAGCGAACGTCCGCACGGCGTGCCGTACGTAGTCGACGGTCTGCTGCTCCGTGAGCACGTGGTCGGGCGTGAGCCCGCTGCCCCAGGTGCCGGGCACGAAGTTGTTCCAGAGCAGCACGAGCACCGGGGTGAAGCCCCGCGCCTGCGCCTCCTCGAGCACCCAGACCGCGTGCGACCAGTAGTCGGCGTCGCCGCCGTCGAAGTCGACGCCCGCGGGGGAGACGGCGAAGGGCGTCCGCTCGGCCTCCGACCGGTCGTGGACGATGGGCAGCACGCTGATGAGCAGCGCGTTGAAGCCCTGGCGACGGCGCAGCTCGAGGTGGTCGAGCCACTCGGCGTCGGTCGGGGAGGTGAACGCCGCCCACACGGTGTCGGCCAGCAGGAAGCGGCGCCGGCCGTCGGCGAGGAGGCTCCGGTGGTCGGAGGCCACGGTCCAGGAGGTCATGCGGGGTCCTTTCGGGAGGGCGTTAGTGTGGGGGTCCGAGAATCGAGGGAGCCGGGAGAGGCATGGCCGACAGCGAGAGCACCGCGGTGCGGGGCGGGGTCAAGTCGTCGCTGCGCACCCTCGAGATCCTCGAGCTGCTGGCCTCCGACGACGAGCGTCGCTCGATCGCGGAGATCGCGCGCGAGCTCGGCATCCCCCGCTCGAGCCTGCACGGGCTCATGCACACCATGGCCGACCGCGGCTGGCTGCAGGCGGATGCGAGCGGAACCCGCTACGGGCTCGGCATCCGTTCGCTGCTGGCGGGCACGTCGTACATCGAGACCGACGACGTCGTCGCGCTCTCCGGCTCGGCGCTCGACGGCATCTCCGACCGCACCGGCGAGACGGTGCACCTCGGCCGCCTCGACGGCGCCGACGTCGTGTACCTCGCCAAGCGCGAGTCGGTGCATCCGCTGCGGATGTACTCGGCCGTCGGTCGACGGCTTCCGGCCCACGCCACCGCGCTGGGCAAGGTGCTGTTGGCCAGACTGGACGCAGAGCAGCTCGATGTGGTGCTCGGCCCTGGTCCTCTGGTGGCGCTCACGCCCGAGACCATCGTCGATCGCGTGCGTCTCGGTGACGAGCTCGGCCGCATCCGCGCCGAGGGCTACGCCGTCGATCGCGGCGAGAACAGCCTGGGGATCACGTGCTTCGCGGTCGGTCTCGCAGGCGCGGGATCGTTGAACGCGGTGAGCTGCTCGCTGCCCGACGCGCGCCTCGACGACGGGCACCGGGCCGAGATCGTGGCGGCTCTGGCCGACGGCGCGCGCGAGATCGACACGCTCCTCGGTCGTCGCGGGCGCTGAGGACTGCGGCCGGGAGGGTCGCATCCGGATGCGCGCTGACGCGCCGATGGGGGACAGCCCGCTTGACAGCATCCGAACCCCTTCGTATCGTTCGTCTACATGAACCGCATTCACATATGTGAACGAGTGTATCGCGTGTCTCGCGCATGAGCGTGGTCCTCACCCTCGGTGAGCCGCTCGCCACCCTCACGGTCGACGACGTCGACCCGACGGTGATCGCGGTCCACGTGGCGGGCGCCGAGCTCAACACCGCCGTCGGCCTGGCGCGGCAGGGCATCGCTGTGAGGTGGTTCTCCCGCTCGGCCGATGACGCATTCGGATCGCTCGTGCTCGACACCCTCCGGCGTGAGGGCATCGACGCGTCCCGCGTCGTCCACGCCGACGGCGAGCGGACCGGCCTCATCGTGAAGCGGCGCCTCGATGACCACACCGTGCGCAGCGAGCACTACCGGGCCGGCTCCGCGGCCAGCCGACTGTCACCGGCGGAGGTGCCGGGCGATCTGCTCGACGGCGTGGACCTCCTGCATGTCACCGGGATCACGCCGGCCACCGGCGAGGGTCCGCGGTGGGCATGGACGGCGCTCGTCCGCTCGGCGGCGGAGCGCGGCGTCCCGGTCTCGCTCGACGTGAACCACCGGCCGCAGCTCGTCGACGACGACGGCATCCGCGAGATCGTCGACAGCGTGATCGACTCGGTCGACACCCTCCTCTGCAACGAGGAGGAGGCTCAGCTGCTCACCGGTGAGGCCGACCCCGAGAGGGCGCTCGCGGCGCTCGTCGAGCGGGGTCCGCGGACCGTCGTGCTGAAGCTCGGCCGCCGCGGTGCGCTCGTCGGCCTCGCGGATGGGCGTACGTTGCGCGGTGGCGTCTGGCCGGTGCCGCTGCCGACCTTCCCCGTCGGGGCGGGCGACGCGTTCAACGCGGGCTGGATCGCGGCAACGCTCGCGGGGGTCGAACCCGAGATCGCCCTGCCGCTCGCGGCCTGGACCGCGTCGAGGGTGGTGGCCGATCCGGGTGACCACGACGGCTTCCCGACGGCGGAGGAGATCGCCGAGATGCGCGAGGCACTGGGGCGGGGCGAGCGGGCCCCGGAGCCCTTCGGGATCGACGCGACCGCCGGCTTCGTCGCGACCGCAGTGGGGGTGGCACGATGACGGACTTCATCGAGACCCTTCGCCGCGCGCGGATCGTGGCCGTGCTGCGCGCCGACGGCGCCGACGCGCTGCAGGCGCAGCTCGACGTCGTGCGCGAGGGCGGCGTCCGCGCCCTCGAGATCACGACCACGGCCGAGGGGTGGCAGCACGTGCTGCGCCGCGCGGCGGATGAGGCCGAGCCCGGCGTGCTCGTCGGCGCCGGCACCGTGACCACCGTCGAGCAGGCCCAACAGGCACTCGACGCGGGAGCGCGGTTCCTCGTCTCGCCCTACCGGGTGCCGGTCGCCGTCAGTGCCATCGCCGCCGCCGCGGCGGGCGGGACTGTGCCCTTCGTCCCGGGCGGCTTCACTCCGGCGGAGGTCGCCGAGGCTGCGCAGGTGGGCGGGGGCGCCGCGAAGCTGTTCCCCGCGGCGACCGGCGGACTGGCGCACCTCAAGGCGATCCGCGATGTGCTGCCGTCGGTGGCGATCATGCCGACCGGGGGCATCGGGCCCGACGACGCCGCCGACTGGCTCGCCGCCGGCGCGGTCGCCGTGGGCCTGGGAGGTGCGCTCGTCCGTCAGCCCGTGGCGCGCATCCGCGACCTCATGCAGAGTGTGGGCGCCGGTGTCTGAGGATCGTGTCACGCCGTCCGCGGCGGATCGCATCGCGGCCGCCGCGGGACGCCTCTCGGCGGTCGTCGAGGCGGAGGGCGCTCGGGTCGCGTCGCTGCGCTGGGCGGATCCGCGCGGCGGAGCCGAGCGCGAGCTGCTGCTGCGCACCCCGTGGGCGGAGGAGCCGGACGGTCCGTGGTCGATGCCTGTGAGCAGCCACGAGTGGCATCGCCGGTATCGCGGCGGCTGGCACGTGGTGCTGCCGCGGTCAGGGGACCCGGCCACGATCGACGGGGTCGAGCAGCCGTTCCACGGCGAGGCGGCCTGGCGGGTCTGGCGGCTGACCGCGGCACCGGGCGGATGCGACGCGACCGTCCTGCTGCGCACGGTCCCGCTGCGGCTCGTGCGCCGTCTGCGGCTCGACGGCTCGACCATCCGCGTCACGCAGGATGTGATCAACGAGGGGCCGGGACCCGTCGCGTTCGGCTGGCTCGAGCATCCTGCCCTGGATGGCGCGCTCCTCGACGGGGCGACGATCCGCCTCGGCGACACGGATCCGGTCGACGTGGTGAAAGCGCCGCGCACGTCGTTCGCGGACGTCGACGGAGCCCAGGGGGTGTGCGCCCTCTCGGTGCCCGCGCTCGACGCGACGATCACGATGCACTGGGACGGTGCGCTCTTCCCGCGCGCGCACCTCTGGCAGGAGCGGCGCGGCACGACGGGCTTCCCCTGGTGGGGTGGGGTGGATGCGGTGGGTGTGGAGCCGTCGTCCGACCCGTTCCGGCCGAGCACCGATCGACTGGGTTCGCTGGTCGTCGAGCCCGGTGAGACGCTGACCGCGACCGTCGAGATCTCGGTGGCGCCGACGGCGTAGTGCCGGGTGCTCCGCAGGGCCTAGAATCGGTCCACGATGGAGAGAAAAGCGGTTTCCCTGCGCGACGTCGCCGCCGTTGCAGGAGTCTCGGTGTCGACCGTCTCGAAGGTGCTGCGGGGGCAGGGCAAAGCATCCGACGCGACGCGCAAGCGCATCCTCGCGGCGGCCGAGCGGCTCGACTTCCAGCCCAACGCGCTCGGCCAGTTCCTCGCACAGGGCCGCAGCGCCACCATCGGCATCCTCGCCGAGAACGCGCCCGGCACGTTCACGATGCCCGTGCTCACGGGGGCGACCACGACGTTCGGCGAGCGCGACCTCTCGGTGCTGGTCTACGACTCGCACCTCGACCGCACCGTGGTCGCCGCCACCGTGCGCAAGCTCAAGGCGCGGAAGGTCGACGGTCTCCTCGTGATCGGCGACGGCACCGGATCTGACATGCACTCCGTGTCGGAGGGGTTCTCGGTGCCCGTCGTCTACGCCTACGGCGTCTCCGACGACGCGCACGACCCGTCCTTCATGCACGACGGCTTCCTCGCCGGGCGGCTCGCCGGCGAGCACCTCCTCGGGCTCGGCCGTACCCGCATCGCCCACATCACCGCGGCGCCCTCCGACCTCTCTGCGAAGGCCCGCGCCGACGGGCTCCGCGCCGCACTCGACGAGGCCGGCCTGCCGCTTGTGCTCGGCCAGCCCCTCAGCGGCGACTGGACCCGCGAGTGGGGCATCCACGCCGCCCGCCGCCTGCTCGAGAGCGGCGAACGGTTCGACGCCGTGTTCTGCGGCAACGACACCATCGCCGCCGCGGTGCAGGACGTGCTCCGCGCCTCGGGTCGCCGTGTCCCCGAGGATGTCGCCATCGTCGGCATGGACAACATCACGGGTCTGTCCGGCCAGCACGACGGCCTGCTCACCACCATCGACCCGAACCTCACCGAGCTCGGCGCCGTCGCCGCGCGCTACCTCGCCGACGCCATCGAGGGTGGCGAGTACGAGGGCGGCGTCCACACCATCCCATGCACCCTCATCCCCGGCGAGTCCACGGGCGCCCTCCCCCGCTCCGCCGGCGCCGCCGCCGCCTGACCCCGCTGGGGCGAATACGAGTGGTTCGGGTTCGGCCCGCCTCATGCGCTGTAGGGGCCGTAACGGCGGCGACGGATCATGGAGCAGGCGCAACCCGCACCACGTGCGGGCGGGAGCACATTCCCGGACGCGGGCGAGCGGCGGGCGCCGCTCAGAGCCTGACGACGAGCTTCCGCGCGGAGACGCCCGCGCGGAGGCGGTCGAGGGCGGTCTGCACCGACTCGAGTCCGTCGCCCACGACCTCGGCCTCCGGCGCGCAGACGTGCCTGCCGTCGGCGAGGGCGGCGGGGAGGTGGTCCTCCCAGAGCATCCGGCCGACCTCGTTGGTCATGAGCGAGCTGCCCCACACGAAGCGCGCGTCGATGCGGTGGCGACGGGCGCTCAGCTGGGTGAGGGAGGTCGAGAGGCCCAGTCGCATCATCGTGCTCATCGCCCGCAGGCTGGGGCCGCCCCGCCGCGGGAGGTCGCCGAACGAGACCGCAGGGCTCGCCAACGCGACGCGCGCGGCGCCCGTCGCCGCGGCGAGCGCGACCGACGGCCGCGCCGAGCCGGTCCCGACGGCGAGGACCCCGACGACGCGGTCGCCGCGGAGGGCGGCGGTCAGCTGCGACACCACGGCGGGATCGCGGTAGTCGGCGACGACGTCGGCGCCCAGCGCGCGCATCCGCTCGTGGTTGTGCGGGGATGCGGTGGTCGCCACTCGGTGGCCGGAGGCGGCGGCGAGTTGGATCGCGTTGCTGCCGACGCTCGTGGACCCGCCCCAGACGACGACGGTGCCGCGGTCGGCCCGCGCGCGTGCGGTCGAGGGCGACGGGTCGGGATGGGGCAGTGCGAGGTGGTCGGACTGGAACAGGGCGGTGGCGGCCGTCGAGACGGCGAGGGGGAGGACGACGACCTCCTCGAACGACAGCCGATCGGGGATCGGCGCGGCCAGGTCGGCGCGCAGGACCACGTACTCCTGGAACCCGCCCTCGGCGAGGTGCCGCCGCCCGCGCTCCATGCCCACGGCGTACCCGACCACGCGGTCTCCCGGTGCGAAGCGCGAGACTCCGGATCCGACGCCGACGACCTCTCCCGCAACGTCCTCCCCGAGGATCGCGGGATACGGCAGCCAGCGGTACATGAGGTCGCCGGTCCACTGCTTGACGTCGTCGAGCGGATTCACCGCGATCGCGCGCACCCGGACGAGCATCTCCTCCGGTCCGGGTTCGGGCATCGTGGCGGGCCCGACCACGAGGTCGGCGCGAGCCTCGGGCAGCCAGGCGGCGGTGTTGGTCGGCATGATGTCACCTCTCGAGACGAGGCCCTGATGGCACGTCGTGTCGTCAGGATAGCACTGACGACACGACATGCCATCAGATAGGCTGACCCCATGCCTCGCTGGGCCCCCGACGCCGCGCTCCGTCTCGAGCGCGCCGCCATGGAGCTGTTCACCGAGAAGGGTTTCGCGGGAGCGACCGTGCCCGAGATCGCACAGCGTGCCGGGCTGACCACACGCACGTTCTTCCGGCACTTCGCCGACAAGCGCGACGTGCTCTTCCTGCGCGAGCGCGAGCTCCCCGCCGTCGTCGCTCAGCTGCTCGCGACCGCCCCGCCGGGGCTCGACCCGATGGCGCTCGCGATGCACGGCCTCGAGTCGGCGGCGTCCGGCGACCTCGAACGCTGGAAGGACGACGTCCGCGCCCGCCGGATGATCGTGGAGTCGGAGCCGCAGCTGCGCGAGCGGGAGCGCCTGAAGTCCGCGGTGCTCACCGACGCGATCCGCGACGGGCTCCGCTCGGGCGGCGTCGACCCGGCGGATGCGGTGCTGACGGCGGCCGTGGCCACCGCCCTCTTCGACGCGGCGCTCGAGCAGTGGCTCACGGGCGGCGACGACGTCCCGCTCGTCGAGGTCCTCCGCCGCCTCCGCGCCCGGCTCGGGCGCCTGGCGTCAGCCCCCGTCGCCGCCGGAGCGTGCGTGCCGCAGGCCCCTGCATGGAGCTAAGGGTGTGCACATCGGGAACTTCAGTCAATGCGGCGGCGGGCCGGCCGACGTTTCGTAGACCGATCACTACGCTGAATGCTCGACACGGAGGCGAGGAGGCCTGACATGATCCATTCCCGGGACCAGCTCCTTCACCTCGTCCCGCAGCTCACCGCGTTGCCGGCCGAGGCCGAGTGGGTCGAGTTCAAAGTCAACAACACGGATCCGACCATGATCGCTGAACGCATCTCTGCGCTGTCGAACTCGGCGAAGATCAACGGCCAGGACTTCGGCTACCTGATCTGGGGCGTCGAGGATGGTTCGCACAAGATCGTCGGCACCACGTTCGCGCCGGAGACGGCGAAGAAGGGCAACGAGGCGCTTGAGGCGTGGCTCGCACACTCGATCCACCCCCAGATCCACTTCGAGTTCGAGACCGTCCAGATCGGTGGGCTGCGGCTCGTTGTGCTCACGGTCGTGCCCGCGTCCTTCGAGCCCGTGAGGTTCGGGCCAAGGGCCTTCGTTCGGGTGAGTGAGAACACGCAGGAGCTGGATCGCTATCCAGATCATGCTCGGCGATTGTGGCGCGCTTTTGACGACCGCGGCCGGGAGGGCGGCGCTGCGAAGGAGCGGCTGACGGACGAGCACGTGCTCGACTTGCTGAACTTTCGAAACACTTTGAGTTGCTCGGCCTGTCACTCCCGGAGAACCGGGTCGGGATTCTCGGCGCTCTGGAGAACGACAGCCTGATCGTCCGTATGGCGGGCGCCGGGTGGAAGGTCACGAACCTCGGAGCCATCCTGCTCGCGAAGCGGCTGACGGACTTCCCCTCGCTTTCGCGTAAAGCCCTTCGTGTCATCCGCTACGACGGGGTCGATCGGCTGAAGACGACGAAAGAGCAGGTCGGCGGACGCGGCTATGCCTCTGGATTCGAGGGGCTCATCGACTACGTCAGCGCATTCTTCCCCGCGAACGAGGCGATCGGCGTGGCGCTTCGGACGACGACACCGCTCTACCCACCGTTGGCGATCCGCGAACTCATCGCGAACGCACTCATCCACCAGGACTTCGCCATCACAGGATCGGGCCCGATCGTGGAGGTCTTCGATGATCGCGTCGAGATATCCAACCCTGGCTCGCCCATCGTTGACCCGGCACGGCTCATCGATACTCCGCCGAAGTCTCGGAATGAAGGGCTTGCGGCACTCATGCGGCGCATGGGGATCTGTGAGGAGCGCGGAAGCGGCTGGGACAAGGTCGCTTTCGAAGTCGAGTTCCACCAGCTGCCGGCTCCGGAGGTGCTGACCACCTCGGACACCACCCGCGTGACACTGTTGTCGCCGCGGCCGCTCGGGAGCATGACACCTGACGAGCGTGCGCGAGCCGTGTACCTTCACGCCTGCCTCAATCAGGTCTCACGGAAGGACACGACGAACAGCTCGATCCGCCAGCGGTTCGGCATCGAGGAGAAGAACAAGTCGATCGCTTCCCGACTGATCAAGCAAGCGCTTGACCGCGGTCTCGTCGTCGCCTACGACAAGAACGCCGGTCCGCGTAACCGCCGCTACATCCCTTTCTGGGCCGCCGGTTTCTCGGAACCAGTCCGCTGATTGTTGATGGCTCGTTGATCGCAGAACCGCAACGAACAGGCCACCCGGCTCGAAACCCCGTATTCTCAACAGTCTCTGACGCCTACCTTTGTTGACGGCTTGTTGACGACGGCTCCCGACCTGGGACGTTTCGCCGTGGCGGGCGCGGCGCAGGCGCGGTACACCCGGCAGCCTCAGTCGGCGCCCTTGAGCAGCGCGCCCACGTCGGGGGAGCCCGCCGCGAGGGTGTAGTGCCGGGCCGTGGGCGAGCTCTGGAGGAAGAAGTGCGCCTCCTCCTCCAGGAGAACGGGACTGTCGATGTCGTACCCGGCCCAGGCCTCGAGGGCCTCGGGAGAGGCCCAGTGGGAGATGATCAGCACCTCGGTGAAGCCCGCGTCGAGGTCGCTGGTGAGCACCCAGACGCCGAGGTTGCCGTCCACCGCCCGCGTCAGCGGCACGCGGATGCTCTCCGCGCAGTCTCGGTAGGCGGCCTTGTCCGCGGTCAGGATCTGACCCGTCCAGACTCGTGCGATCACGGGCGTGCTCTCTCCCGGCGCTACGACGTCCGTCGCGGGACACCGCTGCGCGACGCCAGGGCGACCGCGCCGGCTCCGGCGGTGGCGAGCCCCGCGGCGATCGCGGCTATCGGACCCGCCTCGAGGCCGGTGGCTGCGAGAGTCGAGGCGGACCCGCCGCCGGAGACCGGCGCGGGCGGGACGATCGGCGCGGGAGGCGCCGGGGGTGTGGGCACACGTCCGACGATGCCGTCGAGCCAGTCGTACACGACCTCGTTCCGCACCTGCGGCGCCATGGGTGCGCAGTGGAACTGGGCGCCCTCCGCGGCGGTGAAGTCGTGCTGGCTGAGCGAGGCGACCGACGTCAGCCATGACCGCACGTCGACGTCCTGGCCGGTGAAGAAGTCGTCGCCCTCGTAGGTGAGGAGCAGCGAGTGGGCGGTGATGGCGCCGAACAGCGCGGCGTCGCCCGAGTACGAGCCGATCGCAGCCAGGAGACCCACCAGGTCCTGGATGACCACCCCGGTCAGCGCCTGGTCGTGGAAGGCCTTGCCGAAGATCTCACCCCGCTTGTTGAGAAGGAAGCGGAGCGCATCCTGGCCCTGAGGCCCGTGCTTCGGGAACGAGGGGTACACGTCGTTCACCCAGACGTCGTTCGGGATGCCCTGCAGCTGGGCGTATGGGGTGAGCGGGTTGTAGAAGACCGGATCGGCGACCACCGCTCTGATCCGGTGCTCGTGCGCGGCGGCGCGCATCACGAGCAGTCCGCCGAAGCTCCAGCCGGTGAGGGCGACCGCGTCGGGATCGGTCTCGGGCTGGCCGAGCACGAAGTCGACGAGGGGCGTGACCACGTCCTCCCAGTAGGGGGTGAACGGGATGTCCTGCTCGAACAGCAGCGACCCCTGCCCCGGACCCTCGAACATGAGCGCGTTGTAGCCGCGCTCGAGCGCGGCAGCCCCGCCGAAGGCGAAGGTGTCGACGAGCTGCGCGTCGCTGCCGTTGTTGATGATGACCGTGGGCCTAGGGCCTGTTCCGGATGCCCGGGCCCAGTAGGCGGGCACGGTGACGGTCCGCGTGACAGGGGTCCCGGACGCATCCGGGAACCGCACCGCCATGGGAATCTCGACACGGGTCCAGACCGGTTCGAGGAGAGCAGCGGCCTCGGCCCAGCACCGCTGCATCGCCCGGTAGACGTCGGCCTCCCGGGTGGGAGCGTCCCCGCCGAGGATGAAGAACAGGACGGCCGTGTAGTAGCCCGCGGCACGGAGGTACTTCGAGCGGGCGCTGGCGAGTCGGCCGGCGGCCTTCTCGGCATCCGCGTCCGCCGCCAGTCGCGCAGCCAGAGCCTCGAACGTGTCGTTGTAGGGCTGGTAGACGGGCAGGTTCGCCGTGCCGATCTGCGCGAGCGCCGCCTGCACCTCCTCGACGGCGGCCGCGACCTCGCCGACCTCCGCGGCGCCGTAGGCGGCCTCGCCGTAGTTGAACTGCGTCTGGAAGTTCAGGTCGTTCTGCTGCGGGAAGGGCGTCAGGCCCGAGGTGACCGTGGCGGTGCCGCCGGGCACGGCGGGTGCCATCGGCACGGCGGGTGAGGCCGCTGCGGAGGCGGCCGAGGCCGGCCCGCCGCTGCCCGTCGACCACAGGAGCCCGCCCACTCCGCCGGTCGCCGCCAGGCCAAGGAGCACGCGGCGGCTGAGGCCCGGATCCTCGGTCGCGCTCGCGGAATCCGCCGTCGATCGTCTGCGTCGTGCCATCGTTCCCCGCCCACGTCGTCGTCGCGCGCCAAGGAGCTTGGATCGCCGGGCGGCCGACACCTCGGCGCCCTGGCTCCAACCTAGTGGACCGCTGTTCAGCGCATCGCGTTACGGCCGTGTAAAACGTCGCACCGGACGGTGGTGCTCTCTTGCGCACGGCCACGAACGCAGTGCAGAATCTCTACCACTGCGATAATCAAGACTCAAAATGTAAGAATTTGAGCCGGGATCGCACCCGAGCGGCCGAGCTGCCCTACCCGGCGCTGCACGACCCACTGGAAGGAAGCAACAGATGACCGAACGCCGACGTCATGCCGAGATCTCGGGTGGCGGATTCGCGGGCCTCACCGCGGCCGCTGCACTGGCTCAGAAGGGATGGAGCGTCCGCCTCCACGAGCGCTCACCCGATCTGCGCACCGAGGGCGCCGGGATCGTGCTGTGGAACAACAGCCTCCAGGTGATCGACAAGATCAAGGCCGGTCCGGACCTGATGTCGAACTCGATGACCCCGCCCGCCTACGAGACCAGGATGAACAACGTCATCCAGTCCCAGGAGACGCTCGACGGGATCCGCTGGCGCACCATGACCCGCCCGCACCTCTACCAGACGCTGCTGGTCGCGGCGCGCGAGGCGGGCGTCGAGGTGGTCGCGGGCTCCGAGGTCGTAGGGGCGACCCCCGACGGCACGATCCGCTTCGCGAACGGCGAGTCTGCCGAGGCCGACCTCATCATCGGCGCTGACGGCGTCGGATCCGCCGTGCGCGACTCCCTGAACATCCCGTTGAAGCGGGAGCGCTCGCGCGACGGAATCACGCGCTTCCTCGTCCCCCGCCGCAAGGCCGAGCTGCAGGCGCTCGAGCCCGACACCGAGTGGGACAACGTCATCGACTTCTGGAACCTCGAACCGCGCGTCCTGCGTGTGCTCTACACGCCGGCGAACGACGACGAGCTCTACATCGCCCTCATGTCGCCCGCGGCCGATGCCCAGGGCTCCCGGGTGCCGATCGACCTCGACCTCTGGACGAGCATCTTCCCGCAGCTCGCGCCGGTGCTGAAGGACGCCGCCGACACCCCCGGCCGCTACTACGGCTACCAGACCACGCGCCTCGACCACTGGACCGAGGGCAAGGTGGCGCTCATCGGCGACGCCGCTCACGCCATGTGCCCGGCGCTCGCCCAGGGCGCCGGATGCGCCATGCAGAACGCCTGGACCCTCGCTGTCGCGGCGACCGAGGCCGACGATATCCCCGCGGCCCTCATCGACTGGGAGCGGCTCGAGCGTCCGTACACCGACATCGCCCAGGACCGCTCCCAGTGGTACGCCGACACCCGCGAGATGGCGAAGGGCAACCAGTTCCAGGGCGACAGCGTCGTCACCGCCACCTACAACCCGACCGATCCGCACCGACACGAGGTCCACGCATGAGCATCGATCCGTACTACGACGTCCGCGCCTTCCACTCCTTCGTCCAGGAGACCGTGCACGATCTCGGCCCGGCGCCGGAGCAGCCCCTCGTCAAGGCCGCCGTCGCCGTGGTGATCAAGAACCCGTTCGCGGGCCGTTGGGTGGAGGACCTATCCCCGCTCACGGAGCCCAGTGCGAGCATCGGCACCGAGCTCGGAGAGCGGGCGCTGGCCCTGCTCGGCGGACGCCCGGCCGAGAGCTACGGCAAGGGCGGCATCGCCGGCCTCGCCGGTGAGCAGGAGCACGTCGTGGCGTGCGTCACGACCGTCTTCGGCAACGCCCTCCGCGACGCCGTCGGCGGCGGGAAGGCCTGGATCTCGTCGGCGACGAAGACCGCCGCGGCGGGGACGACCATCGACATCCCTCTGGCATACAAGGATGAGGTGTACGTGCGGTCGCACTACGACGCGATCACCGTGGCGCTTCCCGACGCCCCTCGCCCCGACGAGCTCGTGATCATCGCGGCGGTCGCCACGGGAGGCCGGGTGAACGCTCGTGTGGGCGGCATGACCGTCGCCGACGTCCTCGCCGGCACGAACTAGGAGGAGCCCGATGACCTACAGTCACACGCAGTACTTCGAGGACCAGTCGATCGCGAGCGTGCTCGCCGACGTGGCCCGCGCCCACCGCATCCTCGAGCTCGAGGGCCACGGCGACATGTCGATGGGACACCTGTCGTTCCGCGACCCGTTCGGCCGCGGCCTCTGGCTGAAGCGCGGCAACCTCGCGCTCAGCGAGGTGGAGGGCGACGACTTCATCCTCATCGACTTCGACGGCACGGTGCTCGAGGGCACCGGGCTCCGCCACCTCGAGTGGCCGCTGCACGCCGAGATCATGAAGGCACGCCCCGACGTCAACTTCGTGGGCCACTCGCACTCGCACTACGCCACCGTGCTGGGTGCATCCGAAGAGGCGCTCAAGCCCTACAACAACCACGGGGTCTGGTTCGCGTACGAAGGCGTGCCGCGGTTCGCCGAGACGAGCCACATCATCACCACGGTGCCGCTCGGCGTCGCGGCCGCCGAGGCGCTCGGCGACGCGCAGGCCATCCTGCTCGCCAACCACGGCGTCGCGTTCGTCGGCTCGACCGTGGCGGAGGTCACCCTCACGGGGATCTTCCTCGAGAAGGCCGCTCGGTTCCAGGTCGACCTGAAGTCGTCCGGCTTCGCGCCGATCGAGCCCACGGTCGAGGAGACCAAGGAGAAGTTCGACCGGATCTACCCGCCGAAGGCCCAGCACAACTTCTGGACCTTCTTCAACCGCCGCCTCGACCGCGTCGAGGCGCAGTTCGGCCTCGGCATCTCGCCGATCGCCCTCCCGCCCGGAATCTGACGACCCGTCACCGTGAGATGCGCCCCCCGCGCATCCGCAGACCCTCTTCCCGTGAACAAGGAGCAAGCATGAGCAGCCTTCCCAGCATCGCCACCGTCGTCGGCTCGGGCACCATGGGCCCCGGCATCGCCGCCACCCTCGCCCGCGCGGGTGTCACCGTGCGCCTGTACGACATCTCCGCCGACGCCATCGCCAAGGCGGAAGCCGCCTATGGCGTCGTCCAGAACGTCCTCGCGGCGGTCGACTCGCCGTCGGCGCCCGGCGGGTCCGTGACCTTCGGCACCGACCTCGACGCCGCGCTCGCCGACACCGAGCTCATCATCGAGGCCGTGCCCGAGAAGCTCGAGCTGAAGCGGTCGGTGCTCGCCGACCTCGAGGCCCGCATCGGAGACGACGTCATCATCGCCACGAACACCTCCGGCATCCCGATCACGACCATGGCCGAGTCGATGACCGTGCCCGGTCGCCTCATCGGCATGCACTGGTCGAACCCGCCGCACCTCATCCCGATGATCGAGATCATCCCCGGCCAGGCCACCGACGAGGCGCTCGTCGGCAAGCTCACCGAGATCGTGAAGTCGTTCAACTACGTGCCCGTGCTCGAGAAGGAGATCGCCGGCTTCGTCGAGAACCGCGTGCTCTACGCGATCCTCCGCGAGTGCATGGCGCTGCTCGAGGAGGGCATCGTCACGCCCGAGGGGCTCGACGCCTGCGTGAAGTGGGGCATCGGCTACAAGCTCTCGGTGATCGGCCCCACACGTCTGCTCGACATGGCGGGCCTCGACATCTACCAGGCGGTCTCGAGCTACCTCAACAAGGAGCTCGACGCCTCCACCGAGACGCCGCAGCTCATCAAGGACAAGATCGCCGCCGGCCAGCTCGGCTTCAAGTCGGGCGGCGGCATGTACGAGTACGGCGAGGGCGACGTCGACGCCAAGCGCAAGGAGATCATCACCGGGCTCATCGCAGCCCGCAAGACGCTGTCGTCCATCCCGAACGTCTGATGACGTCCGCCGTCACCGTCGAGCCCCTCGGCGACGGTCTGTCGCGCACCCGGGGGGCCGAGGTCGACCTCGCGTTCCGGGTGCGCGGCAGCGGGCCCGCCGTCGTGCTGCTCCACGGCACGTCGGCGAACCACGCTGTGTGGGAGCCGATCGGCGACGCCCTGGAGAGCCGTGCCACCGTGATCGCGCTCGACCAGCGCGGTCACGGCCGGAGCGACAAGCCCGAGTCGGGCTACACCGGCCCCGACTTCGCCGACGACGTCGTGACCGTGCTGGATGCGCTGGGCCTCGACCACGCCGTCCTCGCCGGCCACTCGCTCGGCGGCCGCAATGCATGGCTGGCGGCGGCCCGCCATCCGTCTCGCGTCGCGGGCGCGGTCGTCGTCGACTACACCCCCTACGTCGAGGCGAGCGTGCTCGACGAGCTCGACGTCCGGGTCGCGGCGGGCTTCCGCGAGTTCTCCGACGTCGACGAGATCGAGCGGTACCTGCGCGACCGGTACACCCGCATCCTTCCCGGCGCCGTCTCGCGGCGGGCCCGCTGGGGGTATCGGATGGCGGAGGCCGGCGGCTGGGTGCCGCTCGCCTCGCCCGACGCGATGCGGCGGCTCATCGAGGGCTTCCGCACCCCGTTCGACACCGAGTTCCGTGAGGTCGCCGTACCGATGACCCACCTCCGAGGTGACGGGAGCAGGATCGTGAGCGTGGATGCGTGGGCGCGCGCCCGAGCCGATCGACCCGCCGACCGCTGGGTCGAGGTGCCCGACACCGACCACTACATCCCCGAAGAGGTCCCCGACCTCGTCGCCGCCGAGATCGACCGCGTTCTCGGATCCTGATCGAAAGGACACCCCTCATGCCCATGTTCGCCGACCTCACCGTCTCGGTCCCCGACTTCGAGGACCTCGGCCGCATTCCCGACCGCCTCTCGGCCGACGGCGGCAACGAGACCCCCGTCGTCCACTTCTCCGGCGCCCCCGAGGGCACCGTCGAGCTGGCGCTCATCGTCGACGACCCGGATGCGCCGCTCCCGAACGGCTTCACCCACTGGGTCGTCTACGGCATCGCCCCCGACACCACCACCCTCGACGTCACCGCCGACGGTGTGACGGTGGGCCCGATGGGTGCCGGCCAGAACGTCTGGTACGGCCCTCAGCCCCCGGCCGGGCACGGCGTGCACCACTACTTCTTCCACGTGTACGCCCTGGGGAAGCACGTCGAGGGCGCGCCGACGCGCGAGGAGTTCCTCGCCCAGTACGCCGGCGACGTGCTCGAGACCGCGCGCTACGTGGGCACCTTCTCCAACGACTCCGAGTGAGCTGAGCCGATGCCCATCACGGATGCTCACATGCACGTCGGCGACTTCCCGACGTTCGGCGTGAAGCTCGACGAGGACAGGCTCGCGCCCTACCTCGCCGAGAACGGCATCGACACGGCGATGGTGTTCCACCAGGACAACGCCATGGTCCGTCGGGTGATCCAGGACATCCCTGGGGCCTACGGGCTGTACTGGGCCAACCCGAAGCTCGGGGATCCCGTCCCCGAGCTCCGGGAGTACCTGAAGGACCCGAAGTTCCGCGGCGTGAAGCTGCATCCGCTGATGGACGGGTTCCACCCGGACGACCCGATGGTGTGGCCCATCATCGAGGTGCTCATCGAGCACGACCTCCCCGCCCTCATCCACTGCGGGCACCCGATCTTCTCGCTGCCCTGGAGCATCGAGGAGCTCATCTCCCGGTACGAGGACGCGAAGATCATCCTCGGCCACATGGGGCACGGCAACGTCATCTACATCGACGCCTCGATCGGGGTCGCGCAGCGGCATCCGAACGTCTGGCTCGAGACCAGCGGCATGCCGATGAGCGTGAAGATCCTCGAGGCGGTGCAGAAGGTGGGGGCGGATCGCGTGATGTACGGCTCCGACGGCCCGTGGCACGAGCCGCGGGTCGAGCAGCTCAAGGTGCAGCTCGCAGGCCTCGCCCCGGAGGACCTCGACGCCGTGATGCACGGCACCGCCCAGCGGCTCTTCCTCGGGGCGTAGCGCCTGGGGCTTCGCCCCTCGCCCCCACCCCCGGCTTTGTCCAGGTTTCCGTCGCGAAACGCCGCTTCCACGACGGAAACCTGGACAAAGCCCGGGGGTTACGCGGGGTAGCGGGCGGCGAAGGACTCCGCGAGAGCGAGCACCGAGGCGTGGACGGGGCCCGCGGTGATCGAGGGGATCACGGACGCGTCGACCACGTGCAGGTTCGTCAGGCCGCGGAAGCCGAGCGCGGGGGTCACCGGCGCGGCGTCGGACGCGCCCATCGAGAGGGTGCCCACCGGGTGGTGGTGGGTGATCGCGGCGCGGGCGATGAAGGCGTCCGCCTCGGCATCGGTCGAGACGGATGCGCCGGGCAGCACCTCGACGTCGCGCCAGCCGACGAGCGCATCGGAGCCGCCCACGAGCCGCGCATGCTCGAGCGCCGCACGGAACGCGGCGCGGTCGTGCGAGGTGTCGAGGTAGTTCGGGTCGATGATCGGCTCGTCGGCGAGGTCGGGCCCGGAGATGCGGAGCGAGCCTCGGCTCGTCGGGTTGGTCACGCCGAAGAGCAGCGTGTACCCCTCGCCGGGTGCGACGCCGTGGTCGGGGAACGACTCGGAGGCGCTCGGGCCCACGACGCAGCCCACGACGATGTCAGCGGGACCCGAGGTCACGGAGAGCCCGTCGAGCGACAGGTACGTCATCGACTCCGAGAGCTGCAGCCGCGTCGGGGGCACCGGTCGGGTGGAGCGGTAGAGGTTGCCGGCCCCGAGCAGGTGATCATGCAGGTTCGACCCGACGCCGGTCGACTCGATCACGGTGTCGACGCCGGCGGCGGCGAGTACGGCCGGGTCGCCGATCCCCGAGCGCATGAGCAGCAGCGGGTCGCCGATCGAGCCGCCGCAGAGGATCACCTCGTCGGCGGTGAGCACCTCGTCGACGCCGTGGAGGGAGACCGCCACACCCGACACGCGGGACCCCGACAGGACGAGCCGGTGCACATCCACGCCGGTGAGCAGCGTCAGGTTCGGGCGGTCGAGCACCGGATCGAGGTACACGTCCGACACCGTGACCCGTTGACCATCGCGGATGGTGAGCGAGTTCGGGGTCGCCCCGAGCATCTCGCCGCCGTTGTGGTCCGGGATCCGGGCCACCCCGAGCGACTCCCACGCGGCCAGGTAGTCCGACACCAGCGGGCTCGAGAGCTCGGGTCCCGGCAGCATCACCGGCAGCGGACCGTCGGCGCCGTGCACCGCGTCCGCCCCGCCCGAGAACGACTCGGAGCGCATGAAGAAGGGAAGCAGCGCATCCCATGACCACCGGTCGTCGCCCGTCGCCTCGACCCAGCGGTCAAAGTCGGCGCGGCAGCCGCGCATGTGCGCCATCGCGTGCACGAGGCTCGACCCGCCCGGGCCCTTGCCGCGGGCCCACTCGAGCGAACGCCCGGCGAGCCCGCGTTGCGGGGTGGTGCGGTACGCCCAGTCGTAGCGGCGGCCGTGGATGAAGGGCCACAGCTCGGGCCGGCGCATCTCGGGATCGGTGACCCGGGTGCCGGCCTCGAGCACGGTGACGCGCCGGTCCGGATCCGCGCTGAGGCGGTTCGCCACGACGCTCCCGGCCGAGCCCGCCCCGATGATCAGGACATCGGAGTGCATCGGGCGGTCAGTTGCGGGTGTGCCCGGCGTCGACCACGAGGGTCTGCCCTGTGATCCAGCCGGCCTTCTCGGAGGCGAGGAAGGCGACCGCGGGCGCGACGTCCTGGGGGAGGCCGCGACGGGCGAACGCCTGCATGGGCACCACGTAGTCGAAGCCGGCGGCGTGGGGGCCCGAGAGCACACCCTCGCTGGCGATGATGCCGGGCGCGACGGCGTTGATCGTGATCCCGAGACGGCCGAGCTCGCCGGCGAGCGCGCGGACGAGCCCGATCGAGGCGCCCTTCGTCGCCACGTAGTGGGCGCAGTCGGGGGTGCCCGCGACGAAGGTGTTCGACGCGATGTTGACGACGCGGCCGTACCCCGCCTTGCCCATCACCTCGGTGACCGCGTGGGTCACCAGGTAGATGCCGTCGAGGTTGACCGACATGACGCGGCGCCACTCCTCGAAGGTGATGTCGGCCCACGGCGTGAGCGGCACGAGGGCGGCGTTGTTGACCAGCACGTCGATGCGGCCGAGCTCGTCGACGATCTCGGCGATCGTGCGGTTCACCGCATCCTGATCGCTGACGTCGAGGGTCTTCGCCACTCCGCCGTTGCGCTCGGCCACGGCCTGGGCGCCCTCGGCGTTCACGTCGGCGACGACGACCTTCATGCCGTCGGCGGCGAGCTCGTCGGCGATGGCGGCCCCGATGCCCTGGGCTGCTCCGGTGACCAGGGCGACGCGCTGGGCTGTATCGGTCATGGCGGTGATGCTCCTCTATATATGTGGGTGAGACGGATGCGTCGGGTCGACGGGGTCAGTGTCCGCCGTAGGACTCGGGGGCGAGCTTCCACTCCAGGTAGGGCTCGAGCTCGTGCGAGGGGTAGACGTCGGCGTCCTTCGTCCTGGCCAGGTAGTTGAGCCGGCGGATCGCCTCGACCGACTTGGTGGGGTCGAGGTGGAAGCCGGCGATCCACTCCTTCTCGAGGGTCGTGCGCGTGTAGGCGGCGTCGCCGCAGAAGAGCATGCTGCGCTCGTTCTGCATCTCGACGAGGAGCGAGTAGTGGCCGATGGTGTGCCCGGGCGTCTCGAACAGCCACACGCCGGGCACAATCTCGTAGTCGCCCGAGATGGGCTTGTAGGTGACGCCCTCGTGGTCGAACGAGAGGTCGGAGTAGCCCAGGCGTTCGAAGGGCTCGGGCACCTTCGCGTGCCGCAGCTCCTCCTTGTGCACCAGGGTGGTGGCCTTCGTGAGGTGCTTGTTGCCGCCGACGTGGTCGAAGTGGAAGTGCGAGTTGACCACGATGTCGACGTCCTCGGGCGAGTAGCCGCACTTCGCCAGCTGCGCCGGGATGGTCTGCTCCTCGGTCTGCTCCGGCAGCTCGAACGGCAGCACACGGTTCACGTGGTCGAGGTCGAAGCCCGTGTCGTAGAGGATCAGCGCATCCGGATGCTCGATGAGGACGCTGTAGACGGGGAACCGCACCGGGTTGCCCGCGTTGATGTGCCAGTGCACGTCGGACTCGTCGATCACGAGCGTCCCGCCGTCGAGCAGATACACCTTCGGGTCCGCCATCGGACTGCACCTCCACGGTTTCTTATGATGCGCTAAGTGACGCTCACGTTATGAGAACTGATTTTCGCCTGTCAAGAGCGGGCGGCCGAGTTTACGAAGTCGAAACACGTCCATCCGCTCAGCCCGCCTTCACCGCGGGGGCGTCGCCGAACTCCGGGGCGAAGTCGTAGTGCGCCCACCGGTAGCAGTGGTCGAGCATCGGCTCGGTCGCGAAGTCGCCGATGCAGGTGGTGTCCTGATACCGGTCTCCGGTCTTGTCGGTGTAGTGCACGCGGCACAGCACCTTCCAGGTGGTGCCGTCGAGAGACGGGTCGTCGATGAGGTGGTCGGAGGGCAGCCAGCACTCGGTGGAGCTGACGACCGAGGGGTCGACGCCCGACGTCGGACCGGCCACCTGGGCTAGCGTGTCGAGAGCGGCTCGATCCTCGGCGGAGAGTGCGGGAGCACTCGTGCATCCGGTGAGGATGAGGGCGGCTGCGACTGCGGGCAGCATGAGAGCACGGCGACGGGTCATGAGGGACCTCCTTTCCCTCATCGTCGAGGGTGCGTGTTTCCGTGGTGTAAATCCTCGGAACTCATCGTTGACGCTGTCGGCGTCTTCTCATACTGTATCGCTACCCCGACACATTGTGAGAAAGTGCACCGGAACACAACGAAGCGGTTCGGGGCATCGTCCACTCGGAAGGATCGTTCGGCAATGTTCACATTCACTGGCGGCAACAGCAGCCGCACCGTCTCCCGCGTCGCCGCGCTCACGGCCGCGGGCGCCCTCGCGATCGGACTCGCAGCCTGTTCAGGCGGCCGCGGCGACGACTCCAACGCGGGCTCCACCTCCTCGGCGGGCACCGAGGTGACGAAGTTCGCCCTCGTCGCCCCCGAGAACGAGTCCGACTTCGGCTGGAACCAGGCCGGCCTCATGGGCGCCGACCAGGCGGCCACCGACCTCGGCATCGAGGTCACCCTCGTGCCGGATGCCGGGTGGGACAACGCGGAGACCGTGCTCGGCCAGGTGGCCGACGGCGGTGCGCAGTTCATCATCGCCCACGCGTCCGGCTACGGCGTCGCCGCGACCAGCGTCGCGCAGGACAAGAACGTGCCGATCCTCATCCAGGATGCCGGCGACAACATCCCGGGCAAGGTCGCGGTCACCAAGACCGAGGCTCAGGAGGGCGGCTACCTCGCCGGCATCGCCGCGGCGATGACGACGAAGAGCAAGACGATCGGCATCGTGGTCTCCGCCGACGACCTCAACTGGTTCAAGATGGCCGCGGGCTTCGCCGAGGGCGTCTACAGCGTCGACCCGTCGATCAACGTCCTCTACACCTCCGTCGGGCCCGCGGCCTACGCGGATGCGGCGGGCGGCAAGACCGCGACCGAGCAGCTCATCGCCTCGGGCGCCGACGTCATCTTCGGCATGGGCGACGGCGCGACCCACGGCTACCTGCAGGCCGTCGAGGCGGCCCCGGGCGTGAAGTACATCGCCGACATCGGCGACGTGACCTCGGGCCTCAGCGACCCGAGCGTGCTGCTCACCTCGGTGCTCTGGAACTACGGACCCACCTACGAGAAGGCGATCGCCGACATCGAGGCGGGCTCGTTCGGCAAGGAGGGCTACGACCTCACCGTCGACAACGGCGGCCTCTCGCTCCAGGAGACCGCGAACCTGACCGCGGAGATCCAGTCCGCGATCGACACGGCCAAGAAGGGCATCGCCGACGGGTCGATCACGCCCACCGCGGCCAGCACGGCCGACGAGGTCACCGCGGTGATCGCCAAGAAGGGCGCCTGACCCACACCCTCCCGGGCGGTGCCGGACCCCGGTCCGGCGCCGCCCGCCCCACGCTAGGAGACCCGCCCCGTGACATCACCGACCGCCCCCGGACGTGATCTCGCTCCACGAGATCACGAAGGCCTTCCCGGGGGTCGTGGCGAACGACCACATCTCGCTCGACATCGTCAGCGGCCAGGTGCACTGCCTGCTCGGTGAGAACGGTGCCGGCAAGTCGACCCTCATCAGCATCCTCGCCGGCATGCAGCAGCCCGACTCGGGCACGATCTCGATCAACGGCAAGCCGGTCGCCATCAACTCGCCGAAGATCGCCGTCGACTACGGCATCGGCGTCGTCCACCAGCACTCGACGCTGGTGCCCGCCTTCACCGTGCTCGAGAACCTCATGCTCGGCGAGACCAGGTTCCTGCAGGGCAAGAAGGCGGCGCTGGAGCGGCTCGACGAGCTCTCCGACCTGCTCGGCGCTCGCATCGACCCGCACGCGTTGACCTCCGACCTCGGGCTCGGCCAGCAGCAGCAGGTCGAGATCGCGAAGGCTATCTGGAAGGGCAGCCGCCTCCTCGTGCTCGACGAGCCGACCTCGATGCTCACGCCCCAGGCGATCGAGCACCTCGGCGAGAGCGTGGCGCGGGTGAAGGCGCAGGGTCTCGCCGTCGTCTTCATCACGCACAAGCTGCGCGAGGCGTACGCCATGGGCGACTGCGTCACCGTGCTGAGGGGCGGCCGGAACGTCGGCCACATCGGGGTGGACGAGCTGCGCAGCTACAGCGAGCAGCAGGCGCAGGATGCCATCCTCCGAGCCATGTTCGGCGACGACCTCGCCAAGGTGGATGACGCCGCCGAGCTCGCGGGGGCCGTCGACGCCTCGCGCGAGACCCGCGGCATCGACCTCGCCTCGCGCCCCGTGCGGCTCGAGCTCACCGGCGTCTCGAGCAAGGGACACGGCCGCGACGTCGAGGCGCGGGATGTGACGATCCGCGTGCACGAGGGCGAGATCCTCGGCATAGCGGGGATCGACGGACACGGGCAGGGTGCGCTCGCCGAGGTGGTCGCCGGGCAGCGCTCGGCCTCCTCGGGCACGGTCCGCTTCGACGGTCAGGACGTCACCAAGCAGGGCGTGCGCGCGAGGCAGCAGCTGGGCCTCCGCTACGTCACCGACGACCGCCTCCACGAGGGCACGGTCGGCTCGATGTCGGTCGCGCTCAACCTCGTCATCAAGCGGATCGGGCAGCGCCCGTTCTGGAGGTTCGGGCAGATCCAGCGCAAGGCCGTCGACGCAGAGGCCGAGCGCCTGATCGAGGAGTACGGCATCCGCACCCCGTCGCCGGCGACCCGCGCCGGCACCCTCTCGGGCGGCAACATCCAGAAGATCCTGCTCGCCCGCGAGCTCACCCACGGCGCACGGCTCGTCGTGGTCAACAAGCCCACGTACGGGCTCGACCTGAAGACGGTGAGGCTCGTCCGCGAGATCCTCATCGACTTCGCCGCCCAGGGCGGCTCCGTGCTCCTGCTGTCGACCGACCTCGACGAGCTCGTCGAGCTGTCGCACCGCATCGAGGTCATCTCGAGCGGGCAGATCGTCGGCGGCGTCACGAACGACGGCCCCGGCACGGCCGAGAAGGTGGGCCACTACATGACCGGCGCCATCGAGGGCGAGGACGTCCTGGAAGCGGAGCAGACCCGATGAGCATCGACACCGAACCGGAGCTGAAGCCGGCCGGCCAGCGGCCCGCGCTGAGGGGCATCGAGCAGAGCAGGGGGCGCGCCATCGTCGACGGACTCGTCCGCTCGATCCTGCCCGTGCTTCTCGCCCTCATCGTCGCGGGCTTCATCATGCTCGCGATGGGCAGCAGCCCGCTCGCCTTCTTCCAGGGCGTCTGGACGTACGGACTCTCCGGCGGCAACTGGCAGCGCAGCCTCGTGCTGATGGCGCCGCTCGTCATCATCGCGGTGGGCCTCATCGTGGCCTTCCGCGGTCAGCTGTGGAACCTCGGCTACAACGGCCAGTACCTGCTCGGCGCGGTCGTCGCCTCGGGGATGGGCCCGTACCTGTTCGCCGTCATGCCCGCGTGGCTCGCGACGCTGATCATCTTCGTCGGCGCGATCCTCGTCGGGGCGGTGTGGTCGCTCATCCCGGCCATCCTCAAGGCCCGCTACGGCACCAACGAGATCATCACCTCCCTCGTCATGTCGTTCATCGGGGTGGGGGTGGCGAACCTCCTCATCAAGGGGCCGTTCAAGGACCCGTCGACGCCGCAGCCCCAGACCGCGGTGATCCCCGACGACCAGCTGCTGCCCTACATCCCGGGCACCCAGATCCACATCGGCTTCGTGCTCGCCATCGTGCTCGCGGTCGTGGCGCAGTTCGTGCTCACCCGGACGTCCTTCGGCCTCCGGATGGACGTCTTCGGGGCCAGCCCCAAGGCGGCCAGGCACGTCGGCATCAACTCGACGTGGATGGTCATCCTGCTCTTCGCGATCTCGAGCGGTCTCATCGCGTTCGCCGGGTCGATCGACGTGCTCGGTCAGTACAGCTACCAGCGCGCCAACTGGGATCCGCACTACGGCGACGCCGTCATGCCGTTCGTCTTCCTCGCCAGGCTCAGCCCGCTCGCGGCGATCCCGCTCGTCGCGTTCTACGCGATCCTCGCCACCGGCGGCACGCTCGCCGCTCAGCAGGCGGGTCTGAACGTCGACTTCCTGCTCGTCATCGTCGGCCTGATCCTGCTCTTCATGACCATCACGGAGTACGTCGGCGAGCGTCGCCGACTCGGCCAGAGCTACCTCCCGGCCGGGCTCCGCCGCACGCTCGTGAGACCGTTCCAGCGCGACGGGAGGGGATCCCTGTGAGCGACATGCTGTCGGCCACCTTCATCACCGTCTTCGTGGCCTCGGTGATCGCCCAGACGATGCCGCTGCTGCTCGCCTCCGTCGGAGAGACGATCGGCGAGCAGGCGGGCGTGCTGAACCTCGGCATCGAGGGCGTGATGCTCATCGGCGCCTACTCCGGGTTCGTCGTGACCCTCACCACCGGCAGCTTCTGGCTCGGGATGCTCGGGGGCGCGCTCGGCGGGATCGTCGGCAACCTGGCGATGCTCGTCCTCAACGTCTGGCTCGGGCTGAACCAGATCGTGATCGGTCTCGCGGTGACGCTGATCGGCGAGGGCATCACGAGCGTGCTGTACCTGCAGAACTACGCGAAGGCGAACGCCAGCCTCGGACAGGCTCCCAGCCTGCCGGTCCCGGGGCTCGCCGACATCCCGATCGTCGGTCAGGCCGTCTTCCAGCAGTCCAGCATCTTCTGGGTCATGCTGCTGCTCGTCGTCGCGGTCGGCTTCCTGCTGACGAAGACCAACTGGGGTCTCGCCACGCGGGCCGCCGGGCAGAAGCCCTCGTCGCTCGACGCGGCGGGCGGCAGCGTGCTGCGCACCCGATCGATCGCCGTGCTGCTGAGTGGTGCGTTCGTCGGCCTCGGCGGCGCCTACCTGGCGGTGCTCACCACGGCCACCTTCACGGGGTTCCTCACCAACGGCCTGGGCTTCATCGCGATCGTGATCACGATGCTCTCGCGCGGCCGGATCGCCCTGGTGATGATCACGTCGCTGGTCTACGGCGTGGCGGTGGCCGTCGGGCCCGCCCTCCAGGTGATCGGCTTCGCCATCCCGGCGGACGTCATCAAGATGCTGCCGTTCATCGTCGTCATCCTCACGCTCATCGTCTTCGCGCGCAGCTCGGTGGTCCCGCCGGCGCTCGGGGCACCGTACATCCGAGGCGCGCGCTGACGCGCGCCGGGAAGAGAGGCATCACCATGGCAGCCCCCGACTTCACCCTCTCGGCCGGACCGGTCACGGTCACGGCCCGCACCCTGGCCGGACTCGGGAAGCCGATCCTGTACCACTACGACCCTGAGTTCCGGGCGACGTTCACGCGGACGCAGGAGAAGGTCGCCCAGATCCTCAAGACGTCGAACGACATCCTGCTCATGCAGGGCGAGGCGATCGTCGGCCTCGAGGGCGCGCTGCGCTCGCTCATCACCCCGGGCATGCCCGTGCTCAACCTCGTGCAGGGTGTGTTCGGCAAGGGAACCGGCTACTGGATCGCCGACTTCGGCGCCGAGCTGCACGAGATCGAGGTGGGCTACGACGACGCGGTGACGCCCGAGCAGGTCGAGGCGTACCTCGACGAGCACCCCGAGATCCGGATGGTGTGCCTGGTCGCGTCGGAGACCCCCTCGGGCACCGTCACCGACGTCGCGCGCATCGGTCCGATGTGCCGCGACCGCGGCATCCTCACCTACGTCGACACGGTCTCGGGTGTGCTCGGGATGCCGTGGGAGACCGACGAGTGGGGTCTCGACCTCTGCGTGATGGGCGCCCAGAAGTGCCTCGGGGGCCCTCCCGGCATCGCGCTCGTCTCGGTCAGCGAGCGGGCGTGGGAGGCGATCTACGCCAACCCCGCCGCTCCGCGCGACTCGTACCTGTCGCTGATCGACTGGAAGGAGAAGTGGCTCGGCGAGGGCCGCTTCCCCTACACGCCCTCCGTGAGCGACGTGAACGGTCTGGAGGCCGCTCTCGACCAGGCGCTCGAGGAGGGCGTCGACGCGGTCGTCGCCCGTCACGAGGCCGCGGCGCACGTCACGCGCACGGGAGCGAAGGCCATGGGGCTCGAGCTCTGGGCCGTCCGGGAGGAGATCGCCTCCGCGTGCGTGACCTCCATCCGGCTTCCCGACCACATCGACAACGCCCTCGTGCGGGATCACGCGAGAGAGGTGTACGGTGTGATGCTGTCGCACGGTCAGGGGGCGGGGAACCTCATCCGGCTCTCGCACATGGGGCCGACCGCGGGAGGACTCCATTCGATCGTCGGACTGTCCGCTCTCGGCCGCTCGCTGGCGGACCTCGGTGTGACAGTGGACATCGGTGCCGGACTGGAGGCCGCGCTCGGCGTGCTGAGCGCACAGCGCCTCTGACACGACGACATCATGGTGGTCAGCCGAAGCTAAGATCGACGGAGAATTCATCATGGATGACGCACAGACGCCCACGAGGCGGAGAAGACGATCCTCTGAGGCAGCCCTGGCATCCGACGGAGACGACACGACGGCCTCGGCGCCGCAGCGCACCAAGGGTGTCGACAGCGCGCGGCGTGCTCTCCAGATCTTGCTGCAGTTCACCGAGAACGCCCCCGAGCTGACGGTCGAGAACCTCCTCGAGGATCACGACATCTCGGTGCCGAGCGCCTACCGGTACATCTCGCTGCTGCGCGAGCTCGACCTCATCGAGGAGCGCGAGAAGGGTCGCTTCGTGCTGTCGCCACAGGTGCTCAAGCTGGCGCGCGCCGCGGAGGCCACGTTCGACTACCGGTCGCAGGCGCAGCCCGTGCTCGACCGCCTCACGCAGCGCACCGGCGAGACTGCGCTCTACCTGCGGCGGGTCAACGACTCCGCGGTCTGCCTCGCCATCGCCGAGTCCGACCATCCGATCTCGATCTCGTTCCAGCCCGGCAACCTCATGCCGCTGCACGGGGGAGCGGCGGCGAAGATCCTGCTCAGCTCCCTCTCGCAGGCGAAGCTGAACCAGTACCTCGCCCGCGTGGGGTCGACGATGTCGAAGGCCGCGCGTCAGCGCCTCGAGGCCGACCTCGAGCAGATCCGCGCCGAGGGCTACGCCGAGAGCGCCGGCGAGGTCGACCAGGGCGTGTGGGCGAGCGCCGCCGGCGTCCACGCGAAGGGCGCGCTCGTCGGCGCGATCACGGTGGTGGCTCCCGGCTACCGCCTCTCGGAGGAGCACCGCGAGGAGATCGCGGAGGCCGTGCGCGCCGCTGCCCAGGAGCTCGACGCGGCCCTCGCCAAGCGCTGACCCTCACGGCATCGGAGATCGGTCGCGACGGGGGAGGGCCGTCCTCGGTCTAGCATCTGTCCATGTCGTCTTCTGGCCTCCGGTTCGAGGTGGTGATGGGGTCCGTCCTGCCCGGGGGCGACCCTCTCCCGCAGCACGAGTGGGAACGCTACGCCGGTCTGTCCCCTGAGCTGCTGGCTTCTCTGCCCGCCGATGTGCGGCTGGTCGCCAGCGCGGTGATGGTCGCCGCGCGCACCGCGACGGGTCGGGTCGAGGCCGCGGTGGAGCTCGGATCGAAGGAGATCCGAAGGGTGTCTGCCTCGGGCGTGATCGACACGGCTAGAGCTGGTGCGGGGCTGCTGCTCCTCGCCGTGGCGGAGGCGTACGCGACCGCCGGGGCGACGATCGAGACCACGCGGTACGCGAAGCTCGCCCTCCGCTCCGACTCTCTCGACCCTGCGGTGCGTTATCGAGCGACGGGACTCCTGGCGGTGGGCCGGGCCCTGAACGGAGAGTACGCGGCTGCGACCGTCGCCGTCGCGGCCGCCGAGGAGCTCCGGCAGGAATGGGGATGGGCGCCCTCGCACGCAGACTTCCCGCTCATGCTCGCCCAGGTGCTGATCGCCTCGGCCGCCCTGGATGCCACCGGACTCACCCGTCTCTCCGACTCGTTCCGTCGGCTCGGTGGTGGCTCGCCGATCTGGACCTCCACGGCGACGGCGACGCTGGCGATGGCGCACCTGTGCCGGGGTGAGCTCGCGGAGGCACTCGCGTTGACGCGGAGGGTGCTGCAGGGAACCGGCCAGGAGGAGATGCTGGCGATGATCCGCGGGTTCACGGTCGGCATCCGCGCCGACCTGCTCCTGCTTCGGGGAGACGCAGGACAGGCGTTGTCGCTGCTGCAGGATGAGCCGTCGCCGCCGGGGCACTCGTTGTGCTTCGACATGCAGAGGTCAGCCGCTTACCTGCAACTGGGCCGCGACAGGGAGGCGCTGAGGGTGACCGATGAGTGCGTGAGGATGGGCAGCCGGCACTGCCTGCGCACCATCCCTCCGCTGCTGCTGCGTCGGGCTGTCGCCTCCGAACGTCTCGGCGCTCACGCCGGCGCTGACGAGGAGTTCGCCGAGGCCTTCCACCTTCTCCACGAGTCCGGCTCCTATACGCCCCTGCTGACCGTCCCCAAGGTCGAGACCGGCGCCCTCCTGTCCCGGTTCGCCGCCACGGCGCCGGCCGCGATGCAACCGGCGATCGCGGATCTTGCCGCCCGGGTGAGCGCGGTGCCGGATCAAGCCCACGTCCGGCCGGCGCTCCCGACGCTGACCGCGCGCGAGGACGTCCTCGCGCGGTCCCTATCGGGCGCGGCCACGAACGCCCAGCTGGCCGCGCAGCTGGGGGTGTCGCTCAACACCATCAAGGTGCACCTGCGAAACCTCTACGCCAAGCTCGACGTCTCCGGCCGAGCCGAGGCCCTGGCTGCGCTCGACGCCGCGGGCTTCTACGACATCCCCTCCTCCCGTTCCTGACCGGGGGCCAGGAGGTGGGATCTCAGTCGACCGACGGATGGGCGACCCGGGGAAGGGCGCGCTCGAGGGCGGCGGCGGCCCTCAGCACGCGGGCGTCGGCGAGGTGGCCCCCCGCGAGCTGGAGGCCGACGGGGAAGCCGGTGGCGGTCACGCCGACCGGGATCGAGATGGCAGGCGTGCCGGTCATGTTGAAGGGGTAGGTGTTCAGCCAGCCGAGCATCCGCTGCCGGAGCGGGAGGCCGTCGAGGTGCGGCGGGCCGTACAGACCGACCGGGATGCGCGCGACGCGGATCGTCGGGCTGACGAGGACGTCGTGCTCCTCCATGAAGCCACGGAACGCGCGGTAGACGGCGGTGCGTCCGATCTCCCCCGCCGCGATCTCGGCGCCCGTCTGACGGGCGCCGGCGAACGCGATCTCTCTGAGCTCGGGGTCGACCTGGCCCTCGAGGGCGTCCCAGTCGTAGTAGTCGGCGTCGCCGGCGTAGGCCGGCAGCCAGACCGCCGACCACATCGCCTCCTCGACGCCCGACCAGGTGGGGGTCGCATCCACGACCGTCGCGCCGAGGTCGGCGAAGCGCCGCACCGCGTCCTCGCAGAGAGCGAGCACCTCGGAGTCGGTCGGGTGGTCGAAGCCGAGGTCGGGCGACCAGGCGATCCGCCACCCGGTGAGGTCGGGGTCGCCGTCGCCGAGGTCGACGGCCGCGCGCCAGTCGACGTCGCCCGCGGGGAGACTCAGCGGATCGACGGCATCCGGGCCGGCCTCGACGCTCGCCATGAGCGCCGCGTCGACGACGGTCCTCGCCAGGACGCCGTGGCTGAGGAAGGTTGCGAACCCGGTCGGCAGCAGCTGCTGCGGGATGCGCCCGGTCGACGGCTTGAACCCGACGACCCCGCACATCGCGGCAGGGATGCGGATCGAGCCGGCACCGTCGCTGCCGTCCGCGATCGCGGTCAGACCGGCGGCCACGCCCGCCGCACCACCGCCGGTCGACCCTCCGGGTGACCAGTCGGTGTTCCACGGATTGCGTGTGGCGCCGTAGAGGTGATTGTCGGTGACGCCCTTGTACCCGTTCTCGGGGAGGTTCGTCTTGCCGAGGAACAGACCGCCTGCGCCGGCCAGGCGCTGCGTCACCACCGCGTCCGTCTCGGCGAGGTGTCCCTCGGCGGCCTTCATGCCGCCTGTGTGGGGCAGCCCCGCGGCGGCCGTGCTCTCCTTGAGCGAGTACGGTACGCCGGCGAGCGGCCCTGGATCGTCGCCCCGGGCGATCGCGGCGTCGAGGCGCGCGGCATCGGCGCGCACCTGGTCGGGGTCGTGGTGGACGAGCGCGTTCAGCGTCGGGTTCAGCCGCCGCACGCGCTCGAGGCACTGCTCGGCGATCTCGACGACGCGGAGGTCGCCGCTGCGGACCCGCTGGGCGATCGTGGTCGCCGAGAGCCAGGCGAGCTCGTCGCCGTCGGAGGTCGTCATCACTCAGCCCGCCGTCCGGGTGTACTCGGCCATGGCGGCGTCGATGCCCGCGCCCAGGTCCACCTCGACGCCCAGGTCGCGGAGCCCGCTGCCCAGCGCGGTCAGCCCGATGATCGGGTAGAGGCCCGTCGCGGTCGGTCCCATGTGCCCGATGTGGATGATGTTCCCGGCACCCTGACCGGTCGACAGCATGACCCCGTAGAGCTCGCGGATGTGCTTCGACAGGTCGGTGTGGACGATCCCCTCCGGCACCCGGACGGCCGTGATGGGGTTGCCCGAGATCGCCTCCGACCGCGGCCAGAGCGACAGGCCCATCGCGCGCACCCCCGCACGCGTCACCGCGGCGGCCCGGGCGTGACGCGCGATCGAGGCGTCGACACCCTCCTCCAGCATCTGGTCGAGAGCGGCCTCCAGCCCGACGACGTCCGTCACCGAGGGCGTGAACGGGAAGGTGCCGTTCTCGAGCCAGCCCACCTTCCAGTCGATCAGCGACACGTAGGAGTAGCGGGGAGCGCGCGGGTTGGCGAGCATCCGCTCCCACGCGGCCGGACTGACCGACACCATGGTCGCTCCGACCGGCCCGCCGAGGCACTTCTGTCCGCCCGAGACGCAGACGTCGAGCTGCCACTCGTCGGCCTCGAAGGGGACCCCGCCGACGGAGGAGAGCGCGTCGACCAGCGTGAGCGCGCCGTGCCGGTGGGCGATCGGGCCGATGCGGGAGCAGTCGGAGATCGTGCCCGACGGCGTCTCCGAGTGCACGACCGTCACCAGCTCGATCTCGGGATGCTCGTCGAGGTAGGCGTCGACCGCATCCGGGTCGACCGCGTCGTCGTAGTCGACCTCGATCTCGTGCAGAACCGCGCCCCACGCCGTCAGCCACGAGCCCATCCCCTTGCCGTAGACGCCCTGCACGAGATTGAGCACGTGCATACCCGGGGTGACCAGCGAGCGGCCGGCGCCCTCCAGGGCGATGATGCCCTCGCCCTGGAGCAGCAGCATGTCGTTCGACGTGCGGAAGAACGCCGCCGCCTTCTCGGTGGTGCGGCGGAAGGTCTCGAGGAAGACGGGGTCGAGGTGGTAGACGATCTGCGATCCCAGCGCGTCGAGGGTGCGGGCGGACGCCATCGTCGGTCCCGCGGCGAGGGTGAAGTCGGGTGCTCTCATGGATCTCACGATATGACTAGGGCGTCTCGCAAGTCGAGAAGAATGGAGCATCCGAAACGCAGTGTTCACACGCCCCGGACTAGTTAGGCAATGTAATTGATCAATTCGAGATAGGCTCGCCCGGTGCCCGATCCCGACGACCTCGCCTCGACCTTCCGCGACGCGCTCCGTCCGCTGTTCCGGCGGTTGATGCAGGAGCGCACGCTCTCGCTCAGCAAGACGGGCATGCTCGCCCGGCTCGACGAGCAGGGCGCGGCCACCGCGGCCGAGCTCGCCGCGGCCGAGCAGATCACCGCACAGGCGGTCGCCGTGGCGTTGAGGGAGTTGGAGGATCGCGGCTTCGTGTCGCGCACGGTCGACCCGGATGACCGCCGACGGGTGCAGGTGCGACTGACGGACGACGGGCGCGATCGACTGGGGGAGGAGCGGGCTCGCGGCACGCGGTGGCTCGAACGTGCCCTCCGCGAGAGACTCGACGACGCGGATCGGGCCGCCCTCGAGGCGGTCGTCCCCGTGCTTCAGAAGCTCTCGGAGACGGACGCCGATGCGTGAGCCGGGGCGGCGTCTGCTGCCGTCGCTCGTCTACGCCGCGCTGTCGACGGCGATCGTCAGCTCGCTCGGCATGCTGCTCGTGCCGACCATCTCGCGAGAGCTCGTCGTCCCGATCGGCACCGCGCAGTGGATGCTCACCGTCAACCTCCTCGTCGGTGCGGTCGCGACGCCGGTGATGGGTCGACTGAGTGACGGGCCGCACAAGAAGGCCCTGCTGATCGGCGCCCTCGTCGTGATCCTCGCGGGCTCGGTGATCGCCGCGACGGCCACCGACTTCACCGTGTTCCTCGTGGGGCGTGCCCTGCAGGGCCTGACGTACGGCATCGTCCCGGTCACGATCGCGCTGGCACGCCGCTATCTCCCGAAGGAGCAGACGGCACGAGGCATCTCGAGCCTCTCGGTGACCGTGGCGACGGGCATCGGGATCGGCTACCCGCTGACCGGCATCATCGCCGGCGTCGCGGACTACGAGTGGGCCTTCTGGTTCGCGGCCCTGTTCGTCGTGACCGCCATCGTCGTGGTGCTCGTCGTCGTGCCGCGCGGCCCCGACCGGGAGGCGCCCCGTACCGGGTTCGACGTCCCGGGGGCCCTGCTGCTCGCCGCGGGGCTCGGCTCGCTCCTGCTAGCCGTGAGCGAGGGGCCGACGTGGGGATGGGGCTCACCGACGACGATCGGATGCTTCGTGGCCGCCGCCGTGCTGCTGGCCCTCTGGGTCGTGGTCGAGTTGAGGGTCGCACATCCGCTCATCAACCTCCGAGTGCTGCGGAACCCCGAGGTGCTGCTGGCCAACGCCACGGGGTTCGGTCTGGGCACGGCGATGTACATGGGTCTGTCGATCGGCAGCCTCATCGCGCAGGCCCCCGCCGAGACCGGATACGGGATCGCCCTGCCCGTGTTCTGGGCTGGCTTCGTGATGTTCCCGCTCTCGGTGGGCAGCTTCCTCGCCAACCGGCTCACGCACGTGATCACCCGGCGCATCCGGATGACGACGCTGCTGCCCCTGGGAGCCGCCGTCGTCACGGCGTCGATGATCCTGCTGCTCATCGCCCACGACGAGCTCTGGGAGATCCTCGCCGGGATGTTCCTGTTCGGCGTCGGGATCGGCAGCACCTATGCGGCCATGCCGGGGCTCATCGCCCGCAGCGTCGCCATCGCGGAGCTGGGGAGCGCGGTGAGCTTCAACCAGGTGCTGCGCACGGTGGGCGGGTCGTTCGGGAGCGCCATCTCGGGTGCGGTGCTGGCGGCGCACATGGCGACCGACGGGCATCCCACCGGGAGTGGGATCGAGTTCGCCCTCGCACTCGGGGCCGCCGGGTGCGCTGCCGTGCTGATCGCGCTCGTCGCCGACCACCTCCGCGGCCGTGGCGGGGTCGCCGGGCCGGGCCCCATCTCGTCGGTCTAGCGAGCCGGGCCGGCGTCAGGGCGCGTTGTCGAGCCCGGCGAGGTGCTCGATGAGGGTCTGGCGCTTCGACGAGGTCTCGCTGAAGAAGGCCTCGTCGGCGTCCTCGACGGCGCGAACGGCGGCGCGGGCCGCCTCGACGCCCGCCGCGGTCGCGACGACCCTGCGTGCTCTCCGATCGGCGGGATCGGGCCGCCGCTCGACCAGGCCCTTCGCCTCGAGGGCTCGCAGGACCTGCGAGACCATCATCGTGTCGACGCGGACACTCTGCGCCAGCTCGGACTGGGTCACGCCGTGACGGTCGGAGGCCCAGGTGAGCGCGGCGAGCAGCACGAACTGGACGTGGGTCAGATCGAAGGGGGCGAGCGTGCGGCGCATCAGCGCCTGCCAGCGGTTCGTCACCCGCCAGAGCATGAAGCCAGGGCTGGCGTCGTCGGACTCGAAGCGCGTGCCCAGGCCGTCGATCACGAGGCCATCCTCTCAGGGGCGACCGGATCCGGCCCGTGATCGACGGTCGTCTCTCGGGGTCACGCCGCCTCGACGATGCCGATGAGGCGATCGAGGTCCTCCGGCACGGAGGTGGCGAAGCCCTTGAATGCTGTCCGTGCCCAGAACCAGCTCAGCGGGCCGTCGAGCCGGACCTCGACGGCCAGTTCCGATCCCGTCTCGGTCGGCTCGACCGTGTGGCGGAAGGTCAACCGCGCGCCCGGGACCGAGCTGACATCGGTGTACGCGCGATCCCTCTCGCACTCAGAGATCGTGAACCCCGTCTTCGGCCCGCCGGCGGGCTTCAGGACGCCCCGGGCGCCGACTCGGACGGGCCCCTCCACACGGGTCCACTCCGTGTCGGGGGACCACGCGGGCCAGGAGGCGTGGTCGATCCATTTCGCGAAGAAGCGGTCGGGGCGGGCGGAGGACGTGCGGGTGGCGGAGGCGAGGGTGATCATGGAGATAGTATGCGCGCTTACTATTGCGTACGTCAAGCGGAGGCGTGAGCAGTACTGCTCCCGTGGGAGCGACCTGCGCCCCGCGGTCGCTAGCGTCGAGGCGTGCGCTCACCCCTCCTGGCCAAGGCCGCCCTGCTCGTCTCCGCCGGTGCGCTGATGCTCACCGGCGCCGTCGCCGGTGTCTCCGCGCCGGCCCACGCCGTCGACAGCTGCCGCTCGATCCCGGTCGAGGCCGACGGGCCTCTTCGCTCGGCCGAGGCGCGGGCCGCCTTCGGGGTCGATGGATCCGGAGTCACGGTCGGGTTGATGTCGGACTCGTTCGACGTCTCGCAGGGCGTGACGACATGGCAGGACGACGTGGCCTCGGGAGTGCTCCCCGGGCCGGGCAACCCGTGCGGCTACGAGCAGCCGGTCGAGGTCGTGCAGGAGAGCACGCGCGGCGGGATAGACGAGGGCCGCGCGATGGCCCAGCTCGTGCACGGCATCGCGCCGGGTGCCCGGTTGGTGTTCGCCAGTGCCGGCGGCAACGTGGACACGGCCGCGGATTCGGTGCGCGCACTCGCTGCCGCGGGCGCCCAGGTCATCGTCGACGACGTCTCGCCCGCCGGAGAGCTCGTCTACCAGAAGACCGCGCTCTCGCTGGCGATCGAGGACGTCAGGGCGCAGGGGGTGCTCTACCTGACGTCGGCGGGCAACGAGAACATCGTCGGAGCCGCGGGGACGGCCGCGGAGGGCCGGCCGATCTCCGGCTGGTCGACCCCGGCGTACCGTCCCCTGGCATGCCCCGCGTGGGTCACGCTCGACGACTCCGTGGTGGACTGCCTCGACTTCGACCCGACCGGTGCCTCGCCCGATCCGACCTACGGCCTGACCCTCGGGGAGGGGAAGTCGCCGAACGAGCTCATCCAGTGGGGCGAGCCTCAGGACGGGGCGAAGACCCGGCTGGTCCTGCAGCTCTACTCCCTCGAGTCGGACACGCCGGAGCTGATCGCGACGTCCCGCCCGCTCGCCGAGGGGCCCGGGGTGACCGCCGCCACGCTCGACCCTCTCGACGACCCGGTCGAGGCCGGTGAGTACGCCTTCGTCGTGGTCCGCGCGGCCGCCGATCCCGACTCCCTGCCGGCCGTGACCGTCGCGCCCGAGATCGCCGGCGCCGACGTGCAGGCGGTGGAGTACGACCGCAGCACCGGTCCCGACCGCGTGGGCGTGACGACGTACGGACACCAGTCCGACGGGTCGGTGTCGGCGACGATCGGCGCAGCCCGCTGGTCGACGCCCGACACCCTGCGCGACTACAGCTCGCTCGGGCCCGGGACGCTGCTCTTCGGCCCGACGCGCGAGGACGAGCAGCCGGCCGCTCGGCTCCCCGAGCCCGAGGTGGTTCATGCGCCGCAGATGATCAGCGTCGATGGGACGCGGACGTCGTTCTTCGGCTCCCGCTCCGTCGTCGACGGCGAGGTCCAGTACCGGTTCAGCGGCACGTCGGCAGCCGCGCCGAACGCGGCGGCCGTCCTCGCCCTCGCCTGGTCGCTGAAGCCGGGCGCCGGTGCAGACGCCATCCTCGCAGCCGCCCAGCGGACGGCGAGACCGATGGTGAACCCCTACGCCGACTTCGGCTTCGCCGACGAGGACGTCGTCGGGTCGGGACTCATCGACGCCTCCGCGCTCCTGACCGACCTGGCGGGCGCCCCTGGCCCGGCCCCCGCCCCCTCGCCGTCGGGATCCGCCTCCGTCACCCTGGCGGCCACGGGTGCCACGCCGGCGGGGCCGTTGCTCGCGGTGGCGATGCTCACGCTGCTGGCCGGCGCGGCGGTGGCGGGCGCCCGCCTCCGAGCGGCCCGCCTCCACGCACGGCGCGGCTGACTCGCCCGGGTTGCGCTGTCGCCTCGGCACCCCAGGCACTGCGTCGAGCCGCGAGAAGGCGCCCCTTCGCGAGGGAACGAAGGGCGTCTTCTCGCGGCTCGACGGGGTCTGAGGCGCACGCTCAGCGGTACCTCATCCTGCGGCAAGCGCCGTCGCCTACGCTTCACCTCGACTGACCCGTCGCCGGGCCCGCGGAGCCCGCCCGAACGGCTCGGCGGGTCTCGGCGACCCGACGAGGACGGATGCCCCTTGCCCACGAAACCCCGGCACCGCGCCTCGGCGCAGTACGCGATCCTGCAGCCCTCCGCGCATCCGCGCCGGATCCTCGTCATCGCGGTCGGCGTCGTGGCGCTGGTGACGGTGATCGGATTCGTGCTGCGCGGTCATCCGGTCGACGCCGGTCTCTCGGCCTGGTTGAACGAGGCCCACGTCGGTGCGATCGGGGCGATCGGATCCGCGGTCTACGCCGCGTTCTCGCCCATCCCCGCCATCATCGAGACGACGGTCATCGCGGCCCTCATCTGGGCGTACACCAGGCAGCTGCGGGTCGCCCTCGGCTTCGGCCTGATCATCGCGATCACCTGGATCCCCTCCGGGATCCTGAAAGAGATCATCGGCCGACCCCGGCCCGATCCGGTGATCCTCCCGCACCCGTTCGACCCCGTGCAGGTCGATCCCTCCTTCCCCAGTGGCCACACCGTCTACGCGACGGCGCTGGTCGTGGCGCTGCTGTTCCTCGCCGGGCGGACGCGCTGGCGCGTCCCGGCGCTCGTCGGCGGGACGGCGCTCATCCTCGTGGTGGGGGTGTCGCTGAGCATCGATGCCGTGCACTACCCGACGGACGTGCTCGCCTCGATCGCCTGGGGTCTCGCGGTCGCCCCCGCGGCGCGGCTGCTCGTGATCGTCGTGTTCCCGCGGCTGCCCTGGTGGCGGGCGCACGGCGGGCGGGGTCAGTCGCGGTAGCCGAGGTCGCGGGAGAGCTCCTGCGCGTTCTGCGCGACGAAGCGCGCGAGGGAGGGCAGGCGGTCGCCGATCCGCATCTTGGGGGCGCTGACGTTGAGGGCGGCGACGATGCGGCCGCTGAAGTCGCGCACGGGTGCTGAGGCGCCGACGACGCCGAGCTCGAGCTCCTCGTCGAGCAGGGCGTAGCCGGTCGAGCGGATGCGCGCCAGCTCGGCGCGGAGGCTCTCGAGGTCGGTGACCACCGCCTTGTCGCCGGGCGGCGACTGGAGCACCGAGAAGCCGGCGCCGCGGGGTGGGATGGGGCCGACGATCGGCTGGTCCTGCCCGTGCTCCTGGTACCACTGCGCGAGGGCCTCGTCGTCCCAGTCGGAGAGCAGCACGCGACCGGACGGGGTCCGCCAGGCCGCCGTCGTGATGCCCTCCCATCCGGTCGTGCGGAACTCGTGCGGACTCAGCTCGCTCGCGATCGTCAAGACGTTGCCGCCGCGGAGCACGCACAAGTGCGCCGTCTCGCGGGCGTTCTGCGCGATGCGCCGCAGGCGGAAGCGGGACTCGCCGATCATCCTGCTCTCCATGGTCATGGCGGCGAGCGCGAAGAGGCGGTGGCCGAGACGGTAGCTCAGCGTGTTCTCGTCGCGGTCGAGGAGACCCGCGTCGGCGAGGGTCGCCAGCGTGCGAGAGACCACGGACTTGTCGCGGCCGGTGAGCTGCGCGATCCGCACCACGCCCATGCCGTTCGAGACCTCGGCCTCGGCGCCGCCGAGCAGTTCGAGGATCTCGATGTCGCGGGTGAGCCCCGACGAGTTGCGGCGGGGTGAGCCAGTTTCGGTCATCGCCCCACCCTACGTTGTCATTTGCGCACCCTCAAGTGGCCGGATGGCACCTCCAATCCCTAGAGTGCGATACGTCCACACGCAACACGGACGAGCTCGATGGAGAGAAGAGAGGGTGCCCTCGGCATGGACATGAACATCGGCGAGAGCTTCGTGGGAGACGGCGTCAACGCCGCCCACATCAACACGGTCGCCGGGCCTCGCTCCGGCCCGGCGGGGACCGCCTGGGCCACGGCGCTCGCCAGCCCCAGCGCCGGACACGTGCCGTTCGTCGCGGTGCTCGCACCGTCGCTGCCGGTGAAGCCGCTCACCCTCTTCGTCACGAAGTCGGCGCCCGCAGGCGACGAGCACGGCAACCACATCTGGGGCCCTGCACAGGCCGGCGTGGCCGCGGGCGTCGCGGATGCGGTCGCCGCCGGCGTGATCACCCGCGAGGAGTGCGACACCCACGTGATCATCGCCGCGGTCTGGGTGAACCCGGGCGCCGATGACGCCGATGCGGTGTACCGCCACAACCGCGCCGCCACCGCGACGGCACTCCGCAACGGCGTCGAGCGCCTCCCGGCCGTCGACGACGTGCTCGCCGCGAAGGACCGCCCGTCCAACCCCTTCTACACCGCCCCCGAGTCTGGAGACCGCGCATGAGCGACCCTCGTCCCACGGTGGGATTCATCGGCCTCGGCAGCATGGGCGGCGGCATGACCCGCAACCTGCAGCGGGCCGGCTTCCCCCTCGTCGTCACCGATCTGCGCCCCGAGTCGGCGACGGAGCTCGTCGCCGGGGGCGCGATCTGGGCCGACACCGCCGCCCAGGTGGCGGCGGCCAGCGACCTCGTCATCACCATGCTGCCCACTCCACGCCACGTAGCGGATGCGGTGAGCGGCCCGGACGGCGTCCTCGAGGGCATCCGCGACGGCGGCACCTGGATCGACATGTCGACGTCGGTGCCCGAGGTGGCCGACGCCGTCCGAACGGCGACCGACGGTCGCGGCCTCCACATCCTCGACGCACCCGTGAGCGGGATGTCGGTCGGTGCGGCCAACGGGATGCTGCAGATCTTCGTGGGCGGCGATGCCGACGACGTCGCCCGGCTCCGCCCGGTGTTCGAGGCGATGGGCGACCCGGAGCGCATCCTCCACGTCGGCGGCCACGGTGCCGGATACGCGGTGAAGCTGATGATCAACCAGCTCTGGTTCTCGCACCTGGTCGCCACCGCCGAGGTGCTCGCCGTCGGCGTCAAGGCTGGAGTGGATCTCGGCGTGCTGCGCGACGCCCTCGTCGCGAGCCCGGCGAACAGCAACTTCGTCGAGCACGACGTGCTCTCGATCCTCGAGCATGGCGACTATGACGAGGGATTCGCTCTCGCTCTCGCCTGCAAGGACCTCGGGCTCTCGGTCGACCTGGCCCGGGCTGTGAACGTCCCGGTCGAGCTGTCGGGCCTCGTCGAGCAGGTCTTCCGCCGGGCCAAGGCGAGCTACGGTGACCGGGCGGGGGAGATGGCGCCCTTCCAGCTCTACGAGGACCTCGTCGGCACCCCGCTCCGCCTGAACCCTGTCGAGGAGGGAGTCCGATGACGATCGAGAAGACGGCCGGAGCCGCCGAGGTCGCGCTCCTGGAGAGGGTGCCCACGGGGCTCCTCGTCGACGGCGAATGGCGTGACGCCTCGACGGGGGCGCGCTTCGACGTGATCGACCCCGCCACCGAGCGGGTGCTCGCCCGCGTCGCCGACGCGAGCCCCGAGGACGGCAAGGCGGCGCTCGACGCCGCCGCGCGGGCGCAGCGCGCGTGGGGCCGGACCGCTCCCCGCGAGCGGGCCGAGATCCTCCGCCGCGCGTTCGAGCTGGTCACGGCGCGGGCGGAGGAGCTCGCACTGCTGATGACGCTCGAGATGGGCAAGCCGCTCGCCGAGTCGAGGGGCGAGGTCGCCTACGGCGCGGAGTTCCTCCGCTGGTTCTCGGAGGAGGCGCCGCGCATCGCGGGCCGCTACTCCACCGCCCCGGACGGCCGGAACCGCCTCATGGTGGTGCAGCGTCCCGTCGGACCCAGCCTGTTCATCACCCCCTGGAACTTCCCGCTCGCCATGGCGACCCGCAAGATCGCCCCGGCGATCGCGGCGGGCTGCACGATGGTGCTGAAGCCCGCGGCCCTCACGCCGCTCACGGCGCTCCTCCTGGCCCAGGTCCTCGAGGAGGCGGGGTTGCCGCCCGGCGTGCTCAACGTCATCCCCACCACCAGGGCCGGCGCCGTCACCGGGCCCCTCATCAAGGACACGCGACTGCGCAAGCTCTCGTTCACGGGGTCGACCGAGGTGGGACGCCGGCTGATCGCCGACTCGGCCGATCAGGTGCTCAGGGTGTCGATGGAGCTCGGCGGCAACGCCCCGTTCCTCGTGTTCGAGGACGCGGACCTCGACGCCGCCGTCGACGGCGCCGTGCTGGCGAAGATGCGGAACGGCGGAGAGGCGTGCGTGGCCGCCAATCGGCTGCTGGTGCACGAGGACGTCGCCGACGAGTTCACCCGCCGCTTCGTGGAGCGGATGGCGGCCTTCACCACGGCGCGCGGCACCGAGCCGCAGTCGACCCTCGGTCCGCTCGTCGATGCGGCCACCCGCGACAAGGTGGCGTCGCTGGTCTCGGGCGCGGTCGAGGACGGCGCCCGGATCGCGCTCGGCGGGACCGCCCCCGACGGGCCGGGCTACTTCTATCCGGCCACCGTGCTCGTCGACGTGCCGCAGGATGCGCGCATCCTCGACGAGGAGATCTTCGGCCCGGTCGCCCCCATCACGACGTTCCGGACCGAGGAGGAGGCCGTCCGGCTCGCCAACGCGACGCCGTTCGGGCTCGTCTGCTTCGCCTACACCCGCAGCCTCGACCGGGGTCTCCGCCTGGCGGAGGAGCTCGAGACCGGCATGCTGGGCATCAACGCCGGCGTGGTGTCGAACCCCGCGGCGCCGTTCGGCGGCGTCAAGCAGTCGGGGCTCGGCCGCGAGGGCGGATCCGAGGGCATCCACGAGTACCTCGAGACCACCTACGTCGGGATCGCGGACCCGTTCGCGAGCGTCGACCGAGAGGGTGCCTGAGCATGGACGTCTCCGAGTTCTCGACCTCCTTCTTCTCGCTGGAGGGCAAGCGCGCGATCATCACCGGCGGCAACACCGGGCTCGGGCGCGCCTTCACCGTCGCGCTGGCGGCGGCCGGGGCGGACGTCTTCGTCCCCGGTCTCGCCGCCGACGACGGCGAGACCGAACGGCTGGTCGCCGGCCACGGGCGACGCTACGCGTTCGTCGAGGCCGACATCACCACGCTCGGCCGGGCCGACGAGGTGGTCGCGCAGTGCGTCGACACCCTCGGCGGTCTCGACATCCTGGTCAACTCGGCGGGGATCTCGCTGCTGGCCGAGGTGCAGGACTTCGGGCGCGACAAGTGGGACCCGATGGTGGCGGTGAACCTCACGGCCGCCTTCGAGTTCGCCCACGCCGCCGCGCGCGTGATGATCCCGCAGCGCTCGGGGAAGATCGTCAACATCGCGTCGCTCTTCTCCTTCCTCGGCGGCAGGATGTCGCCCGCCTACGCGGCCACGAAGGCCGGGATCACCGGATTCACCCGGGCGTACGCCGACGAGCTCGGCGAGCACGGCATCCAGGTGAACGCCCTCGCGCCGGGCTACTTCGCCACCGCCATCACAGAGCGCACCCGCTCCGATCCCGACACCAACCGTCGCGTCCTCGAGCACATCCCGTCGGGGCGTTGGGGCGACCCGGCCGATCTGATGGGCGCGCTCGTCTTCCTCTCCTCGCGCGCGGCCGACTACGTCACCGGGACCACGCTCGTCGTCGACGGCGGATACCTCGTGCGATGACCGCGCCGCACCCCGTCCATCCTCCGCACCCCGTTCACCCGCCGGTCGCCCACTCCCGATAGGACAGTCCCCATGCCCGCCTCCCGTTCCCCGCTCAGCCGCGACGAGATCGCCGCCGCCCTCACCGGGCTCCTCGGCGCCGACGCGGTCGACACCAGCGACGCCGCCCTCCGTGAGGCGAGCGTCGACCGCTTCAAGAAGTACACGGCCGCCCACGGCATCTTCGACGGCCCGTTCCCCTCGGCGATCGCCTACCCCGAGTCGACGCAGCAGGTCAGCGAGGTCCTCCGGTTCGCGAACGAGAACCTCGTCGCCGTCGTCCCACGGACCGGCCGCACGGCGACCGAGGGCGGCCTCGAGACCGTGGTCGCCGACTCCATCGTGCTCGACTGCTCGCGCATCGACTCGATCGTCTCGATCGACGCCGAGAACATGATGGTGACCGTCGGATGCGGTGTGCCGCTGCAGAGGCTCGAGGACGAGCTCCGGCCTCTGGGCCTGACCACCGGCCACTCCCCGCAGTCGAAGCCGCTCGCGCAGTACGGCGGACTCACCGCCACCCGCTCGATCGGCCAGTTCTCGACCCTCTACGGCGGCATCGAGGACATGGTCGTCGGGCTCGAGGCGGTGCTCGCCGACGGCACGGTCACCCGGATCAAGAACGTGCCGCGCCGAGCGGCAGGGCCCGACATCCGTCACCTGGTCATCGGCAACGAGGGCGCCCTCTGCGTGATCACCGAGGTCACCATCAAGGTGTTCCGGTTCCAGCCGGAGAACTACCGCTTCTTCGGGTTCCTCGTCGACGACTTCGCCACCGGCGTCGACGCACTGCGCGAGCTGGTGACCGCCGGATACCGGCCGAGCGTCGCCCGGGTGTACTCGCCCGAGGACGCCGGGCAGCACTTCTCCCACTTCTCGGACGGCAAGAACGTCGTCGTGCTGGTGGCGGAGGGGCCGAAGCGGATCGCGGACGCGACGGCCGAGGCCATCCTCGAGACCTTCGCCGAGCGACCCCATGTGCGCGTCGACGACGAGCTCATCGAGCAGTGGTTCCACCGGCTCAACTGGGGCCAGGAGGCCATCGACAAGGAGCGCGCCGACATGATCGAGCGGCCGCATCTCGGGTACACCACCGAGGTGTCGGTCGACTGGTCACGCGTCGACGAGCTGTACCACGCGGTCATGGACCGCGTGCACCGCGAGTTCCCACGGGCCGACGACCTCACGATGCTGGGCGCGCACTCCTCGCACAGCTACCAGACGGGGACCAACCTCTACTTCGTCTACGACTACTGGATCAGGGTCGACCCGCGCGACGAGATCACCGAGTACCACAAGCCCCTCAACGCGATCATCGTCGAGGAGGCGCTGCGGCTGGGGGGCTCGATGGTGCACCACCACGGGATCGGGAAGTACCGCACCGACTGGACGTTCGAGGAGCACGGATCCGCGTATCCGCTGTTGGAGAGGCTGAAGTCGGCCCTCGACCCGAACGGCATCATGAACCCGGGCACGATCTTCCCGCTCGAGGACGGTGCTCCCGCGATCGCGGTGCGGACGTCGGCGTGACGCGCCACGTCGTCGCGATCGACAACGGATCGCAGTCGACGAAGGTGCTGGTCGTCGACGAGCACGGCGCAGTCAAGGCGTCGGCGCGGGTGGGGCTGCGGCCGTACGAGACGCCGGCGCCCGGGCACGTCGTGCATCCGGGTGATGACGTCTGGGACTCCATCGCGGCGGCCACGCGCGTCGCGCTGGAGCGATTCGACGGCGACCACGCGAGCATCGTCGGGGTCGGGCTCTGCACGATCCGGTTCTGCCGGGCGTTGCTCCGCGCCGACGGGTCGCTGGCGGAGCCGCTGCTCAGCTGGATGGACGACCGTGTCGGCCGCCCGTTCGACGGCGCTCCCGGCGTCGAGCGGCTGTCGACCTCGTCCGGCTACGTCGCCCACCGGCTCACCGGCGAGTTCCGCGACGCCGCCGCGAACTTCCAGGGCGTCTGGCCGATCGACCAGCGCACCTGGCGCTGGTCGGACGATCCGGCCGCCTACGAGACGACGGGCATGCCGAGGGGGATGCTGCCGGAGCTCGTCGAGCCCGGTGGTCTTCTGGGCACGGTGACGACGGACGCGGCGCAGGCCACCGGCCTGCCCGTGGGGCTGCCCGTGTACGCCACGGCGAATGACAAGGCCGTTGAGGCGCTCGGTGCGGGGCTCGCCCACGATGACGAGCTGCTGCTCTCGCTCGGCACCTACATCTCCTCCATGACGATCGCGCCCGGGCCGGACAGCGGCACCGCCTATTGGACGAACTTCGGATCTCGTCCGGGTCAGTACCTCGCCGAGAGCGAGGGCATCCGGCGCGGGATGTGGACGGTGAGCTGGTTCCGCTCACTGCTCACCGAATCCCCGCCGACCGGGCCGGCAGCCGACACCTCGCCGGTCGTCGCCTCGCAGGACGACCTCTACGCGCTGGAGGCCGAGCTCTCCCGGGCGGCGGCGTCCTTGCCGATGGGCAGCGACGGCGTCACCGTCGTGCTCGACTGGCTCGCCACGGCCGACGAGCCCACACGCCGCGGTGCGATCGTGGGGTTCTCCGGTTCGCAGGGTCGTGCCCACATCCACCGTGCCATCCTCGAGGGCATCGCGTTCACGATGGCCGACCACGCCGAGGCGATGGCGGCCGAGCTCGGCCGGAGCTTCAGCTCCCTCCTCGTCACCGGGGGAGGGGCGCACTCCGACCTCATGCTCCAGCTCGCCGCGGATGCCTTCGGACTGCCCGTGCGGCGGTCCCGGGTGGACGACGCGGCCGGCATCGGCGCGGCGGTCTGCGCCGCGGTCGGAGCGGGGCTGCATCCCTCGTGGGACGCCGCCGTCGCCCGGATGGTCGGGGTGCTGCCCGCGGCCGAGCCCGGCGGCGAGGCGCCTGCCGCCGCCCGCCTGCGCGCCGTGCACCGCGGTGTCCGCGAGCGCGTCCGCGCGCTGTCGGCGTGGACCGCGGAGCAGGGCCGCTGACCGGGTCCGCAGGGCGCGCTGCGCAGGCGATGTCATTTCGCCAACTTCGATTGAGGAGTGAACAAGTGACGCCCTACGGTAAGAATCACCTCGATGATGAGAAGGAGACGATGTGGACGGTCTGCTGACGTTCTGGTCACGTCGCTGGGATGACATCCTGCAGCTGGTGCTGGAGCACCTCGCGGTGGTCGCCCTCTCCATCGCGATCGCCTCCCTCATCGGCGTGCTGATCGGCCTCCTGGTCTGGAACAAGCCCATCCCGCGTTCGGTCGTGATCGCTGCGGCGGGAGTCGCCCTGACCATCCCGTCGCTCGCGCTGCTGGCCCTCATCACGCCGGCCTTCGGGCTCGGCTGGGCCCCGACGGTCTTCTCGCTCGTCTTCTACTCGCTGCTCCCGATCGTGCGCAACACGGTCGTGGGGCTCCGCGGGGTGTCGCCGGCGATCGTCGAGGCGGCGAAGGGCGTCGGCATGAGCCCGCTGGCCGTGCTGCTCCGCATCCAGCTCCCGATCGCCTGGCCGGTGATCCTCACCGGCGTCCGGGTGGCCGCGCAGCTCACGATCGGCATCGCCGCGATCGCCGCCTACGTGGCCGGGCCCGGGCTCGGGCAGTTCATCTTCCAGGGCCTGTCGTCCCTCGGGTCGAAGAACGCCCTCAACTACGCGCTCACCGGCACGCTCGGCGTCGTCATCCTGGCCCTCCTCGTCGACGGCCTGTTCGTCCTCATCACCCGCTACAGCACCTCAAGGGGGCTCCGTGCCTGATTCGACCGCCACCGCAGTCACCGCGATCTCGACCACCGCCGAGGGAGCGGGCGGCGCCTCGCTCAGCCTCCGCGACGTCTCGAAGGTGTACCCGGGGCAGAGCGCCCCCGCCGTCGAGGACTTCACCATGGACATCCGACCGGGCGAGCTCGTCATGTTCGTCGGCCCCTCCGGATGCGGGAAGACCACGACCATGAAGATGATCAACCGGATCATCGAACCGACGTCGGGGTCGATCCTCATCAACGGGCGCGACGTGCTCTCGCTCAACCCGAACGACCTGCGTCGGCACATCGGCTACGTCATCCAGCAGATCGGGCTCTTCCCGCACATGACGATCGCCGAGAACATCGGTGTCGTCCCGAAGCTCCTCGGCTGGTCGAAGCAGAAGACGGCCGCTCGCGTCGACGAGCTCCTCGAGACCGTCCAGCTCGATCCGCGGGAGTTCGCGTCGCGCTTCCCGAAGCAGCTGTCCGGCGGCCAGCAGCAGCGGGTCGGGGTCGCCCGTGCGCTCGCCGCCGATCCGCCCATCATGCTCATGGACGAGCCGTTCGGCGCCACCGACCCGATCACACGCGAGCGTCTGCAGGCCGAGTTCCTGCGGCTGCAGGCGAGCATCGGCAAGACCATCGTCTTCGTCACGCACGACTTCGACGAGGCGATCAAGCTCGGCGACCGCATCGCCGTGCTCAGCCAGCGCAGTCGCATCGAGCAGTTCGACACCCCGGCGGCGATCCTGGCGAAGCCCGCCAACGAGTACGTCTCCTCGTTCATCGGAGCCGGCGCCGCGATCAAGCGGCTCGCCCTCATCCCGGTGTTCGAGGCCGAGCTCGGGCCGGTCACCGGATCGGCGTGGTCGGTGCCGATCGACGCGACGCTCCGCGACGCGCTCGACCTCATCGTGCTGCACGGGGCCGCCGCCCTCGACGTGGTCGAGGCGGGCAAGGCCGTGGGGTCGCTCGACGTGGAGCGGATCTCCGCGGCGCTCGGCTCCGAGGTCCCGATCGGTGGCCTGCCCACGACCGGGCATCCCGGAGGGCGGCTGTCGTGACCGTCACCGTCGCCGACGAGATCGCCGCCGAGACCGAACGGCCCGTCCCGATCTCCCGCACCCGGCGCCTCTTCGTGTGGCACCGCTTCATCACGCCGCTCATCGTCGTGGTCGTGCTCGGCCTGCTGCTGCTCTGGCTCTCGAGCCTCCAGCTCGACAGCATCGAGCAGCGCACGCTCAACTGGGACTACATCGCGCTGCGCGTGAGCGAGCACCTCAGCCTCACGGTCGCAGCCTCCGCGCTCGTCGCCGTACTCGCGATCCCGGCCGGCATCCTGCTCAGCCGCACCCGGTCGCGGGTGCTCCGCGGCACCATCCTCGGCATCGCCAACATCGGTCAGGCCACACCCGCGGTCGGCGTCGTGATCCTTCTCGCCATCGTCTGGCAGACCGGATACACCACCGCGCTCGTCGCCCTGGTGATCTACGCCTTCCTCCCCGTGCTGCGGAACACGATGATCGGCCTGCAGCAGGTCGACGCCAACGTGACCGAGTCGGCGCGCGGGATGGGCATGACCGGCGGGCAGGTGCTGTGGCGGATCGAGCTGCCGCTCGCCGTCCCGGTGATCCTCGCCGGCCTCCGCACCTCCCTCGTGTTCTGCGTGGGCGTCGCGACCATCGCCACCTTCATCAACGCCGGCGGCCTCGGCGACATGATCGTCAACGGCCTCAAGCTGCAGCGCTTCCCCGTGCTCGTCACCGGAGCCGTCCTCGTCGCCTGCATCGCGCTCCTCATCGACTGGCTGGCCGCCGTCGCCGAGGATCTCCTCCGCCCCCGCGGGATCTGACCCCGCCCCCGACCCGCATCCCCAACCCTCACTGCACCCTCGCATCACCAAGGAGAACCACCATGAGATCACGCACCGTGCTCGCGCTGGCCGGCATCGTCGCCGCCGGCGCGCTGGCCCTCACCGGCTGCTCCGGCTCGTCCGGCAGCGGAGGAGGCGGCGGCGGAGACAGCCAGGGCGACGAGCTGTCCGGCCTCACCGGCGACATCGGAGCCAAGGACTTCTCGGAGCAGTACATCCTCTCCCACCTCACCAGCCAGCTGCTCAACGCCCACGGCGCCGACACGAAGGCGAACACGCAGCTCGTCGGATCCGCCAACGTACGCCAGGCGCTCGAGAACGACGAGTTCCTCGGCTACTGGGAGTACACCGGCACGTCGTGGATCACGTACAACGGCAACACCACCCCGATCCCCGACGCGCAGGAGCAGTTCGACGCCGTGAAGAAGGCGGATGCCGAGAAGGGCATCGCCTGGATCGACCCGGCCGAGCTCAACAACACCTACGCGTTCGCGATCCGCTCCGACAAGGCGAAGGAGCTGGGCGTGACCAAGCTCAGTGACATCGCGAAGCTGCCCGAGAGCGAGCAGACCTTCTGCATCGAGAGCGAGTTCTCGACCCGCGATGATGGCTGGCCCGGGCTCAAGGCGGCGTACGGCATCACCGTGCCCGACTCGAACGTGTCGCTGCTCGACACCGGCGTGATCTACACGGCCACCCAGAAGGGCGACGACTGCAACTTCGGCGAGGTGTTCCAGACCGACGGCCGCATCTCGGCTCTCGACCTCACCGTGATGCAGGACGACAAGAAGTTCTTCCCCGTGTACCAGGGCGCCTTCACGCTGAAGCAGTCGACCCTCGACGAGTACCCCGCGATCGCGGATGTGCTGAAGCCCCTGAGCGATCTGCTCACCACCGAGACGATGCAGCAGCTCAACGCCAAGGCGGACGTCGACGGGGAGGACCCGGAGGACATCGCGACCGACTTCCTCAAGGAGAACGGTCTGATCGACTGACGCCGGGCATCCGACAGGCGACGACGGGCACGGAGGGCATCCCTTCCGTGCCCGTCTCCCTCTCTCGAGGAGTGTGAATGAAGATCACCGAGATCCGGCTGCACCGGATGGTCCTCCCGCTCGACCCGCCGTTCCTCGCCGCGTGGGATCCGCATCCGCGTAGGTCGTTCCCCGCGACGCTCGTCGAGGTGCGCACCGACGAGGGTGTGACCGGGTACGGCTCGGGCGACACGATGTCGGGATTCGAGGAGTACGAGCATCTGTTCCTCGGCACCGATCCGCTGCGGATGCTGGAGCAGGTGCGCCGCCTCGAGTCGGCGACCTTCCACGGCGGCCGATACTGGCCGCTCGAGGCGGCGCTCTGGGACGTCGTCGGCCAGGTCGCCGGCCTGCCGGTCAGCGTGCTGTTCGGGGGAGCGCGGGATCGGCTGCCCGTCTACGCCTCCAGCGGCGAGCTGAAGTCGCCGGGCGACCGCGTGGAGTCGGTGCTCGCCGCGCGCGAGCTGGGGTTCCGGGCGGTGAAGATCCGGATCGCCCGCGACCGGCCGGCCGAGGGGATCGCGGCGGTGCGCGCGGCCCGGGAGGCCGTCGGCGACGGGTTCGACCTCATGGTCGACCTCAACCAGATGTGGCGGATGGCGGGCGACGTCGAGCCCGCGCTCCCGCTCGCGACCGTGCATCGGATCGCCGCCGAGCTGCGCGACCTCGGGGTGCTGTGGCTCGAGGAGCCGCTGCCGCAGACCGACGTCGTGGGCGCACAGCGCGTGCGCGCCCAGACGGGGATCCAGGTCGCGGGCGGGGAGATGGTGAGGAGCCTGCCCGAGCTGATCGCGCTCGTCGAAGCCGACGCCTTCGACATCTACCAACCCGACGTCGTCCTCGCTGTGGGGATGCTGCGGGCCCGGCAGGTGGCGGAGTCGGCGCAGCTGCGGCACCGCCGCTTCACACCGCATACCTGGAGCAACGGGCTGGGCCTGCTGGCGAACCTCCACGTCGCGGCGGGCGTCGACGCGGGCCCCTACCTCGAGTACCCGTTCGACCCGCCCGGCTGGACCCCGGAGCGCCGCGACTTCTTCCTCGATCCCATCCGCATCGCCCCCGACGGCACCCTCCCGGTCCCGCCCCGCCCGGGCCTGGGCGCGACCATCGACTGGTCCGCGGTGCACCGCTTCGCGGTCTGAGCCCGCGCCGCCCGCCCGCCCGCCGCGCCCGCTGCGGGGGCCGTGGGTGGAGTGCCCGGGGTGGGACATGCAAGCCCACCGTGAGTCGGAACGCGGCCTGGGGGTGACGAACAGGTGAGGGATCGGAGGACGCCCGGTGCTCAGATGAACGGGCCGTGAAGAACGTCGGACATCTCTCAGGGTGCTCACAGGTCGTCGATAGCGTGTCTGCGCTGCCGCGTGCAGCCCACGTTCCCGCACCCGAAGGATCCCCACCGCATGAGATCGACCGCGTTCACGCGTGCCGTGAAGAACCCGAAGACCAGGACGACCCTGATCGGAGCGGGGGTGGTCGCCCTCCTCGGCGCCGGCCTCCTCTCCGGCGGGGTCGCGTACGCCGCGGGCGGTCTCAATCCGCCCGCCGAGAACCCGGCCCTGGTCTACGTCGCCACCACGATCCCCGACCGCATCATCCTCACCCCGACCGCGACGCCGGCCGTCAGCCAGAACGTGTCGTGGCGCACCTCGACCGGGGTCGCGGGCTCGCAGGTGCAGATCTCGCCGCTGACGACGGGGCCGATCGGAGCTCCGAGCGGGTCGTTCCCCGCCGTCACCACCGTCGAGTTCTCGACCGATCTCGGCTACGACATCGCCTACCACACGGCGACGATGACGGGGCTCGCGCCCGCGACCGGCTACCTCTACCGGGTGGGCGACGGCCAGACGTGGAGCGAATGGCTCGAGTTCCGCACGGCGGCGGAGGGCGAGGAGGACTTCTCGTTCCTCATCCAGGGTGACGCGCAGAACGACATCAAGGCCTACGCCTCCCGCACGTTCCGGGCCGCGTTCGAGGCACGCCCGTACGCCCAGGCCGTCGTGCACGTCGGCGACCTCATCGACACCGACGTCGCCGACGCCGAGTGGGGCGGATGGAACGAGGCGGCCGGCTTCGAGAACGGCTACCTGAACGTGCTCGCCGCGCCCGGCAACCACGAGTACTACCCGGGCCCTCAGCTCACCAGGTACTGGGGCGCGCAGTTCGAGTACCCCGAGAACGGACCGTCGGGCAGCGCGGCGGTGTCGAGCTACTTCGACGAGAACACCTACTTCGTCGACTACCAGGGCGTGCGCTTCGTCTCGCTCAACGCCAACGCGGCCCCCGGCGAGCTGCTCGACGCGGAGACGGCCTGGCTCGACGGCGTGCTCGCGACCAACCCGAACCGCTGGACGGTCGCGTACATGCACCAGCCGCTGTTCTCGGTGACCTCCGGACGCGACAACAAGATCGAGCGGGATGCCTGGCTCCCGCTGTTCGAGAAGTACGACACCGACCTCGTGCTCGCCGGCCACGACCACGCCTACGGCCGCGGCAACCTCATCGCGAACGAGCAGGGCCTCCCCGCCGGCGCAGACCCGGAGACCACCCAGACCGGCCCGGTCTACATGGTGACGGTCGCCGGTCCGAAGGCGTACATCCCGGATCCCGCGGAGTCGAACAACTGGATCACCAACGCCGCGAACCTCCGCAGCATGAACCACGACGCTCAGATGTACCAGACGGTCGACGTGGTCGACGGCGAGATGCACGTCGAGAGCCACCTCGTGACGGGCGAGCTGTACGACGGCTTCACCATCTCGAAGGATGCGGACGGGGCGAACAAGCTGGTCGTCGACGACATGACGCCCAGGGCATCCGGTCCCGGATCGGCCCGCGCCGACTACGTCGCTCCGACGCTGCCGCAGGCGGTCGTCCCCTCCGCCCCCGCGACTCCCGAACCGACCCCGACTCCTGAGCCCACCCCGACTCCCGAGCCGACCGGGACGCCGACCCCCACCCCGGAGCCGACCGGCACGCCCGAGCCGACGGGCACCCCCGAACCGACGGGGACCCCTGAGCCGACGGGGACCCCTGAGCCGACGGGCAGCCCTGAGCCCACCGGCACCCCCGAGCCGACCGGGACCCCGCAGCCGACCGGGACCCCGCAGCCGACCGGTAGCCCGAACCCGGGCGGCCAGCCCTCGCCGGAGCCCGCGCCATCCGCCTCCCCGACGCAGCCCGAGCTCTCGGCGACCGGCGTCGCCGCGGGAGCCACGGTCCAGATCAAGGGCGCCGGCTTCGCCCCGAACGAGGACCTCGAGGTCACGCTCCACTCCGATCCCGTCGTCCTCGGCGACTTCCGGGCGGAGGCCGACGGGAGCTACTTCGCGACCCTCCGCATCCCGGCGGACACCGTGCCCGGCGAGCACCGGATCGAGGTCCGCGGGCTCGAGTCGGGGGCCGTCGTCAGCGTCTCGCTCACCGTCCTGCCCGCGGGATCCGCCAGCACGGGTGTGCGCGATCTCGCGAACACGGGCGCGAACGCGCTGTCGTGGGGTGTGCCCCTGGCGATCAGCGGTGGAGCCCTCCTCGCCGGATCGCTGCTCTTCGCCTTCCGCGCCCTGCGCCGCAAGCAGGACGGGTCGGACGCCTGATGCCCGCATCCGCCCGACCCCGATCCACCTCACGCACCGACCCGAAAGGCCGTCACGAGATGACGAACCCCCCGCGGCCTCGCCGCGCTCCCCGGCTGCTGGCCGGGCTGGCCACGGCCGCCGTGGCCTGCGCCATGCTCATCCCCTTCGCGGGGTCGGCCGAGGCCGCCACGGCCGCGACCGTCCAGGCGGCGACGCCGTCCTCGCAGCAGTACGTGCCCACCCGGGTGCCCGATCGCATCGTGCTCACTCCCGCGGCCGACGCCTCCACCGCGCAGTCGGTGACCTGGCGCACGTCGACGGCGGTCACGCCCTCGCAGGCCAAGGCGGAGATCCGTGTCGCCGTCGCGGAGGCGTACCGCACCGACATCACCACGGTCGCCGCCTCCGAGAACGAGCAGGTCGACACCGAGGCCGGCTACTCGACGATGTACCACACGGTGCGATTCACGGGTCTGACGCCCGCCACCCAGTACCAGTACCGCGTGGGCGATGGCACGACGTGGAGCGAGTGGCAGCACTTCGACACCGCCTCGGCGTCGAACGACCCCTTCTCGTTCATCTACCTCGGCGACGTGCAGAACGGCATCAAGTCGGATGCGTCGCGTGTCATCCGCAACGCGTTCCGCGACCGCCCCGATGCGCAGATCGTGCTCCAGGCGGGCGACCTCATCGACGACGCCAACGACGACACCCAGTGGGGCGAGGTGTTCGAGGCGGCCGGGTACCAGTTCGGCGAGCAGAACTTCCTCGCGGCGGCCGGCAACCACGAGTACGAGGGCGAAGAGCTGTCGAAGCAGTGGCAGGCGCAGTTCGACTACCCGCAGAACGGCCCGTCTGATGCGGCGACCGCGGCGCTCCTGGACGGCACGGTGCACTACAACGACTACCAGGGCGTGCGGTTCATCTCGCTGAACAGCAACATCACGGAGTCGAAGGCGCTCGCGGTGCAGACCGCGTGGCTCGAGGGGGTCCTGAAGGACAACCCGAACCAGTGGACCGTCGTGTACTTCCATCACCCGGTGTTCTCGCTCGACGAGGGGCGCAACAACCTCTCCATCCGACAGGCCTGGGTGCCGTTGTTCGAGAAGTACGACGTCGACCTGGTGCTGCAGGGCCACGACCACAACTACGGACGCGGCAACACCGATGCCGCCGAGGAGGGCCTGCCGGCCGACTGGAACCCCGAGCTGAACTACGACGGCCCGGTGTACGCCGTGTCGGTCGTCGGCAGCAAGATGTACTCGAACGCCGGTCCGCGCCTCTGGAACGAGAACGGTGCGCACCTCCGCGTGCTCGAGAGCGACACCGAGCTCTACCAGTTGGTCGACGTCGCCGGCGGAACCCTGCGCTACGAGGCCCGGACCGCCGACGGGCAGTACTTCGACGGTCTCACGATCACGAAGAACGAGTTCGGCAAGGCGGTCACCGACGACGCTCCTCCGGAGGAGATCGGCACCGATGACCCCACCCCGTGCCTCGGCTGCACCCCGAACCCGGACCCCACCGACCCGGGCGATCCCGGCACCCCGGTGCAGTCGGTCGACTACCGGGTGGTCGACCAGCTCGCGAGCGTGAACAAGTCGAACGCGTCGCTGCCGGCGGGGTCGGCCTACTCGGAGGCGAAGGACCGGCTCTACCTCGGTGATCAGAACGGCCGGAGCATCTTCGAGCTGAACCCCGACACAGATGAGGTCACCCGCACGATCTCGCTGCCGGAGAACATCCGCGACCTGGGCATCGACGATGCGAACGAGCTGCTGTATGTCGGTCAGCAGAACCGCAACTGGGTGGTGGTGTCGATCGCGGATGCCACGTTCGGTCAGGTGGTGCGGGGCCCGTATGCGTTCATCGAGTCGAACCGCTCGATCGACGTCGATCCGGTCAACGGCCTGGTCTACGGGGCGGTCCCCTCTCGAGGGGTCGAGGTGCTGGATGCGAGCACGGGTGCCTCGCTCGGGGTGATCGGAGGCACGGCGGACGCCTACTACGTCGCCGCCGACCCGATCACGGGCTACGTCTACACCGCCTACTTCCGCGACGCCGACGGCGCCGTCAACGTGGCGGCGTTCGACTCGAAGAACGGCTACGTCCAGGTCTGGGAGCAGGTGACCCGCCCGAATGCTCGCGAGCTGGACGTCGACTCGGCGCACGGCCTCGTCTACGTCGGCTACACCGGCACGGCCGCCGGCTCCGGCGGCTTCTCGGTGCACGATGCGAAGACCGGTCAGCTGCTCGGTGACTTCGACGACCCGAGCTTCGGCAAGGACGCGTACGGCATCTCGGTGGACGAGGAGCGCCAGCGCGTGTTCCTCTCCAACCGCGACTTCCGTCTCAACCCGCCCGGATCCGAGCTCGACGCGGTCGCCGTGACCGTGAGCGAACGCATCCTCGACGACACCTTCGAGTACTCGACGGTGGGCGGCATCGCCAGCGTGAACAAGTCGAACGCGTCGCTGCCGGCGGGGTCGGCCTACTCGGAGGCGAAGGACCGGTTGTACCTGGGCGATCAGAACGGCCGGACGATCTTCGAGCTGAACCCTGACACCGACCAGGTGACGCGGTCGATGACGCTGCCGGAGAACATCCGCGACCTCGGGATCGACGATGCGAACGAGCTGCTGTATGTCGGTCAGCAGAACCGCAACTGGGTGGTGGTGTCGATCGCGGATGCCACGTTCGGTCAGGTGGTGCGGGGCCCGTATGCGTTCATCGAGTCGAACCGCTCGATCGACGTCGATCCGGTCAACGGCCTGGTCTACGGGGCGGTCCCCTCTCGAGGGGTCGAGGTGCTGGATGCGAGCACGGGTGCCTCGCTCGGGGTGATCGGAGGCACGGCGGACGCGTACTACGTCGCGGCCGATCCCACGACCGGCATCGTGACGACGGCCTACTTCCGGGATGCGGAGGGCGCGGTGAACATCGCCGCGTTCGACTCGAAGAACGGCTACGTCCAGGTCTGGGAGCAGGTGACCCGCCCGAATGCTCGCGAGCTGGACGTCGACTCGGCGCACGGTCTCGTCTACGTCGGCTACACCGGTACGGCCGAGGGCACCGGCGGCTTCTCGGTGCACCGCCTGGCCACGGGTGAGAAGCTGGCTGACCTGGCGAGCCCGAGCTATGGCAAGGACGCGTACGGCATCTCGGTGGACGAGGAGCGCCAGCGCGTGTTCCTCTCCAACCGCGACTTCCGTCTCAACCCGCCCGGGTCCGAGGCCACCGCGATCGCGGTGACCATCAACCAGCGCAACGGGGCCGGCACGCCTCCGGGCGGCGAGGACCCGGGTACCGACCCGGAGCCGACACCCGAGCCGACCCCGGGGCCGACCGACCCGGGCACGCCGACCGACCCCGGCACGGGCACCACCCCGACCGGCCTCAGCTACACGCCCACCCCGCTCAGCGCGGTGCCGTCGGCCCAGCAGAACGCCGACCTCGACGTGAAGCCCGTCGGATCCGTCGTCGACTCCCGCTCGGGACACCTCTTCGTGGGCAACGAGCAGCGGCCCGCGCGTGTGCTCGAGGTCGACCCGGCGACGGATGCGGTGGTCGCCACCCACACGATCACCGGCGCCGAGGGTGAGGGTGTGCGCGACGTCGCGCTCGATGCGGTGAAGAACGAGCTGTACGTCGCGTACGGCAACGCCTGGGTCGTGCTCGACCTCGCCACCGACCGGGTCGTCCGCGGGCCGTTCGCGTTCACCGCGAACGTGCGCGGCATGGATGTCGACCTCGCCACGGGCCGCGTCTTCGGCGCGACCCGGGGCACCGGCTTCCAGGTGATGGACGCGCAGACCGGCGCGAGCATCCAGGTCGTCGAGACGTCGAGCAGCGGGACGTGGACGTCGCACGGCCTCGCCTTCGACGCGACGACGAACCGCGTCTACGTCTCGAACGACAACGCCTCGGGCACCGACGGCATCCGCGTCTACGACGGCACGTCGTTCGCGCTGCTGCAGACGCTCGCGGTGGCGAAGCCGGACTACCGCTCCCTCGCGGTCGACCCGGTCACGCAGCGTCTGTACGTCGGACACTCGACCGACGCGTTCGAGGCCAGCGGCATCCGCGTGCTGAAGGCGGCGGACCTCACCGAGATCGTGAGCTATCCCGGCACCGCCTACGGCAACAAGGTCTACGGCGTGTCGGTCGACTCGGCGAAGGGCGTGGTCTACGTCTCGGCGCGCGACCGCTTCCCCACGGGTCTGATCGCGCTCCAGCGCGCGGCGCGGTAGCCCGCCCCGCCCGCGCGGTAGCGCCGCGCGGCCACGGCGCTGAGCGGCGAGAAGGCGCCCCCTCCCGGGACCGGGAAGGGGCGTCTTCTCGCGTCTCGGCGGGGGCCGCGGCCGCGGGTCGACGGCTGAGAGACTGGGGTGGTGCAGGACGTCTACGATCACCTCGACCGGCTCCTCGCGGAGCGTGACCGCGACGACATGGCCCCGACCATCGCCGCGCTGCGGGAGGTCTTCGAGCAGCACCCGTCCGACGCGCGAGTGCTCTACGAGCTGGCGGGCGCCTACGACACCGGCGGGCAGGAGGAGGAGGCGGCGGGCCTGTACCGGAGGGCGCTCGACAGCGGACTCTCGGGAGACATCCGTCGCCGTTGTCTGCTGCAGTACGGCAGCACCCTCCGCAACCTCGGACGGTTCGAGGAGTCCCTGGCGCTCTTCGCCTCGGCACGCCGCGAGTTCCCCGAGTCCGCATCGCTCGCCGCGTTCGAGGCGATCTCGCTGCACGCCGCGGGCGACGCCGATGCCGCGGTCGGCGCGCTGCTCGACGTCGTCGCCGAGTTCGTCGATGCCCCCGAGCTCGAGCGCTACAAGCCCGCCCTGCGCGGCAACGCCGCGTACCTGCGTGAGCGCGACGGACGCACCGCGTAGCACTCGAGTAGCGAGAAGGCGCCCTTCCCGGGGCGGGTGAAGGGCGTCTTCACGCGACTCCGCGAACGTCCGGGCCGCGGATCGCAGCCAATGTTACGAAGCGGGACGGTGACCGCCCGCGCGCGGGACGCTCGACGCGAGACTGACCGGGTAGGCGACAGGCGTCGGGACCGGAGGCAGCATGAGCGGACGCTCGGGCGCGCTCGGACGATCCGCCGACGCCCGCCCGCTGGTGGGCCTCAGCGTCCGCACGATCGGGGCGCATCCGGCGGGCTGGCGGATGGCCGGCGCGCACCGAAACCCGTACGACGACGGTCGCGCGCTCGCCCGCATCGCGCGGGAGGCCGAGCGTGTCCACCTCGATTTCCTGTACCTCGGCGACTGGCTGTCGGTGAACCCCGAGCTCGAGCTCACCGATCCGTACCTCCTCAGCCGGATCGATCCGCTCACCGCCGCCAGCAGCCTCAGCGCTATCACCCGCCGGATCGCCCTCATCGCGACGGTGAACACGAACTCGTCGGATCCGGCCACCGTGGCGCGCGCGGCCGCGTCGATCGACATCCTCAGCGGGGGACGGTTCGGTCTCAACCTCGCCGTCGGCTCCGACGGGGCGGGGAGCACGACGATCCACAACGCCGCCGGCGCCGACGACCGCTACGAGGTCGCGCTCGAGTACGTGGAGGTGCTCCGGCAGCTCTGGGACTCCCGTGCCGAGGACGCGTTCGTCGCCGATGCATCGACCGGGATGCTCCTCGACCGCAGCAGGACGGCGATCGTCCGGCACCGCGGCCGGCACTTCGCGGTCGATGGTCCACCGCCGATCGCCCGGCCCGTGCAGGGGCACGTCCCGCTCGCCCACCTGGGCGCCTCGCATCGCTCGCGGCGGCTGGCGGGGGCGGTCGCCGACCTGCACTTCCTGGCCGTGTCGGATCTCGACGAGGCCCGGTCGGCTGCGGCCGAGCTCAGGGCGGAGGCCGAGGCCGCCGGCCGCGAGCCCGGAGCGGTCGCCGCGGTGACCTCGCTCTCCCCGATCATCGGAGAGACCACGGCCGACGCATGGGCTGTGTACGACCGGCTGGTCGAGCTGCTGCCGACCGCCGATGACGCCCCTCGCGCCGACGGCGTGACGCTGCCGCCCCAGCGATCGGCGGCGTCGGTGAAGAAGGCGGTGGGCGTGCCCCTGCTCGACCGCCGTCTCGACGACGAGGTCGCTCCGGCGGATGCCGGGCGCTTCAACGCGACGGGCGAGGGGCTGCTGCGGATCGTCCGGTCCCGGTCGGGGCGCGTCCCGGGCACTGCCCGGCCCGTCACCTACCGCCACCTCCTCGCCGCGCAGCTGGTGCCGTCGCCGCTGATCGTCGGGTCGGCCGACGAGATCGCGGACCACGTCGAGCTGTGGTTCCGGGAGGGCGCGGCCGACGGCTTCAGCGTGCTGAGCGCCCAGGTGCACGACCAGGTCGAGGCCTTCACCAGGCTGGTCGTGCCGCGACTGATCGAGCGGGGGCTGTTCTCGCCCGACGGCCGTCGCCGCACGTTGCGCGAGCGACTCGGCGTCCCCTCACCACGATGGACGGCGGACGAGGGGCAGGAGAGGAGACGGGCATGAGCGAGGCCACGGACGTCATCGTGATCGGCGGAGGCGCGATGGGGTCCGCGGCCGCGTGGCAGCTCGCCGAACGCGGGCATCGGGTGACGCTGCTCGAGCGCTTCGAGCCGGGGCACGTCCAGGGCGCCTCGCATGGCGCCTCCCGCAACTTCAACGTCAGCTACACGCATCCGACGTAACTGGCGCTCCTCGCCGACGCGCTCGGCCTCTGGCGCCGGCTGGAGGCCGAGACCGGTTCGGCACTGCTCACGCAGGTGGGCATCGTGAACCACGGCACGGCCGGGTGGGACGCCGTCGCGCGCACACTCCACGGCGCCGGGTTCGACGCCGAGCTCGTCGACGCCCCCGACGCCGAGCGACGCTGGCCCGGGCTGCGGTTCGAGGGCACCGTGCTGTTCACGCCGCAGGCGGGCAGGCTCCACGCTGATCGGGCTGTCGCGGCGCTGCAGTCCGCGGCCGAGGCGAGAGGTGCGCACATCCGGTACCGCACGCGCGTGCGGGCGATCGAGCCCGGCGCCGACGGGGTGATCGTCCGCGTCGGCGGAGGCGCAGAGCGCGGTGAACCCGAGACCCTCACCGCGTCGCACGTCGTGGTGGCCGCCGGCGCTTGGACGCAGACGCTCGCGGGCGGCCTCCTGCCCCTCCCGAGGCTCGTCGTGACGCAGGAGCAGCCGGCGCACTTCGCCCCGCTCCACGACCGCGACGACTGGCCGGGCTTCAACCACGCCCCGACCGCCGGCGACGACCGGTTCGGCTACTGGCCCTCGCCCATCTACGGGATGCGCACCCCCGGCGAGGGCATCAAGGTCGGCTGGCACGGCGTGGGCCCGGTGACCGACCCTGATCGGCGGACCTTCCGGGCCGAGCCCGCGCTCACGGCGGCCCTGCAGCGGTACGTCCGCGAATGGATACCGGGCGCTGATCCGGAGGTCTTCACCGAGGTCAGCTGCACGTACACGACGACCCCGGACTCGGACTTCGTCATCGACCGGGTGGGCCGCCTCACGATCGCGGCCGGGTTCTCCGGTCACGGCTTCAAGTTCACGCCCGCGGTGGGCCGCCTCGTCGCCGACCTGGTCGAGGGACGCACGCCGGCCCCGGAGGCGTTCGCGCTCTCGCGCTTCCGCTCCTGAGCCGCCGTGCGCCCCTCCTCGCCGGCGGGTGCGCCCCGGCGTCAGCTGTTGTCGATCGGGAGCCCCGGCGGGTTCACCAGCGACTCCTTCACGGCCTCGTCCTGGAGGTTGTACGCCTCGAGCCACTGCTCATACTGTCCGTTCTCGATGAGGTAGTTGATGGCATCGGCGATGGGCTGCGCGAGTCCCGAGTCCTTCTTGACGGTGGCCGCGATCAGGCCGTCCAGCGTGGCACCTGCCCCGGAGTACGTTCCCGCGGTGCGCGTCGGGTTCGCCCCGTCCTCGGAGAGCCGGTTCTGGTAGGCGATGCCCGGGTTGGGGTTGAACTGCGCGTCGATCTGGCCGGAGTTCAGGGCGAGTGTGATGGAGTTCGCATCGGGGAAGTACACGATGTCGAGCGTCTTGCCCTCAGCTTGGAGCTTGGACTGCCATTCCAGGAGGATCTTCGCCTGGTTGGTCCCCGTGGAGGTGGCGATCGTGAGGCCGGCGAGGTTCTCGTAGTCGCCGTCGAACTCCCAGTCGTTCGAGGCCAGCACCTGGAAGGCGAGGTTGTCGCCGCGGTAGGACGCGAAGTCGTACTTCTCCTTGCGCTGCTCGGTGTCGGTGATGTTCGAGAAGCCCACGTCGGTGGCACCGGTGTCGATGCCGACGAAGAGGTTGTCCCAGGTGGCGTTCGAGATCTCCGGCTTCAGACCGAACACGGCCGCGACCAGGCGGCCGAGGTCCGGCTCGGATCCGGTCAGGGTCTCGTTGTCGTCACCGGTGAACGCCAGGGGAGGGAAGCCCGCGGGCAGTGCGCCCACGCCGATCGTGAGCGTGCCGCTGTCGAGCACCTCCTTGGGCAGCGAGTTCCTGATCTCGTCGACCACCGGCACGTCGATGGTGGTCTCGGTCGCCGCTCCGTTGGAGTGGGCGCCCACGGTGACGCTGCCGGGGGAGCCCGCGGTCTGGTCGGCCGAGGCGTCGCTGGAGCACGCGGCGAGGCCGGCCGTGAGGGCGGCGACGGTCGCCAGGGCTCCCAGCGTTCGCAGACGGGTGGTGGTGGATCTTCTCATTCTCGGTTCCTTGCTGTGCGGTGTGATGGTGCGGGAGGGAGGAGGCAGGGGCTCAGGCGAGCACCTTGCCGAGGAAGTCGCGGGTACGCGGGTGCTGCGGGTGATCGAGCACCTGGGAGGGCGGCCCCTGCTCGAGGACCACTCCCTCGTCGATGAACACGACCTGATCGGCCACCTCGCGCGCGAAGCCGATCTCGTGGGTCACCACGACCAGGGTCCGTCCGCTGCCGGCGAGGGTGCGGATGACGGCCAGGACCTCGCCGACGAGCTCCGGGTCGAGCGCGGAGGTGGGCTCGTCGAACAGGATCACCTCCGGATCGAGCGCCAGCGCGCGGGCGATGGCCACCCGCTGCTGCTGACCGCCCGAGAGCTGGCGGGGATACGCGTCCTCCTTGTCGGAGAGCCCCACCCTGGCCAGCAGCGTCCGGGCGTGCTCCCGCGCGACGGCGGGCTTCACCCCCTGCGAGATCGGGGCCTCGGTGACGTTCTCGAGGATCGTCAGGTGCGGGAACAGGTTGAACGCCTGGAAGACGAACCCGATCCTCGACCGCTGGCGGAGGATCTCGCGCTCGGGCAGCTCCTTCAGCCGGTCGCCCTTCACCCGCACGCCGATGAGCTCGCCGTCGAGGGCCACGTACCCCTCGTCGAGCTTCTCGAGGTGGTTGACGGCGCGCAGCAGCGTCGACTTGCCGGACCCGCTCGGGCCCAGGATGACGGTGACCGTCCCGGCCTCGACCGCGAGGTCGACGCCCTTCAGCACCGTGCGGTCGCCGTACGTCTTCGTGGCGTTCGTGATCTCGATCGCGGGCATCAGCGGATCCTCCGCAAGCCCCGCGCGAAGGCGCGCACACGCTGGAACGGGGTCGGCGGCAGCACCCGGAAGGCGCCGCGGGCGTAGAAGCGCTCGACGTAGTACTGCACGACGGAGATCACGCTCGTGAGCACGAGATACCAGAAGGTCGCCACGACGAAGAGCGGGATGATGTCGGTCGGATACGTGCTGCCGAGGTTCTGCACCACGCCGAACAGGTCGAGCAGCGAGACGTAGAACAGCAGCGAGCTCGCCTTGATCAGACCGATGATCTGATTGACGTACGCCGGCACGATCGAGCGGAGGGCCTGCGGCAGCACGATGCGCCGGAACTGCCGACGCTGCGGGATGCCCAGCGCCTTGGCCGCCTCGTGCTGGCCCTGGTCGACGGCGAGGATGCCGGAGCGCACGACCTCGGCGCTGTACGCGATCTCCGAGAGGCTGAGCCCCACGACGCCCAGCACCAGAGGCGGGAGCAGGGTGAAGGTCGGCACCGCGAACTGGGGCCCGAACGGGATCCCCACACCCAGGGTGGGGTAGAGGTTGCCGAGGTTGAACAGGAACAGCAGCACCAGGATGAGGGGCACCGAGCGGAACAACCAGATGTACAGCCAGCTCAGGGTACTGAGCACCGGATTGCCGGAGAGCCGCATCACCGCCACCACGATGCCGCCGACGAAGCTGACGACGGCGCTGATGCCCGTGGCGAGCAGGGTGAGCTGCAGGCCCTTGAGCACGGCCGGGCTGAACAGCCAGCTGCCCACCTTCGCCCACTCCCACGACGGGTTGGTGAAGAGCGTCTGAGCGGCGTTCAGCAGCACGATCAGGATGAGGGCGGTGACGACCCAGCGGATCGGATGCCGCAGGGGGAGCACCTTGCGCTCGGCCAGGCGTCGGAGGTCGATGTCCGACGGCAGCGGAGATGCCGTCCCGTCTCTGCGGGGAGGCCGGGGCATCGGGGCGCGGGAGGCGCCGCGGGCGATCGTCTCGGTCATCGGGCGACTCCCGTCGCGGTGTCCTCCGGGCCCGCCGGAGCCGGGGCCGCTGGGGTCGCCGGAGCCGGGTCCGGGGTGCCGCGGGCGATCGACCCCTGCGGCAGGGAGGCGAAGAACCTCGCGAGCTCGCGCTCGTGCTTCGCGCGGATGGCGGGCACCTCGAGCGGATCGGCGGTCAGCGACTTCGCGAAGCCGTGCACCCCCACCTGCTCCGCGGTGAGCGTCACGTCGTAGAGGGGGGTGTAGCCGGTGACCGTGTAGAGACGCTGTGCCTCCGGCTGCCGTGGCCCGGTCGTGAGGTAGACGGTGGTGTACCCGCTGCGGCGTGACTGCGCCTCGAGCTCGGCGACCACGAGCCGCGCGAGACCCTGTCTGCGGTGCGACGCCGCCGTCCAGATGCGCTTGAGCTCGCTGGTCGACTCGTCGAAGCGCTTGAACGCCCCGCCGGCGATCGGCTCGCCGTCGCGGAGGAGCAGCACGAACGCGCCCTGCGGCCGCCGGAACGCGTCGACCGGGTAGCGGTGGATCTCCTCCGAGGCGGGGCCGCCGAAGTCGAGTCCGTACCGCTCGTCGTACTCCCGCTCGAGATCATCGAGGAGGGGACGCGCGCGCGGGTCGTCGGCGTCGACGTAGAGGAACCGGTCGCCGTCGCCGAGCGCGGCAGGCGCATCCGACGGGGACGCGGGGGAGACGTCGGAGGCGGCGAGATCATGCAGCGACATGACGCTCCCGTCGGGTCTCGTCGGTGACCGAGGGCGTGAGGCCGGACGCGGCGTCGCGCCGGGCCACCTCGTCGCGCACCAGCGGGATCACGGAGCGGCCGAAGTCGATCGTGTCGTCGACGTAGTCGTAGCCCCGGGCCGAGATGATGTCGACGCCGAGGTCGACGTAGTCGAGCAGGGCGGCGGCGACCGTCTCCGGCGTCCCGACCAGGGCGTTCGAGTTGCCCCGCCCGCCGGCCGCGGCCGCCACCTTCGTCCACAGCGCCCGGTCGTAGCGGTCGCCCTCGCGCGCGATCGACAGCAGGCGCTGCGATCCCGCGTTCTCCGGCGCCGCCAGTCCGCCGGGAGCCAGTTCCGCAGTGCGCCTCTCGACCTGCCGGAGGATGTCCTCCGCCTTCGCCCAGGCGAGCTCCTCGGTGGCGCCGAGGATCGGCCGGAACGCCACCTGGATCCGCGGCCGCTCGGCGCGACCCGCGGCAGCGGCCGCCGCGGTGATCGTCGCGATCTGCTCCGCGGTGTCCTTCAGCGGCTCACCCCAGAGCGCGTAGACGTCGCTCTCGGCGGCGCCGATCGCGTACGCGGCGGGCGACGACCCGCCGAACGAGACCCCGGGGCGAGGCTGCTGAACGGGCCAGACATCGCTGACGAAGCCCTCGAAGTCGTAGTGGTCGCCGTGGAAGTCGAAACGCTCGCGGCGGGTCCAGACGTCCTTGAGGATGCGGATGTACTCGCCGGTCCGCGCATACCGCTCGTCCTTGGAGAGCCGGTCGCCCTCGGCGGCCTGGTCCACATCCGACCCGCCCGTGATGATGTGCACGTTGACCCGCCCGCCGCTGATCTGGTCGAGCGTGGCGATGGCCTTCGCCGCATAGGTGGGGTACGAGACGTTGGGGCGGTGGGCGAGCAGGATCCCGATCCGCTCGAGCCGCGAGCCGACGAAGGCGGCGGCGGCCGTCGGGTCGGGCGCGCCCGAGTGGTAGGCGAAGAGGATGCGGTCCCAGCCGTGGTCCTCGTGGGCTCGCGCCAGGCGCAGGGTGTACCCCGGGTCGAAGCTCGCCCCGCTGCGGGCTCGGGTCTCGCTGCCGTCGTTCAGCGCGGCGATGCCGAGGAACTCGATGGGCATGAGGCTCCTTCCAGTCGGTGTGGTCGGCATCCGAGCGGATGTCGTGGGCGACGCTAGGCCGGGCGTCGCCGGTCGGGCGAGCAATCCGCTTCACACTTCGACACATCGTCATGCGGGGTCACATGAGTGGAGGCGGGTGGACACCGCGGCGAGGGTTGTGGCATGTCCACTCGAACGCCCGCCGACGGCATCCGGTCGCTCGTCATCATCGGCGGCGGCCCCCGTGCCGTCGGGGTCCTCGAACGTCTCGCGGCGAACCGCGACGAGCTGTGGCGCGAGGCCGGGCGGCTCATCGTGCACATCGTCGACCCGCATCCGGTCGGCCCGGGCCGCATCTGGCGGCTCGACCAGTCGCCGCTGCTCAAGCTCAACTCGCTCGCGGCCGACGTCACGATGTTCACCGACGAGACCTCGACGATCGAGGGGCCCCTCCGCCCGGGGCCGTCGCTCATCGAGTGGGCGCAGGAGGTGCGCGAGGGGCGGATCGCCGTGGACGTCCCCGACGAGCGGCTCGCGGCCGAGATCCGGACCCTCCTGCCCGCCAGCTTCCCCACCCGGCGGCTGCAGAGCCTGTACCTGAGCTGGTTCTACGACCGGGCGCTCGACGGGCTCGGTCCGGACATCGAGGTGCGCGAGCACCGCGCGACCGCCCGCCGCGTGACCGACGGCTCCGACGGCCGCACCCGCGTCGAGCTCGACACCGGCCGCGCGCTGCACGCCGACGTCGTGCTGTTCTCGCTCGGGCACAACGGGGTCGAGCCCGAGCCGGAGCATCGGCGCCTGATTGACTTCGCCCGCCGGCGGGAGCTGTACTACCTGCCACCCGCCTTCACCGCGGATGCCGACACCGGGGCCATCGTGCCCGGCCAGCGTGTGCTGGTGCGCGGCATGGGGCTCGCGGCCGTCGACCTGATCGTGCTGCTCACCGAGGGGCGCGGCGGGCGGTTCGAGCGCGACGGCGATCGGCTGCGGTATCTGCCGTCCGGGCGCGAGCCGCGCGTGGTGATCGGGTCGCGCCGAGGGGTGCCGTACCACTCCAAGATCGGCTCCACCCTGCAGGGCGAGGCACCCGCGCTGCGGTGGTTCACGCGTGAGCACGCCGCGCTCCTGGAGGCCCGATCGCGCCCGATCGACTTCGCCGAGGACGTCTGGCCGCTCATCGGGAAGGAGCTGCTCTGGGCGCACTACCGGGAGCTGTTCACGGGGCATCCGGAGCGGGTCGTGGGCAGCTGGGACGAGTTCGCGGCGCAGTTCTCTCCGCTCGACCCGCGAGCGGCGCTGATCGCCGCGGAGACGGAGGAGGCTGTCGGCGACGTCCCTGCGGACCTCTCCTACCCGGTCCCGCCGCTGGGCGACGACCGGGATCGGGTGCTCGACGATGCGGCGACCCTCGTGTCGCTCGTCGCGCGCACGGTGCCCGACGAGCTCGACCGGCTCTTCCTGCCCACCCTCGACCGGCCGCTCGCGGGGCTGCGCGGCGACGCGCACGCCGTGCAGGAGGCCGTGCGGCGCCACATCCGCCGCGACCTGCTCCTGCGCACGCAGCAGGAGCACAGCGAGACGATGGCGGTCTTCCTCGCTCTCCTGCAGAGCCTCTTCGTCTTCGCCGACCTCACGGCCTCCGCGGAGTGGAGCGACCGGTCCCGTGTCCACGACGTCAACGGGTGGTGGCTCGGCTGGTTCAGCCACCTCGCGAGCGGACCGCCCGCCCACCGCCTCGAGGAGCTGCTCGCCCTGTCGGAGGCGGGGATCGTCGACTTCCTCGGTGCCGGGATCACCGTGGTGGCCGACGAGGACCAGGGCTGCTTTGCGGCGCAGGGCGCCGGGTCCAGTCGCGTGGTCACGGCGAGCGCCCTCGTCGACGCGCGGCTGCCCGACACGAGTGTGGCGCGGAGCGACAACGAGGTGCTGCGGCACCTGGTCGCCTCCGGGCACGCCCTCGAGGAGCTCGTCGGCGACGCGGGGTCGACCGGGCGGCTGCTCGTGCGGCAGCTCGACACCCGCCTCAGCGTGGGATCCGGCACCCATTCCGACCGGTTCTACGCCATCGGGCCCTACACGAGCTCGCCGTTCGTCGGCGCGTTCTCCCGGCCGCGCACCAACGCCGTGTCGTTCCGCGAGAACGACAAGGTGGCCCGGGCCCTCCTCCTCCACCTGGCGGAGCTCTCCGCCGCCTCCCGTCCCACCTCCGTCCCCGTCGCCGTCTGATCCCTCAGGAGTCCTCGTATGACCCACGATCCCCGCATCCACCTCGCGGTCGCGCTGGAGGGCGCCGGCTGGCATCCCGCAGCCTGGCGCGAGCCCAGCTCCCGGCCGCACGAGCTCTTCACCGCCGCGTACTGGACCGACCTGGTGCGCGAGGCCGAGCGAGGGCTGCTCGACCTCGTCACCCTCGAGGACTCGCTCACCGTGCAGTCCGCCGATCCCTTCGCACCGGATGCGCGCACCGACGAGGTGAGGGGACGCCTCGATGCCCTCCTCATCGCGTCGCGGGTGTCCCCGGTCACGTCGAGGATCGGGCTCGTGCCGACGGTGACCGTGACCCACACGGAGCCCTTCCACGTCTCCAAGGGCGTGGCGACGCTCGACCATACGAGCCTCGGGCGGGCCGGATGGCAGGTCAAGATCTCGGGTCGGGAGGACGAGGCCCGCCAGGTCGGCCGACGCCGCGTCGGCCTGTCGGTCTCCGCGCTGCACGACGAGGCGAGCCGCCAGCAGATCGTCGACCTCTTCGACGAGGCCACGGATGCGGTCGAGGTGTCGCGGAGGCTCTGGGACAGCTGGGAGGACGATGCGGAGATCCGCGACGTCGCGACCGACCGCTTCCTCGACGCCGACCTCGTGCACCGCATCGACTTCGAGGGCCGGTGGTTCTCGGTGCGCGGCCCGGCGATCGTGCCGAGGCCGCCGCAGGGCCAGCCCGTCGTCGTGGCGCTCGCGCACTCCGAGATCCCGTACCGCTTCGCCGCGCGATCCGCCGACGTCGTCTTCGTCACCCCGCTCGACCAGGCGGATGCGGATCGCATCCTCCTCGAGCTTCGTCGCGCGGTCGACGCCGAAGACCGTCGGCTTGAGCGGCTCAGGGTGTTCGCCGACCTCGTCGTGCTGCTCGACGGCCCGGGTGAGTCGGCCGTCGACCGGCTCCGGCGCCTGGATGCGCTGGGCCGGCCGCTCACCTCCGACACCGCGGTCGTCGCCGGATCCGCCACCGACCTCGCGGATCGGGTCGCCGCGCTGAGGCTGGCCGGCTACGACGGGGTGAGGCTCAGGCCGGCGGTGCTCACCGACGACCTGCCGCGGATCGTCGACGACCTGGTGCCCGAGCTCCAGCGCCGCGGACTGTTCCGCGCCGAGTACGAGGCCGCCACCCTGCGCGGCACCCTGGGGCTCGAGGAGCACCCGGCCGACCGCTACACCGAGGAGCTCGCATGACCGCGCCGCAGCGCAAGCAGATCATCCTGGCCGCCTACGTGGGTGGCGTCAACGAGCACACGCTCTGGGAGCATCCGGATGCCGGCAGCCAGGTCGAGTTCGACACCTTCCGGCACGTGGCCCAGACCGCCGAGCGGGGCCGCTTCGACTACTTCTTCCTCGCCGAGGGGCTGGCGCTGAGGGAGCGCGACGGCCGCGTCTTCGACCACGACATCGCGGGCAGGCCCGACACCCTGCCGGTGCTGGCGGCGCTCGCGGCGGTGACGGAGCACATCGGGCTGGTGGGCACGCTCAACGCCACGTTCAACGAGCCGTACGAGCTCGCCCGGCAGCTGGCGAGCCTCGACCACTTGTCCGGAGGCCGAGCGGGCTGGAACGTCGTCACCTCGTTCGACGCGTTCACCGGCGCGAACTTCCGCCGCGGTGGCTTCCTCGACCGCGCCGACCGGTATGTGCGTGCGGAGGAGACCGTGCGCGCCGTCACCGAGCTGTGGGACTCGTGGGATGCCGACGTCGTCGTGGCCGACAAGGAGTCGGGCGTCTTCCTCGGCGCGGGTCGCAGCGGGGGGTTCTCGATCGCGAGCGAGCAGTTCGACATCGACGGGCGCTTCACCGTGCCGCGCAGCCCGCAGGGTCGTCCGGTCATCGTCCAGGCCGGGGTGTCGCCGCAGGGTCGCGAGTTCGCCGCCGCCAGCGTGGACGTCATCTTCTCTCCCTTCCACGCCGGCCCGGAGGCGCACGAGTTCTCGCGCGACATCGCGGCGCGCGTAGCGGCCGCAGGGCGGCCATCCGGGTCGGTGAAGATCCTGCCGGCCACCGGGTTCGTGCTCGGCCAGACCACCGCCGAGGCGGAGGAGAAGGCGCGCTGGGTGCGCGACCAGCAGTTCACGCCGCGTACCATCCAGGTGCTGTTCGAACAGGTGTGGAACCGCGACCTCTCCTCCTACGACGTGGACGGGCCGGTGCCCGCCATCGGACCCGACCTCGACGCTCCGCCGTTCATCCAGGGCCGGGCCCTCATTCACTCCGATCGGGAGGGCACGGTGCGTCGCTGGCAGCAGCTCGCCGCCGAGCGCGACCTCACCCTACGCGGCCTGGCCGAGGTCGTGTTCGACCACACCGACTACGTGGGCACGCCCGCGGAGGTCGCCGACCGCCTCGACGAGTTCGTGCAGTCGGGCGGCGCCGACGGCGTGGTCATCGGATCCCACCTGCACCCCGGAGGCCTCGACGAGTTCGTCGACTCCGTCGTGCCGCTGCTGCAGGAGCGCGGCTCGTTGCGCTCGGACTACGAGGGCACGACCCTGCGCGACAACCTGCGCATCCCCCGCCCCGGCGCCGTGGAGGTGACGGAGACAACGCGGGCCGTCTGAAGGGAGGCGGCGGCCGCGGCGCTGCTCACCGAGTCCTGTCCGGGTCGGTCAAGCCCTTTCGATACGACGGGTCGCTGGCGATCAAAAGTTCCGTCGACTCGATGAAGGACCGGTCTTGGCGGATGCTCTCGACGAAGTGTCCCAGCACGCTGATGACGCCCCAGGGGGTGTCCGAGTATCTCCGAAACCCGGACTCAGTGAACGCGCCGGCGAAGAGTCGCGGCTTGTCTGTCTGCAGCACTCGGTTCCATATCCGCCCGTGGTGGGCGCAGACGTTCCGGAAGACGGCCACTGAGCGCAGATTGGAGTGCATGGAGGTGTACAGGCCGTCGGTGTATCCGAATCGCTTCGCGATTGCCGCCTTGGTCGTCTCATCCGCAAGGAGTCCGTACATCCGCGACAGCGTGCCGAACGACAGAGCCTCGGTCGCGACCCAGAGTGGGACCTCCCCTGCCCGGGCATGGTGTCGTACGTGTCGTTCCTTCGAGCGTTCGATGTCCTGTTCGATATCGCGTAGGAGTCTGGCTCGGAGGTCGACGCCGTCGTCGTTGAGAACTGCGGAATAGGTGCCCTGGCCGAGGTACTCTGTGCCGGTCCCTCCGGGAGCGCAGAGCAGCGTCGCCATGATCGTGCGAAGGGCTACCTCCACCTCGGCGAGGCCCTCGAGTAGCAGGTTCCGAAGGTCGGCATCCATCAGGTACATGTCGAGCACATCACCGAAGTCGGTCCCGTGCTCGAATGCGTTCCGTCCGGCCCGTGGGTCTGTCTGGAAGTACCGCCAGTACCCGGACAGCCGAAAGTAGCCCTGGGTGAGGAGTGCGCGAGCGAGGACTCCTCGGCTGTCGCTCATCCCGCGGTCGGTCAGGCGTTCGAGCTGTGCGGGGATCGAGAGAGACGGTTTGCTCATAGGTTGTCGGTTATACGAAAAGGCCCCCCGACCGACTCGCGCTGCGAGCCCCCCGGGGGAACTGTTACCGAGATTCTATCACCAATGCCGGAGCCCCTCAAGATCCGGCGGTACCGACCGCTTCAGGGTGCAAGGGGTCGAGGGCCTGGAGGAGGTCGGCGATGATGTCGTCGGCGGTCTCGAGGCCGATCGAGAGGCGGATGAGGCCCGGGGTGATGCCGATCGCGAGCCGCTCCTCCTCGGTGAGCTTGCCGTGGATCGTGCTGCCGGTGTGCAGGGCGAGGGTGCGGACGTCGCCGATGTGCGTCATCCGGCTCGCCAGCTGCAGCCGGTCGAGGAACTCGCGGGCGGCGTCGCGCCCGCCGGCCAGCTCGATCGACACCACCGAGCCCGCCCCGCGCGGCAGGTACTTCTGCGCCAGCGCGTGGCCGGGGTCGTGGGGTAGCCCGGCGTAGAGCACGCGGCTGAGGGCGGGATGCCCCTCGAGCGCCTCGGCGACGCGGGTGGCGTTGGCGACGTGACGCTCCATCCGCAGCGACAGCGTCTCGATGCCGTGGAGCAGGAGGAACGTGCTGATCGGGGGCACGGTCGGCCCGTACTCGAGCACGATGACCGAGCGCAGCCAGTTCGCATAGGCGGCGGCGCCGAAGCGTTCCGCGAAGGGGATGGGCCGTGCGGGGGTGGGGCCGGTCAGCTGAGGGAAGCGGTCGGCGTGCGCCGCCCAGTCGAACCGGCCGCTGTCGATGATGGCGCCGCCGATGACCGAGCCGTGGCCGGCGAGCCACTTCGACGTCGAGTGGATGACGATGTGCGCGCCCCACTCGATCGGTCGACACAGGTAGGGGGTCGCCACCGTGTTGTCGACGACCAGCGGGATGCCGGCGCGGTCGGCGATCCGGGCCAGCCGTTCGAGGTCGACGACGTCGTTCAGCGGGTTGGGGATCGTCTCGGTGTAGAGCGCCTTCGTCTGCGGGGTCACCCGGGCGAGCCATTCGTCGTCGGGGGCGTCGGCCGGCACCGCGTCGAACGCCAGACCCTGCCGGGCGAGCACCCCGCGGAACATCTCGCGGGTGCCCTCGTACAGGCTCGAGGTGGTGAGGATGCGGTCGCCCGCCGACGCGAGGCCGAACAGGGCCGCGGCGATCGCCGCCTGTCCGCTCGAGACGAGCACGCCGTCGACGCCGCCCTCGAGGTCGGCGAGGCGACGCGCGCCGATCGCGTTCGTGGGGTTGTCGTTGCGCGAGTAAGCCCGCCCGCCACGCCCCGCGAACCGGGTCTCCCCGTCGTCGAACGAGTCGAACACGTAGCCTGCGGTCTGGTAGATCGGCGTCACCCGGGCCTGCGCCTCGGTGTCGACCACCTCGCCGGCGTGGATCTGTCTGGTCTCGAACCCGTAGGCCGGCCCGTCGGTCATGCGTGCTCTCCTCGCGTCGATACGGCGTGCTCTCCGCCGGTGTCCTGCCCGCCTGTGCGCTGCTGGACGGCGCGGCCCATCGACGTCAGCGCCTCCTCGAGGATCGGGCGCGGCGTGGCGAACACCAGCCGCACATGATCGTCGAACCCGGCCCCGCAGAGGGCGCCCTCGGTGAGGGTGACGCCGGCGTGCTGGCGGAAGAACTCCGCGGGCCGCGCGCCGAGCCCCAGCCGGCAGACGTCGATCCAGCCGATGTAGGTGGCATCCGGGCGGCGCAGGCGGGCGCCGGGCAGGTGTGTGGCGACGAGTTCGTCGAGCAGCCGCCGCGATCCGTCGAGATAGCCCATCGTGTCGCCGAGCCACTCGCGCCCGTCGCGGTAGGCCGCCGTCGAGGCGATCACACCGAGCGTCGACGCCCCGTGCACCACGGCGAAGCCGAACCTCGAGTAAGCCCGCTCGTCCTCGTCGTTCGAGGTGATGAGCTGGGCGGCCTTGAGTCCGGGGATGTTCCATGCCTTGGACGCGCTCGTCCCCGTGATCGTGTGCGCCGCCGTCTCCGCCGAGAGCGACGCGTAGGGGATGTGCTCACGGTCGTAGCGGAGGGGCGCGTGGATCTCGTCGGCGAACACCCGTCCGCCGTGGCGCGAGACCACCTCGGCGATCGCCTCGAGCTCCCCTCGATCGAGCACCGAACCGGTCGGGTTGTGCGGGTTGCAGAGCACGAGCGTGCGTGCCCCGGCGCGGAACGCGCGATCGATGCCGTCGAGGTCGTGGCTCCAGCGGCCGTCGGTGTCCACCGCTCCGGGCACCTCGATGACCGGATGTCCGAGGCCGGGCAGGTAGGTGAGGAACGGCATGTAGGCCGGCGTCGGCACGATGACCGCGCTTCCCGGCTCGGTGAACTCCTGCACCGCGACACCGAGCGCCGCCATCACATCCGACACCGGATGCACGCGGGCCGGATCGACGTCCCACCCGTGCTCGTCCGCCAGCCAACCGGACGTCGCCTCGCCGAGCTCGGCAGCGACGGCGGGGGACAGGTATCCGAAGACCTCGTCGTCGACCGCCCGGTGCAGCGCCTCGGTCACCGCGGGGGCCGTGCCGAAGTCCATCTCAGCCACCCAGGCGCCGATCGTGCCCGGATGCAGGCTCCACTTCCTGCTCGACGGACGGTCGAGGCGGTGTCGCGTACGGAGGTCGAGCGGATGGAGCTCGTCGATCGAGGTGCGCATCTCGTCCACCGCCCCTCGTCCGCAGATTCCGAACACCGTCCGAAAGAAGGCTCGCATCCCCGCCGCCCGTGATCCACCCCGCCGTAATACGGCGCAACCCTCGCCCAATGTGACGTCGCGCTTCACGCGCGGGCCGCCGGGCCGGCGCCGTGGCGGAGGATGGCCGGACGGCCGTGGGATCCGCCACGGCCGCTCCGTGATCAGGAAGGGCGCGCCGATGACCGGCTTCTACGACAGCGAGAAGGACCGCAGCTTCACGCGGGTGTACAAGGAGCAGACGCCCGACATCCTCGCCGCGTTCAGCGCGTTCGACTCCGCGGTGTTCGCGAAGGAGGGTCGCGCCATCCCGCTGAAGTACCGGGAGCTCATCGCGCTCGCGGTGGGCATCACGACCCAGTGCGTCTACTGCATCGACGCCCACAGCGCCAACGCCGTGAAGGCGGGCGCGACCGAGGAGGAGCTGGCCGAGTCCGCCTGGGTCGCCACGGCCATCCGCGCCGGTGGTGGATACGCGCACGGGCGGCTCGCGTTCAAGCTCGCGGAGGGCCACCAGCACTGAGTCGGCCAGCAGAACCGAGCGGTACGCCATCGGCTGCACCCGCCGGAGGCGCCGCCGGCGCGTCCGCGGCTCTCGTCTGTGCGAGCCACTGGCGCGGCGAGACGCCCACACGCTGCGAGAACACGCGCGAGAACGCCGGCGCGCTGGTGTAGCCGAGGCGCGACGCGGCCAGGCCGACCGGCTCGCCGGAGCGCAGCAGGTCCTGCGCCAGCGCGATCCGCCAGCCCGTGAGGTACTCCATGGGCGGCGTGCCCACCGACGACGTGAAGCGCGCCGCGAAGGTGCTGCGTGACATCCGCGCGGTGTCCGCCATGGCGCCGAGCGACCACGCGGCGCCCGGCGACTCGTGGACGGCGACGAGCGCCCGCGCCAGTGCCGGATCGGCGAGACCGGTGAGGAGGCCCGGCGGCATGTCGAGGTCGCCGGTGTGGTCGAGCATCCACCGGAAGAGCTGGAGCAGCACCACCTCGAACAGGCGGTCGACGATGACCCGCCGCCCGCACGCCACCACGTCGACCTCGGCGAAGAGGAGGTCGAGCGCGGGCCGCAGGGTCGAGACCTCGTCGAGCGGCACGATCACCACCGACGGCAGTGCGACGATGAGCGGATGCGCGACCCCGCCCTCGATGTCGAGCGTGGCGCACGCGAAGTCGGAGTCGTCGGTGGGGGCGTTGTGGAAGGCATGCTCGTGCGGTCGCGGGTAGAGCAGCAGGCTCGGCTCGGTCACCTCGATGGTCTGCAGTCGGCCGTCCGGGCCCTGGTGCGAGACCGTCATCTCGCCCTCGCGCAGCACATGCAGGAAGCCGCGCCCCGGGCTCGCCCCGAAGGTGGTCACCCCGCAGAGCGGGCCCGCATGGAACAGCTGCGCGCGGATGCGGAACCGCTCGAGCATCGAGGACAGGCGATCGAGAGGTTCCATGCATCCACTGTCTCAGACGATCTGCAATGAAGTCCAGACTCTGCGCAACTCATCGTCCGGCTGGCTACGGGAGTCTGGACACAGCCCGGACGGACCGGGCGAGAGAACAGACAGGACGCATCATGTCGCTCATCACCCTCGTCGACCCCGACACCACCACCGGACGCACCAAGGAGCAGCTCGACGAGATCAAGGCCGCGTTCGGCACGGTCCCGGCGATGTTCAAGACCGTCGCGAACTCGCCCGCCGCGCTCACCAGCATGTGGGGCGCGTTCGGCGCCTTCGGCTCGAGCAGCGCCCTCGGCGCCGCGCTGGGCGAGCAGATCGCCGTCGCCGTCGCGAACCGCAACGCGTGCGAGTACTGCCTCGCCGCCCACTCCGCCCTCGGCCGCAAGGCAGGCGTCAGCCGCGACGTGATGGCCGCCGCTCAGGTCGGCGAGTCGGACGACCCGCGGACCGCCGCCATCCTCGCCTTCGCCCTCGAGCTGGTCGAGAAGCGCGGACAGCTGGAGGCCGAGGACGTCGAGCGCGTCCGCGCGCAGGGCGTCAGCGACGAGGAGATCGTCGAGATCGTGGCGCAGGTCGCCCTCAACCTGTTCACGAACTACGTCAACGTCGCCCTGGCCGTCCCGGTCGACTTCCCGACCGTCAGCCTCCGTCGCGCCGCCTGACCGCGGTGTCGACGAGGCGGACCACCCGTAGAGAGAGGACCATCCGATGACCGAGTCATGGCTCCCCAGCCTCCTGACCGCTACCCCGGAGGAGGGCTACGCCCTCGCCATCAGGCTCTCCAGGACGGGGGTGAAGATGACGCAGCCGGATGCCGCCGTGCGGGAGCGGCTCCGGGCGACCTACGCGGAGAACGCGGACAGCCTGATGGGAGCATCCCAGGTCATCGCCATCAACTTCCAGACGGTGGCCGCCGCCAACGGCTACTGGCGGAGATGACGGATCGGGCCGGAGAGGTCAACCCCCTTGCTGGGATTCTCCCGCGAGCGGTGAGGCGGAGGTCGGCATACGCTCAGCCGCAGGTCGACGCGACGGGAACCTGACGCCGCACGCGGGCCGTTCCGTGCCCGGAGGAGAAGTGCCATGGGAATCCTGACGCCGCTCGACGAGGTCCGTCACGCGGGGAGCATCGTCGAGGCCATGCGCCTCGCCGATGACCTCGCGTTCGAGGCCAACCGCGACCCGGGAGCGCGCACCATCCGCGTGCTCACGGGGGCGCTCGACGATGACGACCAGCTCGTCGCCATCGCGGCCACGCACGCTCTCGCGCAGGTCATCGACGAGCAGGCCGACCGTGCCCTGTCGAAGCTGCTCTCGAGCGAGCGCGCCTTCCTGCGCGAGCACGCCGCGTGGGCGATCGGATCGCGTATCCCGCGGCCCGACGCGATCGGTCGGCTGATGCGGATGGTCGCGGCCGGCGGGTTCGGCGGGATGCTCGCACAGCGCTCGCTCGAGCAGTGGGCCGTGGTGACGCCCGAGCCCATCGCGGTGGGTCTCGAGGGCGCGCTCCTCGGTCACGCTGACGCCGGCACGCGATATCGGCTCGTCGAGACCCTGGGCCTCGTGGCCGGGCGGGTGGCGACGCGGTCGCTCCTCGTCGTGGCTACCGACACCACGGAGGACGAGCACGTCCGTGTCGCCGCCGTCGCCGCGCTCGGTCAGCGGCGCAACGACGAGGAGACCTCCGCCATCCGGGCCCTCCTCGGCCGGCTCTCGCTCGGCGGCGACTACCTCGCGGATGCGTCCCGCCTCGCGCTCGTCGACCTCGAGGGCGGCTCCGCGGTGCGGACCGAGCCCCACGACGACCTGCGCGTGGCCCAGCTCTTCCTCCACGCCGACATCGACGCCGACCTCAGCCACGCCGGGTCGGGCGACAACGGCGGCATCGCCACCCTCCTCGTCCGGCTCGGCGACGCGCTGGTCGCGGAATCCGGGTCGCCGGTGGAGCAGGTGATCACGATGTCGCGCGGATCCGTGTCGGAGGCGCTCGAGAGCGTCGACGAGCTCCGCGCCGCCGACGGCGGCCACCGCTACGGGCGGATCCCGCTGCTCAGCGACCCCACCCCCGGCGCGACCGCGTGGCCGCTCCGGGTCGCGGCACGCCGCGGCATCCGGCGCATCCTGCGGGCCGCGGGCGGCGTCGACGTGCTGCACCTGCGGATGGCGGACGTGGGCAGCCTCGCCGCCGCCGACGTCGCGCGCGAGCTCGACGTGCCGATGGTGTTCACCGTCGCGCCGGACCCGCACTCGGTGATCCGCTCGATGGAGCTCTCGGGACGCCTCACCCGCGAGAACTTCGGCGACGCGGATGCACACGAGCACTTCTGGTTCCGCACCCGGCTCGTGCGGCGGCTGGCCTCCGACGCCGACCACAGCGTCTTCTTCCCCCGCCCCCAGCTCGCCGACGACATGCGCGAGCTCGTCGGCATCGACATGACCTCGCACCCGGAGCGGCACACCGTCGTCCCCGAGGGCATCGACCTGGGTGTGGTCGACCGCGCCGTGCGCGAGGCGTCCGACCTGATCGCCGGGATGCCCGCCGCTCCCGCCCTGCGCGAGCTCGCGGCGCTGCTCGAGCAGCTCCCCGCCGAGCGTCGAGGCCTCCCGCTCCTCGTGAGCGTCGGCCGCTTCCACCGGGTCAAGGGGATGGCGTCGCTCGTCGAGGCCTGGGCCGCCGGGCCGCTGCGCGACCGAGCGAACCTGCTGCTCATCGGCGGCGATCTCGCGCATCCGTCCGCTGATGAAGCGGAGCAGCTGGCGCTGATGGAGGCCGTGGTGCCCTCGAGCGAGCGACTCTCGCGCGGTCTGCTGCTGCCCGGGCACCGCCCGAACGACACCGTGGCCCGCTGGGTGGCGGCGGCGCGGTTCGGGATCACCGGGCTCGCCGCGCCCCACGGCGTGTACGTCTGCGGAAGCGTGAAGGAGGAGTTCGGGATCGCGCTGCTCGAGGCGATGGCGACCGGGCTCTTCGTCGTCGCGCCCGACGGCGGCGGGCCCGCGACCTACGTGACGCCCGGCCGCACCGGCATCCTCACCCGTACCTGGGACCCCCGCGCGCTCGAGCAGTCGATGACCGAGGCGCTGGATCTCGCCGCTCCCGCATCAGACCAGGGGCAGCCCGCCGAGTCGCGCGCGGTCGTCGAGCGCAGCTTCACCGTGGGCGCCATGGCGCAGGCGCTCACCGGCGTCTACGACACCGTCGGCCTGCGCGCACGCGAGGCGGCGGCCGCGTGACGCTCCTCGTCATCAGCCCCGACTACGCCTCCCACCTCCTGCCTCTCGCCACTCTGGCCACGGCCTGGCGTGACGCGGGGGAGCGGGTGGTCGTCGCCACCGGGCCCGCCACGACGGGCATCGTGCAGTCGTTCGGCTACGAGCACACCCTCCTGCAGCTCGGGCGCGGATCGAACCCGGGTGTCATCCGCGCCGAGGAGCAGCCGAAGGGCGAGGATGACGCGCTCCGCGGGTTCTTCGCCGCGACCCGCGTGGGCATGGTGGAGACTCTGCGGTTCCAGGCCGAGGCCCGCCTGACCGACCTCATGTGGGAGCCCGTGGAGAAGGCGCGCGCCACCCAGGAGGTGGTCGCCGCGATCCGGCCCGACCACATCCTCGTCGACCACCTCGCGTTCAGCGCCCGGCTCGGGCTGACCGCGGCGGGCATCCCGTACGGGGATGTCGTGCTCGGGCATCCGTCTGCGCTGCCGCTGGCAGGCAGCGGCGAGGTGTACGGGTTCCCGCCGGCGTGGCCCGCGGCCTTCGCGCCCGGGGCCGACGAGCTCGCGCGTCTGCGCGAGCTGTGCGAGCGCGTCGACCGCACGTTCACCGCCGAGTGGAACGCGGCGCTGGCCGCGCTCGATGCATCGGCCACGCCCAGCGCGAGCGCGTTCGAGGAGCACGGCGACACCGTCCTCTTCAACTACCCGGTCGAACTGGCGGATGAGCGGCGGCGGGCCGCCTACTCGCCTGCGTCGTTCCTCGGCTCGGCCGTGCGGGAGGAGCACGGCCCGGACGTCGACTCGGTCGACTCGTGGATCGCGGCCTCCGACATCCCGATCGTGTACGTCAGCTTCGGGAGCTTCCTCTCGGTGCGCGACGACGTGCTGGGCCGGGTCGTGGAGGCGCTGCGCGACCTGTCGTCCTCGGGCGGATCCCTTCGCGTCGCTCTCGCGGTGGGGTCGGCCGACGTCTCGACGCTCGGCCCGCTGCCCGAGGAATGGCTGGTGCGCGAGTTCCTGCCGCAGGTCACGTTGCTTCGCGCCGCGGCGGCCGCCGTCACGCACGGGGGCAACAACAGCGTCACCGAGGCGATGACTGCGGGTGTCCCGCTGCTGGTGCTCCCCTTCTCGACCGACCAGTTCGCGGGTGCCGCCGCCCTCGAGGACGCCGGCCTCGCCCGCGCCCTCGACCCGAACGTCGCCACCCCCGCCGAGCTGCGGGCCGCGCTGGCGGACGTGCTCGCCCTCCCGGGCGACGCGGCCGCGCGCCTCGCGGCGCTCGCGGCCTCCCTCCGCACCCGCCCGGGCCCCGCCCGAGCCCGCGCCGCCCTCCTCAGCACCCCTTAACCCGCCCGTAGGGGGCGGGTCCCCGCGCCGACTGGCGACTTCTGGCCCTAGATGCGTCCGCGAGAGGGCGCGTTCTCGCCGTTCGGGATGAGGGCCAGCGGCAGCGACGTGGATGCAGGTTGCGGCGCACGGGGGAAGAGGATCTGCGCCGAGTGGCGGGCTCCTCTTCGGGACGGGATTCGTCGTGAGAGAGGCGTCCCGCGCGCGAGGGTGATGCGGGTTGCGCCCCCTGGGCGGCATGACGGGGCCGTGGAGGCCTCGACGGCGCGCTGATGCGGGCGCAACCCGCATCACGGCCCCGCAGCCCACATCCCGCGCCGCTGCCCGCGGCAAGGCCCCGCAACCCCCCACCCCGCCCGCTGGGCCTGCCACGAGGGGCATCCCCCTGCGCTGAGTGGCGAGAACCCGCCCCGAAAGTGCCCGCGGAAGGGCGGGAGCTCGCCGTTCGGCGAGGAAGAACGCGCGCGGAGCCCGGCGCCGACGGGGTCAGGGTGCGACGAGGCCGCCGTCGGGGGCGCGGACGCCCGCTGCCCAGGCGTCGTGGCCCGAGAAGTGGGCGGGGAAGCGGGCGGCGGCGTTCTCGTCGAGGTCGACGCCCCAGCCGGGGGCGTCGTTCGGGGTGAGCCAGCCGTCGACGATGTCGATCATGCCGGGGAAGACCTCGTGGGTGGCCTCGTTGTACACGTGGCCCTCCTGGATGCCGAACGCGGGGCTCGACACGTCGAGGGCGACGGCGGCGGCCACCGCGAAGGGGGACGCATCGCCGGGGGAGTGCCACGCGGTCTTCACCCCCTCGAGCTCGGCGAGCACCGCGAGGCGTCGGGCGGCGCTGAGGCCGCCCACGTCGGAGAGGTGGCAGCGGAGGAAGTCGACGGCGTGCGTCCGCACCAGTCGCGCGGCCTCGACCGCGCTCGTCGCGAGCTCGCCGACGGCGATCGGCACGGGGGAGGAGGCGCGCACCTCGGGCAGGCGATCCCAGAACTCGGGCGCGAGCACGTCCTCGAGGAAGAAGGGTCTGAACTCCTCGAGCGACCGCGCGAGCATGACGGCCGTCTTCGGCGAGAGCCGCGAGTGGACGTCGTGCAGCAACTCGACGTCGTCGCCGAGCAGCTCGCGCATCCGCCCGAACAGCGCCGGGGTGCGGCGGAGGTACTCCTCGACACGCCATCCCGTCGGGGTCTTCGCCCAGGTGTACCGGTCGGCGCTGGGCGGGGCGCCGTAGTGCCCGATGCCGGGCTGGCCGGTCTGGATGCGGATGTGCCGCAGTCCCGCATCCATCAGCTCACGAGCGTGATCGGCGGTCGCCTCGGGGGTGGGTCCCTCGGCGTGGAGGTAGACGTCGGCGGCGGCGCGTACGCGCCCGCCGAGCAGCTCGTAGACGGGCATGCCCGCGCGCTTGCCCGCGATGTCCCAGAGCGCGAGGTCGAGGCCGGAGAGCACGTTGTTGCCCACCGGGCCCTCGCGCCAGTACGCGGTGAATCGCACGAGGCGGAGGATGTCCTCGATGTCGCCGGGGTAGCGCCCGATCACGAGCCGGCGCACGTGCTCGAGGTAGGCGACGACCGCCTGCCAGCGCTGCGTGAAGGTGGCGCAGCCGAGGCCGTAGAGCCCGTCGTCGCTGGTCTCGACCTTGATGACGACGAGGGGGATGCCCTCGGGCGCGGTGACGATGGCGCGCACGTCGGTGATCCGGACGTCGTCGCGGGGCTCCCAGGGCTGCCCGAACGTGGCGGGCAGCGGCTCCGCCTCGACGAGCCGGGTGACGACGGGGGCTGCGTCAGACACGCTGTTCTCCTCTGCGGGCGGGCTCGGGGGTGGCCGAGTCGTCGTGGATGGACTCCTCCGCCTCGAACCCCAGCAGCACGCGCGCACGGCGGGTGTCGACGAGGCTGCCGTTGCCACGTACCGGGGCGGTGAGCGGAACACCGGGTGCGTACCGGGCGAGGAGCTCGGCGCTGAGGCCGTCGAGCAGGATGTCGCGGGCGCTGACGGCGATCACCTGGGCACCGGGCACGGAGGATTCAAGGGAGCACTGCACGGCCCGGGCCGCATCCGCCATGGTCAGGTACGACCAGCCCTCGCGCACCATCTGCGCCGGATCGTCGGCCACCTCGTCGCGCACCTCCTCGAGGACGTGCGGCCACTTCACCAGCGGGAAGCGCAGCGCGACGACGTCGATGCCCCACCGGCGGTGCGCGAACACGGCGGTCCGCTCGTCGGCGAGCTTGGAGAGCGAGTAGGCGTCGGCGATGTCGGGGGCCGTCGACTCGTCGAGCGGGAACCGCGGCGGCATCACGTCGTGCGGGTTGTTCGGGTAGCCGATCGCGTTGATGCTGCTGGCGATGACGGCGCGGCGGATGCCGAGCTCGCCGGCCTGCTCCAGCACGTTGAACGTGGAGTCGGTGTTCACGCGGAACACCTCGTAGGGCGTGCCCAGGCTGGGGTGGGGGATGGCGGCGAAGTGGGCCACCGCGTCCGCCCCCCGCATCGCCCGGGCGACGTCGGCGACCGACGTGGTGTCGCCCGTGAGCACGCGGTCGGCGGGGTGATCGGCGGTGTAGTCGAGCGAGAGGGCGGTGACCTGGTATCCCTCCGCGAGGAGGCGCGAGGTGACGGCGCGGCCGATCTGGCCGTCCGCTCCCGTGACGAGGACGCGGGTCATCCCTTCACCCCGCCCGACATGCTCGCGCCGCGGAGGAACTGCCGCTGGAAGATGAGGAACAGCACCACGGGCACGAGGAGGGAGAGGAACAGGGCGGCCATCTGCACGCTCAGCTCCGTCTGATCCGCGAGCCGCGGCAGCGCCACCGACACCGGCTGATTGTCGGGGTTCGGCAGCACCAGCAGCGGCCAGAGGTAGTCCTTCCACGACGCCACGATGGTGAGCAGCCCCACGACGCCGAGGATCGGGCGGGCGAGAGGGAGCACGATGCTCCACAGGATGCGGAGGGCCCCGGCGCCGTCGATCCGTGCCGCCTCGTAGAGCTCGGCCGGGATCGACTCGAGGAAGCGCGAGATGATGAGCACGTTGAACGCCGTGGCGGAGGCGGGCAGCCAGACCGCCCAGAACGTGTTCACCAGGGAGATGTTGAGCACCGGCATGTCGCGCACCGTGAGGTACAGCGGCACGAGCGACACGATGCCGGGGATGAACAGGGTCGCGAGGATGGCCCCCGACAGCAGCCCGCCCCAGCGCGGACGCAGCACGGTGATGACGAACGCGGCCGTGGTGGAGATGAAGAGCGTCGCCACCATCGATCCCAGCGCCAACGCCGCCGTGTTGAGCAGGTAGTGCCCGATCCGACCGCGCTCCCACGCGATCCCGAGGTTCTGCCACTGCACCGTGCCGCTGGTGAAGAACGAGAACGGCCCTTGGATGAGGTCCTGCGTGGGCGAGACGGCGGCGAGGGCCAGCCAGATCAGCGGCCCGAGCCCGGCGACGATGAGAAGAACCAGCACGACGATCTGGCCCACCCCCATCCAGATGCGGACGACGGGTCGGGCGCGGTCGGCGCTCGAGATGTTCGTGCGGGTCTCCGGCTCGATCTCGCGCTCGCGGCGGAGCCACCGGGGGCGGATGCGTTCGGCGGTGGTCATGAGCGGCTCCAACGGCGGGTGAGGAGGAGGTAGGCGACGGAGAAGAAGGCGAGCACCACGGCGAGCAGCACGCTGAGCGCGGTGGCGGCGCCGTAGTCGACGCGGATGAAGGCGTAGTCATACACCGACATCAGCAGGGTCTTGGTCGCGTTCTGCGGCCCGCCCCCGGTGAAGAGGAAGGGCTCGGTGAAGATCTGCATGGTGCCGATCACCTGCAGCAGCAGCATCGTGCCGATGATGCCGCGCATCTGCGGCAGCGTGACGTGCCAGACGCGCTTCCAGATGCCGGCGCCGTCGAGCTCGGCGGCCTCGTACAGCTCGCTGGGCACGCTCGTGAGTGCGGCGATGTAGATGATGACCGCGGATCCGGCCCCGGCCCACGTGGTCTCGAGCACGATGGAGGGCATCGCCATGGCGGTGGAGTTGAGCCAGGGGAGAGGCCCGATCCCGACGAGGCCGAGGATCGAGTTGAAGACGCCGTCGTCGCTCGGCTCGTAGAAGAACTTCCAGAGCAGGATCGCGACGACCGGCGGGACCACGACCGGCAGGTAGGCCAGGCCGCTGAAGTACCAGGCCCGCTTCTTCAGCTCGGAGATGAAGACGGCGAGGGCCAGGGGGACCGGGAAGCCGAACAGCACGGCGAGCACGGTGTAGTAGACGGTGTTGAGGGCCGCCTGCGGCAGACCGGGGTCGGTGAGCACGTAGGCGAAGTTGTCCCAGCCCACCCACTCGGCGGTGCCGCCCGGCACCGGGTTCTGCCAGCTCATGATGAGCGAGCTGACGATGGGCCCCCACGAGAAGTAGAGGTAGACGAGGATCGCCGGCAAGGCGATGCCCAGGGCCACGAGGCCCGGGCGGGCCCGTCGCCATCGTCGGGTGAGGCCCGAGGCCCCGCTCGCGGGACGGACTGCGCTGCGGCTGAGACGCGCCTGCTCGCTCATCTGTCGCTCCTCTCGTGGTGGAAGGGAGGAGGGGAGGCGGGCCCCACCACGTGGCCCGCCTCCCCGGTGCGAGTCAGCGTCCGAGTCGCGACTGCACGTCGGTCTGAGCCTGGCTGAGCAGGCCCGAGACGTCGGCGTTCTGGTCGGTCAGCACGGTCTGGACGACGGTGTCGAGAGCCCCGTAGACCTCCTGTGCGTTGTTGACCGGCTCGGGGATGACGGGGATGTCGCTCGAGGCCTCGCGGTACGGGTGAAGTTGGAGGTCGGGACGTTGATGTAGTCCTTGATCCAGTCGAAGTACTGGTCGTACTCGTCGGAGTTCACCACGGGCAGGCCCGGGAGACCGGTGACGGATCCCGCCTCGTTGGACGCCTTCGCGTCCGACACCGCGGTGTCCTGGTCGAGGTAGCGCTCGAGGTAGAAGAAGTCGACCCACTTCACGGCCGCGTCCTTCTCGGCGTCGGTCGCGTTCGGGTTGACGATCTGCACCGTGCCACCGCTCAGCGTGCCGTTCGTGCCGTCGTTCTGCGGCATGCCGCCGATGCCGAACGCCTCAGCGGGGAGCTTCAGGTTCTGCACCGCGGTGTAGTAGTAGTCCGAGGCGCCGATGACCATGCCGATCTTGCCGGCGGCGAAGTCCTGGGCCTGCGACTGCACGTCGTAGAGGGCGTTCTCGGGGAGGGTGCCGTCCTGCCAGCGCATCTCCTGGATGGTCTTCAGCGCATCCTTCGAGGGGGTGTCGTCGAAGGTGGCCTTCGAGCCGTCCTCGTTCTCGACGGTGCCGCCGTAGGAGTAGGTGATGCCGGTGAACTGCCATCCGCCGGTGTTGTTGGTGCTGAGCACCGAGAAGCCGGCGGCGCCGGTCGCAGCCTTGATGGCCTTGGCCGCGTCGCGCACCTCGTCCCAGGTCTTCGGCGGGTTGTCGGGGTCGAGTCCGGCCTGGGTGAACAGGTCGCGGTTGTAGACGAGGCCGAAGGAGTACGCGTTGGTGGGGATGGCGTACACGTTGCCCGAGGAGTCCTCGGTGAGCTTGCGGACCGTCGGGTTCAGCGAGTCGTAGATGCCCTCGGACTTCAGCGCGTCGGTGATGTCGGCGGCCTGTCCGCGCTTGATGAGGCCCTGCGGCTCGGTGAGCGGGACGCTCATCACGTCGGGGAGGCTGCCGCCCGCGGCGAGCGCCTGGAAGGTGGTGGCGTCGTAACCGGTCTCGACCGGGTCGAGGTCGATGTTCGGATTGGCCGCCTCGAACGCGGTCACGCGCTCGTCGAAGTACTTCTGGTCCTCGGGGCGGTCGGCGCTGGGGCGGTCGCCGATCTGGATGGTGACCTTGCCGTCCGTGCTGCCGGACGTGTTGTCCGACGAGCAGCCGACGAGGGCGGCCGCGGCGATGCCGCCGAGCGCGAGCAGTGCCGCAGCGGAGCGGGTGCGTTTCGTCATTGAAACTCCTAGGGAGTGGATCTGTGGGGGACTGGTGCTCGGGAAAGAAAATCGCTTTCCCTGATCGATGTCTACCACCGATCGGCGGCTTCGTCAAAACCCGGTTCGGTGACTTCGTCCCAATTCTGGCATGGATCGGCGGCCTGGTTCACAAAGAACCGTTTGACACCCCCAACGTGCTGTGCAGACAATGGGCCCGGTTAGGAAACCGATTTTCCTGTCTCGCACACTCGATGAGGAGTCTCCAGGTGCCAGGTCGAACCCCGCCCGCCCCCGCCCGCCGATCCCGGCGTCCGCTCGCCGCTCTCACCGCGGCGCTGCTCGCCGGCGCCGCCCTTCTCGTGCCCGTCTCCGCGGCGCACGCCGCCGACACGGGCCTCGGTGTCGAGTCTGTCGACGGCTGGTCGGGCGTGAGCTTCGACGGCTCGTCCGGCACGGGAGTGCCTGCGGCCGTCTCGAGCGACGCGCACTCCGGATCGGCGGCGCTCGCCATCGACCTCGACACCACGACGGTGACCGACAGCGGATGGGAGATGGCCTACCGGGCACTGCCGTCGGTGCCGGTCGACTCGCTCACGTTCTGGGTGAAGGCGCAGAACGCGTCGAGCCTCGGCGTGCAGCTCATCGACAGCACCGGTCAGACGCACCAGACGTTCCTTCCGCTCGCGGCGACGGACCAGTGGCAGGAGGTGACCCTGGCCTCGCCGACCGACGACCCGTCGCACGGGGCGTGGGGTGGAGCCGCCGACGGTGTGTGGCATGGGCCCGCGACGCAGCTGGGCTTCGTGCTCAACGCGTTCGCCCGGGCCGACACCTCCGTGCCGACCGCGACACTGCTCGTCGACGACATCGTCGCGCACGCCGCCGACGCGCCCTCGTCGCTGTCGCTCGGACAGAGCGCCGTCGGCAACGTGTTCACCCCCGGCGAGCCGACCGCGTTCCCGTACTCCACCGAGGCGGATGCGCTGCACTGGAGCGTCACCGACGCCGCCGGTGCGCCCGTCGCCTCGGGCACGCAGGCCGTCTCGACCGCGACCGGGACGCTGACGCTCGACGGCCTCGACCTCGGCTGGTACTCCCTCGCCGTCGACGCGACCCGTGAGGGTGCCGCCGTCGGCCACGCGGAGACCACCTTCGCTCGCGTCGCGGATCCGTCGGACGTCGACCAGACCGGCCGCTTCGCCGCGGCCACGCACTACGGTCAGAGCTGGAGCACCGACAGCCTTCCTCTCCTCGCCGCGGGCGGGTTCCCGCAGCTGCGTGACGAGGTCTACTGGAACCAGGTCGAGACCCAGCCCGGCGTCTACGACTGGAGCCGTCCGCGCAGCGAGTTCCTCGACGAGGCCGAGCAGCAGGGCGTCAAGCCGCTGCTCCTGGCCGGATACGGCAATCCGCTCTACGACGCAGGCAACGGCCCGAAGAGCCCCGAGGCCGTCGCGGCGTACTCCGCCTACGCGGCGTCGATGGCGTCGGAGTTCGGCGATGTCGCCACCGGCATCGAGGTCTGGAACGAGTGGGACCTGGGCCTCGGCGGCAACACCAACACCTCGGCCGCCGACTATGTGAACCTGCTGAAGTCGGCCGCGCCGGCCATCAAGGCCGCCGCCCCGAACCTGCCGGTCATCGGCCCGGCGGTCGCCGACCTCAACACCTCCTGGCTGGAGGACGCCTTCAAGCTCGGCGCCCTGCAGTACGTCGACGGGATCGTGCTGCACCCGTACAGCTACCCCGCCGGCGCCGAAGCCCTGGACGCCCGCCTCGAGCAGGTCGACGCCCTGGTGAAGGAGTACAACAACGGTCAGTCCAAGCCGATCTACATCACCGAGCACGGCTGGCCGACCGGCACCGACGCGCGGGCCGTCAGCGAGACCTCGCAGGCCGCGAACATCGCCAAGTCGGCTCTGATCGCCGCCATGAACGGGGTCGCGAAGTACTACGTGTACGACTTCGTCAACGACGGCACCGATGCGAGCGAGACCGAGCAGAACTTCGGGCTGGTGCACAGCCAGGACGATCCGCTCGGCGCGTTCACCCCGAAGCCGAGCTACGTCGCGTACTCCACGGCGGCTCACCAGCTCTCGGGTGCGACCTTCGCCGACCGCGACACCAGCATCGCCGACGTGTGGAACATCGGCTACAACACGCCGACCGGGCCGCTGCGCGCCCTGTGGGCGGTCAGCCCGCAGACCGTTCAGGTACAGGCGACCGGCACGGTGACGGTGACGGATGCGTACGGCGCGGCCCACACCGTGGATGCGGGCGCCGGCACGACCCTGACGCTCGCGCTGAGCGACGCCCCGGTCTACCTCTCCGGGAACGTCTTGGCGGCCGCGCCGTCCGCGACATCACTGGCGCTCGATCAGGCCTTCCTCGGCCAGCCGGTCGCGGCCCACTGGACGATGGACAACACCACCGGCGGCAGCGCTGCCGAGTTCGCGCTGGCCTTCACCGACGGCACCCGGGTCACCCAGACCGTGGCCGCGGGCGCCACGTCGACGCTCGACTTCACGCTGCCGGCGCCGACCGCGACCGGCGCCTACAGCGTGTCGGGGCAGCTGACCCAGGGGGACACCTTCCTGGGCACGCTCCGAGCGTCGACCACCGCGTTGGAGGCGCTCGGCCTGACGGGTGAGCACGCCATCGATGCGGACGGACGGTCGGTGCTGCGCCTGACCGTGTCGAACGCCGGCGCGGAGGCGACGACAGTGGACGATCTCTCGTACACCCTGGGCGCCGCCTCGGGCACGGCGGCGACGGATGCGGCGCTGCCCGGCGCCTCGACGGTGGAGTCCGACGTCGTCCTCGACGCGCTGACCGAGCCCACGCCCTGGACGGCCTCCGCGACCGTCGACGGCCGTGAGCTCACCGCATCCGGCACCGTCTCGCCGCTCGACGTGGCGGGTGCGGCCCCGGTCGCGTACCGGAGCATCGAGGTCGACGGTGTGCTCGACGACCTCGACGGCGTCCCGTCGATCGACCTCGCCACCCAGGGCACCGACCAGACGGTCGGATCGACCGGCCCGGCCGACCTGTCGGGCACCGTCTGGTACACGTGGGACGACGACAACCTCTACCTCAGCGCCGACATCGCCGACGACGTGCACGATCAGCCGTCGTCGGGCAGCACCATCTGGCAGGGCGACTCCATCCAGTTCACGGTCGCGGCCGGTGCGCCGGGCGAGGCGACCGCATGGAATGAGATCGGGGTGGCGCTGACCGCCTCCGGCCCGCAGCTGTACCGCTGGCTGTCGGTCGGGGAGGGCTCCGGCACCGTGACGGGGTCGCAGGTCGCGATCACTCGCGACGACGCCGCCGGCCGGACCGTGTACGAGGTCGCTGTCCCGTGGAGCCGCCTCGGCGGCATCCGCCCCGACACCTCGCTGGTGAGCAGCTCGATGCTCGTCAACGAGGCCGACGGCGCGGGCCGCGCGGGCTACATCGGCTGGGGCGGCGGCATCGCGGCGGAGAAGGACTCGGCGCAGTTCCACGCCCTGCGTCTGCTCGCGGCGCCCGTCGACTCGGAGCCCGGTACGGGCCAGCCCGGCGAGGGCACGCCCGGTGCGGGCGGTTCGGGATCGGCGGCCGGCGGATCCGCCGCCGCGGCGGCGCAGGGCGGCGGGGCGCTCGCCTCGACCGGCTCGGGCGACGCGGTCGGCCTGCTCGGCGGCGCGCTCCTCCTGCTCCTGGCGGGTGCGGTCGTGATGCTGAGACGACGCCGCACCGCCGCCTGAGCGGAAGCACCCCCACGCGATGCCGGTCCGGACCCCACCCCGGGCCGGCATCGTCCTGCACCACGACGGAGGAGGATCCCTGCGATGAGCGCGGCGACGGTCTCGACGCTGCGGATCGGACGGCGACGGGATCGCCCCGTCACCGCTGATCCCCGGCCCCCGGTCTCGTGGACTGTGGAGGCGGATGCGGGCTGGGTGCAGTCGAGGGCCCGCCTCCGGCTCGACGGCGACCGGATCGCGGAGCTCGACAGCGAGGCGTGCGTGCTCGTCGCCTGGCCGTTCGAGCCCCTCACCGAGCGGGGCGTCCACAGGCTCGAGCTGCAGGTGATCGGCGCCGACGGCCGCGCCTCCACGTGGAGCGCGCCGCTGACCTTCACCGCCCTGAACCGCGCGGAACCGTGGGCCGCCCCACTCATCGGCCTCGCGCATCCGGGCACCCCCGTCCAACCCGTCTACCTCCGTCGCGAGGTGGACATCGACGAGACCGTCGTCGCCGCGACGCTGGAGGCGACCGCGCACGGCGTCTACCAGATCGCCGTCAACGGCGCCGAGGTCGATGATCACGTGCTCAAGCCCGGGTGGACCTCGTACCGACACCGGCTCGCGCTCGAGAGCACCGACGTGTCCGCGCTCGTCCGACCCGGCGAGCGCAACACGCTCGCGGTCCGACTGGCGGGCGGATGGTTCACCGAGCGCTACGGCTTCGGCGCCTCGGCCCGGAGGGTCTACGGCGAGCAGCCCGCGGTGTCGCTCGAGCTGCGTCTCGAGCATGCGGACGGTCGTATCGAGCTGGTCCGCAGCGACGAGCACTGGCGGGCGTCGACGGAGATCGAGCTCGTGAGCAGCGGCCTGTACGCCGGCGAGACCCGCGACGCGCGCCGCCGCCAGCAGGGCTGGGACTCCCCGGGGTTCGACGACGCCGGCTGGCTCCCCGTCGAGGTGGCCCCGCTGCCCACCTCGGTCGCGGTCCGGCCCGTCGACGTCGAGCCCGTGCGGTGCGTCGAGGAGCGCTCACCGGTCGAGGTGCTCACGACTCCCTCCGGCGCGACCGTGCTCGACTTCGGCCAGAACATCGTGGGGCGCGTGCGATTCACGGTCGACGGCCCGCCCGGTACCGAGATCACCCTGCGCCACGCCGAGGTGCTCGAGCGCGGCGAGCTCTGCGTCCGCGCGCTCCGCGCGGCCGAGTCGATCGACCGGTTCACCCTCGCCGGCGGCGGGCCGGAGGTGGTCGAGCCGGAGTTCACGTTCCACGGCTTCCGCTACGTGGAGGTGAGCGGATGGCCCGGCGAGGTTCGGCCCGATGCCTTCCGGGCGGTCGTCCTCCACAGCGACCTCGAGCGCACGGGCGGCTTCGGCTGCTCCGACCCGCGCCTCGATCGGCTGCACGAGAACGTGGTGTGGAGCATGCGGGGCAACGCGCTGGGGCTGCCCACCGACTGCCCGCAGCGCGACGAGCGGATGGGGTGGACGGGCGACGCCCAGGTCTTCGCGCCCGCGGCCGCATCCCTGTACGGGGTCGATGCCTTCCTCGGCTCATGGCTCGACGACCTCGCACTCGAGCAGGGAGACCGCGACGGACTCGTGCCCACGATCATCCCCGACGTGCTCGGTGAGCTCAGCGACGTCGCCGCCGCCGGATGGGGCGACGCGGCCACGGTGGTGCCGAGCGTCCTCTACGAGAGATACGGCGACGTCGACCTGCTGCGCCGCTGCCTGCCCAGCATGCGGGCCTGGGTCGACCGTGCGCACCGCGAGGCGGGACCCTCGCGGCTCTGGGAGACGGGCTTCCAGTACGGCGACTGGCTCGATCCCACCGCATCCCGGCCCGACAAGGCGGCGGCGGATCCCGGTCTGGTCGCCACCGCGTACCTGTACCGGTCCACGCGGCTGCTCTCCGATGCCTACCGGGCGGTCGCCGCAGCGTCCGACGCCGACGCCGCCGAGGGAGAGGTCGACGCGCTCGCGGCGGCGCAGCACGAATACGCAGCGCTCGCGGACGAGGTGAGGGGGGCGTTCCGCAGCGCCTACCTGACGCCCGGTGGGCGGCTGATGTCGGATGCGCCGAGCGCCTACGCCCTTACCCTCGCCTTCGGGCTCATCGACGACGAGTCGACCACCGGGCGGCTCGCCGATCGGCTCGCCTTCCTCCTGCGGGCCCGCGGGTACCGGATGGCGACCGGCTTCCTCGGCACCCCGGTCGTGCTCGACGCCCTGCTCGACCAGGGTCACGTCGCGGCGGCCGAGCAGCTCCTGCTGCAGGACGTGTGCCCGTCCTGGTTGTACCCGGTGTCGATGGGGGCGACCACGATGTGGGAGCGGTGGGACTCGATGCTGCCGGACGGCTCGATCAACCCCTCGGGCATGACGTCGTTCAACCACTACGCCCTGGGCTCGGTGGCCGACGTACTGCATCGGCGCGTGGGCGGTCTGGCGCCGGCCGCCCCGGGATATCGGCGGGCGCGCATCCGCCCCTGGTTCGTCACCGCGCTCGACCACGCCCACGTGCACCAGGAGACCCCGTGCGGGCGGATGGGCGTGAGCTGGCGGCGGACGGGCGGATCGATCGTCGTGACCGCTGAGCTGCCCACGGGAGTCACCGCCTCGGTCGAGCTGGGAGACCGGCCGCCGTTCGAGGCGGGGGCGGGGTGTCACGAGTGGATCGTCGACGATCCACGGTCGTCTGCCCCGGCGCCGCCGCTCGGGGTCGATGCCGACCTCGCGGATCTCGCCGACCGTCCGGGGGCGTGCGCCCTGGTCTCGCGGCGGCTCGCCGCTGTCGACGCGGCGCTCGGCCGCGAGTTCGACGAGTTCGTGCGCTGGGTGCCCGGCCGCACGCTGCGGGCGGAGCTCGCCGCCGTCTCACCCCCGCCCGGTCTCGTCGTGCGGCTGGATCAGGAGTTGCGCGCGCTCACCGCCCCCTCGCAGTGAGGGCTCAGCGGGGGAGGTGCGTGCCCGACGCGCGGTCCCAGTCGAGGGACTTGAACTGCAGGAAGGTGCACAGGTTGCCGGCGACCACGATCTCGGCCGCGAGACCCGCCAGCTGATACGGCGTGAGCACGAGGTCTTCGCGGCGTGAGGTGAGCGTGGCCTCCCAGAGCGGCTCGTCGAGGCCGATGGGCTGCATGTAGATGTCGGCGAACTCGTTCTGCAGGTGCACGATGACGAGCCCCGTGTCACCGCCGTCGGAGCCGTCCTGCAGGGCGACGTTCAGCTCGCCCGCGATGGCGTGGCCCTGGCTGCGGAACTCCTTGACCCACTCCTCGAGCAGGGCCTTCGAGCGGTACGGGACGGCGGATTCTTCGGACATCCCCGGCATCGTCTCATTAACCGCCGACATTCGACTCTTCGGACTTCAGATCCATGATCCCGGACGGGGGGGGATGACAGCTCCTTCCGCCCGGGTCGCCGAGTCGGATACGGTCAAGCATGGATCGACGGCGCGAGCGGCGGAGCGGGGTCGCAGACGACCGGATCGCGTTCCCCGACCTCCACCGTCTGCGGCGGCGACGAGCGCTCACCCGGTGGTCTCTCGCCGCCGTCACGGTCGGTCTGGCCGTCGTCGTGCTCGCGCGGGCGACACCCTGGCCGTCGGCTCTCCTCATCCGCTCGGTGTTCGAGAAGGGCGGCGCCGAGACCGTCGCCGAGATGACCCCGTACGTGCCGGCCACCGGCGTGGAGTCGCTCGGCGTCTTCTCCTATGCGGACGGCCCGGACACGACCCTGTCGGCCTTCTCGTCCGCCGAGGACGAGGGGCCGCTCCCCACGGTGGTCTGGATCCACGGCGGCGCCTGGATCTCGGGGGAGCGCGGCAACGTCGCGCCGTACCTGCAGATCCTCGCCGCGCACGGCTACACCACGATCGGCCTCGACTACACGGTCGGTCCCGAGGCGACCTACCCGACCGCCGTCACCCAGCTCGACCAGGCGCTCGGCTACATCGTCGATCACGCGGAGGAGCTGCGGATCGATCCGCAGCGGATCGTGCTCGCCGGCGACTCCGCGGGCGCTCAGCTCGCCAGCCAGCTCGCCGTGCTCACGACGAACCCGCGGTACGCCGACCTGCTCGGGCTGACGCCGAGCCTCCGCCCGGGCCAGCTCGCGGGCGTCATCCTCAACTGCGGGGTCTACGACCTGAGGCGGATGGCCGACCTCACCGGCATCGTCGCCTGGGGCTTCAAGTCGGCCCTGTGGGCCTACACCGGCACGAAGGACTGGTCGTCGACCTACGCGGGCGCCACGATGTCGACCATCGACTTCGTCACGGCTGACTTCCCGCCCACCTACATCAGCGGCGGAAACGGCGACGGGCTGACCTGGCTGCAGTCCGTGCCGATGTCGCAGCGGCTCACAGCGGAGGGGGTCGCCGTCACCGACCTGTTCTGGCCCGAGACGCACCAGCCGGCGCTGCCGCACGAGTACCAGTTCCACCTCGACTACCCCGAGGCGCAGCAGGCCCTCACCGCGACGCTCGAGTTCCTCGCGACCGCGACGGCGGGCCGATGACTCGCCGCAACCGGCCGGAGGGGAGCGGGAGGCGCGCCGCCCCCGTCGCGCCCGCGCGCGACCTCGCCGCCGAGGCGCAGACTCGCGCGTCCGTGCGCTCCACGTTCGTCAAGCACGCCCTCACCCGGCTGCCGCTGGTGGGTGTGCTCGTCATCACCATCAACCTGTTCGTGCAGGTGCGCGGCGATGTGGGGCTGGCCGTCGCCGTGGCGCAGAACCTCACCTTCGGCGGGCTGCTCGTCGTGGTGCTGCTGAACCTCGCGGTGTTCATCATGCTCGGGGTGACGGTCGCGGCGATGCCGCTGGTGTTCGACCGCGATTACGACATCTGGACCAGGGTCATCGGCGCCGCCGTCATCCTCCTGCTCTGCGCCGTGCTGTTCCACACCGCGTCGTGGCTGCTCCTCGTGGGGCTCGCCGTCGTCTTCGTCGTCATCGGCGTGATCGTCCTGCTCGGTCGGCGGCGCCCGCCCGTCCCGCTCACGTCCGACTCCCTCACGGCGGTGCTCACGCCGCCGGTACCACCGCGCGATGCCGTGCTGCGCTCCCTGTGGGCGGAGGGCCGAGCACTCCTGCGCGGATACGCCCCACCCGGGCCGGAGAGGACGGCGACCGAGGATGCTCTCGACCCGCTGCCGGCGCCCCGGCCGCTCGCGGAGATCGCGCAGCAGTGGAACGAGCGCGTCGACGCCATACGGGAGCCGGCGGCGAAGTCGGTGACCCGGCTCGCCTTCGCAGGGATCGTCGGATTCATCGCCCTGTTCGGGCTCAACATCGTCACCGAGCCCATCCGCTTCGCCCCTCTCGAGCTGGTCACCCTCAAGGGGAAGGATCCTCAGGTCGGCTTCATCCTGCTGCAGAGCGGCAACGGCGTGTTCGTGCCCGACCCCGCCGGCGCGGCGCAGTTCGTGTTCTCGAGCGATGTCGTCTCGAGGGAGCTGTGCGAGCCGGTGCGCACCTGGTACTCCGTCTCGCCGGTGGACGCGCTCTGGCCCGTCCCCGCGAACGGCGTGGACTGCCACGTCGACTGAGTCGGGAAGGACGAGGGCGGGCCCAGGTGCTCGCTGGCGACGTACCGTCAGCGGAGCATTCGCCGGAGCTGGTCTTCGGTGTCTTGCCGTCGTCATCAACGAAGGCGGGCACCCACCTCCGGTGAGCGCCCGCCTCGTCTGGAATCTACTTTTCGTGGATGACCGGCAGAGGGCTGGCTTCCGTGCGGTCAGGGGCCGGCTGGCTGACGCGATCGGCGATGTTGAGCAGAGCCGCCAGCAGTGCGCCGAGGAACAGGCACGAGGCGACTATGAGGGTTTTCGGCATGACGCCGAGATCTCCGCTCATCAGCGCCACAAGCGAGACGAGGACGCCGAGTCCATACAGACCCCAGATCAGTCTCTTCATAGCTCCAGCCTAGTTTCGGTCTACTCGAAGGAGACGATTGGGGAGGACTTCTGCAGCGTTGCCGGGTTGCCGTTGTAGTTGACGCTGAAGCCGAAGAAACTCGCGGAGATCCCGGCGACGGAGCCACCATCTTGGTTGTGCTCGTAGGTGAACATCCCGCGGAAGGTGGATGGGCCGCAATGCTTACCCCAATCGGTCATGACCCAACCATGGTCTGCGTTACCCACGAATCCGCTGACGTTGTCGTCGATCGTGAAGATGGGGGAGAGGGTGTTGAGCCCGGCGTCTTTCAAGATCGCGGCGTTGGTGGCTTGCCCGTCGTAGGTGTACGTCTGAGCGGACGAATTGTCCATACTCAGGCAGTTGTTCTCCTCGAAGCGGATAGACGCAACGTCGTCTGGGTCGGAGTAGTTCACGTAGTCGTCACGGATGTCCCACGTGCCGTAGCCCGCCTTGTTGTACACGCCGATATTGGGTCGCGGGATCATCGCAAAGGAGACGGTGAATGCGTCACTGGGAACGGCCATGGGCGAGACGGTGGTCTTGCTTTGGGGCGTTGCCCCTTCCGGAAGGACTGCGCGGTCATCAATGATCGCCTGGGCCTGAGCCCCCGTAAGGTCAGTGCCAGCATCGCTTACGGCTACCTTGATGCTTTCACCGGTGATTTCCTGGGTGAGCGCGTCGAGGCCGGCGAAGTCCCCGGGGTGGTTCTTGATGTAATCGGTGATCTCGTTCCACTGGGCGTCCGCTTCAGCCTGGGTCTGCGGAACGTGCTCGTTAGATTCGGTGGCAATCGTCGGCGAGCGCGCCGAACTCGCTCTCGTCGCACCGATCGTCACCGAGATCTCTGGCGATGTCGCCTGGTCAGGAAGAGGCCTGCCGGCATGCCATCGCCTACATGCGCCGCTTCGCCGAGAGCTGGACCGAGGACGCAATTCTCCAACAGGCTGTTGGAGAATTGCCGTGGAGCCACATCGTCTCCCTGCTCGACAAGCTCGACGACCCCAGCCTCCGCGACCGGTACGCACTCCGGGACCTGCAGCACGGGTGGAGCCGCGCGGTCCTCACGCACCAGATCGCCACCGGCCTCCGCGACCGCGAGGGCGCGGCACCCAGCAACTTCGGCACCGCACTCGAGCCAGCAGATTCCGAACTGGCGCAACAGATCACGAAGGATCCCTACACGCTCGATTTCTCGCTATCGATTCAGACGCGTCCGAACACCAGCTCGAGGACCGGCTCACCGCGCGGATCATGGAGACCCTCCGAGAGCTCGCCCGGGGGGTTCGCGTTCGTGGGTCGCCAGGTCCACTTCGACGTCGACGGGGATGACTTCTTCGTGGACATTCTGTTCTTCCACGTCCAGCAGCTCCGTTACGTGGTCATCGAGCTGAAGACGACAGAGTTCGATCCGCGCGACGCCGGACAGCTCGGCTTCTACGTCGCACTCGTCGATGATCTCCTTCGCGACGAAGCTCTCCACCGACCCGCCATGGGGATGCTGCTCGTCGCCGACAAGAACGAGACCGTCGTCCGCTATGCCCTAGCAGGCACCGCCCAACCTGTCGCCGTGTCGAGATACGAACTCTTCACATCGGACGCCGCCGCCCTTCCCGCGGTAGACACACTCACGAGAATCGCGGCCGACGCTGTTGCCGATTCCCGACATCAGGCACCCAGTTCGACATGACGATGGCAATCCGTTCGATATAGATGCTGTATTTACCCTCGAACCGGGGTGCGCACTCCGATGGGGGTCACATCACAGAGGGACCGAGCATGAGCGGTCCGACTCCGAGCGCCCGGCTATCTCGTCGGCCGGACCGTCCGCTTCGGACCCGCTGCCCTCAGGCACGGCACACATCAGCCAAAACCTGAGGGATTTACGCCGCGTCGATTCACCCTCAGCGACCAACACGCCTTCGACAAGAAGCGGGCGAGACGCGAAAGTGGAGGCATGGCGGTTCTCGGCAGGCGGAAGGACGGTCCTCGGCCCGGGAGGGCTGCGCTGGCGTTATGGGTTCTCATCCCGCTGGCGTTTGGCTCTCAAGCAGCGGGCATCGTGACAGGGGCGTGGTTCTTCTACGCCGGGGCGGCGCTGATCTCAGCACTTTCGGCGGTCGTAGCTGCATCAGCTATCTGGTCGTATAGAAAGGCTCATCCCGAGCCGAAATAGGCCGTTCGGACAGTGGAGGCTGGCGGGCGAACCGCGGTTCGTTTGCCCGAATTGTGACACGGGTACTCGTGTGTCCCGACCCGTGAGCGCGTTGCTCAGATCGGCGAGGGCGACCTGCTCCTACAGTCGGACTCCTCGGCCGGTCCACCAGAACCACCGTGACCGCTGTTCTGTAGTCGATGACGGACCTTGACTCACGGACGCGGGTGTAGCGTCCGGAGTGTGGGCTGGGTCTTGGGTGTGGTGGTGCTGGTGGTTGCCGCGATCATCGCCGCGTCGGGAACTCGCGACGAGATGCGTGCACTGAAGTCGACCAGCTACGCGGACCGCTTCATGCTCCCCGGCAAGCCCGCGAAGCGGCGGGTGCCGGACGAATCCGACGACGATTCCGACTAGAGGCTCCGTTCACACGTACCGGTAGCGGTATCGCCTCATCCTTCGTCGACCACCTGCGACCGCGGGAGTCGCGATCAGGGTCAGCATGTGAGCGAGAGGCTCCAGCACTCTGAGGAGGGCATTCTGGCGGAGGCGATCCCAGGGACGACCCGCCCGCATCCGGTAACGTCGCTGGGGCGACGGGGGCGGCGTGCCCGGTCGAGCGGCAGGGAGGGTGACCGTGGACGCAGCACGACGATGGGTGTTCCCGATTCTGAGGCTGGTGCTCGTGGCGGTGGTGGCCGTCGCGCTGTGCAAGCTCGCGTTCTTCCCGGACCGGCCCGCCGAGGACGACTCCGCGATCCCGACCGGTGAGGTGACCGCCCCGACCGTCGTCGTGGCGCGCGGCAGCATCGCGAACGACGTGGTGGTCGACGCGACCGTGTCGGCCGATCCGGCGGTGGCGGTCAAGGCGACCGCCGCGGGCACGGTCGACGAGGTGAACGTCGTCGAGGGAGCGGTCGTGGCGGCCGGTGACGTGGTCTACGACGTGAAGGTCGAGATCGAGCGCGATCCCGCCGACTCGGTCGATGCGGAGGGCAAGCCCCTGCCGGTGCGCTACCGCTACGTCGACGTCACCGCCCCGATCAGCGGCACGGTGAGCGCGGTGGGCATCATCGAGGGGCAGACCGTCTCGGTGGGGGAGGCCACCGCGCAGGTGGCGCCGCCCACGTACTCCGTCTCCGGGACGCTCGCTCCCGCGCAGCGATACCGCCTCGTCAGCGCTCCCACCGAGGCTCAGGTCGCGATCACCGCGGGACCCGCCCCGTTCACCTGCGGTGGGCTGCGCATCCAGAACCCGCTCCAGGGTGCGGGCGGGCAGGGCGGCGGCGGTGGCACCGGCTCCGACCCGGCCGGTGGCGGCGGTGCTCCCGGCGGCTCGGGCGGCAGCGGAGGTTCATCGACGACGACCGTCACCTGCCCGGTGCCCGACGGCGTCACCGTGTTCCCCGGCCTCACCGCGTCGATGACGCTCTCGGGCGGGCACGCCGACGGCGTGCTCATCGTGCCCACCACCGCCGTGCAGGGTGCGGCGCAGAGCGGGACCGTCTGGGTGGTCGCGGCCGACGGCACGCAGGAGGAGCGCGCCATCGGGCTCGGGCTGACCGACGGCTCGCAGATCGAGGTGACGGGAGGTCTCGAGGAGGGCGAGACCGTCCTGCAGTTCGCCCCGGGCGCCGCCGCCCTCGTCGACGACGGGATGGGCGGCTGCATCTCGCTGCCCTCGGGCAACGCCGTCTGCGGGTCGACCCCGTGACGCTGCTCCGCCTCGAGCAGGTCACGCGCACGGTCCTTCCGCCCGACCAGCCCGCGCTCACGATCCTCGACGGGGTCGACCTGCACGTGGAGGAGGGCGACCGCATCTCGATCGTCGGCCGCTCCGGATCGGGCAAGTCGACGCTGTTGAACATCCTGGGCCTGCTCGACCTGCCGACGAGCGGAGTGCTCGAGTTCCAGGACCGCCCGGTGCGCAGCTACTCCAGCGGCGAGCGCGATCGCCTTCGTGGAGAGCACATCGGGTTCGTGTTCCAGCAGTTCAACCTCCTGCAGGGCCGGACCGCCCTCGAGAACGTCGCCACCCCGCTCCTCTACTCGACCGGGCGGACGTTCTGGAGACGCCGCGCGATCGCGGCCGAGATGCTCGAGCAGGTCGGCCTCGGTCACCGCCTCGACTCGATGCCGGAACGTCTCTCCGGTGGCGAGCAGCAGCGCGTCGCGATCGCCCGGGCCCTGGTGCGCGGGCCGCGGCTGATCCTCGCCGACGAGCCGACGGGAGCGCTCGACCTCGACACGGGCCAGAGCGTCATGGCCGTGGTCGAGGAGGTGGCGACCCGGACCGGCGCCGCGCTCATCGTCATCACCCACGATCCGACCATCGCCGCCACCGCGCGCACCCGGTACCGGCTCGATCGCGGTGTCCTCAGCGCCGCCGGCGAGGCAGCGGCGGGGGCCGAGGCGCAGGCGAAGGCGGGAGCCGCATGAGGCTGCTCACCGCCCTGGTCGGCGCGGTCGTGGAGGCGTGGCAGGAGCTCCGCATCCACCGCACCCGCGTGCTGCTGTCGCTCATCGGCGTCGCCGTGGCGGTGTGCTCGCTCACGACCGTCGTGGCGTTGGGGGCCGTCCTCCAGCAGGTCTCGACCGAGCAGGCCGAGCGGTCGAGCGGCCGACCCGCCACTCTCTATGTCGGCGCGTATCGCACCGACGGCGGCGAGGTCGACGCCGAGCGGATGCAGCAGGCGTGGACCGACGTCATCGAGCGCTACGGCATCACGTACGCCACCCGCGTCGTCAGTGCGACCGTGCCCGTGGACTCGCCGTCCGGCGTCCTCACCGTGGGCGTGCAGGCGGTCGACCAGCCGTACGGCGAGATCCATCGGATGCGGATCAGCAAGGGCGACTGGTTCTCGCCCGACGCCGCCAGCATGCTGGCCCCGCAGGTGATCGTGAACCAGGTGTTCTGGGACCGCCTCGGCCGGCCCGACCTGCTCACGCATCCGACGCTGAGCCTCGGCGGCCCGAAGGGCACGACCGCGGTGATCGTGGGCGTGTACCCGTCGCCGACCTGGGAGACCCAGCCGGCCATGTACATGCTGGCCGACCAGCTGGCCCGCTACCAGACGGTGGCCGAGCAGACCCGGTCGATCCAGGATCCCGACGTGGGCCTTGCGCCGCAGTACGAGCTGTGGGTTCCGGAGGGCGACTGGCAGTCGCTCGCCGACGCGGTCCGACGCGACATCACCGCCGTCCTCGGGACCGACGTCCAGGTCGACGTGAACCGTCAGGATGCGGGGCAGTTCGGCGACGACGCCTTCCTCGTCGCGCGCCTCGTGGTGGGCGGCATCGCGGTGCTCGTGCTGCTGCTCGGCGCGCTGGGGCTGGTGAACATCGCGCTCGTCACGGTGCGGCAGCGGATCCGCGAGATCGGCATCCGGCGCTCCTTCGGCGCGACGGCCGGCCGGGTGTTCTTCGCGGTGATGATGGAGAGCGTGGTGGCGACCGTGATCGCCGGGGCGATCGGCGTCGTGGCGGCGATCCTGCTGGTGCAGAGCCCGTTCGTCCGCGACGCGATCGGGCAGGGCGTCATCAGCGACTTCCCGCCCTTCCCGGTGGATGCGGCCGTGCTCGGGATGGTCGCCGCCACCGCGGTCGGCGCCGTGGCGGGGCTGCTCCCCGCGCTCGTCGCCGTGCGGGTCAAGGTGATCGACGCCATCCGCTACTGACGTCGACCACCCGGCCGCTCGGCGGTCGGTGACCGCTCAGTCGGGGTCGGTGACCCCGCCGAGCGGGCCGCGTGCGCGCGGCGGCTGCTTGCGCTGGCGGGCGAGCTCGCCGCCCACGCGTCCGCCGTAGGGGCGGCCGTGGTCGGCGAACTCCTCGCGGAAGTACGCCATCCGCCAGTCGCCCATGTCGATCCGCGCACCGGTGCGGAGGATGCGTCCGCGTGGCGGACGGCCGCCCTCCGGACCCTCCTCACGCGCGTGTCCGCCCCCGGTGGGCTCGATGTCGTAGAGCACGTACTCGTCGTCGGCCTCGTGACGGATCTCGGCGTGCACTGCGGCCATACCGGGGAGCTGCAGGTCGGCATCCGGGCCGGAGCCGATCACCGTCCGCTCGGGCAGCAGGTCGAACTCGCGTGGCGGGCGGCCGTCCCAGTGCTCGGAGCCGACCACGAAGATCAGACGCGGACGACCGGAGCCCGGGATGTAGTGCGTCGTCGTGACGCGACGCCGCACCACCCGGTTGACCGTGGGAGCCAGCGGAAGCGGCGTGCCGGGCGGGACGGGGAACGACACCCTCTCACCGGAGCCGCGCTTGACCAGCAGGGGCGCCATGGCGGCGACTGAGCCGAGCCGGATGTAGGGCGACCCGGTCACGAGGCGCTGCAGGCGGCTCCGGCGCACGTCGCCCAGCTGGATGATCGGCCCGTCCGGGCCCTCGAGCCGCACTGAGATGCCGTGCGAGGCGAGGGCCTCGGCGACCGTCGACAGCTCGGCGAGCGAGCGCCGTCCGTTTCCCGGGAGGCGCGACGGGTCGTTCACCGTGATCCGCACCTCGGTGCCCGAGGCCGTGATCGTCCCCTCGAACGGGGACTCCGTGCCGGCCTCGGTCTCGGAGAACGCGAGGTCGATGTCGAGGTGCACCACGGTGCGCTCCGTCTACCGGCTGCGCAGCGGGTCGGAACCCGGCGCGGTGTCGTCGCTCGTCGTGACCCGGAGGGTGCCGTTCAGCTTCCAGGTGGCGCGGGGCGCATCCGGACCGATGTCGCGGGGTACCTCGACCGTCATGTCGACGAACGTGTAGTTGACCGCAGCACCGCGGCCGGTCAGGTACGACCACATCTCGCGACCGAGGTCGGTCCAGTCGGTGATCGAGTGACCCTCGGGGCCTGAGGCGTCGGCGAAGGGGTCTGAGGTGATGGTGGAGTCGGACATCGGCGTTCTTCCTTTCCTCTTGACTCGGACCCTAATCCGGTCCGCCTCGGCCGCATCGGACGAGCCTGTGAGTTCGCTGCCGGTTGTCAAGGGGGTTCCGACTCACCGGATGCGCGAGTACTGGATCTCCGGCCGGCCGGGGCCGTGCTGGTGCGTCGCCCTCGTGAGCTTGCCCGACTCGACCAACTGCTCGAGATAGCGACGCGCGGAGACGCGTGACAGGCCGGCCTGGGCCGCGACCTCCCTCGCCGACAGCGCCGACTCGCGCCGCACGACCGCGAGGACGCGCGACATCGTCTCCTCCGACAGGCCCTTCGCGAGGCTGGTCGTCGAGGAGCCCCTGCGAAGCGAGGCGAACGCCTGGTCGATCTCGGACTGCGTCGCCGTCCCGGTCGCATCGACCCCTGTCACGAACTCCCGGTACCCCTCGAGCCGCTCGGTGAAGGAGGCGAACGTGAACGGCTTGATCAGGTACTGCACGATGCCGAGCGACACCGCGGCCCGGACGGTCGCCACGTCGCTGGCCGCCGTGACGGCGATCACGTCCACGTCGATCGAGGAGGCGCGCAGTCGGCGGCACACGTCGAGTCCGTGACCGTCCGGGAGGTTCATGTCGAGCAGCACGAGGGAGATCGCGGCTGCCCGCCCGCCATCCCGGTCGGCCCGCAGCGCCCGCAGCGCGCTGTTCGCGTCAGGCGCCGTCCCCGCGAGGGTGAAGCCGGGCACCCTCTCGACGAAGCGCGAGTTGACCTCGCGGGTGTGTTCGTCGTCCTCCACCACCAGCACGCCGATCTCGTCCGTCATGTCGACGCCTCCGGCCTCAGTGAGCGCTCGACGGCACCCGACCGGTCGACGGCGTCGAACGGATCCACCGATCGGGGTGGGATGCGGACGGTCGCCTCACATCCGGACCCGCCCTCTCCCACCGTGAGGTCGATCGTCCCGCCCCGGCGTCTCACCGCGTCGTCGACGAGGGCCAGACCCACCCCCCGACCGAACGCACCGTGATCCTTGGTCGAGAACCCGCGCCGCGAGAGGTCGGCGAAGCCGAGATCGGCGGGCAGGCCCGTCCCCGTGTCGGTCACCCGGAGCTCGAGGTCGTGGGAGCCCCCGCCGGAGATGCGCACAACCACGCGCTTCTCCGGGGCCCGCGACACGGCGTCGAGCGAGTTGTCGACGAGGTTCCCGAGGATGATCACCAGGTCCTCCGTCAGGTCGGCATCCCACCGTGCCCCGTCGCTGACGTCGATGTCGGCCTCCACACCCCGCTCTCTCGCCTCGGTCCACTTGCCGAGCAGCAGAGCCGCCACCACGGCGTCCTCGATCCCCGAGAACAGCTCGTCGGCGAGGTGCTGCGACCGGGCCGTGCTCTCGACGGCGAAGGCGACCGCCTCGTCGTAGCGGCCCAGCTCGACCAGGGAGGCCACCACGTGCATCCGGTTCGAGTGCTCGTGGGTCTGCGAGCGCAGGGCGTCGGAGAGCGTCCTCGTCGCGTCGAGCTCGCCGCTCAGCCGCTCGATCTCGGTGCGGTCGCGGAGCGTCACGACGGTGCCCAGGAGTCGCGCCGGGCGGCGGCCGCGCCGCGGCTGGGTGGCCGGCCGGCGGGTGAGCACGAGGATGCGCCCGGCATGGAGGTGCACCTGCTCGGTCGCGGCGCAGTCGAGGTCGGGCTGTGACGCCGGACCGGACGGACCGGTGAGGAGGAATGCCTCCAGGTCGGGCTCGAGCCCGAGATCGGTGATGCCCTCCCCGGCGCTGCCGGCCGGGAGACCGAGGAGCACGGCGGCCTGGTCGTTGAGCAGCGCGACCCGGCCCCGCCCGTCGATGAGGAGCAGGCCCTCGCGCACGGAGTGCAGCACCGACTCGTGGTACGCGAAGAGCCGGGCCATCTCCTCGGGGCCGCGGCCGTCGGTCACCCGTCCGAGGTACCGGCTGAGCAGGACGGTCGCGAGCACGACGAGGAGGGCCGCGGCCACCACGCCGCCCACGAGCGGAGGGAGGCGCGCGGCGAGCGTGCCCTCGACCCGTGAGATGGTGACGCCCGACGCCGCCAGCGCCACGATCTGGCCGGCGGCATCGCGCACCGGGGCGACGGCACGGACCGATGGGCCGAGGGTTCCGGTGTACGTCTCGACCATCGTCTCGCCCCGCAGCGCCGGCTCGATCGTGCCGAGGTAGTGCCCTCCGATCTGGCTCGGGTCGCGGTGGGTCCAGCGGATGCCGTCGGGCGACATGATCGTGACGAAGTCGACGTCGGAGGCGGCCATCACATCCAGCGCATACGGCTGCAGCGTCGAGGTCGGATCCGGCCCGGACACGGCGCCCACGACGAGCGGGTTCTGAGCGAGCGACGTCGCCACCGCGACGGAGCGCGTCTCGGCCTCCTGCTGTGCATCGCTCCGGGCCCCGGCCACCGTGAACGCGACCGCCCCCGCGGCGAGCACGGCGACACCGATCAGCTGGACGACGAGCAGGCGCGTCGCGACGCTCCACCGTCGACGCATCGGCGCCTCCTCACTCCGCTGTGGTCGGGACACTCCATCATCTCTCCCGCACGTCGCGCTGTCTCCGTGCCGGCCGCGAACACTACGACCACAAACGGGACAGCCCGTCCGCGGACGCGCAGAGTCTCCTGCACCGGAGGGCACACAGGGGTGCCGCTCGAGGAAGGGAACGATCATGGCAATGACGCTGAGACCGCACAGGCGACTCGACCGCACGCACTACCTGTACATCGCCGTCATCGTCGCGGTGGCGGCGGGCATCGCGGTGGGGCTCCTCGTGCCCGACTTCGCGACGGGCCTCAAGCCCATCGGCGACGCGTTCGTCAAACTGATCAAGATGATGATCGCGCCGGTCATCTTCTGCACGATCGTGCTGGGCGTGGGCTCGATCGCGAAGGCCGCCACGGTGGGGAAGGTCGGCGGTCTCGCACTCGGCTACTTCATCGCCATGTCGACCTTCGCGCTCGCGATCGGGCTGGTGGTGGGCAACCTCATCCACCCCGGGACCGGCCTCGACCTGAGCGGCACGAGCTACCAGGCGACCGGCGAGGCGACCGAGACCAAGGACTTCCTGCTCGGGATCATCCCGGTGTCGCTGCTCTCGGCGCTCACCGACGGCTCGATCCTGCAGACGCTGTTCGTCGCCCTCATCATCGGGTTCGCGCTCCAGCGGATGGGGGCGAAGGGCGCGCCGATCCTCAACGGCATCCGGATGATCCAGGCGCTGGTGTTCCGCATCCTCGCCATGATCATGTGGCTGGCGCCGGTGGGCGCGTTCGGCGCCATCGCCGCCGTCGTCGGCTCGACCGGTCCTCAGGCGCTCATCGGGCTCGGCGCGCTGATGATCGCGTTCTACGTGACCTGCGCGGTGTTCATCGTGGTCGTCCTGGGCGGATTGCTCATGATCGTCACCCGCATCAACATCTTCTCGCTCATGAAGTACCTGGCGCGGGAGTACCTGCTGATCGTGTCGACCTCATCGTCCGAGGCGGCGCTGCCGCGGCTGATCGCGAAGCTCGAGCACCTCGGGGCCTCCAAGCCCGTCGTCGGGATCACCGTGCCGACGGGGTACTCGTTCAACCTCGACGGCACGGCCATCTACCTCACCATGGCGTCGCTGTTCATCGCCAATGCCATGGGCACACCGCTCTCGATCGGAGAGCAGGTGTCGCTGCTGGTGTTCATGGTGATCGCCTCGAAGGGCGCGGCCGGGGTCACCGGGGCCGGGCTGGCCACGCTGGCCGGCGGTCTGCAGGCGCACCGGCCGGACCTGCTCGACGGCGTGGGCCTCATCGTGGGGATCGACCGGTTCATGTCGGAGGCGCGGGCGCTGACGAACTTCACCGGGAACGCGGTGGCCACTCTGCTCGTGGCGACCTGGACGCGCCAGCTCGACACCGAGCAGGTGCGCGCCGTGCTCTCGGGCGGCCGTCCGTTCGACGAGGCGACGATGAGCGCCGACGACCACCTCGGTCCCGACGAGGCGGCCTCGGTCGCGGAGACCGCTGCCGCCCCGGCTCTCACCAGCGGTCGTGGATGAGCGGACGGAACCGCTCGTCGTAGATGCGCCGCACACCCTCGCGAACGCCGTCGCCGAGGTCGGGCACCCGACCGGCGGCGGCGTTCGCGCGCGCCTGCTCAGGGTTGCGGGCGCCGGGGATGACGCTGCTCACGCCGTCGAGCTGAGCCACCCAGGCGAGGGCGGCCTGCGCCGGGGTCAGGCCCCCGGGCACCAGGGCGGCGAACTCGCGGGCCGCGGCGACGCCCTCCTCGAAGGGCACACCCGAGAAGGTCTCGCCGACGTCGAAGGCTTCGCCCGATCGGTTGTACGTGCGGTGGTCGTCGGCGGCGAACGTCGTCGACTCGGTGTACTTGCCGCTCAGCAGCCCGGAGGCCAGCGGCACGCGCGCGATGATGCCCACCCCGGCCTCCTGAGCCGCGGGGAGCACCTCGTCGAGGGGCTTCAGACGGAAGGGGTTGAGGATGATCTGCACCGTGGCCACCCCGGGTCGGGCGATCGCCGCGAGTGCCTGCGCCGTCTCCTCGACGCTCACGCCGTACGCGGCGATCGCGCCCTCGTCGACGAGGGTGTCGAGCGCGTCGTAGACGGCGTCGTCGTGGAACACCGCGGTCGGCGGGCAGTGCAGCTGCACGAGGTCGAGCGTCTCGACGCCGAGGTTGCGGCGCGAGCGGTCGGTCCAGGCGCGGAAGTTCTCGAGCGTGTAGTTGCCCGGCTCCTGCGGCAGCCGACGGCCCATCTTGGTGGCCACGGTGAGCGGATGCCCCGGGTTGGCGCGACGCCAGGTGCCGATGAGGGACTCGCTCCGCCCGTCGCCGTAGACGTCGGCCGTGTCGAACAGGGTGACGCCCGCCTCAGCCGACGCGTCGAGCACAGCCAGCGCATCCGCCTCGTCGACCTCGCCCCAGTCGGCGCCCAGCTGCCAGGTGCCCAGGCCGATGACCGACACCTCGCGTCCCGTCCTGCCGAGAGTCCTGTTCTCCACGTCTGCTCCTCGCGCTCTGCCCGGTCCGATCCGTCGGGCGTGGTCTGTCCGTCGTCCATCCTGCCCCGCGCCCCCGTCGGTGGGCGACGGGCTTGCGCTCTCCGTGCTCTCGCCCGCTCCGTGCTCTCGCCCGCTCCGTGCTCTCGCCCGCTCCGTGCTCTCGCCCGCTCCGTGCTCTCGCCCCTACGGTGGAATCATGAGCAGTCCTCTCCGCGACCGTGTCCCGCTCCCCGCGGAGGGGGGTGCGACGCTCCCGTCCGGGCCCGACGGCGTCGGCTGGCGACGTCTGGGTCCGGCGGATGCCGCCGAGGTGTACGAGCTGCGGCGTCGAGCCGGTCGCCTCGACCATCCGAACTTCGTCGTCTCGCGGGAGGAGATCGAGAGCGATCTGTCGCGCTCCGAGCTCGACCCCGATCGCGACACCGCCGGGGCGACGGATGCGGAGGGTCGCCTCATCGCCTACGGCCTCGTCGTGCGCCCGGCCGAGTCGGAGTCGCTCGTGAAGGTGTTCCTCGACGGCCATGTCGACCCCGACCGCCGGCGCGAGGGGATCGGGCGACGGCTGCTCGACTGGCAGCAGGCGCGAGGCCTCGAGATCCTCGCCGAGCACGACGTGCCGCTCCCCGGTTGGCTGCTCGCGCAGTCCGACGCCGGCTCGACCCACGTCGTCGACCTGCTGCAGCGCGCGGGCTTCGCGCCCCGCCGGTACTGGCTCGAGCTGCGGCGCGACCTGGCCGAGCCGCTGCCCGAGGTGTCGGTCGACGGCGCCCTGCGCATCCGCGGGTATGAGCCGGAGCACGCGCCCGACCTCGCGGAGCGGGTGCGCGTGGCGCGGAACGAGGCCTTCCGCGATCACTGGGGGAGCCAGCCCGTCTCGGCGGAGGACTGGGCCGCGCGCGACGCGCTCCCGGTCGCCCGGCACGACCTGTCGTTCGTGATGCTCGACGGCGAGGAGGTGGCCGGCTTCCTCATCACGACGGTGAACCCCGAGGAGTGCGAGCAGCTCGGCTTCCCGTTCGGCTACATCGAGCTGCTCGGCACGCGCGCGGCGTACCGGGGGAGAGGCGTCGCCCGCGCCCTGCTCGTGCGCGCCCTCGCCGCCTTTCGCGAGGCGGGGCTCGAGCAGGCCGTGCTCGACGTCGACTCCGAGAGCCCGACCGGCGCCGTGGGGCTCTACACGTCGGTCGGCTTCCGCGAGGCGAACCGCTCGCTCAGCCTCGTGCGGGAGTGGTGACCGCGGCTCAGCTCGCGAGCAGCTCCTCGTAGTCGGGGTGGGTGCGGATGTAGTGCCCGACGAACGAGCACTGCGGCACCACCGCGCCCGCGCCGCTGAGACGGATGTCGTCGAGGGCAGCCTGCACGAGCATCCCGCCCAGGCCGTTCTGGCGTTTGGCCGGGAAGACCTCGGTGTGGGTCATGTAGACCTTGCCGTCGGCGGCGATGTAGTCGGCCACCCCGGACAGCTCGCCGTCGAGATAGAGCGCGTAGCGGTGCTCGGCGACTTCGTGGCGGATCTCAGTACTCATGATGGGCGGCACGATACCCCTGTCGCCTGGGTGACGTTCTCGGCTCGCCGCACTAGGGGCGGATGCGGAGGCGGCAGGGCCCTGCTGCCATGATGGACCGGTGGATGCGGTCGAGGGCTCGGTCACCGGGCCCGTCGAGGGCCCGACCGGCGGAGGCGTCGAGGGCCTCATCCTCCACGCCGACAACATGGACGTGCTCCCCGGCATGGCCGACGGGACGTTCACCGTCATCTACCTCGACCCTCCGTTCAACACGGGGCGCCCGCAGCGGCGCAGCACCACGACGAGCGTCCGCGTCGCCGCCGACTCGCCCGCCGGGCGGGGCCGCGTCATCGGGTTCAAGGGGCAGGCGTACGACCGCATCCGCGGCGACCTCATGCGGTACGACGACCACTTCGACGACTACTGGGGCTTCCTCGAGCCGCGCATCCTGGAGGCCTGGCGGCTGCTCGCCGACGACGGCACCCTCTACCTCCACCTCGACTACCGGGAGGCGCACTACGCGAAGGTGCTGCTCGACGCCCTCTTCGGGCGGGAGTGCTTCCTCAACGAGATCATCTGGGCGTACGACTACGGCGCGAAGTCGAAGAACCGCTGGCCCACCAAGCACGACACGATCCTGGTGTACGTGAAGTCGCCCACCGGATACTGGTTCGACTCCACCGCCGTCGATCGGGAGCCCTACATGGCGCCGGGGCTGGTCACGCCCGAGCGGGCCGCCCTCGGCAAGCTGCCCACCGACGTGTGGTGGCACACCATCGTCTCGCCGACGGGCCGCGAGAAGACCGGCTATCCCACGCAGAAGCCCGAGGGGGTGCTGCGGCGGATGATCCAGGCCTCGTCGCGCCCGGGCGACCGGGTGCTCGACTTCTTCGCCGGCAGCGGCACCACGGGCGCCGTCGCGGCGGCGCTCGGCCGCCACTACGTGCTCGTCGACGCCAACCCCGACGCCGTCGCGGTCATGCGCACGCGCCTGCCCGACGCCGAGGTGCGTGTGGTGGGGCCGAGCGCCGGGCCGAGCGGCTCCTCGACCGACGCCACTCCCTCTGCCGCGCCGACCGTCACCTCGACACCGGATCCGGGCGAGCCCGCCGGATAGCGCGGAGGTGCGACGGAATCGGTGTCGAGGTGACGGGCTCGCGCCGTCGATAGGCTCGAGTGGTGACTGACGAGTACCGCATCCGGGGCCTGCTGTTCGACTGCGACGGCGTGCTCGTCGACTCGCTCGTGTCGGCGGGCCGCGCCTGGGACGCGTGGTCGGCCCGGTGGGCGCCGCACTTCGACTACCACACGCAGATGGTGCACGGCCGGCGGGCGGGCGACACCGTCCGCGAGCTGGTGGCCGCGGAGGACGCTGAGCGCGCCGAGCTCGAGCTCGAGCAGGACGAGATCCGCGAGGCGGCCGGCACCGGGGCGCTGCCCGGGGCGCGCGAGCTGACCTCCACGCTCGAGCTGCCGTGGGCCGTGGTGACCTCGGGCACCCGCGACCTCGCGAGGGCGCGCCTCGGTTCGGCGGGCATCGAGCCTCCCGCCGTGCTGATCGCGGCGCAGGACGTGACCCACGGGAAGCCCCACCCCGAGCCCTACGCCACCGGCGCCGAACGGATCGGCGTTCCCGCCGCCGACTGCGTCGTCTTCGAGGACGCGATGTCGGGCATCAAGGCGGCCCGTGCCGCGGGCGTCGGCGTGGTCATCGGCGTGGGGAGCTCCGCCATCGGGCACGGCGCCGACGCGGTCGTGCCCGACCTCAGCGCGGTGTCGGTGGTCGACGGGGTCCTCTCGCTCTCCGCGCGGCTCGACTGAGAAGCCGAGCACGAGGGCGGGGCGCGCGACGGCACCGCCGCCACCTCCGCGACGTCATAGCGCACCCATAGTCCGGCCGAGGCGGGGGCAAATGTCCGCTGCCTACCGTCGGCTGCGTGACGACCTCCACCCTCGGACCCGGCGTACCCGACGCGGCCGGCGCATCCTCCACCGCGGTCGGCGTCGTCCTGCGACGCGTGCTCCGTCCGTGGCCTCTCGGCCTCGGCGCCCTCATCGCCCTGACCACGTTCGCCACCCTGTGGGCGCTGCAGCTCGGCCAGCGCTCGGAGTACTACGCGGCCATCGCCCTGTCGATGAGCGAGAGCTGGGCGAACTTCCTGTTCGGATCGGTCGACCCGGCCGGCACGGTGTCGCTCGACAAGATCCCCGGGTCGTACTGGGTGCCCGCGCTGTTCGTGCGCGTCTTCGGGTTCTCCACGTGGTCGGTGAACGCACCCAACGCACTGGCGACGATCGCCTCGGTCGTGATCGTCGCGTTCACCGCCCGCCGCATCGCGCGGGGACTCGGGCTCGAGGGCGGAGCGACCCTCGCCGGCCTCCTGGCCGGATCCGCCGTCGCGGCCACGCCCATCCTCGCCGCCGTCGCCCGATCGAACCAACCCGAGTCGTTCTTCGTGCTCGCGCTCGCGCTCGCGGCCTGGGCGGCGACCAAGGCCGTCGAGCGCGCCTCCGCGCGCTGGCTGGTGGGAGCGGGCGCGTTCATCGCGCTCGCGTTCCAGATGTACATGCTCGAGGCGTGGGCGGTCTGGCCCGCCCTCGCCGCCGGGTACCTCGTCACGCGCAAGTCCTGGTGGCGGAAGGTTCGCGACCTCACCGTCGCCGGGATCGTCAGCCTCGCGCTGTCGCTGACCTGGATCGCCGTGGTCGCTCTCGTGCCCGCATCCGCCCGCCCCTATGTGGGAGGCACGTACTCGAACAACCCCTTCGAGATGGTGTTCGGCTACAACGGGCTCGGGCGGTTCTCGGCCACCGCCGAGTCCAGCGACTACCGGTCGTTCACGCCGCCGTTCTCCGGCGACGCGGGGGGTGTTCCGGCTCTTCGGAGTGGAGGTGGCAGGGCAGGTCGCGTGGCTCATCCCGGTGGCGCTCCTCGCGATCGTCGTGCTGCTCGTGCTGCGTCAGCGGCTCTCGTTGGTGGTGTTCCTCGGGGGATGGCTCGTGACGTTCCTCGTGATGTTCTCCGCCGTCGCGGGGATGCACCAGTTCTACACGGCGTCGCTCGCGCTGCCGATGGGGCTGCTCGTGGGGCTGGCGTTCGCGGTCGCCCGGGCGCGGGGCGTTCTCTGGGCCCAGCTCGCGATGATCGGGGTGGCCGCGCTCACCGCGGTGCTGGTGGGGCTCGCGCATCCCGAGTACCTGCTCTGGGTCGCGATCGCCCAGGGCGTGCTGGCGCTCGTCGCCGGGGTGCTCGTCGTGGGGTGGCGGCGGGGTCGGGCGGGTCGGTGGTGGGTCTCCGTGATCGCGGGTGCCGCGCTGCTCCTCACCCCCGCCGTGTGGTCGCTGGATGCGATGAACCATGAGAACTCGATCAACCCGATCGCGGGCGCGGGGTCGGCGATGGGCTTCGGCGGGGGCGGGGGTTCGGGTGGCTTCGGTGGGGGTGGGGGCGGCTTCCCCGGGGGTGCTCCCGGCAGCGGGACGGGGAACGGGGCGGGGAGCGGGCAGCCTCCGGCGGGGGGATCCGGCTCTTCCGGCATGACGGGCATGACGGGCAGGCCGGACGCCTCCGGCCGCGACGGCGGGCCTCGCTCCGACGCCGGCTCCGCGGGCGGTCTGGGGGCCACCGGTGCGGGGAGGTCGGGCGCGGAGGAAGCCGTGCTGGCGTACGTGCAGGCGAACCGCGGATCGGCCTCGTACCTGCTCGCGACCTTCGGGGCGCAGAGCGCGGCCGAGTACATCACCGCCACGGACGGCGACTCCGTGCTGCCGATCGGCGGGTTCAGCGGGTCTGATCCGGCGCCCACCCTGGCCGCGTTCCGGGAGCTCGTCGCGTCGGGTCAGGTCCGGTTCGTGCTCATGGCGAGCGACGGCGGCTTCGGGGGCGGCGGGGGCTTCGGAGGCGCCGGGTCGTCGTCGGGTTCGGAGGTCTCCTCCATCCGGGAGTGGGTGACCCAGAACTGCACCGCGGTCGACGGCGTCACCGACCTCTACTCCTGCTCCGCCGGCTGAGCGGCCGTCCGTGGTAGGCGGCGCGGCGCCGCTGCCGCGGGTTGCGCCCGCTCAGCGCGTCGGCGGGGCCGAGGAGGGGCCGAGCGCGCTCTGAGCGGGCCGAACCCGCATCCACGCCCGCCCCGCAGGGGCGCAGGCCCTCACGCGAACCCAGGCGGCGGCGCCGCTGCGGCGGGTTGCGCCCGCTCAGCGCGTCGGCGGGGCCGTGGAGGGGCCGAGCGCGTTCCCCGCGGGCCGAACCCGCATCCCGCCCGCCCCGCGTGTGGGACGGGAGAGGGACTACGCGGAGCCGCGGCGGATGAGGGCCGTGGGCACGTACTGCGCCCTCGGCACGTCGTCGCCCTCGATGAGCGACACGAGCGTGGTCGCCAGCAGCTCGCCCAGGGCGGACGAGGGCTGGTGCACGGTGGTGAGCTGCGGCGTGGTCGTGGTGGCGTAGGGGTCGTCATCGAAGCCGACCAGCGCCACATCGTCGGGCACGCGCAGGCCGTGGGCGTGCAGCACGCCGAGCGCGCCGGCGGCCATCTGGTCGTTCGCCGCGAAGACGCCGTCGATCCCGGCGTCGCCCGCGTGCGCGAGCAGCCTCTCCATGGCCGCCGCGCCGGACTCGAGCGAGAAGTCGCCCACCTCCACCAGGTCGGGGTCGCCGCCGGCGGCGCGCCACCCCTCGAGCCGGTCGAGGCCGGCGGGCATGTCCTGGCGCCCGGCGATCGTCGCGATGCGACGGCGGCCGAGGCTCAGCAGATGGGAGGTGGCGAGCCGCGCCGCGGTGATGTTGTCGACGTCGACGTAGTGCGCATCCGCCGCCGACGGATGCACGGGCCGGCCGCCGAAGACGAGCGGGACCGTGGACCCCAGGTGCAGGTACGAGTCGTCGCCCGCGTGGTGCGAGACGACGAGCGCGCCGTCGACGTTGCCGCCGAGGAGGAAGCGCCGCGTCTTCGCCGCCTGCTGCTCGGAGGCGATGAGCAGCGACAGCGTGTAGTCGGTCTCGCCGAGCGCCGTCGACACCCCGCGCACGATCGACGCGAAGAACGGGTCGGCGAAGACGGTGGACGACGGCTCGGGCACGAGCAGCGCGATCACATCGGTGCGCGACCGCGCGAGCGACCGCGCCACACGGTTGGGCACGTAGTCGAGCCGGGCGATCGCCGCCTCGACGGCGGCCACCGCCTCGGGGGTCACCTTGGGCGACCCGTTGACCACACGCGACACGGTCGAGCGCGAGACGCCCGCCTCCGCAGCCACCATCTCGAGGGTGGGCTGCTGCGGGGTCATGGGGTCCTCATCCGGCGGTCGGGCTCACCACGGTCGAGGCCCGGGTCGAGGCGTCGTGATCGGCGATGATCGAAGCGTACGCGAGCGCGGAGTCCTTCGGTGTGCGCTCGAGGGTGTCGTAGTCGACCCGCACGATGCCGAAGCGCTTCCCGTAGCCCCAGGCCCACTCGAAGTTGTCGAGCAGCGACCAGACGAAGTAGCCCCGCACATCCGCCCCCTGCTCGATCGCGGCGTGCACCGCGTCGATGTGGTCGCGGATGTAGGCGGTGCGCTCGACGTCGTGGATCGCGCCATCCTCCGAGACCACGTCGTCATAGGCGGCGCCGTTCTCGGTCACGTAGAGGGCGGGGAGGGTGTCGTACTCGCGGCCGAGACGCACGAGGAGGGTGGTGAGCCCGATCGGGTTCACCTCCCACTCCATCGCGGTGAGGGTGAGGCCGTCGCGCTGCGGGAAGGTGACGAACTCCGCGGTCGGGAAGGGCGACGCGACCGGCCGGGTCGAGCCCTGCACGAGGTGGGTCTCGAGAGCGTGCTCGAGCGGATGCGCCGACACCTGGTCGTCGTGATAGTGGTTCACGCCGAGGAAGTCGAGGGGCTGCGAGATGAGCTCGAGGTCGCCGTCGCGCACGTTGTCGTCGATGCCGTACCCGGCGAGGTCGCGGCGCACGTCCTCCGGGTACTCGCCGCGCAGCAGCGGGTCGAGGAAGATGCGGTTGTTCAGCCCGTCGATGCGGCGGGCGGCATCGAGGTCGGCCTCATCCGACGGGTCGCGCGGGATCGCGTTGGTGAGGTTGAGCGTGATGCCCACCTCCTCCGCGCCCAGCTCGCGCAGGCGCTTCGTCGCGAGTCCGTGCGCGAGGTGCAGGTGGTGCACGGCGGCGACGGCCTGACGCGGATCCTGCACACCCGGTGCGTGCACCCCCGCGGCGTAGCCGAGCCACGAGCTGCAGAACGGCTCGTTGAAGGTGGTCCAGCGCGAGACGCGGTCGCCGAGCACGGCGTACACGCCCTCCGCGTAGTCGCGGAAGCGGTAGGCGGTGTCGCGCGCGGCCCATCCGCCGAGCTCCTGCACGGCCTGCGGAAGGTCCCAGTGGTACAGCGTCAGCCACGGGACGATGTCGTTCGCGAGCAGCTCGTCGACCAGGCGGGAGTAGAAGTCAAGACCGCGGCGGTTGAACTCGCGGTCGCCGGGCTTGATGCGCGACCAGCTCGTCGAGAAGCGGTAGGCGTGCAGCCCCAGGCGCTTCATGAGGGCGACGTCCTCGGGCATCCGGTGGTAGTGGTCGTCGGCGACGTCGAGGGTGTCGCCGTTCAGCACGGCGCCGGGGACGCGGGCGAACGCATCCCAGATCGAGGCCTCCTTGCCGTCCTCGAAGGCGGCACCCTCGATCTGGGCGGCGGCAGTGGCGGATCCCCAGAGGAAGCCGGGCGGGAAGTCGGTCATGGCTGCGGAACCTCGTGTCGTGCGATCGGGCTGCGGGCGACGGCTGGTCCTACGCCGCACTGCGCCGGTGGGAGCGCTCCCACGTGCTCCCACGCTAGGCGGACGGCACTCGAGGTGTCAAACGCGCCCGCGCGTCGCGCGCTGCCCCCGACGACCGTTCGTGCCCGGGAGGGGCGGTCTCCGTCGAGTGGCGACGTTCCGCCCCTCCCAGGCGGGATGTAGGGCCGGAAGTCGCCGCTCGACGCGCTGGTGGAGGCCGGATCGAGCGGGTGGCCGACGCCATCACGGCGTATCGCACCCGCCTCGAGACACGAAGGCGTTCAGGCTGAAGGACGCGGGGTACTTCCATCGAGTCGTGAAGGACGAGTGCCCTGGCACGATCAGGGAGATCTCGACCGCCGACTCGGCGCGCAACGTCATGATCCAACTCGCGGACATGGTCGCGGGGGCCATCCACAGGTCGTACAGCTCGACGAAGCCCGACGCGAAGCTGTACCGAGCGGTACTGCAGAGACGGTTGCGCGATGCGCGGAGTTCGATCTGGGAGTTCAGATGAGTGCGACCCGCCGCCCTAACCCTGTGGGCACGCGCACCGTACGGAGACTATTCGGACGACGGATCTCGGTGAGGAAAGCTCAACGCGCTCTCGCCTCTTTCCTCCACAGAGCGGACGTCGCTGCTCCCCGCGCGCCGCGGGTCAGGGAGTGCTGCGCGCGGGGTCGGGAGGGGCCGTGGGCGCAGAGGATGCCTGAGCGGGGGTGTTGGGGATGGGAGCGCGACGGGTGCGGAGGAAGCCGTAGGCGACGAGGGCGGCGGAGACCGCGGTGAGGGCGAGGGCGCCGACCTCGACGGCGGCCCGGAACTCGCCGGTCTGCGCGGGGGTCCACGGGGTCGCGGTGACGGTGCCCGCGAACATGGCGGCGAGGATCGTGCCGACCAGGGCGAGCCCGACGCCCGTCGTCACCTCCGATGCGGTGTCGACGAGGGCGGCGCCGATGGTGGTGCGGTCCTCCGGGAGGCCGCGCAGCACGTTGGTGCCCGCGACCACCCCGACCACGCGCAGTCCGGCCGACACGAGCACCAGCGCCACCGCGACCCAGACGTAGCCGAACGAGCCGAGCAGTGCGTAGACCGCGAGGCCCGCGACCACGGCGATCGAGCTCATCCAAGCGAGCCGCTCCAGGCCGAACCTGTTCATCAGCGGGCGGACGGCGGCGCCGCCCGCGATGAGAACGATCACCTGCGGCAGCATCCCGAGCGAGGCGAGCGCCGGCGGCCAGCCCCAGTCGAGCTGCAGCTGCAGGGTGACGAGGTACCCGAGCCCGGCGATCGCCATGCCCGCGGCCGCCTTGAAGGCGAGTCCGCTCGAGACCAGCGGATGCGCGAGCAGCCGCAGCTCCAGAAGCGGATGGCGCGCCGTCCGCTCGCGCCACACGAAGAGCGTGCCCGCCGCGACGGCCGCGAGGGTGGCGACCCACGGCGTCCACGAGCCCGCCCCCTCCTCGACGAACAGGGTCGGCGCCACCAGCGCGAGCACGATCGTGGCGGTGCCGAGAAGACCCCCGGCGACGTCGAGCGGATCGCGGTGGAGGTCCTCCGGTGCATCCGCGGCGACACCCGCCCGGATGCCGATCCAGGCCAGCGCGGCGATCGGCACGTTGACGAGCAGCAGCACCTGCCAGGGTGCGAACGAGAGGACGAAGCCGCCTGCGGTCGGTCCGACCACGAGTCCGACGAGCCCGACGGTCGAGATGAGGTTGATCGCGCGCACGCGCAGCCCGTCCTCGCGGAAGAGGCGGAAGGCGAGCGCCATCGAGCCCGGCGTGGTCATCGCGGCCGCGACGCCCATCGCGGCGCGCACCGCGATCAGCTGATCCGTCGTGGTGACGAAGGCGGTCGCGAGGCTCGCCAGACCGAGCAGCACGAGCCCGACGAGCATGATCCGGCGTCGACCGAAGCGGTCCGACAGGGCCCCGAAGACGAGCATCAGGCCGCCGAACACGACGGTGTACGCGCCCGTGACCCACTGCAGACCGACGGTCGACGTGCCCAGCTCGCGGCCGATGGTCGGGAGCGCGACGGTGAGGATCGAGTTGTCGAGCATCTCGAACAGGAACACCGCGGAGAGCCCGGCGAGGGCGACCCCAGCGTGGCGCAGGGTCTGAGGCGCGGGATCGGATGAGGTCATACGACTAGGTTAGGTCACTAAACTAAGTCGCACAAGTATAGGATCGAAGGGTGCCACGGACGAGCGAACGCAGCGGCCCCCAGACCCGTGCGCGGATCTCGCGGGTCGCGACCGCGCTCATCCTCGAGAGGGGTTTCGACGAGGTGACCGTCGCCGAGGTCGCCCGTCAGGCAGGCGTCTCGAGCGTGACGGTGTTCAAGCACTTCCCGCGCAAGGAGGACCTCCTCCTCGACCGCGCACCCGAAGCGGCTGAGATGCTCCGCGCCGCCGTGCGGGGCGCGACAGACGCGGAGGCGGGGCGGACGGGCACCTCCCTGGAACGGGCCCTGGACGCCGTCGAAGCTCTCACCGGCCGGCTCGCCGAGGAGCGGCACGCGCTGTCCGGACTGGCCTCCGGGGCCGGGGTGTTCTTCCGTGTCGTCGCGGAGTCGTCCTCGCTGGCCGACCGCTCGCGCGAGATCGCGGCCGAGCTGGAGGCCGTGCTCGCGACGGAGATGGAGCGGATCGGAGTCGACCGCGATGATGCGCTGCTCGCCGCGGCGCTCGTCATCGCGGGGTACGCCAGCGTCCTCGTCGGGACCGCCCGGCGGGTGATCGACGGGTGGGCGGAGCCCGAGCTCGCCGCCGACCACCGCCGCCGCCTCGGCCGTCTGTTCGCCGCGCTGCGGCGCGGCCTGGCGCGCGAGTGAGGCTGCGCGCGTGACCTGCCCGCCTGATCCGGGCCGCGCGCCGGCCTCACATCCGGATGGGCTGCGTCGTCGACCTCACACTCGGGTGGGCTACGTCGTCGACGTGTCATGACGACACTCCACGACACGACATCCGACACCCACTTCCGAGGGGAGGCCTCGGCATGAGGATCGCGATCGCCGGCGCCACGGGCACGGTCGGCCGTCACGTGCTCGCCGCCGCCCGCAGGCGGGGACACGAGACGGTGCCGCTGTCACGCGCATCCGGACAGGACGTCACGACCGGGGAGGGGCTCGCGGCGGCGCTCGCCGGAGCGGACGCGCTCATCGACGTGACCAGCGTCGAGACGCTGTCGGCGAAGGTCGCCGTCGACTTCTTCGAGCGGGCGACCGAGCGGATGCTCGCGGCCGAGCAGGCGGCGGGCGTCCCGCACCACGTGGCGCTGTCGATCGTGGGGATCGACGGCGTCGACGCGTCGTACTACTCCGGCAAGCTCGCGCAGGAGCGGTCGGTCGCGGCGGGCGGCGTGCCGTGGACGGTGCTGCGCGCCGCTCAGTTCCACGAGTTCGCCGGCCAGGTGATGCGGCGCGGCTCGGTCGGGCCGCTGGTGGCGGTGCCTCGCGCGCTCGTCCGCACCGTGGCCGCGCGGGAGGTGGGGGAGCGGCTCGTCGAGCTCGCGGAGGGCGGCCCCCTGGGCCGCGCGCGCGACCTCGTCGGCCCGGAGGATGCGAGGTTGATCGACCTGGTGCGCCGCCGGCTGCGTGCCGACGGCATCCGCCGCCCTGCCTTCGAGGTGGCGCTGCCGGGGCTGTACTGGCGCTCCATGGCGTCGGGCGCCCTCCGCGGCGGCGCGGAGGCGCAGCGGGGCGCGATCACCTTCGACGAGTGGCTGCGGTCTCCGAACCACACCGCGCCCTGATCGCGCGCGTGCGCGCAGAGCTCCGCCACACTCCTGGCGCTTCGCCACGCTCATGCGTGTGGCGAAGCGCCAGGAGTGTGGCGAAAGGCACCCACGGGCGGGCGCGGGCGCACGCGGCGGCGCACGGGCGCGGGCGCGCTGCCGTGGGCGGAGCGGCCCTCAGCAGAAGGGAGCACGGGGGAGGGGGCGCGAGAGCGAGGGTGGGGGCATGAGCGATTCACCCCGACCCCAGGCGTTCGACGCCACCGCCCGCCGCGAGCTGTACGAGCGCAGGGTGCTCGTGCTCGACGGCGAGCTCGACGACGACAACGGCACCCTCCTCGCGACGCAGCTCATCGCGCTGGCGACGGAGGATCCGCTGTCGGAGATCTCCCTCTGGATCCACTCGCCCGGCGGATCCGTGCCCGCCATGCTCGCGATCCGCGACGTGATGCGTGCCATCCCCAACGACGTCGCCACCCTCGTGCTCGGCATGGCGTGCAGCGCGGGGCAGTTCCTGCTCTCCTCGGGCACGCCGGGAAGGCGCCGGGCGCTGCCGCACTCGCGGGTGCTCATGCACCAGGGGTCGGCGGGCATCGGCGGCCCCGCGGTCGACGTCGAACTGCAGGCGGATGCGCTGCGCCACACCCGCGACACGGTGCTGCGCCTCATCGCCGACGACACCGGGCAGCCCCTGGAGCGCGTCTTCGACGACTCCCTGCACGACCACTGGTACAGCGCGCAGGAGGCGCTGGAGTACGGCTTCGTCGACTCGATCGTCGAGTCGTTCGAGGAGCTGCGTCCCGCGGGACGCGACCGGGTCGGCTTCGGCATCGGAGCGGGGGTGGCGCGATGAGCACCTACACGATCCCCCACGTGGTGGTGCGGCAGTCGGGCGTGGAGCGCGTGATGGACGTGTACTCGCAGCTGCTCGCCGAGCGCGTGGTCTACCTGGGCACGCCGATCGACGCGGGGGTGGCGAACGCCCTCATCGCGCAGCTGCTGCACCTCGAGTCGACCGAGCCGGAGAGCGAGATCCAGCTCTACGTCAACTGCGAGGGCGGCGATCCGAGCGCGATGCTCGCCCTGTACGACACGATGCGCTTCGTGCGCTCGCCGGTCGCGACGACGTGCGTCGGCCAGGCGGTGGGCGTGGGCGCCGCGCTGCTCGCCGCCGGCGCCGACGGGCGGCGGTCGGTGCTGCCCCACGCACGGGTCGTGCTGCACCAGCCGGCGGCGCAGGGGCGGGGCGCGATCCCCGACCTCATCCTGCAGGCCGACGAGGTGGTGCGGATGCGCTCCGACATCGAGGGCCTGCTCGCCCGCCACTCGGGGCAGTCGCTCGAGACGCTGCGCCGCGACACCGACCGCGACCGCGTCTTCACCGCCCCGGCCGCCGTCGCCTACGGCCTCGCCGACCAGGTGATCGAGCGGCGCTGACGACCGCGGTTCAGGCGGCGAGTGCGAACGCCGCCTGAACCCGGGCGGGCGCGGGGGCGACGGGGGCGAGCTGCTCGGCGACGGAGCGGGTGAGGTCGAGCAGGCTCCAGCCCAGGGCGCCCGCGACGGCGGCGATCATCTCGCTCGACGGGTCCTTCGAGCCGCGCTCCATCTCGGAGAGGTATTGCGGCGACACCCCGGCGCGCCGCGCCACCTCGCCGAGGGTCTCGCCCCGTTCGTGGCGGAGGGTCCGCATCCGGTCTCCCACCAGGTGCCGCCAGAGCGGCTCGGGCTCTGCTGCGCGTGCGTCGTCGGCCATGCTCGACGGTACCGCGGCCCCGTTTCGCGGGTCACGGGGTTCTGCTGAGAGCAGAACGCCGCCACCTCGACACCGAATCCGCCTCACCGCGCAATATAGCGCGGGGCTTCCGAGGATTCGGTGTCGAGGTGGTGGCGATCAGCGGCCGCGGAGCGCGTCAGTGGCGCGGGTGGGTCTCCCCGGGGGCTTCGTGGTCGACCGGCGCGTCGGACGCGTGCCGCGACGGGCCCGAGCCGGGGGCCGCCTCCGCCGGTCGCTGCGCCGGTACCGACGAGGTGGTGACGTCGGGCCCGAGCAGGGCGCCCATCCGATCGGCGACGAGCTGCGCCTCCACGGCGGGCTCCTCGTCGTCGTCGAGCGAGACGTGCCCGGACGCCGCGCCGGCCGCAGCACCCGAGCCCGAGGACGAGCCCGCGGCGCCGGAGGCGGCAGCGTCGGCCGAGGCGCGCTCCGCGTGCGCCTCCTCCAGCGCCGACTTCGCGCGCAGCGGCGTCGCCTTGAGGAAGAAGCTCAGCACGAACGCCACGAGCACCACGCCCAGGCTCACGAGGAACACGGTCGCCGACGCGCTCGCCCAGCCCTCGACGAACGGCTTGGTGAATGCCTCGTTCGCGCCGTTGAGGAACGACGTGTCGCCGTTGAGGGCGTTGCCGATCGCCGACGGGTCGCTCTGCCCCCGCTGGAGGATGTCGATGATCGCGGTGTTCGCCGGGTCGGAGGTGACCGAGGGATCCTGCAGCGCCGACTGGATGCCCGACACCGTCGCCGGGTCGGTGAACGACGTGCGCAGCGCATCCGGGAGGCGGTCGAAGAGCACCGAGAAGACGACCGCGGTGCCGAGCGTTCCACCGATCGAGCGGAAGAACGTCGCGCCCGAGGTGGCCACGCCGATGTCGCGCGGGCCGACCGAGTTCTGGCTCGCGATGGTCAGCGTCTGCATGAGCTGGCCGAGTCCGAGGCCGACCACGAGCATCCCGACCATGACGTAGATCACGCCCTTGTCGGCCGACACGAAGGACAGGTAGAGGAACGCGGCCGACAGGAAGCCCGTGCCGAGGATCGGGAAGATCTTGTACTTGCCGGTGCGCGAGATGATCTGCCCGGAGACGATCGACGAGACCATGATGCCGAGCACCATCGGGATCATCAGCAGGCCCGCCTCGGTGGGCGTCGCGCCGGTGGCGATCTGCAGGTAGTTCGGGATGGTCATCATCGCGCCGAACATGCCGAAGCCGACGAGCACGCCGAGCACCGTCGCCACCGAGAACGTGGGCGAGCGGAAGAGCTTCAGCGGCACCAGTGCGTCGTCGCCCATCGCACGCTCCACGAGGATGAACGACACGATGCCGATCGGCGCCAGCACGTAGCAGAGGATGGCGCCCCACGAGCCCCAGCCCCAGTCGCGGCCCTGCTCGGCCACGAGGAGGATGGGCACGACGGCGAGGATGATCGTGGCCGCGCCCCACCAGTCGATCCGCACGGTGCGCTTCGTGTGCGGGATGTGCAGGAACGCGATCACGATGAGCATCGCGACGATGCCGATGGGCAGGTTGATGAGGAAGATCCAGCGCCATCCGGTGACCCCGAGGATCTCGTTCGCACCCGACAGCACGCCGCCGAGCAGCGGCCCGATCACGCTCGAGACGCCGAACACGGCGAGGAAGTAGCCCTGGTACTTCGCCCGCTCGCGCGGCGCGAGGATGTCGCCCATGATCGTCAGCGCGAGCGACATGAGGCCGCCGGCGCCGAGGCCCTGGATGGCGCGGTATCCGGCCAGCTCGATCATCGAGTGCGCGAACGCCCCGGCGAGCAGCGATCCGACGAGGAAGATCGTGATCGCGATGATGTACAGCGGACGGCGGCCGAAGATGTCGGAGAGCTTGCCGTAGATCGGCGTCGAGATCGTCGACATGATCAGGTACGCCGTGGTGACCCACGCCTGCTGGTCGAGCCCGGACAGGTCGTCGGCGATCGTGCGCATCGACGTGCCGACGATGGTCTGGTCGAGGGCGGCCAGGAACATCCCGGCCATGAGGCCGAGCACGATGAAGAGGATCTGGCGCTGGGTCAGGCGCCCGCCCGATTCCTTGAACTGCTGGGCCCGCTCGGCGGCGGTGGGGCGACGGCGTGACGTCTCGTTGCGCGACATGGCGTCCTCAGGGGGGAGAAGGTGGACCGCGCAAACTTGCGCAGACTGCAAAATTACACCCGCTGATGGGATGCCGACAACGAAGGTCCGCCTCACCCGGTCGCGATCCGGATGGAACTGCCGTACCCCGTCCGGACACTACGGGGTGAGGGTCCATCTGAAGGAACGGGGAACGGGGACATGAAGGACTGGATGCGCGCATCGGCCGCGCGAGGGGCAGCGGGGGCGATCGTGCTCGCGTGCGTGATCGGAGGGGTCGCGCCGGCGGCCTTCGCCGACGAGATCGGGGCGAGCGCGCCCGCTGCGCCGACGCAGGCGGCGGATGCGCCGCTCGATCCCGTGGCCGAGCCGGCGCTGCCGCCGACGCCCGTGCTGACCGGCCCGGCATCGGGTTCCGAGGTCACGCCGGGGACGCTCATCACAGGCACGGGGCGGCCTTACACGCTGCTGACCGTCCGTGTGGATGCCCGCGATCCGTATCAGCTGACCGTCGATGGGAACGGGGTGTGGAGCCTTCCCGCCCGCGCCGACCTGGGGCCGGTCACCTACCGGATCGCTGCACTCGACGGCACGGTCGAGGGTGAGCCGCTCACGCTCTCCTACGAGGTGGTGGCCGGACAGCTGCCGGATCTCGCGCCGTGGTGGCCCCAGCCGAATCAGCGAGCGTTGGGTTGGGTGACGGCGATCAGCGGGACGGGCACGCCCGGTGCGACCGTGCATCTGACCGGAGATGTGGAGGGAACGACGTTCATCGGACTCACGGGTGCGTGGACCGTGCCGTGCAACCTGACCTACGGCGCGTACCAGGTCACGATGACCCAGACTGCCGAGGGGCTCGGGGACTCCCGGCCGGTGACCGTGCCCTTCACCGTGGTGCCTTTCGAACCGGTGATCGCCTGGCCCGACTCCGAGGGCATCGTCGTTCAGGCAGGCACCGCGCCTGTGGTGTCGGGGTCGGTCGGCGTTCCGGGATCCACGGTGGTCGTGAGCTGGGGTGAGGGCACATCCATACAGACGATCGCCGATCCCTATCGGTGGTCGGTCACGCTGCCGTCAGACCTTCCGGTGGGCGGGTACACCATCTTCGCGTGGACGGTCATCAACGGACAGTCCAGCGATGCGCGGGCTACGGGCCTCACCGTGGTGCCCGCGCCTCCCTCCCCGCCAGTCGAGACACCCACCGGCACCGGCTCCAACGCGGCGGTGGCCGGCTCGGGTGGATCCGGGACGGGCACGCTCGCCCAGACCGGACTCGACGCGGGACCGCTCGCGCTCTCGGCCCTGGCGATGGTCGCCCTTGCCGCCGGGATGATGACGGTGGCGCGCCGCCTGCGGCGCGGCGGCAGCATCTAGCACCGCGGCCGACAGCACGAGGGGCCGACGCGATCGCGCGCCGGCCCCTCGTGTGCGGACCAATCAGCCGCGCGTCAGCGTGGTGAGCTCGGTGCCGTCGTGCGTGTAGAGCGTGATGCTGTCGCCGTCCACCGTCCCGTGGTCGAGCTTGTCGAACGACAGCGTCACGCCGAGGCACGCCTTGAGCGTCATGGGGTTGAGCGCGAACGACACCTGCGATCCTTCGACCGAGTACCGTCCGGTCGCCTTGTTGCAGCCGTCGGTGCCGTCGACCGAGCCGTCCTCCGCGAGGTTCAGCGACGCGGGCTTGTCGCCCGTTCCCGCCCAGGTGCCCACCGCATCCGCCGCCGATCGATCGCCCCCGGAGGATGCGGAGGGCGAGCTGGACGCGCACCCCGCGACGAGGAGGGCGAGGGCGCCACCGGAAGCGGCGAGGAGGGCGAGACGTCGACGGAGCATGCGTTCCATCCTCGTTCAGAGAAGCTGAAGATGACAGTCAGCTTTGCGACTCCGTGTCCCACTAGATAGGGTCAGAGGGTCTCGGGGGGATCGGATCGTGCTGCGGCCGCTCATGGAGGAGAGCCGCGCACCGGACATCTCGCCCCGCGTCTGAGTACGTAACCGATAGATGGGTAAGGGGAACACATGTCAGTTGGTTGGAGGCGCAGAGCCGCCTACCTCGCCGTCGGAACGCTCGCAGTCGCGGGCATGACGGGTGCATTCGGCCAGGCGGCCATCGCAGATGACGGACAGGGCGACTCGGTCGCACCGACGTCCGGTCCGGCGTTCGACGCTCAGGCGAAGTCGCTCCTGAACGAGGACGGCATCCAGGCCGTCGCCACCGACGGCGACGGCAACGTCGTCGTCCTCACCACCAAGGCGCAGGATGCGCTGACCGGTGGCGCGGAGGCGTTCGTCGACTCGAACTCCAACGTCGTCGTGCGCACCATCGATGCGCCCTTCTCGGCGTTCTCCGACAAGGATGTGGTCGGCGGCGCCGGCTACCTCGTCGGCACCCAGACCACGCCCGTGGGCTCGTGCTCCGTCGGATTCTCCGGCTTCAACAAGACGGGCGAGCCGGTCGTCATCTCGGCCGGCCACTGTGTCGTCGATGAGACCGACCCGAGCGTCACCTACGACTTCTCCCGCTTGACCCGCCCCCAGAGCGACACGGCAGGTGGCGGCACGGGCAACCCGGTCGACTACACCAACCTCGGTCAGCTCGAGGTCGGTCAGTTCGGTGGACCGGGCAACAGCGCCGGCACGAACGGTGACGTTCACAGCGTCGACATCTCGGTGTGGAACACGGCCAACGACCTCACGCTGCTTCCCGAGGTCTCCACCTGGAGCGCCGCCGACATCGCGGCGAACGACCTCTCGATCGACACCGTTCCCGTCACCGGCATCGGCGACGCCACGGTCGGCGCGACCGTCACCAAGAGCGGACGCACGACCGGTTACACCCAGGGAACCGTCTCGACCATCAACGGATGGGCGAACGTCGCCGGTCACGCGGTCTACGGCTTCGAGAGCGACACTCCCGCCGCTCCTGGTGACTCGGGCGGTGCCATCCTCCAGGGCAACACCGCGGTCGGACTGATCTCCGGCGGCACCACTGCCGGCGGCAAGCAGATCACCTGGGGTGCGAACCTCCAGGCCGCGATCGCCCAGGTCAACTCGGTCGCGAACGAGGACTTCACCATCGCGGTGGCCCTCGCCACCCCCGTGCTGACCTCGCCCGCCGATGGCGGCGACGTCTTCGCCGGCGGCGCCATCACCGGTACCGCGACGCCGAACACCACGCTCTCCGTGCAGCACGGCACCGACGCGCCGTTCACCGTCCCGGTGGACGCCAACGGCAACTGGACCATCACGGCTCCGGTCCAGACCGGCAACGCGGCCTACCGCGTCGTCTCGACCAGCGGCTTCTCGGAGTCGGCGGCGCTCGAGTTCGAGGTCAACGTGGTCGAGGCCCCGCTGCCCTCGCCGGTCTTCACCAACCCGGTCGACGGCCAGCGTGTCGTCACCTCGCTGACCAAGGTCACCGGAACCGGTACCCCCGGTGCCACCGTCAACCTCACCGGATCCGTCACGGACGAGGTCGTGGTCGGCGCTGACGGCAGCTGGTCGGTCGACGCGAACCTCGGCTACGGCGCGTACACGATCAGCGCGATCCAGTCCGAGACCGCCCCCACCGGCTCGCTCTCGACCTTCGCCGCTCCCGACTCGGCTCCTGCCGTGGTGAACTTCGCGGTCGTCCCGGTCGCTCCGGTCATCACCAGCCCGACCGACGGCGCGAGCTTCGCGGCCGGCTCCGCTCCCACCACGCTGAGCGGCACCGGCATCGACGGCGCGACCGTCACCGTCACCTGGGGCACCGACGCGTCGCTCACCGCGACCGTCGCCAACGGCACCTGGTCCGTGACCCTGCCCGCGCTGGCCGCCGGCCAGTACACGTTCTCGGCCACCCAGGCTGTGAACAGTGTCGCGAGCGACCCGGCCCTGGCCGCGATCACCGTGCTCGCCGCCGCTGGTGGCAACAACTCGACCCCGGCTGGCCTCGCCAACACCGGTGCCGAGGTGGCGCCCCTCGCGATCACCGGCCTCGCGCTGCTGTTCGCCGCGGGTGGAGCCCTGCTCCTCGCGCGTCGCACCCGCCGCGCGTAGCACTCGCTGAATGACGAAGGCCCCCGGGGAGACCCGGGGGCCTTCGTCATGTCCGGCGTCAGCGGAGCAGGCGCGGCGTTCTGCGTCGGGGTCCGCTCAGAGGAGCAGGCGCGGCGCCGCGGAGACCAGCTGGCGCGTGTAGGGAGCCTGCGGATCCCGGAACACGCGCTCGGTCGGCCCCCGCTCCACCACCTCTCCGGCGCGCAGCACGATGACGTCGTCGCTCGAGTGACGGATCACGCCCAGGTCGTGCGACACGAGCACCACGGCGAGCCCCAGCTCGCGCTGGAGGTCGTCGAGCAGGTCGAGGATCTGCGCCTGCACCGACACGTCGAGGCTCGACACGGGCTCATCCGCCACCAGCACTCGCGGGCGGCGGGCCACGGCGCGGGCGATCGCGACGCGCTGGCGCTGCCCGGGCGAGAGGTTCTGCGGGCGTCGATCCGCCAGTTCGAGGGGTAGTCGCACGCGCTCGAGCAGTTCCTCGATGGCGTCCTGCCCGCCGGGCTCGTGCCTGCCGGCCGCGTCGAGCGCGTCGGCGAGAGTGCGGCGCACGGTCCAGCGCGGGTCGAGCGTGCCGTACGGATCCTGCGGTACCGACGCGATGAGCGCTCTCCTCGGCCGCCGGTCGCGCTCCGTGCCGGGCACCCACGGCTCGCCGTCGAGGGTCACCGTCCCCGCGTCGGGTCGCTGCAACCCGAGCAGCACGCGCGCGAGCGTCGTCTTCCCCGACCCCGACTCCCCGACGAGCCCGAGCGTCCGCCCCGCCTCGAGCCGCAGCGACACGTCCGACACGGCCCGCAGCATCCGCCCGTCCCCCCACCCCGAACCGCACGGTGACCCCCCGAGCCTCGAGCACCCCCCGCCTCGTCGACTGCTCACCGTCCGCGCTGAGGGGCGTGGTGGGCGCGGTGCGCGTGCTCTCTTGCGCGTCGCCGGCAGGCGTCGAGTGCTCACTTCGTGCGCCATCTGGGTGGGGATCGCGCCGATTGTGAGCACTGGATGGGGTGGGAGCGCTCAAGGGGATGCCTCGGGGGCGGTCGGTCGGGACCGCGGCGACGAGGGCGCGCGTGTAGGGGTGGGCGGGGGCGGTGATGACCGCGCGGGTGGGGCCCTGCTCCACGACGGAGCCGTCGCGCATCACGATCACGCGAGACGCGAGGCGCGACACCACCGCGAGGTCGTGGCTTATGAGGAGCACCGCGGCGCCGTCGGCGGCGAGTGACGCGAGTAGATCGAGGATCCCCGCCTGCACCGTCGCGTCGAGGGCGGTGGTGGGCTCGTCGGCGATGAGCACGGCGGGGTCGGCGGCGATCGCCGCCGCGATGAGCGCACGCTGCCGCAGTCCGCCCGAGAGCTCGTGCGGGCGCTGCGACGCGCGCAGCTCGGGCTCCGGCACACCCACCCGGGTCAGCAGCGCGATCACGCGCGCTCGCCGCTCGGAGGGCGACAGGTCCGTGTGCAGTCGCAGAGCATCCGAGATCTCGCGGCCGACCGGGCGCAGCGGGTCGAGCGAGGCGAACGCGTCCTGTGCGATCATGCCCACCGTCCCGCCGCGCAGGCGCCGCAGCTGCCGCGGTGACGGCGCCGGCACCGACTGCCCGCCCACCGAGAGTCGCTCGGCGGTCACGAGCGCGCCCGCGCCGGAGAGGCCCACCAGCGACCGGGCGGTGACCGACTTGCCCGATCCGGACTCGCCCACGAGCGCCACGGTCTCGCCCGGCTCGATCGCGAACGAGACGCCGCGCACCACCTCCCGGTCGCGGAAGGCGACCCGCAGCCCGCTCACGTCGACGGCCGATCCGCTCATGATTCCCTCCGACGCTGTTCCAGGGCGCGACCGAGGAGCGTCGTCGACGCGGCGGCGAGCACGATCGCGGCGCCCGGCGCCAGCGTCAGCCACGGGGCGGTGAGCAGGTAGGTGCGTCCGGCCGAGAGCATCGCACCCCACTCCGCCGCCGGCGGCGGGGTGCCGAGCCCGAGGTAGCTGAGCGCGGCCGCCCACACGATCGTCTGCCCGAGCCCGAGCGTGGCCACGACGAACACCCCCGCGATGGCGTTGGGCAGGATGTGGTGCACCAGCCTGTGCCACCATCCGCGCCCCAACAGCAGCGACTGCTCGACGTACCCGGCGTCGCGCACGCGCCGGAACTCACCGCGCAGGATGCGCGCGTACCCCGGCGCGACGGCGAGCCCGACGGCGATGGTCGTCGTCCACGCGCCGGGCCCGGTCAGCGCCAGGAAGAGCAGCGCCAGCAGCACCCCGGGGAACGCGAACATCACCTCGACCAGCCGCGTCGACGTGAAGTCGAGCCAGCGCGGCCCGAGCCCCGAGGCGACGCCGAGCACGAGGGCGAGCGCGACGCCGATCCCGGTGGCGGTCACCCCGATCAGGAGCGACGGCCCCGCCCCGTGCACGAGGCGGGTGAGGGTGTCGCGGCCCGACTCGTCGGTGCCCAGCGGATGCGCGAACGACGGCCCCTGGAACGCCTGCGTCGGATCGATGGCGAGCGGGTCGCCCGGCGCGAGCAGCCACGGCATCACCGCCGCGATGACGAGCAGCACGATGATCGCGATGCAGATCACCTCGACGGGGCGCGGCCGGACACGGGCTAACCACCCCGCGGCGCCGCCGGCGCCCGGGGCGCGCGTCGCCCCCGAGGGCCCGACCGTGCCCATCCCCACCCCGCTCATGCCCGTCTCCGCGGGTCGAGGGCACGCTCGGCGAGATCCGCGAGGATCGTCACCACCACGTAGACCAGCGCGACCACGAGCACGACGCCGACGACGACGGGCACGTCGCGGATGCGCACCGCGTTGTACAGCGTCGACCCGAGACCCTGGCGGGCGAACAGCGTCTCCACGACGACGGCGCCCGAGATGAGGGAGCCGAGCGCCCATCCGGTGAGCGTTACCGCGGGCAGCGACGCGTGCCGCAGCGCGTGGCGCCAGAAGAGCCCCGCGGCACCCTCGCCGCGGGCTCGGGCGCTGAGCGCGAAGGGCGAGGTGACCGCATCCGCGATCTGCTCGCGCATCACCTGCCCGAGGAAGCCGGCGAGCGGGATCGCGAGCGTGAGCGCGGGGAGCACGATGCCGAGCGGCGTCGAGGTGCTCACGGCGGGCAGCCACCCGAGCGTGAGCGAGAAGAGCACGATGAGCACCGCGCCCAGCCAGAAGTGCGGCACGGCGGCGGCGGTGATCTCGAGCAGACCGCCCACCGCGCGCGACCCCCATCCGCCCCGCGAGGCCCACGCGGCGAGCCCGAGGGCGAGCAGCCACGCGAGCACGAGCGAGACGAGGGTGAGGACGAGGGTGGCCGGCAGCTGCTCGGCGATCACGTGGGCCACGCCATCGTGGAGGGCGTACGAGGTGCCCAGGTCGCCCGTGGCGAGCAGCCCGAGGTAGCGCAGGTACTGGATGTCGAACGGCAGGTCGAGCCCGTACTGCGCCCGGGCCGCGGCGAGCGCGTCGGGGCCCGCCTGCGAGCCCGGCCCGCCGAGCACCGCCTCGGCGGGGTCGCCCGGGATGGCGCGCACCGCGAGGAACGTGATCGTCGCGACGGCCCACAGCACGAACACGGCGCCGGCGACGCGCACGGCGAGGAGCCGCCCCACGGAGAGCGCGCGGCGCGCCGCGCTCGGCGGCGGGGCGGCCTCCAGGTGCACCGACGCGGACGCCGCCTCGCGCGAGGCGGCGTCCGTCGATGTCCTGCCGGGGAGCGGATCCGGCGTCAGCGGTTCAGCCACGCCTCGGCGAACGTCGGCGTCGACACCGCGAGCGTGCGCACGCCCTCCACGTCGTTGCGCAGCAGGAAGTGGTTCTGCTGGTCGTACAGCGGGAGGATGTAGTAGCCCTCGAGCACGATCTTCTGCGCCTGCTGGTACAGGTCGGCCCGCTGGGCGGGGTCGCTCGTGGCGCTGGCCTGCGCGAGCAGCGCATCCAGAGCAGGGTCGTCCACCTTCGCGTGATTCGCGAAGTACCCGCTCGGCGCCGGAGTGATGCCCGAGGAGTCGTAGAGGATGCGCAGCACGTCCGGTCCGACCTTCGTGTACGGCGCTGAGACCAGCTCGTACTCGTTCGCGGCGAGCGCGCCGTACCACCCGGAGAGGTCGAGCTGGTTGAGCTGGATGTCGAATCCGACCGCCTTCTCGGCCGCCTGCAGCTGCTCGAAGAGCGAGACCTCCGCGGGGATCGACTGGTTGGTGCTGACAGGCATGCGCAGTGTGAGGCGCTGGCCGTCCTTCGTGCGGATGCCGTCGGAGTCGCGGGCGGTCCAGCCGGCCTGGTCGAGCAGCTGGTTCGCGCGATCGGTGTCGACGTCGAAGAGGTCGGGCTCGCTGTACGCGGTGGGCTCGACGCTCGACAGCGGCGAGTACGAGCGCTGCGCCGATCCGAAGAACAGGCTCTGGATGCCCGGGTTCACATCCGCGGCGGCGATGAACGCCTCGCGCACCTTCTCGTCGTCGAACGGGGCCTGGCCTGAGTTGAGCTCGATGCGGTTGCTCGAGCCGGGCCGGGGTGCATCGAGGTGCACGAGCGAGCCGTTGCCCTCCGCCTGCTGGATCGCATCCGGCTGCGCGTTGTCGATCACGTCGACCTCGCCGCTGGCCAGCGCCGCGTAGCGGGTGGCGGCCTCGGGGATGAAGCGCCACTCGATGTGCTCGAGGTGCGCGGGGCCGGTGTACTGGGCGTCGGCCGGGGCGCTGTCGTACGCGTCGTTGCGGTCGAGCTCGATCGACTGCTGGCGGTTCCACTGGCTGACGACGAAGGGACCCGTGCCCACGGGGGAGGCGCAGTTCTCGTCCTGGCTGCGCTTCAGGGCGGTGGGCGACTCGATGGCGAGCCACGGCTGGCTGAACGACTCGAGCAGGGCCGAGTCGGGCGAGCTGAGGTGCAGGCGCGCGGTGCTGTCGTCGACGATCTCGACGTCCTGGATCTTCTGCACGGCGAGATAGCCGGTGCTCGACTTGGTGTTCGGATCCTGCAGGTGCGCCACGTTGGCCGCGATCGCCTCCGAGGTCAGCGGCGTGCCGTCGGTGAACGTCACACCGCTGCGGACCGTGATGTCCCAGGTGAGCCCGTCGTCGCTGACCTTCCAGCTGTCGGCGAGCCAGGGGACGGGGTCGCCGTCGGAGTCGAGGGTGACGAGCTGCTCGAGGTACTGCGTCGCGACGAGCGCCTGCGGGTAGTTGCCGCCGACGTGCGGGTCGAGGCAGGTCGGCTCGGCGTCGCCCGAGGCGTACACGAGCGTGCCGCCGTCCTTCGGCTCGCCGGCCGGGGTGTTCCCGGCGGCGCCGACGCCGGAGGCGGTGCATCCCGCGAGCAGCAGGGCCACGGCGGTGAGGGCGGCGGCGCTCGCGGAGGCGGCCGTCCGTCGGAAGGGTGTTCGATGCATGGGATCTCGCCTCGCGCGCCTTTTTTGGACGCAGTACAGGAATGGGACGAATCGATCTTACCCCCGTCGGAGACGCTCGAGGCATGGACCTCCGCACGGGGGTTGCATAAGGGTGCGCCGCGGGCCTGCACTGAGAGCCGGACGACCGATGTCCCGACGACCGAGACCCCTCGAAGGAGCCAGCATGAAGGCGATGGTGTACCGCGGACCGTACAAGGTCCGCGTGGAGGAGAAGGACATCCCGAGGATCGAGCATCCGAACGATGCGATAGTCCGGGTCACGAAGGCGGCGATCTGCGGATCCGACCTGCACCTGTACCACGGACTCATGCCCGACACCCGGATCGGGACCACCTTCGGGCACGAGTTCATCGGGGTGGTCCACGAGGTGGGACCGTCGGTCGAGAACCTGAAGGTCGGAGACCGCGTCATGGTCCCCTTCAACGTGTACTGCGGCTCGTGCTTCTTCTGCGTGCGCGGGCTCTACTCCAACTGCCACAACGTCAATCCGAACGCCACCGCGGTGGGCGGCATCTACGGCTACTCGCACACCTGCGGCGGCTACGACGGCGGGCAGGCCGAGTTCGTCCGGGTGCCCTTCGCCGACGTCGGCCCGAGCGTCATCCCCGACTGGCTCGACGACGAGGATGCGCTGGTGATGACGGATGCGCTGGCCACCGGCTACTTCGGCGCCCAGCTGGGCGACATCCGTGAGGGCGACACCGTCGTGGTGTTCGGCGCCGGCCCAGTGGGGCTCTATGCGGCGAAATCGGCGTGGTTCATGGGCGCGGGGCGCGTGATCGTCGTCGACCACCTCGAGTACCGGCTCGCGAAGGCGCGCGAGTTCGCGCACGCCGAGACGGTGAACTTCGCCGAGCACGACGACATCGTGGTCACCCTGAAGCGGGCGACCGACCACCTCGGCGCCGACGTCGTGATCGACGCGGTCGGTGCGGAGGCCGACGGCAACCTGCTGCAGCACATCACCGCCGCGAAGCTCAAGCTGCAGGGCGGCTCGCCCATCGCGCTCAACTGGGCCATCGACGCCGTCCGGAAGGGCGGCACCGTCTCGGTGATGGGCGCCTACGGTCCCCTCTTCAGCGCCGTGAAGTTCGGCGACGCGATGAACAAGGGCCTCACGCTGCGGATGAACCAGTGCCCGGCCAAGCGCCAGTGGCCGAGACTGCTCGAGCACATCCGCAACGGCTACCTGAAGCCGAACGAGATCATCACCCACCGCATCCCGCTCGAGCACATCGCCGAGGGTTACCACATGTTCTCGGCCAAGCTCGACGGCAACATCAAGACCGTCATCGAGTTCGACGCCGCCTAGGAGGACGCCATGCCCTACACCGCACAGAAGCCCGCCCCGCGCGAGACCTCCGATGATCTCCGCGCCCGCATCCCCGGCTGGGGAGTCGACCTCGACCCCGCCGACCGCCCCGCCGTGCCGCGGGAGCGCTACGCGCCGGAGGCGACGGGAGCGCACTGGGACTTCCCCGACCGCCAGCCCGAGCTCCATCCGCGCGAGCGCTCGATCGAGCACGGGATGCTGCCCCCGGTGTTCGGCACGGTCGCGCCCCTGCACGGGGTGTCGGGGATGGTGCGCCGCTTCGCGTATGCACGCTTCAGCGAGGGGCGCGCGGCGCACTGGCTGTTGCTCGTCGCGGGCGATCGCATCGACGCCGCCGGAGCGCACGTCTCCTCGCTGCTATCGGGTCGGCCTGACAACCCGATCACCGAGACGGGCATCCTCAGCGAGCGCCGTCGGCACGGGTGGTCGTCGCGCATGGGGTCGACGCGGGTCGACACCCACCACGCGTGGATCGACCCGATCATCGTGGCGGGCCCGTGGATCGTCGGCGGATGGATCGCGCTGAAGCTGGCGGGGAAGGTGGTGCGCGCCGTCCGCCGCTGAGCCAGGGCCTCGGGCGCCGGCCGCAGGCACCGGAGTGGCGCGGCTCGCGGCGGTGGGGTGCGGGTTGCGCCCGCTGCGCGCCGCTTCGCCGCCCCTGGGGCCTCCCCAGCGCGCTCAGCGGGCCGGACCCGCGGCGCTGCGGGCGCGGCGGCTCGGCGCCTCCGCCCGTGCCGTCGGGCGCGGGCGTGAGGGCGGCGTGAGCAGTGGGCGGGTGGGCGTCAGGAACCCGTGAGGACCGCCCGAGTGGGGCCGCCGTGCGCGTAGACCTGCGGATGTGACACTCACCGCACTGCTCCCCACGCTCCGCCACAGCATCCCCGATCCCCTCGCCTTCGACCTCTGGCCCGAGTCGACCATCGCCACCACGACCGACGTCGTCGTCGCGGGGGTGTCGCTCTGTCGCCTCGCCGAGGTGTGCGATACGCCCTGCGTCCACAGCGCCGCCGCCGCCCGGCCGGGCACGCACGGCCGCCCCTCTCCGACCGGGGAGGCGACGGTCGTCGTCGCCACGGTGCTCCAGACCGAGGGCGGACGTCTCCGCCTTGACGCCGACCTGTCCCGGGTCTCCCCGCAGCTGGCGGAGGCCCGCCTCCTCGGTCGCGTCTCGACGGCCCGCCTCGCGCGATTCGCGATCGGCAGCCTGCAGGATGCGGTGGTCTCGCTCCCCGCGGACCTCCTCCCCGGCGACCTCGTCGTGGTGCCCTGCGCCGGTACCGTCTGCCTCCGCGACCTCCGCGGAGGGGGACGCTGATGCTGCTGCACACCGTGGGCTCCTTCCGCCGGCGTGCCCTCGATCCGCGGTTCGCGGAGTGGCCGGTCGGCACCGTGTTCACACGAGACGACGTGAGCATCGTCGGGCAGTCGCTGGTCGGGGCGGCGCGTGCCGTCGGCACGCCGCTCGTGAGAGTGGGCGAGAGGCCTGTGCCGTCGCGCGAGGGCCGCTACTGCTGCGTCGTCGTCACCCGCATCGAGGCGGTGATCGCCGCGGAGTCCGGCGTCGGCGACGAGGTGTGGCTCGACGCCGAGCTCGACGAGGACGCGGTCGTGCGGGGATCGGCCCTCCTCCTCGGGCGGCCGGGCATGCGGATGCGACGGCCCTACGTCGTCCGCCCTGCTCTCCGCCCCGGCGACCTGCGGATCGCGCTGCCGGGGGACGTCGCGGAGGGCGATCTCGTCGCGCTCGCCTGCCGTCGGCCCGTCGCGCTGCAGGACATCCGCCGCCGCGCCTACCACCCGGAGCGCCTCAGCGGCTGATCCGCCGGTCTCGACCGCGGTCGAACTCCATTCGAAGGAATGGAACGGGGCGGAGGCGGGTTGAGGATGGCGTGAAGCGATTCGGCACTCTCTCGTTCGGACACTACGGCCCCCTCGGAGGCGGCCGCGAGCTGACGGCTCGCGACTCGATGCTGCAGGCGATCGACCTCGCGCAGGGCCTCGATGAGCTCGGCGTGAACGGCATCGCGTTCCGTGTGCACCACTTCGCACGACAGCAGTCCGCGCCGCTGCCGCTCATGGCGGCGATCGCGGCGCGCACCGAGCGCATCGAGATCGGCACCGGCGTCATCGACATGCGCTACGAGAACCCCCTCTACCTCGCGGAGGAGGCGGCGGCCGTCGACCTCATGAGCGGCGAGCGCCTCGCCCTCGGCGTGAGCCGAGGATCACCTGAGACCGTTCACCGCGGGTACGAGGTCTTCGGCTACGAGTCGGACGACCCCCGCGGAGCCGACCTCGGTCGTGAGCACTTCCTGGGCTTCCTCGAGGCCATCGACGGCGTGGGCCTGGCCGAGCGCGACCCGCACAGCCCCTTCGGTGGCGGCACCGGGCTGCAGCGCATCGAGCCCTACTCGCCCGGACTGCGCTCGCGCGTCTGGTGGGGTGCGGGCACCCGCGAGACCGCCGAGTGGGCCGGACGTCTGGGCGTGAACCTGATGTCGTCGACCCTCCTCACCGAGGCGGACGGCCGCGCGTTCGACGTGCTGCAGGCCGAGCAGATCGAGGCCTTCCGCGCCGCCTGGCGCGAGGCCGGCCACGCCGGTGAGCCGCGCGTATCGGTGAGCCGCAGCATCATCCCGATCACCACGGCCGAGGAGCGGATGTACTTCGGCGGCCGCCAGGACGGCGACCAGATCGGCGTCATCGACGGGACCACGTCCACGTTCGGCAAGACCTACGCGGCCGAGCCCGACGTCCTGGTCGAGCAGCTGCTGCAGGATGCGGCCATCCAGTCGGCCGACACGCTCACGATCACGATCCCCAGCCAGCTGGGCGTCGCGTTCAACCTCCGCCTCATGGAGTCGTTCGCTCGCTACGTCGCCCCCGCCCTCGGGTGGGAGCCCACGCGCGAGGTCGCCGCGGGAGCCTCCGTCTAGGGTCGCGCGGACGGCGTCAGGCCGCGGCCGGGTACACCAGCCGGAACTCCTCGCAGACGACGGGCATCCGCGCGTCGAAGCCCTGAGAGCTGGTCGAGAACGACCGCCAGAAGCGCTCGTGGGCGTCGCGCCACCAGGCCAGGGAGAGGTCTCCCTCTCCCTCCGCGTGGGCGTGCGCCTCGGTCACCTCGTCGAAGGGGACGATGCTCACCGCGGTGGTCTGGATGACGGCGCGAGGGATGCCGCGCCCGTCGAGCAGGATGCTGTAGTCGCCCTCGGCGGGCAACGGCTCCCCGTCGACCTCGTAGTCCCAGGCGGACGACGCCGTCGCCGTCTTCGTGCCCGCGAGGACGAGGGCGAGGAGCTCCTCCGCCTGCTCGGCCGTGGCCCCGAACGCCCACGCCTCGGGCGGCGTCTCGGGAAGACCGCCCATGACCGCCCGGCACGACGTCCAGAAGTCCGCCGTCGGGTTGTCTGCGCTCATGGATTCACCCTACGGTCGTCAGATCCGCGCCGGCGGACCGCTTGGACCCAGCCACGGAGGGGCTCTCCTAGGCTGAACGCGTGAGCGAGACGGGCGAGACGAGCGTGGCGGGCGCGGCGTGGCCCGCGTTGAGGGTCGACGAGTGGACGGCGACGCGGGAGACGCTCCACATGTGGACGCAGATCGTGGGCAAGGTGCGGATGGCGCTGGCCGCGCCCATCAACCACTGGTGGCACGTCTCGCTGCAGGTGACCGCGCGCGGGCTCGCAACCGGGCTCATGCCGCTGCCCGGGCACGACGGAGAGCTCGACATCGAGTTCGACCTGCTCGCGCACGAGCTCGTGCTGCGGCGCAGCGACGGGCGCCGTGACTCGTTCGCGCTTACCGGCCTCAGCGTCGCCGCCTTCTACGCCGCCGTCTTCGAGGCGCTCGGCCGGCTGGGTGTGACGGTCGACATCCGGCCCGTACCCAACGAGGTCGAGGTCGCGATCCCGTTCGCGGACGACACCGTCCACCACACCTACGTGCCCGAGCAGGCGACCGCGTTCTGGCGGCAGCTGGTGCAGGCCGACCGGATCCTCCGCCGGTTCCGCTCCTCGTTCACGGGCAAGGTCAGCGCCGTGCACTTCTTCTGGGGTGCGATGGACTTGGCCGTGACGCGCTTCTCGGGACGGCCCGCTCCGACGCATCCGGGCGGTGCGCCGCACTGCCCCGACTGGGTGATGCACGAAGGCTACTCGCACGAGCTCTCGAGCGCGGGCTTCTGGCCGGGCGGCGGCGAGGAGGGGGCGTTCTACTCGTACGCGTATCCGGCCCCGGAGGGCTTCGCCGACGCTCCCGTGCCCGAGGGTGCGTTCTTCAGCGAGGCGTTCGGCGAATTCCTGCTGCCCTGGGAGACGGTGCGCACGGCGAGCGATCCGGATGCGCTGGTGCTGTCGTTCCTGGAGGCTGCCTATGACGCCGCCGCGACCCGCGCCGACTGGCCGCTCCTCACCCGTCGCTGGTGATCTTTCCCCCGATGAGCAGGGGCGGATCTGACACTCGTGGTGACCTCGTCCCGCGCGAAGCCGCCACGAGTGTCAGATCCGGATGCTCCCGCCAGGCGGAGAGGTGCCGCGCCGGTAGGCTGAGCGCATGAGCGAACGCGAGCTCCCCGTCTTCACCGTCGACGATCTCGAGGCCGTGGCCCCGTTCGACGTCCACTCGTTCACGAAGGAGGACGCGGTCGACCTCGGCACCCTCGCCGTCGCCCTCATCCGGGAGCGGGCTCTCGACCTCGCGGTCGACGTGGTGCTGCGCGACGACCTCGTCTTCCGCGCCAAGCTCGGTGCCACCGGTCCCGACAACGACTTCTGGCTCGCCGGCAAGGCCGCGGTCGCTCGCCACTTCGGCGTGCCATCGCTGCTCGTCCGCCGCCGGTACGAGGCGGAGGGCCGCAGGTTCGAGGACGACACCGATCCCGCGTTCGACCACTCCGTGATGCGGTCGCACGGCGGGGCCATCCCGATCCTCGTCGCCGGTGAGGTCGTGGGCACCGTCACCGCCTCGGGCGAGCCCGACGTGATCGACCACCAGACGGCCTGCGACGCAGTCGCCCTGTACCTCGCCCGTCGTCCGTAGCGGCCGCCGGTGGCCGGAGCCGAGGAGCGGGTACAGGCGGATGAGCGGGCGCAGGCGGATGAGCGGGCGCAGGCCGACGATCAGTCTCGGCTGACCGAACGCATCCAGGACCGCCTCCAGGAGCGCTTCCAGGAGCCCATCGAGACCGTCACCCGGGTCACCGAGCGCACGCTCGCCCTCTTCCCCGTGCGCGTCTGGCGGCGGTTCCTGGTGGGGAACGGGTTCGTGCTCTCCGCCGGCATGAGCTACCAGGCTCTGTTCGCCGTCTTCGCCGGGGTCTACGTGGTGTTCGCCGTCGCGGGGATCTGGCTCGTGCAGTCGCCGGAGACGATGGATGCGCTGATCGATGTGATCAACACCTACGTTCCGGGCCTGATCGGCGACGAGGGCGTCATCACGACGGCCGCCATCCGCGAGATCGCCACCTCCACCACATCGGTGCTCACGGTCACGGGTCTCGTGGCCGTCGTGATCCTGTTCTGGACCGCGACCAGCTGGATCACCTACTCGCGCCTGGCGGTGCGCTCGATCTTCCGGCTGCCGCGGGATGAGCGATCGTACGTGCTGCTCAAGGCGCGCGACTTCCTCGTGGCGCTCTCGTTCGGCCTCATGCTGCTCTTCACCGCCGTGCTCAGCGTGATCAGCACCGCGGCCGTCGACTGGCTCCTCGATCTCGTCGGCGTCGAGGCCCGCGGATGGATCCAATCGCTCCTCGCCGGAGCGGCGGGGCTCGCGCTCGTGTTCGTCGTCGACACGGCCGCGCTGGTGACGCTCTTCCGTTTCCTGGCCAGGGCCCGCATCCGGTTCAGGCGGATGCTGCCCGGCGCTCTCGCGGGTGCCTTCGCGCTGGTGCTGCTCCAAGCCGGTGGTGGGCGCCTGTTGAGCGGCGCCACGCAGAACCCGCTGCTGTCGTCGTTCGTCGTCTTCATCGCGATGCTGCTGTGGTTCCGCATCATCAGCGTGATCGCACTCGTCTCGGGATCGTGGATCGCTGTAGCCGTGGAGGATCGGGGCGAGCAGCTCTACACCGACGCGGAGCGCGCTCTCCTCGAACGCGACGCGCTCCTGGTCGCCGCGCGCGTCCGCGTGCGCGAGACCGACGCCGCGCTCTCCGCCGCGCGGTGGTGGCAGGTCCCGCTCGCGCGCCGTCGGCTCGACGCTGCCCGCCGAGAGCTCGACGAGCTCCAGCCTGATCGCGCCGAGCCGGCCGGCAGGTGACGACTAGGAGAAGAGCCGGCCGAAGAAGCCCTTCTTCTTCGAGTAGCCCGCCGCCTCGAGGGCGGCGACCACGGGATCCTTGATCTCGGAGGTCGAGAACGAGTACCCGTACGTGTTGCCGAGGTGCTCGCCCTGGCGGTCGGTGGTCGAGGCTGCCGTGCCCGCTCCCCACGTCTTGGTGGTGCGGGTCTGGTGGCCCTTGAAGGTCGACGTGCCGCCGCTGATGCCGAAGCCGCCGGCCCCGCCGGAGACCTTCACGCTCGACTGGGTGTCCTGCTCGTCGAACTCCCACGTGCCGTCGGCCGGATCCAGGGTGACCGTGAGCACGTAGGAGGCGTCGATGAGCCCGGCTCCGGTGAAGGCGGCCCACTTGACGTCGGCGTACTTCCACCGGCCCACCGCGCCCGTGGCCGTCGGGGTGAACTCGTACGGCACATCCGGACCGTTGAGGGAGAGGATGCGCTGCTGGGCGCTCTCGAGGGGCTCCGCCATGGTCACGCCACCCCGGCCGTCGCCTCCGACAGCGAGGACTGCACGTCGCGCAGCTCGCCCCAGAGCTCGGTCGCCTGCGTGCCGGTCGCGGTGGCGGTGATCTGCACGAGATCGGCGACCGCGCCGTGCTCGATCACGGCGATCCGCACACCCTGCATGAGGGTGCCGACGCGGGGGTCGGGGTAGGAGAACTCGATGCGGAAGCCGGGGCGGCCGAGCACCTCGTGGTCGTCGCGGCCCAGCTCGACCGCGCCGTCGATCGACTCGACCTTCTCGGTGACGGTACGGATGGCGTCGTCGAGCGTGTAGCCGCGGGCGAAGCGCGACAGCGCCACGACGACGTTGGGACGGAACTCGCCCTCGGGCACCGACTTGGCGCCGGCGAGGACGGTGCCCGCGACGACGATCTCTCGCCAGTCGTCGGGCAGATCGAGCGCGACCGCGGGGAACGCGGGGGTGTTCTCACCCGGGAAGGTGATGGTGTTCGTCATGATTCGAGCCTTTCTGAGAATGTCGCTGAGGTCGAGTGATCAACAGGGGATGGTCAGAATCCGAAGAATCCAGCCACCGAGTCGACGGCGTCGGACGGGCTGAACGAGATGTCGAAGTTCACGCCCGCGCCGATGCCGAGAGCGGCACCGACGTCGAACGAGGCGCTGACCTCATCCCAGCCGACGCTCGCGTCGACCTCAGCCCAGGCACCCGCACCGGCGACGGCCTCCGCCCCCGCACCGACGGTCACGCCGCCCGCGGAGACGCTGCCGTCGACGCCGGCGGACGCGCCGGCGAACGCGTTGGCGCCCGCGGAGACACCGGCGCCGTCAGGACCGATCGTGGCGCTCGCATTGGCGCTCGCCTCGGCGCCGGCCATCACGTCTGCGCTGCCGGAGGCCGTGGCGCCGCCGTTGAACAGCTCGACGGAGCCGGAGGCGTCGGCGCGACCGCCGACGAACGCATCCGCGCCCGCCTCAGCGTGCGCTCCATCCGGACCGATGCCCGCACCGGCCGACGCGTTCGAGTCGAAGCCGGCGAACGCATCCGCCTGGCCCTCACCCGATGCCCACCCCGCGTCGAAATCGCCGTTGACCCCGGCGCCGGCACCCCACTGCCAGCCGGCCTCGGCGTTCGCGTTCGTGTTGCCGTTCTCATCGGTCGAGGTGCCGGCGTTCGCGTACCCGTTGTCCTCGAAGCCGTGCGCGTAGCCGCCGCCGGAGGAGCTGGGTCCGTCGCCGTTCCCGCCGCCACCGCCGCCGCCCCCGCCGGCGCTGCCGCCACCGGTGGATCCGCCCCCGGACCCACCCGAGCCGGAACCCCCGGCGCCGCCGCCGATGCTGCCGCCGTCGGTCGACGTCTGCTCCTGCTCGTCGGCGTTCTTGGCGAGGTCGGAGCCGCCGCTCTGCAGCGCGGACACGACCGCCTTGATCTTGGCAGTGTGGACACTGCTCCAATCGCTGCGGAACTCCGAGGCATCCGGACCCTGCCACGCCTGCGTCTGGTTGACGCTCGTGGTCAGGGTCGACTGGATGCTCGTGAGGTCCTGCGCAGCGTTCTCGAACTTCTTCGCGAGCTTGCGCAGCTCAGCGACATCGGCGCCGTAGATTCCCATGAGACCCTCTCAACCCACCCTCAAGTCGGCTCCCGAATCGGAGGAAGGGCCCCCTCCGAGAGGAGAGAGCCCTTCGTCGTCGATCAGGAGTTCGACGTCTGCTCCTGCGAGTTGGCGTTCTGAGTGGCCTTCTGCGAGGCGTCGTTCAGAGCGTTGATGACGTTCTTGAGGGCGGCGGTGTGCGTGCCCTTCCACTCGCTGCGGAACTTCTCGGCGTCGGGACCCTTCCAGTCGACCGACTCGAGGGCGCTGGTGAGCGTGGTCAGGATCTCCTGGACCTGCTCCGACTTGTTCTGCAGCTTCTTGCTGAGCTGACGGACCTGCTCGACATCGAGTCCCCACATGGCCATGTCTTCTTCTCCCTCTGTGTTGTGTCGGGCCGGTCGGCCCTTCTACGTTCCTCCGAGGTGTCTTCCTCGTAAGAACAAGCTATTGGGGGTGGGCGGATTGCGCGATGGGGAGAACTCCCCATGCCCTCCCCATCGCCTGCACGTTCGCGAAACCGCTGGTCAGAAGCGGATTCATGACAGCGCGACCTGGAGCTTCACCGCACGACCCTGCTGGATGAGGAACCCGCGACCGGGCGGGAGGTCGGCCCGCTTGAACCGGGGGAGCGACGTGCCCAGCAGCGAGTCGCCGTCGATGTCGCCCGGCACGAGCAGCAGACCGCGCTTGCCGTTCTTGAACGGGCCCGCGAGCGTCCACGCCGACGACCAGGTCGAGGTCTCGCCCTCGCCGACGACGAAGACGTCGTCGCGCAGGCAGCGCTTGACGAGCCGGTCGAGCGTCGACTCGAGCGGCGACCCGTCGAGGTCGCCGATGCCCTCGACCACCAGGGCGAACTGATCCGACCTCAGGCTCCCCGACTCGAGCTGCGAGTCGACGTCGTCGGCGAACCGCTCCAGCTGATCCTTGTCGCTGACCGACAGCGCCCAGAGCGGGAGCTGTGACAGCGAGGTCTGCCGCGCCGAGACGTGAACGAGACGGATCGCCGGCGAGGTGCGCTTCAACGCCTTCGCGATCGTGGCGAGCGCCTGGGTGCGGCCCGAGCCCGACGATCCGCCCACCAGGAACGGGCCGCGCGGAGCGATGCCCATCGCCGAGAGGTCGTCGTCGCGGACGCCGATCACCGGGCGGCCGTCGGCCGACGCGGGGAGATCGTCGAGGGGGATCGTGTCGCGCAGCCGCAGCACGGGCGCGGCGGGTGCGATGTGCTGACGCCGCATCGCCTCAGCCAGCCTCGCGATCTCGCGCGCCTGCAGAGCGACGTTCGAGTCGGCCCCCAGCATCGCGACCTGCACCTCGTGCTCGTCGATGATGCCCCGGCCGGGGGGAGAGACGGCGGACAGCGTGTCCTTGGGGGCGCCGAGGATGGCGTAGTCGTCCTCGTTCGCCAGGCGGAGCACGAGCCGCTTCTGGATGGTCGAGCCGAGCGACTGAGGCACCGAGTTGGGCCGGTCGCCCGTGACCACCACGTGCACGCCCACGCCGCGGCCGTCGGTGGCGATCTGCGAGAAGGCGGTGAACCAGGTGGAGTTGCCGCCGAACTCGTAACTGTCGCGGAACGTGCCGATGCCGTCGACGAGCACCAGGATGCGCGGCTCGTCGGGGGCGTCCGCCAGACGGCGGTACTCGCCGATCGACCCGGCGCGGATCTCGGAGTAGCGGATGGAGCGCTCGTCGACGAGGTCGCGGAGCATGCGGAGCAGGCGCACCACGCGCTCCTCGTCATCGCCGTCGATGATGGCGCCGACATGCGGGAGCTCCTCGAGCATCCGCAGGCCCGATGACCCGAAGTCGAGACCGTACACGTGCACCGGGCCGCCGCGGGGCGTGACCGCGGCCGAGATCGCGATCGTGCGCAGGGTGGCGCTCTTGCCCGAACCACCCGTGCCGTAGATGGCCATGTTGCCGTCGCGGTCGGGCTCGTAGAACACGGTGGGCTGGCTTTGGCTCTCGGGGAGGTCGATGACCCCGAGCAGGAGCGCCTCGTCGGTGCGCGGGTTGGGCAGCAGCGAGAAGTCGTACACCGGCGCCAGCTCGTCGAGCCAGGGCTTCCGCGGCTCGGGGATCGCCGCGAGCTTCGAGGCGCCCCGGATGCTCGTCACCAGCCGGGCGATGTCGGTCGGCCCGGGGTCGGTGACGTCGGCGACCTCGATCTCGGGCATGTCCCAGGTGGCCCCGGTGCCGAAGTCGAGCTCGACGATGTCGATCCGCGCCTGGGTGGGCGCGTCGGTGGTCCAGCCGCCGGCGTACCCGGTCTGGAAGCCGGCGATCCGGCCCGGGCCGGTCTTGGCCGCGCCGCGGCCGGGGATCGACTGGTCGAAGTAGGCGGCCATGGGCGAGCCGAGGATGTCGTCGGAGTCGGCCGCATCCGCCATGCGCAGTGCGATGCGCATGTTGGTGTTGGCGCGCAGGTTGTCTTTGATGACACCGGCGGGGCGCTGCGTGGCGAGCACCAGGTGGAGGCCCAGCGACCGACCGCGCTGCGCGACGTCGACGACGCCGTCGACGAACTCCGGAACCTCCTGAACGAGCGCGGCGAACTCGTCGACGATGATCAGCAGGCTCGGCGGGGTGTCGGGGTCGCCGGTCTTCTCGAGCGACACCAGGTCCTTCGCCTTCTTGCGGTTGAGGAGATGCTCCCGGTAGCGCAGCTCGGCGCGCAGGCTGGTCAGCGCACGCCGCACCAGGTGGGGCGAGAGGTCGGTGACGAGCCCGACGGTGTGGGGCAGGCCGACGCAGTCGGCGAACGCGGCGCCGCCCTTGTAGTCGACGAAGAGGAAGGTCGCGCGGTCGGGGCTGTGCGCCGCGGCCATGCCGAGCACCCATGACTGGAGGAACTCGGACTTGCCCGCGCCCGTGGTGCCGCCCACCAGGGCGTGCGGCCCCTGACTCCGCAGGTCGAGGTAGAACGGCTCGGTGCCGCTGTGCCCGACGAGCGCGCGCAACGAGCCCTCCTTCTTGCGGCGCACCGGCGGTGATCCGTCGCGCAGCGCGATCGAGTTGCTCTCGCGCCAGCGATCGACCACCGACTCCGGATGCTCCGCCAGGTCTTTTCCCGTCAGCGCCAGGTACGAGACCTGGCGGGGGAGGTCGGACTCGTCGTCGATGGGGGCACCCACGTCGACCAGCGGCGACAGCTCGCGCCCGAGCCGCAGGGCGATCTCGGGGGAGACCGATTCGCTCGCCACCGGGTAGGTGTACTCGCCCAGACGCACCAGGCCGGTGGTGGCATCGGCGTCGGTGGTCTCGACGGTGACGAAGCTGCGGCAGGCGGCCGGCAGCTGGGAGAGCGAGGGCGCCGCCCAGATGACGTGCACGTTGGCGTCGGCCCCGCGCTCGGCGATGCGCGTGAGACGGCCGCGGTCGAGTGGGGCGTCGTCCTCGATGATGAGCACGACCGAGGGCACGATCGGATGCGGGATCTCGCGATCCTCCGCCGAGGCGAGGTCGATGGGCCCGCGTGGCTTCACACGGTTGCGGGTGCGCGACTCGATGAGCGCCTCGATGCGCGACACCAGCGCCACACCCGACCCGGGGTTGTCGGAGAGGTGGTCGCCCGAGAGCGGGCTATGTGGCGAGCTGGTGTGGGGGAGCCACTCCAGCCACTCCCACGTCGACCGGCTGGCGGGGGAGGTGAGCGCGCAGATGACCACCTCGGCGGGGGAGTGCATCGCCACCACCTGGGCCACGAGTCCGCGAGCCACGCCGTGCCGCAGCTCGCCCTGCCCGGCGATGCCGAGCGCGCCGTCGCGGCGCAGGTCGGCGACCACGGGCACACCCTCGATGCGCGAGAAGCGGTCGGCGACCTCCTCCACCTGCGTGTAGTACTCGGGCAGGGCGTCGTTCTCGTTAGGCAGCTCGACGACGTCGCGGCTGGGGGCCGTGCCCACGCCCAGGCGCAGGGTGAGGAAGCCCGGGTTCTCGGGCCGGTTGGTCCACAGCAGGGTGCCGAGTCGATCGGCGGCGTCGACGCTCTCGGCCACCGACGGCGTCTCGGTGAGGCGCACCGCGCGCTCGACGCGCTGCCGGTCGTGCATCTTCGCCACGAACGACTCGAGCGAGGCCTTGAACTGCTTGATCGTGTCGCGCAGCTGCCGTCGGCTGGAGATCTCGTGGTCGAGCCAGGTGCCGATCATGAGCAGCGGGCTGAGAGCCACGAAGATGATGCTGAGCGGCGACCGGGTGACGGCGAACAGCACGGCGCCCATGATGAGCGGCGCGATCAGCGCGAGCACCGGGAAGGGCTGCGGCTGCGGCTTCTTCGGCGGGGTGGGCGCCGGGTAGTGCTTGCCCGGGTAGCGCGAGATGACGCGCGGCGACCGGTTGAACTCGATCACCGGAGTGGAGGGCGCGCTGCCGCCGAGCCGCTGCAGCGGCACCACGCGGAGGGCGGTGTCGCCGAGGACCACCACGTCAGCGCTGGTGAGCGTCGTGCGCGAGACCTGCTCGCCGCCCATCAGCAGGCCGTTCGCGCTGCCGAGGTCGATGATCTCGACGTGCTCGCCGATGTTGATGCGCGCGTGGCGCTTCGAGACGAGTCCGTCGCCGAGCCGGACGTCGACGCCGCGCTCGCGGCCGACGATGCTCGATCCGAAGGGCAGCGGGAACTCCGCCCCCTCGTCTGGCCCCGCGAGCACCCGCAGCACCGCCGCGGCCGGCCCGGCCGCGTTCGCGGAGAAGCCCTCGCTGTGCCGCGCGACCTCGAGGAACGAGCCCGACCGCACGCCCGCATCGAGGAGGTTCGAGGTGGGGTCGAGCGTGCGCGGCTCACCGCTGAGACCGCGGATGCGCAGGGTCAGGCCCGCGGGCGCGGCTGTCTGCGGGCCCTCGGGATCGGCGGAGTAGAGCGCACCGGCGACGTCGGCCACGGTGGCGGTGGCGTCGGCGGTGATCTGCACGCTCGTCGAGGTGCCGCCGGGTCGCGTGAGTGTCGCCTTGATGCGCATGGCTCGGGGGGATGCCTTCCGTCGGGTGCTGGGGTGGGCGGTGGTCAGTCCTCGTCGGCGGACTGGTCGAGGAGGGGCAGGTCGTCCTTCGTGACGAGCCGACTCAGCACGGCGTACTCGACGAGCCTCGCGCGGCGGTTGGTGGCGAGCGCCCCCGCACCCCCGCGAAGACCGTCGACCCCGGCACGGCTCAGCTTGTCGCACACGTTGTCGAGCTTGCGGTTGAAGCGGCTGAGCGCCCAGCCGAGCCGGTTCGCGGCGTTCGCCGACGACGGGATCTCGCTGGTCGCCGTGCCCTCGCGCCGGAGCATCGGCTCGGCGAGGGCCAGGATCAGCTGCCGCTGCGACAGCGTGAACGTCACCGCGCCGACCGTGGTCTCACCGCTCGGGCTGCGCTGGGGAGCGGAGTCGACGAAGGCGGGGGCGTCGGTGTGGATCGTGAACTCGTAGCTGGTCGGACCGGCCGTGAACACGACGGTGGTCAGCGCGAAGACGATGGGGAGCCGAGCACCGGGAGCGAGCCATGCCTGCATGGTGCCCGACGGGTCCGACACCGACGCCGACAGGCGGGAGCCGACGTTGCTCAGCCACCAGAGCCCGTCGACGAACTGGATCGACAGGAACCGTCGGTGCAGGTACTGGTTGTCGTCGATGTCGAGGTCGGCCTCGCGACCGATCTCGAACGGCTTCGACCGGTCGAGGCGGTGCCACTCGCCGATGAACTCGACGCTCGCGGTCGATCCGGGGCGCGCCTCGTCTTGGGCGCTCGCGTCGGTCACGGCGCACATCCGGTGACCGGGTCGGAGCCCCGCCCGTCGGTGTGCACGATCGCGACCTCGATGCAGACGCGCCCGCCGTCGGCCGGCAGCGGCACGGTGACCGTGGGCTGCGCCGCGGGCTGCAGAGTCGTCTCCGCACCCGGGGTGAGGACGCCCCACTGGTACCGGTCGCCCTGCTGCGGGTCGGGGTTGGTCCAGGTGAAGACGATGCCGTCGGCGGTGGCCACGCCCTTGACGTCGGTCGGCGGCTTCACGCTCTGCGCGGGCAGCACGTCGATCGGCGCGACACCCGGGTCGGTCTTCACCGCGGAGGGGCTGCCCGTGCCGGCGTTCACCGCGAAGACGATGCCGGTGACGAGGACCGCGGCGGCCACGAGCGCTGCGCCGACGATGATCGGGGTCCGCGAGCGCCTGCGGCCGGTCTCCTCGTCGTCGGTGGGCGCCTGGGGCGGACGGTGGATGGTCTGCTCGATGCCGAAGGCGTCGGCGCGGTCGGCCGCCGGGACGGGCATGCCGGCCGGCGCCGCGCCGGAGGGCGCGGCGAACGGCGCTCGGCCCGCGGCGGGCGCGGCGCCCGGCGACCCTGGAGGCGCGGCAGGCGCCGTGGCGCCCGCCGGACGGGATGGCGCCGAGCCCGGTCGCGCGATCGTCGAGGCCACGGTGTCGTGCACCGGATCGGGCCGCAGCGACTCGCCCCAGCGGGGCGGCGCCGGCCGCGTGCCCGTGCTCGTGTCGGTGCGCGCAGGGCCGGTCGGCGCGGGGCCGGTGGGATCGATCGTGACGATGCCGCGGACGCGGGTGTTGCCCTCGTCCTCCTCCTCGACGCTCTCGGCCGGCAGCGACTCGTCGAGCACGTCGGTCGGCGTCACCGAGAGGCTCAGCTCGAGCTGGATCTTCTGCAACGCGCGACCCAGCTCGAGGGCCGACGCGTAGCGCGCATCCGGCCGCTTGGCCATCGCGGTGGCCAGCACCTGCTCGAGCGACTCGGGCACGTCGGGGCGGCCGATGCGCGCGAGCGGGGATGACTGGATGCGGGTGATCAGGTCGAGACCGGTGTTCGATCCGCTCGGCACCTCGAAGGGAGAGCGCCCGGCGAGGAGCGTGTACACGGTGGCGCCCAGCGAGTACACGTCGGCGGCCACGCCGCTCGACGGTGACGACTCGAACACCTCGGGCGGCGACCACGGGATCGACATGCCCACCGACTCACGCTCGGGGTCGCCGACCAGCGCCACCGAGATGCCGAAGTCGGTGAGCGCCGGCCGGTTGTACTCGGTGACGAGGATGTTCGCCGGCTTGATGTCGCGGTGCAGGATGCCGGCGCGGTGCGACGTCTCCACGGCACCGGCCACCTGCACGCCGATGCGCAGCGCCTCGGCCACGCTGATCCGCTCCTTGCGGTACCGTGCGCCGAGGTTCGGCTTGGGGCAGTACTCCATCGCCAGATAGGGGCGCCCGTCGTCGGCGACCCCGGCCTGGTAGATCGTGACGATCGACGGATGCGTCGACAGCTGGGCCATCAGGTTCGCCTCGGCCTCGAAGCTCTCCTGCGCGCCCTGGGTCAGCGACTCCTTGAGCAGCACCTTGATGGCCACACGCCGACGGGGCATCCGCTGGTCGTAGAGGAACACGTCGGCGAAGCCACCCGAGCCCAGCAGGCTCTGATACTCGAATCCGGGGATCTCGGGCGGAGCGGACGGCGGGCGCCGGGCGCTCACGGGATCTCCTCGAAGCGCACCGTCACGCCGTCGCCGAGGTCGACGAGGTCGTCGGTGAGCACGAGCACCGCCTCGTCGGGGCTGAGACGCAGCGGAGGGGTGCCCTCGCGGTGCAGCACCGAGCCGTTCGTGGTGTGCATGTCGGCGACGAGCACGTGCCGCCCCTCGAGGCGGACCTCGAGGTGGTTGCGGGAGATGTCCTGCTCCGGGCTGTCGACCGTGATGAGCAGCGGCATCCGATCGCCCTGCACGCGGTTGGCGCGCGGACGCCGGCCGATGATGACGGGCCGGTCGAGCACGTGGTTCTCGCCCGTCGAGAGGACGATGCGGCCGAGCGCGACCGGCTCCTCCGCGGTGGTGGCGGGCCCGTGGCCGGGGCCGTCGCCCTCGTCGCTCGCCGCGTGGAGGCGGCGCATGGCCTCGAGCTCGGAGACCGTGACGGTGAGGCCGTCGTGGTCGTCGGCGGAGCCCGTGGTGGGCGCGTCGGATGCGGGAGTCGCGTCGGATGTCGGGGTCGACGTGGCTGCGTCGGCCGCGTACGAGGCCGGCGGCGCCAGGGGGCGGCGCTGCTCCGCTACGGGGGCCGCCGGTGCTGCGGGGGCAGGGGTACCGAGGTTGCCGAAGCCCGGGACGCTGTCGATGAGGCCGGTGGGCGGCGGCGCGGTCCAGGCGGAGGGCTCGGGCGCCGGCGCCTGGGGTGGCTCCACCGGTTCTGGCGCGGGGGTCGGCGCCACGACGGGCTGCGCCGCGGGCTCGGGGGACTCGTCGTCCTCCTCCACCTCGCGCACCGCCGCCGTCTCGACCGACTTCACGACGGTCGCGCCCCAGAGGTGGTCGTAGGCGTCGTCGGGCAGCTCGCCCACCGTCGCCTCGGGCACCTCCCCGTCGAGCTCCACCTCCGTCGAGTGCTCACTTCCTGCACCATCCTCGCGGGGAAGCTGCACATCGTGAGCAGTGGAGGGCGCGGGCGCGTCCTCGGGCGTGGCCGCGAGGGTCTCCTCGGGCGCGCTGATCGTCTCCTCAGGGTGCGCCTCGGGTGTCGAGTGCCCACTTTCAGCGCCATCCTCGCGGGGAAGGTGCACTTCCTGAGCAGTGGATGCTGCGGGCTCTGCGGATGCGGCAGGAGAGGGCAGCAGATTCTGAGCAGTGGATGCCGCGGGCTCGGCGGGCTCTGCGGATGCGGAGGGAGCGGCCGGGGCGAACGAGAGGGTGAGGGCGCTCGCCAGGACGACACCCGAGGCGATGCTGAACTCCTCCGGGGTGTCGGGGGCCTGCGCCGCGCGCAGGGTGAGCGACTGCGGGGCGCGCAGCACGCGCTCGCTCCACGTCGTCACGTCGGCGCCCGACACCGTCACGGGTTCGGTGCCCGTCGACTCCACGGCCTCGATCGTGAGGTCACCGCGCACGGCGATGCGCACATCCGTGCCCGCGCCGTCGAGGGCGACCACCGCGAAGGGCGGGATGAGGCGCAGGCTCGTGCCGAACGCTCCGGTGAGCGACTCGAGCACGGCCGCGAGACCGAGGCCCGAGTCGAGGTCGTGCCAGACGCGGTCGAGCAGCACGGCGTCGATGGTGCCGGGCAGCACGGCGACGCCGAGGGGCGACACGACGGCGCGCATCGTGCCGGGGCGGTAGCGGATCTCGGGTGCGGTCACGCTCGTCCTCCTGCGGTCACCGGCGGTCGGGGCACCGTGTCCTCGTCGTCGTGCGTCGGCTGCTCGGCCCCCTGCCGGATGTCGACGACGTCGACCACCACGGCGGTGAGGTTGTCGCGTCCGCCGTGCAGCATCCCCTCGTGCACGAGCCGGACGGCGGCGGCCTGCGGCTCCGCCTCCTCCAGCAGCACGCGCCGGATGGTGGCGGGGTCGAGCTCGCCCGAGACGCCGTCGCTGCAGATGAGGATGCGGTCGCCCGGCTCGATCGGCATCAGCCAGAAGTCGGGCCGGTGGTCGCCGCCGGCGCCGAGCGCCCGGGTGATGACGTTGCGGCCCGGATGCGATGCCGCGGCCGCCGCGTCGATCTCGCCCTCGTCGACGAGCTCCTGCACGACCGAGTGGTCGACGCTGATCTGCTCGACGTCGTTGCCGTGCACCCGGTAGGTGCGCGAGTCGCCGAGGTTGAAGACGAGCCAGTACGCCTCGCCCTCGTTCTCGACCACGGCCGCCCCGGACACCGTGGTGCCCGCGCGACGGGTTCCCGTGGTCCTCAGGCTGGCGATGGCGCGCCCGGCCCGGGTGAACGCCGAGCGGACATCCGCGACGCTGGCCGACCGGGTGCCCGTGATGGCGGCGAACGCCTCGACGGCGAGGGCGCTGGCGACCTCGCCGGCCTCGTGGCCGCCCATGCCGTCGGCGACCAGGAAGACGGGGAACGCGTCGAGCAGCGAGTCCTCGTTGGTCTGGCGGCGGAGGCCGGTGTGGGTGGCGGATCCCGATCGCGTGGTGAGGGTCTCGATCGCGACGGTGGTGCGGTGGTCGCCGGTCATGCCGACCTCAGTCCCGAGCGCACCGTGAAGCTCCGTGTGCCGATCCGCACCCGGTCGCCGTCGCCGACGACCTCGCGTCGGCCGGAGGCGAGCACCCGCTCGAACCCGCGCGGGTCGACGATCGACGAGCCGTTGGTCGAGTTGCGGTCGAGCACCCACACGGTGCCGCCGTCGATGCCGAACTCGAGGTGCGTCTTCGACACCGAGAGGGCGTCGCCGGGCAACCGGATGGCCAGGGCGCCGTCGGTCGGCACCGGGTCGCGGCCGATCACGCCGCCAGAGGTGATCGGGAACACCTCGCCGCTGTCGAGGGTGAACGATGCGACCACGGCGGCGCGGCCGAGGGGCGCGGAGTCGGCCAGGCGCGTGCTCTCGAGGTCGGGACCGGATGCGGCGGGGGCATCTGCGACGGGCGCCGCGGCTGCGGGGGGCACCTCGGCCGCGGGACGGGGTACCGAGAAGCCCGGGATGCTGTCGATCAGGGGCGCGGAGTGCGCCTCCTCGGCGGGCCGCGGCGGCGAAGAGATCGATTCGAACCGGACGGGCGTCGTGGGCTGCGGGTCGCCGATCCGGGCCGGTCCGGTGACCACAGGCGCTGGCGCAGCGGGGGCCGCCGGCGCAGGAGGGGCCGCGGGAGCGGGAGGCGCGGCGGGAGCGGGAGGCGCGGCGGGAGCGGGAGGCGCGGCGGGAGCCGGGGCTGCGAAGGAGGCGGGCTGAGGCCCTGCGGGCGGAGCGAAGGACGGCGGCCCGGACTGCGGCCGCGCCTGCGGCTCAGCAGCGGCGGAGGGCGCGAACGAGGCGGGCTCGGGCTCCACCGCAGCAGGCGCGGGCGAAGAGGCAGGCGCGGACGAAGCGGCGGTGGCGGGCGCGTAGGCGGGCTGCGGGTGCGGCGCGGGAGCGTCGCTCGCGGCGGGGGCCCCGGGCGGCGTCCACTCGTCCTCCACGAGACGCGTCGGATCGGCGCTCGCCGTGTTCGGCCCGCGGCGCACGTCGATGAGCCAAGTGCGTGCCGCCTTGTCGTGCCAGCCCTGCAGCCGCCTGGTGGAGTCCCACAGCGGCGACAGGTACACGACGAGCTCGCCGATGCCGAACACGAGCCGACCGGCGAACACGACGAGGTCGCGGATGAGGATCCGCCCGAGCCCTGGCCGTCGCAGCGTGTCCCAGCCGACGACGCGGATCCCGCAGGCGAGCATCCCGAGCGAGAACCCACGGAACGCCTGCAGGAACAGCATCGTCAGCGGATACAGCGACCAGCCCAGTATGATGAGGATCGTTCCGAGCGGCCCGATGCTGATGCGGATCGCGCCCGAGGGCGACATCTGGATCGCGCCGAGCGACGCGATGGGCAGTGTCACCGCCAGACCGATCACGGCGGTGATCGCGTAGTCCATGAACCACGCCAGCACACGCCAGCCGTACTCGGCGCGCCGCACGCTCGACCGGGGGATCGGCGGCTCAGCGGGCGCGGGGCGCCAGCTCAGGTCGGGAGCGGGCGGGGCGACGACCGCCGCGTGCGTGCGCGACGCCGTGGGCGTGCCGCAGACCAGGCAGAACGGGGCGCTCCGGGGCATCGCCGAGCCGCACTGCACGCAGGCCACCGTCGACGTGTCGCTCAACTCGATCCCCCTTCCGAGGCGCGGCCGCGACCCGCGGCACGCGCCGCGCTGCGCTGCGCCGCCCGCTGCGCCCGTCGCTCCGCCGCCCGTTCCTGGAACGAGCGGAGCGACAGCCGTGCGCGGAGGCGCTGCCATGCCGACTTCGAGCCTGCCATGGACGCGACGATCGAGTCGACTTCGGCCCAGAACGCGTCCACCTGCTCGGGGGTCGGATCACCGGGCCCGAACACCGCCGAGTCGGCGGAGCGCGCGGCCGAGTCGATGCCCACGGTCGGATACGCGGCCGCCAGCACCGTGGCGTTCTCGCGGCGCGTCACGCCTCGCGGAGAGCGTGTGCCGAAGTCACCCGCCCGGTCGACGATCTCGTCCCAGCCGCCGCTCACGCGATCGGCGGCGCCGGGGGCGAACCGCCGCTGCTTCCGGCGGCGGGCCTTGAGCATCCCGATCAGGACGACGGGGGCCAGCAGCAGCAGGGCGAGCACCAGGATGCCACCGCCGATGCCGAGGAACAGCACCCACGTCCAGTCGACCGTGGTGATCGGATCCTGATCGGTGTCGTCGGTACGGATGTCCGGCGGCAGCTCGGCGGGCTCCTGCGGCGGGGGCGGGGGCTGCAGTACCTGCGCCTTGGGGTCGGACTTCGGCTTCGGCGCCTCCTCGAGAGGCACCTGGTCCTCGGGTGGCGTGGGGTCGAAGGCGACCCAGCCGACACCCTGGAACGGCACCTCCACCCAGGCGTGCACGTCGTCGCCCGTGATGGCCTGCTCGGAGTCGCCGCCGGAGTACTGCTTGGGGTAGAAGCCCATCACCACGCGGGCCGGCATCCCCAGGGAGCGCACCATCAGCGCCATCGTCACGGCGTACTGCTCGTCGTCGCCGATCATCTGGTCCGCACCCACCAGCGAGGCGATCCGCTCGGCGTTGTGCCCGGCGCGGGAGGTGGCCTCGCCCTCGAGTCCGTGGCTGAAGAAGCCGCCCTGGCTGAGCGAGCTCTCGATGTTGCGCACCTCGGCGATGGGCGACTGCGCCTCGCCCGCGAACTGGATGGCGAGGGCGGTGACCTCATCGGGCACGCCGTTCGACCTCGGCAGCGAGAGCGGGTCGATGCCCTTGCTCTCGAGCTGCTCGTCGTTCGGCTTCGCCGGGATGACGGTGTCGAAGGAGTAGGAGTCGCCCTGCTGGAGGCCGAGCGTCGTGAGGGCCACACCCGTCGCGCTGTTGTAGTGCAGCGACTCCGAGAGGTCCTGGGCGCGGGGGCCGTCGAACTGGAACGAGTCGAGATAGCCCGTGTCCGGGATCCAGACGCCGGAGTAGTCGCCGACGGTCACGTCGATCGAGGCGCTCTCGCCCTGCACTCCCGACGTGGGGATGGTGTCGCTGATGCGTGAGAAGGTGCCCGAGCCGCTCGATCCGTCGCCGGCGACGTTGTAGACGATGCCGTCGTACTGGTCGAGCGTGGCGAGGCGGACGCGCGCCCCGTCCGGCAGTCCCTTGACGGTGAACAGCGTGACGTCCTTGTCGTCGCGGACGTACTTGCGGAACCCGACCAGGGGGCTGGCGTAGTCGTGCAGGTCGAGGGGCGGGACGATCTGGTCGCGCAGCACGTCGCGGGTCGACATCGGCGTGACGGCGGCGGCGGTGAGCCCGATGCCCATGGCCGCGACGAGGAGGCCGGCACCGGTCGCGAGGCGGACGGAGCGCAGGCGCGAGGCGTCCCTCGTCGAGTCGGTCACCGCGGTGCCCGCGGCCGCCGCGGCGCGGTTCTCGAACCGACGCCAGGCCCACCAGCCGAGCGCGACGCCCGCGAAGACGAGGCCCTGCACGAGCGGGGCGGCGGTCTCCTTGGTGCCGAACACGATGGCGGTCACGAGCAGGGCGGTCGCGGGCAGCAGCGCCCAGGCCGCCGCCCGTCGGAAGCGCACCGCGAACGTGATCGCCATCACCGACGCGAGGAGGCTCGACAGGAACGGCACGATGAGCGTCGACGGGAACCCGCCGACCGGCGCCTGCAGCGTCAGCACGTCCTTCCACGCGAACACGATGCCGAGCACCAGGTCGCGGAGGCTCTCGCCCGTCGGGATCACGCCGAGCAGTGCGCGGGAGGGCACGGCGAGGGCGGATCCGAAGACGAAGTAGGTCACGATCGTGGCGAGCACCACGAAGAACACGTTCCAGCGGAACGCCAGGGAGAGCAGCGCGATGCCGAGGCCCAGCAGGATGCCGCCGCCTGCGGCGAGCATCCATCCGGTCCCACCGAAGGCCGGTCCGAAGCCGATCGCGGCGACGGCGAGCAGCGTGACCATCGCCGCGCAGTCGATCGCGAGCGGCCATCCGGCGCGACGTGCTGCGGGGGTGCGCCGCGGGGCGCTCGACGCAGCGCGACGCCCGCCGCCCGCGGTGGCGGCCCGGGACGGCGCGGCGGAGGCGGAGGATGCGGCGGCCCTGCGAGCCGCTCGACGAGACTGGTCGCTCATGCCGCGTTCACCCTCCGGAGTGCCGGCGGCAGCTCGGCCAGCTCGCCGATCGACAGCAGCACGAGATCGCCGATCTGGCGTCGGGACACGGTCTGTCCGGGCACGCAGCTCACCGCGATGGTGCGCACACCCAGGGGCAGATGCACGGACGCGGTCTGCAGCTCGGTCGCGGTGACATCGGCGCCGAAGACGAGCACGACGACCGAGGCGTTCGGCACGGCGTTGCCCGTCGCCTTCGCCAGCTGCACGATCGACTGCCGCGAGGATGCGAGCTCGATGCCGGAGAGGTCGTCGAGCAGACGACGCCCCGTCTCGGTGTGCAGGGCGCGTCCGGGCACCAGCACGGTGAGGTCACGCTCCTCGCGGAGGGCCTGCAGTCCGAGCGATCCGCAGGTCGACACGGCGAGCTCGAACTCCTCGGGGTCGAGGTAGTCGGCGACCGAGGTCGACAGTGCGATCGCGAGGTGCGAGCGCCGCGTCTCCTCGTACTGGCGCACCATGAGCGTTCCGGTGCGCGCCGACGTCTTCCAGTGGATGTACCGGCGATCGTCACCGGGCACGTACTCGCGGAGGGCATGGAACGACACGTCGTCGTTCGCGAGATCCTTCGACGCGATGCCCTCGAGGTCGCGGAGGAAGCCCGATGACGAGCCCTCGATGCTGATGGTGCGCGGATGCACGAACAGCTCCTGCGGGTCGGTCCAGCGCACCTCGCGGCGGAGCAGTCCGAGAGCGTCGCCGCGCACGGAGCGCACCGGGCCGACGGTGATGATGGAGCGCCGGGTGGTCGGGATGCCGAACAGGTCGTCGTGCTGCGCGCTGGGCTCCAGCCGCGGCAGGTGGAACGACGCGAACGACGATCCGACCGGGAGCTCGATGCGGGCGGGCAGGGTCGAGCGGGTTCCGGTGTTGGTCACCGCGATGCGGCCGACCGCGCGCTCGCCGACGACCACGCGCGTGAGGGCGAGGTCGAGGTCGACGCGGAACGACGACCGTCCCACCACGAACCCGACCGCGACGAGCAGGACGACCAGGCCCACGAACCCGATGGTGGTGAGCTCGAGCCACCCGAACACGGCGCCCAGCACCAGGGCCACGACGGCGGTGACGAGCACCGCCCAGCCGAACGCCGACGGAATCGACAGGATGGGGCCCACGACACCCCAGACCGTCCGCCAGGCGGCGATGATCCGGGGGAGGGCCGTGTCGACGCACCACTGCACCGCCCGGCTGCGTCTCAGCCGGGCGGCTCCCGCTCCTGCGCGGGTGAGTGTGGTGCGGACGAACGTCATGCGACCGGCTGCCTCGATTGCGGCGCGGCGACGTCGGCGAGGATGCGCGACAGCACCTGAGCGGACGTGGTGCCCGAGAACTCGGCCTCGGGGTCGAGCACGAAGCGGTGCAGCCACACGGGCGCGGCGAGGTCCTTGATGTCGTCCGGCAGCACGAACGGGCGGCCCTGGGCGGCGGCCCAGACCTTGGCCGCGCGCACGATCGCCATAGAACCGCGGACGGAGACACCCAGACGCACCTCCGGCGCGTTGCGGGTCTCCTCGGCGAGCTGCGCCGCGTAGCGGAGGACGGCGCTGTCGACGTGCACCGTCGAGGCGAGGTCGGCCATGTCGGCGACCGCCTGCGTGGTGATCGCCGCGGAGAGCGTCGCCGACGGGTTGCGGATCGCGGACCCGGCCAGGATCTGCTCGACGCTCGCGATGTCGGGGTATCCGATCGAGGTCTTGATGAGGAAGCGGTCGAGCTGCGCCTCGGGGAGGCGGTAGGTGCCCGCCTGCTCGATGGGGTTCTGGGTCGCGATCACGAGGAACGGCCGGCCCACCTCGTGGACCACGCCGTCGACCGTGATGCGCGACTCCTCCATGACCTCGAGGAGCGCCGACTGCGTCTTCGGGGAGGCGCGGTTGATCTCGTCGGCGAGGACGATCGAGGCGAAGATCGGGCCGCGGTGGAACTCGAACGCGCCGGCCTTCTGGTCGTAGATCGTCACGCCGGTGACGTCGGAGGGCAGCAGGTCGGGCGTGAACTGGATGCGCTGATGCGTGCCCTGCACGGTCGCCGCGATGGCCTTGGCGAGGCTCGTCTTGCCCGTGCCCGGTGCGTCCTCGAGGAGGATGTGCCCCTCGGCGATCAGCGCCATGAGCGTGAGCCGGATCACCTCCTGCTTGCCGAGCACGGCCTGCCCCACGTTCTGCACGAGGCGGTCGAACGTGCCGGCGAACCAGGTCGCCTGCTCCGGTGTCATCGTCATCTGCTTCCGTTCCCCTTGGTCTCGATCATGTTCTCGCGGTTCAGCGTCTCGCCTGGGCTTGGATGCCGTCGCAGCGGATCTTCGATGCGTTGCTCTCGAGCGAGTAGCCCGTTCCCGGAGTGTCCTCGGACCACCACAGGGTCTGCTTGCTGCCGTTCTTCGGGATCGACTCGGTGAAGCCGCCCTGGGAGGAGTCCCAGGTGCAGGTGGCGTTGCCGCCGCCGTCCCAGCCCTCGAGCGTGACCCGGATCATGTAGCAGTTCTTCACGCCACCCGACCCGGACGGGGGCGGGCTCTGCGAGCTGCAGGATCCGCCGCGCGAGATGTACACCTTCGGCTGGGGCCGCTGACTCGTGTTGGCGCTGGCCGACCGGGTGTCGCTCCACGTGCCGTTGCTGTCCTGCACCTGCACCTCGATGGTGAACGACTGGTCGTAGTCGTTGCCCGCGCTCACGTTGCCGTTCGGGCCGGCCGCGTTCCAGCCGCCGCCGTTGATCCGGTAGCGCGAGCCCACGATGTCGCGGCCGTTCGGGCCCGGCGCCGTCCAGCTGAAGCTGACCGACTGCGTGCCGTTCTGACCCTGGACCGACGGAGCCCCGGGAGGACCGTACGGCCGGAGGTTGCCGATCGCGTTGCTCGCATTGCTGCCGTAGGTCGAGCCATCCGCCGTCGTGACCGCCCGGAGGTCGATCGAGTACGTGCCGTTGTTCGACGCCGGGACACTCGATCCCGAGGCTCCCAGGTTCGACCAGCCGCCGCCGTTGAGCCGGTACTGGTACGTCACCTCGTCGCCCCGCGCCCCGTTCAGCGCTCCGGGCGAGTAGGTGATGTTCGTGATCTGGCCGTCGCCCTCGGAGGCGTTGGTGAGCGTCGGCGCGCCCGGCGGCGTGAACGCACGCCTCGGGGTGGACTGCGCCGACGGATCCGACGTGCCCGCCTTGTTCGTCGCCGCGACGGTGAACGTGTAGTCCGACTCCGAGGTGGCGACGGTGACGTTCTGGTTCGTCCCGGCCACGGTGATCTGATCGGCGAGCGCCCCACCGCGGTAGGTGGAGAGGACGTAGGAGGAGACCGCATCGCCGTTCGACGCCGGCGCCGTCCACGACACCTTCATCTGCACCTGCGATCCGACGCCGTCGACCCTCGAGACGCTCGGCGCCGCGGGGACGTCGGGCTTGCCGGCGGGGATCTCGGCCGCCGACCAGCCCGACCAGTCGGACGGGTCGGGCGCGCGGTTCACGGCCTGCACCCGCACCTGGTACGCGGTGCCGTTGTCGAGGCCCTCCCAGACGACGGAGGTGCCGGTGACGCCGGTCTTCGAGAGGGCGCCGCGTGCCGGGGCGGGCGAGATCTCGAGGTTGTACGACTCCACGGGGGAGCCGTGGGTGGTCGGGGGCACCCAGTTCACCGTCAGGGCCTTGTCGCCGAACACGAGGGTCGGCGGCTGCGGCTGGTCCGGCTTCGCATCAGGGCGCGCGGGCGCCGACGCCGGCGACGGGTCGCTCGTGCCCACCGAGTTAGTAGCGGTGACCGTGAACGTGTACTCCACGTTGTTGGTCAGCCCCGACAGGGTGCACGTCGTGGAGGCGCACTGCTGGCTGAAGCCCTGGTTCGACGACACGGTGTAGTACTGGATCTCCGCGCCGTTGTTGATCGGCGGAGCCCACGACAGCACCACGGTCTGGTCCTGGATGCTCGTCACACCCGGGGTCCCGATCGTGTCGGGCCGGCCCTGCACCGTCAGGCGGATGCGGCCCTCGGACTGCCGGTTCGGGTCGCCGGTGGTGTCCTGGATGCGGTACCGGACGACCATCGTGCCCACGAAGTCGGCCGCGGGGGTGACGGCGACCTGCGAGCCGTTGACGCTCGAGTTGCCGTTGCCCGTCTCGACCGTGCTCGAGACGATCGTGAGGGGGCTCTCCGGGTACGGGTTGAAGTCGTTGGACAGCACGTCGACGTTCACCGTCTGGCCCTGGTTCGCCTGCGGGACGACGTCATCCGTCGCAGAGGGCAGCGGCCGCGTCGACGTCAGCACGTTCACGACGAGCGTGCCGGTCGTGGGCTGGCTGGTGCCGTCGGTCACCTGGATGGTCACCTGGTTGGGCCCCTGGGCTGCGTTGCCCGCCGCGCGGGCCGTGAGGTTCTGGCCGTCGATGTCGACCGAGATGCCCTGCGGCAGCTGGCCCTGCACCGAGTACTGCAGCTTCTCGAGGTCGCCCTGATCGGGGTCGCGCGAGATGGTGCGCAGGTTGAAGGGCGCGGAGGCCTCCTCACCCGGGGCGACGTCGATCGTGGTGCCGAGGAAGGTCGGCGAGATGTTCGTCGTCGACACCACCGAGATCGGGAGCACGAGCACGGCCTTCTTGCCCGCGGGGTCGTCGGGCCCGGTGCCGTCGGTCACCTCGAAGCTGATCGCATCCGGGCCGTAGTAGCCCTGAGCCGAGGTGTACGAGAGTGTCGCGTCGCTGGCGACCAGGGCGGATCCGTCACTGTGCGACGCCGAGACCCGGTCGGTCTGCGTGATGCGCGGGGTCTTGCCCTCCGCCACGAGCACGTAGTCGCTCAGGTTCAGCTGGATGTTCTCGCCGCTGTTCACCTCGATCGGCTCGATGCCGGGCTTGAGGGTCGGGGGCAGCGAGTCGACACCCGGCACGAAGACGAACGCCGACGCGGTCAGGCCGTCCTGGTCGGTGACCGTGTAGGTGATGATCTGCGACGTCGGCAGCAGGTCGATGCGCAGCATGCCGTCGGACTGCGGCGTGGCCGCCGGGTCGGCCGAGGTCACCTGCAGCGCCTCGATGGTGCCGTCCGGGTCGTCGTCGTTCTCGCGGACGTTGACGTCGACGAAGGTGCGGTCGACCATGTCGGCGATCGGCACCGTGTCGTCGCGCGCGATCGGGCTGAGGAGCGTGGCGTCCGGGCTCACGGTGACCACGAGGTTGCCCACCGCGGTGGCGCCGTACTGATCGACGATCGTGTACGTGATCGGGTAGTCGCCGGGCTCCTGCGGGGCCTGGACGAGCACGCGGCCCCCGGCGACCGAGGCGGTGACGCCCGCGGGCACCTCGAGCCCGTTCTCGCGGATGGCGATCGGGTCGCCGTCGGGATCGGAGTCGTTCGCCATCACGTCGACCGCGACGGTGCGGCCGGGACGGACGGAGACGGTGTCCTTCTGAGCGTACGGCCGCTGGTTCGCGCTGCCGGACGGGATGATGCCGACGAGCACCGAGGCGGTGGCGGTCGCCCCGAGGTGGTCGCGCACCTTGTACGTGAAGGTGTCGGTGCCCACCGCATCCGGGTACGCCTCGTACACCAGCCAGGCCTCGCCGACCTCGGTGATCCGGCCCTTGCTGGGTGCGGTGTCCTGGCCCACGAGGGTGACCGAGTCTCCGTCGGGGTCGATGCCGTTCAGCGGGATCGGGATGCGGACGGTCGTGCCCTGGAGGGCGCGGACGGTCACGTCCTGCGGGCGCGGCGGCGAGTTCTGGCCGTCGGCGGCGAGGATGTGGATGGTGACGTAGCCGGCGTCCTTCTGGCCCTGGCTGTCGACGACCTCGTAGGTGGCGTAGACGGTCTTGGGATTCGGGCCCGCCTTGAAACGGAGGGTGTTCTGGTCGACGAAGAGATCGCCGTCGGCGGGGTCGATCAGCGGCTCGACCAGGGTGGGCGAGAGCGAGATCGTGTCGCCATCCGGGTGGTAGTCGTTCGCGAGCACGTTGATCGTGGTGACGTCGCCGGCGCGGACGCTGACCTCGTCGTCGGTGGCGACGGGAGGCCGCAGGCGGTCCGGCGGCGCGATCGGGAGGACGAACACCTCGCCGACCGCCGACTTCGTTCCGTTGGTGACCGTGTAGGTGAAGGTCACCGGTGTGCCGCGACCCGCGGTGTCGGTGACGCGCAGCGTCTCGTGCTCGAGGACCTCGACCGAGATGCCCGAGTCCTCCGGCACGTTGACCGACTGCACGCCGAGGATCTTGCCGTTGGGATCGGTGTCGTTGGCGAGCACGTTCACGAGCGTGGAGCGGCCGACGGGCAGCAGGGCGCGGTCCTGCACCGCCACGGGTGGTGCGTCGCTGTCGTCGGCGGGCTCGACGACGATGCGGATGAGACCCGAGGCCGACTTCGGCCCGTTCGTGACGAGGTACTCGGTGTAGTACTGGCCGGCGGCGGGCGCCGTGAAGGAGAAGGTGCCGGTCGTGTAGTCCGGCAGGATTGTGGCGCCCGGGACCTCGTTGACCTTCGCCAGGCGGAGCGGCGCCCCGCTCGGGCTGGAGTCGTTCTGCAGGGGCGAGACCGTCACGGGCTCGCCCGCCTTGGCGACGACGAGGTCGTTGTTCGTCACCGGGCCGAGGGTGCCGACATCGCGGACCTCGACGTGGATGGTGCCCTCGGTGTCGGCCTTCCCATCGGAGACGGTGACGGTGATGTCCTTGCGGCCCGGATCCGGATCGAGGCTCGTGAAGGTGATCTTGCCGTCGGGGGTGAACTGCACCTGGTTGGCGCCCTGCGCGACCGCCGAGCGCACGAACAGGTCGTCGCCGTCGGGGTCGATCCAGTCCGGCAGCGCGTTGTAGGTGACGGTCGAGCCGAGCTCGGCGAGCACCGTCGGCACGCGCTTCTGCGTGGGAGCGTCGTTCTCGCCGGGCGCCTTCACCGACAGGGTCACCGTCGCGGAGTCGGTGCCGCCGCGGCCGTCGTCGATCGTGTACGTGAAGGTGGCGTTGCCCGACGCGTCGGGGTTGACGGCGATCTGCAGTGCGGCGCCGTTGAGGATGCGCTCCACCCGGCCGATCGCCAGATCTCCGCCGCCGTCCACGGTCGCGGTGAGGAGGTCGCCGTCGGGGTCGGAGTCGTTGTCGATCACCGGCAGGATGACGGTCCGGCCGGCGCGCACGCCGAACTGGTCGTCCTGCGCCACCGGCGGGTTGTTCTGCTCGCTGCGCTCGGGCAGGAGGACCTGCAGCTCCTCCTGGGTGGAGTCGTCCTCCTCGTTCGTCTGGGTCTCGTCCGGCGGCGGCGCGATGTCGTCCCAGTTGTCGACCTTCTTCATGTCCTGGTCGACCAGCCACACGGTGCCCGTCGACAGGTCGTTGAGCACCACGACGTTGCGGTTCACCCGGAAGGTCAGCTGCGCGGTCGCGGACATGCCCTCGACCTGCTGCGACACGTCGTCGTCGTCACCCGCGCAGTCGCGGACGTAGGCGCCCGAGCCGGCCCACGCCGAGTAGGCGCATCCGCCCATGCTGACCGGCGCAGTCGGGGTGCCGGGCTTGCCCGCGTCCACCACCACGGGGTCGCCGCCCGACAGCGGCTGCTCGATCAGCGACGACTCGGTCGCGATGAGGACCACGTCCGAGTCCGGGCCGGGCTTCTGCACGATGCCGCCCTGCGCATCCGGCACCTCGATGGTCGAACCCGAGTCGGTGACCACGGTGCCCGTCGCGCTGTCGAACAGCACGCCCTGCGAGCCCACCGACGTGAGCGTGAGCTGCGCGTTCTCGGGGATGGTGGGCAGCCCGTGGGTGACCGGGTCGCCGGGCTGGCCGTTGTCGAGCATCGGGATGTCGACGAGCTGCGCGTCGGCGCGGTCGAGACCGTGGACGACACCGTCCACGCCGACCGTCGCCGTGCCACCTGAGCCGAGATCGTAGGTCGGGTTGTCGGGGTCGGCGAGGAAGTTCGGTGCCTGCGAGGCGGGCATCGCCCAGAGCAGGCCGCTCTCGCCCTCCACCACTGCGACCGTCTGGTCGCCGAGGCTGACCGTCGCGCTCTCGGGCAGGGTCACCGGGTTGCCGAGGCTCACCGTGACCGGATCGATCGTGGTCATCGTCGCGGTCGCGGTGTCGACGCTGAGCACCGTGTCGCCCGACTGCAGGATGTCGAACGAGCTCGACCCCATCTTCGTGCCGCCGTCGAGCACCTGCGCCTGGGCGTTGAGGTGCCCCACCAGAAGAGCAGAGGGCTTCGTCACCCACACGCCGCCGTCGTTCAGCTCGACGTCGGCGGTGGTCACACCCTGATACACGAACGCCATGGTCGTGACCCCGATCGCGAGGGCGGCGGTCGTCGCCACGGTCGCGGTCGCCGCCTTGTGGTGGCGGATGGTCTCGAACAGCCTCACGGGTCTCCCAATCGTCGGGTGGAGTTCGTCTCTTCTCGTGGGCAAGCGTCAACGGGCAGAGCCCTCCCCGGGTGGACGAGAGGGCTGCTGCGACAGGGCGCGCCTTCGGGTGACGGTCCCCCGCATCTGGGGGCAATTCAAACACGATTCGGATTCTCGGACCAAAACTCGAGTATGGGGAGAACTCCCCATCGGAAGGCCCCGGATGCGGGCTGAGCACGGGCTCGGAGGGGCCGGAGAGGACGACGAGGTCGCCCCGGTAGCATGGCCGGGTGTCGAGGGCGAGAGAACGGGAGCAGAGGCGGCGGCTCTACCGACGCCGGCGCATCGTCGCCGCCCTGGCCGCTGTGGGATCGCTGGGGGTTCTGGCGGGGATCGTCGTCACCGTGCTCCTCGTCACCGGAGTGATCGGGGGAGGAGCGCCCGCCGCCTCCGACCTCGCGTCCTCCGCCACCGCATCCGCATCGAGCACCCCGGAGGCGAGCACCATGCCGGAGCCCACGCCCACACCCACACCGACGCCCACCCCCGAGCTCACCGAGCCGCCGGCCCCTCCCGCGTTCGACCGCACCGCGCAGTCGCTCGACGACCCGCTCAGCACCTGGGTCGTCGTGAACAAGCTGCGTCCCATCCAGGACGGCGCCGACTTCGTGCCGCCCGACCTCGTCGACCTCCCCGCCGACATGCCCAACCCGAACGGCTACCAGATGCGGGCCGAGGCGGCCGCGTCGCTCGAGCAGATGTTCCACGCCGCGCTCGACGAGATCGGCGTGCAGCTGGTCGCCCAGAGCGGGTACCGCTCCTACAGCGTGCAGGTGCGCGCGTACCAGTACTACGTCGACCAGCTCGGGGTCGCCGGAGCCGACCTCACCTCGGCCCGGCCGGGCTTCAGCGAGCACCAGACCGGCCTCGCCATGGACATCCTCGACACTGTGAGCGGATGCTCGACCGACGGGCTCTGCTTCGCCAACACCGCGGCCGGGCAGTGGCTGGCCCAGAACGGCTGGCGGTTCGGGTGGATCCTGCGGTACCCGGCCGACAAGACCCAGGTGACCGGGTACGAGTACGAGCCGTGGCACTTCCGCTACGTCGGCGTGCCGCTGGCCACCGAGATGCACGCCGCCGGGGTCGAGACCCTCGAGGAGTTCTTCGGACTCCCCGCCGCCCCCGGCTACGCGGGCTGATGCGGGGCGCGATCTTCGGCGACGGCGCGCTCGTGCCGGGCGTCACGGCCGTCATCGCCGTGCTGGTCGTGGTGGTGCTGGTGTTCCGGCTCGGCCGCCGGTCCGGTGGTCAGCGCCGCGTCGCGTCGGTGCAGCGCCTCCGACCTGATGCCGCCGTCGTGCTGGTGTCTCGCACGCTCGCGCTCGACCTCGCCGCCGAGCAGCTGCCGGCCGCGGACGGCGGTGCCACGGGGGATGCCGGTTGGGAGCCCGGAGCGACGACCGAGGTCGTCGCGTCCGCGGGCGACGACGGGCTCGCGCTGTGGCTCGGGGCGCCGGGGGAGATGATCCCGGTCGTCGTGGCGCCTCCCGCCCACATCCGCGGTGCGGCGGTCGACGGCCTCGCGGTGACGGTGACCATCGCGACGGGCGGCTCGACCGTCGAGCTTCCGCTGGCGGTCGTGCGTCGCGACTCCACCCTGGAGTCGTGGAACGCCTTCACCGCGCGACTCCACGCCCTCGCCGCCTGACGGCGGTCAACCCGTCCAGAGGCCGGGAGAGCCCGGCCAGTCGCCGAAGGAGGATCCGACACCGCCTCCGTTGCCGCGGCCGCGACTGCCGAGGTAGGAGTCGACGACGGCGGCGCCGAGGTCGTCGAGCTCGGGGGCCACCACCCGGCCGCCCACCCGCCGGGCCATGGCGTCGACGAAGCGGGTGAGACCCGGGTCGAAGCCGAGGCGGAAGATGGTCGTCTGGGCGCCCAGACGCATCGAGGCGTCGAGCTCGCGCACCGCCTTCTCGATGGTCAGCGGATGCGGCGGGTAGTCGAAGAACACCGATCCGTCCGCCTCCAGGTGCGACGTGGGCTCGCCGTCGGTGACGATGAGCAGCACGGGCTGCGCGTTCGGGTGCTTGCGGAAGTGCCGGTTGGCCAGCAGCAGCGCGTGGTGCAGATTGGTGCCCTTGTCCCACATCGCGTCGAGGCCGGTGAGCTCGTCGATGTCCATCACCTGGGCGTGCCGACCAAAGCCGATGAGCTGCAGGTGGTCGCCGCGGAACCGGGAGCGGATCAGCGTGTGCAGCGCGAGCGCCGTCTTCTTCATCGGCACCCAGCGCCCGTCCATCGCCATCGAGAACGAGGTGTCGACGAGGAGCGCCACCGCCGCCTGCGTGCGCGCTTCGGTCTCGGCCACCTCGATGTCGTCGATGGCGATCAATCGACCCGACGCATCGGCCCCGCCCGTGCGGAGCCGGCGACGCACCCCGTTGAGCACCGTGCGCGGGATGTCCCACGGCTGGGTGTCGCCGAACTCCCACGCGCGCGTCGCGCCCGAGAGCTCGCCCGACGCCCCCGCGTTGCGGGTGTCGCGCTGGCCCTGGCGGCCCGACATCCGGGTGGCGACGTCGCGCAGGATCGAGCGACCCAGCTGGCGCATGGCGCGCGGGCTCAGCTTCAGCGCCCCGCTCGCGTCGCGGCGGAGGGTGCCGTTCTCGCGCAGCGCCCGCTCGAGGTCGCGGAGGGTGCGCGCGTCGACGGCGGCGTCATCGCCGAGCTGGCGGGCGACCGCGTCGAGGTCGACGTCGTCGAGGCGGGACGCGTCGTGCGACTGCGCGAGCTGCTCGGCGAGGGCGTCGAGGTCGGCGAGATCCTGCAGGGCGCCGGTGCCGTCGCCGAGGCCCAGCCCCTCGTCGCCCGAGAAGCCCTCCGACCCCGACCAGTCCTCGCCGGGACGGAGCGAGCGCAGGTTCGAGTCGAGCCGGTCGAGCGACTGCATCAGCTGCGGCGAGCCGAACGCCTGCGCCGACAGCTCGGCGAGCTCGGCGCGCTGCTCCGCCGTCATCGAGTTGAGCATCCGCTGCCCGGCGGCGGCTCGGGCGGCGAGCGCGTCGAGCAGCTCGTCGACGTCCTTCGGGTTCTCGGGGAAGAACTGCCCGTGCTCGGCCATGAAGCGGTCGAAGTCGTCGGGGGTGTCGTCGCCGCGCTGGTGCTTCTCGAGCAGATCGTTGAGGTCCGACAGCATGCCGTCGATCGCCGCGCGGTCCTCCTCGGTCGCGTTCTCGAGGGCCTGCTTCATCCCGGCGAAGCGCTGGTCGAGCATCTCGCGACCCAGGAGATCCTCGATCTGCTCGTAGTCGCGGCGGGCGTCGGCCGAGGTCCACTGGTAGTCGCGCAGCTCGTTGACGGCGGCGGCGGTCGAGGGCGGGAGGCTGTCGAGGCGCATCTGCGAGAACGCGCGGTCGGTGTCGTCGAGATCGACGTCGCGCACGAGCTGCTTGCGCTCCTCGAGCACGGCGCGGTCGAGCAGCTCCTTCACCTCGCGGAGCGTGCCGCCCAGGTCGTGCTTCTGCAGCAGCTCGCGCCGCTTCTCCGCGACGCGGCGGGCGAGGTCGTCGAGCCCACGTTGATCGCGGCCGCCGCGGCGGAGGAACTCGCGCATCGCCCGCTCGGGCGAGGACCCCGCCATCACGTCGGCGCCGATCGCGTCGAGCGCCTCGGCGAGGTCGACCGGAGGGGCGAGCGGATCGCCGCCCTCGTACCGCCGGAACCGCGTGCGGTCCTTCGGCCTAGCCATAGACCGTCTCGATGCCGTCGGTGTCCTTGCCCACCCGGCGGGCGAGGTAGAGGCCCTCGAGGGCGAGCTCGACGGCGCACGCGCGCTCGCCGTCGGAGGTGGCGGAGAGGCGCTCGCAGATCTTGTCGTAGAGGTCGGACTCGCCGAGCGCAGGGAGCCCCGACAGCACGTCGCGGGCGGCGACCCGCTCGCCGGTCGTGATCATCGCTCCGGCCTCGATCGCGTCGACGAGGGGGCCGAAGTCGAGCCCCCGGAAGTGATGCCGTACCGTCTCGGCGGTCGCGGTCCGCAGCAGGTGGGTGAGCACCTCCGTCTCGCGGCCCTCCTCACCCGCTTCGAACTCGATCTTCCCGCGCAGCACCTCCACGGCCGTCTCGAGGTCGACGACGCGGGCGACCGCATCCGACTCGCCCTGCACGGCCGCACGGTGGAGAGCGGCAGCGGCGATCGTCTCGGCGCCCGCGATGGCGAAGCGCGCGCTGACGCCGCTGCGCTGGTCGACGGAGGACGACTCGCGCAGGTTGCGGGTGAACCGGGCGAGGATCTCGACCAGCGCATCCGGCACCTCGGCGACGAGGTCGGCCTCCTGGCGGATGACCGCGATCTCGGCGTCGAGCTCGAGCGGGTAGTGGGTGCGGATCTCGGCGCCGAAGCGGTCCTTCAGCGGCGTGATGATGCGCCCGCGGTTGGTGTAGTCCTCGGGGTTCGCGCTCGCCATCACCAGCACGTCGAGCGGCAGGCGCAGAACGTAGCCGCGGATCTGGATGTCGCGCTCCTCCATCACGTTGAGCATCGCGACCTGGATGCGCTCGGCGAGATCGGGCAGCTCGTTGATCGCCACGATGCCGCGGTGGCTGCGGGGGATGAGGCCGAAGTGGATGGTCTCGGGATCGCCGAGGCTGCGGCCCTCGGCCACCTTCATGGGGTCGACGTCGCCGATGAGGTCGGCGACGCTCGTGTCGGGGGTGGCGAGCTTCTCGGCGTACCGCTCGTCGCGGTGGCGCCACGCGACGGGCAGGCGGTCGCCGAGCTCGAGCGCCCGCAGCTGGGAGGCGTGGGTGATGGGCTCGTACGGATGTTCGCCGAGCTCGGACCCGTCGATGACCGGCGTCCACTCGTCGAGGAGGCCCACCATCGTGCGCAGGAGTCGCGTCTTGCCCTGGCCGCGCTCGCCGAGCAGCACCACGTCGTGCCCGGCGAGGAGCGCGCGCTCGAGCTGCGGGATGACGGTGTCGTCGAGGCCGTGGAGGCCGGGCCAGGCGTCCTCCCCGCTTCTCAGCCGGGCGAGGAGGTTGTCGCGGATCTCGGTGCGGAGGGGCTTCTGGACGTGGCCGGAGGCGCGGAGCTCTCCGACGGTGCTGATCTCGGGTGCCTGCGTCACGCGCCCAGGCTAACCCCGCCCACCCACCCCGATGTCACCACCCGGCGAACTCCCCGCTCCGCGCTGCCCGCGGGCGCCGACGCGGCGGGTCAGGCGGGGCGGCGGGCGGCGTACTGGGTGCGGATGCGGGGGACGGTGGTGGGGGCGAGCTCGGCCTCCAGGGCGAGCGGCCAGGTGGGCCAGGCGCCCGCGAGGACGGCGGCCGCCTGCAGCGCGGCGCCGTCGGCCACGTACTCGCCCGGGGTGGGGACGGCGATCGTCACGTCGAAGACCTCCGCCGCGATCCGCTGCACCGCGGGGTTGAGCGCGGCGCCGCCGATGAGCAGCGCCCGCTCCGGCTCGACGCCCACCGCGCGCAGCGCGTCGAGCCCGTCGGCGAGCCCGCAGAGCATGCCCTCGATAGCGGCTCGCGCGAGCCCGGGCCGCGTGGTCGACGCGATCGTCATGCCGAACAGCGTCGCCGTGGCGTCGGGCAGGTTGGGGGTGCGCTCGCCCTCGAAGTACGGCTGCAGCACCAGTCCGTCCGCGCCGGCGGGCGCGGTGAGCGCCAGCTCGCCGAGCTCGGCGTGGTCGACGCCGAGGAGCGCAGCGATCGAGTCGAGGATGCGGGCGGCGTTCAGCGTCGCGATGAGCGGGAGGAAGACGCCGGAGGCGTCGGCGAACCCGGCGACCGCGCCCGAGGCATCCGCCGCGGGCGAGGGGGTCACGGCGAATACCGTGCCGGACGTGCCGATCGAGATGATCGCGTCGCCCGGCCCCGCCCCCAGCCCGCGGGCGGCGCCGGCGTTGTCGCCCGCTCCGGGCCCGACCACGATGCCGGCCGGGATCCCCGCCGCCGAGGAGTCGGCGGTCGTCCCCGCCGACTCCAACGGGCCGAGCACACGGGGGAGCACGGCGTCGTGGCCGAGGGCGGCCACGAGCAGCTCGCGGTCGTACTCGCCCGTGGCGGGATTCCAATAGGAGGTGCCCGACGCATCCGACCGGTCGGTGACCAGCTCGTCGAGCACGGGGCCGAGCGGGCTCTCGCCCGTGGGGCCGAACCCGCGCAGCCGCCAGGTGAGCCAGTCGTGCGGCAGCGCGACCGCCGCCACGCGCTCGGCCGCGGCCGGCTCGGCGTCGCGCAGCCAGCGCAGCTTGGTCGCGGTGAACGAGGCGACCGGCACCGACCCGGTCCGGCTCGCCAGTGCCTCCGCCCCGAGCTCGTCGATCAGGGCGGAGGCGGCGGCGGCCGAGCGGGTGTCGTTCCAGAGCAGGGCCGGCCGGATGACGCGACCCTCCCCATCCAGCACCACCATGCCGTGCTGCTGACCCGCGACGGAGATCGCCGCGACGTCGGACAGGCCGCCCGCATCCGCCAGCGCCGCGCGGAGGGCGTCCCACCAGTGACGGGGGTCGACCTCGGTGCCGGCCGGATGCGCGGCTCGGCCCGAGCGGACCAGCTCCCCCGACTCGGCGTCGCGGATGACGACCTTGCAGCTCTGGGTCGACGAGTCGACGCCGGCGACGAGGGGCATGTGCGGTCTCCTTCGACCAGGTACGGACAGGGTCAGACTACGAGAGTCGTCAGCGCGCGCCCAGCAGGTGCTCGGCGGCGAGCTGCTGCAGACGGACGAACCCGAAGCCGCGGCCGTTGAAGTAGGCGTCGGCGTCGAAGTCCTCGAACGCGCCGCGGTCGGCGAGCAGGTCGTCGTAGCTCTCGCCCTCGCCGAGCGTGGGCTGCGCCAGCTCGAGCACGCGCGACGCCTCGAGCGCCTCCTGGACCTCGGGGTCGGCACGGAATGCGGCGGCGCGCTCCTTGAGGAGGAGGTACATGCGCATGTTGGCGGCGGCGGAGTCCCACACGCCGGTCTCGTCCTCGGTGCGCGACGGCTTGTAGTCGAAGTGGCGCGGGCCGTCGTAGGCCGGGCCGCCGTTCGGGCCGCCGTTCTCGAGCAGGTCGACGAGCGCGAACGCGTTCTGCAGGTCGCCGTGGCCGAACACGAGGTCCTGGTCGTACTTGATGCCGCGCTGGCCGTTGAGGTCGATGTGGAAGAGCTTGCCCTGGTACAGCGCCTGCGCGATGCCGGCGGCGAAGTTGAGGCCGGCCATCTGCTCGTGTCCGACCTCGGGGTTGAGGCCGACCAGCTCGGGGCGCTCCAGCGTCTCGATGAAGGCGAGGGCGTGTCCGACGGTGGGGAGCAGGATGTCGCCGCGGGGCTCGTTGGGCTTGGGCTCGATCGCGAAGCGGATGTCGTACCCCTTGTCGGTGACGTAGTCGCCGAGCAGGTTCACGGCCTCGCAGTAGCGCTCGAGCGCGGAGCGGATGTCCTTGGCGCTGTCGTACTCGGCGCCCTCGCGGCCACCCCACATGACGAAGGTCTTCGCACCCAGCTCGGCGGCGAGGTCGAGGTTGCGGAGCACCTTGCGGAGGGCGAAGCGGCGCACGGCGCGGTCGTTGGAGGTGAAGCCGCCGTCCTTGAAGACCGGGGCCGAGAACAGGTTGGTGGTCACCATCGGGACGATGACACCGGTGTCGGCGAGGACCTGCGTGAGCCGGCCGATCTGGGTGTCGCGTTCCGCATCCGTCGAGCCGAAGGCGAAGAGGTCGTCGTCGTGGAACGTGAGGCCGTAGGCGCCGAGCTCGGAGAGCTTCTCGACGGCGTGCACGACGTCGAGCGGAGCGCGGGTCGGGCCACCGAACGGGTCGGCGCCGTTGTAGCCGACGGTCCAGAGTCCGAACGAGAACTTGTCGTCGCGGGTGGGGGTGAGGGACATCCGAGGCTCCTTGCAGCGTCATTGGTGGGTGCCAAAAGTTACGTGCCAGAACATAATCCCGTCACGAGGCCGATGTCAAAGCCGCCTGGTCCGGAAAATCCATTGTTGCGCCGAAGAACAAACTCGCGTAAGACTGTCCTCCGACAAGCCCAGCCTCACGTCGAGGCTGGCCATTACGAGGAGGTAATGAAGTGTCCTTCACCAAGAAGCTGCTGGCGCTCGCGGTCGTGGGAGGCCTTGCCGCGAGTCTCGCCGCATGCAGTTCCGGGGGCGGATCGGGCAGCACCGATTCGGCCGGCGCGGACTGCAACGTCGGGATCTCGATGCCCACACGGAGCCTCGAGCGCTGGATCAACGACGGCGAGGGTCTGCAGAAGAAGCTGCAGGACGCCGGGTGCACCGTCGACCTGCAGTACGCGGACAACAAGACCGAGCAGCAGATCTCGCAGATCCAGAACCAGGTCGCCAGCGGCGCCAAGATCCTCGTGATCGCGGCGATCGACGGTCAGACCCTCGGGCCGGTGCTCGACGAGGCCAAGAAGCAGGACGTCAAGGTCATCGCCTATGACCGCCTGATCAACGGCTCGCCGAACGTCGACTACTACGCGACCTTCGACAACTACAAGGTCGGTCAGCTCCAGGGCCAGTACATCGAGGAGCAGCTGGGCCTCAAGGACGGCAAGGGTCCGTTCAACTTCGAGCCCTTCGCCGGCAGCCCCGACGACAACAACGCGGGCTTCTTCTTCCACGGCGCCTGGGACGTGCTCGAGCCCTACGTGAAGAGCGGTCAGCTCGTGGTGCCCTCCGGCAAGATCCCCGAGGGGGAGGACGGCTGGAAGTCGATCGGAATCCTCGGCTGGGGTTCGGATGACGCCCAGGCCGAGATGGACAACCGCCTGTCGTCGTTCTACAGCGGCGGCCAGAAGGTCGACGTCGTCCTGTCGCCCAACGACAGCCTCGCGCTCGGCATCGAGCAGTCGCTGAAGTCGGCCGGCTACAAGGCGGGCGAGGCCTGGCCGGTCATCACCGGTCAGGACGCCGACAAGGCCAACGTCAAGGCGATCCTCGACGGTGAGCAGTCGATGACCGTGTGGAAGGACACCCGCGAGCTCGGTGACCGGGTCTTCCAGATGATCCAGCAGATCAACGCCGGTCAGGAGGTCGAGGTCAACGACACCAAGACCTACGACAACGGTGAGAAGGTCGTGCCGGCCTACCTCCTCGACCCGCAGGTGGTCGTGAAGGACGACGTGCAGAAGCTGCTCATCGACAGCGGGTTCCTCCAGGCGTCCGACGTCGGACTCTGATCCCCGGCGAGCAGGCAGAGCTCGCCCCCAGTACCGAGGCGGCGGCGGACCGATCACTCTCCGGTCCGCCGCCGCTTCGGCCACTCTCCCCGACCACAGAAGTCCCCACCCACGGAAGGCAGCCCATGGCTGATCCCATCCTGCGGATGCGTGACATCACCAAGGAGTTCAGCGGCGTCAAGGCGCTGGACGGCGTCTCGATCACGGTCGAGCGCGGTGAGGTGCACGCGATCTGCGGCGAGAACGGCGCCGGCAAGTCGACGCTGATGAAGGTGCTGAGCGGTGTCTACCCGCACGGCTCCTTCGGCGGCTCGATCGAGTTCGACGGCAAGGAGATCGAGTTCCGCACGATCAACGACTCCGAGCGCGACGGCATCGTCATCATCCACCAGGAGCTCGCCCTCAGCCCCTACCTCTCCATCGCCGAGAACATCTTCCTCGGCAACGAGCTCACGAAGCGCGGGTTCGTCGACTGGAACCGCACCAATCGCGAGGCGGCCCAGCTCCTGGACCGCGTCGGTCTCAACGAGAACCCGGCGACGCCGGTGCTCGAGCTCGGCGTCGGCAAGCAGCAGCTGGTCGAGATCGCGAAGGCGCTGTCGAAGCGGGTGAAGCTCCTCATCCTCGACGAGCCCACCGCCGCACTCAACGACGACGACTCCGAGCACCTGCTGGGCCTCATCGACCAGCTGCGGGAGCAGGGCATCACCTGCATCATCATCTCCCACAAGCTCAAGGAGATCCGCCGGATCGCGGACTCGGTGACGATCATCCGCGACGGCAAGACGATCGAGTCGTTCCGCATGGACGAGCCGGATGCGACGGAGGATCGGATCATCCGCGCGATGGTCGGCCGCCCGCTCGACAACCAGTTCCCGCCGCGCACGCCGGAGATCGGCGAGGAGTACTTCCGCGTCGAGCACTGGACCGCGTACCACCCCGTCGACACCGAGCGGAAGGTCGTCGACGACGCCTCCTTCTTCGTCCGGGCCGGCGAGATCGTCGGGTTCGCCGGCCTCATGGGTGCGGGGCGAACCGAGCTGGCGATGAGCGTCTTCGGCCGCTCCTACGGCACGAACATCTCGGGGAGCGTCTTCAAGGCGGGCAGGGAGATCTCGACCCGGACGGTGAACGAGGCCATCCGCAACGGGATCGCCTACGCCACCGAGGATCGCAAGCGCTTCGGGCTCAACCTCATCGGCGACATCACGGTCAACGTGTCGGCCGCCGCGCTGGGCAAGCTCGTCCGCCTCGGGGTCATCGACCGCAACCGCGAGTACCAGGTCGCCGACGAGTACCGCAGGCAGATGAACATCAAGGCGCCCAGCGTGACCTCGGTCGTGGGCAAGCTTCTCGGGCGGCAACCAGCAGAAGGTCGTGCTGAGCAAGTGGATGTTCACGGGGCCGGACGTCCTCATCCTGGACGAGCCCACCCGCGGCATCGACGTCGGGGCCAAGTACGAGATCTACGGCATCATCAACGAGCTCGCGGCGCAGGGGAAGGCGGTCATCGTCATCTCCTCGGAGCTGCCCGAGCTGATCGGTCTCTCCGACCGCATCTACACCATCGCAGAAGGACGGATCACGGGCGAAGTGGCCCGCGAGAACGCCACGCAGGAGACGCTCATGCGTCACATGACCGCTGGAAGGGAAGCGCGTCGATGACCAACACAATCACCGAGGCACCGACCGAACCGGCCGGGCCCAGCAAGGTCAAGTCCCCCCGGCGGCGGCGGATCGACCTCCGCCAGTACGGCATCCTCGCCGCGCTGGCCGTCATCATCCTGCTGTTCGAGATCCTCACCGGCGGACGTCTGCTCATGCCGGGCAACGTCAACAACCTGATCCAGCAGAACTCCTACGTCCTCATCCTCGCCATCGGCATGGTGATCGTCATCATCGCCGGACACATCGACCTCTCCGTGGGATCGGTCGTGGCGCTGGTCGGGGCCGTCGCGGCCCTGGCGATGAACAGCTGGGGGCTGCCGTGGTGGGCCGCCGTGCTGCTCTCGCTCGTCGTGGGTGCGGTGATCGGCGCCTGGCAGGGCTTCTGGGTCGCCTTCGTGGGGATACCGGCGTTCATCGTGACCCTGGCGGGCATGCTGATCTTCCGCGGTCTCACCCTCGTGCTCCTCACGGGCGGCACGATCAGCGGACTGCCCGCGGAGTTCACCGCGATCGGCGCCGGCTGGGTGCCGGACTTCCTCGGCGAGATCGGCGGGCGTGACACCTTCACGCTCCTGCTGGGACTGCTGGCCTCGGCGGCCTTCATCGTGCAGGTCGCCGTCAAGCGCCGCACGCTGAAGAAGCTCGAGCTGCCTCGCGAGCCCGCCGGATCGGCCTGGGCGAAGAGCATCATCGCGGTCGTCGCGGTGATGGCACTCGCCTGGCTGCTCAGCGGATACAGCGGAACGCCGATCATCCTCATCATCCTGGCCGGCCTCATCCTGCTGTACACCTTCGTGCTGAACCGGTCGACCTTCGGCCGCCACGTCTACGCGATGGGAGGCAACCGCTTCGCCGCGGAGATGAGCGGCGTCAAGACGCGCTGGGTCGACTTCGGCATCTTCGTGAACATGGGTGTGCTCGCCGGGCTCGCCGGTGTGGTCGCCACCGCCCGTGCGGGCAGCGCCGTCGCGTCGGCTGGTCAGAGCTACGAGCTGGATGCGATCGCCGCGGTCTTCATCGGCGGCGCGGCCGTGCAGGGGGGCGTCGGCACTGTGGTCGGAGCGGTCATCGGCGGCCTCGTGATGGGCGTGCTCAACATGGGCCTGTCGATCCTCTCGGTGGATGCGGCATGGCAGCAGGCCATCAAGGGCCTCGTGCTCCTCCTGGCCGTCGCCTTCGACATCATCAACAAGCGCCGCTCCGGCCGATAGCCTGGACCCGGAAGAGAGGAGGGGCAGCGCGATGCGAGTGACCCCAGGGTCCGCCCCTTCTCTCGCCGGAGGCTCGCCGAACGACCGCATCCGGCGCAACAACCTCCGCACGCTCCTGTCGATCCTGCATCACGGCGGTGTGCGCTCGAGGGCCGAGCTCACCCGGCTGACGGGACTCAACCGCTCGACCATCGGCGCCCTCGTGGGCGAGCTCATCGCGCTGGGGCTGGCGTACGAGACCGAACCGAGCGAGACCGGCAGCGTCGGCCGCCCGAGTCCGCTCGTGCACGCGAACGAGAACGTCGTCGCCCTCGCGGTGAACCCCGACGTCGACGCGATCATCATCGGCGTCGTCGGCCTCGGCGGGGTGGTGCACAAGCGCGTGCGGTTCCAGACCACGGGCGTGCCGACGGCGAAGGAGACGATCAACATCGTCTCCGCGATCGTCGACGGGATGCGCGGCGAGCTCGACGAGAAGTACCGCGTCGTCGGCGTAGGTCTGGCCGTCCCCGGGCTCGTCACCGCCGAGGAGGGTGTCATCGCCCTCGCGCCCCACCTCGAGTGGCGCGACGAGCCGCTCGCCGGCCCGATGGCCGCCGCGCTCGGCTACCCCGCGCACGCGGCGAACGACGCGAACCTCGGCATCGTGGCGGAGCGGTTGTGGGGGATCGGCCGCGGCGTGCAGAACATGGTCTACCTCAACGGATCGACCTCGGGCATCGGCGGTGGCGTCATCGTCGACGGGCACGCCCTCTCCGGCGCCCGCGGGTTCGCCGCCGAGCTCGGCCACACGTCGGTGCACACCGGCGGTCGAGCCTGCTTCTGCGGCCGCACGGGCTGCCTCGAGACCGAGGTGAGCCTCGTGCGCCTGCTCGCGGTGCTCGGACGCGACTCGATCGACGCCGACGAGCTCGAGCAGATCATCTCGTCGAGCGACGACCCGGAGGTCCACGACGAGATCGAGCGCCAGCTCGACCGGCTCGCGCTCGGCATCTCCAACCTGATCAGCGTGTTCGACCCCGAGCTCATCGTGCTCGGCGGCTTCCTCGGCACCATGTTCTCGGCCGATCCGGAGCGGCTGCGCCAGCGCGTCGCCCGCGCCTCCTTCACCCGCCTCGCCGAGGGCGTGCGGATCGAACGCGCCGAGCTGCGCTCGCGCCAGCTGCTCATCGGGGCCGCCGAGCTCGCGTTCGGCCCCCTCCTCGACGACCCCGCCGGCTCCCTCGCCGCCGCGCCCACCGCCCGCGCCTCCGCGGTCTGACCCCGCCGCGCGCTCTTCGCCGAACGGCGAGAAGAGGCCCTTCGCGAGCCGCGGGAAGGGCCTCTTCTCGCGACTCGGGGTGACGCGAGGAAGCCCCACTCCTCCTGGATGCGGGTACTGCTTCGCCGAACGGCGAGAAAGGGCCCTTTGCGGGTCGTGGGAGGGGCGGGTTCTCGCGACTCGACGCGACCCAGGGAGACTCCGCACCCTCGGCACGACGAACCCGCGCCGCACCTGCGCGAGGAGGTTTCTACGCCGAACGGCGAGAAGAGGCCCTTCGCGGGCTGCGGGAAGGGCGGGTTCTCGCGACTCGGCGCGGCGCGCGCTGCGGCGCGGCGCGCGGCGGGGCTCAGCGGCGCGGGGAGTCGCGGAGGGCGAGGGTGAGGGCGTGCGCCTCCTCGAGGAGGCGGGCGCCGAGCTCGGGCTGGCGGGCGGGCTTGAACCGCGACTCGACGCCCGTCAGGCTGAGTGCCCACGCGGGGGCGCCCGAGCGGTCGAAGACGACGGCGCCCATGCCCCAGCTGCCCTCGAGCACGAGTCCGGGGTTCAGGGCGTAGCCGTTCTCGCGGGTGATCGCGACGTGTCGGCGCACCTCGTCGGCGCTGTGCTGCGGGCCCCACGCCGGCACCAGGGGGTCGTCGCGCAGGTAGTCGTCGAGCTCGGCATCGTCGAGGAGGGCCGCGAACACCATCCCCGCCGAGGCGACGCCGAGAGGGAAGCGCACCCCCTCCGACAGCACGAACGAGCGCAGCGGGAAGCTGCCCTCCTCGCGCAGCAGGCACACGGTCTCGTGGCCGCGCAGGGCGGAGAGGAAGGCGCTCTCGCCGGTCTCCTGCGCCAGCGTCCGGACGAGGGGGAGGGCGACGTCGGCGATGTCGTACCGCCGCGCCGCGCGCGATCCGAGCAGGTACAGCTCGGGCCCGAGGTACCACCGGCCTTTGCCGGGGTCGTGGTCGAGGAACCCCTCCGCCGCGAGCGCGCGCAGGAGGCGGGAGGTGGTCGAGCGTGTGAGGCCGGTCTCCTCGGCGGCGGCACCGGCCGACAGACCGAGCGGATCCGCCTCGCCGACCGCCTTGACGAGCGCGAGGGCGCGATGGAGCGCCTGCGAGCCGCCCGGCGCATCCGAATGGGTTCCCACCATGTGGGACATGATCGCATCTTCCGGTCACCATGTGAACGAATCCGACGCAGAGAAAGAGGTGCGGATCGACCGCCCCGCGAGCATCCGATCGGAGCTAGCGTGCGGAGGAACGCACACGAAGGGGTGACCGATGGACAAGCGCAGGCCGGATGCGGTCGAGGCTCTCGAAGACCTCTTGACCGACGACATGGTGATCGCCGTGGGTGGGTTCGGCCTGAGCGGCAACCCGACCGACCTGATCGAGGCGGTGCGCGACTCCGGAGTGGCGGGGCTCACGATCGTGTCGAACAACATGGGCGTCGACGGCAAGGGCCTGGGCCTGCTGCTCGAGAACAAGCAGGTGCGGAAGGTGCTCGCTTCGTACGTGGGCGAGAACAGGCTGTTCGCGTCGCAGTACCTCGACGGCACCCTCGAGGTGGAGTTCGTGCCGCAGGGCACCCTGGCCGAGCGGATGCGCGCGGGCGGGGCGGGCATCCCCGCCTTCTACACGGCGACGGGCGTGGGCACACCCGTCGCGGAGGGCAAGCCGCTGGCCGAGTTCGACGGACGCACGTACGTGCTCGAGCGCGGGATCGTCGCCGACCTCGCCCTCGTGCACGCGGCCGTCGCCGACACGGAGGGCAACCTCGCCTACCGGCTCACCTCGCGCAACTTCAACCCGCTCGTCGCGACCTGCGGGCGGGTGACGGTCGCCGAGGCCGAGCGGGTCGTGACCGACGGCTACCTCGATCCGGATGCGGTGGGCACCCCCGGCGTGTTCGTGCAGCACCTGGTGACGGCGCGTCCGCGGGTGAAGGACATCGAGCAGCGCACGGTCCGCCCGCGCGTGGCCTGAGAGGAGAACGACCATGACCTGGACGAGAGACGAGATGGCGGCGATCGCCGCCTCCGAGCTGCGAGACGGGGAGTACGTCAACCTGGGCATCGGCATCCCCACCCTGGTGGCGAACAACCTGCCGCCCGGCGTGAGCGTGACGCTGCAGAGCGAGAACGGCATACTCGGCATGGGGCCGTTCCCGTTCGAGGGCGAGGAGGATCCCGACCTCATCAACGCGGGCAAGCAGACCGTGACGCTGCTGCCCGGCGCGAGCGTTTTCGACTCGGCCACGTCGTTCGCCATGATCCGCGGCGGACACGTGCATGTCGCGATCCTCGGCGCCCTGCAGGTCGCGGCGAACGGCGACCTCGCGAACTGGACCATCCCGGGCAAGCTCGTGAAGGGCATGGGTGGGGCGATGGATCTCGTCGCCGGCACGCCGCGCGTCATCGTGGTGACGGACCACAGTGCCAAGGACGGCAGCCCGAAGATCGTGGAGCGCTGCGACCTGCCGCTCACCGGCGCCGGGGTCGTCGACCGGATCGTCACCGATCTCGCGGTGTTCGACATCGAGGACGGGGCGCTCGTGCTCCGCGCGGTCGCACCCGGTCACGACGTCGAGGAGGTCGCCGCGCGCACCGGCGCCCCGTTCACGGTCGAGCTGCGTGAGAGGGTCGGAGCATGAGCGCCCTCCTCGCCGGCTACGCCCGGACCCCGTTCGTGAAGTTCACCGGCTCGTTCGCGAGCGTGCCCGCGACCGCACTCGGCGCCCACGCGATCCGCGCGGCCCTGGCTCGAGCCGGCATCGCCGCGCATGCGGTCGATCAGGTCCTCGGCGGACAGGTCGTGCAGGCCGCCGCGGGGCAGAACCCTGCGCGCCAGGCCGCGGCCGCGGCGGGCATCCCGCTCACCGTGCCGGCGATCACCCTCAACGCGGTGTGTCTCTCGGGCACGCTCGCGGTGGCACACGCCGCGCGGCTCATCGACGACGGCGACGCCGACGTCGTCGTCGCGGTGGGCCAGGAGTCGATGTCGTTGGCCCCACACGCCTGGTCGGGCTCGCGCGCCGGGCGCCGCTACGGCGCCGTCGAGCTCGTCGACACTCTCGAGGTGGACGGTCTCTCGGATGCGTTCGAGCACGTCTCGATGGGCGCGTCGACCGAGACGTACAACACCGCGCTCGGCCTCGGTCGCCGGGAGCAGGACGAGTGGTCGGCGCAGTCGCATCAGCGGCTCGCCGCCTCGGCCGCGTTCCAGGCCGGGGAGATCGAGCCGTACGAGATCGCGTCGCGGCGTGGGTCGACCGTGATCGACGCGGACGACGGCGTCCGGCCTGAGACCACCGCCGACAGCCTCGGCGCTCTGCGCCCCGCGTTCTCGCCGGAGGGCACGATCACGGCGGGGAACTCCTCGCAGATCACCGACGGGGCTGCCGCGATCGTGCTCGTCAGTGAGCGGATCGCCCTCGCCGGGCCGCCGCTCGCGCGCGTGGTGGCCTCGGCGATGGTGGCGGGACCCGATGTGTCGCTGCACGCGCAGCCCGCGAACGCGATCCTCCGTGCACTGGAGCGGGCGGGCCGGTCGGCGTCGGAGCTCGCGGCGGTCGAGATCAACGAGGCCTTCGGTGCCGTCGCGGTGCACTCCACGGCGCTGCTGGGCGTCGACCCCGGGATCGTGAACCCGTACGGCGGCGCGATCGCCCTCGGCCACCCGATCGGCGCCTCCGGAACCCGCATCGTCGGCACCCTCGCGCGCCAGCTCGCCTCGCTCGGCGCGGGCTCGCTCGGCGCAGCGGGCATCTGCGGCGGCGGCGGCCAGGGCGCCGCCGTGCTCCTCGAGGCGCTGTAGCTCGCACCCGCGCCTCGCCGCGCACCGCGCCGCGCGCATCCCCGGGGCGTCGAACGGCGAGCGGCGGGAAAGCGCCCTGCGTGGCCTCGCGGAGGGGCGGGATCTCGCCGCTCGAGGATGGCCGTTCGCGTGTCGCGCTCCGGCCTCGCCGAACGGCGAGAATCCGCCCTTTGTCTGGCCCCGGAGGGGCAGGTTCTCGCTGTTCGGCGGGTGGTTGCCTGCCCCGAGAATCCGTTCTACCCGCTGCAGGAGGGCCGCGAGACGCTCACGGCGACCACGTCCTTCCGCTGCAGCGGCGAGGCGCCGTTCGATGTGGCCTGGGCGCCGGGGACCGGCACGAGCTTCGGCGCCACCACCTGCGGGGGCGGAACAGGCTCGTCCAACATCCCGATCGGCCGCTCGCTGCCGGAGTGCACCGTCACCGTGACGGTCGACGAGGGCGTGGACTGGACCCTCGACGTGCTGCTCGCCCCGCCGAAGAGGGCATAGCGTGACGGCGCGACGGCGCGGGCGGGGTCACGCCACCGCGCGGATGACGCCGCTGACGACGAGCGTGATCACGGTCGTCCAGAGGACGATCGCGGTCGCCTGCCACGCGAGCACGCGCCTCGGGGGCACGCCCGTCGAGGTGAGCGCGGCCGCGGTGAACTGCGTGGGGAGCAGCAGAGGGCCGAGCAGGCTCACGCCCGGCGTCCCGTAGCGGTGGTAGGCGCGCTCGAACTTCTGGCGCCGCGCCGAGACCGGCTTCTCGGCGCCCGCACCCGCGTCCCCGCCGCTACCCCCGCCACGGCGCGCGGTCACGGCGGTGCGGACACGCGCGGTCGCCAGGACCACGACGGTGACGCAGATCAGGTTGCCGACGGCACCCGCGAGGGCGGCGACGATCGGAGGGATGCCGCCCACGATCCCGATCCCGGCGGCGCCCTCGCCCTCGATGAAGGGCACGGCGCCGGCGAGGGCCACGACGAGGGGCTGGACGAGCTCGGGGACCTCGGCGACGAGGTTCTGGAAACCGAGGACGAGGTCGGAGACGGGGTTCGGCATGACTGCTCCTGAGGGGGTGGGCCCGCGGCTGGTTCCGCGGTGTTCCCATCTCATCGAGCCGGCGCGCTGGGCAGCAGTGTCAGGGCGTCACGTCAGCACGGGAGGATGCGTCGAGGGACCCGTGACAAATGTCACGGCCGTACAGTTGCCGGGGTGAGCACTCCCACCGCCGCCAGCCATGCCCGCGACGTCCGCGTGACGTGGTGGTACACGGTCGTCTCGATCGTGATGCTCCAGATCTTCGGACTCGTCGTGTGGGCGCTCGTGCTGGTGCTGAACGAGCCCGTGCTGAACGCGGTGCTGTTCCTCCTCGGTGCGGCCGGGTCCACCGCATCCGCGATCCTGCTGCTCGTGCACTACCGCAGGGAGCCCCTCGACGAGGGGGACACGGCCGCGCGCCGGCCCGTGTGGCCGCTGGTCGTCGCCGGCGTGGCGTCGGCGGCGCTCGCGGGCGCCGCGGCCGGCTCCCTTCTGCTCGGCACGACCCTCGCGGCGCAGATGCTGTGCCTTCTGCGGTGGCGGTCCGGCATCCGGATCCGCCTCGTGCTGCTGCTGGTCGCTCTGATCATCGCGGCGTGGGTGATCGAGGCGACCCGTCTCGGTCCGGCGGGATACGTCGCCCGCGTGCTCGCGATGGGCGTCTTCATCGCGATGCTCCCGCCGCTGTCCGCCACGTCGCTGTGGTGGTGGGACATCGTCCGCGAGCTCGACCGCGCCCGCCGCGCCGAGGGTCGTCTCGCCGCGGCCCAGGAGCGCCTGCGCCTCGCGAGCGATCTCCACGATCTGCAGGGGCACCACCTCCAGGTCATCGCCCTGCAGCTCGAGCTCGCCGAGAAGACGCTCGCCCGCGACCCCGCCGCAGCCGTCGAACAGGTGCGCCTCGCCCGTGCCAGCGTCGACGAGGCACGGCGGGGCACCCGGGAGCTGGCCACGCGGTTCCGCGGCGTGCCCCTCCCCGATGAGCTCGCCAACGCCGCCGACCTGCTGCGTGCGGCGGGTCTCCGCGTCGACCTCGACATCGCTCCCGACGCCGCGAACGCTCCCGCCGACGTATTGGGGCCCGTCGTGCGGGAGTGCACCACGAACGTGCTGAAGCACGGTGGCGGGGTCTCGGCATCCCTGTCTCTCCTCCGCCGCGACGGCGCGTGGGTGTTCACGATCGAGAACGACGTGCGCGAGGTACGCGGCACCGGGGGCACCGGATTGGACGGCATCGCGGACCGCATCGGCCGCGTGCAGGGGACGGTGGATGCCGGACACGCCGGCGATCGATTCCGGGTCACCGTCTCGGTGCCCGCGGGGGTGATGGCGTGATCCGAGTGCTCATCGCCGACGACGAGGACATGATCCGCACGGCGCTCGCCGCCCTTCTGCGGCTCGAGCCCGACCTCGAGGTCGTCGCGGAGTGCCGCGACGGCGAGAGCGCGCTGGCCGAGGCGGAGAGGGTGCAGCCGGACGTGTGCCTGCTCGACCTCGAGATGCCGGGACTCGACGGCGTCGACACCGCCGCGCGGATCCTGCGACGGGTGCGATCGCGGTGTGTGATCGTCACCCGTCATGCGCGCCCGGGCGTGCTCCGCCGAGCGCTCGGCGCGGGCGTCCACGGCTTCCTGCCGAAGTCGCGACCCGCGGACGACGTGGCCGCCGTGATCCGCGAGGTCGCCGCGGGGCGACGCTACGTCGACCCCGAGATCGCCGCCGACGCGCTGAGCGACGAACGCAGTCCGCTCACCGACCGCGAGCTCGACGTGTTGCGCGCGGGCGCGCGGGGAGAGACGATCGCCGAGATCGCGGCCGCCCTGCACCTGTCCGCGGGAACGGTGCGCAACCACGTCTCGTCCGTGCTGAGCAAGCTGGGCCTGGCGAGTCGACAGCAGGCGGCGATCCACGCGCGCGAGCGCGGCTGGATCTGAGCGCGAGCGGATGCCTGTGATGACGATCCCGAGTCCGCCGGACACACCGTCTGGTTGGCCCGACGGCGGTAGCGGCGAGTCCGCGGTACGGTAGCCCGCATCGAGGGTGTGGAGGGGAGAGCCATGATCGGTGAGAGGACCCTGTTGTTCATCATCGTCCCGATCGTCATCGTCGTGATCATCGTGGTCGTCGTGGTGCTGGTGGTGGTCAACGTGATCCGCGTGCGTCGGGCCGGGCACAACCCGCTCACTCTGCAGTCCGACATCGCCACACGGATCCTCGACAGCGACGTCCTCCGCGCGGCGCCGACGAAGGCCGACCAGCTGCGCGAGCTCGACGAACTCCGCGCCTCGGGCCAGATCACCGACACCGAGCGAGAAGCGGCCCGAGCGCGCATCCTGGGGGGCGACGCCCGCTAGCGCGGGGTGCATCCTTGTCCCTCTCATAGGGGACACAAACACGAATGTGTTCGCATGGGAACATGCATGCCCCCACCCTGGAATCCCACCCGCGTCGTGCCCGCAGCCCGCGCCGCCCCCGCAGGTCGTGGCGCACCGCGCTCGTCGCCGCATCGGCTGCCGCCACAGCGGTCGTGCTGGTCGGATGCGCGGGGGCCGGGGAGGGCGGCCCCGACGTCTCCGTGGGGCCGGCCGCGGCCGACACGCTGGTCGAGGTGGAGTCGCTGTCGCCCGCCGTCGGTCCTCTCGCCGGAGGCGCGACCGTCGTGATCACCGGGTCGGGGTTCGACGAGGCCGAGGGTGTGGTCTTCGGCACCCAGCCGGCGGTCTTCGAGGTCGTCTCCGACACGGAGATCGAGGCGACGACGCCGGCGGCGGTCGACTTCGTCGTGGGGTCGGTGCCGGTCTCGGTGACGCTCGCCAACGGTGCCACCACGACCTCGGCGATGACGTACGGGTACGAGATCCAGACCGGCGTCGACGCTCAGATGAACTACGCCTTCACCTACTGGCAGGACTACAACCTCGACGAGTGGGGGGTCTTCAGCGACAACGACTGCGGCAACTTCGTGAACCAGGCCATGCTCGCCCGGGGGTGGACCCAGGACGACGAGTGGTACAGCGACTACGCCACCACCGGCGACTACAGCTACAGCTGGATCCGCGGCAACGAGATGGACGACTACTACGCCTCCCGCTCCGACACCACGCTCCTCACGCTCGACCAGCGCGACCAGGTGAAGGTCGGCGACGTCGCGATGTTCGACTGGGATCCCCAGGACGACAACGGTGTCGACCACACGATGATCGTGTCCAAGGTCACCATCGAGCCCGACGGGACGGTCTCCATCAAGCTGGTGGGGCATACGGTCGACGCTCAGTACCGCGACCTCGACAACGCGATCACGGTCGAGAACCCGGGTGGTACCGCCCATTTCTGGAGCATCGCGTAGCGGTCATCCGCTTCGGTACAGGATCGGGCGGGTGGCGCACCACTAGCAATCGGCCCCAGTGCGCAGCAGGTGTCGCGGGCGATAACCTCCGTCGGCGGGCATGTGGATGCGCGCGCCCGAGCTGAAGGAAGCCCCGTGATCTCCGACGTCATCTCCACCGTGCTCCGCGCCGTCATCGGCAACTACATGATCAGCTGCTTCGTGCTGGGACTCGTCGTCGCGGCCGTGCAGGTGGCCCGCTGGAAGGGCCACCGCAGCGCCTCTGTGGTGAGCGGCCTGTTCCTCAACGCGTTCGTGTTCTACGCGCTCGGCATCGCGATGGTGATCAACTTCGTCATGCACTCCGTGTTCGGCGACTACGCCGCGGAGACGATCGGATGGGCCCAATCGCCGTTCCAGCTCGAGCTGGCCCTGGCCAGTCTCGGGGTCGGGCTCATCGCCATCGTGACGCACGGCCGCAGGACGGGCTTCCGCACGAAGGTCGTCGTCGTGGTCGCGGCGGTCGTCTTCGGGCTCGGCGCCGCCGCCGGGCACGTCTACCAGACGATCGTGAACCACGACTACGCGGTCAACAACACCGGGCTGCTGCTCATCGGCGACATCGCCATCAACGTCATCGGGCTGATCCTCGTGATCTGGCATGCGGTGGCGCGACGCGGGGAGGAGACGCACCCCACCGACGCGCTCGTCCTCCCCGCGATCTCCCCGCGCGACGCCGCGGACGACGCGCATCGCGAGGCCCGCGCCGATGAGGGTCGCGAAGCCCGGGAGCCCCGCATCGACGCCTGACGCGAGCGGGCAGATCAGGAGCCCGCGGTCGTGCCGTCTCCGCTCGGCAGCCCGAGGGCGGGGAGCAGGATCTCGTCGACCAGCGTGATGATGTACTGCCGGTCGACCGCCTTGCCGAGCATCAGCGTCTGGTACGCCGTCATCGACGGGATGAGCTGCGCGAGCAGGGAGACGTCGACGTCGGGCGAGACCTCGCCGCGGTCGATCGCGCGGACGATGAGCATCCGGAGCGCGGCGGCACGGGGCTCGACGATGACGGCACGCGCCGCATCCGCGAACTCGGGTGACTCGGACATCAGCGACACCATGCCCGCCATGATGCGCAGCTTGCGCTCACCGTCTTTCACCGCGGGGGTCTTGATGTTCGCGACGAGATCGCCGCGCAGGGTGCCCGTGTCGGGCAGGTCGGCGGGATGCGCGCTCTTCATGCACGCCACGGCGTCGATCACGAGCTCGGCCTTCGAGGGCCAGCGTCGGTAGAGAGTGGCCTTGCCGGCGCGGGCGCGGGTGGCGACCATGTCGACGGTCATCCGCTCGTAGCCCTTCTCGGCGAGGACGTCGAGTGCGGCCTGGAGGATCTCGGGATCGCGGGAGTGGTCGCGCTTGCGGCCCAGCTTCGGAGCGGAGTCGACGTCCTCGGCGCTGAGGGTCGTATCGGTCATGAGAACATCATAGTTCAGGAACTCAAATGTTCTGGAACTTTCTGGTTTCGGAACTGTCGAGTTTCGTATAGAGTCTCCCGCATGACTTCTCCCACCCTCACCGCCGTGACCCCGGCGCACTCGAGCCGCCGGTGGCTCACCCTCGCCACCGTCGCCCTGGCTCAGTTGATGGTCGTGCTCGACGCGACCGTCGTGAACATCGCGCTGCCCGCCGCTCAGGCCGACCTCCAGTTCTCGGATGGCGACCGGCAGTGGATCATCACCGCCTACTCCCTCGCGTTCGGCTCCCTGCTCCTCCTGGGCGGCCGGATCTCCGACCTCATCGGCCGCAAGCGGGCCTTCATCATCGGCCTCATCGGGTTCGCCCTCGCCTCCGCGCTCGGCGGCATGGCCGACTCGTTCGGCCCGCTGGTCTTCGCCCGCGCGCTCCAGGGCGCCTTCGGCGCGCTGCTCGCGCCCACCGCCCTCGCGGTGCTGACCACCACGTTCACCGACCCGAAGGAGCGGGGCCGCGCGTTCGGCGTGTTCGGCGCCATCGCCGGAGCGGGCGGTGCCGTGGGCCTGCTGCTCGGGGGTGTGCTCACCGAGCAGTTCAGCTGGCGCTGGAACCTCTACATCAACGACGTCATCGCCGTGATCGCGGTCATCGGCGCGGTCGTGTTCGTCGCGAACGTGGCCCGCACCGGCCCGCGGCCGAAGCTCGACATCCCCGGCACCATCCTCGTCTCGGGCGCGCTCTTCGCCCTCGTGTTCGGCTTCTCGCACGCCGAGACCGACGGTTGGGACGCGTTCATCACCTGGGGCATGCTCGCTGCCTCCGCCGTGCTGCTCGTGGCGTTCGTGCTCTGGCAGCGCCGTGCCGCGCATCCGCTGCTGCCGCTGTCGATCGTGCTCGACCGCAACCGCGGTGCGGCCTACAGCTCGGTGCTCATCGCCGGTGCGGGGATGTTCGGAATCTTCCTGTTCGTCACCTACTACCTGCAGACGACGCTGGGGTACTCGCCGATCCAGACCGGCGTCTCGTTCCTGCCGATGATCGGCATGCTCATCCTCACCGCGCAGCTGTCGACGAACATCTTCCTGCCCCGCCTCGGGCCGAAGGTGATGGTGCCGTTCGGCATGGTCGTCGCTGCCACGGGCATGGTGCTGCTCACCTTCCTCGACTCCTCCAGCTCGTACGCTGCGAACATCATGCCGCCGCTGATGATCCTCGGTGTCGGGATGGGGTCGATCATGCCCGCTTCGATCCAGACCGCGACGCTGGGCGTCGACCGGCACTTCGCCGGCGTCGCCTCGGCGATGGTGAACACCTCGCAGCAGGTCGGCGGGTCGATCGGCACCGCGCTGCTCAACACCCTCGCCGCCACCGCCGCGACCGACTTCCTCGCGTCGCACGCTCCCGTGACGCCGCAGGTGATGAGCGACGCGGCCGTGCACAGCTACTCCACCGCGTACTGGTGGGGCGCCGCGTTCTTCGCCCTCGGCGCGGTCGTCTCGGCGCTCCTCTTCCGCCGCAAGGCCCGCCCGGATGCTGCTCCTGCGGGTGCCGCCCCCGCCTCGGCTTCGGCTTCGGCCTCCGCGGACGAGTCGCCGGAGCCCGTGATCGCCCACTGACCCCCTCCGAGGCCGGATCACCGTCGCCTCGACACCGATCCCGCGACAGCGGTGCGCTCTGGCGCTCGCTTCGAGGGATCCGGTGTCGAGGCGACGTCGCATCTGCGGGGTGCGCGCTCCGTCCGGGGTCCCTCGGGGTTCCGGTTCCGCGGATCTGGCAGTCGTGGTGGCCTGCGCGGCCGGGAGGCTGCCACAGCTGTCAGATCCGCACCGGATCGCGGACGCGACAAGGGCGGGGGAGGGGCGGGACGCTCAGCGGGGCGGGGCGAAGGAGGTCGCGCCGATCACGGAGAGGAGACGCAGCTTGTCGTGGCTCTCGCTGCCGGGGGCGGCGGTGTAGACCATGAGGTACTGCGACTGCGCCGGGTCGACGAGGGTCTGGCAGCTGAGCTCGAGCTCCCCGAGCTCCGGGTGCACGAGGTGCTTCACCTCGCTCGGACGCACACCCACCTCGTGCAGATCCCACACCGCCCGGAACTCGGGGCTCTCCTCGAGGAGCGCATCAGCGAGCTCCGCCGCACGAGAGGGGCGGCCCCGCAGCGACATCACCTCCCTGAGACCCGAGACCCACATCCGCGACAGGAACTCGTGATCGCGCGGCGCGTACAGCGCCCGCGTCGCGGGATCGGTGAACCAGCGGTAGCCGAGGCTGCGTGACGCCCCCGTGAAGCGCGTGGTGTCGCCGGTGAGAGCGACGCCGAGCGGGGTCTGACGCAGCGTCTCGCCGAGCTCGGTGACGATCTCCGCGGGAGTGTCGACGAGCCGGTCGAGGATGCGGAGCATCCCCGGGCTCACGTGCTCGCTCGAGTACCCCCGTGGCGGAGCACGGTGGCCCGCCAGGCGGAACAGGTGGTCGCGTTCGTCGATCGTGAGATGCAGCCCCTGGGCGATCGCGGCGAGCATCTGCTCCGACGGAGCCGGGCCGCCGCCGCGCTCGAGGCGGGCGTAGTAGTCGGTCGACATGTGGCAGAGGACGGCGACCTCCTCGCGCCGCAGGCCCTCTGTCCGACGGCGCGGTCCGCGCACCATCCCCACGTCCTCGGGCTGCAGCGCCTCGCGACGGTGCCGCAGGAAGTCGGCCAGACCGGTCCGATCGATCACGGCATCCTCCTCAGGCGACAGGTCCCTCCGTTCTACCCGCTCCTCGCGCGGCTATCCACTGCACGGCAGTCAGTGGATGCGGGGGGCCTGGATGCGATTCGCCGTCACCCGCATCGTGGAGGGACGCCGCACGAAGGAGCAGACCATGCCACGCCGGACCATCGACATCACCCTCCCCGACCTCACCGGCCGCCGCGCCCTCGTCACGGGCGCGAGCGACGGGATCGGGCTCCGTATCGCGAGCCGGCTCGCTGCCGCGGGTGCGGAGGTGGTGCTGCCCGTCCGCAATCCGGCCAAGGGAGAGGCGGCGGTCGCGCGCATCCTGGCCGACACCCCGGATGCAGACCTGTCGCTGCGCCGCCTCGACCTGTCGTCGCTGGCCTCGGTCGGTGCGCTCGCCGCGGAGCTGAGTGACGAGGGCCTCCCGATCCACCTGCTCGTGAACAACGCCGGCCTGATGACGCCGCCCTCCCGCCAGACCACCGCGGACGGGTTCGAGGTGCAGTTCGGGACCAACCACCTCGGCCACGTGGCGCTGGTCGCAGGGCTCCTGCCGCTCCTGCGAGCCGGACAGGCGCGAGTGGTGTCGCAGATCAGCGTCGCCGCCAACCAGGGCGCGGTGAACTGGGACGACCTCTCCTGGTCACGCCGCTACAGCGGGATGCACGCCTACAGCTCCTCGAAGATCGCGCTCGGACTCTTCGCCGTCGAGCTCGGCCGCCGAAGCGGCGCCGGCGGATGGGGCATCACGAGCGTCCTGTCGCACCCGGGGGTCGCCCCCACCAGCCTCCTCGCCGCCCGGCCCGAGGTGGGTCGCGCCGGCGACACCCCGCAGGTGCACCTCATCCGCTGGCTCTCGGCCCGCGGGCTGCTCGTCGGCACGCCCGAGACCGCCGCACTCCCGGCGCTCCTCGCCGCCACGGCCCCGGATGCGGTGAGCGGCACCCTCTACGGCCCGAGCGGCCCGGGTCACCTCGGCGGCGCGCCCGCCCCGCAGCCGCTCTACTCGCGCCTCCGCTCGCCCGAGGACGCTCGCCGCATCTGGGACGAGTCCCTCCGCCTCACCGGCGCGTCCGTCCCCGCCTGAGGTCGTCGAGGCGACGCCGTCGCCGTCGCCTCGACACCGAATCCTCCAGACCGGCGCGCTATAGGGCGGGGCCGGCGGAAATCGGTGTCGAGGTGACGAGGACCGGCGGCGTCAGGCGCCGAGGGCCGCGTCGACGATGCGCTTCGCCTCCGCCTGCACCTCGCGGAGGTGCTCCTCGCCGACGAAGCTCTCGGCGTAGATCTTGTACACGTCCTCCGTGCCCGACGGGCGGGCGGCGAACCAGGCGCGGTCGGTCGTGACCTTCACGCCGCCGATCGCCGCGCCGTTGCCCGGTGCGTGCGAGAGCTTCGCGGTGATCGGGTCGCCGGCCAGGGTGTCGGCCGTGATGTCGTCGCCCGACAGCTTCGCCAGCTGCGCCTTCTGCGCCTTCGTCGCCGGCGCATCCACACGCTGGTAGACCGGATCGCCGAACTCGGCGACCAGCTCCGCGTAGTGCTGCGACGGCGTCTTGCCCGTCACGGCCAGGATCTCCGACGCGAGCAGCGCCAGCAGGATGCCGTCCTTGTCGGTCGTCCACACCGATCCGTCGAAGCGCAGGAACGACGCCCCCGCACTCTCCTCACCGCCGAAGCCCACCGAGCCGTCGATGAGGCCCGGCACGAACCACTTGAAGCCGACCGGTACCTCCCACAGCGTCCGGCCCAGCGACTCCGCGACTCGGTCGATCATGGTGCTGGAGACGAGGGTCTTGCCGACCGCCGCATCCGGACGCCAGTTCTCGCGCCGCGAGTAGAGGTACTGGATCGCGACCGCGAGGTAATGGTTCGGGTTCATCAGCCCGGCGTCGGGGGTGACCACGCCGTGGCGGTCGGCATCCGCGTCGTTGCCCGTCGAGATGTCGAAGTCGTGACGGCGCTCGATCAACGACGCCATCGCGTACGGGGAGGAGCAGTCCATGCGGATCTTGCCGTCCCAGTCGAGCGTCATGAACGCCCACCGCGGGTCGACCGTCTCGTTCACGACCGTCAGGTTGAGGCCGTAGCGCTCGCCGATGAGCGCCCAGTACTCCACGCTCGCCCCTCCCAGCGGGTCGGCGCCGATGTGGATCTGCGACGTCGCGATCGCCTGCATGTCGATCACGTCGCCCAGGTCGGCGACGTAGTGCTCGCGGAAGTCGTAGGTGCCCGCCGGCGTCGGCTCGGCGCGCTTCACTCCTTCGAGCCCGGCGGCGATGAGCTCGTTGGCGCGGTTCGCGATCCAGCTCGTCGCATCCGAGTCGGCCGGCCCGCCGTGAGGAGGGTTGTATTTGAAGCCGCCATCGGCGGGCGGGTTGTGGCTCGGCGTCACGACGATGCCGTCGGCCTGGTCGTCGTGGCCCTCGCGGTTGTACTTCAGGATCGCGTGGGAGACCGCCGGCGTCGGCGTCCAGCTGTGACGCGAGTCGGTCCACACCGTCACGCCGTTCGCGGCCAGCACCTCGAGCGCGCTGCGCTCCGCCGGAAGCGAGAGGCCGTGCGTGTCTCGGCCCAGGAACAGCGGGCCCGTGATGCCCTGGCCCGCCCGGTACTCCACGATCGCCTGCGTGATAGCGAGGATGTGATCCTCGTTGAAGGCGCTGTTGAACGAGGAGCCGCGGTGGCCGCTGGTGCCGAAGATCACCTTCTGCTCGGGATCGGTGACGTCGGGATGCAGGTCGTAGTACGCGGCGACCAGCGCCTCCGGGTCGATCAGGTCTTCGGGAAGGGCGACTGTGCCGGCGCGATCGTGCATGCGTCCATCCTGGCATCGGGGGGCTCGGTTCGGCAGGGGTCGGCTCGGCTTGGCAGCGGCGGCGGGAGGGGGAGGTCGGTCCGGGCCGCAGTCCCGGCGCCTTCGGCGCCCCGCCAGACCCGATGCCTGCGGCCCGGACCGACCTCCCCCTCCCGCCGCCTCCGTCGGGCGGCGTGAGAGCGGATGCCTGCGGCCGAGGCCGGAGAGAAGAGGTATGGCGCCGGTAGGCTGGCGGGATGTCGGACGCGTACTCGTACCTCGGCCCGTCGGGGACGTTCACGGAGGCTGCGCTGGCGCAGGTTCCCGAGGCTCGGGGGCAGCAGTGGCGGAGCGTCAACAACGTGGGCGAAGCGCTCGACGACGTGATGTCGGGGCGCAGCGTGGCGGCGATGATCGCGATCGAGAACTCGATCGAGGGCGGTGTCACCGCGACGCTCGACGCGCTGGCGCGCACGCCGGGGCTGCGGATCGTGGGCGAGTACCTCGTGCGGGTGAGCTTCGTTCTCGTCGCCCGGCCCGGCACGACGCTGGCGGATGTGCGGGTCGTCGGCGCGCATCCGGTCGCGTACGCACAGTGCCGCCAGTGGCTCGACGCGAACCTGCCCACCCACGGGCACATCCCGGCGACGTCGAACGTGGCCGCCGCCCTCGACCTCTTTGCGACCGACCACGCGGATGCGGCGCTCGCCCCGCCCGCGATCGTGCAGCACCACGACCTCGTCGTGCTCGCCGAGGACGTCACCGACAACGCCAACTCCGTCACCCGCTTCGTGCTCGTGAGCCGGTCGACCCGGATGCCCGAGCCGACCGGCGCCGACAAGACGAGCCTCATCGTCGAGCTGCCCGACGACCGTCCCGGCGCCCTGCTCGAGATGCTCGAGCAGTTCTCCACCCGCGGCGTCAACCTCTCGTTGCTGCAGTCCCGCCCGATCGGAGACGCGCTGGGCCGCTACCGCTTCGTCGTCGACGCCGACGGCCACGTCCGTGATGAGCGGGTCGCGGATGCGCTCCTCGGCCTCCGCCGCTTCAGCCCCCGCATCACGTTCCTCGGCTCCTACCCGCGCGCCGATCGAGCCCCGGTCGAGTACGTCTCCCGCTACGACGACCACGTCTTCGTCGAGGCGCGCGACTGGCTCCGCGGCCTCATCTCCGGCGAGCCGGACGTCTCCGAGACTCTCTGAGCATTCCTCGACTATACGACCGTCTTCGACGGGATGGCCGCGGAGGGGTGGTGACGCGGCACTCGTGACCCCGCAGGCGGCCGCGCGCGAGGCGAGGTCAGGAGGGGCGGAGGCGCAGGTTCTGCATGCCGCCGTCGACGGCGATGGAGGTGCCCGTGGTGGAGCCGGAGCGGGGGCTGGCGAGGTAGGCGACCGCGTCGGCGACCTCGGCGGCGCTGACCAGGCGGCCGTGCGGCTGACGGGCGTTGAGCGCGGCGCGCTCGGCGGCGGGGTCGGGCGCGGAGTCGAGGAGGCGCGAGACCCAGGGGGTGTCGGCGGTGCCGGGGTTCACGCAGTTGACGCGGATGCCCTCGGCCAGGTGGTCGGCGGCCATCGCGCGGGTCAGCGACAGCACGGCGCCCTTCGATGCCGAGTACAGCGCGCGCTGCTGCAGGCCGGCCGTGGCGGCGATCGACGAGGTGTTGACGATGGCGGCGGACGGCGACTCGCGCAGGTGGGGGAGCGCGGCCCGGGTGACCCGGGCCATCCCGACCACGTTGATGTCGAACACGCGATGCCACTCGTCGTCGTCGTTGTCGGCGACCGTGCCCTGCGCGCCGATGCCGGCGTTGTTCACCACGATGTCGAGGCGGCCGAAGCGCTCGACCACCGCGGCCACGGCGGCCCGCACGGAGGCGTCGTCCGACACGTCGGCGGTCACGGCGACGTGTCGCGCGTCCGCCCCCGACGGGTCGCGGTCGAGTACGGCGACCGAGGCGCCGCCCTCGGCGAGTCGCGCGGCGATCGCCGCGCCGATGCCGGATGCCCCTCCCGTGACGATCGCTACGAGTCCTTCGAACTCCATCTCGATGCTCTCCTTCTTGCTACGGCCGTCGGACGCTTGCCACGGCCGTCGGATGTCGGTGGCGCGACGCGCTCAGGCGTCGACGAACTCCTGGCGCTGCGTTCCGAGCCCCTCGATCTCGAGCTCGACGACGTCGCCGGCCTTGAGGTACGGGAAGCGGCCCGACAGGGCCACGCCCTCGGGCGTGCCGGTGAGGACGAGGTCGCCGGGCTCGAGCGTCATCCACTGGCTGAGCTGGTAGATCAGCTCGTCGACGCCGAAGATGAGGTCGGAGGTGCGCGAGTCCTGACGCGGGTCGCCGTTGACACGGCTCGCGAGACGAAGATCCTGGTAGCCGACCTCGTCGGGTGTGACGAGCCAGGGCCCGAGGGGCGTGAACCCGGGCGCGCTCTTGCCCTTCGACCACTGGCCGCCGGAGATCTCGAGCTGCCACTCGCGCTCGGAGAGGTCGTTCGCGATCGTGAATCCGGCGATGTGCTCGATGGCCTGCGCGGGCGACTCGAGGTAGGAGGCGCGCGAGCCGATGACGACCGCGAGCTCGACCTCCCAGTCGGTCTTCGTGCTCTTCCGTGGGATGCGCGCTGCGTCGAAGGGGCCGGCGATCGTGTTCGGCGTCTTGAGGAACAGGATCGGCACCGTGGGCGGGGCGGACCCGGACTCGGCCGCGTGGGCGGCGTAGTTCATCCCGATGCAGATGATGGCGCTCGGCCTCGCGATGGGCGCCCCGACACGCTGGCCGTCGTCCGAGAGGAGCGGAAGCGAACCGTCTTCGAGCGCGGCGCGGACTCGATCGACGCCACCGCCCGCGAGGAACTCGCCCGTGATGTCGTCGGTGAGCGTCGTCAGGTCGCGGTATCCGTCCGCGGTGACCACGACCGGGCGCTCTGCGCCCTCCGCACCGATCCTCGCCAGCTTCATCGCAGAGATCTCCTCCTCGAGTCGTCGGAGCAATCCACGCCCAGCGGGGGGTGATCGCTCAGAAAGTGTGATGAGACCATCATAGACATCGGATGTCTGAAAGCTAGTCCGCGATCTGCGCAGTGTCTGCGACGTCCGCAATACCCGCGATCCCCGCGATCTCCTCCGAGCCGGCCCACCGGCGCAGCCATCCCTCGATGCCGGCGATGTGCGAGACCGTGAGCGCCTCGGCGAGCGCGCCGTCGCGCGCGGCCAGCGCGTCGACGATCGCGGTGTGTTCGCGGAGCGTGCGCTCGGTGGCGTTCTCCTCGGTGATCCCGCGCCAGAGCCGCGCCCGCACGGTACGGCCGGACAGCGAGTCGAGCAGACTGGCCAGGTACCGGTTGCCCGATCCGGCGGCGATCGCGGCGTGGAAGGCGAGGTCGTGGGCGACGACCTCGTCCACCTCGGGGTCGGCGGGCACCGAGTCGATCGACCGCCGCAGGGCCTCGAGCTCGGGCTCTCCGATCCGTGTCGCCGCGAGGGCCGAGGCGGCGGGTTCGAGAATGCGGCGCACGGCGAAGATCTCGAGGATCGCGTCGTGGTCCTGCTGCGCCTCGATGATGAAGCTCATCGCCTCGTTGAGGAGGTCCGGTTCGAGGCTGGTGACGTAGGTGCCGTCGCCACGGCGGACGTCGAGGATCCTCATCGCCTCGAGCGCCTTCACCGCCTCACGCATCGAGTTGCGCGAGAGGCGCAGCCGCTCGCTGAGCTCCTTCTCGGGTGGCAGACGGTCTCCGGGGCGCAGCTCACCCGACAGGATCATCTGCTTGATGGTGAGGATCGCCTCGTCCGTCACGGCCACAGGGGGATGCTATCGCCCGCTCCTCTCCCAGCGGCCCAGCCGGGCCTGAGACGTCGGACGTCTACGCGGGCGGGGCCCCGGGGAAGGATCGCAGTGCACGCTCCGCGACAAGCCGCAGGGCCGCCCTCGATGCGCCGGCCGACGCCTGCACGGCAAGGCCCGCCGACACAGTGTTGAGGTATCTGGCGAGTTCGGCGGGATCCTCGTCGGAGGGGAGGTCGCCGTCCGCCTGGGCGCGGGCGAAGCGCTCGGTCATCCGGGCCTCGCCGCCGGACCGCCGGTCGTTGAGGAATCGCACGATCTCCGCATCCTCGGGGCCTGCAGCGAGCCCGCCCTGGATCGACAGGCATCCGGGAGGGCGCCCGGGCGTGGTGACCGCCTCCACGTTGTCGACCAGGAACCGGCGCGCCACGTCGAAGGCGGTCGATTCGGCCAGTGCGTCGGTGACGTAGGCCATGTCGATCTCGGCGTACCGGTTGACGGCGCGCTTGAAGGTCTCCTCCTTGTTGCCGAACGCCGCATACAGGCTCGGCCGGCTGACACCCATCGCCTCCGTGAGGTCGCTGAGGCTGGTGCCGTTGTAGCCCTGGCGCCAGAAGACCTCGATCGCGCGGTCGAGGGCCTCGTCGACGTCGAACTCCCGGGGCCGTCCTCGCGTGGCCATCTGACCTCCTCGCTGATCCGTCGAATCTATCGCCGAATGCACCGAGCCCCGTCCTTCCTGCCACGCGAGGACCCGACGGCTCGTCAGATCTGGCTGGCGCCGCCGTCGACGTACAGCTCGGCTCCGGTGACGTAGGAGCTGCGGGGAGACGCGAGGTAGAGGACCGCCTCCGCGATCTCGTCGGGCGACCCGAGTCGGCGCATCGGGACGCCGGACGCGAGTCCGCCGAGGAGCGCCTCGGCCTGCTCCGGCTCGGCGGCGAGGCCGCTGAGGCCCGGGGTGGCGATGGGGCCGGGGGCGACCGCGTTCACCCGGATCCCACGGTCGACCAGCTCCGCGGCCCAGCTGCGGGCGAAGCTGCGGATCGCCGCCTTCGAGGCGGCGTAGACGCTGAAGGACGCACTGCCCTTGACGTCGATGTTCGAGGACGTGAGCACGATGGCCGCTCCCGGGTTGAGGTGAGGGAGTGCCTTCTGCACGGTGAAGAGGGTGCCGCCGACGTTCGACTCGAACGTGGTCGTGAAGTGCTCCCACGTGATCTCCTCGAGGGCGGCGAACTCGCCGCCGCCCGCGTTGGCGAAGACCACGTCGAGGCCCGCACCGCGCTCGGCGACCACGGTGAACACCCGATCGAGGTCGTCGAGGCTCGAGATCTCACCCTGCACGACGGTCACGCGGTCGCCGAGCTCGGTCTTCACCTCATCGAGCTTCTCGGTGCTCCGTCCTGTCACGATGACGTGCGCGCCCTCCGCCGCGAAGCGGCGCACCACCGCCAGTCCGATCCCGGAGGTGCCCCCGGTCACGAGCGCGGTCTTGTCGTCGAGGTCTGCCATGATCCATCCCATCTATTTATGTACCTATCGGTACGGTATGGATGATCGAACGTGGCGGATCCCCGGGTTATTCCGCGGCCCAGCTCGCCGCTCAGGCCTCCACGGGATCGACCGGGTTCCCGCGCTTCACCATCAGCGGATCGACCGGGGTGAGCGGGAACTCGGGGAGCGTCGTGTCGTCGGTGCCCAGCGTCGCGGCGAGCACACGCCGCGAGAAGGCGGACGCGGTGGCCCGATATCCGATGTCGCCGGGCGTGGGCTGGTCGAAGAAGATCAGGAAGTGGATCTCCTCGTCGCCGACGACCTCGATCTGGTGAGGGTACGCGCGGGGGATGAAGTAGACGTCGCCCGGCTGCAGCAGGTACGTGTCGACGCTGCCGTCGGGATCCATCACGCTCATCCGCGCGGCGCCCTTGTCGACGTAGCCCATCTCGGCGGTCTCCGGGTGCCAGTGCGGCTCGCGCATCCCGTCCTCCTCCACACGGAGGGAGTACATCGACATCTGCCGCAGCGCCGGCCAGAACTGCTCGCGGGCGAGCTTGGCGCTGCCGTACTCGTACGACAGCGGCGGCGTCTGGCCCTCGACGTCGAAGCGGTGCGGATCGGGGTACCGCGCCGCCACGGGGATGACCGCCTCGCCGGCGCCGCGGACGATGTCGGGCGCGCTCGTGTCGCGCGGGATCGCCGCGAACGCCGAGGCCGGGAGGTCGTAGGTGTTGCCGAGCACCGCATCCGACATCGCGCCGAAGGCGGCGTGCATCGAGAAGTCCTCCGGAGACTCGTGCGAGAACGCGACGATGAGCACGGCGGGCTCGTCGCCGACGTTCTCGATGTGGTGGATGGCGCCGCTGAGCACGTGGAACATCTGGCCGGCCTCCACGGTGAACGTGCCGAAGACGTCGCCGGTGTCGAGGGTGGAGACGAGGACGGTGCCGCTCAGGCAATACGTGAGCTCGTCGGCGTTGGCGTGCCAGTGGGGCTCGCGGATGGCGCCGGGCGCCAGCTCGAGCCTCTTGATGGAGAGGCGTTCCAGCATCGGGAACGTCTCCTTCGTGAGGCGGTGGATGCTCCCCAGCTCGCTGTCGTGCTGGACGCTGCCCGCCCCGACGAGCGAGCGCACGTGCTTCGATGCCATCTCTTCCTCCCCTGTGGGCCGCTTCGGTGTGGGCCTGTCCGGCCATCGGCCATCGGATCCAGTGTGGTGCAGAGGGGGTCGGATGCTCCAGAGCCCACCGCTCGCGGTCGTCACCGGGGGATATCATTCGACTCCGATGCCTGACCACCGCCGACACTCCGCCTGGTCGGCCCGGCACCTCCTCTCCCGGTGGCAGCTCCTCCAGCTGGCGGCGGTGGTCGCGGCCGGGGCCGCGGTCCTCGTGGTCACCTCCTCGATGGTGCAGTCCGCGACGGTGGAAGGGGCGCGGGAGGCGCTCGCGGCGGCGCCGGGCGCGGCCGGCGGGGTGACGGTGACGATGGCCGATCTGCCCACATCCGACGCCGCGGCGACGCCCGACGTGGCTGCGCTCCTCCGCGACGCGATGCGCCCCGCCGAGGTGGACGTGGTGTCCTCCGTGAGGGCCGACGGGGTCGCGGCGAGCATGAGCGGTGTCTCGGCGAGCGTCGACCTCGTGGCCGACGAGTCCCTCCCGGCGAGCGCCGAGCTGAGCTCGGGCGCGTGGCCGGGCCCGGGCGAGACGGCGATCGAGGAGCACGCCGCCGCCGCGCTGGGCGTCATGCCTGGGAGCGTCCTCCTCCTCGGGACGGAGGGACGGCCCTTCACCGTCAGCGGGCTCTGGCACGCGTCCGATCCGCTCGCGCCGAGGTGGGCAGGCCATCCGGCCCCGACGTCGGGGCACGACGGCGACCGCCTTGGTCCGGCCCTGCTCTCTGCCGACGACCTGCGCGCGGCGGCCACGACGCGGTCCGCGGAGTGGACCGTCGTGCCGCGACCCGACTCCCTCACTCTCGCCGGGATCGACAGGCTGGCCGAGCGGGCAGATGCGCAGGCGATCGCGCGCGACGTCGCCGCGGCCGTGTCGGGCCTGCCCGTGCCGCCGACCGCCTCGGGCGGGCTCGCGGAGACGGCGGCGACCGCCGCGCGCACCGCGGAGGGTGTCCGCGCGCTCGCTGCGGTGCCGCTCCTGCTCCTGCTGCTGATCGTGGTGTTCGGGGTGGCGCGGCTGTGGGCGCTCGTCGCCGAGACGCTGTCGCCGACGGATGCGCTGCTGCGGTCACGAGGCGCCGGGATCGGATGGTTCCGCCGCTGGAACGCGGGCGACGCGCTTCTCGCCGGGGGAGCGGGCGTCGTCGTCGGTGGGGGCGTCGCGGTGGCCGTCCTCGGGGGCGACGTCGCCTCGCTCAGCCCCGTCGGCGCGCTCGGCGCCCTGATCCCGGCCGTCGCCCTCGTCGCGGTCTCGATCCTCGTCCGGGGCGGGAGTGAGCGGCCGGCGCCGAAGGCGCTGAGGCTCGTCGGCCTGCTCGCACTCGCGCTCGTGGCCGCGCTCGGGGTCGTCGTGCTCTGGACGGACAGTCGGGGCATCGACGCCCTCGGAACGATCGCGCTGCCCGCCTTCGTGCTCGCGGTGGTGCTCGGGGGCTTCGCGGCGACCGCGCCCGGGGCGCGTGGTCTTCGCGCGCGTGCCTCGGCGTCGGCGTCCACGGGGGCCTTCCTCGCCACGGCCGGCCTCGCGGCGCGCGCCAGGGTGTACGCGTCGACGGCACTGGTCGTCGCGCTCGCGTTCGCGCTGTCCGTCGTGGCCGCGACGCTGGCCGCGACGGGTCCGGGCGCGGCCTCCGCGGCGGCCGCCTCCCGCATCGGCGCCGCCGCCCGCTTCGCGGTGACGGCCGGGTCGATCGTCACGCCCGGGCCACCGCCCCTCGCGGCGACGGTGCCCACGATCCTCGACGGATCGGGCACGGGCGCCGCGGCCCTCGCGACGACCGCGTCCGTAGGCGCAGACACGTTCTCCCTCCTCGCGCTGCCCGCGTCCGACGCTCAGCCGCTCCTCGGGATCGGCCTGGCCGCCGACCCGGCGCCCGCCGGCCTGCCCGCGAGCTCCAGCCGGCTCGCCGTGACGATCGACGCCACCGACGTGCAGCGACCCGGCAGGCTCACCGCGACCGCCTGGATCGCCGGCGCCTCGGGGGCACTCGCCGCGATCCCGCTCGAGGGATCGCTCGAGCTCGCGACGGGCGGGCAGGCGACCCTCACCGCCGCACTGCCCGGCAGCATCACCGACGTCTCGATCCTCGCGATCGACGTCGCCCTGGAGGACTCGCCCACCGGCGACACCGTCACCACACGGATCGCAGGCATCCGCGCTCTCACGGACGAGGGGGCGACCGCCGCCGAGATCGACCCGGCCAGGCTGAGCGCATCCGACGGCACGCTGTCGGCGACGAAGCGGACCCTCCGCACTCTCGTGGATGCGCTTCCCGGGCCCCTGCAGGTCACCCTCGACCAGGCGGGGGCGACGCGGATGGGGGCGGCCGTCGGCGGTCGTCTCGGGTTCGCCCTTCCCACGGGCCGCACGCTGGACGCGCAGGTCGCGGACATCGCGCCGTCCGTCCCCGGGACGAGAGGCTCCCAGACGATCGCACTCGACCTCACCGCGCTCGCCCGTGCGTCGCTCGCCGCCTCCGACACCGTGGCGCAGCCGAACGAGCTGTGGGTCGCCACGCCGAGCCCGGAGGCCGTCGCGGCTCGTTTCGCGCAGACCACGGATCGCGCGTGGACGGTGTCGCTCGGGGCGGCGGCGCGATCCGCCGCGACCGTCGCGCCGGCGACGACCGTCGCGATCGTCTCCGCGGCAGCAGGGGTGCTTATGGCCGCACTCACCCTGTGGTCCACCCTGGCGCTGCTGCGGAGGCGTCATGGGGACCGCGACACGGTGCTCGCGGCGCTCGGCCTCTCCCCGAGATCGAGGGCGGCCGCCGGCCGGTCGGAGGTCGGGATCGTCGTGGTCGTGAGCGCCGTCGTGGGCGCGGTCGCCGGTCTCGTCGCCGCCCTGCTGACGGGGCCGATCGCGACCGCCACCGCCCTGCGGGCGCCGCTCGCCGCCGACCCGCTGGCGGTCGACCCCGTGGTGCTCGTCGCTCTCGTCGCGGCCCTCGTCGCCGTGCTGGTGACCTCCGTGCTCCTCGCCGGGCGCGGGCCCGCCTCCCGCGCGCGCTCCCTCCGCGTGCGGCCTCGCGCTGGGGGGAGGCGCCGGTGAGCCGATCCCGCCCGCTGCTGCACGCGCGCCGTGCCTTCCGCGCGCGGCCGTTCCCCGCCGTCGCGCTCGGCGCGCTGGCGTTCCTGAGCGCGGCCGCGATCATCCTCGTCCCGGTGCTGTCGAGCTCAGCGGCGACCGCGGCCCTGCGCACCGACCTCGCGACCTCGGTCGCGCCCGGGCGGCTCGACTTCACGGCGCAGACCACCGGGGGCTTCGTTCCGAGCGCGGGCGCCGCGGCCGCCGAGGATGCGGGCGCCGCCTCCGGCTCGAGCGCCGCGAGCGCCGCCTCCGGATCGAGCGCCGCGGGTGCCTCGGGCTCAGCCCCGTCGGCGGCGGTCGAGGAGGTGTGGGGCGGCCTGCTGGGTGCGCTCGACGATCTCAGGGCGCAGCAGCCCGAGCCGCTGCGGTCCGCCCTCGGCGACCCGCGGGCGGCGGTGGTCTTCGACCCGGTCCCGGTCGGGCCGCTCGTCCCCGGCACGCCGACGCGCGCCTCCCAGCTCGCCCTCTCACTGGCGCCGTCGTTCGAGACGGCGGTGACGACCACCTCGGCACCCGGGCCGGCTGCGTCCGACGGGGCCGTGCCGGTCGCGCTCTCCGCGCCCGTCGCCGCCGAGATGGGGTGGACCGTCGGCGAGGAGCGCCTGCTCGTGCTCCCGCCCGGAGGCACCCTGCCGGTCGTGCTGGAGCGGACGTTCGAACCCCTCGATCCGGATGCCGACCTCTGGACCCACGTGCAGAGCGCGCTCAGCCCCACGCTCATCCAGACCGGAGACGGTGGGACGATCGCGCAGGGCGCAGGGTTCGTCGACGCCGCATCCTGGCCCGCTCTCTCGGCCCAGCCCATCCCGGCGAGGACCCTCACCTGGTTCCCCGTCGACCCCGGCCGGCCCGTCGCGGCGGACGGCCCGACCCTCGCTGACCAGGGCCGTGCGTTCGCCAGCATCCCGCACACCCTCGCGCCGCAGGGGAGCGATCCGGCCCCGTTGAGCGTCCCGATCGGGCTCGTCACCTCCCTGCCGAACGCCCTCGACGCGGCCGACCAGCGGCAGACCCAGGCGGATGCGCTGCTCGCCACCGCGCTCGCCGGCCCGGGCGTGGTCGTGGTGGTGCTCGCGGGGCTGCTGATCGGGCTCCTGGCCGCTGCCCGCGCGCCCGCGCGGAACCTGCTCGCGGCGCGAGGGGCGACCACCCGCGAGGCCCGAGCGGCCCTCGCGGGTGAGACCGCGGTCGCGGTCGGCGTCGGGGCGCTGCTGGGCGGATCGGCGGCCTGGGCGACGGCGGCCCTCACGCTGCCCGAGCCACCCGTCTCGCCGCTGTCCGCGCTCGCCGTCATGGCATTCGTGGTCCTGCTCGTCGCGACGGCCGCTCTGCAGGCGGGGGCCGTTCCGCGCAGCGGCGGTGCGGGGGCCGGGATCGGCCGCCTGGTGGCCGAGTCTCTGCTCGTCGTGCTCACGGCGGCCTGCGTGATCGCGCTGGCGCAGGGCACCCCCGCCGTCCCGCTGCGCGTCCTCGCCCCGGTGCTCAGCGCGGTCGTCGTGGGAGTCGTGATCGCCCGCATCACCGGACCCGCCGCATCCGCCCTTCGTCGCCTCGGCCGTGGGCGAGCCGGGGCGTCGATGCTCCTCGGCATTCGCCGGCCTCCCGCCGCCCTCGTGGTCGGCTCGATCGCCGCGCTCACCATCACGCTCTTCGCGGCCACCGAATCGGCGACCCTGCGTCAGAGCTCGCTCGAGCAGGCGTGGGCGAGCGTCGGGGCCGACGTCGTCGTCGAGGACGCGGCGCTGACACCCGACCTCGTGGCGGCGATCACCTCGGTCGCGGGCATCGACGCCTCCGCCGGGGTCGTCGTCGACCAGCCGGTCACCGTCACGACGGGATCGTCGCGGCAGCAGACGCGGCTGCTCGTCGTCGACACCGCGGCGCTCGCTGCCGTGCAGGCCGGACGGCCGGCGGCGATCGACCTCCTCGTGGGCCTCGACCGTATCGGCGACGACGGGACGATCCCCGTCCTCGCGTCCGCTAGCGCGGCCGACGCGTTGGGCGACGCGTTCGCGCTGAAGGGGCACGGGCTCCGCGTCGACGGGGTCGTCCCCGACCGGAGCGCGTTGACCACGGCCACCTCCTGGATCCTCGTCGACATCGGCCCCGCCGCCGACCTCGCCGGAACCTCCGGCGTGCCCGATCCGCTGCTGCTCCGTGTCGACCCCGCCGTCGACGTGGGAGCGGTCGCCGACGCCGTGCGTGAGGTCGCCCCGGCGGGGGCGGACGTCGCGACGCCGACGGCGGCGGCGGACACCGCACTGTCGAGCCCGCGCGCCCGCATGCTCGACATCACGCTCACCGCGAGCGCGCTCGCGAGCCTGCTGCTCGCGGCCCTGCTGCTGCTCTTCGTGCTCCTCTCGGCGCGCGGGCGGCGTCGAAGGCGGGACGCGGTGCTCACCGCGCTCGGCGCGCGCTCCGCCGAGCGGATGCGCGTGCTGCTGTGGGAGGACGTCCCGGTCGTCGTGCTGGTCACGGCAGCGGCCGCGGCGAGCGGCGTCCTCCTCCCGCTCGCGCTCGTCCCGCTGCTGCAGGTCACCGACGGGCTGGAGTCCGCCGGGGCCGGCAGCGGGGTGACGCTCGACCTGGCGACGGGCGCGGGCGCGCTGGTGGCCTACGTGCTCGCCGCAGCGGCGCTGCTCGTCATCGCCGTGCTCACCTCGCTCCGCCGCATCCGACGCCCTCGAAGGAGGCGATGACATGTCAGACACCCCGGCCATCGAGTGCTCGGGACTGGTCCGCATCTACAGCTCCGCGGGGATCGAGGTCCAGGCCCTCCAGGGGCTCGATCTCGTCGTCGGCGAGGGCGAGCTGGTCGCCGTCGTCGGCGCCTCCGGCTCGGGGAAGTCGACGCTGCTCGGCATCCTCTCCGCCCTCGACCGGCCCACGGCGGGAGCGGCGTCGGTCGCGGGCATCGATCTCGTGGGGCTTCGCCCGCGCGAGCGCGACCTGTTCCGGCGGCGGACGGTGGGCTTCGTCTGGCAGCAGACCGCCCGGAACCTCCTGCCCTATCTCACCGTGGAGGAGAACGTCGCCGTGGTCGCCGCGCTCGGCTCCCGGGACAGGGGTGATCGGGCGCGTCGCGCCGAGGAGGCGATCGGGGCGCTCCGCCTGGCCGACGTGCGCGACGTGAAGCCCGCCTGGCTGACCGGCAGTCAGCAGCAGCGCGCCGCCATCGCCGTCGCGCTCGTCAACGACCCCGCGGTGCTGCTCGCCGACGAGCCCACAGGAGAGCTCGACGAGGAGGCGAGCATCGAGGTGCTCGAGGCGCTCAGGACGGTCAACGAGGAGCGCGGGGTGACGACCGTCATCGTGACCCACGACGCCGGGGTGTCGGAGCACGTGCGCCGTACCGTCCGCATCCGCGACGGACGCACCTCGACCGAGACGCTCCGCACCGCGATGCGCACCGAGGACGGCGCGGTGACGCACCACTCCGCCCGCGAGTTCGCGGTGCTCGACCGCGTGGGTCGGCTGCAGCTGCCCGAGGACTTCACCGCGGCGCTCGGGCTCAAGGACCGGGTCGGGCTCGCGCTGCGCGACGACCACATCCGCGTGGAACCGGAGCGGCTCGACGCGCCGGCTCCGTCGTCGGGCGATGCGGAGCGTGCGCCGCACGAGCGACCGCGGGGCCGCCATGCCGGTCCCGTCGAGGAGGACTCATGACCACGCTCATCCAGGCACAGGAGCTGACGCGGACGTTCCGGACGGCCGCCGGTGGCGTCACCGCCGTCGACGACGTGTCGCTCGAGGTGTCGGCCGGTGAGGTCGTCGCCATCACCGGACCGTCGGGGGCGGGGAAGTCGACGCTGCTGTCGATCCTCGCCACCCTGCAGGTGCCCGACCGCGGGCGGGTGCTGGTCGACGGGCAGGACGTCGCCGCGCTCTCCGAGCCCGAGCTGCTCGCGCTGCGCGCCCGCCGCCTCGGGTACGTCTTCCAGGACTTCGGGCTGCTCGACGAGCTCACCGCGGCCGAGAACGTCGAGCTGCCGCTGCGCATCCAGCGCCGCGACCCCGCCGAGAGGGCGCGGCTCGTCGAGGAGGCGCTCACGGCCGTCGAGCTCTCTCCGCACGCCGCGCAGCGGCCGGAGGAGCTCTCCGGCGGTCAACGGCAGCGCGTCGCGGTGGCCCGAGCGCTCGTCACGGCGCCGCGGATCCTGCTCGCCGACGAGCCCACGGCGCAGCTCGACGCCCGCACCGCCGCGACGGTGACGGACCTCCTCGTCGGCGCGGCGCACGGACGAGCCGCCGCCGTCGTGGTGGTGACGCACGACGAGCAGCTCCTCGCCCGTGCCGACCGCGTCCTCCGCCTCCGCGCGGGCCGCCTCGAGGTCTGACGCTCGGACGCCGATCCCGCCTCAGTCGCCCTTGCTGTCACCTCGACACCGAATCCGTCGCAGCGCCGCTCATAGCGCCGGACTCGGGCGGAATCGGTGTCGAGGTGGCGGTGGCGGGCGGGCGCCGGTCAGCGGGCGCGGTGGGCGAGGGTGCGGACCGCGGTGGCGGGGATGGGGAGCCAGGTCGGGCGGTTCTGAGCCTCGTAGCTCACCTCGTAGAGGGCCTTGTCGAGCTCGAGCGCGTCGAGCAGCAGCTGCTGCCCCGCGAGGTGGACGCCGGACCGGGCGGCGTAGCCCTCGAGGAAGGCGGCGCGGGCCTCGTCGGCCCACGCCCGCGCGGCGGCGGACTGCTCGGCCGTGGCGTTCTCGGCGCTCGAGATCGACCCGGCGACGTAGTCGAAGGAGCGCAGCATCCCGGCGACGTCGCGGAGGGCGAGGTCGGGCTCGCTGCGCTCGGCGATCGGGCGCAGCGGCTCGCCCTCGAAGTCGAGCACCACCCAGCCCCGGCCGGGCACCGCCAGCACCTGGCCGAGGTGGTAGTCGCCGTGGATGCGCTGCAGCTCGGGCCACGCGGCCTCGCCCGCGGCGTGCTGCACCGCCTCGACCGCACCCCGCTCGTCGGCGAGCACGGGGGCGTCGGCGAACGCCTGCGCCGCGCGGGTGCGCATGCTCGTGAGCACCCCGTCCACGTCGGCGGGCGACGCGGGGCGGGTGTCGAAGAGGCGCGACAGCTCCACGTGGATCGCCGCGGTCGCCTCTCCGAGGGCCGTCGCCGCGTCGCGGAACGACTCCCCGTGCTCGGCCGCGCGCAGGGCCACGCGCCACGCGTCCTCGACGTCGGGGATGAACTCCTGCGCGAACGCCAGGCTGCCCTCGACGCGCGAGGCGGTCGCCGGATCGGCCCACGCCCCCTCCACATGTCCGATCGTGCGCGGCACGAAGCGGGAACCCGCATCCGACAGCGCCGACTGGATGACGACGTCGGGGTTGTCGCCGGGCGAGAGCGCGCGGAACACCTTGCAGATGATCGGCGTCGCCGGCTTCCCGTTCGGATGCACGGTCTCGACGATGATCGACGTGTTCGACTGCTCGCCGCGCAGCACGTGCGAGCCGACGACGCGGACGGCGGTGTCGACGTGCCCGTGGTGTCCCGCCGCCGAGGTGACGCCGTCGGAGGGCACGGGGGCGTCGGCCGCGGCCGCGTCCGTTCGCCCCTCGGTGAGGATCATCATGAGGAGCGCCCGCGCGAAGGCGGGGTCGTGCGGCCCGTCGTAGACGGAGACGCCGTCGGGCGTCTGCTCGACGAGCGCGTCGTCGCCGCCGAGGAGGGGTGACGTGCGTGCCGTGAGCGGCACCTGGTAGAGCACGTCGGTCGTCGCGTCGTGGACGAGCTGCACCTCGATCGCCACCTGGTGCTTGGGGTCGGGCAGCACCCAGACGCCGATGCGAGTGAGGACGGGGTCGGATGCGGTGGCCCGGAACCATCTGCAGGTCCGCATCCAGTCGGTGAACGCGCCGGAGAGCGCGTCGCTGCGGAAGGCGGTCGCCGGGACGCTCATGGCCCGAAACCTACGCCGAGCCGACCCCGCGCGGAAGGCGTGTCGGAGGATCGCAGGGAAAGTTCACCGGCGCCCGCGGCGCGGACGCGCGGAGCCGCCGCCGGACGGGCCGCCGCGGCGTCCGCCCTTCGAACCGCCGGAGGAGCCGGACGACCGGGGGGAGGCGCCGGGCGCTCCGCCGCGCGTCGTGCCCGAGCTGCCGCGCGTGCCTGAGCCGCCGCCGCGCGTGCCGTTGCGCGCGTCGGCGGGGGCCTCCGGGGCCGTCGCCGACGCGCCGCCGCGGGAGGACGCCGCCGTGCGGCCACGGACGATCCCGATGAAGGCGTCGACGCGCTCCGCCTGCTCCTCCGCCAGGTCCACGGGCCAGACCATCGCGATCCGGGTGGGATCCGCATCCGTGACGGGGCGCACCACCACGTCGCGCCGGCCGTAGAGGCGGGCGACGGGCTGCGGCACGATCACGAGGCCGCCGCCGTGGGCGACGAGCTCGATCGCCGCCTCCTCGCCGCCGGACGCGACGGGCCGCAGGTCCTCGCCGTCGAGGTCGGCGAGTGACACCTCGTCCACCGCCTCGATGACGTGCTCGCGCGGGGCGACCACGACCGCGGACTCCTCCCACAGCGGGATCACGTGCAGGCCGTCGCGGTCGACGGGCAACCGGACGAAGCAGACGTCCGCCTCGCCGCCGAGCACCGCCGAGCGCTGGGCGTCGACCGTGACGGCGACGGTCTCGATCGGCTCGGGCATCCGCTCGCGCCAGATCCGGACCCACTTCGTCGGCGTCACGCCGGGGACGAACGCGACCCGGAACGTCATGCCGGCTCCGGGGTGGGATCGGGCACGCCCGCGGCGACCGGGTCCGGTGCGGCAGACTCCGGCGCGGCCGACGCCGCTTCCGCCACCGCGCGCCCGGTCGCCGTGGGTGTCGCGGGCACCCGCACGGCGAGGGCTCCGGGATCGATCCCGATGTGCAGCGCCACGGCGAGGCCGAAGTCGTCGCCGTCGAGCTGGATCTCCTCGGGCTCGTCGAGCCGGACGGCCATGTCACGCCCGCGCCGGTACGACACCGACCGCACGTCGTGGGTGAGGTCGATGATCCGGCGGCCCACGGCCGACTTGCGGAGCACGCCGTTCTCGAAGGTCAGCTTGTTCCAGACCTTCAGCCAGCCGAACCAGCCCTCGGGCCGGAAGGCGACGATGTCGAGGACGCCGTCGTCCGGCTTCGCATCGGGGATGAGGAGGATGCCGCCGGGCAGCGATCCGCAGTTGCCGACGATGACGGTGTGGGCGCTGAACGTCCGCCAGGCGGATCCGTCGAGCTGCGCCTTCACCTTCACGGGCCTCACGCTCGGCAGCGCGCGGATGCCGCCGTCGACGTACGCGAGCCAGCCCACGCGCTTCTTGAGCGAGCTGCGGGTGTTGGCGATCATCTTCGCGTCGATCCCGAGCCCGGCCATCACCAGGAAGACGTTCTGCTCGTGCGCTCCGCCCTCGCGCGTGATGTCGATCACGCCCAGGTCGATGAAGTGGTCGCCACCCGTGAAGACGGTGGTGACCGCCTGCTCGAGGTTGGTGAGCGTCATCCCGAGGTTGCGGGCGAGGAGGTTGCCGGTGCCGACGGGGAGCAGCCCGATCGGCACACCCGTGCCGCGCAGCCCCTCGGCGACCGCGCGCACCGTCCCGTCGCCGCCCGCGGCCATCACGACCGCAGCGCCGTCGGCGACCGCGCGGCGAGCGACCTCGTGACCCGCATCCTCGAGCGTCGTCTCGTACCAGAGCGTCTCGCCCCAGCCGGCGGCCTGCTCCGCGGCAGCGACGACCGTGCGCAGCCGCTTCGCGTCGATCTTCACCGGGTTGACGACGACCGCGGCGCGCGGGAGAGGCTCGGGCGCCCCGTCGTGCGGCGCGCCCCCCTCGCCCATGACCAGGTCCACACGCCAAAGCTATCGCCATGCTGGGTCGGTTTCGCCATGCTGAGGTGGTTTCGCCACGTCGGCCGGTGTGGCGGAACCACCTGGGCGGGGCGAAACCGCACCGCTGGCGGGCGAGGACGGGGCGGTCGGTAGGATCGAGTGCGTGATCGATCCCGTCCTGCTGCGCGAGAACCCCGATGTCGTCAAGCGGTCTCAGGCGGCCCGCGGCTCCAGTACCGAGCTCGTCGACACCGCCCTGGCCGCCGACGGTGAGCGCCGTGCCGCCATCTCCGAGTTCGAGTCGCTGCGTGCCGAGCAGAACGCGTTCGGCAAGACCGTGGCCGCCGCTCCCAAGGAGGAGAAGAAGGCGCTCGTCGCCCAGGCGCAGCAGCTGGCCGTGAACGTGAAGGCCGCCCAGCAGAGGGCGACGGATGCGGAGGCCGCGTTCACCGCCTCCGCCCGCCGCATCCAGAACATCGTCGTCGAGGGCGTGCCCGAGGGCGGGGAGGACGACTTCGTCACCCTGCGCGAGGTGGGCACGAAGCCGACGTTCGACTTCACCCCGCGCGACCACGTCGAGCTGGGCGAGCTGCTCGGTGCGTTCGACCTGCAGCGCGGCGCGAAGGTGTCGGGAGCGCGGTTCTACTACCTCACGGGCATCGGTGCGCGGCTCGAGCTGGCGCTGATGAACCTGGCGCTCGACCGCGCGATCGAGGGCGGCTTCGTCCCCATGATCACGCCGACGCTGGTACGCCCCGAGACCATGGAGGGCACCGGCTTCCTCAACGAGCACGCCGATGAGATCTACTACCTGCCCGCCGACGACCTCTACCTCACCGGCACCAGCGAGGTGGCCCTGGCCGGGTTCCACCGCGACGAGATCCTCGACCTGTCGGAGGGGCCGCTGCGCTACGCCGGCTGGTCGACCTGCTACCGCCGCGAGGCCGGATCGCACGGCAAGGACACCCGCGGCATCCTGCGTGTGCACCAGTTCAACAAGCTCGAGATGTTCTCGTACGTGCTCCCCGAGAACGCGGAGGCCGAGCACGAGCGCCTGCTGTCGTTCGAGGAGGGCATGCTCGGCGACCTCGGCCTGCCCTACCGGGTGATCGACGTGGCGTCGGGCGACCTCGGCTCGAGCGCGGCCCGCAAGTTCGACACCGAGGCCTGGGTGCCCACGCAGGAGACGTACCGCGAGCTCACCTCGACGTCGAACTGCACCACGTACCAGGCGCGTCGCCTCGACATCCGCTACCGCACCGAGTCGGGCAAGACCGCGCCGGTCGCCACGCTCAACGGCACCCTCGCCACCACACGCTGGATCGTCGCGCTGCTCGAGAACCACCAGCGGGCCGACGGCAGCGTCGTCGTGCCGCCGGTGCTGCGCCCCTACCTCGGCGGGCTCGAGCTCATCGAGCCGAAACGGGCGGCGTCGTAGGGTGGCCGCCGATCCCGCTCGCTCCGCATCCGAGCCCTCGCCCTGGCTGGTGGCCCTCGACATCGACGGCACCCTGCTGCACGAGGACGGCACGCTCGCCGACATCGTCGGCGCCGAGGTGCGCCGCGTGGAGGCCCTCGGACACCAGGTGATGCTCGCGACGGGCCGCTCCGTCGACACCACCCTCCCGGTGCTCGACCGCCTCGGCATCACCCCGGAGTACGTGGTGTGCTCGAACGGCGCGATCACCCTGCGCCGCGACACGTCTGCCCCGCTCGGGTACCGGCGGGAGCACGTCGAGACGTTCGATCCGGGGCCGGTGCTGAACCGCATCCGCACCCATCTCTCGGAGGCGCTGTTCGCGGTCGAGGATGCGGAGGGCAACTTCTCCTGCACCGAGGCCTTCCCCGACAGCGTGCTCGGTCGCTCGTACCATGTGGTGCCGTTCGCCGAGCTGTCGTCGGTGGTGGCGACCCGTGTGGTGGTCATCTCGCCCGGGCACGACATGGAGGACTTCCTCGACGTCGTCGAGCGGATGGGCCTGCACAAGGTGTCGTACTCCATCGGATGGACGGCCTGGCTCGACATCGCCCCCGACGGCGTCAACAAGGCGACCGGGCTCGAGCGCGTGCGTGCCCGGCTCGACATCCCGCGCACGCAGGTCTGCGTGATCGGCGACGGACGCAACGACATCGAGATGTTCCAGTGGGCCGGCGCCGGCGGCGGACGCGCCGTCGTGATGGCGCAGGCGCCCGTCGACGTGCTCGCCGAGGGCACCGAGACGACGTCGTCGATCGACGACGACGGTGTCGCCGCCGCCCTCTCCTCCCTCTGAGGTCAGGGGGCTGTTGACGCCAGCTCCTCCGAGCTGATTCCGGAGATCCGAGCGCGCACGAGGTAACTCCGGACTTCTGGCGGCGTGTCCGCCCGGAAGTCCGGAGTCGCTGCGCGCGCACGGGCGGTGGATTCGCATCCGGGGCTGCTCGCCGGGAGGGCGCGGGCGGGTAGGATCGGGACGTCGTCGCGCCGAGCGCGGCGGCGAGGAGGGCTGTCCGAGCGGCCGATGGAGCCAGTCTTGAAAACTGGTGAGGTGAGAGCCTCCGTGGGTTCGAATCCCACGCCCTCCGCCGGGAACGCCGTCGCTTCAGCACCGATCCGCGGCAAGCGACGCGCTCACGCGGGGTGGACCGCCGGATTCGGTGCGCTGGTGACGGCACTGCGGCTCGTTCCCTAGGCTGGACGGGTGGTGGAGCTGCTGGCGGATGGGCCCGCCGACGGGCCTGTGCTCGTTCTGGCCCATGGAGCGGGCGCGCCGATGGACTCCGCGTGGATGGACCGCGTCAGCGCGCTGCTCGCGGAGCCCGGGCGAGGCGTGCGCACCGTGCGGTTCGAGTTCGCGTACATGGCCGCACGGCGTGAGGGCAGCCGCAAGCCCCCGCCTCGCGCCGACAGGCTGCTCGACGAGTACCGAGCCGTGGTCGAGCAGGTGACGGATGCGGTGGGCGGCCCGGCCGCGATCGGCGGCAAGTCGATGGGCGGTCGGGTGGCGAGCATGGTCGCCGACGACCTCCGCCGGGAGGGGCTCGTGTCAGCGCTGGTGTGCCTCGGCTACCCGTTCCATCCGCCGGGCAGGCCCGAGAGGCTGCGCACCGAGCACCTCGAGCACCTCGAGACGCCCGCGCTCGTCTGCCAGGGCACCCGCGACCCGTTCGGCACGGTCGACGAAGTGCCGGGCTACGCGCTGTCGCCGAGCATCCGCGTGCGGTGGATCGAGGACGGCGAGCACGAGCTCAAGCCCCGCCCGCGGATCAGCGGCCGCTCGCACGAGCAGAACCTCGCGGAGGCGGCGGACGCCGTCGCGTCCTTCCTCCGCCCCTGACCGCCCGCCCGCCGCTGCGCAGTGCCGCGCCCGCATCCCGCCGCACGCGCATGCCCGCCGTACCGGCATCCCCACCCGGCCGTTTTCAGGACCGACGGCGCGATTCAGGACGATCCGTCCTGAATACGGGCGGATCCGCGCATCCGTCCTGAATACGGCCGCGCGCCCGGCGTGCGGCTGCATCCCAAACCCGTGCCCCCGCACCCCCGCAGCGCGCGCACGCGGGGGTGCGGGGGCACCTCAGACGAGGGCGACCGCGGCCTCGGGGGTGGCGACGCGGAAGGAGAACGTCTCCTCCAGGTGCAGGGTGACCGCATCCGCGGTGTGGTGGGCGTAGCCGAGCGACACGTCCTCGCCGACCTCGAGCACGAAGTCGCCGCCGCGGAGGCTCACCACGACGGCGCCGTCGATGCCGGGCACCCACTCCACCGGCCCGTCGAGGATGCGGCGCAGGTGCTCGATCAGCGGCGTGCCGCCGGAGTCGCTGCCGCCCTCGACGTTGACCCACGCGTCGGAGTCCAGCGCGATGCCGTACGGTCCGCCGATGCCCGAGCGCTTCAGCTGCTCGGTCGCGGCGGCGACCTGCTGGGCGAAGCGGGTGGGGTCGTCCTCGCGTACGAGGGTCGCGGTGGGGATCGCGGGGATGATGCCGCCGAACCCGACCGCGTCCCAGCCGTTGAAGACGGCCGAGTTCTCGACCGTGGCGAGCCGTGCGGCGGCCTCGTCGAGGGCGCTGAGGTCGACGTCGATCGCGCCGCGGGCGGCAGCGTCGAGCTCGGAGCGCGACAGCGTGAACTCCGCGCGCACCTCGGCGAGCGGCAGCACCGCGCGGCTGCGCGCGATCACGGCAGGCGCGGGCGCGTCGACGACGGCGCCGACCCGTCCGAGCGAGGTCGAGGAGTGCGCCCAGCCGAGCGGGCCGGCGAAGTCGACCAGCTTGCGCGCGCCGAGCATCGGCGCGAGTCGGGTGCGCGCCTCGTCGTCGAGCATCGCCCAGGTGTCGGGCGTGATCGGCGCGAGCTCGCGGAAGAGGTGGTTCATGGCGTGGTCCTCTCGGGTGACGGGGACGGACGGAGAGAGCCGAGGCCGAGCGACGAGTCGCCCGCCGGTGCAGAGGCGGATGTGCGCGACTCACCGGACACCGTGGACGCGGCCGCGGTATCCACCGCACCGCCCGACGCACCAGAAGCGTCCGTCGAGGGCTCGTCGCCGAGCGCCGCGAGCAGCCCCGCCGAGGGCGCGAAGAACGCCGACCCCGTGCGGGCGACCGAGAAGTCGAGCAGGCGGTCGTGGAGCCCGGGCGGGTCGCCCACGAACATCCGTTCCAGCATCCGCTCGATCACCCACAGCCGCCGTGAGTAGCCGATGAAGTACGTGCCGAACTCGCCCGAGGCCGGGCTGCCGAACGGCATGTTGTCGCGGAGGATGTCGTGCTCCTCCCCCTCGTCGTCGACGATCGTGGCGAGCGTCTTGTGCGACTTCTGGCCCTCGACGGCGTCGTCGAGCTCGACGTTGTCGGCCTTCCTGCGGCCCATCACCGCCTCCTGCTGCTCGGTGGTGAGGGCGTTCCAGGCCTCGATCGGATGCGTGTACCGCTGCACCACCACGTAGCTGCCGCCCGCGTAGTCGGGGTCCTCATCGCCGACGAGGGTCGCCTCGGGCAGGGCGAGCCCCACCGGATTGGCGGTGCCGTCGACGAAGCCGAGCAGGTCGCGGGCGTCGAAGTACCGGAATCCCACCGTCTCGTCGACCACCGACACCGCCGAGCCGAGCTGTTCGAGCAGCAGCCGCTCGAACTCGAAGCAGAGGTCGCGGCGATCCGAGCGGATGTGGAACAGCAGGTCACCCGGTGTCGAGGGCGCCGTGTGCACCGCACCTCGGACCTCGCGGAACGGGTGCAGCTCGGACGGGAGCGGCCGCCGCACGAGCGCGGGCCAGACCCGCGCGCCGATCGCGACGGTGCAGGTGAAGGCCGCACCGAGGTCGCGGAACGCGACGGTCTTGGCCAGCTCGTCGAGGTCGGCGAGCGCCGAGCGCACGGCGTCGAGCGAGGCGGGGTCGTCGGCGACCGAGAGCACCAGGAACACCGCGGATCCGGTGAGCGGGGCGTCGACGCTCTGCGCCTCGATGGGCACGCGACGTTCGCTTCCCGATCCCTGTGAACCCGTCGATCCCGCCATGCCGACCTCCCCGGGGGAAGTCTAGGGGAGCCGGGTGACAGGCCCGCACGAGCCGGCTGGCCCGCTCAGGGCCACGATGAGGCTCACCCGCGCGTGGTGGTCGTGTGCGCGGCCGGCGTGCCGCCGAGCAACTGCTGCACGGTGACGAGGGTGAACCCGCGTCCCTGCAGACCGTCGACGATCGGCGGCACCATGCGCGCGGTGTTCTCGTGCACGTCGTGGCAGAGCACGATCGAGCCCGGGCGTGCGGCGGTCACCGCCCGGTCGAGGAACGTCGCGTCGTCGGGCAGCTGCCAGTCGTTCGTGTCGATCGACCAGAGGATCGCGGGCAGCGAGGTCTGCGCGAGCACCCGGTCGTCGTACGCGCCGTACGGCGGACGGAACGTGGTGGCCGCATGCCCGACGGCCGAGCGGATCGCCGAGCTGGTGCGATCGAGCTGGTCCTTGATCTCCGGATCGGTCAGCTTCGTCAGGTCCGGGTGGTTCCAGGTGTGGTTGCCGATCTGGTGGCCCTCGCCGTCCATCCGCTGGACCGCATCCGGATACCGCACCACGTTGACGCCCTGCAGGAAGAACGTCGCCGCCGCTCGCCGCGCATCCAGATCGTCGAGCACCTGCGCGGTGTACGGGCCCGGCCCGTCGTCGAAGGTCAGAGCCATGCAGGCGAAGAACGAGCAGTCCACCTGCTCCTGGCCGCGGAAGGGCGCGGGCGGCAGCGAGAGCGGAGCGGCCGAGGCGAGGGCGGCCTGTACCTGCGCGCCCTCCGGGGTGAGCATCGCCGTGGCCTCCGCTGCGGGCACCGTGACCACGAGCGGGGAGGGGCGCGGCACGGGGGCGAGCTCGTCGAGCTCGGGAACGGTGAAGTCATCGGGCACCGTCACGACGAGCGAACCGTCGGCGGTGAACGAGGCGCGCGAGAACCAGGCCGTGAGCTGCTCGGGCGTGAATCCGGCGGGGTCGGCCTTCATCCGCGGCTCCATCGCCCCGGCCGCGACCTTGAGAGATTGGACCAGGTCGCCCAGCAGCACTCGTCGACCCTCGTCGGTGATGAGCTGGTCGCCCGTGATGAGGAACCCGCCCGAGGTCTCGGCGTAGTAGGTGGTGGTGGTGTCGGACGCGACCTGACCGCCGGCGGCGGTGAGGATGCGCAGCGACTCCACCAGCAACGGGCCGGATGCGGCGAGCACCTCGCAGGTCACGGTGACGGTCGGTCCGCCACCGGGTGGGGTGAAGGCGGGATCGGCGAGGAGATCCGCGGCGGGACGCGTCGTGCTGCCCTGCACGCAGCCGCGTGCGTCGGGGGAGAGCGTGGGGGCATCGGCCGCGGGACGGTAGGGCACCCCGGTCGCGGCGGCCTGCGCGGCGATCGCCGAGGCGACGCGGTCGCGGAGCTCGGTCGTGAGGCGGGTGTCGCCGGGGATCTCGGCCCAGCGCGCGGCGACGCCGGCGCCCGGGTCGGCGTTGTAGAGCAGGCGCGAGTCGAGGGCCGAGGCGACGGCGTCGGGAGGCGTCGCGAGCGTGTCGGAGAGCGCGACCGTCGCCGCGGTCGCCGGGCGCGGCTCCCAGCCCGGGGTCGTCGTCACGCTGCCGCAGGCGGCGAGCGTGAGCGCTGCCGCCGAGGCGATCACGGCGGTGAGGGCAGCGCGGAACGGGCGGCGCCGGCGCGTCACGGTGCGTCCTCCGGGGTGAGGCCCGACGCGCCGGTGCCCATGTCGATGCCGGTGCCGGTGCCGGTGCCGGTGTCGGCCTCGCCGAAGCGCGCGGAGATCACGAGGTCCGCGGTGACGGTGCGGTAGAGGTCCGCCGTGGTGGCCGCGACCGATCCCAGGAGCACCAGCCGAGCATCCGCGTCGCCATCACCCGGCGGGGGAGTGACCACGGCGACGGTGACCGCGTCCGAGCCGTCCTGCACCGTCGTGTAGCGCACCGAGCATCCGGAGTCGAGCGACTCGTGGCTCCACACCGCGGCGGCGAGACCGTCGAGGTGGTCGGTGGAGGCGCCCGGCGTGGGCTCGGTGTCGGCGCTCGCGTCGGTGATCTCGAGCTGCGCGCGGTAGGCCCCATCCGGCGAGACCAGGGTCGCGACGTCGGTGGGGAGGAAGGGGCCGACGCCGATCGGCGTCCATCCCGCCGAGACCTCGACGGAAGCCGACGCGGGCGTGCCGACGCCGGGCTCGTTCTCGGCGGTCACGGCGATCCTCATGGTGGTCGTGACCGGGTCGGCGGGCACGGTCGCGAGCCACGGCGGCACCAGGAAGTACCCGACGGCGGCCGCGATCCCCAGCGCGAGCGCGGTGATCCCGGCGATCACGCCGGCCACGCGCAGGCGCGAACCGCGTCGCTCCCCGCGCTCCAGCGCCTCTCGGATCGAGGTCGTGGTGTCCCGTTCCATGCTGCTCGCGGCCCCCCTCCGCGGACGCCCGGGCGCACCCCGTCCTCGTCGGTGAGGTCGTCTGCCTCGAGAGGTCGCCGCGAGCGTCACGCTCACGCTAACGCCGCGCCCCGCACCGCCGCCGCAGCCGCGCCGCCGCGCCCGTCCCCCCTTTCGGGTGCCCGCGGCCCACGCCATCCGCCCCTGATGCGCGCGCTCTCGGGCGGATCCGGCGCTCGTGGCGGCCCGTGCGCCGTCAAGCCCGCCACGAGTGTCAGATCCGGGATGGGATCCGGCAGGTGGGGCGGTGCGCCCCCCTGGCTGGTCGGGCCGGCCCTGACGAGGCGCACGGGTTCTGCGCAGGGGCGGATCTGGCACTCGTGGCGGCCTGCGCGACGTCGAGCCCGCCACGACTGTCAGATCCGGGATGGGATCAGGTGGATGGGCCGGTGTTTCCGCCCGGTGGTAGTGCCGGCCGTGAGCGGGGGCGCTGCGGTTCTCTCGAGGGGCGGATCTGGCGCTCGTGGCGGCCTGCGCGACGTCGAGCCCAACACGAGTGCCACATCTGTGACAGGCACGTGCGCGCAGGCGGACGCGCCGCGGGCGGGTGGGTGCGGTTGCGCCCGCTGCGCGCTACGGGAAGCTCGTGGGGGCCTCGTCGACACGGTGAGCGGGCGCAACCCGCGCCGAGCGTGCACGCGAGCCCACGCGCCGAGCCCGCGGACGGAACCGGAGTCGAGCGGGGCCGAGCCCGGCGGCGGGGTCAGTCGCGGGGGCGGACGGCGAGGTCGCCGAGGTCGAACGCGACCTCGCGCATCCGCTCGGCGCGCGCCTCGGCGTAGTCGGGGTCGTCGGCGATCGACGCGGCCCGCACCAGGCGGGAGCGCACGACGCCTCCGAGCTCGTCCCAGGCGCGCCCGCGCGACTCCTCGATGAGGGAGGAGAGGAACTCCTCGTCCTCGCGCTGGGCCCCGAACCGCTCGGCGACCGAGTCGTGGACGAGGGCGCGCAGCTCGAGCGCCTCGATGTCGAGCTGCCCGTAGTCGTGCTCGCTCATGGCGCGCCCGTGCGCGAGCTTCGCCCGCCGGAGCGCTTTCCGCGCGACCTTCGCCGAGTCCTGCTGCTCGGCGACGACGCGGTCGAGCTCCTCCTGCGCGAGCTCGACGGCATGCTCGGTCGAGTACGGGTCTCCGTCGCGCAGCGCGCTCACGATGAGCCTGTTCTTCAGTGCGAGCACCAGCGCATGGTGGATCATCCGCACGCCGTCGTCGACCGCCTCGTCGGCGGCCTTCAGGTGCGGCGGCTCGACCTCGCGGTCGCTGCCGGCCCAGCGCTGAGCCGAGCGCTTCCGGCGCTTCGGCTCCTTCTCCTTCGGCTCCTTGCCGTCCTTCTTCGCCACTCGGCTCACCACACCCCGGGCTCGACGCGCCCGCACGCGACGCGCCCGGACGCGACGCTCCGGCGCGCCGCGTCCGCCGGCGCGCGGCGAGGCGAACGCGACACCACGAGGTCCATGCCTCCACGATACGAACCGCGGGCGTCGCACGCGACTCCTCACAATTCCCAGGTTTATGCGTCAGAATGTTCTTTTCGTTCCTCCGGTCACCCGAAGGCCGGAGCGCGAGAGGACCTACGCCGTGACCGACCCGTTCGACCCCACGGCCGGACCACGCGACGCCACCCCTCGACGCCGGACCTTCTCGGCCCGCACCACACGAGCCGAGGTGAGACGGCCCGTGCGCATCCGGCCCACCGCCCGCCATGGGCGCCAGCACGCGACCCGCCCCTGGTTCGTCGCGCTGCGCTATCTCGGCCTGGTCGCGGCGGTGCTCGGCATCAGCGCGGTGACGGTGGCCGGATACGCCACCTGGTCGATCTCCAGCCGCATCCAGACCGTGCAGCTCGCCGACTCGCCCATCCCCGGGGAGTCGGCCACCGGATCCGCGAGCGGAGCGGACGGCACGGACGGCCCCATCCGGGGCAGCGTCAACCTCCTCCTCGTCGGCAGCGACACCCGCGAGGGTCAGAGCCCGGACTTCGGCGACACCCAGGGCAGCCTCGGCGACGCCACGATGCTCGTCCACATCTCCGCCGACCGCACCAACGCCACCGTCGTCAGCTTCCCGCGCGACCTGGTCGTGCCCGTCCCGGAGTGTCCGTCGCCGTCCGGAGGCACCTTCGACGCGCTCGACGCGCAGCCGCTCAACGTCACGCTCTCCTACGGCGGCCTGCCCTGCACCGTGCTCACGGTCGAGAAGCTGACCGGGCTCGACATCCCCTACGCCGCAGAGGTGCGCTTCGACGGCGTCGTCGAGATGTCGAACGCGCTCGGCGGCGTCCCCGTCTGCGTGGCGCAGCCCGTCGAGGATGACCTCACCGGCATCCACCTCGACGCCGGGCTCCACGAACTCCAGGGGATGGACGCGCTGCAGTTCCTGCGCACCCGCAGCGGCGTCGGTGACGGCAGCGAGGCGGGGCGCATCAGTTCGCAGCAGGTGTTCCTCGCCTCGCTCGTGCGCACGATCAAGTCGGATGCGGCGCTGGGCGACTTCCGCACCATGTACGCGCTGGCGAGTGCGGCATCGCAGAACATGGTGCTGTCGACGAGCCTCGCCTCCCCGGATCGCCTCGCCTCGGTGGGGACCGCACTCCGCGAGGTCGACCTCGACGGCGTCGTCTTCGCCAGCTACCCGGGCATCCCCTCCGCCTCGGGCGACTTCGCCGGGATGCCGCGCCCGAACTACGCCGACGCAGGTGTGCTCGTCGCGGCGATCAAGGCGGATCAGCGCGTCGCCGTGCCCGCCGTCGGCGTGGCCGCCGCCCCCGACACCGCCGGGGTCGTGCCGACGCCGACCGCGGGCGACGCGTCAGGTGCTGCGGATGCGGGGGAGCCCGATTCCGGGGATCCCACCGCGGGTACTGGTGCCGCCGACGCCAGCGGCACCGACGACGGCACGGCCGCGGGCGGGGCTGCGGACTCCGTCACGGTGCTCCCGCCGACGATCACCGGCCAGGCCGCCGCCGCTCCCACCTGCACGGTGGGCAAGTCCGCCGGCTGAGGCACCGCCCGAGCGGCCGAGAGACCGCCCGAGCGGGCACCCCGGATCGGGCTCTCAGCGGATGTGCGCCACGCGGAACGCGGAACGCTCCCTCATCCGGATGCGCGTCTCTGCCAGACTGACCCCGACGACGGCGGGTGCGCCGCCGCGACAGAGCGCCCGGGGGTTGGCGGCGCTCGCGGGAGACGGGGGACGATCATCAGCGCCAGGAGCAGCTCACGCGGTCCGGTCGCCCGCCACGGTCGGCAGCGCAGCTCCCATCCGGTGCGCGCGGTCCTGACCTTCCTCGGTGCCACGGCGGCCGTGATCGCGGTGAGCGGGGTGTCGCTCGCCGCTTACGCCACCTGGGACGTCACGCGCTCGGTCACCACCGTGTCCCTCCTCTCCGACCTCCCCACCGAGGGCGCCGACGGCACCTCGACCGCCCCGGCGCCGCCGCCGAGCATCGACGCCATCGACGGCGGTGTGAACATGGTGCTCGTCGGCAGCGACACCCGCACCGGCCAGGGCGACCTCTACGGCGAGGATGAGGGCGGCGCGCTGAACGACGTCACCATGCTCATCCACATCGCCCAGGACCACAGCAGCGCCACGGTCGTGAGCTTCCCCCGCGACCTCATGGTCGACCTGCCCGAGTGCCCGGACGGCGGCGAGTACACCGCCCCCATCAACACCGCGCTCTCGCTCGGCGGCCTGCCCTGCGTGGTGCTCACGATCGAGAGCCTCACCGGGCTCAGCATCCCGTTCGCGGCGATGATCGAGTTCAACGGCGTGATCGAGATGTCGAACGCCCTCGGCGGGGTGCCCGTCTGCGTGGCCGAGCGGATCGACGACGACTACACGAACATCCATCTCGATCCCGGCACCTGGGACCTCAAGGGCGCGGATGCGCTCGGCTTCCTGCGCACCCGCCACGGCGTCGGCGACGGCAGCGACATCGGCCGGATCAGCTCGCAGCAGGTGTTCCTGTCGTCGATGATCCGTACGATCAAGTCGGGCTCGACGCTCACCGACGCGACGAAGCTGTACGGCCTGGCGAAGGCCGCTGCGTCGAACATGACGCTCTCCGATCGGCTCGCGTCGCCCGACACGATGGTCTCGATTGCCCTCGCGCTGAAGGACATGGACCTCTCGAAGGTCTCGTTCGTCGCGTATCCGAACTACTACGCCGACTGGGTGCCCGCGGGGAAGGTCGCCCCCGACGAGGACTCCGCCGCCATCCTGTTCGCCGCGATCGCAGCAGACCAGCCGATCGCTCTGGCGCAGACCGGCGGGCTCGCCTCCGCCGCCGACCCGAACGCGCCCGCCGTCACGCCGGCGCCGGGCACGGTCCCGCCGGCGACGGCGCCGCCCGCCGACCCGTCGGCGCCGGTCGATCCCTCCGCCCCGGCGGACCCCTCGGCTCCCGCCACTCCCGAGCCGGGCGAGGTCGACGCCTCGGGCGCGGTGGTGCTCCCCGGCGACGTGAAGGGACAGACCGCCGCCGACTACACCTGCTCGATCGGCAACGAGTAGCACTCGTCCGGCGACGAGCGGTACCCGTTCGGCAGTGCGGGCCACGTCGGCTATGATGGCGGAGGCGAATGCCAGGAGACGTCGCATAGTTCGGCCTAGTGCACCACCCTGCTAAGGTGGAGTGCCCTTTATTGGGCACCGTGGGTTCAAATCCCACCGTCTCCGCAGACCACGACCCCCTGACAGCCCCGGAAACACGGGAAAGTCAGGGGGTTTCGTCGTTCCTGGCTGGCGAGCCTGCCCACGTTTTGCCCACAATCGCAGATGCCGCTGCCTCATCCAGGCGGGCCGCAAGCACGTCTAGGTCATCGTCGAACAGGTCTGCGTAGGTGTCGAGGGTCATCGCCGCAGACGCGTGGCCAAGCATTCGCTGCACCGCCTTGACGTTCGCTCCCGACGCGATCGAGAGGCTTGCGGCGGTGTGGCGGAGGTCGTGCAGCGTCATCGGCTCCAGGCCGGCGTGCTCCAGGGCCGTCTTGAACCACGAGCGAGATCCCGTGCTCACCCTCGTGCGGCGAAGGTGGAAGCCGTAGGCGTCGGAGAAAACGAGCGCGTCGCGGCCTTTCCCCTTGATGGCCTCGCGCAGCAGCCCGACCATGAATCGTGGGAATGGCACCTGCCGCCGCTTGTGCGTCTTCGGCGTGCCGACGATGATCTGACCGTCGACCTCGACCGCATTCTCCGAGACCGTCACGCGACGCCTGACGAGGTCTACGTCCTTGACGCGTAGCCCGATGGCCTCACCCCATCTGAGGCCCGTGTAGGCCAAGAGGAGGACGAGCGCTCGACGGTCACCAGCGTTGTCGGCGAGCGCAATCACCTGCGCGTGCGTGAGGTAGCGGTGCTCCCGCTTCAGCTTCCGCGGAAGCTTGACGTTCCGAGCGGGGTTCGAGGGCAGTCGACGATCACGGACGGCGACATCGAGGATGCTCGCCAGGACGCCGTATGAAAGCAGCACGGTAGTCGCGCTCTTCCCTGCCGAGGTCAGCTCGGACACCCACGTCTGCACCTCGCTATGTCGGATGTCCCCGACTCGGCGAGAGCCCCACCGAGGCTCGACATGCAGCCTCCACGCGATCTCCACCGGACGGAACGAGGACGGCTTGAGATGGCTCTGGGTGGCGATCCAGTCAGCCCCGAGGGCAGTCATCGTGACTCGACCCGCGGCGGCGTCGATGAACTCGCCAGTCGCCTTCTTGATCTCGATCGACGCGGCGAACAGCTCGGCGTCCTTCTTGGACTTGAAGCCGCGTTTATCGGTCTGACGATGGTCGGGCGTCCGATAGCGGACACGGTAACGCTTCCCCGCGGCGGTCTGGTACGAGCTAATCGTTGCCATGGCGGTTCAGGAGAAGGCGAAGGTCCGCCTCAAGTACGCCGAGCAGTACGCTCACGTAGGTTCCAGGCGATTCGTCAATCTCTCGCCTATCGACCGCGGCTCTTACCGCGTACAGCACGTCCGTAGTCATCCGCGCGGGGGACTGGTTGTGCAGCTCCGTGTCCAGCCACCCTCGGTCACGCTCCTCAAGCTGGACGGTTCCATCCGCGGCGGCGGCCACCTCGAGCAGGGCCATCGCATATTCGTAGGAGGCGCTCACCAGCCGCTTCTGAGCCCGCGTGTGAGCCGTGTAGGCCACCTGCAACTCGCCGGTCCCCTCGAGAAGGTCAGCGAGCGCGACGCCGAGGATATCGGCCAACGCGGCGGCCTCACCAATGCTCACCCGACGCTCTCCCCGCTCGATCTTCCCGATCGTTGTTGGGTGCATGGCGAGGCCCCTCGTGTCGATCACAGCGGCGAGCTGGTCCTGTTTGAGGCCCATGGCAAGTCGAGCCCGCTTTACGTTCTCGGCGAAGGTGCGATCCGCGTCGGCGATGTGAGGAGGGAATTCGGTCACGCGTCGAGCATAAGCGAAGACGGCGTGTTGCTTGCGCCTAAAATCGGTTTTGCCTAATATCGCTTCCAGAAAGAACCGAATATCGGTTTCAGGATTGGAGGTTCACCACATTGACAGTTATGCACCCCGACATCGCCGCGGCGGTCCGGGAGTTCATCTCCCCGGAGGAGGTCTGTCGAATCGTCCCGGGCATGACGAAGAACAATCTCGCCCAACTGCGGTTCAAGGGAACCGGGCCCACCTTCTACCGGCCCAGCCCACGGACGATCTGCTACGAGCGAGGGGAGGTGCTCGAGTGGCTGCTGTCGACGCAGCAGACCAGCACGGCCCAGAAATGAGAGAAGCCCCCGACGCCGGTGCAACGGCAAATGTCAGGGGCATCTCAGGACAGAACCCAACCGCTAGGAAAGGAACCGTCGTGAACGACGCTACCAACATCATCCCACAGGCCACCGACACCGAGAAAGACCTCATCCATGCGTGGTGCCTCGAGGTGAAGAGACGCCACGATGCTCTCAAGCCCATCATCGACACGGCTGACCCTCGGCTGGTGGAACTGGTCGAGTCCTGGCCGTACAAGATCACGATGGAGCGGCTCCTCGACAGATTCGACCTGACGGACGCCGAAGATCGGCGGCAGATCCTCGACGTCTACTCCGATCGTCACGTGGTCCGACCGGTCTGGCCGTTGGCCGCACCCGGCTGGGCGGTTGAGACCACCGTGGAGGGCAGCTATCCCGAGCTACAGATTTGCCACTACGGCCCCGTCCACGCCTTCGGGGTCGCCGAGACCCGTCTCGAACAGCACACAACCGTCTTCCTGGATGACTACGGCCCCGGTGCGGAATTCGGCGACTACAAGCACTACCCGGCCCGCATCGTCATCATCTCGATGAAGAACTTCCCAGAACTCGATGCGAACGACGCGCATTGCTACGCCCTCGCTCTCGAAGATGCGGTCGACGATCTCGCTGTCGCAGACGAGGTGCGTTCGGCATGACGAGGGCATCTGACCCCTTTGACGTCCTCGAGGATGAACTGGTGCAGCTCCTCGACGGCTCGTGGAAGCCGTTCCGGAAGTCGAGGCTCGGTGAGCTGGAGGATCTCGACCGTCTGGCCGCTGTGTATGCCGCGATCGCACAGCTCGACCGGATCATTCAGCCCACCAATGTCGCCCGGTCCGCAGCGACACCGGATCACCTGGAGTACGACCGGGAGGCGATCGCTCGCTGCGGGTTCACTGACGTGACGGTGGCCCGACACGTCCGCAACCTGCTCGTCGCATCGCAGCACGCGATCAGTCGAGACGTTGACCCGGCAGCGGTCGTCGCGTCGGTCGCATTCGACGCCTCCGCTCTCGCGGAGATCCTCGGCAGGAACCTGTCGGAGGCGGGGGAGCGGAGCGCTGCATGAACCGGTCTCTTTACCGATCGCGTGACAGCTTCGCGACGGTCTCCTGGGGGCTCGTGAAGGCGCTCGGAGGTGATGTCGCTGCAGCATCTCTGTTCGACTGGATCGCATGGAAGTGCGAATCCGAATACGCGCCGACCGATGGCGAGGGGACTCGCTGGTACTCGATCAGCTACCCCTCCTTGTCCGAGATGACCGGCGTGAGCGAGAAGGTCATCAGGACCACGATCGCCAAGCTCATCGACGCCGGCCACATCCAGTCGACGCAGCTCCGGACGGGCGGATCGTACGACCAGACACGGTCCTATTCGCCCGTCTGGACAGATGGGGTGCCCCAGGGGGCAGATGCATCTGCCCAGACGGGAGGGGTGCCCCACAGGGCAGATGGACCTGCCCCACAGGGCGGATGTGATCTGCCCCACAGGGCAGATGTACCTCTTATAGAAGAACTAGAGAAAGACGTTAAAGAAGACGCCGCATCCGACGATGCGGTGACCGTTGCGGTGATCGTTGATCCGTTCGAGGAGTTCTGGTCGGAGTACCCGGTGCGACGGGGCAAGAAGGAAGCGAAGGCCGCCTACGCGAAGGCGCTGAAGCGCACCGACCCCGACACGATCCTCGCTGGCGTCCGCGCCTACAAGTCGAGCCTCGGCCCGAATCCCGACCTGTCGCGCGTGAAGTGGGCCCAGGGCTGGCTGAACAACGACAGGTGGGCCGACGAGTACACCGGGCACCGCGGAGGGCCCACGAACGCCGAGAAGGCGCTCGCCGACTTCGAGCAGAAGTACGGGGGTGATCCTCGTGGAGCTTCGGGAGACGCACGCACTCTTGGTGCTGCTGTCAGCGGTCGATGACCGTCCGGTGACCAACCTGACCGTGCAGGCCTGGCACGGCGTGCTCGAGCGTTACTCCTTCGAGGAAGCGAAGACCGCGCTCCACGCGGCGCTCCGGGAGGTACCGTACAACATCCGGCCCGCGCACATCGTCGAGCAGATCCGCAGCGCACGCGCCCGGCATACCGAGATCTACGGCATCCACCCGCCGGCCCCCGAAGGGAAGCGCTGGGCGGTCGACGTCATCGAGAACGACCCCGAACTCGACCTTCCGCAGAAGGCGACCGAGTCGTGACCAGGGCGCTCGATGTCGCACGGGAGGAGCGCGACAAGGCGGTACGTGAGGCCGATTACCTGCGTGCGGAGACCGAACGACTCAGCGGCCAACTGTTCCGGCTGCTGGACGAAAAGGAGAACCAGTGACAAGCAAGTCGTTCGAGCGGGTCGTCGCCGCTTTCCAGGCGGCCGGCCTCATCGTCAAGATGCGCGGGCAGGATGCCGCTGATGCCCAAGCGCCAGGGCACTCTGCGAAGGACCAGTCGGTGTCGATCCGAGCGATCGAGGGTCAGACGTTGATCTACTCGCACTCCGACCCGACGGACCAGGTCCTCAACGCACTCGGGCTGACGATGGCCGATCTGTTCGACGAGCCGAAGGGCGTCGAGTACCGGTACAGCGACGGCCGCAGGGTGCACCGCTCGCCGCTGAAGGCGTTCCGGCAGTCCGGGAACACGCAGGGCAACGCCCTGTACCGGCTTGAGCGGCTCGCAGACGCAGACCCGGTCTACTTCGTCGAAGGCGAGAAGGACGTCCACGCGCTCGAATCGCTCGGCGTGACGGCGACCTGCATCGCGATGGGGGCAGGGAAGGCCCACCTGTTCGACCTGACCCCGCTTCACGGGAAGACCGTCTACGTCATACGCGACATGGACGAGCCCGGCCTGAATCACGCGATGGACGTCCACCGGCTCATCGGGGACAAGGCCGACACGAAGCTCGTCGAGGTCGCGGTGGGGAAGGACGCCGCCGACCACGTCGCCGCGGGCCATGGCATCACGGACATGCGGATCGTCGACTGGCCCACACCACCGGACCCCGTTGACGAGGAGTTCGAGCGTGCCGTCGCCGATCGCCGCAAGTACCTGCGGGTGCAGCAGGAGGCGAAGCGGCGCGATGCCGAGGACGCGGCCGCGGCGACGTCGTCCAAGCTCGAGGTGAAGTCTCTGGGCGCATTGCTCGACCAGACGTTCACGTACAGCTGGCTCGTCCCGGATCTCCTCGAGCGCGGTGACCGTCTCGTGCTCACCGGCTCGGAGGGCGGCGGCAAGAGCTACCTCTTCCGCCAGATCGCGATCTGCATCGCCGCCGGGGTGCACCCGTTCAACCTGCATCAGCAGATCGACGCCCACCGGGTCCTCGTGATCGACGCGGAGAACACCGAACGGCAATGGCACCGCGCCGCCCGCTATGTCACGAACCTCGCAGCACGTCATGGCCACGCAGACCCGCGGGAGACGATCCACGTCTCGGCAGGACGACGCCTCGACCTCACCACCACCGCCGACCGGAACGAGGTGTGGCAGAAGATTCGGGAGCATCAGCCCGACATTCTCTACATCGGCCCGCTCTACAAGCTCGTCCCGAAAGCCATTACCACCGACGACGACGCGGCACCCCTGATCGAGACCCTCGACGGCTTCCGCGAGTCCGGGCTCGCCCTGCTCATGGAAGCCCACGCAGGCAAGGGCCGCGCCGTCGGAGGCGAACGCGACCTCGCGCCCCGCGGATCATCCGCGCTCCTCGGTTGGCCCGAATTCGGGTTCGGCCTCCGCCCCCTCGAAGAAGACCCCAACACCGCAGCTCTCGTCAAGTGGCGAGGCGACCGAGAGAAACGAGACTGGCCCACCCACATCCGCCGGGGCATCGAAGGAGAGCTGCCCTGGGAACGATCCTTCTACAGCTGAAAGAGCCCGCATGGCATTCGCCGGATACGCCCCCGCCGTCCCCATCGACCGCACTCCACACTGCTGCTCCCGCTGCCGAACCCCGTACAACTGCGGCAACGCGGGATGCGCCTGCCACGCACCCGCCCAGATCCCCGTCCTGGAGCGACCCAGCGACGCCTGGGCCTCGTGGGACCAGGTCATCGACGCGCTCCCAGACCTAAGCCCCGCCATGAATCGCCTCCTCGCCTACGACCCCCGCGAGTTCCAGACCCGCTGGTGCGTCCGCCACCTCGTCATCATCCCCACCACGAAGGAGTCCGCGTGACCGACACCGACGACCGGCCCTGCATCCGCCGCTGCATCCGCGCCGGCACCGAGACCGACCTCCTGCCCGCCCGACACGGCCACTACTGCCACCGCTGCTACACCCGCACCGTCAACGCCCTGGCTCTCGCACCCGAGCTGATCGAACACCTCGTCCATCAGTACGAGCCCTCCACGTCACGTCAACTGCAGGAGGTCCTCGTTCCGACGTCCGACACGGAAGCGAAGCTGCCGTTCAACGCGCTGGCGTTCGACTCCGCGAACGACCTCTACCGCACCCTCGTGTACCTCGTGAACCACCTCGCGCCGAAGCTCTACGCCGAGCCGCCACGGCCCGCGAGACGCTCATGGAGAGACCAGGGCGGCCAGGTGCTCGGCATCCCCGCTGGAGCGTCACCCGAGGACGCTAGGGCCAACGTCACCGTCATCGTCGACTGGCTCACGCAGCACCTCGATGCGATCTACCAGCTCGACACGGACACGATCGAGGACCTCGACCCCTTCGTGAAGGACCGCATTCACGGGATCGCGAAGTCATGGCCGCGCGAGAACCGCGCCCGCTACAGCGACATGCCGCACCTGTTCACCAGCCGCCTCGAGATCGTCGAGCAGCCCGACCTAGGTGAGGCCCCCGTCCAATGGCGAACCGATCCTGACGACCGGTGCGGCGGTCGTATCGCCATCCACCCGCCCCGTTTCGAGGACGACCCCGAGGTCATCCAGTGCGAGGCCTGCCAGACCGAGTTCCAGCCCGAGGAGTACGAGACCGCGCTCGCGGACTACTTGAAGCTCAAGCGCGACGAGCGGAACGCCCGCGACCGCGCCCGAGCGCAGGAGGCAGCGAGGGTGAAGAAGGAACGCGAGAAGGAGCGCACCCAGGAAGAGATTGACCAGCTTCGCGCCGCCGCTGTCCAGAGACACCTCGTCGCGAAGTATCTCAACGGTGCGTCTCCGCGGCAGAGCAGTGGGGAGGAGAGACAATTTAGATCGGGGCAGGGACCGAGACCAGCAATCGGTAGAATGTGATGGTCGTTAGACGGACACGCGGAACTGACAGAGAGCTCGCTGTCGTCGATCTCGAGCGGGCAGATCTCAATCATCGAGTGCGATTTCGCCGCCCGGCAAACAGTTCTCACGGTTCTCCCGTCATCCGGGGAATTTTGCTTGGTGTAGCCAAGGAACCCTTCTGGCAAGGGATCATGCAGAAGCCCGGATTTAGCCTGCAGATCGGATTCCCGAGCAGGTGGGGTGGCCTCAACCGGGAGTCATTCGGGCCCGTTCCTGGACACTTCGTGGTCGCATTGGGCGGCGTCTACCGCCCGGGGCCGACGCTGTTCGACCGGATACGCGAAGAGGAGGAGCAGGCGGAGTTCTTCGTGAATCCTGATGACGTACCTGCCGACGTCGCGGCTCAAATCGCACGCCTCACCTCGTCCGCGAAAGACTCCTACGTGGTTTCCTTCTTCGGCTCAGAGCGTGCAGCTCTTGAAGAATCAGCCGGCTACACGCTGTTGGAACGCGAACTGCCCGTGATTTCCACCCTCTACGAATGGCGCTCCGGTGTGAAGCTGATGCTCATCCGGAACGAGCTCCTCGCGGAGTATCGTGCCGACGGAATAGACCCCCTGAACTCGAACGACGCGAAGCTCCACCATTTCGCCGTGCCGAAGACACGCGAACAACTTGACGGGGACCCTCGTCTCGGAGGATCTGTATAATAGTCGTGTAGGCTGCACCCACTCCGGGACAGCGGCCTTTCGCGCATCACACGCCCCTCTGCGGCTGGCACCTCCCTTGCCGGACGACCTGCCGTTCTCTCGCCCTAGGCGTGACCTCCTGTGACGGCGGAGATGACGGCAATCGTGTCAGCGACGACCCCCAAAGCCCCCGCTGCGAATCCGGCGTAGGGGCTCAACTTTCGCACTGCCGCTCGCAGGCGAGAGGCTAGGCCTGTCGGCGAGCCAGCCTGGTCTAATGCATCTGCGACGGACGTCACGGCACCCGTCAACTCGTTGATGCTCCGGACGAGTTCCGCGCCGGCGAATGCGTCCGCGCCAGGTGCAATTCCGGCGCGGATTGAACGGCTGAGACTGGCCACGTAAGCTCGGCCGTCGTCGTCGAGTTCGACCTCATCGGAGCCGAGAAGGTCGAGAACCTCGTCTAGACCTTCAGATACGTTAGAGCGCTGTTCCTGTGACAACGCGATAGGGCTCGGTCGCTCGTCCAGGACGTCCGCAAGACTGGCGAGAATGTTCATCGCTGAGGCATCGATGACAGAGACGTAGCTGCTACTGCCCGCGCCCCAGTGAATGTCGGGCGCGAACACTCCTCTATACCAGCCGAGCAGCGACGCGTAGTAGTGGTCTGTTTTCCGGCCGGCCCTGGCGCGTGCATCAAGCTCTAGATCCACCCGTCGGACCAAACGCACGGCTTCGGCCTGAGCTCGCCAGAATTCGACGTCGTGGCCGTTAGTTTCATCGGCTCGATTGGCATAGATCGGTACGCCGGGCTGTAGCTCCGCCCATCCGTTTAGGACGTCAAGAAGCTCACGTGCAGGATTCCCCATATCGCCGAGCGTAACGACCTCCGAGTCGTAGCGCCTCACGCCAATGGGGCACGAGGCCAAGCGAGGTCAGAATCATGGCAACCATCAAGCCGGACGCTGTCGCTGATCCTCGCCCGGGTAGCCGCGGCTACCTCAAGTGGTACTGGACCAAGGGCCCAGGCCTCGCGAAGTGGGTGGCATCCCCGACTCCGTACCGGGCGCTCAAGGCACACTTGATCAAGTACGTGCCCGCCACTTACGTCGATAAGGTCGTCGCCCAGTGGTTCCACGACGCCAAGGGCTACTGGCCGGCCGAACGTAACGGCAAGAACCCGGTCGGTCCCGGCTGATGGACTGCATCCACTGCGGCCAGCCCGCCCGATCCGGACGCCGAGTCGAGATTGACGGCGTGACCGCCTGGTACTGCGACGACGACACGAAGACCGACCCTACCTGCTACCAGATAGCCAAGTGGTCAGGATGGCGTGACCTCCACACACTCGCTGCACAGCGAGCCAGCTGATGCCCGGATGGCAGGGCTCCACACGCAGGGAACGTCTCCCCGCCAACTGGGCCACCGAGATCCGTCCCCGCATCCTCAACCGCGACGGCCACCAATGCACCTGGCTCACCAACGGAGTCCGCTGCACCCAGAGAGCCACCGACGTCGACCACATCCAACGCGGCGACAACCACGAGGACTGGAACCTCCGCTCCCTCTGCAGCCCACACCACCGGGCCAAGTCGTCACGCGAAGGCGGCACCGCACCACGACGCCGCTCCCGCTACTACGTGAAGCGACCCGAAGAACCACACCCCGGCATGAAGCGACCCAAGCCATGACCTGCCGGAAGCGCAGATACCGAGACCGCATTAGCGCGCTCCTCACACTCGCCACCATCCAGCACACAGGCAGCGGACGACGACCCAAGACCGAAACCCGCGCCTACCGGTGCCCACACTGCAACGCATGGCACCTCACAAGCCAACCCAAACGGTGACCCCACCCCCATGACACCCTCCCCCCGGGCCCCTTTACCGCTCCGCGTATAGGGTCTGCCATTCCGTGTGACCTGAAAACGTCCCAGGGGCTCCCCGAGTCTGGAAGGAGCTGAGCGATGGTGCGGTCGATCTATCCCGCGGAATTGCAGGCTTCTGGCCGGAGGGTGTGGAAGGCGGTCACGGATATCGCTGAGCTCGAGGAGTGGGAGAAAGTGACCCTTCTGGAGGCGTGTCGGACTGCTGATCGTCTGGACGATCTGGCGGAGGCGATGGAGGGTCAGCCTCTGACGGTGACGAACTCGAAGGGCGATGAGGTGGCTCACCCGTTGATGGTGGAGTCGCGGATGCAGTCGGTCGTGTACGCGCGTCTGGTCGCTGCTCTCCGTATCCCGGACTCGGAGACGGGGCAGGTGCCTCAGTCGAGGCCGACGCGTGGCGCGTATGGGGTGAGGCCGCTGAAGGCGGTTCCCTGATGCGGCTGAAGTCGGCTCCGTCGGAGCGGAACTTCGATCGTCTGCGTGACACGTACGACGATCTGATGGTGCGTGCGATGAGTATGCGTGAGACCCCGGATTTGCTTCGGGCGTGGACGGACGATTACGAGCGGTTTGCGGATGCCTGCGGCCGGCAGGGGGTGTCGGTCGAGGATCTGTGACTCCCGGAGGTGGCTGTGACTGACGTTGCAGAGCTCCCGGTGCATCTCCGCGACCAGATGATGCTTCCTCCCCGTGAGCGGGTCATCACGCTCCGGCAGGACCTTCCTGAGCTGACGCTCGGGTGGGGTTGCATCGCATGGATCAGCGACAACCTGGTACACCCGAACGGTCCCCGGAAGGGTCTGCGCTTCACGCTGACCGAGTCGCAGGTCCGGTTCGTTCTGTGGTTCTACGCCGTGGACGAGGCGGGTCGGTGGCTGCACAACCGTGCGGTCCGTCGTCTCGCGAAGGGCTCGGGCAAGTCGCCGTTCGCCGCCGTGCTGGCGCTGCTCGAGCTGCTCGGCCCTGTCCGGGTGGAACGGTTCGACCCTGACGCCCCTGGCGGCGTGGTGGGTATGCCTGTCGGGATGCCGCTGGTGCAGATCGCGGCGACGTCGGAGAAGCAGACCGCGAACACGATGCGCATGGTTCGTGCGATGTCGCACAAGCGCACGAAGCTGGCTCAGAAGTACGGCCTCGATTCGGGGAAGACGTACATCGAGACACCTGAGGGTGGCCGGCTCGAGCAGATCACGTCGTCCGCGACAGCTGCGGAGGGCGCGGAGACGTCGTTCTCGATCGCTGACGAGACGGAGCATTGGCTGCCCGGTAATGGCGGGCCCGATCTCGCTGACACGCTCGTGCAGAACGCAGCGAAGACCGGCTCTCGTGTTCTGGAGACCTGCAACGCGTGGGTGCCTGGCATGGACTCGGTCGCTGAGAAGGTCTTCGACGGCTGGTGCGCCGAGCAGGAGGGCCTCACGGAGGGCTCGCAGACGATCCTCTACGACGCCCGCGTCGCGCCACCGAACGTGGTCATGCACGACGATCCCGAAGAGGGACAGGTCGGGCTCACTGAGGCGCTCCGGTTCGTGTACGGCGACTGTTTCTGGGTCGACCTCGTCGCGATCATGGCGACGATCCTGTCGCCCACCTACCCGGTCTCACGGTCGCGTCGGTTCTACCTGAACCAACCCAACAGTGTCGAGGACGCGTGGGTGACGCTGCAGGAGTGGTCAGTTCTCGCCGCCCCGGAGACGATCGTGCTCGAGGGCGAAGAGATCGTGATGTTCTTCGATGGCTCGAAGTCGAAGGACCACACGGCCCTGATCGGCTGTCGCGTGTCGGATGGGCACATCTTCTCGCTCGGCGTGTGGCAGCCCGGCACGTCAGGGTTCATCGACACCGACGCGGTCGACTCCGCAGTCACGCGAGCGTTCGACTACTACACGGTCGTGGCGTTCTTCGCGGACGTGCGTGAGTGGGAGTCGTACACGAAGACCTCGTGGCCGGAAGCGTACGGCGATCAGCTGAAGCTCTGGGCGGTCCCGCACGGGAAGCTGCCGCAGGCCATCGCGTGGGACATGCGCTCGCACTTCTACGAGTTCGCGGAAGCCTCCGAGATGTGCCTGGCCGAGATCCAGGATGGCGAGTTCACCCACGACGGCAACTGGGACGTATCCCGCCACGTCGGTAACGCTCGCCGCCGCGAGTACAAGGGCCGGATCTCGATCCGCAAGGAGTCACCCGACTCACCGAACAAGATCGACGCTGCCGTCTGCGTCATCGGCGCGCGCATGGTGCGGCGTCTCCTTCTCGCGTCTCCCGAATGGGAGGAACGCAACGCCGACACCGGATGGGGGCTGCTTCCGCGATGAGCTTCCTGACTCTCCTCAACTCGAACCCGCCGCACCTGTTCGACCGTGACCGGTACGAGGCCTACTTCGACGGCAAGAAGCGGCTCGACGCGCTCGGCGTCACGCTGCCGCCGGAGATGCGTGTCCTCGAACTGATCGTGGACTGGCCGCGAATCCAGGTCGAGTCGCTCGAGGAGCGCCTCAAGGTGCAGGGATTCTTCCGTGCCGGCGAGGACGAAGCGGACACGCGACTGTGGACGTGGTGGCAGTCCAACATGATGGACACCAACTCGTCGCTGCTGCACATCGAGACGTTCGTGCAGGGCCGAGGCTTCGGTCTCGTCGGCCCCGGGGAGGGCGACATCCCAAAGATCACCGTCCACGACGGGGTCGGGGTGCGCATCCGCACCGACCCGAACACGAACCGGGTCATCGAAGGCCTGATCACCTACAAGCTGGCCGACGGGTCGGACGGCGCGAGCTACTACACGCCCGGGAAGACGCAGACGTGGGGCAAGCTCAACGGCGTCTGGCGGTTGATGAAGCAGTTCGACTCCGGAATGTCGCGGGTGCCGCTCGTGCCGTTCGTGAACCGTGCCCGCATCGGCGACCGTCACGGACGCTCAGAGATGGTCGACGTGATGCGCGTCACTGACGCCGCGTCGAGGGCGATCACGAACCTGCAGGCCGCGCTCGAGCTCGTCGCGCTCCCCACCCGCTACTTCCTCGGCGGGGACGGGAAGACGTTCATCGACAAGGGCACCGGCAAGCCGATTCCCGAGTGGGAGGCGTACATCGGCCGGTTCGTGACGGGTCCTTCCGGGGCGAACGTTGGATCACTGCCGGGCGCGAACCTGGACCAGATCACGTCCACGATGCGTTTCTACGGGGCGATGGTGTCCTCTTCCACGGGCATGCCGCTGCACTACCTCGGCATCTCCGGCGACAACCCGCCGTCGGCCGAGTCGCTGAACGCGCAGTCGCACCGGCACATCACGAAGGCGGAGAAGAAGCAGACTCTCCTCGGCGACTCGTATAGCGAGCTCATGCAGCTCGCTGAGGAGCTCGTCGATGGCGGGGTGAAGCCTGACGCTGCACGACTCGAGACGGATTGGCGCGACGCGTCGACCCCGAACCTGCAATCCGTGGCGCAGGCGATCCAGTCCCTCGCACAGGGTGACCACCCGATCATCCCGCCGAAGGTCGCGCGCGACTATCTGCGGCTCACGCCGGAGCAGAAGCGGATCTCGGACGAGTGGGAAGCGAACAACCCGCTGCAGTCCCTGGCGAACGCGGTGGGGGCGAACGGTAGGGCGCAGTGACCCCGGCGCAGTACCGGCGTCTGCTCGATCTGGTGATGCAGCCGCTCGCCGCGGCTGTTCTCTACCTGACCCGTCAAGCGCTCCGGCTGGACGCTCCCGACGCGGTGAAGAAGGCCACGATCGTCCGCGCCGTGCTTCCCGAGGTCCGGGTGGCACGGCAGCGGGCGTGGATCGTGGCCGGCGAGTTCCTCACCGCGCAGGCCCGCGCGCAGGGGGTCAAGGCCGCGATCTCGATACCCACACTGCCGGGCTACCCGGACGTCGCCGTCGAAGCAGCACTCGACGAAGTGTGGGAGACGAACGACCCGGCCGCGGCACTGTCGTCGCGTCTCGTGCGTCACGCCGAGAACGCGGCCCGCGACACGATCGAGTCGGCCCCGACCGCGCCTCACACCGAGGTCGACGCGGACACACTCACCGCGGACGACTACCGGCCCTTCGCCCTTCTGGGGCTACCCGAGCCGGAGGGGCTGCGCGAGCAGCTCGAGTCCCCGGCCAGGAAGCGGCAGAGGCCGGTCGCGTGGGCACGGCAGCTCACCGGTGCCGACAACTGCGCGTTCTGCGTGATGCTCGCTTCCCGCGGCCCCGTCTACCGGTCAGCCGAATCCGCCGGGCGCGTGCCGGCGTCGCTGAAGTGGGCGGACGCGAAGGGCTACCTGAACTCGTTCCACGATCACTGCGACTGCCTCGTCGTCCCCGTCTACTCCTCCAAGACGTGGCCGGGACGTCGGCAGGCCGACGAACTGTACGAGTTCTGGAAGACCGCCACCGACGGCTACTTCGGGCAGGACGCGATGAACGCGCTCGCCCGCGAACTGTATCGCCGCCAGCAGGCAGGCGAAGCACCCATCGTCCCCGACCTTCGGGCCGCGGCGTAACCGGAGCCTGGCGCTCCACCAACATCCCGCTCACGGGCCAGGAGCCCAACAGACCAGGAGTCGAGCATGTCCACCGAAACCAGCCCCTCATCGACTAAGCGCCCGATCGAAACTCTCGACGACGCTCTCGCCGTGATCGAGGACCTCCGCAACAACGAGAAGGCCCTCAGGAAGCGTGCGCAGGACGCCGAGTCGGAGCGCGACGACCTGGGACTCCAGGTCAGCGGTCTCCAGACCCAGATCGACGAGCACACGAAGACCCTCGGCGAGCGAGACACCGAGCTCACCAACGAGCGGTTCGGTCGCCTCCGCGACCGTCTCGCTCACGACCGCGGCATCCCCTCCGACATCGCCGAGTCCATCAACGCGGCCGATGAGGAGACCCTCACCGCGCGCCTCGACGCCCTGGCGGCGTTCCGAGGCAACACCTCCACGCCCGTGCCGGAAGAGCCGGCCCCGCGTGAGCAGGACCCAGCCCAGGCGGCACCCCAAATCCCCAACGAACAGGAAGAGCAGCTCGCACTCGCGAACCAGTTCTTCCAGACCTCATAAGGAGAACCATCCATGGTTACCACCATCGAGGGGCTCGACGCCGACGGCCTGGTCCCCAAGCCGATCGCGACCGAGATCCTCACCAAGGCCGCTGAGGCCTCCGTCGTCCAGCGTCTCGCTGGCACCATGCCCGTCCCGCTCGAGGGCGCGGCCGTCGCAGTCCAGACCGGACACATCGAGGCCGGCGTCGTCGGCGAGGGAGAGCTGAAGCCCGTCGGCGGCACCTCCTACAGCTCGAAGACGATCAAGCCCATCAAGGTGGCCGCGATCTCGATCCACTCGAAGGAGCTGCGGCGACGCAACCCCCTCGGCGTGCTCGAGAACATCAAGGCGGACCTGTCCGGCGCGATCACCCGCTCCTTCGACCTCGCCGTCATGTACGGCCGGAACGCGAAGACCGGTGGCCTGATCAGCGATGTCGAGTACATCAACCAGACCACCAACCGGGTCATCCTCGGCACCACCGCGATCACCGACGGTGGCATCGCGAAGGACCTGCTCAACGGGTACGACCTCGTCGTCAACGGCGACCAGGTGAACGACGACTTCACCGGCTTCGCAGCCGACCGTCGCCTCCGTTCCCGCCTCGTGGGCGCGGTCGACAACCAGGGCCGACCGATCTTCCAGCAGTCGGTGGACCTGAAGAACCCCGTCGACAACGTCCTCGGCCTCCCGGCCGCGTACGGCAAGGCCGTCTCCGGCCGCGTAGGCGCTTCCCCGGCCAGCAACGTCCTCGCGTTCGGCGGCGACTGGGGCGGCATCAAGTACGGCTTCGCCGAGCAGATGACCCTGTCCGTCTCGGACCAGGCCACCATCGTCGACGGCGGCGACACGTACCACCTCTGGCAGCAGAACCTCGAGGCGTACCTGGTGGAGGCCATCTTCGGATGGGTCATCACCGACACCGACAGCTTCGTCGCCTACCAGAGCGCCGCCGTCACCCCGGCCGTCACCGCCGCTACCCCCTCGGGCGCTGCAGCGGGAGCGACCGTCACCGTCGAGGGCTCCGGCTTCACCGGCGTCTCCGGTGCCGGCGGGGTGAAGTTCGGTTCCTCGAACGCGACCAGCTACACCGTCGTGGACGACTCGACCATCGCGGCCGTCGTCCCCGCCGGTTCGGCAGGCACCGCGAACATCACGGTCACCAACGCGGCCGGCACGTCGAACTCGTTCGGCTACACCCGCGGCTGACCCACCGAGCGGGCGGAGCCACCACACTCCGCCCGCTCACCACCCAGGGAGGACACCATGCCGACGATCGCAGCCAAGACCGACGTGCAGGTGTCCCTCCTGCGGGCTCTCACGCCCGTAGAGGACGAGTACGCAGACCGGCTCCTCCGACGCGTCGAGGTCATGCTCCTCGTCCAGATCCCCGACCTGAACGACCAGGTCGAAAAGGACGACACCCTCCGAGAACTCGTCACGGCGATCGAAGCGGAGGCTGTCGCCCGCGTCTACCGCAACCCCACCGCTCTGAAGCAGGAAGCGGACGGGTCCTACAGCTACAGCATCAACACCCTCGTCGCCTCCGGTCTCCTCGACGTCCTCGCCTCTGACTGGGCACGTCTCGGCTACGGCAACACCGGCATCAGCTCCTCAGCTGGAGCGATCGACGGGTACGCCAAGGCCCGCTACAACGGTCGCCCGGACCTGTGGTTCCAGTCCGGTTGGCCCGGCGGGAGGACCTTCCTGTGAGCCTCCTCGACCAGCCGCCACACACCGTGACCGTCCAGAACCGTGTGCGGACTCGCGGCGCGCACGGGGAGACCCTCACTCCCTCCGGTGCGCCGGTCCCCGCCTACGGTTCTCTGCAGCCTCTAAGCGCGACCGAGTCGGCCCTGTTCGACGGCACGGTCGCGCTCACGCAGAAGCGCTTCATCTGCCGCGACTGGCCCGGCAACGCGGACTCCGAGGTCACCGCCGCCGACGGGGTCTACGACTGTGTCGGAGACCCGCAGCACCGAACCATGTCGCCCCGCACTGCGCACTGGGAGATCACCCTCAAGCGGCGGGCCGACAGCTAGGGAGCCATCGTGCAGTGGGATCTCAGCGACCGCGAGTTCAACCGTCAACTCGGTGAACTGGTCAGCGACGACGTCAACGAAGTAGGCCAGGCGATCCTCGCCGAGGCACGAGCGGACGCCACCCGGCACCGCATCACCGGCGACTACCAAGCGTCCCTGAAGATCCAGAAGGGCCGGATCGACACGATCGTCTACTCCGACAGCCCCCTCGCCGGCAACATCGAGCTCGGCCACATCTCGGCCCTCCCCAACCTGCGGGGACGCCTCGTCTGGGTGCGCGGGCTTCACATCCTCCGCAACGCTGCTACCCGCGTCGCAGGCAGCCGGAAGGGACGGTCGAAGACGTGATCGACCACGACGCCCTCGTCTGGGCTCTCTTCACGCGCGACACCCCGGCCGGGACGTTCATCAGCAACGAACTGAACCTCTCCGCCACCACACCCATAGCCACCCCGGCAGTCATCTACAGTCTCGCCAATTCGGGTCAGACCCAGAACGGGCCCGGCCTGTGGACCGGTGACCTCGACGTCCAGGTGATCGGCAAGCCGGACGAAGCATGGACGCTCGCCTCCGACCTGTACGACGCGATGCACGCCTGGGCGGACGAACAGACCGGGATCATCGCCGATGTCGGTCACGTCCAGGACCTCGACGACAACACCGCGTTTTCACGTTCCTCGACCACGCAGACGGTCGGGAAGGGCGTGGTCCAATACGCCGGCAGCTTCGCTGTGGCACTCAGAAACTAGTCCATCTCCTGCGCCCTCTAGGGCGGGTCCGCAAAACCAACCAGGAGGAAAAATCATGGCGGGAGACGCCACCACCCTCGTCGTGCCCGGGCACGGCACCGTGTTCACGGCGGCGGCCAACACCGCCATGCCCGCGACTGGGCTCGAAGCCTTCTCGCTCGCGGGCACCCCACCCACCGGCTGGACCAGCCTCGGCCACACCTCGAAGCAGAACACCGTCGCGTTCTCGACGGACGGCGGCGACGCCAGCAGCCTCGGAACGTGGCTCGAGGACGCCGTCCGCACCATCTACGCCGCCACCAACTGGGCGCTGACGGTCAACGGCCTGCAGGTTGACAAGCCCACCCTCGACCTGTCCTTCAACGGCGGATTCGACGAGGACGACGGCTACATCGTCCCCGGCAGCAACGCGGGCAAGGCCGTCGCCATGTTCGTCCTCTGCCAGGACGGCAGCGGACAGCTCGGCTTCTACATCCCGAACACGTCCACCAAGCTCGGCTCCGCCCCGTCGATCGACACCGAGAACTTCTTCGAGCTCCCCCTGTCCTCCAACATCCTCTCCGCGAGCACCTCCGTGATCCCCGCGCTGCCCGACGGCCGCAGCGGAATCATGAAGATCTACAAGACCGGACTGGAAGCACCCGGAGCGTAACAAGCCCCGGGGGCGCGCGCAGTTTTTGCGGACCCGCGCGCCCCCGGCCTCTTCCATCCGGTCCGCACACAACGAAGGGTCCGCATCCATGACCACCAAGAAGACCGCCCTCGAAGAGCACGACGACGCCCTGAACGAGGAGCAGGTCCTCGCAGGAGTGCCCGCCCTGCTCCCTGCCGAGCAGTTCCGGCAGCGTCAGCGCTCCGCGATCACGAAGATGTTCTCCCGCCTGCGAGGCGTCATCGACGACGACGGCAACGTCGACCTCGAGGACGAGGACACGCTCGCTCTGTTCCTGGACCTCCTCGCCGACGCCGACGAGTTCTTCGAGACCATCGCCGCCGACAAGGCCGCGTACGCCGAATGGTCGACGGGTCTGAAGGACTCGGAACAGATCTTCGGCACCTTGATCGCCAAGTACGGGCGGGCAGTGGGGGAATAGTCGCCGTCTCCGAGCATCTCGACGCTCACCCCGAGCTGCTCGGAGACTTCCAGACCATCTACGGCCTGAACATCCGCGACGTCCTCACCGGCCGCCTCGACGCACGATACGCGCTGGACCTCATCCAGGGTCTCCTCGCCCAGCCATCGTCACGGTTCCGGGCGGAGTGGCTGCAGACACATCCCGCTGAGGCGACGTCGGAGGAGTTCCGCACTTCGTTCTTCCAATGGTCGCAGGACACCGCGATCTTGAGCGCGCTCTACAACCTCGTCGCCGGAGTCGCCGTGGGCAAGAAGGCCGAGGGCCTCCTCATCCGCTCGCCCGGCGCTGAGCCGCGCACGCGACTGTTCGCGAAGACCATCGCTGACTTCGACACCGACCTGTTCATGGCCGAGATCGCGGGAACCACCTAGGAGGCGTCGATGGTCGGGGTCAAGCGCGTCTTCGTCAAGGTCGTCCCCGACCTCACCGGGTTCAAGGCCGACGCGTCGAAGCGGCTGAAGCAGATCCAGGCCGGCCTTCAGGTGGCAGTCAAGCTCGTCATCGACGGGGACCAGCTGGCCCGCGACACGAACCGGGCCCGCGAGGAAGCGCAGCAGACCGCCGGACGCAAGCCCATCAAGCTCGCCGTCGAAGCCGACACAGAGAAGGCCAACCACGACCTCGAAGAGGTGTCCGGCACCCGGAACGCTACCGTCAACGCGGACGCCGACACCGGCAAGGCCGAGGTCAAGCTCGACGTCACCGCCCGCAACCGGCGCGTGAACATCGACGTCGCCCTCGATTCCCTGTCGCTAGCGAAGGTCCGTGGACAGCTGCTCGGCCTGACCGGTATCCGGCCCGTGGTGGAATCTCTGGACAAGCTCAACAGCGTCTTCCAGAACCTCGACCGGGCGGTCCCGAAGATCGCCGCCGTCGCTCTCGCCGTCGGTTCGCTCGGGTCGCTGGCACTGACCAGCGTCGGCGGACTGGTCGGCGTCATCGGCGCGATCTCATCCCTCGTCGCCCTCGCAGCCCCGCTACCCGGACTGCTCGCCGCGGCCGGAGTCGCCGCGGTCGTCATGGGGGTGGCGTTCGCCGCGGCCGGCACGAAGCTCGAGAGCCTCAAGCCGGTCTGGGAGTCGCTGAAGTCGACGATCCAGGACAACTTCTGGGAGCAGGCTCAGCAGCCCATCCTCGACCTGGTCAACGACATCTTCCCGCAACTGCAGGACGGTCTCGGCCAGGTCGCGAACTCGCTCGGCGGGTGGGCCGCATCCGTCGCGTCGTCGTTCCAGACAGCATTCGGCGGCGGGGTGCTCGTCGGCATGATGAGCAAGCTGGCGGAGGCCATCAACAACTCCACGGTCGGCACGGACGCGTTCGCGCAGTCCATCGCCACTCTCGGCACGTTCGCCTCCCAGTACCTCCCCGGCATCGGTACATGGTTCTCGGAGATCTCGGTCCGGTTCAACAACTGGCTGCAGATGGTCGCCAACTCCGGCCAGCTCGCCGCCTGGGTCGACACGGCCATGACCGTCCTCACCCAGCTGGGGTCCGTCATCACGTCGGTGGTGTCGATCTTCAACGGGTTCATCTCGGCCGCTGAGGCGGCAGGGGGCGGGGGCCTGGCGACGCTGGCGACCGGCCTCGGCCGCATCGCCGACGTCGTGAACGGTCCCGCGTTCCAGAAGGGTCTCACCCAGATCTTCGCGGGCGCGGCGGCCGGCGCGGATGGTCTCGCTGCAGCGCTCGGGCCGATCGGTGACATGTTCACCAACCTCGCCCCCGTCATCGCGGGCAGCCTCGAGCTGATCGGCTCGACGGTCGGTGAGCTGCTCGGCACCATCGCGACCGCACTCGCAGACCCGACAGTGTCCGACGGTCTGAAGCTGATGGTGCAGGGCATCGCAGACGGCATCTCCGCGCTGCAGCCCGCCATCGAGCCCCTCGCCGGAGTGCTCGCCACCGTGATGCCCCTCATCGGCACGCTGGCGTCCACGCTCGGCTCGGTGCTCTCCGACGCCCTCGTGGCGGTCGCGCCGCTGATCACCACTCTGGTGGACGCGATCCAGCCGCTGATCCCGATCATTGGCGAGGCACTGTCGTCGGCGCTGCAGTCGATCATCCCCGCGTTCGTGCAGGTCGCACAGGACGTCCTGCCGTCCCTCATCGAGGCGATCACCACGGTGGTGCCGCTCATCCCAGAGCTGGCGCAATTCCTCGGTGACCTCCTCGTGCAGGTAGCGCCGCTGGCGGCTCAGTTCCTGCAGACTTTCTTGCCCGCCCTGATCCAGCTGATCCCCGCGATCATCGCCATCCTCGACGCGATCATCCCACTCATCCCGATCCTGACCGCGATGGGTGCCGGTGCGCAGATCCTGGCCGGCATACTCTCCACAGTCCTGGTCGTGTCCTTCAACGCGATCCAGGCCGCCGTGGCATTGGTGACCGCGATCGTGACGGGCAACTGGTCCCAGTTCACGTCGAAGATCATGGACCTCACCAAGTCGCTGGGGAGTGGACTGTCGGACATCTGGAACGGTGTCGTGACTTTCATGAACAGCATCTTCGGTGGGCTGATCAACACCCTCGCGGGGATCTTCCGGAACATCGTGCTCACGATCTCCGGGTTCGCCACCGACGCGTTCAACGCGGGCAAGTCGATCGTCGAGGGCATCGCGAACGGCATCCGGTCAGCCATCAACATCGTGAAGGACGCTATCGGCGGCGTCATGAACGCCATCGCGAACTTCCTCCCGCACAGCCCTGCGAAGGAGGGCGCGTTCTCTGGGAAGGGCTGGTCGTTCTTCTCGGGACAGTCGATCTCGGACGACACTGCGCGCGGCATTCAGTCGCGCCTGGCCGGCGTGCGGGTCGCGGCGTCGAGTCTCGCGGACGCGGCGTCGTTCACGCCCGATGGGTTCTACTCCATCGATGGTCTCACCCGGAACCTCCTCACCGTCACGGGCGGTGGGGGTGGTGACGGTGTGATCGGTGCGGGGAACAGCTTCGACATCACTGTCAACGAGGTGTCCGACCCGATCGGCACCTCCATGGCGATCGCGAACCGCATCCAGGCTCTGGCCGTCTAGGAGGTCTGATGGGCATCCCGTTTGGCCTGACCAACGTCAACATGCGAGGCCTCGACCTCTGCGGAGTCGACACGGACACAGGTGTCGCGTTCGGTGTTACCTCCCTCGACGGGTGGGAGGGGGCACCGGCCGCGACCACTCGTATCGAGCAGCGCAGCCTCCGCAGTGGCGGCATCGTCTCCACCGCGTACTCCGCGGGCAGACACGTCACCGTGAAGGGCTGGCTGCACACCTACGACCCGTCGAAGATGCTCGCGGCGAAGGACAAGCTGAAGCAGGCATTCGGACGCACCGACGGTCTCCTCACCGTATACGAGCTCGGCGTGCCCCGCTGGGGCATGTTCCGGCGCGAGGACGAACCCGTCATCAACCGGAAGACCCGCTGGTACGCCGAATGGTCCATGCAGGTCGTCTCGGCCGACTGGCGACTCTTCGGGCCGACCCTGACGAAGTCGACGTCACTGCCATCCACGTCGGGCGGACTCGCGCTGCCGACAACTGTCCCGTTCCTCATCGGAGCGACAACCGTGACCGGGCAAGTGACTCTCACCAACCCCGGCGACGAGGTCGGGCCCGTCACGCTCCGCATCGACGGCCCCTGCCACGGCCCCGTCATCACCCACCGCGGCAGCGGGCTGTCGCTGCAATTCTCCTCATCCCTGGTACTCGGGTCCGGGGAGTGGCTGCTCATCGACATGGAACGCCGTCAGGCCCTCGCGAACGGGCAAGTGTCCCGGTCCGGCTACATCACCTCGCGTGGCTGGTCAGGGTTCGAGCCGGGCGACAACACCTGGGCGTTCACCGCCGCGCAGTACGACGCCGGCGCGACCCTCACCGTCACCGCAACACCTTCCTGGGAGTAGAGCATGGTCGACACTATCTGGCCCGCAGACGCCGTCAACGGCGCACCTCTCTACTCCGGCAGGAAGCTCCGCCAAACGCAGTCCCCGCTGCAGGTGATGGGTACTTCCGCCCGGCCTCTCGGAGCACGCACCGGCGTGAGGCCCGGCACTCCGACGAACACGGTCACCGTCACCTCCACCACGTGGACATGCAAGCCGATCGCCGGAACCGCCGATGTCGTCGCCGCAGCCGAGGCGGGACCGTACACGTTCGCGTTCGACGCCAACGCTACGGGCGCTCTCGCCGCGGCAGACGGCAGCCATGACCGTATCGACATCATCTACATCCAGATCGATGATCCCGCGGAAGGTGATAGTACTTCAGCGCCGGCCGCGACAAGGAAGTATTTCGCGGGAACGCCCGGTTCGAGTGCCGCCCCCGCACCTCCCGTCGCACGGTCTTTCGTCATCGCCCAGATCGCTGTACCCCGATCAGGCGGAGGATCACCCTCGGTGACGTGGGTGGCCCCCTATACAGGTGCGGGGGTCGTCCCAGTCCGCTCGACGACCGAGCTCGACGCATGGGCCGCTCCTGACGGGACCGTGGCCGTGCAGCTCGACACAGGCGCGGTCGTGCCCCGTGTCGGCGGTGCCTGGCGCAAGAGGACCACCGACAACGGATGGTCCGTCGACCATCTGATGAGCGGCAAGCGGATGTACCGACGACAGTTCGCTCCGTGGTCGTCCCCGAACCCCTTCGGGGCCGCGGGCGGATCGTTCTGGGTCCAGGACCGCACGACCGGGCTGACTCCCCCTGCGGGCAGGGCGTGGGACGACTTCTCCATCAGAGTCGACGTCTGGCCCACCGACATCACCAACAACGCCGAGCAGCAGGTCCTGCGCGGCAACCTCACGAAGGCAACCGGCACCGACCCCGCCAACCTGCGCATCTTCAACCCGAGCGGAATCAGCGTGGCGACGACCTACCAGAGCGTCGCCTGCTCGGTCACCCTCACCGAACTGTAGGAGCGCCCCATGACCACCCTCGACCCCGCATCAGCCATCGACTACGCACTGTCGCAGTCCCGATGGCGCGCATCGGGACTCTGCCTCGAGTTCGTCGACCACTGCTTCGGACAGCCAGGTTCACGTCTGGGCGACAACGGCGGCCCCCGCAACGGCTCCTGGCAGGAAGCCAAGGATGGCTACTACTTCAGCCGATACCAGCACCTAGGCGACATGAACCCGCCCCCCGGCGTGCCCGTCTACTGGGAAACCGGCCCGTCCCGCAACGAAGCAGGCCACATCGTGCTCAGCCTCGGCGGCGGATGGTGCCGCACCACCGATTATGCCGGGGCTGCTTCCGTCTCCACCCAGACGATCGAGTCCATCACCCGTGCCCGCAGGTGGAGCCGACACCCCGACGGAGGATACCTCGGCTGGACCGAGGACTACGGCGGCAACCCCATCGCCGGGATCACCGGCACCACCCACCCAGACGCAACACCGTTCAAGGAGGACGACAGCATGAGCGCAGCAGACGTCGAACAGCTCAAGGCCTACATCGACCAGCGACTGATCCCGGGAGGGTTCCTGCTCCAGTGCTCGGCACCCGGCTGCGGTATCGCACTGGTCGCCCCCGGCTACTTCAACGGCCTCTCCGGCGAGCAGGTCGAGCAGCTGATCCCCATCTACGGCATGCCGCTCGACTGCGGCGACAACAAGCGCGCATGGGACGTGAGGGTCTCCTCCCACCTGCAGGGACAGGTGCCCGGCGCGATCCCGCGGGAGCTGGCCGAGTCCGCCCTCGCGGCGATCAGCAAGCTCGCCGGCAACTGATAGGAGTGCTGCATGGGGCTGCAGTGGGTATCCGTCGAAGCGCGGACAGGCAAGATCATCACTGACCTTCCCGACCTGGTCGCGACGAAGGCGAAGGTGTCGCTCGGCCGGTACGAGCCCTGCCCTGTGACGCTGCCCCTCACCACCGCACCCGAGAACTGGGTCCGTGCCACGAAGCCCGGCGCATCCGTGCTCCTGCTGCTCGGCGACAATCCCGAGGACCCCGCGCACGGCATCCCCTTGACCGGGCTGCTCGTGCTGCAGCGCCCACGGACTGAGAAGGATGAGCTCGACCTGTCGACCACGACGATCGAGGGCTACCTTGATCGTCGATTCGTGGGTGACCGGAGCTACGTCAACGTCGGCCAGAACGCGATCATCGCCGATCTGGTGACCAGCTTCGTCGCCGCGTTGGGAATCCCCATCCGTGTCCAGTACGTCACCAGCGGCGCGGGCAAACTCCGGAAGCGGACCTACCAGGATCAGGACGACAAGACCGTCTACTCGGCCCTGTCGGATCTGATGGGGGTCCGGGACGGGCCTGAGTGGACGATCGGGTGGGAGTGGCAGCACAACCCGGAACGCCTCACCCCTGTCCTATACGTCGGTGACCGGATCGGCCGCACCGCACCAGTGGGGTTGAACCCGTCCGCGTCGTTCGAGATCCCCGGGTCCGTGCGGTCCTTCAAGTACCTGGAGGACTACTCGAGCCGGAAGGGCGCGAACTCGGTCGTCGCCACATCGTCAGGGCAGGGCGACACCCGCCCGCAGTCGTCCCCGCATGTCGTGGCTGACGTCGACCGTCCCCGGTTCGAGTTCCGCTGGTCGCCGTCCTCGTCCATCACGGACACGGACACACTCGACGACTACGCGGCCGAAGGGGTGAAGGCACTCGCGGAGGGCACCAACACCATCCAGATGACCGCCGACCTCGACACCGCACCCCAGCTCGGCACCGACTGGGCGCTCGGCGACGACGTTTACTACGTCATCGGAGGCCACGACTCCACTGGCGCTGACACGGTCCCGAGCATGCCCGGCGGCAAGGAGGGCGTCGCCCGCGCTATCGGGTGGGAGATCGACTTCAGCGAGCCAATGACAATCACCCCAACGCTGCTGCTGCCCGGACTGGACGACACCGAAGAGGAGTGACATGGCCAACCCCGGCACTCCCGCGTTCAGCATGCCACCCGCCGAGGACGAGACCGTACGCGCCCAGGCGGACGTCGAGCGCCGACAGCGAGAGGACGCCGCCGCCCGCACCCTCGAAGCCGCGACCATCGGCTCCGGCGGCCTCACCGTCAAGGGCGGCTTCATCGACCTCAAGGAGGGCTCCTCCCTCCACGTGTCCGGTGAAGCCGTCTTCGACGGCGATGTGTCGCTCCCGGCAGGCTCGCTGAACACGCCGGGCGGGTCCATCGGTGCCGGACAGGACATCACCGCCGGACAGGACGTGATCGCAGTCCGCGACGTGAAGGCCGGCCGTCACGCCGACGTCGACCAGAACCTCACGGTCGGCGGCAACGCCACGGTCACAGGAGACGTCACGACCCAGGCTCGGGTGCGCGCTGCAGGCGACATCGAGACCACCGGTACCGTCGGCCTGCTCCGCTCGGTCGGGTCGCGGAACTACATCGTCGGCACGAACTACGCGGGAGCGTGGATCAACGTCGATGGCACCATCGGCATCTCGCCGTCGTCTCGCCTGTTCAAGGGCGCGATCCGGGACTGGTCGTTCGACCCGCAGAAGCTGCTGCAGGTGCAGGCGAAGTCGTTCGTCTACAAGCAGAGCCCGGTCCCGTACCAGGCCGAACGGCAGGTCGGGTTCATCGCTGAAGACCTCGACGAGCTCGGCCTGTCCGCGTTCCTGTTCTACGACGACACCGGCGCGGTCCAGGGCATCAACTACGACCGTCTCACCGTGGCGCTATTCGTCCTCGCCCAGTGGCAGGAACAGCGTCTCAGCGCGATCGAGCAGCGCCTCAGCGCAGCCGGAATCTGACCTCAGGAGGAACGGCATGCGCCGACTGTTCGCCGCTTCGATCTGGGCCCCAGGTGCGATCCCGCCGGACGAGTGGAAGTACCGCAACCTGAAACGGGTGTGGCTGCCGCTCTACGACCTCATCGCGATCTACGCGGGACTCCAAGCCGTCCTCTACGGGTCGACGATCCTGAACCGCCTGTTCACCCCCGACATGGTCGATGCCTTCGGAACCGCCATGGTGATCGTGGCTGTCGTCTGTCTCGCTGGCGTCGCATTCCCGCACCTGTGGCTGATGGAGATGATCGGCAAGGTGATGCTCGTCGGCCTCGTCGCCGGGTACGTAACGACGATCCTCCTGCTCTCCGAAGCGCCCACCCCGAACCTGTTCGTGGTCGGGATGCTGACATGGGGCCTACCGATGTCGTTCTTCCGACTGAACCTGCTCGGCGAGGAAGTGAAGGAACGCCGCGACAGTGCGTCGGAGGTGGGCAAATGATCCCTCCCGAATGGGGAATTCCTCTCGCCATCGCAGGCTTCACCTTCGCCGGCGTCCTCGTCACCTACGCAGGGACGCGTGGAACGACCCGTGCGAACGCGAAGACAGCGCTCGACGCACGCATCGACGCTCGAGTGAAGGCCGAACTCGACCGCGTCTACACGCGCCTCGACGAATTCGAGAACCGCGACGTGCGCCGCACCAGCGCGTTCACCCGCATCCTCCGCGCGATTGCCGCGCAGTGGACAGGCGACTCGCGTGGACCTGACCTCGATCCCGCAGACATCGCCGAGATCGAAGACACCATCCCGCCGCAGTGGATCAGGCGGCACCCCGAAATGCTCAACAACTCGAAGGAGACAACATCGTGAGCAACGCTCTCTCCGCCCTCTGGGCGTCCATCGTCCGCACCATCGTCCCCCTCGTCGTGGGAGCGGTCGTGTCATACCTCGTGTCGAAGGGTGTGACTCTCGACGAGCAGTTCGAGCCGCTACTCGGGACCGCGCTGACGGTCGCGTTCTCGGGCCTCTACTACATCGCGGTGCGTCTGCTCGAGACGTACGTGACACCGAAGCTGGGCTGGCTCCTCGGCCTCGCGAAGACCCCCACCGACTACACGGCAGAGTCGCCCGCGAAGCAGCCCCACGAGGCGGACCCCACCCCCGTCGGCGCGGACTACACCCCTCAGCACGCCGCACCGGTCGACGCCACCCCGGCGGAGAACCCGAAGAACGCTCCCACCGTCTGACCCCTCCCTGAAGGAGACACCAGTGAGCATCCTCACCGACCTCGGGATCGCGGTCTGCACCCTCACCTACGGCAAGGACTCATCCTTCGCCGGGGTGAACGCAGCGACCACGATCACCATCACGCCGAAGGGCGCGAACAACGCCAAGCTCGCGCTCGTGTGGGATGCCACCGGTGACAGCTTCCAGTCCTTCGAGGACAAGGCGTCCGCCGACCCGGGAGTGGTCGGCACGATCGACGTCCCACAGACCGGTCAGGACGGGTTCCTGATGAACGGTCAGCCGTTCAAGGACTGGTACTACGAGGCCAACGTCCGATCCTCGATCGCCGGCCAGAACGACATCGTCCGAACCTACCGGTTCCAAATCCCGGCCGGCACCACGTCGCTCGACGTAGACCGGCTGCCGCTGCAGGGCCAGGTGATCCTCCCTCCCGTGGTCGCGCCCACGGTGCCGGTCACGTCGCTGAACGGGCTCACCGGCCCGGTAACTCTCGACGCGTCCGACATCGACGCGATCCCGAGCGACCTGAAGGGTGCCCCTGGCGGTGTCGCCGAGCTCACCTCTGGCGGGCTGGTGAAGGAGTCACAGCTGCCGTCGCGGCTGTCTGCGGCGAACATCGAGCAGATCGACGAGGCCGCCTCTGAGGCGCTCGACACGATCACCGACGGGCGGCTCTCGGCACCGTCACTAGCTGCCACGATTGCGACGCTCAAGCAGTGGGCACGCAACCCCGACATGCTCATCGCCGGAACCGTCACCAGAGACAGCAACGGCGCGGCCACCAGCGCACCGGTGACATGGCCGGACGGCAGCCCAGGAACGTACACAGCGGACACCGTCTCGACGACCTTCCCCGGGGCGGTCGACGCCTATCACATCACCTACGGCTCGCCCGTAACCAAGACCTTCACCCAGCCTGCCGTGACGCGGAACGCAGCAGGCGCGCCCACCAACGTTCCGCAGATCGTGGTGAGCTGACATGGGAATCCTCGACGCGCCTCCGATCGATGCCACAGGGCGAGCACTCTCGACTTTCCCTGTCGCCCCGCTCTACGCCCTCCCGCGCGGAGGCAAGACCATCATCCTCGGCGACTCCCTCATCGCCACCAACGAGACCAGCGGAGCGAGCATCACTCGCTCCGACTCGTCCGCCGCGCACATGGGCTTCGCCTCCTCGGGGAAGCTCTGGAACGCCTACAACGCAGGAATCGCTGGGAACACGAGCGCGCAGATGCTCGCCCGCTTCGACACCGACGTGCTCGCCTACAAGCCAGGCATCTGCGTCATCGCGGCAGGCACCAACGATGCCCGCACGGGCGTCACCCTCGCGACCTACATCACCAACATCAAGGCGATCGTCGCGAAGTGCTTCGCCGCCGGGATCTTCCCTGCCATCCGCACCGTCCCACCCTGCTATGACACCGCAGGGTCCGGCGGTGAGGCGGCCGTGCGTCAACGCATCTCCTCCTACAACGCGTGGATCAGGGAATGGGCTCCGACACTCGGCATCCCCGTCATCGACGTGTTCAGCGAGTTCGTCGACCCCACGAACGGCCGCATCAAGACCGCGTACGCGTACGGTGACGGCATCCACTTCCTCGTCGATGGCTATGCCAAACAAGGCCAGATGATCGCCGCTGCGCTCGCCCCGTACATCGGGGCGGCCCTGCCGTACCTCGCCACGGACGCCGGAGACCCGACCGATCTCCTCTCCGGCACTGGGCTGTTCCTGGGTGCGCCCGCAGGGAATGGGCTTCCTGCCGGATGGTCGACCGGCGACGCCGCCCACGCAACGTTCTCTGTCGCCGCGAGCCCTGATGGCTTCGGCAAGGAGCTGACCCTGACCGCCGTGGGCGACGTCGCATACCAAGTGCAGGCCTATCGGTTCGTGAACACCGGTGTGGCCGCTGGAGATGTGGTCGAGGTCGGCGGCGTGCTGTCAAGCACACAGGCGTCCGGTCACACTGCGGCGGTATCGATCGCGTTCCAGGGCAGCCCCGCAGCCCCCGCTTCGATCACCCGCCAGACAAACATCACGCTCACCGGCGGTTCCTTCTACGAGCGGTTCACGGTACCTTCCGGAACAGTCGGTGGATTCCTGCTTCGCATCTACGCCGGCCCCTCGGCGGGCACCGCGAAGTTCCGCCGTCTGCGGGTCCGGAATCTCACTGCGCTGGGGATCGCGACCGTCTAGCTGAGCGCAGTAGTGACCGGTGTAGTGCACCTCACGCACGACTGAGCCCCGGCTCTCCCACTGCGGGAGGGTCGGGGCTCTTCGTCGTTCAGTCGTGACTTGGCTCGTCGAAGAGGCCCACGAAGGAGGGACCGAGGTCACCTGGCTCGGCGAACACGGCGGTCGGGGTGAGTTGCTCGAGTGTGCGCTGCAGCTGCCTGGCCGAGAACCCGAAGTCGGGCTCCTCCCACTCCCAGGCATGCTCTACAGTCAGCATCCCGACACCGCCACCGAGCACCATCGAAGCCATCGATGATGTTGACGCGCCGTCAACGATCACCGGGAACTTCACGACCTGGGCTCTGCCACGATCCGCGAGAGCCGCCATGAGCTCGACCAGCACCCCCGCGACATCGTTTGTCGTGATGACGTGGTCGCCGGCGTAGGAGATGCATCGCATCATCAACCGTGACTCGGCCCCGGCTTCACGCCAAGGGATCGACAAGCCGACCGATCCGTGTATCCGTGACATCCGGCCCGGTCTGTGCACACCATGGAGTCATGACCCAGGAACCAGAGAGGGCCCCGACCGTCCGACGCAAGCCGCCATGGTGGGTCGCCACACGCACGAGACAGTCAGCGGTCATCGCGACGTTCCTATGGTCCTTCATCTTCATCCTCCAAGCCGTCTTCCTCATCATCGAACTGCACGACAACGGGGAAGCGGCCTGGTTCCGATGGGCTGTACCGGTACTCAACCTGGTGATCGTCGTCGGCTACTTCGCCTCGGTCGTCTACTACACCCGCCGTCCCGACGCCGAGACGTACTAGCCGCAGCACGGAGCCCCTGCCTCTCCTACGGGAGGGACCAGGGGCTCTCTTGTCGTTGCTGGGGAGACTGTCAGTCCTCGCCGCTATAATTCACGGTTCAACACGGTCCGCGACTGTATGGTGATGGCGAGAGGGGGCGGGACATGTCGACGCAGGCAAGCGCGATGCAGGTGGCTCAGTACATTCAGCAAAAGGGCGTGTACGGCGACACCCAGCTCCAGAAGCTCCTCTACTACGCGCAGGGATGGACTCTTGCCTGGTTCGGGAAGATGCTCTTTCAGGACGAGATCGAAGCCTGGCAGGGTGGTCCAGTCGTCCCCGAGGTCTGGGCCGCCGGGAAGTCCGGCAATCTAGCCAGGACCACGGCCGGCGAGCTCCCCCCTGCGCAGAAGGCCGTAGTTGACGCTGTCTACGACTGCTACGGCAACCACGGGGGCCGGGCATTGAGCGAGCGGACCCACCAGGAGCAGCCGTGGAAGGATGCCCGCGGAGACCTAGGCCCTGGGCAGCGGTCGAGTCAGCCCATATCTCGACGCACCATGCGTCGGTTCTTCACGGAGGTTGCGCTCTCGGGCGAGGGACTGATCCCTACAGCCCCCGTCATCAAGAGCGACGCGGACGGCGACAAAGTGCGCAACGTGACCACGGAGCAACTCGCTCGGTGGAGTGACGCACTCGCGGCGCTCGCCAAGCAGTGACCGACTTCCTGTCGTTCGAGCAAGTGCTCGAGATCCACAACGAGATCGAGCCTTGGCCCTTCGTCCTAGGTGGGGAAGCGAAGCTGGCGGGTGCCGTGGGGCAACCTAGCCAGACATGGGAGGGCGTCTGGCTATACCCGACGCTACTGCACCAGGCCGCAGTGTTGCTTGTGCACGTGTGCCAGGCTCACGCTTGGGAGAACGCCAACAAGCGAAGCGCCTGGATGGCGTGCACCGTGTTCCTTCAGATCAACGGCGTGCAACTCACCGAAGTGCCGACTCGGTCGGTCGTGAAGCTGATGACCGACGTGACGAACAAGCGGTCGAATGTCGCCGACGTGGTCCTCTGGCTGGCAGACAGGACTTAGAACTACCGCCCCCTCTGGGACGACCTACCCTGGTCGCCCGGAGGGGGCGTATTCTGCGGAATAGTGCACCTGACGCACGACTGAGCCCCTGGCTCTCCTACGGGAGGGCTGGGGGCTCTTCCGTCGTTCCGGGAATCATCGGTACAGTCACGCCATGACTGATATGAACGACGTTCTGTCGGTTGTCCGGGGGCTCACTCTCTCTGAGGCGACCGTTGATACTCCTCAGGCTCTGGACAGCCTGAGGCACCTCAAGGACGTGACCCAAGCCGTCGATGACGACGGGGCTGGTCTAGCCGAGTGGCTCAGCGACGAGCACTACGCCGCGGGTGTCCTTCTGACGGCAGCGACAATGAACAAGCGGGCGGCGGTATCCGGGATAGGGAACCCGTTCAATCGGCAATCACGGGCGACCATCATCAGCCGCTTCAACGCCTGGGCGGCACAGTTCGCTGATCGCATCCGCGCGTATCAGCTGGGGAAGGCCGACGTCCCGTTGTACCTCGCGCGCCTCTCTCGATTCAAAGAGGACCCGATCAACAATCAACCGTGAGCTGTCTAGGGCGTCGCTTCGCTACCCACGCCAGCGGCGCACCGCTAGCCTCATCTCGGGTGGGGTTCGTCTACCTGGGAACGGCCGCGTACTCCACCCACTAGTAACCACCGACTGGTGAGCTGGTGACGGGTAAGTGTGCGACGAGTAGCACGAGGGTCATGATCGTGATCAGCAGGATGGGTGCCACCCCGAACACGATCCACGCTTGCCACTGACGCATTCGGCCCCCCAGCCTTGTCGCCTGTGGGCAGGCTAGTCCGAGTTTGAGAGGGTGTCGATCCTCCCGTTAGGGTCGAGATTACGGGCGGGGCCGGCTGATTCTGGCGTGCAACCTGGGAGGTCGGCTCCGCCTCCTCCTCGAAAGGCCACGCATGGAGATTCCCACAACTCGTCCCGAGATCCAGAAGCTCCTGTCTCAGAAGGTCCGCGAGGCAAACGCTGCCCGGGACGCCGGCAACATCCCGCTGATGGTGGAGCGTCAGGACGAGCAGAAGATCCTGCTCGACGCATGGGACGCGGCGTCGAAGGAGAGCTAACCCGCTCGAGTGGGCCTGCTCCTTCGCCCGTAGGCTCGCATCATGGGGAGTCAGACGCTCGCGGTCCTACACGCCGCAACACGACCGCAATGCCTAGAGTGTGGCTCCGTGGCATTTCCCGTATAGCTTCCCGCTTCCGCAGGGACACGTGAGGCGAGCGTCGACCTTAGGTACAGCAATCGGCGGTCCGTCGACAGAACGCACTTCCATGCCCCGGGTTGCCAAAAATACCCCAGGCTCGATCTCGTTGATGCTGTCCCCGACATACGTCGCCGCGGAATTGACGGCCGTGTGGTAGCTCCACTCGACCCCCATGAATGGCTTACGCAAAATCACTGCATTAGCTTGCATCCCGACAGTGGTGAAGGCGGACGCTTGGATCGGCAGGAGATCGAGAAGCTTGTCACGGATGGCGCTTGGCGGCTTGCCTGGTGCGAGGAGGGGCCTCAAGGCAGTTTCCATCAGCGCTGGGTCGAGCGCTTCGTAAGCGCCGATGCGCTGGATCAGTGTCACCTCTTCGGGCGGAACGTCGGACTTAGGCCTGATGAAGTAAGGTGCGAAACTCGTCCAGGCCTCCGGCTCATCATGAGACCCCCACACCTGAAAGTTGCTGATGAGGGCCTGGACGAGTTGATAGTGGTCGCCTATGACTATGTAACCCGTGATCATGACGGTTAGTCGACGCTGGGCCGGCGTTAGTCGTTTGCCAGGCCAGGTCTGGAAGACGCCTGTCAGTTCCTGCGCGACTGAATGCACGAAGCCATCGTGATCCTCGGGTGAAACTCGTTGAGCTACGTCCATGAACATGTCGAGAAGGACGGTGTTGGTAGAACGATTTCCAATCGCTGCAATCCCGGTGTACCCGACAACGAGCTGCCGTTTGTCGAGGTTTACATGGATCGCTTTGGTCTCCTCGTCGGTGACTACCGAGCCGACGTTGCCGTTAAGTGCGGTCAGTCGCCGGTCTGACACCTGGACGACGAACTCCATGTTCGCTCCGACTGTAATCAGTGTCACGCAACTCCCCCTGCCACTGCACCCACCCGGCCGAGAGCCTATCGAAGCAGCTCACGAGCTGCTACCAACCCGGGGTTGTAGGTCCTCTTGGCCGGCGTAGTGCACCTCACGCACGACAGAAGAGACCCCCTCGGGGCTGGCCTACGAGCCGGTTCCGAGGGGGTCTCTTCGTCATCGGGCATGCCTTCGGTGTAATCGCGTGGATCACGGCACTTCGTGATCGGGAAAACAAAGATTGATCTTTCGGAAGGGGTACCGATAGCGTCCGGAGTGGGGGGAATCAAAGCACAACGCACTCGAGTCGCACCGCGGATGGGGTCCACGGTGTGAGCCTTCTGCTTCGCCTCACATCATCGAATGTGAAAGGTACCTGATGACACTGTCATCTCAGGATGCTGTCGCGGCCGTGAAGGCTCGGCAGCACCGTCCAAATCGGGCCCGAAGGTTGCTGGGCATGGTCGCCGCAGTATTCGTCGCCATCTCCGCCTCCATCGCGGCACTGCCGGCGGCACCGGCAGAGGCTGCAGTTCAGTGCGGGGCGGCGTGCGTGAACGTCTCCTCCGACCCGGCGCAGTTGGCGCAGGAGCTGCTGAATGGATCGTTCTCGTCGAACCCTCCCGCGATCATCGCGAACGAGATCCAGCCCACAGCGAACGGGACGGTCTCGGCTGACTGTGCGGTCGACACCCGCGTCCTGCAGCTGCTGGTGATCGTGCAGCGTAACTGGGGAAGCGTGCAGGTCAACGACCTCAACCGCTGGTGCGCCAACGACGGGACCTACACCTGTAACGCCAACCCGAGTCCAACCCACTGTCACAAACCGGGGACTGCCGTTGACTTCGGCAGGATCGGTGGAAGCAGTGTCATCGGTGCGGATGCTCGTTCCATCGAGGTCATCAGGTACATCAACTCTTTCATGCCGGTTGGGGCGAGAGTCGGACAAGCGCAATGTCGGGGTACCTCGATGTCCAGTCTTCTGCAACAGGGCGACCCGAACACTGAGGTCTATCTGGCGCAGTTCAACGACACATGCAACCATCTGCACGTCGATTTCTATGGAGTGGGGGGATCGCTTCGTCTCCCGAGCTCGCCGCCGCCTCCCGCGCCGCCGATCAACGACGCTGCCCCGGCCGTTCTTCAGCTGCCCGGAAACAAGCTCGCTCTGTATGAGATCCGCACGGACGGGAAGCTCTACGGAGCGGCGCAGACCGAGTCCGGTGGCATCTTCAGCGCGTGGTCGGAGATCGGTGTCGGAGCCGCTAACCTCGTTGGTCGCCCCTCCGTAGTTCAGCGTTCGGATGGTGTCATTGCTGTCTATGCACGCACGTCGGATGGAGCGCTCGTCGGAGCATCGAACCAGGTTGAAGGCGGGGCGATCCAGGGCTGGGGTCCGGTGGGTGTCGGCGGAAACGGCATCATCGGCGACCCGCAGGCATATGTGACCCCCAACGACCGACTCGGCGTCGTCGCGGCCACTATCGACAACACTCTCGCGGAGTCGCATCAGACGACCAAGGGCGGTGCTTTCGGGACCTGGGCGAAAATCGGTACGAACAACGTTCCGGTGAACGGCCGGCCTGCGGTTGAAGTCAAATCGAACGGTGCGATAGACGTCTACGCCCGCACGGTAAGCGCCACCATCGCGAGGGTGTCGCAGACCACCCAAGGCGGCAGCTTCCTGGCCTGGTCCACCGTGGGAACTTCGGGTAACGGGATTACAAGCGAGCCCGAGGTGCTCAAACTCCCGAACGGGAAGTACGCGGTCTACGCAACGACAGGCAGCGGAACCGTGGCAGGGGTGGGCCAGAACCCGACGAGCGATGCGTTCGGATCATGGACCACCATCGGTGGGGCACGCAATGACCTCATCGACACCCCGAGCGCCGCGATCGCACCCAACGGCACTATCGTCATCTACGCGAAGACCACCGCCGGCAATATCGTCGGTGCGGGACAAAGCGCCGCGAACGAGGTGTTCGGCAACTGGGGTGTCATCGGCGTAAGTGGTAACGGTATCGCATCCCAGCCCAACGCGATCGTGATGTCGAGCCTGATCTCGGTGTACGTACGTACCGGCGATGGACACACCTCCGGTGTCACCCAGGTTGGAGTGGGCGACTCGTTCGGCGGATGGATTCAGCTGAGCTAGGCGGCAATAAAAGGCCCCCAAGTCTCCTACGGGAGGGTTGGGGGCCTTTTCGTCGTTGTTGCTTTCCGCACGTGCGTCGTCTGTCACTCGACCTCGAGCTCACCTTCGTCGACCCATCGCAGATCGCCATCATCAAGTAGCACCGGACGCAGCACGCGGCCGTCACCGATAGTGATCAGCTGGTTCGCTCCATTCACGTCAGCGATGACGCCTCGGCTGCCGTCGGGTAGACGGACACGCTCCCTATCGGTCATGGGCGCGATGGTACGCGCGACTACCGTCAAACCCGCCCGGCCATCCGCGCACAGTACGTAGGCTGGTGATCAACACAGGACCGCGCCTCCCCCCAAGGCCGCTGTGCCAGGGCCGCGGTCATGCATCCCCCATGTCGACCGCGGCCCGCTTCTTGTCTCGCGGCCAACGGATCCTCGAGTCAGGCGTGCCAGTAGTGGTTCGGGCTGGCCGAGTAGTAGATGAGCCAGATGACCGGGATAAACAGGAACAGACTCAGGAGCCCCCAGAGAACAAGGCTGTGACCCTGCTGCGGCCGCACATACGACACCCCCATGCCGTTCGCCTGACGACCCTGCACGGCGACCGGCACCGGCTGCTGCGGGTAGGGGTACGGAGTCGGCTGCGGTGCGGGTGCGTAGTGCTCGGTCCACTGGTAGCCGTCCCACCACCGCTGGTGGCCAGCGCCGTCGTTGTACCAGCCTGCTGGCGTCATCGTCATGAGTACCCCCGTCGATAAGTGGACCGAGCATAGCAACGCACTGCCCCCTTGGAGCGGCGTTGTGCCCGGCCCGGGTGCGACGTGCGTACGGGCAAGGCGACCCGAACAGGGGTCTGGTCGACGGTGTGCTGCAGCGATACTCTGCACGAGTCGTCGCTTTCCTAAACACGGCAGCGGGGACATCGATCTCGGGGGGAACCGGATGGCGGATAACGATAGCAACCTGCGCGCTATCAGAAATGTGGTGCGGCGCACGCATCACAATTGGGATGTCCACCCGGCCTTCAAACAGAGGGGGCAGAGCCTCGGCCAATTCTTCGCGATGCTTGGAGCGGTTCTCCGGGCCGACGACGTGCGGTACTCGACAAGCTCGCTTGGAGACGAAGACGCGCTCTGGATCGGCCTCACTGACGCTCACATCGTGACGGGCGAAGCTTCCACCACTCGCATGCAGATTGCTGTCCGGCCACTGAAGCTCGCGAAGCTAGAAGTTGTATCGGCACCCTGGACGCCGGATGGGCTGACGGCACCCGAACCACTGCGGGTGGTCATTGTTCTAGAAGACGGAGCCAACTATCCACTCCCCGGTGACGACATCTCGCTCGAAAGAGAGGAAGGCAAACTCGAAGAGTTCCTTCCTCAGCTAGTCAAGAAGGTTGTCAGCTAGGACCGCGCCCGCCGACATCACAGTCACGTTCCACGACGCCGGATCGCACCCAGGTACACCCAGGCGGAGTGCTGTGATCCGTCGCTGGTCGTCCACTCGATCCGTGCCGCCTTCTGGTTCCACTCCCTCACGACGGCTTCGATCGGGATGGTGCCAGCGGTGATGTCGATCCACGCTGTTACTGCGATCGGTTCGGGAGCCTGGACAGGACGGTCCTTCTCAATCTCCGTGAGCTCGGGCGGTAGGGATCGGTACTTGGGGGACATCTCAACCTGCGCGATCTTCGCCGCCATCTGCCGGTCGATCTTGTCCGCATAGCGCCGGTTGGAACTCATGCGCTCAATCGTACATATGTTCGAATAGAAGCTAGAGCAGCCTGATGCTTGACTCCTCGTATGGAGATCGGAGAGCACTGGGCCTACCGCGAGAAGAAGGGTGTGCCACTCGTCGAGGTCGAGGTTCTAGCTCTAGGTCAACCGGGGAAGACCTCACCGAGAATCAAGATTCAACATCTCGACGATCTCTATGAGGGAAGGGTCGAGTGGAGCCCAAAGATCCGGCTCAAAGTGAGATGGGATGAGCGACTTGAATACGAGGCGCGCGAGTCTCGCTGGGCTGCGGTCCAGTCATCTGAGACGACTCGAGCCGAGTACCGCGCTTATCACCACGTCTTTCTGCACCTGACACCGAAGGACATCCTCGACTGGGAAAGTTGGGGCGTCACGATGATCTTGGATGAGAGGCGTCTTCTTGACTTCACTGGCCTCGAGAAGGAGCAGCTGCAATCTTCCGTCTCATTCGTGGAGGATGGTGCCCTGGTAGTTCCGCGGGAAGTTACTCTCCGGATTGCACGCTCGATAGCGCTACGCAACCCGGATGCTCTCCTCGCCTGGATCGAGGCCGAGGAAAATGAGGAAGCTCGACTTCGGAAGACCCACAAGCTGAGCATGGACGACTGGCTCCACCCAGACTGGGAGTCGCCGAAGGATGCTTTCGTCCGAAGCGTGGCCAAGTACCGGCAGGAAGAAATCGAAATGCGGGACCTGCTTCGAGGTTGGCTAGGTGAGCCGGGAATGACAACTGGGCAGCGCATCGCTGCGCTGGAACAGCTAGTGATCAAGTTTGTGAGTGCGGCAGAGCGCGCCATCGATGACCTTCCGCAGGCACGAACACGCAAGGCGACTGCGACTAAGGTCGAGCTGATGCGCCTTGTCGATGAGGCCTCCCGCTGGTTCTAGCGACGGTGCTCGCGTGTGCCCACATTTTGCCCACAATCGAGCGTGGACGAAGAAGGCGTCAACAAGCGAAACTTGCCGTAAGTCCGCACGATTCCGCGGAGAAAGGTGCGTCGGCCAGAGTGTCGGCCTTCCGCAATCGGGTTCAAATCCCACCGTCTCCGCAGACCACGACCCCCCTGTTCCCCCGAGTCCCTCGGAGGCAGGGGTTTCGTCGTTCCTGGAGGTCGTCGCCCGCCCGGCGGCCATGTCCGGGCACCCCCACTTTCCGCGGCTGACCCACCCCGGAAAGCGCTCTTCCTGGGTGCACTCGCTCCGCACGCGACGCCGCACCCGGCGGAATGGCTGAGCACCCCCCAGTTACCGCGGCTGAGTCAGCCCGGAAAGCGCTTCTTCTGGGTGCACTCGTGCCGGACGTGCCCGCCGGTCGGGCGGAGCGCGCGCCGCTCGGCGGGCGGTCGTGTCTACGGTGGGAGAGCGGCGTTCGGGAGGAGCACGATGACCACCACCATGCGCGACACCCTCCTCGGCGAGGCCGACCTCGAGCGGCGGGCCGCGCTCCGGCGTATGAAGGCGCTCGCGACGGCGCTCCTCGTCATCGCGGCCGTCGTCTTCGCGGTGGCGTTCGCCCTGGAGGATCGGTACGCGTGGCTCGGCTACGTGCGCGCGGCCGCGGAGGGCGCGATGGTGGGTGCGCTCGCGGACTGGTTCGCGGTGACCGCGCTGTTCCGGCATCCGCTGGGTCTCCGGATCCCGCACACCGCGATCATTCCGAGCCGCAAGGACGAGATCGGCGCCAGCCTCGGCGACTTCGTCGAGCAGAACTTCCTCTCCGACGAGGTGGTGCGCTCGAAGCTCGCGACCTTCAGCGTGGCCGAGCGCGTGGGTGCGTGGCTCTCCGACCCCGCGAACGCCGAGCGGGCGAGCGCCGAGGGGGCGGTCATGGCGCAGGGCATCCTGCGCTTCCTCAGCGACGACGACGTCGAGAACCTCATCGAGCGGCTCGCCCGGCAGCACCTCTTCGATCGCGAGTGGGCGCCCACCCTCGGCCGAGTCGGAGCCGAGCTCGTCGCCGCCGACCAGCAGCGCGCGATCGTCGACGCCCTGGTCGATGCCGCCGAGACCTGGCTCACAGACCATCCGGATGCGCTGGGTCGCGTCGTCTCGACACGCCTGCCGCGGTGGGTTCCCGGGTTCCTGGGCGACTTCGCCGACGATCGCGCGCACCGCGAGGTGATCGGGTTGCTGCACGCGGTGCGCGACGACCCGGAGCATCCGCTGCGGATGGCGATCGACGGCTATCTGGTCGACCTCACCGACCGGCTCGAGCACGACCCCGCGATGGCCACCCGGGTCGAGGAGATCAAGGCGGAGTTCCTCGAGAGTCCGCGTCTGCGATCGTTCGCCGGCCGCTTCTGGGACGCGGTCAAGGCGACGCTGGCCGAAGCGCTCGCCGATCCGTCGAGCGAGCTGCGCTCGGCGGCGAGGTCGGCGCTGGTCGACATCGGCGTGCGCTTCTCGAGCGACCGCACCCTGGCGGCGAAGATCGACAGCTGGATCGCCGACGCCGCCGGCTACGCCGTGCAGAAGTACCGCCACGACCTCGCCTCCGTGATCAGCGACACCGTCCAGCGTTGGGACGCCCGCGAGACCACGCAGAAGATCGAGCTCCAGGTGGGCCGCGACCTCCAGTTCATCCGCATCAACGGCACCGTGGTGGGCGCCATCGCGGGCATCGGCATCTACGCGATCGCCACGGCCGTGCACGCCCTCCTCGCCTGACCCGCCCGAGTCGCCTGACCCGCCCGAGTCGCCTGACCCGCCTGCCCCCGTCGCGCCGCGGAGGCGCGGGCCACAGAGGCAGCAGAAGCAGAGAGGCACCGATGATGATAGCGCCGCGCTATCATCATCGCCATGGAGGACGCACCCACCGGAGCGACGCTGCGCCAGCGCAGGCTCGAGGTCGCGATGACCCAGCGCGAGCTCGCCGCGCGGTCCGGCGTGCCCCAGCCGAACATAGCGGCCTACGAGACGGGGCGGCGCCGGCCTTCGGCCGAGACCCTGGCGCGCCTCGACGAAGTGCTGCTCGTGCCCACGATCGAGAGGCTCCGACTGCTGCGCGATCCCATCCTGCAGCTCGCGGAGGCGCGGAGGCTCGAGGACGTCCGCGTCTTCGGATCGGTCGCCCGAGGCGAGACGACGCCCGGATCCGACGTCGACCTGCTCGTGCATCCGCGACCCGACGCGTCCGTCTTCGACCTCGCCGGCTTCATGGCCGAGGTCTCGGAGCTCCTCGCCGTGCCAGTCGACGTGGTCTCGGATCGGGGCACCGGGCCGGTGATGGATCGCATCCGCGCCGAAGCGGTCGCCCTGTGAACGACGATCTCGAGCGGGTGCCGGCGATCCTCGCCGACATCGAGCGGTTCGCTGTGAGTGCGCGGCGGGTGGTCGCCCGTGGGCGGGACTGTTTCCTCGACCCGGACGACGACGACCAGCGCCGCATCGCCCGATCGCTCGTGATCGACCTCTCCGCGGCCGCCGACCGCCTGCCCCAGTCGTACCGTGAGGCGGGCGCGGACGTGGACTGGCGCGGCATCCGCGCCGTCAGGAACTTCATCGCCCACGACTACGACGGCACCGACGACGAGATCCTCTGGCAGGCCGTCGCGGTGCAGTTCCCGATCGTGGTCTCTGCTCTCGCTGTCGGGAGCGGGACGGCGACCGATAGGCTCAGGGCATGATCGGGGTGGGGGCGCTGCTGCTGATCGCGGGTGCCCTCATCACGCTCGCGAGTCTCGTCGTGCTGCACGTGGTGCCCACGGGGCTGCGGCCGTGGATCGACCCGGTCAGTCAGTACGGGATCACGCGCTTCCGTGCCGGATACCTCGTCGCCGCGCTCGGGGCGGCGCTCGCCGGGGTCGGGGGTGTGCTCGCGCTGGCGCCGCTCGGCGCGATCGCCGCCGTGGTGCTGCTCGTCGTGTTCGCCGTCTCGCGAGCGATCATCCCGTTCGTGCCCATGGATGCGCCCGACGCACCGCGCACCCGCCGCGGTCGAGCGCACAACCTCCTCGCGATCGGCGCGTTCGCCTCCGTCACGGCGGCCGGCTTCCTGGCCGGCGGAGCCCTCCACGACGGCGGGCATCCGCAGCTCGCCGGTCTCAGCACCGGCTGCGCGATCGTCATGGCGGTCGGCTCCGCGGGCGTGATCCTCGGGTTCTTCACCCCGCTGCGGCGCGTGTTCGGCGTCAGCGAGCGGCTCGATCTATCTCGGCTTCATCGCGTGGTTCCTCGTGCTCGGCTTCGGCCTCGTCGTGGCCGGCTGAGCCCGCCCGTGTCGCTCCGCATCCGATCGGCGGCCCGGCGGGTGCTGACCGCCGGTGCGCTCGCTGCCGCGTTCATGGTGGGCGCGGCCGGATGCGCGGCCCCGACGGCGGACCCCGCGCCGAGCGACACCCTGCCGCTGGCGCTCGTCTACGACGGGCCGCAGGGCTGCCCCGAGTGCGCCCCGGCGATCGCCGAGGTGCTCGAGAGCGGGTCGCATCCGTTCCGCGTCGAGTTCGTCGGGCCGGGCACCGGCACCGACCTCACCGCGGAGGTGCTCGGCGAGGCTCAGCTCTACGTGCAGCCCGGCGGCGGTGCCGACCTGGGGGCGACCTGGGACGACCTCGAGCCTCAGGCCGAGGCCGTGCGCGACTGGGTCCACGGAGGCGGCTCGTACCTCGGGCTCTGCTTCGGCGCCTACCTCGCCGGGCGAGACCCCGGCTTCGATCTGCTGCCCGGCGACACCTTCGGGTGGGCGGGATCGCCCGGTTCCACCGTCCCGGACGACCGCGACACGGTGATCCCGCTCACCTGGGGCGGGACGCAGCGCTGGGTGTACTTCCAGGACGGGCCCGGTTTCGACCTCGACGCGGACGCCGATGTCGACGTGCTCGCCACCTACCCCGACGGGGTGCCCGCCGTGGTGGTCGCGCCCTACGGTGCCGGGCGGGTGGGTGTCGCCGGGCCGCATCCGGAGGCCGACGAGTCCTGGTACGAGGAGGAGGGCCTCACGAACCCCGACGGCTACTCCACCGACCTCATCGAGCAACTGCTCACCGCCACCCTCGCCCGAGGCTAGAGCCTGGAGGCGAGATGCCCCGTCACGCGGTGTCAACGCCCGGTCTCAGGGCCACGAGGTGAGGAAGTCGATCGTCGCCGTGACGATGCGACCGCGCCGGGCCCCGGGGTCGGCGGCATTCACCACTCGGCGGAGATCGACCTCGTCAGGCCCGACGGCGACCTGTCGGAGTCGGTCGACGCCGGCGAAGAGCACGATGTCCTCGGCGCTGGCGGAGGGGTCGCCGCCGCGCGCCGCGTCCCTTCTCGGGCGAAGTGCGGCGAGGAGGGGCGCGGCGGCCGGGGTAGGCCGTTGGATGCGCGTCGGCACGACGAGGATGGAGGCCAGGATGGCGGCCGCCCCGGCCGCCGCTGCCCACGCCGCCGTGCTGGGCGCGACGAGGATGAGGACGAACGCCGTCAGGATGAGCGCGATGATCGCGATCGGGACGAGGACCATCACGGGCCAGCGGACGATCCGACCCGTCAGGCCCTTGCGCACCAGGGTCTCACCGACCATGTCGATCGCCGACCACAGTGCAGACGATCGCGTCGATCCGGTGGCGAGGTATCCGCCGAGGATGAGGTGGGCATCCGCCCCCACACGTTCGATGTCGCGGATCCGCACCTCCGGCATCCGCCCCCGATCGGGGCGCCGGATGGTGACGGCGTCGTGAGCCTCGAGGTCGACGAGCGCGGCGGCGGCGGCGCGTCTCGGCCGCCCGACGAGGATCGCCCGGGCTGTCGCGCTGATCCGGGGTCCGCCGTCCGCAGGGTGCGGGGTGCCGACTGAGGGCCATCGCGGCAGTGACCAGAGCCGCAGGATGACGGCGACCGCCAGCAGCAGGAGCCCCACGCCGAGGCTGCCCAGAGTGAAGGCGGTCTCCATCAGTCTCGATCCCCCTCGATCACGCGACCGCCGCGTCGCCGCAGAGGATGCGCGCCCGTCAGTTGCCGTTCGTCAGGATCCCGTAGACGCCGGTGCCGATGAAGTACAGCGCGACCGCGGACACGCCGATCCAGATGGCGATGCGCGTGTTCGACGGCTTCCCCTTGTCGTCCCCGGGTCCCTGCTTCGGCTCGAACGGATCGCTCACCCGGCCATGCTACCCGCCGTGGTCGGACCCCCACCCCGAATTCGATGACAAGGTTTGCCATAGGCGACATCCTCGGGGGATGGCGACGATGAACGTATCCCTACCCGACTCGTTGAAGGAGTTCGTCGAGTCGCAGGTGGCGGAGCGCGGCTACGGCACGAGCAGCGAGTTCGTGCGCGAGTTGATCAGGCGCGAGCAGGCGCGCGCTCGACTCCGTGAGCTGGTCATCGACGGCATGGGTTCGGGTGAGGGCTCCGTGCTCGACGACGGCTACTTCGACCGACTCCGCGATCGGGCGCGGGAAGCTCCGGGCCACGCGGCGTGACCGCCCGCCGCGTCGTCACCACCCGGCGGGCGGATGAGGACATCACCCGGGCGCTCGAGGGCTATCTCGAGGCCGACGCCCGAGACGCCGCGTCCGACCTCATCGACATGCTGCGCGACGCGCGCGATCTGCTGTCGACGCATCCTTCGATCGGGTCCGCGCGCCACGCAGCCGAGACCGGGATCCTCGAGTTGCGCAGCGTGGCGCTGAAGCGGTTCCCGTTCATCCTCTTCTCTGCCGACGACGCAGACGCGGTCCGCATCCACCGGGTCCTGCGCTCCACTCGAGACCTCCCCGCGGAGCTGTTCGGAGACTGATGCCGGGGCGCTCAGCTCGCACGCGGGGCGGCGGGCGCGCGCAGGCCGGCGAGCAGCAGACGGACCATGCGCTCGGCGCGGCCGGAGGCCGCCGCGTCCTGGTTCGCGCCGCCGGAGCAGAGGTGGGAGACCGCGCCCAGGAGCTCCTCCGGGTCGACGTCGGCGACGGGGTCGCCGGCTGCGCGCGCCGCGGCGGCGAGGCGCGCGAAGGTGGGCGCGAGCCGGGTGGAGAAGTACACGGCGAGAGGCTCGTAGGCCGCATCCCCGGAGTGCAGCGCGGCGGAGAGGCCGCGCTTGGTCGCGACGAACTGCGTGTACCGGATCACCCAGAGGTCGAGCGCCTCGCTCGCCGGATGGGTGGCGGCGAGGTCGTCGGCGGCGTCGACGCACGCATCCATCTCGCGCCGGAAGACGGCGGAGATGAGGTCGGACCGCAGCGGGAAGTGCCGGTACAGGGTGCCGACTCCGACACCCGCGCGGCCCGCGATGGTGCGGACGGGTGCGTCGACACCGGACTCGGCGAAGACCTCCTTCGCCGCCTCCAGGAGGGCGTCGACGTTCTGCCGCGCATCGGCGCGACGGGGTCGTGCGAGCGGTTCAGGTGAGGACAGATGGATGCACCCCCTTGAAACGGAACGCTGTTCCGCTTAGTGTGTCCGATAACAGGAGCGATGTTCCGCTTACGTCGATCCTACGACACGAGGAGATCACACACATGCAGTACCGCACACTCGGCCGCACCGGCATCACCGTCAGCCCCTACGCGCTCGGCGCGATGATGCTGGGCTCGCTCGGCAACCCCGACCGGTCCGAGGGCATCCGGATCATCCACCGCGCGCTCGACGCCGGCATCAACCTCGTCGACACCGCCGACCGCTATGGAGACTCGGAGGAGGTCGTCGGCGAGGCGCTGAAGGGCCGGCGTGACCAGGTCGTGCTCGCCACGAAGTTCTGGGGCCCGGTCGACGACGACCTCAACCACCGCGGCGCCTCCCGTCGGTGGATCGTCGAGGCGGTCGAGCGCTCGCTGACGCGACTGCAGACCGACCACATCGATCTCTACCAGCTGCACCGACCCGATCCGAGCACCGATATCGACGAGACCCTGTCCGCGCTCACCGACCTCGTGCGCCAGGGCAAGGTGCGGGCGATCGGCAGCTCGTCGATGCGCGGGTCCGAGATCGTCGAGGCCCAGTGGATGTCGGAACGGCGCGGCTTCGAGCGGTTCCGCACCGAGCAGCCGAACTACTCGATCCTCGATCGCGAGATCGAGCGCGAGATCCTCCCGGTGGTGCAACGGTACGGGATGGGGACGCTCGTCTACAGCCCGCTCGCCGGAGGCACCCTCACCGGCCGGTACCGCGCGGGCCAGGAGAACGACCTCTTCCGGTCGACCCGCACGGGGATGCAGCACTTCCGCGACGAACGCCGTCTCGCCGCGGTGGAGCAGCTGATCGCCCTCTCCGACGAGGTCGGGGTGAAGCTGACTCACCTCGCCATGGCGTTCGTCGTCGCGCATCCGGGTGTCACGGCGGCGATCGCCGGTCCGCGGACCATGGAGCAGCTCGACGACACCCTCGCAGGGCTCGACGTGAGCCTCTCGGATGAGGTGCTCGACCGCATCGACGCCATCGTCCCACCCGGCGAGAGCATCGGCGCGATGGACATGGTCTACCGGGGCCCCGAGGTGGGCGACCCCGCGCTCCGCCGCCGCCCCGCCGCCACCCGCGCCGCCTCGTAGGTCGGTCAGCGGGGGAGGATCTGGCCGATGGGCTCGCGCTTCTCGGCCTGGAAGCGGTCCTCCGTGCGGCCGTACGCCCAATAGCCCGAGAGCGACACGTCGGCCCGGGGCAGGCTCCACTGCGTGAACAGGATGTCGCGGAGCGCCTTCATCGTCTCGCGCTCGCCGTGGGCGAAGACCTGAACCCGGCCGGGGCGCCCCACCAGGCCGCGGACCGCATCCGGCAGCACCGTGGAGGTGCCCGCCGCGACGGTGGATCCGCGGTGGAGCCACCGCAACTCCACCCCCTCCGGATGCGAGACAGGGATCTCGTCGTCGGCGGCGTGCACCTCGACGAGGGCGACGCCGCGGGCGTCGTCGGGAAGCGACTCGAGGGCGGCGGCCATGGCGGGCAGCGCCGACTCGTCGCCGGCGAACAGGTACCAGTCGGCGGTGGGGTCGGGGCGGTACGCGCCACCCGGCCCCGCGAAGACGACTCGGTCGCCCGGTTGTGCTGCGTCGGCCCAGGGCCCCGCGATCCCCTCGCTGCCGTGCACCACGAAGTCGATCGCGAGGGAGCGTTCGACCGGGTCGACCGCCCGCACCGTGTAGGTGCGTCGCACGGGGAGGTCCTCCGGCGCGAGCGTCTCGCGGAGCGCCTCGAGGTCGTACGGCGGCTCGAGCCCGAGGGAGGGCTTCGCGAAGTGGATCTTCACGTAGGCGTCGGTGAACCCGTTGGGTGCGAACGCGTCGAAGCCCGACCCTCCGAGGTGCAGGCGCACGAGGTGCGGGGAGAGCTGCTCGCGGCGGAGCACCTCCATCACGATCTGCGGGCGAGGGGCGCGGGGCTGGCGATCTGGCATCCGCCTAGGTTAGGGCATCCTTACCCGAGGTCGGTCAGTCGCCGGCGAATCGACGCGCTCGAGCAGGGTGACCACCTCGAGATGAGTGGTGTGGGGGAACATGTCGAGGGCGCGCGCCCGTCGCATCCGGAACCCGGGCATCCACTCGAGATCACGGACGAGCGTGACCGGGTTGCAGCTCGAGTACACGACGTGCTGCACCCCGGAGGCGTCGAGCCAGCGGGCGAGCGTCTCGCCGATGCCCCGCCGGGGCGGGTTCACGATGACGACATCCGGATGCTCGCCGGGCTGCGCCTGCAACGCGGCCTCGGTCGCGTCGCCGGCCTCGAAGCGGACGTCGTCGAGGCCCTCGCGGCGGGCGGTCGCGCGGGCGCTCAGCACGGCGTCGACACTCGTCTCGACGCCGAGCACGGCGCGGCCGGGGGCGGCGCAGGCGAGTGCGAACCCCCCGACCCCGCAGTAGAGGTCCCACACGGACGCGGGCCCCAGCTCGTCGACCCACGTCCGCGCCTGCGTGTAGAGCTGGTCGGCGACCGGGGTGTTCGTCTGGAAGAAGCTCTGCGGGCGCAGCTCGAGCCGCATCCCGGCGAGCGTCATGGTCAGGCGGTCGCGAGACGTGAGCACGATCTCCCGCTCGCCCTCGGTCACCGCCTTGTGCTCCGGAAGGAGGTTGGCCGTGACGACCACGGCGTTCGGCAGCGTCTCCTGCAGGGCGGCGAGGTGCCGCCGGAGCCGCGACACGACGTCCTCCGACCGGACGACGAAGCGCACCAGGAGCTCACCCTCCGCGTTCGCGGTGACGAGCACGTACTTAAGGTCGCCGCGGCGGCTCGGGACGTCGTACGGCTGCAGACCCGTGAGCGTGATGAAGCGGGCGAGCACGGGGAGTGCATCGTGGATGGGGGCGAGGTGCAGCGCGCATCCGCGGATGTCGACGCCCTCGCCCCGCCCGTCGAGGATGCCGAGCGTCGGTGCGGCTGCGGTGCCCCCGACGACCATCTTCGCCTTGTTGCGGAATCCCTGCTCGGGGCTGGCGATCGGCGACAGCCACTCAGGGGAGTGGGCGTCCAGCAGCTCCTCGACGCGGGCCTGCTTCGAGGTGAGCTGCTCCGCGTAGGGCGTGTCCAGCAGCGTGCACGAGCGGCAGAGACCGGCGTCGAAGTAGGAGCACTGCACGGAGGGACAGTCTAGGTCGCGGTGGCCCGCTCGACCCCGCGAGGCCGGCCGGCCGCGGGATGCGGTGCGACCGTCAGGCCGCCGCCGCCCTGCCGAGCGGCTCCTCCGTCAGGTACAGCCCGGTGCCCGCGCGGGTGGTCGCCGCCAGCTCCTTCAGCCATGCGCGGTTGAGCTGCGGGGAGCGGTTGCCGTTGAACTGGAAGCGGAGGTCGGTGCTCTGGTTGATCCAGAACGTGTCGCGGCCGCTGCCCTCATCGCGCGTGTGCTGCATCGTGAACGCGAGGCTGTGACCCTCGCGCAGCTCGGAGAGGATCACGACCTTGAGGTGCGCGAGCGCTCGATCATCGATCTGCGCGGCGAAGCCGTTCTGGCCGATGTGAAGGAAACCCATGATGGAACCACCTGCCTTTATCTAGTTCGGTTCGAGAGGAGACCAAGGCGTGGGTGCGTCTTGACGACTACGGGGACCGTCGATGACGGGCCGGATGGACGTGTCAGCGACGTTACGTGCCTCGTGCCGACAAGTCACGGACGCCGCCGGAACTCGGGGGGCCTTGCCATCTGCACGACCTTGTGCAGATGTCAATCCACGACCATCCGGATCGCGTCATGGGTCGACTCGGGTGTGCCCCGCCGAAGGGGCGCGGAGTGGAGCACCCCATGGTGGCCTTCCTCGTGATGATCCACGAGCAGCGATTCATCCTCGACGACGCGCAAGCTCAGCGATTGCGCGCGGATGTGGTCGAGGCGGTGAGAGCGGGAGGCGACCTCGTGGACTTCCGCCATGAGGAAGGAGAGGCGGGTGTGCTCGTGTCGGCGTCGACCCAGCTCGTCATCCGCCGCATCCCCGAGGCACAGTCGGGATTCGAGCTCGACGACGGGGTCTCCACTGCCGAGGGGACGGTGGCAGCGGTCGTCCCGCTCCGCCGGGCTCCCTAGGCGACGCCCTTGGTGAGCAGGAACACGCAGTAGGGCGCGGTCTCGATCGTCTGCACCACGGCGTACGCCTGGCGGGCGCGGTCGTACACGTCGAAGCGGGGCACGACCTCGAAGTCGCCGGCGTGTGAGTCGAGCGACCTCGCCGACTCGAGCACGGCGAGCTGCGTGTCGTTCGTCGCGGCCGGATCGTCGCCGATCTGCATCCTGCCGAGCGGTTGCTCCACGAAGGAGTCGAGCGGGAACACGCTCAGGATGGCCTCGACCGCCTCGACGACGCCCGTGCTGACGCGGATCACCGGACGTCCGCTCGAGTGGGCGGGGAAGTTGCGGTCCGCGAGCACGAGCACGTCGCCGTGCCCCATGTCGTCGAGGGTCTTGAGCAGGTCGCCGGAGAGGAGGGGGTTCACGCCTTTGAGCACGAACCCATCCTGCCGTCCGCCGCGTGCGGCATCAACGTGCCGTGGAACCGCGCCCTTAACGTGATTGAGGGCCCGTCGTAGAGGCAACGACGGGCCCTCTCCCTTGCACCAAGAGTGTCCTGCAATCACATTCCGCGGTAGCCGCCACAGCAAACGACTAACGCTCTTGAAATATATAACGGTTCGGTAACGGCCCGCTAGTTATCTGTTCGTTATTTTACTGGGAGTTCACCGAGTCTGCACTACTCGGAAGAGTGAGGATCTCGGGTCCGTCTGAGGTGATCGCGATCGTGTGCTCGGTATGGGCGGTGCGGGCGCCGGTGGCGCTGCGGAGGGTCCATCCGTCGGCGTCGGTGATGAGGCGGTCGGTGTCGGCCATCACCCATGGTTCGAGCGCGAGCAGCAACCCGGGGCGGAGCCGGTACCCCCGCCCGGGGCGGCCGGCGTTCGCCACGTGAGGGTCCTGGTGCATGGTGGTGCCGATGCCGTGACCGCCGTACTCGAGGTTCACGGGGTAGCCCGCGTCCATGAGGACCGTGCCGATGGCGTGCGAGATGTCGCCGATGCGAGCATCCGGGGTCGCGGCGGCGATGCCCGCGGCGAGCGCGCGCTCGGTGGCCTCGATGAGGGCGAGGCTCTCGGCGGGGCGGGCGTCGCCGACGACGAAGCTGATCGCCGCATCCGCCGAGACCCCGTCGAGGGTGACGGCGAGGTCGAGGGTGAGGAGGTCGCCGTCGGCCAGGATGCGGTCGTGCGGCTTCCCATGGAGCACGGCGTCGTTCACCGCGGTGCAGATCCAGTGGCCGAACGGCCCGCGGCCGAAGGAGGGGGCGTAGTCGACGTAGCAGGACTCCGCGCCCGCCTCCAGGATGAGGTCGCGTGCCCAGCGGTCGATGTCGAGCAGGTTCGTGCCGACCGTGCTCCTCCCGCGCAGGCTCTGCAGGATGTCGCCCACCAGGGCGCCCGTCCGTCGGGCACGGACCAGCTGTGCCGGGGAGAGGATCTCGATCATGCCGAGAACAATACCGGTAAAACTATCCCGGTACTATCATCGGACCATGGTCAGGCTCCCGCTCACCCCCGAGGAGGTCGAGCGCGGCCGACGACTCGGTGTGCTGCTCCGCCGCGCTCGCGGCGAGCGCTCGATGCTGCGGGTGGCGCTGGAGGCGGGGCTGTCGCCCGAGACGCTGCGCAAGATCGAGTCGGGCCGGGTGGCGACGCCCGCGTTCTCGACGATCGCCGCGCTCGCGGACGTGCTCGGCCTCTCGCTCGACGCGGTGTGGGTCGAGGTCGGCCGGCGCGTTGAGGTCGTCGACGAGGACGAGGGGAGTGGGGCCGCGAGCGCAGGGGCCCGCGCTCAGCGGCTCACGCGAACAGCGTGAGCACGAAGCCCGCTGCGGCGGGGATGAACTGGATCGCGGCCGCGCGGAGGTAGTGGCGGCCTGTCGTCAGCAGCACGACGCCGGCGAGCGCCATCGAGCCCGTGGTGAGCAGCATCATCGCCTTGCCCGCGATCACCAGGTCCGCGCCGCCGGCTCCGCCGAGCAGGGCGATGCCGATGAACGTGCCGATCGCCAGGAAGAGGTTGTAGAACCCCTGGTTGTAGGCCATCGCCTTGGTGGTGTTCGCCTGCTCCTGCGATGCGATGCCGAAGCGGGGGAAGATCGACGGCTTCGTCCACAGCACCGACTCGAAGACGAAGAACATGACGTGGAGGAGAGCGGCGATTCCGGCGACGATCTGAGCTGCGAGCACCATGATCAGCAGGGTAGCGCTGTGCGGTCGGCTTCGGCGGGGGCGCTCGTTCTGTATACAGAGAGGCGGTCCTGCGGTAGGATCGACGCCGGAATACGTTCCTGTGTATACAGAGAGGTCGAGGGATGAGGGCGAGCGAGCGCGCATACGCAACGCTCCGCCGCGAGATCCTCGACTGGGAGCTGCCGCCCGGGACCGTGCTCGGCGAGATCGAGCAGTCGGAGCGCCTCGGCGTCTCGCGCACCCCCCTGCGATCGGCGCTGGCGGCGCTCACCGCCGACGGGCTCGTGGGTGCGCAGTCGGGGAGGGGCCTGGTCGTCACGCCGGTCTCGATCGACGAGGCGCGCGAGCTCTTCGAGGCGCGCGACGCCCTCGAGCAGAAGGCGGCTCGGCTGGCGGCGCGGAGCGCTGATCGTGCACGGTTCCACGACCTCGCGGCCGAGTTCGCGGATGCGGTGAGCCTCCTCGAGGACGCCGATCCCGCCCGGCACGCCTACTACGACCTCGTCGCCCGCTTCGACGACGCCCTCGACGCGGCCGCCGCCAACGTGTTCCTCGTCGCGTCCTTGAAGGGCGTCCGTACCCATCTCACGCGCATCCGCCGCCTGGCCATCGACAACCCCGACCGCCTGCGCGACGCCGCGGCCGAGCACCGTCTCATCGCAGAGGCGATCTCGGCGGGCGACGAGGAGCTCGCCGCCGCGGCGACCCGCGTCCACCTCCACCGGAGCCTCGAGAACATCCTCACCGCGTCCGCCTCTGCCCACGACCGACCCCTACAGGAACGAGAACAGAAGTGAAGCTCCACTCCGTCCGCGTCCACCCGTCCTCCGACGCACTGCCCCGCGAGGAGCAGCTGGCCTACAAGATCGCGCAGGTCGCGACCGACCGGGTCGAGGTCGACGCCGAGGTCGCCGACATGGTGATCAACCGCGTCATCGACAACGCCTCGGTCGCCGTCGCGTCGCTCAGCCGCGGATCGGTCGTGGCCGCGCGCTCTCAGGCGCTCGCACATCCGTACAGCCCGGGGTCGACCGTGTTCGGCGTGCCCGGCACCTTCGGTCCGGAGTGGGCCGCGTGGGCCAACGGGGTCGCCGTGCGCGAGCTCGACTACCACGACACCTTCCTCGCGGCGGAGTACTCGCACCCGGGCGACAACATCCCCTCGATCCTCGCGGTGGCGCAGCACACCGGCCGCAGCGGCGACGACCTGCTGCGCGGCATCGTGACCGGCTACGAGGTCCAGATCGACCTGGTCAAGGCGATCAGCCTGCACAAGCACAAGATCGATCACGTCGCCCATCTCGGGCCCAGCGCCGCGGCGGGCATCGGCACGCTGCTCGGCCTCGACGTCGACACGATCTACCAGGCCATCGGCCAGGCCCTCCACACCACGACCGCCACGCGTCAGTCGCGCAAGGGCGAGATCTCCACCTGGAAGGCGTACGCGCCGGCCTTCGCGGGCAAGATGGCCGTCGAGGCTGTCGACCGCGCGATGCGCGGGCAGACCAGCCCCACCCCGATCTACGAGGGCGAGGACGGCGTGATCGCCTGGCTCCTCGACGGTCCGGACGCCGCCTACGAGGTGCCGCTGCCCGAGTGGGGCGAGGTGCGCCGCGCCATCCTCGACAGCTACACGAAGGAGCACTCGGCCGAGTACCAGGCGCAGGCGTGGATCGACCTCGCCCGCCGTCTCGGCACGCAGCGTCCCGAGCTGCGCGACCCCGCGAACATCGAGCGCATCGTGCTGCACACCAGCCACCACACGCACTACGTGATCGGATCGGGCGCGAACGACCCCCAGAAGTACGACCCCACCGCGAGCCGCGAGACCCTCGACCACTCGATCCCGTACATCTTCACGGTCGCCCTGCAGGACGGCGTCTGGGACCACGTCGAGAGCTACAGCCCCGCCCGCGCCGGCCGCCCCGAGACGGTGGCGCTCTGGAACAAGGTCACCACGGCCGAGGACGCCGAGTGGACCCGCCGGTACCACTCGCTCGACCCCGCCGAGAAGGCCTTCGGCGGGCGCGTGGAGATCGACCTCGCCGACGGCACCCGCGTGGTCGACGAGATCGCGGTCGCCGACGCGCATCCGCTCGGCGCCCGGCCGTTCGCCCGCGCCGACTACGTGCAGAAGTTCCGCACCCTCGCCGCCGGCGTGCTGGCGGAGGCCGAGACCGAGCGCTTCCTCGACGTCGCTCAGCGCCTCCCTTCGCTGACCGCCGCCGAGCTCTCCGGTCTGAACGTCACGGCCGACATCGCCACCGAGACCTCGAAGGGGATCTTCTGATGCTGTACACGACGAAGACCGCAGCAGAACGCCGCGCCGACTTCCGCGCCGCGCTCTCCTCGGGCACCATCCAGCGGATGCCCGGGGCCTTCAACCCGCTCTCGGCCCGCCTCATCGAGGACAAGGGCTTCGAGGGCGTCTACATCTCGGGCGCCGTCATCGCGGCCGACCTGGGTCTGCCCGACATCGGGCTCACCACGCTCACCGAGGTCGCCGGACGGGCGGCGGCGATCAGCCGCATGACCTCGCTGCCCACGCTCGTCGACGCCGACACCGGGTTCGGCGAGCCGATGAACGTGGCGCGCACGGTGCAGGAGCTCGAGAACGCCGGGGTTGCCGGACTCCACATCGAGGACCAGGTGAACCCGAAGCGCTGCGGTCACCTCGACGGCAAGGCCGTGGTCGGCCTCGACACCGCGCTCAAGCGCATCCGCGCCGCCGCCGACGCCCGCCGCGACCCGAACCTGCTGATCATGGCCCGCACCGACGTGCGCGCGGTCGAGGGGCTCGAGTCGGCACAGAACCGGGCGCGCGCGCTCGTCGACGCGGGGGCCGACGCGATCTTCCCCGAGGCGATGGCGTCGCTGGAGGAGTTCGCGGCGATCCGTGCCGCCGTCGACGTGCCGATCCTGGCGAACATGACCGAGTTCGGGAAGAGCGACCTGTTCAGCGTGCAGGACCTCCAGGACGTCGGGGTGAACCTCGTCATCTTCCCCGTCTCGCTCCTCCGGATCGCGATGGGCGCCGCCGAGCGCGGCCTCGACGAGCTCGCCGCGTCGGGGAGCCTCAAGGCGGAGGTTGCCGGCATGCAGACCCGCGCCCGCCTGTACGAGCTCATCGACTACGAGGGCTACAACGCCTTCGACGGTTCGGTGTTCAATTTCACTGTGCCCACGCAGTTCGGCGGGACGGCCTCGCCCGCCTCGCCCGCCGCATCCACGAAGGAGTGACGATGACCGACACCACCGCCCCCGAGATCAGGAAGGGCCTCGCCGGGGTCGTCGTCGACACGACGACCATCTCGAAGGTGAACCCCGAGACCAACTCGCTGCTCTACCGCGGCTATCCCGTGCAGGAGCTCGCCGCGCACTGCACGTTCGAGCAGGTCGCGTACCTGCTCTGGAACGGCGAGCTGCCGACCGAGGCCGAGCTGGCCGCGTTCACGTCCGCGGAGCGCTCGCAGCGTGCCCTGCATCCGGATGTGAAGACCGTCATCGACCTGCTGCCCACTACCGCGCATCCGATGGACGTCGTGCGCACGGCGGTCAGCGTGATCGGCGCGCAGGACCCGTCCGCCGACGACGCGTCGCCGGCGTCGAACCTCGAGAAGGCCGTGCGGCTCTACGCCGCGCTGCCCGCCGTCATCGCGTACGACCAGCGCCGACGTCACGGCCTCGACGTCGTCGAGGCCCGCGACGACCTCTCCTACGCCGAGAACTTCCTCTACGTCACCTTCGGGGAGGTGCCGGACTCGGTGGTCGTGAAGGCGTTCGACGTGTCGTGCATCCTGTACGCCGAGCACTCGTTCAACGCGTCGACGTTCACCGCCCGCGTGGTGACCTCGACCCTGTCGGACCTGTACTCGGCCGTGGTGGCGGCGATCGGTGCGTTGAAGGGCCCGCTGCACGGCGGGGCGAACGAGGCCGTGATGCACGTCTTCGACGAGATCGGGACCGCCGATCGCGCCGAGGCGTGGCTGTCGGACGCGCTTGAGCAGAAGCGCAAAATCATGGGCTTCGGGCACCGCGTCTACAAGAACGGCGACTCGCGCGTGCCCACGATGAAGGCCTCGCTCGAGACCCTGGTCCAGTACTACGACCGCCCCGAGATGCTCGAGCTCTACGAGACGCTCGAGGAGGCGATGGTGTCGCGGAAGAACATCAAGCCCAACCTCGACTACCCCTCGGGCCCGGCATACAACCTCATGGGCTTCGACACCGCCACCTTCACGCCGATCTTCGTGGCGGCGCGCGTGACGGGGTGGACGGCGCACGTGATGGAGCAGCTGGCGGCCAACGCCCTCATCCGCCCCCTCTCGGCCTACTCCGGCCCGGAGGAGCGCCACCTCTCCTGACGCTCAGCCCTGTCGGCTTTGTCCAGGTTTCCGTCGCTGAATTGAGGATTTGCGACGGAAACCTGGACAAAGCCCGAGGAGGAACTGCGTCGGAGGGCGTCGACCGAGAGCACGACGGCGACCAGCAGGACGGCCAGAGCGCAGCAGTAGCCGATCACCGCACCGATGCCACCCGCGGCGATCGGGCTGATGAAGAAGTACGGGTACCAGTCGGTGAGCACACCCCGGATCGACGTGAAGACCGTCCAACCGAGGGGGAAGACGAGCGCCGAGAGCGCGAGCGCCACGCGCTGGCGGCGCGACATGGCGGGAGAGCCCGGTGCGACGAGCAGGTCGACGAGCGCGAACGCAGGCAGCACGAAGTGCAGGATGCGCGACGACATCGGCACGAGGAACTCGCTCCCGGTGTAGCCGGCGAGCCCCATCAGCACGGCGAACACCCCGCCCGAGACGGCGACGTAGGCCGTCACGACGGTGCGTGCGCCGGTGAGCCACGCCGGCTCCGGACCGCGTCGCGCGAGGAACACGGTCGAGACGAGGGCGACCACCCCGAACAGGATCGCGCTCTCGATCGTGAAGTAGGCCGCGAGGTTCCGGATGGAGCACGTGCCGTACACGAAGGCGCAGTCCGCCCGCCACCAGAGCGCCCATCCCGTGACCGCGACGGCGGCCAGGCGCAGGAGCGCGGTGGCGACGCGGGCGATCACCCTCCCAGCCTGCCCGGCTCGTGCCTCATGCGCTCGACCGCGCTCTCGTTCCCGTGTCACCCTCCCGCTTTGTCCAGGTTTCCGTCGGAGATCTGCGATTTCGCGACGGAAACCTGGACAAAGCCCGGGGACAGGAACCCCGTGGACGGAGCTCGGGGTCAGAAGAGGGGGTAGGGGATCGGGGGCATGTCGCCCGCGGGGGAGGGGAAGACCGCCTCCGCGAGGAGGCGGGCGCAGCGGGCGTCGAGGGCTGCGAGCTCCTCGGGGCCCAGGAGCGGCTCGAGCGACGCGCCGAGGGCGCCGCCGAGCTCGGCGCGCAGGGCAGCGACAGCGGCGAGCTCGTCGTCGGCGAGGGGCTCGCCGATCCACCCCCACAGCACGGTGCGCAGCTTCGGCTCGACGTGGAAGGTGATGCCGTGGTCGACGCCGTAGCGGTGCCCGCCGGACATCGCGAGCACGTGCCCGCCCTTCCGGTCGGCGTTGTTGACGATCACGTCGAACACCGCCATGCGCCGCAGCGCGGCGGAGTCCTCGTGGATGAGGGACACCCGCCGATCGTCGTCGTCGCGGCCCTCGAAGACACGGCGCCAGCCCGCATCCGGAAGCTCGTCGGAGGGCACCAGGTCGACCGCCTCGACGGCCGGGTCGACGTCCTGCCAGAGCTGCAGCATCCCCTCGCCGAAGGGGCCCTCGCCGAGCCAGGTGAGCGGCACGACCGCCCACCCGAGCGCCTCCGACACCGCGTACGCGGCGACCTCGCGGTGCGCGAGCACGACGCCGGGGAAGTCCCACAGCGGACGCTCGCCCTCGATCGGCTTGTAGACCACCTCGACCTCGCCGAGGGTGCCGACGAAGGTGGCGTTGGAGGCGGTCGTGATCCGGCCGGTCAGCTCCAGCTCGCCGGACGGCGGGTTCACGACCCGTCGAGAGCGGCGCAGACGTGTCCTCCGGCCTCGATCGGCATGCCGCACAGCGGGCACACCGGGCGACCCGAGGCGACGATCTCGCGGGCCCGCTTGGCGAACGCCCGGGCTGTGCCGACGGGGATGCGCACGAGCAGCATCTCGCTCGGGGACTCGGTCTCGGCGAAGGGGTTGTCGTCGTCGGCCGCGTCGTCGGAGTCGAGCACGGGGTAGGCCTCGATGACGACCTGCGCCGTCGTCGGGTCCCAGCCCAGGCCGATCGCGCCCGTGCGGAACTGCTCGTCGACCGGCTGGTCGAGGGGCGCTTCGTCGATGAGCTCGACGGGAGTGGTGGACGGCACGCTGAACGCGTTGCCCTCGTTGACCATGAGCTCGTCGAGGATCTCGTCGATCTTCTCGGCGAGCAGCGCGGACTGCTCCTTCTCGAGCGAGGCGCTCACGATCCGCTTGCCGGTGCGGGCCTGCAGGTAGAAGGTGCGCTCTCCCGGGCGCCCGATGGTGCCGATGACGACCCGGTCTGGCCAGTCGAACTCGTGGACGATCGTGGGCATGCGCCCAGTCTAGGTACGTTCCGCGGGGGTCGGGTCGGGCTCCGCGTGTCCGGCGCCGCCGCCCAGCGTGGAGTCCGCGACGTGCGTGGACGTGCCGGCCGGGGCTTCGGCTCCGTGCAGCCAGGCGAGGTCGCCCGCCTCGGTGTTCGAGGCGATCACCTCCGGTCGCTCGGCGCCGTAGCGGATGATCGAGAGCGAGGCCGGCCCCACCGCGATCCGCTGGAACAGGTCGAGGTGGAGGCCCAGCGCATCCGCCAGGATCGACTTGATCACGTCGCCGTGACTCACCGCCAGCCACACGGCCCCCGGCCCGTGCTCGGCCTCGATCAGCGCGTCGCGGCTCCGGATCGCCGCGACCGCGCGGCTCTGCATCCCCGACATCGACTCCCCGCCCGGGAACACGACCGCGGACGGCTGCGACTGCACGATCTTCCACAGCGTCTCGGTGGCGAGCTCCTTGAGCGGCCGGTTCGTCCAGTCACCGTAGTCGCACTCCGACAGGGCCTCGTCGATCTCGGCGCCGGTCAGCGAGCTCTCGGCCTGCCGGCGCAGCACGGCGGCGGCGGTCTCCTGGCAGCGCTCCAGCGGGCTGGACACGACCGCCCGCAGCGGCACGGCCGCGAGCCGCTCCGCCGCCCGCTCGGCCTGCGCCCGCCCCACGTCGTCGAGCGGCACACCCGGCGTGCGTCCCGCCAGCACTCCGGCCGCGTTCGCCGCCGTCCTCCCGTGCCGAAGCAGGATCACCGTCGCCATCCCCCCACCCTACGTCCCTGTGGTCTATCTGGATTTTCGGATGGAGTCGGACTATTCTGAATTCGTAATAGACCCGGGATGGCTGTTTCTCCGGAGAGGGGTGCCGATGGCTGAACGGCGAGCGCGGCTGAGGACCGCGAGCGATCTCGGCCTGGTGATCCAGCAGGCCCGCCTGAGCCGCGGCCTGTCGCAGACGCAGCTCGCCGACAGTCTGGGGATCTCGCAGCGCTCGGTCAGCGAGATCGAGTCCGGCCGGACGACCATCTACGCCCGCAGGCTGTTCGACCTCATGCGCGAGACGGGCGTCTCGCTGAGCGCCGAGTGGGACGACGAGGCCGACTCGTGAGACTCGCTGTGGAGCTGTACGGCACCCTGCTCGGCCACCTCGTCGGGGAGGACGCCCGGACGTTCGACTTCCACCCGAGCGAGGAGGGGCTCGCGGAGTTCGGGCTCACGAGCCGAGTCCTGTCGGTGGCAATGCCGCTCACGCCGGTGCAGCCGAGACACCACGCCGCCCGGCGTCGCAACTGGTTCGCCGAACTGCTCCCCGAGGGCGATCAGCTCGAGTACCTGCTCGCCCAGGCCGGGCTCAGGCGCGGCGACACAGTGAGGTTCCTCGCGGCGTACGGGCGTGATGTCGCCGGCGCCGTGCAGCTGTGGGACGTGGATGACCCGACGGAGCCCCGGACGCCGGGACTCGAGTCGGTCGACGACCATGCCATCAGGCGGATGCTCGAGGATCCCCAGAGTGCACCCCTCGGCAACGAGCCGGTGCTCGGCAAGACCTCGCTCGCGGGTGTGCAGCCCAAGATCGTGCTGGCGCAGGCCGAGGGAGGCTGGAACCGCGTCGTCGGCGGCTCTCCGTCGACCCATATCCTGAAGCCCTGGCTGGCCTCGCGCCCCACCGTGGTCTACGACGAGGAGTACGGCGCGAGACTGGGCCGACGGCTGGGCCTGCTCGACTACGATACCTCCGTCCGCGAGTTCGACGGGCTCCCGGCGCTCGTCATTGAACGGTTCGACAGGGAGGAGGGCTCCCGTATCCACCAGGAGGACTTCAACCAGGCGCTCGGCGCGAGCGGGGCGCAGAAGTACCAGGAGATGGGCGGGGTGGTCAGCCTCGCGCGCATTGCCGAGGTGGTCGAGCGCTACGGACATCGCGCCGATCTCGACCGCCTCGCGCGGATGGCGGTGTTCACGGTGGGGATCGGCAACCTCGACCTGCACGCGAAGAATCTCGGCCTCCTGCACCTGCCGGACGGCGACGTCCGGCTCGCTCCCGCGTACGACATGGTGCCCATGACGCATCTCGCTGGGATCGACGGCCGGGTCGCGCTGGCCATCGACGGCGAGTACGTGCACCGGTGCTTGACGATCGAGATGATCTCGGCCGAGCTGACGCGGTGGGGGTTGCGGCGGGCGCGCGAGGTGGTGGGCTCGGCGCTGGAGGAGCTGCGGGCCGTCGCGCTCGACGAGGCGCCGCTCGAAGGAGCCGACCCCCTCATCGCGGAGGACGCCGTTCGCTTCACGACGAACCTCCTCGAGGGCAGGGCGACAGGGGCGCGGGAGCGGAGCGGTTAGAGTCGAGCGGTGACCGACGAGATCGCTGCCTACACCGTGGCCACCGACGGAGCCTGCAAGGGCAACCCCGGGCCGACCGGATGGGCGTGGGTGGCGGAGGACGGGCACTGGTCGGCCGGTTCGCTGCCGCAGGGGACGAACAACATCGGCGAGCTGCTCGGGCTGCTCCACGCGATCCGCGACCACGATCACGTCGTCGACCTCACCATCGAGGCCGATTCGAAGTACGCGATCGACACCTATGAGAAGTGGATGGACGGGCACGCCCGCCGGGGCTGGAAGACCTCGACCGGGGCGCCGGCCAAGAACGTCGACATCCTCAAGGCGCTCATCGACGCGCGGGCCGCGCGGCGGGCGCTCGGGCGGCCGGATGTGCGTCTGACCCACGTGCGGGGCCACCGCGGGCACCGCCTCAACGAGTGGGCCGACGAGCGCGCCGTGCGGGCCGCGAAGCATGCGGCCCAGGGCGAGAAGCTCGTGTGGTCGTCGCACCGCGGGCAGGAGCGCATCGACGTCTCGGTCGATCCCCGCTGACACCCGGGCGACCCGCACAGACGACGACGCGGCCGACCCTCCGAGGAGGACCGGCCGCGTGCGCGGCGCTCAGCGCGCCGGCTCGACCGTGACGCTGCCCGCGCTCGACTCGAAGGAGTACAGGCGCGACGCCCCCGGCCGGCTGGGCACGCTCACGTCGGCCGAGCCGAGCGAGGTCTCGGCGCGGATCTCGTAGACGCCCTCGGGGATCGCGACTCGGACGCTGCCCGCCGAGCTCTCCACGCGCATCGAGGACGGCAGCGAGGTGAACGTCAGCGCGGCGGACCCTGCCGACGACGTGACCCGCACGTCACCCGGCACGTCGAGGTCGGTCCCCGTCACGCGGCCCGCGGAACTGTGCAGCTGAAGCGAGTCCGCGGATCCGGCGATCGTCACCGAGCCGGCCGAGGACGACAGGTCGACGTCGGCGAAGTCGCCGGAGGCGTCGACCGCTCCGGCCGACGAGTCGACGTCGAGGGTGACGGGTGCGGATGCGCGCGGCAGCGTGATATCGAGCGACGCGTTCTGGAACCCGTTGAGGAAGCCGAAGGACAACCATCCGTCGCCGCCCACCTTCACGATGAGCGTCTGGCCGCTCACCTGCTGCGTCAGGCGGAGAGGGGAGCCGCCCGAGTCGAAGTCGAGCGTGGGAAGGTCGACGTCGCCGTACGCGATCGAGACCGAGGAGGCGCTCGAGTCGACCTTCAGAGCGGTCACGTCGGCCGACACCGCGTAGACGCCGGTGTCGTCGCCGTCGATGTGGCTGGCGGCGCGTGCCACCTGCATTCCGCCGAGGATGAGCATGCCGGCGACGAGCGCCGATCCGATCGTGAGGAGCGTGACGCGGAGGGCGCGGTCGGGGCGTCGCGGTGCCGGGGCAGGAGCGGGAGTGGTCATGGCGCGTGTCCGTTCGTGAGTGGGCGGCAGGAGAGGAAAGGGCGTCAGCGCCTGGCGTCGACGCCGAGATGGGTGAGCACGGCGAGGACGCGGCGGTGCCCGGAGTCCTCGGCGGGGAGGCCGAGCTTGGAGAAGATCGCGGAGACGAGCTTCTCGACCGCGCCGGCGGTGACATGCATCCGCTCGGCGATGCTCCCGTTCGAGCGGCCCTCCGCCATCAGCTCGAGGGCTTCTCGCTCGCGAGGGGTGAGCGCGTCGAGATCGCGGGAGCGCCGTGATCGGATCATGATCTGCGACACGACCTCGGGGTCGAGCACGGTGCCGCCCGACCCGACCGTCTCGACGGCGGCGAGGAAGTCACCGACCTCGGCGACGCGGTCCTTCAGCAGGTAGCCGAGTCCGCTGGAGTCGTCGGCGATGAGCTCGGCGGCGTAGCGCTCCTCGACGTACTGCGAGAGCACGAGCACCGGCAGCGGGGGGTGCGTCGAGCGCAGCAGCACGGCCGCGCGGATGCCCTCGTCGGTGAACGTGGGCGGCATCCGCACATCGACGACGGCGAGGTCGGGGCGGTCGTCGGCGCAGCGGCGGAGCAGCCCCTCCGCGTCGGCGACCGACGGGAGCACCTCGTGGCCCGCGTCGCCGAGCAGACGCTCCAGCCCGGCACGGAGGAGGACGTGGTCCTCGGCGATCAGAATGCGCATGGCACCTCCACGGTGAGCACGGTGGGTCCGCCGGCGGGGCTGTCGAGGGTGACGGCCCCTCCTGCGGCACGGACACGGTCGACGAGGCCCGTCAGGCCGACGCCGCCTCCCCGGCCCGCCTCCGCGCCGCCGACGCCGTCGTCGGAGACGACCGCCCTGACCGAGGACGGCCCGCGTGTCACCTCCACCGAGCAACGGCTGGCGCGGGAGTGCTTGCTGACGTTCGTCAGGGCCTCGGAGACGGCGAAGTACAGGACGGCCTCGACCTCGGGCGAGGGGCGCTCGGGCAGGTCGACGCGCACGCTCGTCGGTACGGCGCAGTGTGTGGCCACCGCCGAGAGGGCGGCGTCGAGGCCGCGGTCGGCGAGCACGGCGGGGTGGATGCCGCGGGCGATGTGGCGGAGGTCGGTGATCGACTCCTTCGCCTCCTGGTGGGCCTCGTCGAGGAGCGCCCTGGCGCCCTCGGGGTCGGAGTCGAAGCGTGCCCTGGCCATCCCGAGTGTCATCGCGACCGAGACCAACCGCGGCTGCACGCCGTCGTGGAGGTCGCGCTCGATGCGTCGACGCTCCTGATCGGCGGAGTCGACGGCGCCCTGGCGCGCGTCCTGCAGTCTGTCGACGCGCTGCTCGAGCTGGGCGCGCTGCGCCCGCTCGCTCGTCCCGAGCAGCACGATCGCGAGCTGCCGGTCGAGCAGGCCGAGACCGACGGTGAGGGCGATCAGCACGGCGAGCACCACCGCGCCGACCAGGACGACGAGCGCCGGCGCGGAGAGGAGGGCGCCGAAGCGGCCGAGCGCCGCCGCGCCGACGACGTCGATGGCGAGCGTGATCGCGGCCCAGAACACGGTGCCGAGCACCAGCGTGGCGAGGTGGTGCAGCATCCCCTTCCAGAACTCTGCGGAGAAGGTGTCGACGAACACGCGGCCGATCCACGCGCCGAACGTCGTGGGCGCCGGGCGCACCACAGGCGGCACGATCGCGACGCCGTAGAGCACCTCGGCGCGGCGGCGCTCGGCGAAGCGCAGGCCGCGGGCGACGATGACGGTCACCCACAGCAGCCCGATGCCGAGCCCGAACAGCGGGATGAGCCCGATGCCGGTCCAGAGCAGCGCCCACATCACCGTGAACCAGACCACGCCGAGGATGGCGTCGAGGGCGAGGTCGGCGGCGGCCGCCCAGAGGAAGAGGAGTCGTGATCGCACATCACCACGGTAGGGGCCGGTCCCCGTCCGCCGCTCTGCGGCCGTCCTCCCGAAGCATCCGGGGGTTAACCCCCGGACGCCGTCCCGTCAGTCCGCGCTGGGCGGCGCGCCGAGCTGGAGCGACCAGACGGCGACGCGGAGGACGGTGTCGCGGTACGGGAAGTCCTCCTCGCTGATGCGCTCGAAGCCCACGTGCGCGCAGACCCGGTTGGAGGGGACGTTCTCGACCGCGGGGAACGCCAGCACGCGGCGCCGGTCTGCTCGACGCCAGGCGTCGTCGAGCACCGCGGCGACACCCTTCACCGCCACCCCGCGCCCCTGCGCCTCGGGCACCACGAACCAGCCCATCTCGACCACGTCCTCCCCGTGCCACTCCGACTGCCACCAGTTGGCGCACCCGACCGCGACGCCGTCGAGCTCGATCGCGAAGATGCCCGCCTCGCGGCTCTCCACGAGGCTCAGGTACTTCGCGTGGCGCTCGCGCACCTTCTGCTCGGTCTCCGGGCCGCCGAGGTGGGCGGTCATGGCGGGATCGTTCGCGCCCACGAGCAGCGGCAGGTCGGCGTCGGTCCAGGGGCGGATCGTGGTGCTCATCCGACCATCGTGGCGTCGCCGGGCCGCCCCGACAAGGCCGTCTGGCCGACCCGACGCGCGGGGAACCGGATCCGCTCTCGACACGGGGCGTGCCGGCGGGCCAGGGTGGTCGGATGGCGAAGGTGCGCATCCAGAACTTCTCGATCTCGGTCGACGGCTTCGGCACGGGGGAGGGACAGACCCTCGACGAGCCGTTCGGTCACGCCGGACACCGGCTGCACGGCTGGTTCTTCCCGATCGGGATGTTCGGCCCGCCCGGGCCGGAGGGCATCGACCTCGCGCTGGCCCGGTTCGGGTGGGATGCGGTGGGCGCCGAGATCATGGGCCGCAACAAGTTCGGCCCCCAGCGCGGGCCGTGGCCGGACGACGGGTGGGAGGGCTGGTGGGGCGACGAGCCGCCGTTCCACACCCCCGTCTTCGTGCTGACCCACCATCCCCGTCCGAGCATCGAGAAGGAGGGCGGCACGACCTTCCACTTCCTCGACACCTCTCCGGAGGAGGCGCTGCAGCGGGCGCAGGAGGCCGCGGGTGAGAAGGACGTGCGGATCGGCGGCGGGGTCGACGTGGTCCGGCAGTTCCTGGCCGCCGACCTCGTCGACGAGATGCACCTGGTGATCACCCCGATCGTGCTCGGTCGCGGCGAGCGCCTGTGGGACGGGCTCGAGGGGGATCGACTCCCGCTTCCGGATCGAGTCGGTCGCCACCCCGAGCGGTGTGGTGCACCAGATGTGGTCGCGCCGACGCGACTGAGCGCGGCCGACGGGCGCGACTGAGACTGGTCGGCGGGAGTGGCCCGGACAAGCCGAGGGCCTCCATCCGGGTGGGGGTGGATGGAGGCCCTCGGTGAGAAAGACGAGTACAGCTCGTGTGATGGGGCTGACCGGGTCTGACTCGTGATCCATTCTGTGCCGACGTCCCTCCCCGGAGGCTGGGTGCGGGCACCAATTCACCCGCGACTTCACCTTCTCGCGCTCCCCTCGTACGTGAGGGTGAGGAACCCGGGCCGTTATCGTTGTTCCCCGTGAAGCGAGGAACCGACCGGGGGCGGATCGTCGGGTACGCGCTGATGAACCTCGTCGTGCTGGGGTCGCTCACCGCACCGGTCGTCACCGCGCTGCCGCTCCGCATCGCCGAGCTCGTCCCGGTCGAGGAGCGGGCGCCGTCCCTCGCGTTCGTCACGGCCTGCGGCGCCCTCGCCGCGCTCATCGCGAACCCGCTGTTCGGAGTGCTCTCGGATCGCACCCGCGGTCGCCTCGGCCGCCGTCGGCCCTGGCTCCTCGCGGGGGTGCTCGTGGGCTGGGGGGCCTCGCTGCTGCTGGTGGTGGCGCCCTCCGTGCCGCTGCTCGCCGTGGCGTGGACCCTCGCGCAGACGGCGTACAACGCCTCGCTCGCGGCGGTCGCCGCTCTCCTCGGCGACGGGGTCTCGGAGCGCAGCCGGGCCTCCGCCTCGGGGATCTTCGGCGCCGGCGCGTTCCTCGGCACGCTTCCCCCGCTCGTGCTCGCCGGGGTGCTCCCCGGCGACATCGTCCTCGTGGTGCTCTTCATGCCCACGGCCGCCGTCATGGTGGTGGTCGCCGCCGTGGTCGTCCTGCGCGATCCGCCGCTCGCGGCAGGCAGCGTCGCGCCTCGCGGGCGCCCGCACCTGCCGCGTGGTGAGGAGCTGCGCGCCCTGCGGCCCTTCGCCGCGGTGTGGGTGCAGCGCGCCCTCATGCACCTCTCGTTCGGGCTCGTCACCTCGTTCGCCCTGTTCCTCGTGAGCGATCGGATGCGGATCTCACCCGAGGCGGCGGGCCCCGTGGTCGCGCTCATGACGTTCGCCGGGGGAGCGGCCATCGTGGTCGCGGCGATCGGGTCGGGATTCCTGGCCGGGCGTCGCGGCGACTACCGGCCGTTCCTCGTGGCCGCCGCGCTCGGGCTCGCGGTCGCCGCGCTGCTGCGCGGGGTGAGCTCCGACACGACCCTCTTCGTGGCGGGGGCCGCCTTCGGCGGGCTGGCGCTCGGCGCGTTCTACGCGGTCGACCTGGCCATGGCGCTGCGGGCGATCCCCGCCGGTCGGCACGGCTCGTACCTCGGCATCCTCAACGTCGCGGAGACGCTGCCCGCGACGATCACCCCGGCGATCGCGAGCGCCCTGCTCCTGATCGGCGGTGCCGACCCGGTGAGCGGCGCGCCGGACGACTATCTCGCACTGTGCCTGGCGGCGGCGGTCGTCGCGGTCGGTGCGCTGCTGCCCCTGCCGGCGCTCCGCGGGGTGCTCACCCGCGGTCGGACGGCGGCGGATCCGACCGCTCCTGCGCTGCGGTGACGCCGAGCACGGCCAACCGCGCCAGCGCTTCACCCCGGCTCGTCACCCCCAGCTTCCGGTAGAGCGAGCGCAACTGCGTCTTCACCGTGTTCGGCGAGACCGAGAGGTCGTCGGCGATCGCCCCCAGCGTGGGGTGGGTGGGCAGGCGGCGGGCGACCTCGATCTCGCGCGGTGTCAGGCGGATGCTGGTGAGGCCCCCGGAGATGAACGCGCGCTCCATCGCCGGGGCCATCGCATCGGCGAGCTCGGGGGCACCGCTCCGCCGGAACGATTCCGCGAGCGCCTCCAGTGCCGATCGCGGCACCAGGGCGAGGGGGAGGCGGAGACCGCGCTCGCCGAGGAAGGCCAGAGCGGCCCGACCCGCGGTGAGCGCGGCCCGGTCGTCGTCGACCAGCGCGAGCGCCGCCGCGGTGAGGGCGAGGGCCTCCCCGCGCGACCGGGAGGAACCGGAGGCGCCGGTCCCCGGCTGCAGACGCTTCAGCGTGTCGTCGGGCAGGCCGCGCGCCAGCGAGATGCGGGCGAGCGACACCGCGAGCCGCGGGTCGTCGCCGGCGCCGAGGGCACGCTCGGCCGCGGCGGCATCGCCCGCCCCGAGATGCGCGAGCGCGACGGTGTGCTGCAGCCGATCGGTGGTGAAAGGTGAGGAGCCCTGACGACGGCGCTGCGTCCGGATGGTGGTCTCGAGCCGCAGCAGGGCCTCCTCCGGTCGGCCGTCGAGCAGGAGCACGAGCGTGTCGAGGTGGGCGAGCAGGGGCCAGTGCTCGATCGTCTCGCGGTGGGGGTCGAGGATGCGCAGGTTCCGGTCGGCCTCCGCGATGTCGAACGACTCGATCGCGAGGAAGGCGCGGGCGATCCGGTAGAAGCTCCCCGAATATCCCGTGAGCCAGCCCTCGGGCCAGTCGCGGGTGTCGGCCTCCGCCACGGAGCTCTCCGCCTCGGGCATGTCACCGGAGGTCGCGTGCACGCCGGCCGTCATCGCCAGACCGATCATCCCGGCGGTGAGGCCCCTCGCGTCGCCGATCGCGGTCGAGCGGGCGAACGAGTCGAGGGCGAGCTCGGTGCGCCCGCCGTAGAAGAACGTGGTGCCGGCCTGGTTGTAGAGCGTGGGCTCGTTGGGGCCGAGCCGGTCGCGGTCCTCGTCGCTCATCGACACGAGGGTGTCGTAGGTCCGCTCGGCCGCCGCCAGGGCGGGCTTCGTCCGGCCGCTGACCCGCAGCGCCGCGGTCTGCACGCCGGCGAAGAGGGCACGGTCGGCAGGCCGTGCGCTCGTGGACTGTCGGCTCGCGCCGTAGTTCGCGAGCGCGAAGAGCTCGAGCGCCCTGAGCCGGTGGGAGCGCCGGGCGTTGTAGATCAGCGCGAGGATCATCGCGATGAGCGGGAGCCGGCGCAGCGTCAACAGTGGCACGCTGACGAAGAGGTCCCTGACCTGGAGGCTGTGGTTGCGCAGCAGGATGTGCCAGCTCTCGCGCACCACCGACGTGGCGAGGGCCCAGTCGGTGAAGCGCACCGCCCGCTCGAGCGCGCTGTAGGGCTGACCGTGGGCGGCCTCCCACTCGGCCGCGACGAGGTTGAGGGGGCGCACCTCGGAGCGGTGGCGCTGCTGCAGCAGCCGGGCGAACGCCTCCCGGGCGGGCGGCGAGTACCGGAACTGCTCTCCGCGCGAGGGCGAGCCCGTCCACAGTCCCAGCCCCTCCTCCTCCGCCCGGGCGAGCATCCGCTCCGGATCGGTGCGGGGCGCCAGCGCCGTCGCCAGCTCGAGCGTGAGAGCGTCGGCGACGGAGGTCCTCGAGAGGAAGTCGACGAGCTCAGGGTCCCACGCCTCGGCCTGGATGCGGTCGTCGAGCAGTGAGGAGAACGCGCGGTCGGCCGCATCCTGCCGCCCCGGCGAGCTGGCGGATCCGCTCGCCATCGCCCGCGCGATGAGGGGCGACCCGCCCCATTCCCGCACCCGCTCGACGGTCGAGGGATCCGCCTCCGGGCCGAGGATGGCCCGGGCCTCGTCGTCGGTCAACGCGAGATCGTCGACCGTGACCACCGAGGTGTCGAGGGTGAGCGCCAGTCCCGGCTCGGTCAATCTGGTCCTGCGCCGGGCGGTGGTCCGGACCCGGATGCGGGGAAGGTCCTCGGTCAGCCGGATCAGGCCGTCGATCGCCGAGTCGGTGAGCCGGTCGACGTCGTCGACGACGAGGACGAGGTCCCCGGCGTCGCGGAGCGCGCGGCAGAGCAGCTCCCAGGGATCGGCGCCCGCGGTGACGGCCTCGCCGAGGTGCCTCAGCGGGCTCCCGGCGGGCACGGTGCCCGACGCGAGCAGCTCGCCGGCGAGGTCGTGCACGAACGCGGCCGAGTCGACGTCGCGGTCGCGGACACGCGTCCACACTCCGCCGCCGTCGACGGCGGCAGCCCACTGCGCCACCGCGACGGTCTTGCCGTATCCGGCCGGTCCGAGGATGGTGACCAGGGCCTCTGGACCGTCGAGGGATCGGCGCAGCCGCGGCCTGTCCACCGTCGTCGCGGGGATGCGGGGCACACCCCAAACCGCCATCGCGACCCTCCCCGGTTCTCCTCGAGCGAGTGTATTCGGCCCCTCCTCGACCCCTGTCGACGTAGCGGGTGAATTCGCGGGTGAAGTCGCGCTCCCTCGCCGAGGAGGCCGTGTTCGCGGTCGATAGCGTCGCCACAGCGCAGGACCCGACTGCGCATCGAGGGGGATCCCGCGCTCATCGACCCGAGCGCCGGCGCCTCGAGGAGCCGCACCCGCAGGACCGTCGGCTCTTCGAGGTGTGCGTGCTGTCCCCCGACGCACGCAGCGCTACGGAGGACGACGGACGTGACAGCACCGAGAGAGAACGGTCATCGGCAGCCCGGGGGAACGCTGAACCGCTCCCCCCTGACGGGACTGCGGCGGACCCGTTTCGGGCTGGCCGTCGCCGCAGTGTTCGCGCTGGTGCTGGGCGGGCTCTTCGTCGCCGCGCCCGCCTACGCGGCCGACGCCGCGCTCGTGATCAGCAAGGTGGTCGACGGGCAGCCGAGCGTCACGGTGGACCCCGACGACGAGTTCACCTACACGATCTCGGTCGGCTGCAACGACAACGACTGCGTGGACGCCACCATGTCCGACCCGCTTCCCGCGGCCTGGGCCGGCTTCCCGATCCTCGCCAAGCAGGTCGTGCCGGCCAGCCAGCCGGCCACCCTCACGCTCGACGGCTGCGACACCGTCGTGACGGCCGACTGCACGCTCGAGGCCGCCTTCCAGCAGACGCTGCCGGGCGGCGGGACGGGCATCGTCGCGGGTGTCACCTACCAGGTGTCGCTCACCCTCAAGGTGCCCGCCGACCTCCCGGCGAGCTGGCCCTCGAACGGCGTCGCCGTGAAGAACACCGCGTCCGCGGATGCCACGACCGCCGACCCGGTGAGCGCCTCCGCCGACGTGACCGTCGCCATCCCCGTCCGCATCGACACCGCGGTGGGCAAGACCTGGGCCCCGTCCACCCAGCAGTACCAGCCCGGCGTGGCCTCCACGATCACCCTCACGAACCAGAACACCTCCAACCTGCCCGCCGAGACCCTCACCGCGCAGGATCCCTCCAGCGCGGTCGACGGGCAGGCCGGGGATCGGCACCGACAACCCGTTCCACCTCGTCGACTTCACCGGATTCGGCCAGGTCGCGCTCCCCGCGGGCGCCGACCGGGTGCAGGTCGACGCCTACGTGCTCGACCCCGTGACGAACGTCTACCGCTGGGTCACCGGCTCCCCGGCGCCGCCCGCCGGCATCGCGCTCCCCGCAGGCGTCTCGGCCCCTGACGTCGCGGGCATCCGCCTCGTCTACTCCTCCACCACCGGCGCGACGATCGCCCCCTCGGGCACCGCAGGCTCGGTGCAGCTCCTCGTCGCGCAGCGCGCGACCGACCGTCAGTCCGGTGCCGCGCTGAACGGCGGCGGCTCGGTCACCAACCAGGTCACCGGCAGCGTCCACGTGCCCGGCCAGACGGACGTGTCGAAGACCGCCTCCGCTCCGTACTCCGTCGGCGCGCTCACCGTCAGCGTGGCGGCCGACAAGACGATCACCCCGTCACGCATCCCGGCCGGCTTCGTCTCGCGCGCCACGATCTCGGGCACCAACACCTCGAACGGTCCGCTCTCGGCGCTCACGCTCGAGGACCGCGACTTCTTCACCGACCTCGTGCTGTTCGACGGCTTCGTCTCGCCCATCTCCTACCCCGAGGGCGCCGTCGCGGCGGGCACGACCATCACCTGGTACTTCAGCGACGGGTCGAGCGTGGTCGACCCGCTCGCCGACGGCAGCACGCCGGTCGCGCCGACCGCCCCGGCGGGCACCCACCTCACCGGCTTCGGACTCACGTTCGCCGGCGCCATCCCGACCGGCGGCACCACGGTCGCCCAGTTCGGCATCCGGCCCACCGTCGACCTCGTGACCCCCGCCCCCGCGGACGGGTTCGAGCGCCTCACGAACGCACTCGAGGTCACCGGCAGCAACGCCGTGGGCTCCGCCTCGGCCGGCGACACCGCCGACCTCCAGGTCTTCACGCCGGACATCTCGCTCACCACCGCGAAGACGATCCAGCCCCAGGGCGCCGTCTCGCCCGGCGCCACCGTCGTGGCGCAGCTCCCCACCGCGACCAGCACCGACTCCGCGTTCGTCAACCCGACCCAGATCGTGGTGACGGATGCGTGGGCGGGCGCCGGCAGCGATCCGAAGGGCTTCTACAACGCCTTCAACCCGCTGGCCATCGCGCCCACGCAGGTGCTGGGCGGATCGGCGTTGCTCGTCGAGTACACCACCGACGGCTCCGCCTGGCAGACCCTGAAGGAGTACCCGGCGCAGGCGGCCACGCGGGTGGTGCAGGACAGCATCGACCCGGCGCTCGTCCCGGTCATCACCGGCATCCGCTTCACCTTCACGAACCCGGACGGGTTCGCGCAGGGCACCAGCGTGAGCCCGAACCTCGTCTACCAGGCGCGGGCCACGCAGCGCGACGGGGGCGCCCCCACCTCGGTGGCGAACGCCGGCCCGTCGACCTACGTCAACACCGAGGTCGCCGTCGGCAAGGCCCAGGTGCCCGGCCGCGGCCCCATCGAGAGCACGCCGGTGACGGCGACCGCTCCCGCCTCGATCGTCTCGAACGACGGCGTGGGCACGCTCCTGGCGTCGAAGCAGTGGCTGACGGCCGACTTCTCGCGCAGCCTCGACCTGCTCAGCTCGCAGTCCGGTGACCAGGGCGCCACGCGCCTCGGCTGGGGCGTGACCTCCACCGGGTACTCGCAGGTCGTGGTCGCCGACGCGAACGGCGGCGAGACCACGCCCGGCTCCACGGTCTTCCAGGCGTTCGACCTGGTGAAGATCTCTCCGACGACGTACACCCAGGATCCGCTGCTGCGCTTCGACACGATCAGCGCGGTCGAGGTCTACGACAGCACCACGAACCAGTGGGTGGCGCTCACGCCGCCCTCCGGCGGCTGGATGGGGTCGAACGGCTTCGTCGGAGCGACCCTCACCTCCGCGCAGCAGAAGTCGACCACCGGCGTGCGCTTCACCATCACGCCCAACGATGCCGCGCGCACCGGCTCGACGAACCCGCTCGCCCCGCCGGTCGGCTCGGGCGTCTCGACGAGCGCGACGGGCAGCGCCCGCCCGCTGGGGCTCGTCTGGCAGCTCCGCAACACCGTCCGGGTGCCGGACGGCCTGCAGAACCCGTGGGTGACCGCGAAGCAGACCTTCAACGACGCAGCGGCCGGCTCGATCGTCAACACGGTCGGCGTGTCCGGAGTGCAGAACGGCACCCCGGTCGGTCCGCGCGGGGCTCAGGACACCGTCGCGCTCATCGACCAGCCCCCGGGTGTCGACGTGACGAAGACCTCTCAGAAGTCGCAGATGGTCATCCCGCAGCGCGGTGACGTCGATCCCGCGACCTACCCGACGAACGACTTCACGGTGACGGCGAAGAACACGTCGGCGTCGCGCGCCTCCTACATCCGCGTCTCCGACCCGATGACCTGCACGGCGGGCACGCTCAGCCAGTGCGTCACCGGCCCGGCGGACTGGGGCCAGAACCCCTACGCCTCGGCGACCTACGACCCGGTCACCAACACGTTCGAGCGGTTCACGCTGACCGGCCTCGACTTCTCGGTGAACACCGGCCAGGTCGATCGCGGCCAGTCGACGGTCACCCTGTGGAAGCGGGCGGCCGACGGCACTCTGAGCACCCAGCAGCTCTCGGTCGACGCGGCCGACGGCCTCGCGGCGAGCGCCCTCACCGACGTGGTCGGCGTGAGCGTGCTCTACCAGGGCACCGACCCCGCCACCCGCGGCGGTGGCATCGGCTCCGCGGCGATGACGATGACGCTGCACACGCAGCTCCGTCTCGACCTCCGCAGCCAACCCGGCACGACGGTCGTCCCGTTCGCGGTCGACAACTACGCCTTCGGGCAGTCGTACGACCCGGTGCTCTTCCCCTCGGGGGTGGGCAGCACGCCGAGCGACAGCGCGAACGCCTCCATCCAGCTGCTCAAGGGCAACCTCGGCGTCACGGCGTCGAAGACCTTCTCGCCCGACTCGGTGCTCGAGGCGCAGCGAGGACAGCCGATCCGGATGACCCTCGGGGCGACCCAGGGCGACCAGACCGTGCCGACCAACCAGGTCACCGTCCAGGACGTCGACCCCGAGTTCTGGAACGCGTTCGCCCTCACCGGCTTCACCGCATCCGATGTGGTGTTCCCGGCCGGCGCGAACCGCGTCGATGTGGGCGTGCAGGTGAACGGAGCCGGGGACTGGTACACCACCGGCGCGCAGGCGACTCCTGCGCTGCCGACCCTCCCGGCCGGCGCCGGCCTCGAGGATGTGATGGGCCTGCGCTTCGTGTTCACCCGCGACGTGAACGGGTCGCCCGCCCTGTTCTCGAACACCGCACCGCCGCAGCCGTGGAGCACCACCATCTCGCTGCCCGTGGTGCTGCGCGCCGCCGACCGTGTCTCGGGTGCACCCATCGTGTTCCCCGGCTCGATCGACAACGAGGTGACGACGAACTCGCACCGCTTCGAGGATCCGACGGTCTACCCGGATGCGAACGCCTCGGCCACCGACTCGGTCACCCTCGATGCCGGGTCGTTCTCGATCGACGTGTCGAAGGATCCGCAGGCCGGTGTGCACACCGTGCTGCCCGGCGACCCGAACCTGTGGACTCTCACGTTCCGCAACAGCGGCACCGGGTACCTGACCGTCGGCTCGCTCGTCGACACCCTGCCGACGAGCCTGGAGTGGGACGGCGCACCGCTCACCTTCTCCACGTCGACGGGTGGGACGCTCTCCACGTCGCCGACCACCGCGTACGACTCGGCCACCCGTCAGCTGTCGCTGACCTGGCCGGCCGACGCTCGGACGATGGCGCCGGGGGAGAAGTTCACGATCCAGGCGGGCATCGTGCTGCAGCCGGGGCTCATGAGCAACCAGCGGGCGACGAACCGGTTCGTCGTCACCACCGCGCAGACCCTCACCGCGTGCACCAACACGTCCGGCAACGGACAGGGCATCGTGGCCGGGCTACCCAGCACCGAGTGCGGCACGACCAACTACGTGCAGCCGATCCCCGGCGCCTCCCTCCTCACCACGAAGTCGGTGAAGGGCGACGTGGTCGACCCGGTCGACCCCGCGGACCCGCTGGTCTCCGGTGCGCAGAACGTCACCGCACCCGGCGCCGCCTGCGTCGCCGACGCGGAGGGCTTCTACCGGTCGCCCTGTGCGGCGAACACCGTCGTGGGCGGCGTGGACGAGTGGAAGCTGATGGCCCAGAACAGCGGCACCATCGGCTACCGCGCACTGACCATCGTCGACCCGCTGCCCTTCGCCGGCGACCGCCTGCTGGCCACCGGCGCGAGCCGCGGATCGACGTACACGCCGGCGCTGACCGGGCTCTCGGACATCAGCGTCGTCGGCCTCCCGGCCGGGGTGACCCCGCTCATCGAGGTCACGACGGCACCCGCGCCCGAGGTGTGCGTCGGCACGGGGACGTCGGCGTGGCCGAGCGATCCCGACTGCTCCGAGCATCCGCCAGCAGGCCAGTGGACGACGGCCTCGGCCTTCGCCGGCTCGTGGGCCGACGTCACCGGTCTCCGCATCACCATCGACTTCACGGTGCGTGCCGACAACCACCTGCCGGAGCTCTCGCCCGGTGAGGCCGTGACGGTGAAGTACCGCTCGGTCAACGTCCCCGCCTCGGCGGACGACGCCGACCGTGCGCCGGTCACCGTGCCCGTGAGCGACGCCATCGCGTGGAACCAGAACGGCGCCGTGGCCGACCTCGTCGGCGGCGGACAGTTCTCGCGCTCGCCGATCAAGGCCGGCGTCATCATGCCGACAGGATCGCTGCAGGTCACCAAGGCCGTCACCGGAGCGGGCAGCGCCTACGCGCCGACCTCGTTCCAGGCCGACGTCACGTGCACCGTCGCGGGAGGTGCGCCGGTCGACATGGGCTCCTTCGGGACGCTGACGCTCGACGCCGCGAACTCCTACACGGCGCGGATCGACGGCATCCCGCTGGGTGCGGACTGCGCGATCGCCGAGGCGGGCCAGCCCGGCTCGTACGGCGAGTCGACGCGGACGGTCGCCCCGACCTCCGTGCTCATCCGCACGGCGGGCGGCGCGGGAGACCCGGTGCCGGCCGCGCAGCAGGCGACCATCACCAACGACTACGCGCTCACGTCGCTCGTGGTGACGAAGGCGGTCTCCACCGAGGCCACCGTCGGGTCCTTCGGACCGTTCACCTTCCAGGCCGTGTGCACCACCGCTCTGGGCGGCCCGATCGCCCTGGCGGCGGGTGACGCGACGTTCCAGCTCGCCGACGGAGGGTCGAAGACCATCTCCGGCCTGCCGGTGCTCGCGGACTGCGCGATCACGGAGTCCGACTCCGACGCCGCGACGAGCGTGAGCACCGTCTCCAACGGTGTCCCCGGATCCGGTCAGACGGCCGCGGTGGAGCTCACCGCCGGGGCGAACTCGATCGCGTTCACCAACTCGTACGCGGCGGGCACCCTCGCCGTCACGAAGACGGTCGACGGCGCCGGCGGAGCGGAGTACGGCGACGGTCCGTTCACCCTGCAGGTGGTCTGCAGCTACGGCGGCGCCGAGGTCTACCGCGACTCGTTCGTGGTGACCGGCGGACAGACCGCGACCGTGCCCGAGGTGTTCCCCGCGGGAACGCAGTGCGCGATCAGCGAGACCGTCGACGGCGGCGCGAACGAGACCGAGATCGACCAGCCGACCGTCGTCATCCCCGGCCCGACCGGCACGGCGACCCTCGGAGCCGTCACGGTCGACGTCACCAACACCTTCAACGAGGGCAGCGTCCACGTCACGAAGGTGCGCGATGGAGCGGGAGCCGAGACCTACGGCGCCGGCCCCTTCACCGCGCAGGTGACCTGCACCTGGGTGAAGGACGGTCAGACGCTGACCATCCCGCTCCCCGGCGGTGGTGTCGTCGTGCTCGATGGGGCGAACGGCTACCAGGCGACGGTCGGCGGCCTGATCCAGGGCGCATCCTGCACCATCACCGAGACGAAGACCGGCGGGGCCTCCTCCGTCGCCTTCACCCCGGCGGACCCGGCCTCGCCCTCCCAGGCGCTCGTCACCGTGCCGAACGGCGCGGCGGCGGAGGCGACGATCACGAACACCTTCCTCACCGGATCGCTCGTGATCGACAAGAAGCGGATCGGAGACGGCGTCGAGCTGTTCGGCGAGGGCCCGTTCACCGCCCAGGTGGTGTGCGAGTACCTGGTCGACGGGGTGGTCACCCCGATCGACCTGCCGGACGACGGCGTCGTGACGCTCTCGGCGGACGACGACTGGACGGCGACGCTCGACGGTCTGATCGCCGGCGCGGACTGCGTCGTCACCGAGACCGACGCGGGTCTCGCGGTCGACACCACGCTCGACCCCGAGGACGGCGCCGTGACGGTGCTCGCCGACGGCGACCCGGCCGGCCCGGTGACGGTCACCATCACCAACCGGTTCGACGTCGGGCAGCTCACCCTCGCCAAGACGGTCGACAAGGCCGCCGCGCTCGTGGGCGACACTCTCGCCTACACGATCACCGTCTCGAACGCCGGGCAGATCGACGCCACCGCCGTCACCGTCTCCGACGTGCTGCCGGCCGGCCTGCAGGTCACCTCGGTCGACCCGGCGGGAGCCACGGGGTCGGATGCGACCGGTGCCGCGACGCTCACCTGGACGATCGACTCGCTGCCCGTCGGCGGATCTCGGTCGTTCCATGTGACGGGTGTCGCGACCACGGCGGGGACGCTTCAGAACACCGCGACGATCAGCACGCCCCCAGGGCCCTGGCTGCCGCCGTCGGTGCCCGGTCACCCCGGTGACACGGTGGCGAAGGCCGACAGTGTCATCACGGTCCCGGTCCTGCCGGGCGACCTCGCCGACACCGGGTCGCGAGGAGCGGTGCTCATGATGGTCGGAGGCGGTCCGCTGCTGATCGGCGCGGTACTGCTCGTGCTGCTCGCGTACCGGCGCAGGCGACTGGCCTGATCCGACCGACCGGGTGACCGTCTGACACGCAGAACGGGCCGGCAGCCTCACGGCTGACCGGCCCGTTCTGCGTGCGCGACACGAGGGACGCTGGCGCCGGGCGCCGGGGCTCAGATGAGGTCGGGCGACGGGGTGGAGGTGTGGCGCACCGAGACGTCGGCGTGGCGGTCGAAGCGGTAGCCCACGCCACGCACGGTGCGGACGATCTCCTCGTAGTCGCCCAGCTTCGCGCGCAGGCGGCGCACGTGCACGTCGATGGTGCGCTCGTTGGGGGCCTCCTCAGCGTCGGCCTCGCTCCACAGCGCGGAGATGAGCTCGGCGCGCTCGATGGTGCGACCCTCGCGGAGCACGAGGTACTGGAGCAGCTCGTACTCCTTGTAGGTGAGGCCGGCCTGCACGTTGTCGAGCAGGACGCGCTTGCGGGAGAGGTCGATGACGACGCCGTCGCGGGCGCGGTCGGCGCTCTCGTCGAGCGTCTCGGCGCGCTGCTGGGCGAGCGCGGCCGGGTCCTGCAGGGCGAGACGGACGACGTCGACGTCGCGGCCGCCCGCCTCGCGCGGGGCGAGGGCGACGGCGGCGTAGGTCTCGGACGACGGCGCGATCTCGGCGGCGAGCGCCTTCAGCTGCTCGACGATGCGAGCGAGCGAGGTGCCGTCGGCCAGGGCCTTGGCCTCGTCGATGCCGACGTAGAGCACGAAGCCGCGGGCCTCGGTGCCGTCGGGCACGGCGCGGATGCGCGGGGCGGGCGCCGGCGGCTCGGCGCGGCGGAGGGGGGTGACGGTGGCGGCGGGGCGGGTGTCGAGTGCGAGGGACATGATGATGGCTGCCTTCGGGTGCGGCCCCTCGCTCGCGGCGTACGCGGCGGAGGGGCGGATGTGCGCTGATGCCCGACGCGGACGTCGCGACGGGTGGATCGCATCCGCTCTGTTGCCCACCGCCTCGAGGAGAGGGGCCGGGGGAAGCGCGGGATGCGGGAGCACTCAGAGGCTGCGGCAGGACCTTCCTGCGGACAGACGGTGCTCGGCGTGCTGAGAGCGACCGCCGTTCAGTGAGGGAACGGCGTGGGCCTGGCGCTCAGCGGATGCAGTCGATGCTGCGGATTCGCCTCAGCGGCACATTCGACAACACATGACGACGCCGCCGGCCATCATCATGCCGGCGTTCCCGATCGCCTCAAAGGAGGTCAGGGGGCGCGCGTTGTCAGTCATGCGCTGTATTCAAGCGGACCACGGTGGCTGTGTCAACCCTTGTACCGGGAGTACGGTGGGGCCGATGGCGACGAATCCGATGGACACGACCTCGACAGGCTCCGACATCGGGAACGACAAGCAGCGCTGGCAGGCCTTCGCGGTCTGCGTGGGAGTCGCTGCGCTGACCATCCTCGACCTCTCCAAGGTGAACGTCGGGCTGCCGTCGATCGAGTCGGCTCTGAACGCCGACTCGTCGCAGCTGCAGATCATCGTGGCCGGCTATGCCCTCGCCTTCGGCCTCGCGCTCGTGCCGTCGGGGAGGCTCGGCGACCTCTACTCGCGCCGGGTGATGTTCCTCATCGGGCTGAGCGCCTTCACGGCCGCGAGCATCCTGTGCGCCCTCGCCCCGAGCATCGAGTTCCTCCTCGTCGCCCGCATCGTGCAGGGGCTCGCTGCGGGCGTGCAGATGCCGCAGGTGCTGGGGATGGTGCAGCAGCTCTTCCAGGGGCCTGAGCGCGGGCGTGCGTTCGGGGTGTTCGGCGCGACGATCGGCGTCGGGGTGGCCCTCGGTCCGACGCTGGGCGGCCTCCTCATCGCCCTCGGCGGGCCGACCGACGGGTGGCGCTGGCTGTTCTGGATGAACGTGCCGCTCGGCATCCTCGCCCTCGTCTTCGCGGCGAAGCTGCTGCCGCGCACTCAGCCGCACGAGCCGGGGAAGCGGAACCTCGACCCGATCGGGATCATCCTCCTCGGACTCGCCGTGCTGGCGCTGATGCTGCCGTTCGTGCTCACCTCGGGGGAGGGCCACGACAACCCGTGGCGGTGGCTCTCGCTGGCCGCGTGCGCCCTGCTCGTGGCGCTCTTCATCCAGTGGGAGCGTCGGTATGAGCGCAGCGGGCGGAGCCCCGCCATCCAGCTGAGCCTGTTCGGGGTGGCGTCGTACCGGAACGGCATCCTGCTCGTCGCGGCGTGGTTCGCGGCGCTGCCCTCGCTCTTCCTGCTGACGACGCTCCTGCTGCAGGAGGGGCTCGGGCTGGCACCCGTGTTCGCCGGCATGGTGAGCATCCCGTTCGCGGTCACCTCGGCGGCGTCGTCGCTCATCGGGGGGCGCCTCGTGGGGCGCTACGGGCGTTCCCTGGTGGTGCTGGGGCTCGCGATCGCGATCGTGGGGCTCGTGCTGCTGCTGATCGCCGCCGAGGTTCCCGCCGACCCGACGGTGCCGTACTGGATGGCGGGCGCCATGTTCGTCGCGGGCATCGGAGGCGGACTCGTGGTGTCTCCGAACCAGACCCTCACCCTCGCGGAGGTGCCGCCCACGGAGGGCGGCGTGGCGGGCTCGATGCAGCAGGTGGGTCAGCGCGTCGGCACCGCCATCGGCACGGCCGCCACCACGGCGGTCTTCTTCTCGACGATCTACTCCGAGCCCTCCCGCGAGACCGCGGACGCCTTCTCCGACGGCTTCCGCAACGGCTTCTGGGTGGCCCTCGGCCTCCTCCTGGTCTCCCTCGCCGTCGGCGTGGTCGACCTCGTCCAGCGCAAGCGCGGCGACGCCCGCTCCGCGTCGTAGGCCGCGGCGTCCGTCGCTCATCACGGAATACGGGACACCGGCGCCGTATAGGCGGGGACTAGGCGGAATCCCGTGACGAGCGTCGGCGGAGGTGCGCCCCGGCCTGCGCCTGACACTCTCTCCAACCCATCTCACGTGCGGCGACGGCACGCCTTCTCGTCACGCGTGAGAGGCGGCGGCGTGTACGCCGCCTCTCACGCCGAGGGCGGCAGAAGCGCGAGTGCGTCGACAGATCGCGCGGTGCGCCGCAGGGGCGGCGGCGCACAAGACAAGCAGCCGCTCAAACCACGCCGTAGAGGCGGTCTCCGGCGTCGCCGAGGCCGGGGACGATGTAGCCCTTCTCGTTGAGCTTCTCGTCGAGGGCGCCCAGCACGAGGGTCACGTCGCGGCCCTCGGTGGCCTTCTCGAGCGCCTCGACGCCCTCGGGGGCGCCCAGCAGGCAGATCGCGGTGACGTCGGTGGCGCCGCGGCGGAAGAGGAACTCGATGGCGGCGGCCATCGATCCGCCGGTCGCGAGCATCGGGTCGAGCACGAAGCACTGGCGGCTGGAGAGGTCGTCGGGCAGGCGCTCGGCGTAGGTGGTGGGCTCCAGGGTCTCCTCGTTGCGCACCATGCCCAGGAAGCCGACCTCGGCGGAGGGCAGCAGCTTCGTCATGCCCTCGAGCATCCCGAGCCCGGCACGGAGGATGGGCACGACGAGCGGACGCGGCTCGGCGATGGTCACGCCGGTGGTCGTGGTGACGGGGGTGACGATGTCGATCGGGGTGACACGCACGTTCCGGGTGGCCTCGTAGGCCAGCAGGGTGACGAGCTCCTCGGTGAGCGCCCGGAAGGTGGGCGACGGTGTCGTCTCGTCGCGGAGGACCGTCAGCTTGTGGGTGATGAGCGGGTGGTCGGCGACGTGGATGCGCATCCTCACAATCTACTGGACCGCCCGGGGCGGCCGAGGGGCATAATGGCTTGTCGTCTGACGAGGGGAGCGCGATGCCGGGCCGCCACGCACGTCCCCTTCCCCCCGATGAGGACATCTCGGCCTGGATGGCTCTGGCTCTCGACGAGGCCCGGGCGGCCCTCGAGACCGACGACGTTCCGGTGGGCGCGATCGTGCTCGATGCGGCGGGCGAGGTGATCGGAGTCGGGCGCAACGAGCGCGAGCTGCGGCAGGATCCGAGCGCGCACGCCGAGATCGTCGCACTGCGGCAGGCGGCGTGGAAGATAGGCGACTGGCAGCTCGTCGACGCCACCCTCGTGGTGACGCTCGAGCCGTGCGTGATGTGCGCGGGCGCGATCCTCTCGGCCCGGATCCCGCGCGTGGTGTTCGGCGCGTGGGACGAGAAGGCCGGCGCGGTGGGCTCGGTCTACGACGTGCTCCGCGACCGCCGCCTGAACCACACGGTCGAGGTCGTCGCCGGCGTCGACGCGGAGGCCAGCGCCGCCCTCCTCACCGACTTCTTCCGCACCCGCTGAGCCGGGCCGGGCCGGGCTGAGCCGGGCCGGGGCGGGGCTTTGTCCAGGTTTCCGTCGGAAGAACCGCGATTCGCGACGGAAACGTGGACAGAGCCCGGAAGGCTCAGCGGGCGGGGGCGAGGCCCTCGAGGTACTCCGCGACGAGGGCGCGGGAGGCGCGCTGCTGCGCGTCGAGACGCTCCGCGGCCTCCGCGCGCAGGGCGGCCTCGTCGAGGCCCGCCGCGTCGAGGTACTCGCGGCCCGTGGCCACCCACTCCTCGTGCATCGGCGCCGTGAGCTCGGGGTGGAACTGGAGGGCGAGCAGCCACGAGCCGATCCCGTAGGCCTCGTTCGTGTACGCGCTCGACGACGCGAGCAGCGTCACGCCCTCGGGCAGGACGAAGGTGTCGCCGTGCCACTCCGCCATCGGCACGTCGACCACGTGCCGCACGGGCGACGCGAGTCCGCTCGCGGTGGGCTCGATCGCACGGAACCCGACGTCGGGCGCCGGCCCGCGCCGCACCGTGCCGTCGCCGCCGAGCGCCTCCGCGATCACCTGCGCGCCGAAGCAGACGCCGAACGTCGGCCGTTCTGCGCTCAGGCGCGACCGCAGGAAGGCGAGCTCGGGCGAGAGGAACGCGTGCTCCTCGTAGACGGCCCGCTCCGACCCGAGCACCACGACCAGGTCGGCGTCGCGAGCCCGTGTCAGGGACTCGGCGAAGTCGGGGCTGTCGGCATCCGCGTACTCGATCGTGTAGCCGTGCTCGACGAGCACGGGCTCGATGTTGCCGAGCGCGACCTTCTGCTCGTGCCGGATGACGACGCACCGGAGCGCGTCGGCCGATCGGCTCAATCCGAGCTCTTCACGACGATGGCCTCCGTGTTCGGCGCCTGCGACACCGGGGGCAGGTACACGTCGGGCTCGATGTAGATCACGCGGGCGAGGGGGACCGCGGCACGCACGTTCTCCTCGACCTCGTTGATGGTCTCGGCCACGTCGCGCAGCTCGGAGTCGGGCGCGAGCGCGATCTTCGCGCCGAGCAGCAGCTCGTCGGGGCCGAGGTAGAGCGTCTTCGCGTGGATGAGGCGGTCGACGCGGGGGGTGTCGGTGATGGCCTTCTCGATCGCGGCCATGTCGGCGTCGCTCGCGCCCTCGCCGACGAGGAGGCTCTTCGTCTCGATGCCGAGCACGATCGCGACCAGCACGAGGAGGGCGCCGATGAAGAGGGTGCCGATGCCGTCCCACAGCCCGTTGCCCGTGATGGTCGAGAGCACGACGCCGAGGAAGGCGAACAGCAGACCGGTGAGGGCGGCGGTGTCCTCCAGCAGCACGACGGGCAGCTCGGGCGCCTTCGCACGCCGCACGAACTGGATCCACGACTGGCGGCCGCGCGAGGGGTTCGACTCCTTGATCGCGGTGCGCAGCGAGAAGCCCTCGAGCCCCATCGCGATGACGAGGACCACGATCGGCAGCCAGGCGTTCTCGATCGGATGCGGGGTGGTCACCTTCTCGATGCCCTCGTAGATCGAGAACACGCCACCCACCGAGAACAGGATGATCGACACGACGAAGGCGTACACGTAGCGCTCGCGGCCGTAGCCGAACGGATGCTCCTTGTCGGCCCTCTTCCGCGACTGGCGCCCGCCGAGAAGGAGCAGCAGCTGGTTGCCGGAGTCGGCCAGCGAGTGGATGGACTCGGCGAGCATGGATGACGAGCCCGAGAACAGGAACGCGATGAACTTGGTGATCGCGATGCCGATGTTCGCCGCCAGCGCCGCCAGGATCGCCTTGCCGCCGCCCGATGAGCTCACTTCACGCACCTCTTCCGTCCTACGATGTCGCCAATCCTAGGATGGTCCCGTGACCTCCGCAGACATCGTGACACTGCCCTCCATCGCCCTGCTCGGGGCGGGCTCGATGGGCCGCGCCATCCTCTCCGGGCTGCTCAAGCCGGGCGTCGAGGTGAACGGGCCCGTGCACGTGACCAACCGCACGGATGCACGGGCGGCCGAGTTCGACGGCGTCGCGGGCGTGCGGGCGCACTCTCTCGAGTCGAATCCCGCCGCCAACCGCGACGCGGTCGCGCAGGCCGGCATGGTGATCATCGCGGTGAAGCCGGGGATGGTGCCCGACCTCCTCGACGAGATCGCCTCCTCGCTCGTGCCCGGGGCGATCGTGGTGAGCGTGGCTGCGGGCGTGCGGGCGGCGACCTTCGAGGCGCACCTGCCGACGACGGTCTCCGTCATCCGCACGATGCCCAACACGCCCGCCGTGGTGGGGAAGGCGGTGACGGGACTCGCGGCCGGGTCGCGGGCATCCGCCACCGAGATCGCCGTCGTGCGCTCGCTCTTCGAGACCGTGGGCACGGTGGTCGAGGTGACCGAGGACGGACTGGATGCGCTGGGCACGATCTCGGGATCCGGCCCGGCGTATGTGTTCCTCCTCATCGAGGCGCTCACGCAGGCGGCGATCGGCAAGGGATTCTCGCCGGAGCAGGCGGCGGAGCTCGCGAACGGCACGTTCGTCGGGGCCACGGCGCTGCTCGAGGCGAGTGGGAAGACGCCGGAGGAGCTGCGCATCCAGGTGACGAGCCCGAAGGGCACCACCGAGCGCGCGCTCGCGGTGCTGCAGGACGCCGACCTCCCGGCGCTCTTCGCGTCCGCGACGGACGCCGCGCTCGCCCGCACCCGCGAGCTCGCCGCCGGCGCCTGACCCGCGTGGCCCCAGGCCCGCGCGTGCCACCCGGCTTTGTCCAGGTTTCCGTCGCGAATCGCGCGAAAGGCGACGGAAACCTGGACAAAGCAGGACGGAGGACGCACGGGCGACGGGGCGCCCCGCGAGGTCAGCGGTCGCCGAGGGCGGCGAAGGTCTCGATGTCGGACTCGTTGCCCGACACGATGATGAGGTCGTGGTCGGAGACGACCGTGGCCTCTGTCGCGTAGGTGAAGGGCTTCCCCGGGCTCTTCACGCCCACGACGGTGACGTTGTACTTCGTGCGCACACCGGACTCGGTGAGGTTGAGGCCCCGGATGGGCTTCGGCGGGAACATCTTCACCAGCGCGAAGTCGTCGTCGAACTCGATGAAGTCGAGCATGCGCCCCGACACCAGGTGGGCCACACGCTCGCCCGCCTCGGCCTCGGGATAGATGACGTGGTGCGCACCGATGCGCTCCAGGATCTTGCCGTGCGACCGCGAGATCGCCTTGGCCCAGATCTGCGGCACCTCGAGGTCGACGAGGTTGGCGGTGATGAGCACGGACGCCTCGATCGACGACCCGACGGCGACCACGGCGATCTGGAACTCGGCGGCGCCGATCTGACGCAGCGCCTCGATGTTCTTCGCATCCGCCTGCACCGTGTGGGTGACCCGGTCGGACCACTTCTGCACGAGCCCCTCGTCGGAGTCGATGGCCAGCACCTCGCGCCCCAGCCGGTCGAGCTGACCGGCCGTGGCGGCGCCGAAGCGGCCGAGCCCGATGACGAGCACGGGGGCGTCGTGCTTGATGCGGTCAGCCAACGATGGGTCTCTCTTCCGGTCGCTTGAACAGCTGCCTGCGCTCGCTGGCCGCCAGCGCCGCTGCGAGAGTGACTGTACCAACGCGCCCCATGAACATGGTGATGGCGATGACGATCTGCGCGGGTTCCGAGGCGGACGCGGTGAGCCCCGTCGAGAGGCCGGAGGTCGCGAACGCGGAGATCACGTCGAACAGCACGTAGTCGAGCGGAGCCTTGGTGATCTGCAGCACCACCACGGTCGAGACCGCGACGGTCGTCGCGCCCCAGAGCACCACGCTCACCGCCAATCGGAGCACGTCGCCCGGGATGCGGCGTCCGAACGCCTCCATGTCCTGCACGCCGCGCGCCTCGGCGAAGGCGGCGAGGAAGAGCACGGCGAGGGTGGTCACCTTGATGCCGCCGGCGGTCGATGCCGAGCCGCCGCCGATGAACATGAGCATGTCGGTGACGAGCAGACTCGAGCCGTTCAGCTGCGAGATGTCGAAGGTCGAGAAGCCGCCCGAACGGGTCATCATCGACAGGAAGAAGCTCTGGAACACGGTGTCGCCCGCGTTCAGGCTGCCGAACGATCCCGGGTTGTCGAACTCGAGCACCAGGTACAGCACGCCGCCGAGCACGAACAGCAGCGCGCTCGTGACCAGCGTGAGCTTGACGTGCACCGACCACCGCGCCGGCTTCCCCGCCTTGTCGCGACGGCGGCGGGCCTTGATCGACCGCGTGAACGTGTAGATGACCGGGAAGCCGATGCTGCCGAGGAACACCCCGACCATCAGCACCGAGAGGAAGAAGTAGTCGTTCGCGAAGGGGGTCAGCCCCTCGGCGTTCGGGGAGAAGCCGGTGTTCGTGAACGCCATCGCCGAGTAGTAGAGGCTCTCCCAGGCGGCCGTGAGGGGCGGGATGCCGTCGGCGAGCATCCGGGGGAAGAGCAGCAGCGCTAGACCCACCTCGATCACCAACGCGCTCACTGCGACCGTGACCAGCAGTCCGCCGATCTCGCCGAGCCGCACCGCCTGGCCCTCGGCGACCGGGCCGTGGTGCATCCGGAGCGGGTTGGTGTCGCTCGCGGCGATGAGCTTGGCACGGAGGCCCAGCCGCCGTGAGATCACGAGACCGAGGATCGAGGCCAGGGTCAGCACACCCAGCGCGCCGATGTTCACGCCGATGTAGATGAGCGCGTGCCCGAACGGCGACCAGTGGGTGGCCATGTCGACGGTGGAGAGGCCCGTCACGCAGATCACGGAGACGGCGGTGAAGAGCGAGTCGACGAGATTCGTGGTGGTGCCCTCGGCCGAGGAGATCGGCAGCGAGAACAGCAGTGTGAACAGCAGGATCAGCCCGCCGAAGATCATGATCGCGAACCGCGAGGGGGAGTGCTCCGAGAACTCGCGGAGCGCACTGCGGATGCGGGCGGGCAGCGTGCGCGCGCGCAGGACGGGATTGCCGGTGGTGCCGGTCCGTCTGCGGCCCGCGCCGGCCCGAGGGTTCGGTCCCGTGCGAAGGGACATGCTCCTCCTCCTGCACGATCGGGCACCGAGGTGCACACGCACATTCCGCCGCGCGAATGCAGTTCATGCTACCCGGGGGCCCGTTGCGCGTGCAGCGCCGTTACCCTGGTGGCATGCCCGACATCTTCTCGGTGATCGCCGACCCGACGCGGCGCCAGTTGCTCTCGGCGCTGCTCGATCGGCACCTGTCCGACGAGGCGTCGTCCTCGGGCGCGGCGGCGGGCGAGGCGAGCGTGTCCGAGCTCGTGCATCGGCTCGAGCTCAGCCAGCCCACGGTGTCGAAGCACTTGAAGGTGCTGCGCGATGCCGGTCTGGTCGAGGTGCGCGAGGAGGGCCAGCACCGCTTCTACCGCCTCCAGACCTCGCCGCTCGAAGACATCGAGGACTGGATCGTGCCGTTCCTGGCCGCCGCCGACGAGGGCTCGGCCGACGACGACTCGCTGTGGGAGAACGCCTCCGAGGCGGTGCGTTCGGCGGCCGCCACGTTCGGTCAGAACGTGGGCCGGGCGGCGGCGGAGTCGAGCCACCGCTGGCGGTCGATGACGGACTGGCGGTCGCGGCTGCGCAAGTGACGCCGACCGGGCCGAGCTGCGCATCCGCACTGTGTTGTGTGCAGGATGGGCCAGCCCCTATAGTGTCGAATCATCACTTCTGTCACAGAGGCGGGGCGTCTGGGAGTGGGATCCATCAAGCGTTGGAGTGGGCGTGCCTGCAGATCTGAGTGACGTGCGGTTCCTCACCGTTGCAGAGGTGGCCGACATGATGCGCGTCTCCAAGATGACGGTCTACCGTCTCGTGCACTCCGGCGAGCTCCCCGCCATCCGCTTCGGACGCTCCTTCCGGGTGCCCGAATCGGCGGTCGCGGCGGTCGTGGAGCGCCGCGTCGACACCGCCTGAGAAGCGCTCGCGCGCATGCGCTAGACTTCTCCGAGGCGTTTTTCTGCCCGTCCGGCCGGTCTCGGTCCGGCCATCCGACTACGTGTGAGGTTCTTGTGGGTTCCGTTATCAAGAAGCGGCGCAAGCGCATGGCGAAGAAGAAGCACCGCAAGCTGCTTCGCAAGACTCGCCACCAGCGTCGCAACAAGAAGTAGAACGCGAGTTCTGCTGAGCTTCAGCGTCGGGCCTCTGGCCCGGCGCTTTCGCTTTGTCGGGGGCTCTCGAGCCCGTGCGTCAGACCTCGGTGCGGCGCCAGCGTCCCGGGGTCGAGCCGGTGTCGGCTCGCCAGGCCCGGATGAACGCCGTCGTGTCGGCGTAGCCCACCGAGCCCGCGACCTCGGCCACGCTGAGGCCGGTGTCTCGCAGGAGCGGACGCGCCGCGTCGAGGCGTACGCGCCTGACCAGGGATCCGAGCGACTCGTCCTCGTGCTCGAACGCCGCGAACAGCGTGCGCAACGACACATGGAACCGGGCGGCGATCGTCGCCGCCGACAGGTGCGGATCGGCGAGGTGCTCGCGGACGTGCTCCCGCACGGCGGCGACGAGATGGCCCGGCAGCATGCGGTCCAACCGCTGCACGGACGCATGCTCGGCCAGCAGCAGCCGAGCCGCCTCGATCATCCGCACGCCGTGGGCCGCCGACATGCTGCGGAGCTCGTCGCCGAGGAGGCGCCGCCCCACCGAGGTCGTCGCGGCCCGGATGGCGTATGGCCGGCCCGACCACCTCACGCCGACACCGTCAGGCCCGATCCCACCCAGGACCTGGACCGGGACCTGCACGATGCTCGTCCGGAACTCCTCCGGGTAGTGGAAGGTGAACGGGCGGCTCGCGTCGTAGACCGCGACGTCACCCGCCGAGAAGCGGGTCAGTTCCCCGTCCTGATCGAGGATCAGCGAGCCGGAGTGCACGAGCTGCAGCTGCGTGCTCTCGAGCGCGATGGGGGGCACCTGGTCGAGAAGGGCGACGACGTCCTGCGGGACCGACGCGATCTGCGCGACCGCGACCTCGCTCAGGGAGTACCGGCGCATCCGGCGGTACACGGCGGTCTCGGAGAGCGTGGTGGCCTGCATCTGCACGAGCACGCAGCTCGGGTTGGCCGGCAGCTCCACGATCGCCTCCCTCGTCCGATCCAGCATGACACGCGGATCCGCTGCCGCGGCCGGGCATAGGCTTGTCGCGTGGCCGACGTGCAGATCACCTTCCTCGCGAAGCCCGGTTGCCACCTCTGCGACGACGCCCGCACGATCGTGCGCGACGTCCTCGCCGGACTCGCCGACCATCCGGATGCGCCCGCCGTGACGTACACCGAGCTGTCGATCCTCGAGAACCCGGCGCTGTTCGACGAGTTCGCCGAGGAGATCCCGGTCGTGATGATCGACGGCGCGGTCCACACCATCTGGCGGGTCGAGCCCGACCGCCTCCGCACCGCGATCCTGGAGAGAGCATGATCCGCCACGTCGTCGCCTGGAAGCTGGCCGCCACCGACCCCGCGCAGAAGGAGGTCGACGCGGCGCGCATCGTCTCCGAGCTGAGCGCGCTCGTGGGAGTGGTCGACAGCATCCGGTCGCTGCAGGTGGGCGCCAACATGGCGTACGCCGACCGCAACTGGGACGTCGTGCTCGTAGGCGACTTCGACGACCTCGCCGGGCTCGACGCGTACCAGGTGCACCCGTCGCACGTGGCCGCCGCCGGGGTGGTGCGCACGCTCGTCACCGACCGTGCGTCGGTCGACATCGAGGTGTGAGCGAGCCGTTCGCGCTCGAGACCCCGCGTCTGCTGCTGAGGCGCTGGAGGCCGGAGGACCTCGCGCCGTTCGCGGCGATGAACGCGGACCTCGAGGTGATGCGGTACTTCCCGGCGCCGCTCTCGCGCACGGCGTCGGACGAGCTGGCCGCTCGCGCCGATGCTGGCTTCGAGCGGCGCGGGTACGGGCTGTGGGCACTCGCGCTGCGGTCCGACGGCTCCTTCCTCGGGTTCACCGGGCTCAACCCGATGCCGGAGGGAGTGCCCGGGGCGGAGGGAGTGGAGGTCGGATGGCGCCTCGCCCGCGAGCACTGGGGTCGGGGTTACGCGACCGAGGCGGCGCGAGCCGCGGTCGCCTTCGGCTTCGAGACGGTGGGGTTGACGCGGATCGACTCGATCACCGCGGTGCTCAACGAACCCTCGCAGCGGGTGATGCGGCGGCTCGGGATGCGGGCTGCCGAGCGCTTCGAGCATCCACGGGTTCTTGTCGGGTCGCCGCTGCGGCCGCACATCCGGTACGTGCTGGAACGGCCGGACGGGGTGGGCTGAGCGCGCGGGCGGGTCTCGGAAGGCATGCTCGGAGGGCTCGGAGGGCTCGGAGGGCTCGGAGGGCGAGGGTATAGCGTGACGCCGTGCGCGATGGTTTGCGGGCTCGACTGGGGCGCGGTGTCCTCGCGTTGATCGCCGCCGCGCTCGTCGTGGGCGTGCTGCTCGTGGTGCTGCCGGAGCCGTCGGCGGTGATCCTCGGGATCGCGCTGAGCGCCTCGCTCAGCCGCAGTCAGCTGGAGCGTGACGCCCGGGGGCGGATCGAGGCGCTGGTGCTGCTGCCGGTCGTCGGCGTGCTGGGCTTCGGGATCGGCGCGGTGCTGCGCGCGAACCTCGTGGTGGGTGCCGTCGTCTACGTGGGCGCGCTCGTCGCCGCGATGCTGCTGCGCGGACGCGGGCCCGTGTGGCGGCGGGTGAGCGCTCTGGTCGCGACACCGTTCCTCGCCGTGCTGTTCCTCCCGGCGGCGCCGGGCGCCGACCGTGGTCCGCTGGCCGCGGTGCTCATCCCCGTGGGGGTCGCCGTGCTCGCCTGGGCGGCGGTGACCGTGGTGCAGGTGGGAGCCCGCGCGGTGGGCCTCCTGCCGCGCGGTGTGACGGGGGTGCCCGGCGAGGCGAGGCGAGCGGCCGACGCTGCGGTTGCCGCGAACGCGGTCGAGCCCGCTGCCGCGAACGCGGTCGAGTCCGGTGCGGAGGCGACGCCTGCCACCGCCCTTCCGTCGCCCGCGGGCACGTCGCGCTCGGGACCCCGGCCGCCCGCCGAGGTGCGGTCCGCCGCGCAGCTGGGCGCCGCCCTCGTCGTGGCGTTCCTCGTGGGCGGGCTCGCCTTCGGCGACCACTGGCCGTGGGTCGTGCTGAGCGCGGTCATCGTGGCGTACCTGCCGCGGGGGAGAGCGGATGCGGTTCGCACCGGGCTCCACCGCCTGGTCGGCGCGGCCGCGGGCTCGCTCGTCGCGCTGGTCCCCGTCGCCGTGCTCCCGAGTGACAGCACGGTGCTCGTCGTGCTCGCCCTCGCGGCGATCGCCCTCGGCATCCTGCTGCGCGAGGTCGGCTACGCCGCGTGGGCGTTCGGCGTGACGGTCGCGCTCACGCTGCTCGAGCGGCTGACCGGCCAGCCCTCGCCGCTGATCGGTCAACGACTCCTCGAGATCGTGATCGGCGTCGCGATCGGGCTGCTGGCGGTCTGCCTGGTGTTCCCGATCCGCACGACCGACGTGGTGCGGTCGCGGTTGAAGGATGTGCTGGCCGCGGTCTCCGACCGACTCGCCGCCGACGATCCGGAGGTTGCGCAGGCAGCGGAGCTCCGCATCCGCTCGACCCTCCGCGAGCTCGACCGCTCGGCGGCCGGACTCACCGACGCCGGTCGCGCGCTCGCCCTCGTACGGCGGCCCCCGCCGCGTGCGGTGGAGTGGGCGGCCGACGCGCACACGCTCGGCGCCTACGCGGTCGCTGCGCCGTGGCCGGCGCCGGCAGCCATCCGCCGCGCCGTGGGCGACGCGCGCCGCGCCCTCCGCACACCCGACGACCTCGGGCCCGCGCTGCGCCGCGCCGTGGACCTGTGCTGAGGGGCGGCACACGGGCCGCGGCCGGGTGCGCCGCCGCCTGCTACGGCAGCAGGCGGGTGGGGCCGCGGAAGAGGTAGACGACCTCGCGGAGGTTCGACTGGTGCAGCATGAGCATCAGCACGCGCGAGAGGCCCATGCCGAAGCCGCCGTGCGGGGGCACGCCGTAGCGGAAGAAGTCGAGGTAGAAGCCGAGCTCCTCGGGGTCGAGCCCCTTCTCCTTCGCCTGCTCGATCAGCACGTCGACGCGGTGCTCGCGCTGCGCGCCGGTCGAGATCTCGACGCCGTTGTAGACGAGGTCGTAGCTCTGCGTGAGCGCCGGGTCGTCGGCGTGACGCATGTGGTAGAACGGCCGGATGCTCGACGCGTAGTCGGTGAGGAACACGAAGTCGTGTCCGAACTCCTCCTTGACGTACGCCGCGATCTGACGCTCGCCCTCCGGGTCCATGTCGTCGTCGGCGCGCTGCACCTCGTAGCCGCGCTCTGCGACGATCCGCTTCGCCTCGGCGAGCGGGATGCGCGGGAACGGCAGCGCGGGGATCTCGAGCTCGACGCCGAACAGCTCGGCGATCTCGGCACCGTGCTTCTCCTTCACCGCGGTGATGCCGGCGACCATGAGCTGCTCGTGCATCCGCATGACGTCCTCGGCGGAGTCGATCCAGGAGATCTCGGCGTCGACGCTGGTGAACTCGGTGGCGTGACGGCTCGTGAACGACGGGTCGGCGCGGAACGCGGGACCGACCTCGAACACGCGGCCGAAGCCGGCCGGCTGCGCCATCTGCTTGAAGAACTGCGGGCTCTGCGCGAGGTACGCCTTGCCCTCGAAGTACTCGACCTCGAACAGCTCCGCGCGCGACTCCGACGCCGAGGCCATGAGCTTCGGGGTGTGGATCTCGATGAAGTCGTTCTCGACCCACCAGGTGCGCCAGGCGTGCTCGAGCGTGGTCTGCACACGGAAGACGAGGTTCATCTCGGGGCGGCGGAGGTCGAGGAAGCGCCAGTCGAGGCGCTTGTCGATGCCCGAGTCGGCCGCGATCGGCGTCTCGGGGATGGCCTCGGTCTCGACCGTGAGGCTCGTCAGCTTGACCTCGATGCCGCCGAGCTTCACGCGCTCGTCGTGCTTCAGCTCGCCCGTGACGGTGACGAACGAGCCCTGGGCGAGACCCGAGATCGTGGTGGCGATCTGCTCGGTCTCGTCGTTCCGGGGGTTGACCAGCTGCACCGCGCCCGACTCGTCGCGCAGTACGACGAACTGCACCTTCTTCTGATCGCGCACCGTGTCGACCCATCCGCGGACGGTGACGGGGCCGTCCTCGAGGGCGGCGAGGTTCTTGACAAGGGTGCGTTCGGTCACGGTCATCGAGTCTAGCCGCGGCAGCGTCTCGGCGCGGCGGGCGGATGCGGGAGACTGGGCGGATGAGCACGACCCGCATCCCCGCGCCGCTGCTCGCGGTGGCGGCGATCGTGAGCGTGCAGTTCGGCAACGCGTTCGCCGGCTCGTTCTTCGCGCAGGTGGGCCCGCTCGGCGCGGCCGCGATGCGCCTCGCGTTCGGGGCGCTCATCCTCGCCGTCGTGGTGCGCCCGCGGGTGCGGTCGTGGGATGCGCGCACCTGGGCCGGCGTGGTCGGACTCGGCGTCGCGCTGGGCGGGATGAACTCGCTCATCTATCTCGCGATCCATGAGATCCCGCTCGGGGTCGCCGTCACTGTCGAGCTGTTCGGGCCGCTCGCGGTGGCCGTGGCGGGCATCCGGCGCTGGGTCGACGCGGTGTGGGTGCTGCTCGCGCTCGGCGGGGTCGCGCTGCTCGGGCTCGAGGCGGGTGGAACGCTCTCGCTGCTCGGCCTCGTCCTCGCCGCGGGCGCCGCCGCGTTCTGGGCGCTCTACATCGTCATGTCGTCGCGCCTGGGCTCACGGGTGCGCGGGGTCGACGGGCTGGCCGCGGCGATGGTCATCGCGGCGGTGCTGGTCGTGCCGTTCGGCGTGGTGCAGGCGTCGGATGCGGTGGTCGCCGACCCGTGGCTGCTGGCCGTCTTCGTGCTCGTGGCGCTGCTGACCTCGGCGATCCCGTATGCGCTCGAGTTCGTCGCGCTGAAGACGATGCCCGCGCGCGTGTTCGGTGTGCTGTCGTCGCTCGGCCCGGCGATGGCGGCACTCGCGGGCCTCCTCGTGCTGCACCAGCTGCTCGCGCCCGTGCAGCTCGCCGCGATCGTGCTCGTCACCGCCGCCTCCATCGGAGTGGTCGCCACCTCCCGCCGACCCGGCGCGGGCGCAGCCCCCGAGCTCGTGGAGTAGCGCGCCCGCGCTCGCTGTGCTGCTGCGTTTCGCCATACTGGTGGAGTTTCGCCACGCGCATGCGGGTGGCGAAACGCCAGGAGGGTGGCGGAACCGGCGGAGTGCGGTCGGGCGCGTCGCGTCACGTCGGGAGCGCGTCAGCGGCAGAGGCGGGTGCGGATCCAAGGGCCCACGCCCGCCAAGGGGAGCGCGCCCGAGCCCAGGGACTCGACGAGGTCGAGGGCGGTCTCGCTGAGGCGGCCGTCCGGGGTGTCGGGGGTATCGCGCAGCACGTGCGTCACGAGCAGGCGTGTGAGGCGCGGGCCGATCCGCGCGGCGACCGCGACCGTGCCGGCGAAGTGCCTCACCTGTCCCGACGTGAGGTCGTCGTACTCCCGGCGGAAGCCGCCGCCCTTCACGTGGTTGCGGCCGCCGCGCGCCGCATCCGCCCACCAGAACGGGCCGGCGCGCACCCCGGCGGCCTGCTCGCCCAGCGCGACGAGGAAGCTCCGCGGCGAGTGCGGCGGGACCTCCTCGGCGAGCCGGTCGGCGATCGACCCCAGCCTCTCGCACGCACTCGCCATCCCTCCATCCTGCACGGGCCTCCGCGCATCCTGCACAGGCATCCGGGGCTGGCGATGCATCCACAGGTTCCGCATCCAGCAAACTGATAGGCGCGGCGGAAATAGACTGGAGCCCGTGCCTGCTGACCGCGTCCATCTCGTCCGCCACGGAGAGGTCTTCAACCCCGAAGGCGTCCTGTACGGGCGGCTGCCTCACTTCGGGCTCTCCGACCTGGGCAAGCGCATGGCCGCGGCCGCGGCCGACGACCTGGTGTCGCGCGGCCGACCGGTCACCGGGCTCTTCTCCTCGCCCCTGCAGCGCGCCCGCGAGTCGGCGCAGCCGATCTCCGAGGCGTTCGGCCTCGAGCCGCAGATCGATGAGCGCATCATCGAGCCGACCAACGCGTTCGAGGGCACGCGGATGCGCGGCCCCGGCGGCTCCCTCCGCCGGCCCGCGAACTGGCGCTACCTCGTGAACCCGTGGAAGCCGAGCTGGGGCGAGGCGTTCAGCTCCGTCACGGCGCGGATGCTCGCCGCCATGAACGACGCGCGTCACAGCGTCGAGTCCGGCGACGTCGCGATGGTCAGCCACCAGCTGCCCATCTGGGTCACGCACCTCGTCATCACCGGCAAGCGCCCTGCGCACGATCCGCGCAAACGCCGCTGCGCCCTGTCGAGCATCACGAGCTTCGAGTGGCACGACGGTCGATTCGTCGAGCTCGGCTACACCGACCCCGGCGCGCCGATCGCGTCCGATGCCACCGACGTGGGGGCGGTGTGATGCGCGCTCCGCGCCTCGAGCTCCCCGCCCGTGCCCGTCGTCGCCGGAGCGTCTCCGTGATCGGGGCGGCGATCGCGGTCGCGGCGTCCGTCGCGCTCGCGGGCTGCACCAGCGACCCCCTCGCCGACCAGTTCCGCGACGGCGACAGCAAGAACTACATCGCCGGCGACGGCACCGTCACCGAGATCGCCGCCGCCGACCGCGGCGAGCCGGTCGAGTTCCAGGGCGCCGCCACCGACGGCTCCACCATCTCCTCGAGCGACCTCGAGGGCAAGGTCGTCGTCCTCAACTTCTGGTACGCCGAGTGCGCCCCGTGCCGTGCCGAGGCGCCCGACCTCGAGAAGCTCGCCAAGCAGTACGACGGCAAGGGCGCCGAGTTCCTCGGCGTCAACGTGCGCAACCAGGCCGCGACCGCTGAGTCGTTCGCGCAGACCTACGGCATCACCTACCCGTCGATCGTCGACACCGACGGCGCGCTGCAGCTCGCCTTCGCGGGCACGGTCGCGCCGAACGCCGTGCCGACCACCCTCGTGATCGACGCGGAGGGCCGCGTCGCCGCGCGCATCCTCGGTCAGGTGTCCGAGCCGTCCACACTCGACACCCTCATCCGCGACACCATCGCCGAGAAGAGCTGACGGCGTGGCCAACCCGTTCGCCGAGATCATCCTGAACGGACAGCTGCTGCTGGCGATCCCCGTGGCTCTGCTGGCCGGCCTGGTCTCGTTCGCGTCGCCCTGCGTGCTGCCGCTCGTGCCCGGGTACCTCGCCTACGTGGGCGGCATGACCTCGGCGAGCGAGATGAAGCAGGGCCGGCGCAGGCTGGTGCTCGGCATCGCGCTGTTCATCCTCGGGTTCTCGGCCGTCTTCCTCGCCTACTCCGCGGTGTTCGGCGCGCTCGGCACGTGGCTGATCGTCTGGCAGGATCTCGTCACCCGCATCATGGGCGTCGTCGTCATGGCGCTGGGCGTGGTGTTCATCGGGCAGTTCAGCTTCCTGCAGCGCACCATCCGCCCCTCGTGGCGACCGGCCACGGGACTCGCGGGCGCCCCCATCCTCGGCATCGTCTTCGGCCTGGGGTGGACGCCCTGCATCGGCCCCACCCTCGGCGCCATCCAGGCCCTCGGGCTGACGTCCGGCTCGGCGTGGACGGCCATGCTGCTCGGCCTCTTCTACTGCATCGGACTCGGCGTCCCCTTCCTCCTGGTCGCCCTCGGCCTCAACTGGGTCACCGGCTCGGTCGCGTTCCTGAAGCGCCACATCCGCATCATCAACATCGTGGGCGGTGCCCTGCTGGTGGCGATCGGACTGCTCATGGTCACCGGCGTCTGGACCACCTGGATGCTCTCGCTGCAGGGGGTGATCGGCGGCTTTGTCACGCCCATCTGATTACGCCGACACCTCCGAGCGGATCGGCGAAGGCCCTCGCGCAGGAGGTGCAGGAGGGGGCGCAGGCTCCGGTTCCGGCGACGACATCACCCAGCCCAAGCTGGGGCCGATCGGCTGGATCCGCTGGTTCTGGCGCCAGCTCACCAGCATGCGCACGGCGCTGTTCCTGCTCCTGCTGCTGGCGCTCGCGGCGGTGCCGGGCTCGCTCGTGCCGCAGCGCTCCAGCGACCCGAACGGCGTCACCCAGTACTTCGTCGACAACCCCGACCTCGCGCCGTTCCTCGACAAGCTGCAGGTGTTCGACACCTACTCGTCGGTGTGGTTCTCGGCCATCTACCTGCTGCTCTTCATCTCGCTGATCGGGTGCATCCTCCCGCGCACGAAGCACCACTTCGACGCGATGCGGGCGAAGCCGCCGCGTACGCCGGCGCGTCTCTCACGGCTGGCCGGGTTCACGACCCGCGACATCCCCCACCAGGATGAGGGTGCGGCTCAGGCCTCCGCCGCCTCCGTCATCGACTCCGCGCGCACGGTGCTCAAGCGCGCGCGCTACCGCACGGTGGTGTTCACGGGGTCGGATGCGCGCACGGGCCGCGAGACCGTCTCGGTCTCCGCCGAGCGCGGCTACCTGCGCGAGACGGGCAACCTCGTGTTCCACGCGTCGCTCGTGGGTGTGCTCGCGGCGGTGGCCGTGGGCGGAAGCCTCGGCTACAGCGGGCAGCGTGTGCTGGTCGAGGGGCAGACGTTCGTGAACACGCTGCTCGCCTACGACTCGTTCAACCCGGGCCGCTTCTTCTCGGAGGGCGAGCTCGATCCGTACACGCTCACCCTCGACTCGTTCGACGCGACCTACGAGACGGAGTCGATCCGCGCCTTCGGTCAGCCGCTCGACTACTCCGCGCACGTCTCCACCAGCGAGGGCGGGAACGACGCCGACAGCGAGATCAAGGTGAACGATCCGCTGAAGATCGGCGGCACCGACGTCTACCTCCTCGGCAACGGCTACGCGCCCACCATCACGGTGCGCGACCCGTCCGGCGCGGTGGTCTACACCGATTCGGTGCCCTTCCTCCCGCAGGACGCCGCCCTCACCTCGCTCGGCGTCATCAAGGTGCCCGATGGGCTGTCGACTCAGGTCGGGCTCATCGGCTTCTTCTACCCGACGCAGGCGCAGTCCGACACCGGCGCGTTCTACTCGTCGTTCCCCGACCTCGAGTACCCGGTGCTCACGCTCAACGTCTACGGTGGCGACCTCGGGCTCGACGCCGGCGTCCCCACCTCGGTCTACTCGCTCGACACCGACACGATGACGCAGCTCGCCGGCACCGACTCCGCCACCGCGGCGCTGCAGCTGCAGCCCGGGCAGACGGCCGACCTGCCCGACGGGCTGGGCACCGTGACGTTCGACGGGGTGAAGCGCTTCGCGTCGCTCGACATCCACCACGACGCCGCGCAGGGGTGGGTGCTCGTGTTCGCGATCCTCATCCTCGCGGGCCTGCTCACCTCGCTGTTCGTGCCGCGGCGCCGCGTCTGGGTGAAGGCGACGGAGCGCGCCGACGGCAGCGTGCACGTCGAGTACGCCGGCCTCGCCCGCGGCGACGACCCGCGCCTCGCGGAGGCGGTGGCGGCGATCGCGGATCGGCACGCCGCCGCGCTCGGGCTCGAGCCTGCCGAGGCCGCCGCCGGCTCCGGGACGGACCCGCAGCGCTAGACCAGCTCCCAGCCCATCCCGGGCTCGACGACGTAGCGTGCCCGGCATGGACGAGCGAGCGAGACGGACCGCGGCGGGCGACGTGGCGGCGGGCGCACGGCGTGTGGCAGGCGGGGCGCGGGAGCGCATCCGATCCGTGCCCGCGGCCGACCGCGTCTACCGCACGGGCGTCGGTGTCGTGGGCGGCGGCACCGTGCTGCTCGGGCTCGCGCTCATCCCGCTGCCCGGGCCGGGCAGCCTCATCGCGCTCGGCGGGGTGGCGCTCCTCGGCACGGAGTTCGAGCCCGCCCGCAAGGTGAGTGTGAAGGCGAACGCGGCCGCCCGCCGCGCCGCCTCCGCGGTGAAGGAGCGCCGCGCGCGCCGCCGCGAGCAGGCCTGACGCCTCTGCAGGCGTGCTCGCGCGCCCTCATCCCGTCGCCTCGACACCGGATTCACCGAAGCCCCGTCGGTATGGGCGGGGGCTCGAGCCTTTCTGGTGCTGCAGCGGCCGCCGCGCGTCCTTGACCCGTCGCCTCGACACCGAGTTCACTGAAGCCCGGCCGTATGGACAGGGGCTTGAGCGTTTCCGGTGCTGAAGCGGCGGTGCCGCGGCCGGGTCGACGTCGGTCGTCACGAAAAACGGTCGAGCCCCGCCGTATTCGCGGGGCTCGACCGTATTCCGTGATGAGCGTCGGGCTCTACGCGGTGGGAATGCCCACCTGCTCGGCGGAGACGTCGGCGCCGGGCGCCGACGGCTCGAGCTCCGCCGCCACACGCAGGGAGAGCGTGGCGTCGACGTTGTGCCAGTACTCGAGCACGCGCTGGCGCAGCGACGGGATGGTCACCTTCGAGACGTGCCCGGCGATGTTCGAGACGAGGCGGTCGCGCGCGGCGTCGTCGAGCACGTCGCGCACGAGGGTGCCCGCCTGACCGAAGTCGTCGTCGTCGCGGTGGAGGGTGGCGGCGGCGCGCACGAGCTCGCCGTCCGACTCCCAGCCGTAGCCCTCGCCCGCGCGGGCGGCGTCGGCGTGCGGGCCCCCGTGCGAGTTGGGCGCGTACACCGGGGTCTCGGGCGAGTTGAACTGGTAGCGCATCGCGCCGTCCTTCGAGTAGGTGTGCACCGGCGCCTTCGGCGCGTTCACCGGCAGCTGCGCGTGGTTGGTGCCCACGCGGTAGCGGTGCGCATCCGCGTAGCTGAAGATGCGCGCGAGCAGCATCTTGTCGGGGCTCGCCGCGATGCCGGGCACGAAGTTCGACGGCGCGAACGCGGCCTGCTCGATCTGTGCGAAGTAGTTCTCCGGGTTGCGGTCGAGGCGCATGGTGCCGACCTCCATGAGCGGATAGTCGGCGTGCGGCCACACCTTCGTCAGGTCGAACGGGTTGAAGCGGTAGTCCGCCGCGTCGGCGTACGGCATGACCTGCACCGAGAGCGTCCAGGTCGGGTGCTCGCCCCGCCCGATGGCGGAGGACAGGTCGCGGATGTGGAAGTCGGCGTCCTCGCCCGCGATCTGGTCGGCCTGCGCCTGGGTGAGGATCTCATTGCCCTGGTCGGTCTTGAAGTGGTACTTCACCCAGAAGCGCTCGCCGGCGGCGTTGATCCACTGGTAGGTGTGCGAGCCGAAGCCGTCCATGTGGCGCCAGGAGGCGGGCAGACCGCGGTCTCCCATGAGCCACGTCACCTGGTGGGCCGACTCGGGCTGCAGGGTCCAGAAGTCCCACTGCATGTCGTGGTCGCGGAGGTGGCTGCCGGGAAGGCGCTTCTGCGAGCGGATGAAGTCGGGGAACTTGATCCCGTCGCGGATGAAGAAGACCGGGGTGTTGTTGCCGACCAGGTCGTAGTTGCCCTCATCCGTGTAGAACTTGATCGCGAAGCCGCGGGGGTCGCGCCAGGTGTCGGGGCTGCCCTGCTCGCCGGCGACGGTGGAGAAGCGCACCAGCAGATCGGTGGTGGCGCCCTTCTGGAACAGGGAGGCGGACGTGAACTGGCTGACGTCGGCCGTGGTGGTGAAGGAGCCGAAGGCTCCGCCGCCCTTGGCGTGCACGACGCGCTCGGGGACGCGCTCGCGGTTGAACTGGGCGAGCTTCTCGACCAGGTAGTGGTCGTGAAGGGCGATCGCGCCGTCGCGCCCCACGCTCATCGAGTGCTGGTCGCTGGCGACCGGGGCTCCCGAGTTGGTGGTGGTGTAGCTGGTGTCGGACATGGGGGTCCTCCTGTTCAGGCGGGTGAGGTGTGTCAGGCACGCACGGGGACGTCCGCCGCCTGGCAGGCGGGGCACAGTCCCCAGAACGTGACCTCTGCCGTCGTGATCGCGTAGCCACCCGTCGACGACGGCGTGAGGCAGGGGGCCTCGCCGTGCACGCAGTCGACGTCGTCGACGGCACCGCAGCGGGTGCACACGACGTGGTGGTGGTTGTCTCCGGTGCGCCGCTCGTACCGCGCGGGAGACCCCGCGGGCTCGATGCGGCGGAGGAGACCCGCGTCCGTCAGCGCGCCGAGCACCACGTACACCGCCTGGAGGGAGGTGCCGGGCAGATCGCGGGCGACGGCCTGGAAGACCTCGTCGGCGTCGGCGTGCGGACGGGTGTCGAGCGCACGCATGACGGCCCTCCGGGGTGCGGTCACCCGCAGCCCGGCCTGCCGGAGCGTCGTCTCGATCTCGATCACGGGATCCACCCTGTCACGCTTTTATGAACAGTTCAAAAGAACGCGCCGAGCATCCGGTGAACGTCAGGCTGGGAGCGCGTAGCATCCTAGTGTGACGCAGACCCTCGACGAGATCTCTCTCATCCTCATCTACTCGGCCATGGCCGTGTACGCGCTCGCGTTCATCGCGTTCGCGCTCGATCTCGCCAAGCGGTCGAGCGAGGTCAAGCGGCAGGAGCTCGGCGCTGCGGCCGAGGAGTCCGCAGAGGTCCCGGTCATCGCCGGCGTGACCACCGCATCCGGTGCCGTGCTGAACCCGACCTCGGCGAGCGCTGTCACCGCCGCCCCCGCGCGGGGCGCAGGACGTGGGGCGGGCGCGGGGCGCGGAGCCGGTCGCGGATCGGGCGCGGTCGCCGCCACGGTCGAGAAGCCGAAGCGCTCGGTGCCGCTACGGCTGGGCGTCTCGTTCACCGTCCTGGGCCTCGTGATCCAGGTGGTCGGCGTCGTCCTCCGTGGCATCGCGGCCGACCGGGTGCCGTGGGCGAACATGTACGAGTTCTCGATCACGGGCACGGCGATCATCGTCGGTGTCTTCCTGCTCGTGCTGCTGCGCCAGGATCTCCGGTTCCTCGGCACGTTCGTGCTGGGCCTGATCCTCATCCTGCTGGGCGTCGCGACCGTCAACTACTACGTGCCCGTCTCGCCGCTGCAGCCGGCGCTGCAGTCGGCGTGGCTCGTCATCCACGTGCTCGTTGCCATCATCGGCACGGCGTTCTTCTCCCTCGGCGGTGCACTGAGCGTCATCCAGCTGTTCCAGACCCGGGGCGACATGCTGTCGCGCGCGGCCTCGGCGGTGAAGCTGCGGTTCCTCCGCACGATGCCCGACGCCGACACCCTCGAGCGCCTGGCCTACCGGGTCAACATCGTGGGCTTCGTGCTCTGGACCTTCACCCTCATCGCCGGTGCCATCTGGGCCGAGCGGGCCTGGGGCCGCTACTGGGGATGGGACACCAAGGAGGTCTGGACCTTCATCATCTGGGTGATCTACGCCGGGTACATCCACGCCCGTGCCACCCGCGGCTGGCGCGGCTCGCGCTCCGCGTGGCTCGCGATCATCGGGTTCGCGGCGGTGCTCTTCAACTTCGGTGTGGTGAACGTCTTCTTCAAGGGCCTGCACGCCTACTCCGGGCTCTGATCCCCCACTTCGTCCCCTGATTCGTCACTTTCCGCGGGTGTGAGCCGCCCGCACCAGCCGAAAGTGACGGATCAGGAGGTGGGAGCGAGGAGGGCATGGCAGCGGGCGACGCGCTCGTGCCACCACTGCGTCCGCTCGGGTGAGGCTGCGTAGCGGGCGACGAGCTCCGCATCCAACTGGGGGCGGTGCACGCGGATGCGGCCGTCCCTCGGCACGAGGCTCTCGCGGACGACGTCGCCGGTGAAGAGGTCGACGGTGGCGAGCCCGCAGTCGTGGTCGAGGGCGGGCAGCGCAGCGGCGAGCGCGGCGCCCATCGCGATGCCGACGCTGGTCTCGAGCGCGCTCGACACCACGGCAGGCAGCCCCGCCGCCTCGACGATCTCGAGCGCTCGACGCACGCCGCCCAGCGGCTGCGCCTTCACCACGAGCAGGTCCGCCGCCCCGGCGCGCGCCACCTCGAGGGGATCCGACGCCTTGCGGACGCTCTCGTCGGCGGCGACGAGGATCCCGAGGTCATGGATGCGCGCTCGCACCTGGGCGAGCTCGTCGACGGTCGCGGAGGGCTGCTCGACGTACTCGAGGTCGTACGGCTCGAGCGCCCGAACGGCGTGCTCGGCCTCGTCGACGTTCCATCCACCGTTCGCGTCGAGGCGGATGCGGCCCTCCGGCCCGAGCAGACGCCGCACCTCGCGGACACGGGCCACGTCGTCGTCGAGCGACTGCCCTCTCTCGGCGACCTTGACCTTCACCGTCCGGCAGCCGTCGTAGTGCGCGAGCACCTCGGCCACCGCCTCCGCCGGCACGGCGGGGAGGGTCGCGTTGACCCACACCTCGTCGCGGAGCGCGGGCGGCTGCTCCGTCCAGCCGAACTCGATCGCGGCGCGCAGCCAGTGCGCCGCCTCCTCGTCCTCGTACTCCGGGAAGGGGCAGAACTCGGTGACGCCGGCCGGCCCCTCGAGCACCACGCTCTCGCGCACCGTCTGCCCGCGGAAGCGGGTGTGCAGGGGGATCGCGACCACGTGCATCCGGTCGAGGAGGTCGTCGAGGGCGGGGACGGTGCCGGTCATTGCACAAGTCTGTCGTGTCTGCTCTCCGTCCCCAATGTCTATGGACGGCCCGGGCGCCGAAGGCCTCGCGCGTAGGCTGAAAGGCATGAGCGCACTGCCCGGAGTCTCCGACATCTTCGACCCCACCGAGTGGCGTGAGGTGCCCGGGTGGGAGGGCCTCACCGACATCACGTACCACCACGATGTGGAGGGGCGCGTCGCCCGCGTCGCGTTCGACCGGCCCGAGATCCGCAACGCGTTCCGGCCGCACACGGTCGACGAGCTGTACGCCGCGCTCGACGACGCGCGCCAGAACCCGCGCATCGGCGTGGTGCTGCTCACGGGCAACGGGCCGAGCCCGCGCGACGGCGGCTGGGCCTTCTGCAGCGGCGGCGACCAGCGCATCCGCGGGCGCGACGGGTACAAGTACTCCGAGGAGGAGACGGCCGCCGGCATCGACCCCGCCCGCGCGGGCCGGTTGCACATCCTCGAGGTGCAGCGCCTCATCCGCTTCATGCCGAAGGTCGTCATCTGCGTCGTGCCCGGGTGGGCCGCCGGCGGCGGGCACTCGCTGCACGCGGTCGCCGACCTCACGATCGCGAGTGCCGAGCAGGCCCGCTTCAAGCAGACCGACGCCGACGTCGGCTCGTTCGACGGCGGGTACGGCAGCGCCTACTACGCCAAGCAGGTGGGGCAGAAGCTGGCGCGGGAGGTGTTCTTCCTCGCCCAGGAGTACAGCGCGCAGCGCGCGTACGAGATGGGGGCGGTCAACGCCGTCGTCCCGCACGCCGAGCTCGAGGTCGAGGCCCTGCGGTGGGCGCGCATCGTCCTCGGCAAGTCGCCCACGGCCATCCGCATGCTGAAGTACGCCTTCAACGCGACCGACGACGGGATGGTCGGCCTGCAGCTGTTCGCGGGGGAGGCCACACGTCTCGCCTACGGCACCGACGAGGCGGTCGAGGGGCGCGACTCCTTCCTCGAGAAGAGGGACGCCGACTTCGGTCGCTTCCCGTACCACTACTGAGGCGGGGTGGGCTCTGTGCGTCGCCTCGAGGTGATCGACGGGTCGAACCCGCACACCGTGGGCATCGCGCTCCGGGCGGCGCTCTCCCGCGAGGGTCCCGCGATCCTGCCGCGTGAGCGTGCGGCGCTGGGCGAGACCGCCCTCGGGTCGGATGCGGTGGGTGGCGATGTCCCTGCTGAGATCCCACTTCCGGTCGCGCTCGTCGTCGAGACCTCGGGGTCATCGGGGGCGCCCAAACGGGTGGCACTGAGCGCCGACGCGCTGCTGGCGTCGGCCGCGGGATCGGAGTCGGCGCTCGGTGGGCCAGGGCAGTGGCTGCTCACGCTGCCCACGCACTACGTCGCGGGCATCCAGGTGCTCGTGCGGGGGATCGCCGCGGGCACGACGCCCGTGGTCGCCCCCGCCGGCCGCTTCACCGCACAGGGGTTCGCCGCCGCGGCCGCCGAGCTCGAGCACCCCGTCCGCTACACGTCGATCGTCCCCGTGCAGCTCGCGAGGCTCGTCGAGGCGGCCGAGCGCGAGGCCGAGATCCGCGCGGCGGTAGCGCGGTTCGACGCGATCCTCGTCGGCGGGCAGGCGCTCGCGCCCGCGCTCGCCGACCGCGCCCACGATCTCGGGTTCCGGGTGGTGCGCACCTACGGTTCGAGCGAGACCGCGGGCGGGTGCGTCTACGACGGCTCGCCGATCGGCCGCACCATCGTGCGCGAACGTGGCGGCGAGCTGCAGATCGCGGGCCCGTCGCTCGCGGAGGGGTACCTCGACGAGGCGCTCACCGCCGAGCGCTTCATCGTCGACGACGGGTTGCGCTGGTACCGCACCGGCGACGCCGGGTCGGTCGCCGGCGAGGGCGACGCCGTCCGCGTGCAGGTGACCGGGCGGCTCGACAACGTCATCATCTCGGGTGGCGTGAAGGTCGCGCTCGATCGGGTCGAGCGGCTGGTGCAGGCCGTGCCCGGGTTCGAACAGGGAGTGGTGGTCGCGCGCGACGACGACGAGTGGGGCCAGGTCCCGGTCGTGGTGACGGATGCGCGGGTGCCCACCGGTGCGCTCTGGCGGCTGCGCGACGCGGTCGCCGAGGTGGCGGGCCGCGCCGCGGCGCCCGACGAGATCGTCGAGGTCGAGCGCCTGCCGCGTCTCGCGTCGGGCAAGCCGGATCGCGTGGGCCTGACCCGCCTGCTCGCCGTGCGGGATCACGCAGGAACTCCACCAAGCGGTGGGGTCTAGTATTCAGCCGATGTCCAAGACGAAGAAGCGCCCCCAGGGCAGTCCCGCGCGTACCGCAGACGGCGGCCGTCCCGGCCGCACGGTGAGCGACTCCGGTCGCCAAGGAGCGGGGAGCCGCGGCCGCAATGCGGGCCGGTCCGGAGCGACGAAGAAGACCGGCAAGCCCCGATCGGCCGTCCGTGCCTGGATCTCGGGCGCGCGCCTGCGGACCCTTCCGCTCTCGATCGCGCCGGTGGCGCTCGGCACGGGCGCGGCCATGGTCCCCACGGAGGACATCTCGAAGCTGCGTGTGCTGCTGTGCCTCCTCGTCGCGATCTTCCTGCAGATCGGCGTGAACTACGCCAACGACTACTCCGACGGAGTGCGCGGCACCGACGCGTTCCGGGTCGGACCGCCTCGGCTCACGGGATCGGGCGCGGTCCGGCCGCGCACGGTCCTGATCGTCGCGCTGAGCTTCTTCGCGCTCGCGGCGGTGTCAGGTCTCGTGCTCGTGGTGCTCACCGGGTACTGGTGGCTGCTCGCCGTCGGGGCCGTGGCCATCCTCGCCGCGTGGTTCTACACGGGCGGCAAGCACCCGTACGGGTACTACGCCCTGGGTGAGCTGTTCGTGTTCGTCTTCTTCGGGCTGGTCGCGACGGCGGGCACCACGTTCATCCTCGCCGGAGAGGTCAACACGGAGGCGTGGCTCGGCGGCATCGCCATCGGAGCGCTGGCCTGCGCCGTGCTGATGGCCAACAACATCCGCGACATCGAGCAGGACAAGCTGGCCAAGAAGCGCACCCTCTCGGTGCTCATCGGGCGGACGGCGTCGCGGGTCGTCTACGTGGTGTGGATCGTCATCGCGTACGCGGTGCTCGCATTCCTGTCGCTGCTGTACCCGAAGGCGCCGCTGGTGTTCTTCACCCTGCTGCTGTCGGCGCCGGCCACGCTCATCATGCTCACGGCGAAGACGCCCAAGGAGTTCATCCTGGTGCTGCAGCTCACGAGCTTCTTCGCCCTCGCCTACGGCGTGGGGTTGGGGCTCGCGCTCGGGTACTGAGCGGGGGCGTCGTCCAGTGATGGGCGCGCGGGCGACAGCGTGACCGGGTGCCGCTAGCGGGCCTCTAGTGGGCGTCCGGCCGGTCGTCGGCGCGGTCGTCGACCGCGCGATCCTCGACGCTCTCGTCCTCCGATACCCGCGCTGGCGCCGCTGAGCGGGCCGAGCGGTTGGCGCGGGCGGCGTACAGCGTCTTCGATGCCTCCTCGCGCGGCCGGCGCAGGAAGATGATCGAGATGCACAGCGCGATGATCGCGGCGAGGATCGCGGCCACCCACGGCACGATCTGGAGGAACAGCAGGAGGGCGAGCACGACCGCGAAGACGCCCAGACGGATGAGCGAGTACAGGATCCACGTGCGGCCGGAGTTCACCCTGGAATTCTAGGCGGCGCATCCTGAGCGGGCGCTCGGCAGCCGGGCAGAGAACACGCAGTCGGTGCCCGGGAGGCGGGGGTACCATCTGAGCATGGCCCGCCTGCTGCTCGTGCTCGTCATCATCGTGGTGGCGTTCACGATCTATGCGCTGGTCGACAGTCTCATGCTCGAGAGGTCGCGCATCCGGGGTCTGCCTCGCTGGGCATGGGTGCTCATCGTCCTCCTGCTGCCTCCCATCGGCGGTGTCCTCTGGTTCCTCATCGGTCGGGGTGCGAAGCGCGGCGCGGCGCCCCGTCCGCGCGTGCTCGGGCCCGACGACGACCCCGACTTCCTCGGCACCATGCGCGCGCCGACCCGCTCTCCGGTCGACGACGAGCGCCTCCGCGAGCTCGAGCAGCAGCTGTCCGACATGGACGACGAGCAGGACAACGGCAGAAAAGAACGGTGAGCGTCCCTAGCCCCGCGGCCACGTTCGCGGCTCGGCTGGTCGACGAGCTCTCCCGGCTCGGCGTGCGGCACGCCGTCGTCGCCCCCGGATCGCGCTCCCAGGCCCTCGCCCTCGCCCTCGGCGAGCTGGAGGCGCGCGGCGCGATCGCCGTCCACGTCCGCATCGACGAGCGCGACGCCGGCTTCCTCGCGCTGGGGCTCGCGCTCGAGTCGGGCGCACCCGCGCTCGTCGTGACCACCTCGGGCACCGCGGTGGCGAATCTGCTGCCCGCCGTGGTCGAGGCGTCGCACAGCGGGGTGCCGATGATCGTGCTGAGCTCCGACCGCCCGGCGGCGCTGCGAGGGACGGGTTCGAACCAGACCACGTGGCAGCCGGGCATGTTCGGGCGGTTCGCGCGGTTCGAGCGTGATGTGGTCGCACCCGATGCCGAGGGGATGCCGGATCCGGTCGGTCTCGCGGCCATCGCGCACACCGCGGCCCTGGGTGGTGCAACTGGTGATGCGGGTGGTGCGTTCGGCGCCGCTGGTCCCGGTCCGGTGCATCTCAACCTGCAGTTCGCCGAGCCGCTCTCCGGGACCCTGATCCCCGACCTGCCGGTGCGGTCCGGCACTCCCTCCTCTCCTCCCGTCGTCCGCGAGCCGATCGAGCGACCCGTGCTGCACCTCGAGCGCGGACCGCGCACCGTCGTCGTCGCCGGGCACGGCGCGGGGGAGGCCGCGGCCGAGCTCGCCGCCTCCGCCGGGTGGCCCCTGTTGGCCGAGGTCTCGAGCGGATCGCGCTTCGGTCCCGATCTCGTGGTGGCCTACCGCGAGCTGCTCGCCGACGCCGAGTTCGGCGGTCTCGTCGAGCGCGCCGTCGTGTTCGGCCGCCCCACGCTCTCGCGGCAGGTGCCCGCACTGCTGGCGCGGGCCGACGTCGAGGTCGTCGTCGTGCGCGGCCCCGGCGAGCCCGTGCTGCCGCGTTCGGATGCGGTGGTCGCCGACGCGGTCACCGCCGATCCCTTCGACCGGTCGGATCGTGAGGCGCGCGCCTGGCTCGGCCGCTGGGTGTTCGCCAGCCGAGGCCTCCTCGACGCGGCCGACGACGACATCGCATCCGTCGGCGAGGTCGACGCCGGCACCTGGGACCTCGCCGACCGACGCGACTACGCGAAGGGGGAGCTCGCCGCCCTCCGCGCTCCGATCACGCGACGGGCGCTGGGGCTCGCCGTGTGGCGCGCCAGCTGGCCGCACGATCGGCTGCTGCTCGGCGCCTCGCGCCTCATCCGCGAGCTCGACGCCGTGGCGCCCGGGAAGCGGATCCCCGTGCACGCCAACCGCGGCGTCGCCGGCATCGACGGGACGGTGTCGACCGGGCTCGGGCTCGCCCTCGCCTCGCAGACGGCGGACCCGCGCGGGGTCGGCGTGACCCGCGTGCTCCTCGGCGACCTCGCCGTGCTGCACGACGCCGGGGGGCTGCTCGTGCCCCGCGGCGAACGGCGCCCGCGCATGCAGGTGATCGTCGGCAACGACGGCGGCGGAACCATCTTCGACGGCCTCGAGGTGGCGGGCAGCGCCGACCCTGCGTCCTTCGACCGCCTCATGTACACCCCGCACGACGTCGACCTCGAGTCGCTCGCCGCCGCCTACGGCTGGCAGCACCAGCGCGTCACCGGCCGCGGCGCCCTCGACCAGGCCCTCGCCAGCCCGCCCCCCGGTCTGAGCCTCGTCGAGGTCCCCCTCTCCCGCTGACCCACCCCGCTCGTGGCGCGCCCGCGGCCGGGCGCCGTGGCCTCCGGCCGGTCGCGTGCTGCTCTCGAGCGGGGCCGACGCCGGACTTTCGCCGCGCCACGCCGCGCGATCTCCGGAGTCGGCTCGTATCCGGCCGGATCTCCGGAGTTGGCCCAGCCCGGTGGAGCGCAGCTCGCGGCGCGGGGAGCACTGCACAGGGGCGGATGCGGGCGCGGCTGTCCACAGAAGCCGGGCAGCCGGCGCGGGGGTCGGGGGCGCGAACTAGGCTCGTGGGGTGACCGACGCCGTAGAGACCGCCCAGCCCCGAGCCGCGCTCGACGTGCTGCAGCACGTGTTCGGGTACGACTCCTTCCGCGGGTTCCAGGCCGAGGTGATCGATCAGGTCATCGCGGGCGGCGACGCCGTGGTGCTCATGCCCACCGGCGGAGGCAAGTCGCTCTGCTACCAGATCCCGTCGCTGGTGCGAGAGGGAACGGGCATCGTGGTCTCTCCGCTCATCGCCCTCATGCACGACCAGGTGTCGGCCATGCGCGAGCTCGGCGTGCGGGCCGCGTTCCTCAACTCCACGCAAGACCCCGCCGAGCGGGCCGAGGTCGAGTCGGCGTACCGGCGCGGCGAGCTCGACCTGCTCTACGTGGCGCCCGAGCGTCTGTCTTCCGAGAGCACGAAGCGCCTGCTCGAGTCGGGGCGCATCGCGCTGTTCGCCATCGACGAGGCCCACTGCGTGTCGCAGTGGGGCCACGACTTCCGGCCCGACTACCTCGCGCTCGCCGAGCTGGCCGAGCGCTGGCCCGACGTCCCGCGCATCGCCCTCACCGCCACCGCGACGGAGGCGACCCACAAGGAGATCACCGAGCGGCTCACGCTGCACGAGGCCAAGCACTTCGTCGCCAGCTTCGACCGCCCCAACATCCGCTACCGCATCGACTCGAAGGGCGAGGTCCGCAAGCAGCTGCTCTCGTTCATCCGCACCGAGCACACGGGCAGCTCGGGCATCGTCTACGCCCTCTCTCGCAACACCGTCGAGAAGACGGCCGAGTTCCTGGTGCAGAACGGAGTCGACGCGATGCCGTATCACGCCGGCCTCGATGCACGTCTCCGCGCGCAGACGCAGGCCCGGTTCCTCCGCGACGACGGCGTCGTCATCGTCGCGACCATCGCCTTCGGCATGGGCATCGACAAGCCCGACGTGCGTTTCGTGGCCCATGTCGACCTCCCCAAGTCGGTCGAGGGCTACTACCAGGAGACCGGCCGCGCCGGCCGCGACGGCGCCCCCTCGACGGCGTGGATGGCGTACGGCCTCGGCGACGTCGTGCAGCAGCGCCGCATGATCGAGGAGTCGCCGGGCGACCTCGCCCACCGCCGCCGGCTCTCCTCCCACCTCGATGCGATGCTCGCCCTCTGCGAGACGGTGCACTGCCGCCGAGTGAACCTGCTGGGCTACTTCGGTCAGCGGTCCGAGCCGTGCGGCAATTGCGACACCTGCCTCGAGCCGCCCGAATCGTGGGATGGCACGGTCGCGGCGCAGAAGATGCTCTCGACGGTGGTGCGCCTCGACCGTGAGCGTCGGCAGCGCTTCGGCGCCGGCCACCTCATCGACATCCTCCGGGGCAAGCGCACCGAGCGCGTCGCGCAGTGGGGCCACGACCAGCTCTCCACCTGGGGCATCGGCGACGACCTCACCGAGCAGCAGTGGCGTGGTGTCGTCCGGCAGCTGTTGGCACAGGGCTTCCTCGCGGTGAACGACGACGGATACGGCACCCTCGCGATCACCCCCGAGAGCGCAGCCGTGCTGCGCGGCGAGAAGGCGGTGCAGATGCGGCGCGAGCCGGAGCGCGCCCCGCGCGCCGCGCGGTCGTCGGGCGGCAGCGGCGGAGGCGGCGGTTCGGCGTCGAAGGGGCGCCCCGAGCTGTCGGGTGCGGATGGGGAGCTGTTCGAGGCGCTGCGAGCCTGGCGGGCGGCGACGGCTCGCGAGCAGGGAGTGCCCGCGTACGTCGTGTTCCACGATGCGACGCTGGCCACGCTCGCGCAGCTGCGCCCCGCGAGCGTGTCCGACCTGGTGGGCGTCTCGGGCATCGGCGATCGCAAGCGCGAGTCGTACGGCGAGGGCCTCGTCGCGGTCGTCGCCGAGTTCGGCGCGGGGGGAGACGGCGCAGGAGGCCCGGCCGGTGGGGGAGACGGTGCACCCGCATCGAGTGGCTCACGCGGGCCCTCGTCGTCCGCCCGATCGTCGCGGACGGGGGCGCGCAGCAGTACCACCACACGGGGTGGGCGGCGCACACCGGAGTTCGACGAGCCGCCGTTCGAGGACCCGCCCTTCGACGAGTACCCGCCCGACGACGGCTGGGTCCCGCCCGCCGAGCCTCCCGCCGACGACGAGCCCTGGTGACCCGTGGGGCCTGGCGCCCCGAGCCGAGACCCCACAGCATCGAGCGCTCACTTTCGGCCGCGATCCCGAGCGAGATCGCGCCGAAACCGAGCACTCGACGCCCGACGGAGGACCCTCGAGGAACCTAGCAGGCACCCGCAAGGCACCCGCAGCGCTGAACGGATGTGCGCGACGCCTGACCATCCGTGCACATACGTGCAGCGGAATGCGTCCCGTGTGAGGATCGGGTGGTGTTCAAACAGGTCCTCCGCGGGGTCGCGCGTCCGTTCACCCGGGTGGTCTTCCGCCCGACGGTGATCGGCCGCGAGAACGTCCCCAGGTCCGGCCCCGTGCTCCTCGCGAGCAACCATCTCAGCTTCATCGACAGCGTGGCGATCACGATCCTCGCGCCACGCGACGTGCGCTTCCTCGCGAAGTCCGAGTACTTCACCGGTACCGGCACGACGGGGCGTCTGTCGAAGTCGTTCTTCGAGGGCATCGGCGCCATCCCCGTCGACCGCGCGAGCAACACCGCGGCGAAGGATTCCCTCGACCGCGGGCTCGAGGTGCTGCAGGAGGGCGGCGCGTTCGCGATCTACCCGGAGGGCACCCGCTCGCGCGACGGCCGCCTCTACAAGGGTCGCACCGGCGTGGCGTTCCTCGCCCTCACGGCGCAGTGCCCCGTCGTCCCGGTCGCGATCACGGGTACGCCCGACGTGATGCCGCCCGACACCTCCGAGATCCGGGTGCGGCCGGTGACGGTGCAGTTCGGCGAGCCGATCGACGCCGCGACGTACGGCGACCCCTCCTCGGCCCGCGCTCGCCGCAAGCTCACCGACGACGTGATGGATGCGATCTGGCGGATGTCGGGCCAGGAGCTCGCCGGCACCTACAACGAGCCGCCGGCCGCGAACGTGGTCGAGCGGGTGCGCCGCGCCATGCACCGCAACGACCCCGAGTCGCCCACGCCCTAGCGATGCGGCACAGCGCCCTCAGCGACGCGGCAGCAGCGCGACCTCGGTCGGCGTGAGCGCGCGCCCGGAGCCGTCGACGAACGAGATGCCCACCTCGGCCTCGTGGTCGTCGGCCTCCACGAAGTGCGAGGCGGAGGCGCCGTCGCAGGGGTTGTAGCTCTCGCCCCACTGCGCCATGGCTCCTACGACGAGGGCGAGCCCCTGCCCGGCGTCGGTGAGGTGGTAGGAGAAGCGCTCCCGCGATCCCTCGGCGCGGTAGGAGCGCTTCTCGAGCACACCCCGCTCGACGAGCTTCGCGAGTCGGGCGCTGAGCACGTCGGTGGGGATGCCGAGCGACTCGCGGAACTCGGAGTACGTGGTGCGGCCGCGCAGTGCGTCGCGCACGAGGAGCAGGGACCACTTCTCGCCGATGACGTCGAGGGTGCGCACCACCTGGCAGCGCGAGGTGGTCGGGTCGATCGCGGACATGAGACGAGGATACTGGCTTGGTTTTTCCAAGTCAACGCGCTAGGGTCGCAGCCATGTCGTCGAATACGCGTCTCGGTCGCCGAGGCGCCTTCTGGGCCTCCGCCCTCGTCCTCGCGCTCTGCCTCTGGGCCAGCGGCGCGCCCAGCGTGCTCTACCCCGTCTACGCGGCGGAGTGGGGACTGCCCGCCGTGGTGACGACCTCCGTCTTCGCCGCCTACCCGCTCGCTCTGCTCGTCGTGCTCGCCCTGTTCGGAGGTGTCTCCGACATCATCGGCCGGAGGCGCGCGATGCTGCTCGGCGTCGCCCTCATCGCCGTCGCCGCGGTGGCGTTCGCGGTCGCGCCGAACGTCCTCTGGCTCTACGCCGGCCGCATCCTGCAGGGCGTGGGGACCGGATTCGCGCTCGGCGCGGCGAGCGCGTCGCTCGTCGAGCACAACGTCTCGGCCAACCCGCGGTTCGCGAGCTCGGTGACCGGCTCGGCCACCGCATCCGGACTCACGCTCGCCCTGCTGGTCTCGGGCGTGCTCGCCGAGTTCGCGCCGCTGCCGCTGGTGCTGAGCTTCGCGGTGCTCTTCGTGCTCGCGGTCGCCGCGTTCGTGCTCGTCTGGCGGATGCCCGACGACACGGCCGGCCTGGGGGCGCCGAACTGGCGTCCGCGCGCGCTCCGCCTTGCTCCGGGGCTGCTTCGTCCGTTCCTCGCCGCGACGCTGTCGGTGTCGCTCGCGTACAGCATCGGCGCGGTGTTCCTCTCGCTCGGCGCCCAGATGGCGCGTGATCTGACGGGGACCTCGAGCCTCGCCGTGACCGGTGCGCTCCTGGCGATCTCGGCGGCGGTGATCGGGGTCGTCTCCGTCCTCCTCGCCCGGGTGCCCGCCCATGCGTCCGTGCTCCTCGGAGGCGGCCTCAGCCTCGCGTCGCTCGCGGTGATGGCGGCCTGCGCCATCTGGGGGAGCGTGCCGCTCTTCCTCGCCTGGTGCGTGGTGGGCGGGGTGGCGTACGCGTTCGCCTTCACCGGCGGGATCGGCGTGGTGAACCGGGCCGCTCCCGCGCAGCACCGCGGCGCGACCCTGTCGCTCATGTACCTGTTCTCGTACCTGCTCCAGGCTCTCACCGCGATCGGGGCGGGCGCGCTGGCCACCGGCATCGGGCTCGAGCCCGCCATCGACGTGCTCGCTCCGCTGCTCGGCGTGCTCGCGCTCGGCGCCCTCGCGGCGGGGGCGGCGGACGTCGCGGCAGCCCGCCGGGCCGTTAGCGGGACCCTCTCGACAGTGCGTCGATAACCTGTGTGCTTCCTACAAGATCTGTAGCGTCCCTACAACCCGACCGGGGGATGTGCCGAGGGCCGTTTGTAGCGGGCTGACGGCTCGGTGGCGTGGAGGTCCGAGCGATCGTAGCGTGGCGGTGCCCTGCGACGACAAGGACGTTCATGACTGACACGCTCGACACCACCGGACCCGACGACAGCGAGGTCGAGGCCATCGACCGCGACCTCGACGAATCGGCCGCGGCCATCCGGCCCGGCAAGGTGACCGGACGACGTGCGCCCCTGGAGGGCGAGGTCGTCGTGGCCCGCACCGACGTGCCCTGGCTGAGCCGCTACCTGCTCGGCACGTGGGCCGACATCCGGCTCGCCTCGCGCGACGCCGCGGCGAAGCCGGAGATGCAGCGCATCGAGGGTCTCGGGATGGCCGAGCACCGCGCCCGCGTGCTGGAGCAGTGCCGCTACCTCGTCGAGACGGGCCAGGGGCTGCGCGCCTTCCCCGTCGAGCTCGGCGGCGCGAACGACCCGGGCGGCAACATCGCGGGCTTCGAGGAGCTCGTCGTCGCCGACCCGTCGCTGCAGATCAAGTCGGGGGTGCAGTGGGGCCTCTTCGGCGCCGCCGTGCTCCACCTCGGCACCGGGTACCACCACGAGACCCTCCTGCCCGACATCATGTCGCTGAAGGTGCCCGGCGCCTTCGCGATGACCGAGACCGGGCACGGCTCCGACGTGGCGAGCATCGGCACCACCGCGACGTACGACGAGGCGACCCAGGAGTTCGTCATCCACACGCCGTTCCGCGGCGCCTGGAAGGACTACCTCGGCAACGCCGCCACCGACGGCACCGCCGCGACGGTGTTCGCGAAGCTCGTGACGAAGGGCGTCGACCACGGCGTGCACTGCTTCTACGTGCCGATCCGAGACGAGTCCGGCGCGTTCCTCCCCGGTGTGGGCGGCGAGGACGACGGTCTCAAGGGCGGCCTCAACGGCATCGACAACGGGCGGCTGCACTTCGACCACGTCCGCATCCCGCGGGAGAACCTGCTCAACCGCTACGGCGACGTCGCCGAGGACGGCACCTACACCTCGCCGATCGCCAGCTCGGGCCGCCGCTTCTTCACCATGCTCGGCACGCTCGTCCAGGGCCGCGTCTCGCTCGACGGCGCCTCGACCAACGCCGCGAAGGTGGCCCTCCAGATCGCCGTCACCTACGGCAACCAGCGCCGCCAGTTCACCGCGGGCAGCGACACCGACGAGGAGGTGCTGCTCGACTACCGGATGCACCAGATGCGTCTGATCCCGAAGATCGCGACCACCTACGCCGCGGCCTTCGCGCACGAGACTCTGCTCACCAAGTTCGACGAGGTCTTCAGCGGCCGCTCCGACACCGACGAGGACCGTCAGGACCTCGAGACCCTCGCCGCCGCCCTCAAGCCGCTGTCCACCTGGCACGGGCTCGACACCCTGCAGGAGGCGCGCGAGGCCTGCGGTGGTGCGGGCTTCCTCGCCGAGAACCGCCTGGTGGGCCTCCGAGCCGACCTCGACGTCTACGCCACCTTCGAGGGCGACAACCACGTGCTGCTGCAGCTCGTGGCCAAGCGCCTCCTCAGCGACTACAGCCGGCGCTTCGCCAAGGCCGACTTCGGGGTGCTCGCCCGGTTCGTCGTCGAGCAGGCGGCCGACAAGGCGACCAGCGGATCGGGTCTGCGCAGCCTCGTGCAGCGCGTCGCCGACCTGGGTTCCACCGCACGCTCCGTGTCGCAGCTGCGCGAGACCGCGGCCCAGCGCCAGCTGCTCACCGACCGCGTCGAGACGATGGTCGCCGAGGTCGCGGGGGCGCTCCGCCCGGCCTCGAAGATGTCGCAGAAGGCCGCAGCCGACCTGTTCAACCAGCACCAGACCGAGATCATCGAGGCCGCGCGGGCTCACGGCGAGCTGCTGCAGTGGGAGGCCTTCACGGAGGCGCTCGAGGGCCCAGCCGCGGCGGGCATGGACGACGGCACCCGCGTGGTGCTCACCTGGGTCCGCGACCTGTTCGGACTCGGGCTCGTTGAGAAGCACCTCGCCTGGTACCTCATGCACGGGCGGCTGTCGCCCTCGCGCGCCCGCTCCGTGCGCCTGTACACCGAGCGGCTCGCCGCGCGCCTGCGCCCCCACGCCCAGGACCTCGTCGACGCGTTCGGATACGGCCCCGAGCACATCCGCGCGTCGATCGCGTCGGGCGCCGAGAAGGCCCGCCAGGACGAGGCGCGCGCCTACTACGCCGAGGCCCGCGCCGCGGGCACCCTCCCGACCCCCGAGCCGAAGCCCTCGAAGAAGCGCTGACGCGCTCACGCCCCGAGCCCATCGCTCGGCTTCGTCCACGAAAGGCAGGTTCCCCACGACGGGGAGGTGCCTTTCGTGGACAAAGCCCGAGAGTGGTACCGGGGTACGAGGGCGGGTGGGCAGGACGGGACCTGAGGCGGATGGGGTGAGCCCGTCGGATCCCTAGCGTGGAGATGTGCGGTGGAGAGCCGCGCATCGAACGCGAGGAGGATCCATGATCCAGGCGAGAGGCCTGACCAAGCGCTACGGCGCGAAGACGGCGGTGGACGGCATCGACTTCGTCGTGCGTCCCGGGCAGGTGACGGGCTTCCTGGGCCCGAACGGCGCCGGGAAGTCGACGACGATGCGGATGATCGTGGGGCTCGACCGTCCCTCGGCCGGCTCCGTCACCGTCAACGGCCGCGCCTACCGCGAGCACCGAGCCCCGCTCCACGAGGTCGGGGTCCTGCTCGACGCCAAGGGGGTCCACACCGGTCGCAGCGCGCGCAACCACCTCCGCGCGCTGGCCGCGACCCACCGCATCCCGACCAGCCGGGTCGACGAGGTGATCGAGCTCACCGGCCTCACCTCGGTGGCGCGCAAGCGCGTGGGCGGCTTCTCGCTCGGCATGGGCCAGCGCCTCGGCATCGCCGCCGCTCTCCTGGGCGACCCGGAGACGCTCATCCTCGACGAGCCCGTCAACGGCCTCGACCCCGAGGGCGTCTACTGGGTGCGCGGACTCGTGCGGCAGCTCGCCGCAGAGGGGCGAACAGTGCTGCTCTCGTCGCATCTCATGAGCGAGATGGCGCTCACCGCCGACCACCTGATCGTGCTCGGCAAGGGCCGGATCATCGCCGACGCCGCCATGTCGGCCGTGGTCGACTCCGCCACCCACAGCTTCGTGCGCGTGGCCAGCCCCCGGGCGGGCGAGCTCGCCCGCGTGCTCACCCAGCCCGACGTCACCGTGACGAGCACGGCCGCCGACGCCCTCGAGATCCGGGGGCTCGCCCCCGCCGCCATCGGTGACGCGGCCGCAGCCCACGGCATCCCGCTGCACGAGCTCACGGCCGTGCAGGGCTCGCTCGAAGAGGCCTACATGGCCCTCACCCGCGACGAGGTCGAGTACCGCACGTCGCTCACCGCCCCCGCGGCGCCCACCGCCGCCGCACCCACCCCCAGCCAGACCGTCTCCGAGGAGGCAGCGCGATGACCGCCGCAGTCGAGACCCCCCAGATCGCCCGCCGTTCCCACGTCACGATGCCGGATGCGCGCCTGCGCTTCACCGGGATCCTGAAGTCGGAGTGGATCAAGCTCACCACCGTCCGCTCGACCGTCTGGGTGCTGCTCGTGCTGCTGCTCGTCCAGATCGGCATGGGTGTGATGGCCGCCCTGAGCATCCCGCTCCCGCCCACCGGTGCGGGCTCCGCGGCGGCGGTCGGATCGTTCGCGGTCCTCGTCTCGACGGTCGGCGTGTTCTTCAACCAGCTGGTGATCGCCGTGCTCGGCGTGCTCGTGGTGAGCGGGGAGTACTCGACCGGGCAGATCCGGTCGACGCTCACCGCCGTGCCGACCCGCCTGCCCGTGCTCGTCGCCAAGGGGCTCGTGTTCGCGGTGACCTCGTTCGTCGTGTCGCTGGTGTCGGTGCTCATCACCTACGCAGCCACCTGGCCGATCATCGACTCGCGCGCGGGTGCCTCCGACCTCACCGACCCCGCCGTGTGGTGGCCGCTCATCGGCGCCGCGGGTTACCTCGCTCTCGTCGGCCTGCTGTCGTTCTCGATCGGCGCCATCATGCGCAACACCGCGGCGGGCATCGCGGTCTCCGTCGGGCTGCTGCTCGTCGTACCCATCGTGCTCAGCTTCATCGGCGCCGAGTGGGCCACCGTGGTGACCGACTGGCTGCCGTCCGCCGCGGGCCAGACCCTGCTCGGATCGGGCTCGGTGTTCGAGCCCTGGCAGGCTCTGCTCGTTATGCTCGGATGGGTCGCGGTGCCGTTCGTCACCGCATCCGCCCTGCTGGCGAGGAGAGACGCCTGACCGACGACCTGCGCGAGTCGCGCGACCTGCGCCTGCCGAAGCCGCCCGGATTCATCCGGACGTTCTTCGCCCGGCACCCGTGGCTCCTCGACGTGATGATCGCGGCGGTGTACTCGGCACCCGCCGCGATCTTCACGCTCGTCGTCGCCGCACGCGACGTGCTCGGCGGCGGCCCACTCTGGCCGACTGCCGTCGCCTTCTACATCACGCTCCTCGTCACGGGGGCCCTCGTCTTCCGCCGCTACGTGCCGCACGTCACCGCCGGGGTGGCGGTGGCGGTGTTCATCGCCAGCTACGCGCTCGGAACCCACTTCTCGCCGGGGCTGACGTGGTTCCCGGTCATCGCCTCGCTCTACGCGCTCGCGGTGTATCGCAGCAGCCGGGCGGCATGGATCTGGACGGCCGTCGCGTCGGGCGCGGCGATCGTCTGCTCGATCGTCGTGGAGACCGATCCGATCACCATCATCGGCTTCTCCTTCATGTGGACCATGTCGCTCGTGATCGCCACCCTCGTCGGCATCACGTTCGGCAACCGGCGGCGCTACATCCAGGCGCTCCTCGACCGGGCCTGGCAGCTCGCGCGCGAGCGCGACCAGCAGGCGCAGATCGCCACCGCCGCCGAGCGGGCGCGTATCGCCCGCGAGATGCACGACATCGTGGCGCACAGCCTCACCGTGATCGTCGCGCTCTCCGACGGCGCCGAGGCGAGCATCGACCGCTCGCCGGAGGTCGCGAGGGAGGCCGTGCGCCAGTCCGCGTCGACGGCGCGTCGGGCCCTCGCCGACATGCGCCGGTCGCTCGGCGTGCTGACCTCCGACCGGGCGCCGGAGCCGGGCGAGCTGGCGCCGCAGCCGGGCCTGTCCGAGCTGCCCGAGCTCATCGAGTCGTACCGCTCCGCCGGGCTCCCCGTGCGGTTCACCGAGCGCGGCCCGGAGCCCGCCGACCCGGTCACGCAGCTCACCGTGTTCCGTGTGGTGCAGGAGGCGCTCACGAACGCGCTCCGCTACGCCCTCGAGCCCACCGCGGTCGACGTCGACCTCGACTACGGGGCGGACCGCATCCGCATCTCGGTCACCGATGACGGCCGAGAGGCGGATCGACGCGCCGTCTCGGTGGGATCCGGCAGCGGGCTGATCGGGATGCGTGAGAGGGTGGCCGTGCACGGAGGGACCGTGTCGGCCGGGCCGGTCGGAGTGCACGGCTGGCGAGTCACGGCGGAGTTCGACGCCCGCGGAGAGGTCGCCCGATGAGTGACGCGAACCCGATCAGACTGCTGCTCGTCGACGATCAGCCGCTCATCCGGATGGGGCTGCGCATGGTGCTCGAGGCGCGCGGCTTCGCCGTGGCGGGCGAGGCGTCCGACGGGGGAGAGGCGATCGCGCAGGCCGCCGTGCTCGCACCCGACGTCATCCTCATGGACGTCCGCATGCCGGGTCTCGACGGCATCCAGGCCACCCGCGCGATCGTGCAGGCCAGCCCCGGGTCGCGCATCCTCATCCTCACCACCTTCGACCTCGACGAGTACGCGTTCGCCGCGCTCGACGCCGGCGCGAGCGGGTTCCTCCTGAAGGACGCGCAGCCCGCCGAGCTGGCCGCGGCGATCGAGGCGGTCGCCACCGGCGACGCCGCCGTGTCGCCGCGGGTCACGCGGCGCCTCCTCGACATCGTCAGCGGACGGCTCGCGGATGCGCAGGGCGGGTCGTCGGCGCCCGTCGCGCCCGTCGGAGCTGCGCACGCGCTCGACGCCGAGACGACGGCGCGCCTCGGCGAGCTCACCGAACGCGAGCGCGAGGTGCTCGTCGCGATGGCGCAGGGGCTCACCAACACCGAGATCGCCTCGAGCCTCTTCCTCTCGGAGTCGACCGTGAAGACGCACGTCGGCCGCGTGCTCATGAAGCTCGACGCCCGCGACCGCGTCCAGGCGGTCATCCTCGCCCTCCGCGCCGGCCTCGTCTCCCTCTGAGGAACCCTCGACGACGGGCGCCCTCGGTGCTAGCATTGACAGCACGACGAGGGGGCGAGATGGCGACGATCACCGTCCGAGATCTCGATGAGTCGACCCGCGATGCGTTGCGCATTCGCGCTGCTCGGAACGGGCGCTCGATGGAGGCCGAGGTGCGCGAGATCCTGAACGCGGCAGTGAGCGCACATGCGGATGCAGATCCGCCCCGCACGGTGGGTGAGCTCTTCGAGCGCATCCACGAGCTCTTCGTGGGTGTGGACACGGAGGGCTTCGAGATCCCACCCCGAAGCGCAGTCGCGAGTTACGTCGACTTCTCGGGGGACGAGTTCATCGTCCGTCGCGACGAGTGAACGTCTTCGATACGAACGTCCTGTCGGCGCTCATCCAGCCCGATGTGGAGCCTCGGCTCTTCCGGAGGGTGGATCCGCTGCTCGGGAATGCCGGGAATGTGACGGCGGTCACCGTCGGCGAGATCCTTCTCGGCGTAGCCAAGATGCCTCGCGGCACACGGCGCGAGGTGCTCGGTTCGCGGTACGCCAGGATGCTCTCGACGTACTTCAGTGGCTGCGTGCTTCCGTTCGACTGGGCGGCCTCCATCGAGTACGCCGACATCGTTGCGACACGGAGGGGCGGTGGGCGGCCGATCAGCCAGAGCGACGCGGAGATCGCCGCCATCGTGCGGTCCCGAGAGGGCGTCCTCTGGACCCGGAACGTGCGCGACTTCGAGGGATGCGGGATCGAGGTCGTGAACCCCTGGGAGTGACCCGCCCCCCCCCCGGTTTGTCCCGGTTTACGTCGCGAATCGCGGAAAAGGCGTCGGAAACCTGGACAAGGCCAGGTGCGGCACGTCTGGGGACGCGTCAGGGGGCCACGTAGGCGGCGAGGTGCTCGCCCGTGAGGGTGGAGGGGGAGGCGACGAGGGCGGCGGGGGTGCCCTCGAAGACGATGCGGCCGCCGTCGTGGCCGGCGCCGGGGCCGAGGTCGATGATCCAGTCGGCGTGCGCCATCACCGCCTGGTGGTGCTCGATCACGATCACGGTGCGGCCGCCGTCGACGAGGCGGTCGAGGAGGCCCAGCAGGTTCTCGACGTCGGCGAGGTGGAGACCCGTCGTCGGCTCGTCGAGCACGAAGACGCCGCCCTTGTCGCCGAGGTGCGTGGCCAGCTTGAGGCGCTGCCGCTCTCCGCCGGACAGGGTCGTCAGCGGCTGGCCGAGCGTCACGTAGCCGAGGCCCACGTCCGCCAGCCTCTCGAGGATCGCCACCGCGGCCGGCGTGCGCGCCTCACCCGACGCGAAGAACTCCAGCGCCGCCGTCACCGGCAGCGCCAGCACCTCGCTGATGTCCTTGCCGCCCAGCCGGTACTCGAGCACCGAGTCGGCGAAGCGGCGTCCTTCGCACGCCTCGCACACCGTCGACACGCTCGCCATCGGCCCGAGGTCGGTGAACACCACGCCCGCGCCGCCGCACACCGGGCAGGCGCCCTCCGAGTTCGAGCTGAACAGCGCCGGCCTCACCCCGTTCGCCTTCGCGAAGGCCTTCCGCACGGGCTCGAGCAGACCGGTGTAGGTCGCCGGGTTGCTGCGCCGCGACCCGCGGATCGGGGTCTGGTCGACCGACACGACCCCGTCGCGCTTCGCCACCGAACCGCGGACGAGCGAGCTCTTCCCCGACCCGGCGACCCCGGTCAGCACGGTGAGCACGCCGAGCGGGATGTCGACGTCGACTCCCACGAGGTTGTTCGTCGTCGCCCCGCGCACCTCGATCGCGCCGGTCGGCTTCCGCACCGACTCCTTGAGCGTCGCCCGGTCGTCGAGGTGGCGCCCGGTGAGCGTCCCGCTCGACCTCAGCCCCTCGACCGTGCCCTCGAAGACCACCTCCCCACCGCCGGCACCCGCCCCCGGGCCCAGATCGACGACGTGGTCGGCGATCGCGATCGCCTCCGGCTTGTGCTCGACCACGAGCACCGTATTGCCCTTGTCGCGCAGCTGCTGCAGCAGCTCGTTCATGCGGCGTATGTCGTGCGGATGCAGTCCCACGGTCGGCTCGTCGAACACGTACGTGATGTCGGTCAGGCTCGACCCCAGGTGCTTCACCATCTTCGTGCGCTGCGCCTCGCCGCCCGACAGCGTGCCCGACGATCGGTCGAGGCTCAGGTAGCCGAGCCCGATGTCGACGAAGGAGTCGAGGAGCTGCGAGAGGTTCTCCCGCAACGGCGCCACGCTCGGCTCGTCGAGGGCCCGCACCCACTCGGCGAGATCCGTGATCTGCATCGCGCACGCATCCGCGATGCTCACCCCGCCGATCCTCGACGACCGGGCTCCCTGGCTGAGCCTCGTGCCCTCGCACTCGGGGCAGGTGATGAACGTCACCGCACGGTCGACGAAGGCGCGGATGTGCGGCTGCATCGACTCCTTGTCCTTCGACAGCATCGACTGCTGGAGCTTCGGGATGAGACCCATGTAGGTGAGGTTGACGCCCTGGATCTTCACCTTCGTCGTCTCGCCGTAGAGGAACGCATCGCGCTCCTTCGCGGTGAAGTCGCGGATCGGCTTGTCGGCCGGATAGAAGCCCGACTCCGCGTAGATGCGCACCATCCAGCCGTCGCCCGTGTACCCGGGGATCATGAACGGATCCTCCGACAGCGACTTCGAGTCGTCGAACAGCTGGGTGAGATCGATGTCGGTCACGGCGCCGCGACCCTCGCAGCGCGGACACATCCCGCCGACGATCGAGAAGTCGGCGCGCACCGCCTTCGTCCGCTCACCGCGATCGACCGTGATCGCGCCCTTCCCGCTCGCCGACGCCACGTTGAACGAGAACGCCTGCGGCGACCCGATGTGCGGCACGCCGAGCCGCGAGAACAGGATGCGGAGCATCGCGTTCGCATCCGTCGCCGTGCCCACCGTGGAACGCGGGTCGGACCCCATCCGCTCCTGATCGACGATGATCGCCGTCGTGAGCCCTTCGAGCACGTCGACGTCGGGTCGCGCGAGCGTCGGCATGAAGCCCTGCACGAACGCGCTGTACGTCTCGTTGATCATGCGCTGCGACTCGGCCGCGATCGTGTCGAACACGAGGCTGCTCTTGCCCGACCCCGACACCCCGGTGAACACCGTGAGCCGGCGCTTCGGGAGCACGACGCTGACGTCCTTGAGGTTGTTCTCGCGAGCGCCGTGCACCCGGATGACGTCATGACCGTCTGCGACGTGCTCCGCCACGCTCAACCCTTCTGCTGGATGCGGAGCAGATTGCCCGCGGGATCGCGGAACGCGCAGTCGCGCACCCCGTACGGCTGGTCCGTCGGCTCCTGCACGACCTCAGCCCCGTTCGACTCGAGCGACGCGAAGAGCGCGTCGAGGTCGTCGCTGGCGAGGTTGACGCCGAAGAAGCTGCCCTTCGCGACCAGCTCGAGGAGGGTCCGCTGCTCGTCCTCCGTCAGGCCCGGCGACGCGGTCGGCGGGTGCAGCACGATCGCCGTGTCGGGCTGGTCGGCCGGGCCGACGGTGATCCAAGCGTTGCCGTCCCAGCGCACGTCGTTACGCACCTCCCACCCGAGGACGTCGCGGTAGAACGCGAGCGACGCATCCGGATCGGTGTGCGGCAGGAAGCTGGAGTGGATGGTGGTGGTCGTCGTCGTCGTCATGCTCTTCACGCTATCTTCGGGGCGGATGCGGGCGCTTCTCGATTCCTGATCGGTCGCGAGACCTGCTTCGCCGTGCACGCCGGGAGACCCGAGAGCTCGTCCGTGGGACGGCGGAGGTACACGCTCGGCGGGACGCCGACCAGTTCGGTGAAACGCGTGCTGAACGTGCCGAGGGACTGGCAGCCGACCTCGAAGCAGACCTCGGTGACGGTCTTGTCGCCGCGCCGCAGCAGGGCCTTCGCGCGTTCGATGCGCCGGGTCATCAAGTACGAGTACGGGGATTCGCCGAATGCCGCCTTGAAGCGGCGGGAGAGGTGGCCTGCGGAGACGTGGGCGCCGCGGGCGAGGGCCTCGACGTCGAGGGGGGAGGCGTAGTCGCGGTCGATGCGGTCGCGGACACGGCGGAGCAGGACGAGCTCGGTGAGGTCGCGGGTGGGGACGGTCGGTGTGCCCATGCGAGCCATCTTCGCATCTCTCGTGGGCTTGGGTGTGGGGTGTCTGAGCGGGGGAGCGGTCGAACGGAGTGGCTGAATCGGTCCGGGTCGCAGTCCCGGCGCCTTCGGCGCCCCGCCAGACCCGATGCCTGCGACCCGGACCGATTCAGCCACTCCGTTCGACCTTCCCTCTCCGTTGGACGCGGGGTGGCGTCGGGCCACCTTCGGTGAGCCCTCCTCTGCTTGAGCTTCGGAGAAGGAGAGCGAGAAGGGCCCGCCATTCGGCGAGCCCTTCCGCTTGATGCGCTGTCGCGGGGTCAGGTCAGGAGGTGGGGCGGCGCCTCCTCAGGGTGACGATTGTGGTCGCGGCGCCCGCGAGGAGGGCGAGCGCGGCCAGCGTCAGGGGGAGGGTGGGGGTGGCGCCGGTGGCGGCGAGCTGGGTGCTGCCCGCTCCGGTGCCGGGGGTGCCGGGGTCGGCGGGGGTGGGCGCCGGGGGGAGGGCCAGCGGGGCGGCGATGGAGACCAGGGTGGAGAGGCCCGTGTCGCCGTAGGAGACGGCGCCGAGGTAGCGGGCGGGGCCGTCGAGGCCCTGCCAGACCACGTCGTAGCCGGTCTCCACACCCGCGGTCCCGTCGACCGCGGTGGGCACCGTGGTGAGCGAGCCGCTCGGGGTGCCCACGCCGAGCAGGTACTCCGTGAGATCCCAGGTCGCCGTCGTCGCATCGGACGGCACGGCGTAGACGTCGACCGTCACCCGGTAGGTGCCCGCTTTCGGCGCCTCGATGTCGATGCGCTCATCGGCGGAGCCGGTCGCCGACGTGTACGACGTCACCGGATTGCCGTCCGCATCGAGGAGATCGACGAAGAGGTCGAAGTCGGCGGTGTCGACCACCGAGTCGAGATCGAATCGCGCGAACGTCGCACCCTCGGGCACCGTCATCTCGCTGATCGACTGCTGACCGGCAGGCAGCGTGCCGCTGTGCCCATCGGATGCGCTCGGGTCGAGCACCTGGGTGCCCTGCACGAGCGGCGTCACGCTGAGCGGCAGCGAGCCGTCGACACCCGGGGTGATCGGGACGTTGACGCTGCCCGAGTTGCCCGTCGCGCTCACCTCGTACGGAGCCGCGACCGCGACCGGCCGCACCGCGATCGGGCTGCGCACGGTGTCGCCGCCCTTCTCGGTCCAGATGAGGTAGCCGGTGGCGAACTCGTCGAGCGGGGCGCCCGCCTCGTCGAACGTGACCGTGTAGGTCTGCGTCTCGCCCGGGCCGTCGAAGTGCAGCGTCGACGGCGACACCGTGACGTCGACACCGGGCACCGAGACGGCGGCGGTGTAGTCGCCCGCGGCCGTCGAGGTGACGGTGCGCGTGACGGTCTGCGTGCCGGCGAGCGAACCGATCGCGATCGAGGCCTGGTTGAGGTCGGACGGGTCGATCGGCTCGACGCCGGTCGGCTCGGTGAAGACGTACCCCTCGCCCTCGAGGAAGGCGATCCAGTCGGACGGGCCGCTGTCGTAGACCAGGCCGGGCTCGAACATCCGCGTCGGATCGACATGGCCGGCGCCCTGCGCGAACACGTCGCTCGAGTCGCTGCCGTCGAGGTCCTTCGCCGGGTACGACGAGGTCATCATCGCCGAACGGATCGCCGAGACCGAGGCCTTCGGCTGCTGGGTCAGGTAGAGCGCGGCGAGACCGGCCACATGCGGAGCGGACATCGACGTGCCCGACTCGAACTGGAACGTCGGGTCCTCGCCCTGCGGGTTGGCCCCGTCAGCCAGGATCGACACGCCAGGGGCCGTGATGTCGGGCTTCAGCACGTCGGCGCCATCGGCCTCGGCCGGGCCGCGCGACGAGAAGCCGGCCACCTGGGGCACCGGCCGGGTCTCCCCTGTCGTGTTCCCCGCTACGAGCGTGACCGTCGCACCCGGGGTCGCGGCGTAGGCGTAGATCGCGTCGTACGCATCCGAATCGATCTGGATCGACGGCACGGAGTGGTCGTCGGCGTGGATGGCGTTCGGGAACGGGTTCACGAGGAGCATGCCCACGCCACCGGCGCGAGCCACCTCGGCCGACTTCGACACGCGGGCGGTGACACCCGCCTCGCAGACGACGACCTTGCCGGCGGTGAGCGCCGGGTCGAGGCTGCCCGCCTCGCAGATCTCCGGATCGCCCGAGTCGCCGGCCACGTCGGCGGCCAGCACCAGGGGAGCGGTCAGCGGGTCGTGCACGGTGATCGACGAGCCCGCGAACGAGGTGCCGTCACCGAGCTCGGCGGTGGCCATGTACGTCGGGACGGAGGAGGCCGCCACCGTGGTGTACCACGGGGAGGCGTGGTCGAGCGTGCTGGCACCCGGACCGGAGTTGCCCGCCGACGCGGCGACGAAGACGCCCGCGGCGGCCGCGCCGAAGAACGCCTGGTCCTCGAGCGAGAACGTGCTCGTGGCGCTGCCGCCGCCGATCGAGAAGTTGATCACGTCGACGCCGTCGGCGACCGCGGCCTCGATGGCCGCGAGGATCGCCTCGGTGTAGCAGCCGTCATCGGTGTCGGTGCCGTTGCCGTTCCAGCAGACCTTGTACTCGGCCACCTTCGCGGCCGGGGCCACACCCGAGATGCTTCCGAAGTCGTAGTCGCCGATGGTCGCGTCGACGTCGGCGTTGCCGCCCGCGGTCGACGTGGTGTGCGATCCGTGGCCGTCGCTGTCGCGCGGCGACAGGTACTCGGGCCGATCGGTCGAGCCGACCTTGCCGTAGAGCGAGGTGGGCAGGAACCAGCGTGCGCCGATCAGCTTGGTGTTGCACTCGCCGCCGGTCCACTCGGGGTCGGCGTTGGCGGGCAGCGGCCCGGCGACGCCGGTCTCGCACTCGCCCGAGAAGGTGGATCCGTCCGACTTGTCGAACGTGATCCTCCCGTCCTGGAGGTACGGGGCGGCGCCGGCCGCCGTGCCGAGCGGATCGCCGGCGAACGACGGGTTCTCGGGCGCGACGCCGGTGTCGAGGTCGCCGATCACGATGCCGGCTCCGGCGGCCTGGGCACCGCCGAGGTCGGACCAGACGCCGCCGGGGCCGGTGAGACCGAGGAAGTCGATCGACGACTCCTGCCCGGTGTTCGGGAAGGGCGTGACAGCCGCGGGGGCGACGGGCGCCGAGGGTGCCGTCGCCGCGGCGGGTGCGACCGAGGCTGCGCGGTCGATGTGCTGCACCTCCGACTTCACCACGGAGGCGACGTCCTTCCGGCCGGCGAGCTCGGAGGCCTGTGCCCCGCTGAGGTTCGTCGAGAATCCGTTGAGGGTCAGCGTGTAGCTGTAGTCGACGGCCGCGCCGACCGACGCGGCCACGGCATCCTGCTGCGTCTCGAGGTGCTCTGAGTAGGCCTGCACCTCGGGCTCGGCGGCCTTGAGCTGGTCGCCCTCGCTCGGCGCGGTGGCGGCGAAGCCCTGATCACCCGCGTAGGTGGCGGCGGGATCGCCGACCAGCGTCACGATGTACGTGCCGTCGTCGTAGGAGACGGGCGCGGTCGGCCCGGCGGAGGGGCGCGTCACCGTACCGGTGGGCGCCGCCGAGGCGGGCGTGACGGACAGGGCGCTCGCGGCGACCAGCGCGGTCACCGCCACGGCCACCCCCGCTCCTCGTACCGTGCGGCCCCGTGGCCGCGGGATTCGTTCTGAACGCTGGGGTGACGCGGGGGTGAGGCGCACGGAGACCGGCTTTCTGCAGGAGGGGGTGGATCCGCCGAACATGTGAGCTCGGCATGAATGTCCTCCGATTATGCGGAGAAAGTCGGGCGAAGTGCAGTCTTTCCGTTTGCCCGGAGTTCGTCTACTGTTCGCCCCCGTTCGGGGTACGTGCGAGCAACGTCTCCGTCTCGCGTCGGCGGCCGAGTCTCGCGATCAGTGCTGAGAGTGCCGGCTGACCGAGCAGGACCCCCGCGGCCACCAGGCAGAGCCCCACCACCTGCCGCGCGGTGAACGACTCGCCGGCGAGCACCGTGCCGAGCACCACCCCGGTGGCGGGGTTGAGCAGGCCGATGAGGCCGACCACACCGGCGTCGAGGTGCTTGAGTCCGCTGAACCAACAGGCGAACGCGATCGCGCCGGCCACGATGCTCACGAATGCGAAGCCGCCGAGCGACACCGCGTCGACGGGTGGAGGGGCGCCCTCGAGGAGGAGGGCCGGGGGCAGCAGCACGAGCCCGCCGGCGATCAGCTGCCACGCCGACAGCGACAGCGCGTCGACGCCGTCGCTCCAGCGGCGGGCGAGCACGAAGCCGACCGACGACATCAGCATCGCGGTGAGGGAGGCGGCGAGGCCCCAGCCGTCGATCGCACCCCCGCCACCGGCGAGCATGACGACGACACCCACGATCCCGAGCGCCGCGCCGATCACCGCCGGGATCGCCGGTCGCTGCGCGAGGAGCGCCCAGCCGAGGAGCATCAGCGGCACGGGGGAGAGCGCCATGACGGTGGAGGCGATGCTCGTGGGCAGCAGCTGCGCGGCCACGTAGACCAGGGCGAAGAAGGCGCCCATGTTGAGGGTGCCGAGCACCAGGGAGCGCCACCACCACGATCCGCGAGGGAGTCGGCGGGTGACGGCGAGCAGGATCAGCCCCGCGGGGAGCGCCCGCAGGGCCCCGCCCCAGAAGGGGTAGCCGTGGGGGAGGAGGTGCAGCGTGACGAAGTAGGTCGCGCCCCACGCGATCGGGGCCACGGCCGTGATGGCGGCCCATCGCCAAGTAGCTTCCATGGAAGACAATCTATCTTCCGCGGAAGCTATTGTCGAGGGGTGGACGATGAGGTGATGGATCGAGTGGCGCGCATCCAGGAGGAGTGGCGTCGAGAGCGCCCCGACCTCGACCCCTCGCCCCAGGGCGTCATCGGGCGCCTCCACCGCACGGCGGCCCTGCTCACCGACGAGCTCGTCGAGGTGTACGCCGCTCACGGTCTGGGGGAGGGCGACTTCGACGTGCTCGCCACCCTGCGGCGCGCCGGTGAGCCCTTCGAGAGGACGCCCGGCGACCTGGCCGAGCACACGATGGTGACGAGCGGCGCGATGTCGAAGCGCATCGACCGTCTGGAGACGGCCGGGCTCGTCACCCGGAGGGCGAGCGAGACCGACGGCAGGGGGCGCGTGGTCGCGCTCACCGCTCGCGGACGCGAGGTGATCGACTCCGCCTTCGCCGAGCACCTCGCCAACGAGCACCGCCTCGTGTCGATGCTCGACGCCGCCGATCGGGCCGCGCTCGAGCGCATCCTCGCCGGCTGGATGCGCGCGCTCGGCGGCGACTGAGCGTCAGTAGCCGAGTGCTGAGCGGATGCGATCGCGCTGGGCGACGAGATCCGGGTAGTCCTCGAAGAACAGCACCTTCTGCGCGCGGACCGCGTGCGCGTCGTCGTCGCGTGGCGAGTGCCCCGGGTCGTCGGCCGTGACGTATGCGGCCCAGCTCTCGGCGAAGTCCTCGATCCCGCTCGTGGCGGCGTAGCGGCTGACGAACGAGTGATAGCCGCCGTTGTCTCGGAACCAGGTGTCGATCGCCTCGTCGTCGCTGCTGTCGGGCCACGTCGACTCGGCGGGCCAGAACCTCTCGAGGAAGGCGGCGATGTACGAGTCGTCGTGCGCGCATCCCTCGGGCATGTCGATCGTCGGGCAGCTGCCCTTCGCCTCGGACACCTGGTCGAGCGACAGGCTGAGCACATGGCCGAACTCGTGGATGAGCGTCAGCTCGAGCTCGTCGCGATCGTGGGCGAACGCGAGGTTGACGTCGAGCGCCCAGGTCTTGCCCGACCTCGTGTCGCGCCACACCGACGCCATCACGGTGTCCTGGTCGTCGTCGAACACGGCGAACGCGTCCATCCGCGAGACGTCGTCGCCCGCGACCGTGCTGTAGAGCTGCCATACCTCGTTCACGAGGGCATCCGGCTCGGTACCGTCTGAGGCCGCGCCGAGCCGGCCGGCCGAGACCGGGAACATGAGCTCGTCGTCGGAGGAGAGGCCGGCGTAGGGGGCCGCGTCGTCGACCACGAGCTCCGGATCGGGCTGGTGGCCCCGATCGAGGAGCGACGACGCCAGCTGCACCCCGCCGATGACGGCGACGGCCGACACGCTCCACGTCACGAGCCCCACGACGACAGCCAGACAGGCGACCAGCGTGAGGAGCGCGCGGCGGGTCATGACCCGCAGAGTACACCGGCGTCCGCGGCGGTGCTCGCGAGGTCGCCAGCGGCGCCGACCGCGGGCGCGCACCCGCCCAGGCTAGGCTCGGCGCATGCGCAGCTTCTATCCCGAGATCGAGCCGTTCGCGTCGGGCATGCTCGACGTCGGCGATGGCCACCAGATCTACTGGGAGCAGTCGGGCGACCCGGAGGGCAAGCCGGTCGTGTTCCTGCACGGCGGTCCGGGCGCGGGCACCAGCCCGGACCATCGACGGCTGTTCGACCCGGCGAAGTACCGCATCGTGCTGTTCGATCAGCGCGGATGCGGGCGCAGCACCCCGCATGTCAGCGAGGCGACCTCGCCGTCCGATCTCGACACGAACACGACGTGGCACCTCGTGGCCGACATCGAGCGCCTGCGGGAGCACCTCGACATCGAGAAGTGGATGGTCTTCGGCGGCTCCTGGGGGTCGACGCTGGCGCTGGCGTACGCCGAGACCCATACCGACAAGGTCACGGAGCTCATCCTCCGGGGCATCTTCACCCTCCGCGCGACCGAGCTCGACTGGTTCTACGAGGGCGGGGCACAGGCCATCGCGCCCGACCTGTGGGAGGGCTACATGGCGCCCATCGACGCGCATCCGCGGTCGAAGGAGCGCACCCTCATCGGCACCTACCGCAACCTCCTCTGGGATGAGGATCCGCAGGTGGCCCTGGAGGCCGCCGTCGCCTGGTCGACCTGGGAGGCGTCGACCATCACGCTCGAGCCGCGACCCGACCTGATCGAGCACTTCGCCGAGCCGCGGCAGGCGCTCGCGTTCGCGCGCATCGAGAACCACTACTTCGTGCACCGGGGGTGGATGGAGGACGGCCTCCTCATCCGCGACGCCGACAAGCTGCGCGACATCCCGGGTGTCATCGTGCACGGCCGTTACGACCTGTGCACGCCCGCGTTCACGGCGTGGGACCTGCACCACCGCTGGCCCGAGGCCGACCTGCACCTCATCAAGGACGCCGGTCACGCCTTCGACGAGCCCGGCATCCTCGACGCGCTCATCACCGCCACCGACCGCTTCGCCGACGCCCGCTGACCCACCGGCGAGCAGCGGCGGATTCGCCGAACGGCGGGAAAGCGCCCTTCTGCGCGCACGGGGAGGGCGAGTTCTCGCGACTCGACGCACCGGGACGGCGCAGCGTGGGGCGGCGCGAGGCGTCGGGCGGCGGGCCGCTCGGCTCAGGCGAGGTCGGTGATGACCTTCTCGACCCGGCGGGCCCTGGTCTCAGGCGCCTTGGCCTGCGCGATCGGATCGACGAACGCGCGCTGCTTGCTGTAGGAGAGCGCCGCGAAGGCCGCCGCCGCGGCGGGGTTCGCCGCGAGCGCGGCGGCCAGGTCGTCGGGCACCTCGATGCTGCGGGGCGCGTCGTCCTTCTCGAGCGACACCGTGATGGCATCGCCGGCCGCGATCCCGCCCGCCTTGGCACGGATGTCGGCGCTCACCGGGATCTTCGCGACACCGCCCATGAATGCGATGGTGCTCGGGTAGGTGTGACCGTTGATCGTCACCGCCACCGGGATGCGCCGGCCGCCGCCGAGCGCCTCGACCACCTCGGCGGGCACGTCGATGCCCGTCGCGGTCTTGCCCGCCCCCACCAGTGTCGTCTCGAACGTCACGCTCATGCGCGAACGCTAGCGCGAGGACGGACACGGGCTCAAGAGGCCGGATCGCAGTAGCGTCAGGCGCATGACGTTCGACGACCGCTCCCGCCTCGATCCCAGCAAGGTCTCGAAGCGGCGCACCACGGGGGTCGCCGTCGGCGGCGGCAGCGCGCTGGTCGTGATCGGGCTCATCGTGCTCTCGCAGTTCCTCGGCGTCGACCTCACCGGGCTCGCCGGCGTCGCAGGCGGCGGCGCGGTGGGCTCGGGTCCGGTGCAGGAGGAGTCGCTCGACCGGTGCACGACCGGCGAAGCCGCCAACGCCGACACCGAGTGCCTCATGGTCGGGGCCGCGAACTCCCTCGACGTGTACTGGTCGGGCGAGGCGCCCGCACTGGGGCTGAGCTACCGGTCGCCTGCCGACTTCGTGCTCTTCACCGGGCAGACCTCCACCGGATGCGGGTCGGCCACGAGCGCCGTCGGGCCGTTCTACTGCCCGGCCGACGAGACCATCTACCTCGACACCTCCTTCTTCGACGAGCTGCGCTCGCGGTTCGGAGCCAACGGCGGCACCCTCGCCCAGATGTACGTCGTGGCGCACGAGTGGGGACACCACATCCAGCGTCTCAGCGGCGGCGTCGACGGCACCGACCGCGGCACGGGCGCCGGATCCGAATCGGTGCGCACCGAGCTGCAGGCCGACTGCTATGCCGGCGCGTGGGCGGCCGCGGCATCCGACACGACCGACCAGAACGGCGTCGCCTTCCTCGAGCCGCTCACGAAGGAGCAGATCGCGGATGCTCTCGATGCGGCCTCCGTGATCGGCGACGACCGCATCCAGCAGCAGTCCGGCGGCGCGATCGACCCCGACACGTGGACGCACGGGTCGTCCGCGTCGCGGCAGCAGTGGTTCCAGACCGGGTTCGACTCGGGGCCCTCGGCCTGCGACACCTTCTCGGTGCCCGAGTCGGCCCTCTGAGCCGGGGCCGCGCCGCCCGCTCTCAGCGGCGGGGCCAGTCCCAGAGCGGGACGTCGAGGATGCCGAAGCCGGCGAGGCGCGTCTCGCCGCTCGTCTTCTGCAGGGTGAGCGACAGAGCGTCGGGCACGTCGCCGACGAGCAGCTCGGCGAGCGCGGTGGAGTGGGTGATCACGATCACCTGACTCGGCCACACCGCGCGGGAGATGAGCTGGGCGAGCGCGGGCAGGAGATCGACGTGGAGCCCGGTCTCGGGCTCGTTGAGCACCAGGAGCCCCGGTGGATCGGGGCTCAGCAGCGCTGTGGCGAGGAGCACGAAGCGGAGCGTGCCGTCGGAGAGCTCCGCCGCGCTGAGCGGGCGCAGCAGCCCCGGCTGGTGCAGCTCGAGCGTGAACACACCGTCGCTCGAGCGCACCGAGAGCCGCGAACCGGGGAACGCCATGTCGATCGCCTCGGCGAGGAGGGTGGCCTGCCCCTGCTCGAGGATCGTCTGGACGGCGGCCGCGACGTCGCGCCCGTCGCCGGCGACGGCGAGCGTGCGGGTGCCGATCTGCGGCTGTCGGGCCGGGGCGGCGGCATCGGTGCGGAGGTTGTCGTAGAAGCGCCAGCCGCGCATCCGGATGCGGAGGGACGCCGCTTCGGGGACGGCCTCCGCATCCGCCACCTCGCTGAGGATGCTGCGGTGCACGCCCACGGGGCGCGACAGGTCGGACCAGGAGCCGTCGCGCACCCGGACGTGCGTGTGCCGGCGGTCGACGAGGAGCGCGGCGGGGCGGGCGACCGGCCCGGCGAAGATCTGCTCGAGCTTGATCTCGGGATCGCGCCGGAAGAGGGAACGCGGATCGCCGCCGGCGAGGCCGAGGTCGACGACGTAGCCGAGGTCGTCGGACGCGAAGCCCAGCCGCAGGCTGACCGGACGCTTCCGCACCGTGCCCTGTGCCGGGACCCCCGGCCCGGCCGGCGACTCGGGACCGGCCCACAGCACGTCGTCGAGGCCACCCTCACGGGCGAGCGAGGCGACCGCGGAGTCGTCGGCGAGCCCGGCGACGAGTCGCAGCGCGCGGTACAGGCTCGACTTGCCCGTGCCGTTCGCCCCGTGCACCACGGTGAGCGGCCCGAGCGGCGCCACGAGGTCGACGAGCGAGCGGTAGCCGGACACGGCGACGGTGGTGAGCACCCCTCGATCCTCTCCCGCCCCGCCGACACCGCGCCAGCGTCGACTGCGGAGACATCGTCGGATCGCGGTCATGGTCGGATGCCCCGTTGCCGGAGCGTCTCTCCCGGCGCGAAGCGGGTCCCCGGAAGAGACGGGTCCCCGGAGGGGAGAGGATGGAGGGATGACGGAGCGGATCTACCACGTGGCCATCGCGGACGACTGGACGATGAGCGAGGCGATGGGGGAGTACACCGCGTCGACGCGGGGGGTGTCGTTCGACGACGCGGGGTTCGTGCACGCGGCCACCGCCGCGGACGTGCCCTTCGTGCTCGACAGCTTCTACGCCGACCTCGCGCTGCCGCTGGTGCTGCTCGAGATCGACCCCGACGGGCTGGCCTCGCGCAGCATCGGGCTCGAGTGGGAGGAGCAGGGCGGACGGCGGTTCCCGCACATCCTCGCGCCGATCCCGTGGGACGACGACGTGGTCGTCGCCGTCCATCCGCTCGCCCGGCGCGCGGACGGCTGGGAGACGCCCGCGCTGCCCTGACGCCCGCGCGCTCTGACGCTCGCGCGCTCTGGCGCCCGTGCTGCCCTGACCCCCGCGCTGCCCGGACGCCCGCGGATCCTGGCGCCCGCGCACCCAGGCGCGCCACCGCGTCATCCGCCGTCACACTTCCGTGCTCGCCACGGCGATGAGACATCGGCGGCGCATACTGGAGGGGCAACGTAAGCCGTTGCGGGCCCACCGGGCCACAAGATCTCGGTGGTGTGTGAGAGACGTCGACGTCTGCGCGCGAGGTTCGCTCCTCCCTTCTGGTGCTGTCCCGCGTCGCAGCGGAGCCGTCTCGCCTTTCCTGCCCACCGGCGAGATGTGAGAAGAAGATGACGTTGAAGGTCGTGGTCGTCGTCGGCAACCCGAAGCCGCAGTCGCGGACGCGGAGGGTCGCCGAGACGCTCGTGGAGAAGCTGCTCGTGCCCGGCTCGTACGAGCGGGAGGTGATCGACCTCGCCGACCACACGGATGAGATCTTCGCCTGGCCGTCCGAGAGGATGTCGGCGCTGAACGCCCTGGTCGCCGAGAGCGACCTCGCCGTGTTCGCCTCGCCCACGTACAAGGCCACGTACACGGGCCTCCTCAAGGCGTTCCTCGACCGCTACCCGGCCAACGGGCTGGCGGGCGTGACCGCGATCCCCGTGCACACCGGCGGCGACCTCACCCACTCGATGGGTCCGACGGTGAACCTCGCCCCGCTGCTCGTCGAGCTCGGGGCCACCGTGCCCGGGCGCGGCTTCTACTTCGTCGCGAGCCAGATGGACCACCTCGACGAGATCGTCGAGACCGCCGCAGCCGAGTACGCGGCGAACCTCCGGCGCCTCGCCGCGGTCGCCGCGCACGTCGGCGGCCAGACCCCCGCGGTGCAGGACGCGGCACGACAGGAGGTGGCGTCGTGACCGCGATCGGCACCGACATCGACGCGCGCGCCTTCCGCGACACTCTCGGCCACTACGCCTCCGGCATCACGATCATCACGGGCACCGACGAGGAGGGCCCGATCGGGTTCACCTGCCAGTCGTTCTACAGCGTCTCGATGGATCCGCCGCTGGTCTCGTTCAGCGTGATGACGACCTCGACCACGTATCCGCGCATCCGCGACACGGGCCGGTTCGCGGTCAACGTCCTCTCGCACCACCAGGACTCGGTGTCGAACCAGTTCGCCCGGAAGGGCACCGACAAGTGGGCGGGCATCCGCTGGCAGCCCACCCGGGCCGGCAATCCCGTGATCGACGACACGCTCATGTGGCTCGACTGCGAGATCTGGGCCGAGCATGAGGCCGGCGACCATCAGATCGTCATCGGACGCGTCAACGAGATCAGCCCGCCCGAGTGGCATCGGCACGAGCCGCTGCTCTTCTTCAAGGGCAGGTACCGCCACCTGCGCGATGCCGACGAGCTCGCGAGCTGACACTCGACGACCCCGGGTGCGAGTCGTAGGGTGAGCGCATGAGCGTCATCTCCCTCCTCGACGTCCGCATCCGAGCCGACCGCCTGGCCGACGCGCCCGGCATCGTGCACGACGTGCTCGCCGCGACTCGCGCGTTCGACGGCAACACCGGCGTGCAGGTCGCCCGCGATGCGACCGACGAGACGCACTGGCTGATCGTCGAGCACTGGGCGTCGATCGAGCACGACGACGCCTACCGCGCCTGGAGGGCCACTCCGGAGGGCGCATCCGCTCTGCGTGAGCTGCTCGCCGAGGCGCCGACGCTCACGCGCACGGTGGTCGACGACTCCATCTGACGCCGCGCACGCTCGCGCCGCGCGCCGCTCCGGCTCGCGCAGCCCGCCGAGGCGCCGCCATCGGCGAGGCGTTCACCCCCCGGTCGAGGGTCGTTCACCGGATCGTTCACCGCCGATTCGTACTCTTCGGGGATGGCTCCCGCCGCCCACCCCGCACGCCGGCTGTCCGGCACCATGGTGGTGCTCGGCTGGACCGGCACCATCGTCGTCGACGCCGATCGGATGCGCGCAGCGCTCAACGCCGTGCTGTCGGCGCGCGGCCTGCCCTCCCTCGGCGAGGCGGAGTTCGCGGCCCGCTTCAGGCTCCCGATGGCGAGGGTGTTCGCCGATCTCGGGATGGTCGGCGAGGAGGCCGCGACCGCGGAGGCGGAATGGAGCGACGAGCTCGGGCGGACGCGCGCACACCTGCGCGAGGGGGTCGCCGAGGTGCTCGTCGATCTCGCCGCGGCCGGATGCTGGCTCGGGGTGGTCTCGTCGGCATCGGCGGCGGCCATCCGCTACGACCAGCGCACCCTGCAGGTTCCCGCCGTCTTCCACTCGATCACGCCCTCGGTCGCGGACCGCTACGAGACCCTGGTGCGCCTGCGCCCGCAGCGAGCGGAGGCGCTGTTCGTGGGCGATACGACCGACGAGATGCGCAGCGCCTCGGCGGCGGGCTACGCGGCGGTGGGGGTCGCGTGCGACGGTGATGCCGCCGAGGCTCTGCGGTGCGCTGGGGCTACCGCGGTGATCGAGGATCTGGCCGGGCTCGCGGTTCTGATCGACCAGGTCGCCGTCGCCTGAGCCCGGGCGGCGGACGCCGCCTCAGCGGAACAGGTCGGCGTGCTCCGCGACCCAGGTGCGGAACGTGCGCGGGGACCGACCGGTGATCCGCGTGTACTCGTCCGAGATCGCGGGAGTCGTGCCGACCGCCTCGCGCCAGCCCTTGAGGATCTGCCGCACCCACACGTCGGGCACGTGGGCCGAGAGCATGGCGGCCGACTCGGCCTCCGTCTGCTCGACCACCGAGAGCGGCCGCCCGATGACCTCGCCGATGATCGCGACCTGCTGCCGCAGCGTCAGACGTTCCGGGCCCGTGAGGATCGGCGCGGCCCCGACGAGCGTGTCGCCGGTCAGCGCCACGACGGCCACATCGGCGATGTCCTGTTCGTGGATGGGTGTCTGCACTGCATCCGGATGGGGGAGAGGCACGGCGCCCTCGCCCTTGATGCCCCAGCTCCAGCGCGCCGCGTTGCTCGCGAACTCGCACGGACGCAGGAACGTGTGCGCCAGGCCCGCGTCGGCCACGGCTTGCTCGACCCGGAGGAAGCGGGAGCCGTTGTAGTCGTCCGCAGCCCCGGGCGACGTCGTCGACGCCGATGAGAGGAGTACGACGTGCCGCACGTCGGCGCCTGCGATCGTGGCGAGCAGCGCCTCCGGCTCGGGCAGATCCGCGTAGAGGAACACGCGCTCGACCGACTCGAGGGCATCGGAGAACGATGCCGGCTCGGTCGCATCGGCGGCGAAGGTCCGCACCGCCGCGGGGAGCGTCAGCCTCTCCGGGGTGCGGCTCGTGGCCCGCACCTCCACACCCCGCTCGAGCAGACCCTGCAGGACCGACCCGCCGATGGTGCCGCTCGCACCCATCACCAGAACCGACATCTCTTCCTCCTCGTGCGACACGTTCAAACGAACGATGTTCGCGAACAATGTTCGTCACGAATGGCCTTCGTGTCAAGTGCTACCCTGGCGACATGACCACTCCCGACGAGCCGGTGTCGCGCCGCAGCCGTCCCTCGAAGGCGCCGCTGTCGCGGCAGGCGATCGTCGAGGCGGCCAGGGCGCTCATCCGCGAGAGGGGTGTCGAGGCGGTCGCGCTCCGTCACGTGGCCGAGCGCGTGGAGACCGGTCCGGCCTCGCTGTACGCGTACTTCGGCAGCCGCGACATCCTGCTCGAGCATGTGCTCGACACCGTCTACGCGGAGGTGGAGCTCGTCGACGTCGGGCGCGGCGGCCGCGGGCGGGGATGGCGCGAGGCGCTCGCGGGAACGGTCGTCCACACCATCGACACGCTCGGGCGGTACCCCGGGCTGGGTGCGGTCGCGCTGGGCTCGATCCCCACACTCCCCGGTGCGCTCCGGCTCGCCGAGCACGAGCTCTCGCTGATGGAGGCCGGTGGGGTGCCGGAGGAGCGCGCGGCGCTGGCGGTCGACCTGCTCGCACAGTTCGCCGCGTCGTCGGCGGTCGAGCGCGGCGTGCGCCTCGATCGCCCGCACGATGACGACCAACGGCGTCGAGTGCGCTCGGCCTTCGAGGCCGCCGATGCCGACCGATTCCCGCGGGTGACGCGGGCGGCGGCGCTCCTGACGGGCCCGGATGATCGGTCCCGGCGCGACTTCGCGCTGCAGGCGATCATCACGGGGATCGAGGGCTCCCACCGCTCCTGACCCGGCAGCGACTCCGCCCTGCCCACGTTACGAGCATGTTTCCGCCTGTAAAAGGTCGATTTCCTCCACCTCTTGACAGCGCTGCGGTCGTTACAGTTCACTTGACCGGACAAGCGGTTGAGCAGACGACGGAGACATCAACATGCGAGTGGAACTGAACCACGGACGCGGAGCGCAGCCGCTGTATGTGCAGCTCGCCGACGCGATCGAGGCGTTCATCGCCTCGGAGAGGTTGAAGCCGGGGGACCTGCTCCCGAGCGAGACCGTCCTCGCCAGCGAGAACCGCCTCAGCCGCGCCACCGTCATCAAGGCGTTCGACACCCTCATCGATCGCGGAGTGGTCATGCGCCGCCAGGGCAAGGGCACGTTCGTCAGCGCCCTGCCGATGGAGCGTCAGCTCCCTCAGCTCAACAGCTTCTCGGAGCACGTGCACGGCCTGGGCCTCACCCCCGGGAGCACGCTGCTCTCGTTCGAGCACTTCGCCGCCGGCGACCCCGACCGGCCCGTGTCGGCCTTCGACCGCGAGCCGATCGGCCCGGACGAGGGCGACGGGCAGCCGCTCGTCCTGGTGGAACGGCTCAGGACCGTGGGCTCCGACCCCGTCGGACTCCACCGCACGCTCGTACCCGCCGACGTGGCCGAGCGGATCGGGCTCACCGAGCCCAACGCGGCGCGTCCGGACTTCTCGTTCTACGGCGCGCTCCGTCAGAACGGCATCTACCTCAGCTCCGGCGACGAGACGCTGCGCGCGATCAACGCCAGCGCCGTCGACGCGGAGCTGCTGGGAGTGGAGGCGGGGACCGCTCTCATCGAGATCGTGCGCGCCTCGCGCGACACGGAGGGGCGACTCGTCGAGGTCGTCCGTGCCCGGTACCTCGGGACGCAGTACCTGTACCACATCGCATTCGCACCCACGACACCCGGAGAAGATCATGAAACGACGAATCGCACTGGCACTCGTACCGGTGGCGGCCTTGCTGACGCTGAGCGCCTGCGCCGGTGACGGCGGCTCTGCAGGAAGCACCGACTCGGCCGGCGGCGGCGGCAGCGCAGCCCTGATCATCGCCCAAGGCGGGCTCGGCGACGAGTCGTACAACGACCTCGCCTACAAGGGCTTCCAGCAGGGCCTCACCGACACCGGGATGCAGGGCTCGCCGATCGAGTCCGACGACGTGGTCGGGCAGGGCGAGCAGGTGCTCCGTCGCGCGGGCGACGAGGGTGTCGGCGTCGTCATCGACCTCGAGTACTCGCATGCCGAGATCCTCCCGAAGGTGGCGGCGGACTACCCGAGCACCGACTGGGTCATCGTCAACGCGGAGGCGAAGGGCGACAACGTCGCCTCGGTGCTCTTCCAGGAGCAGGAGGGCTCCTACCTCGCGGGCGCTCTCGCCGCGATGCAGACCGTCAACACCTCCGATCCGAAGATCAACCCCGACAAGGTGATCGGCTTCATCGGCGGCGCGCAGAGCGCCGGCATCGACAAGTTCGCGGTCGGCTACATCCAGGGTGCGCACGACGTCGACCCCGACGTGAAGGTGCTCACCGCCTACTCGAACGACTTCGGCGACCCCACCAAGGGACAGCAGCTCGCGCAGTCGATGTACGAGCAGGGCGCCGACATCGTCTACGCGGTCGCCGGCGGCACCGGCACCGGCGTGATCCAGGCCGCGAAAGACGCCAACCGCTACGCGATCGGCGTCGACACCGACCAGGACGGACTCGCCCAGGGCAACGTGCTCACGAGCATGCTCAAGCACACCGACGTCGCCATGGAGACCGTGCTGAAGGACTTCAAGGACGGCTCCTTCCCCGGCGGCCAGACGCTGCAGCTGGGGCTGAAGGAGGACGGCGTCGGCCTCACCGACTTCCAGTACACGAAGGATGCGATCGGCCAGGCGACCATCGACAAGATCGACGACCTGAAGCAGCAGATCATCGACGGCAAGATCAAGGTCTGGAACGTCGTCGACCAGGGATACCCCGACTTCTACTCGGGGAACTGACCCCTCAGGGAGAACCCATTCCATGAACCCCACCACGGGAAGCACCCTCTCGGGTTCCGGTGCGGCGGCCGTCGGCTGCCGCATCGGGGCCCGGATGGTGTGCAGGAGCTTCGGAGCGGTCCGGGCGAACGTCGACGTCGACCTGACCGTCCGGCCGGGCACGGTCCACGCGGTCGTCGGCGAGAACGGCGCGGGCAAGAGCACCCTGATGCGGATGCTCTACGGCCTCGACCGGCCCGACTCGGGCAGCATCCTGATAGACGACGCCGAGGTCGAGCTCTCGAGCCCGCGCGCCGCGATCGAGCGGGGGATCGGGCTCGTGCAGCAGGAGCTCGCGATCATCCCCGACCTCACACTGCTCGAGAACCTCGTGCTGGGGGCGGAGCCGCGGCGGGCGGGGCGGATCGACTGGAGGGCCGCTCGCGTCTCCGCGGACCAGCTCGCCACCGAGGCGGGTGTCGACGTCGACTGGAGCGCGCGGGCGTCGGAGACGTCGATCGCGATCCAGCAGCAGATCGAGATCCTCCGCCTGGTCTACCGCGGCGCCGACGTGCTCATCCTCGACGAGCCGACCGCGGTGCTCGCCCCGGCCCAGGCCGACGAGCTCCTCCGTCTCATGGGGCGGCTGCGCGACGCGGGGCGCACCCTCCTCTTCATCAGCCACAAGCTCGACGAGGTGGTGACCATCGCCGACGACGTGACCGTGCTCCGCGCCGGCCGCACCGTGGCGCAGCTTCCGCGCGCGGAGGTCGACCGGCCGGTGCTCGCCGCCCTCATCATCGGCGAGGGTGCGCTGCCGACCACGGCCGTCCGAGAGCAGCAGGCGGGCGATGAGGTGCTCGCCGTCTCCGACCTCACCGCCCGCGACGACAAGGGCATCCAGAAGCTCGCCGGACTGACGTTCACCGTGCGGGCCGGCGAGATCCTCGGGGTCGCGGCGGTCGCCGGGAACGGCCAGGAGGAGCTCGCGGAGGCCCTCATCGGCATCCGCACCGTCGAGGCCGGCGCCATCCGCATCGGCGACCGCCGCGTCGACCGGCTCTCGCTGCGCCGGCGCCGGCAGGTTGGCATGGCCTACGTGAGCGCCGACCGCAAGCACGAGGGGCTCGCCCTCTCGCTCTCCCTCGCCGACAACGCCATCGCCGGTCCGGGGATCAGCGGGCTCGCCCGCTTCGGCTTCTTCTCGCCGCGCCGGGTGCGCGAGCGGGTGCAGCAGGTGCTCGGCCTCGCCGCCGTGAAGTACGGCGGATCGGGTGACCCGGCGAGCTCGCTCTCCGGGGGCAATCAGCAGCGCGTGGTGCTCGGTCGCGAGACCATCGGCACGCCGCGTGTGCTCGTGGCCAGCCAGCCCACCCGCGGGGTCGACCTCCGTGGCATCGCCTACATCCACGAGCTGCTCCTGCGCGCCCGCGCCGACGGCGCGGCCGTGGTGCTGTTCAGCGAGGAGATCGACGAGCTGCGCGAGCTGTCGGACCGCATCCTCGTGCTCCACCGCGGCGAGTCGTCGGGCGTGCTGTCGCGCGGCGCCAGCCGCGCCGAGATCGGCGACCTCATGCTCGGCCACGCCGGAACCCCGGGCCGCTCCGGCGACTCCGACGCAGGGGAGGCGCACGCATGAGCGCGACCGCCACGCACACCGCTCCGGTCGAGCCGGAGCCCACCGACCCGGGCGCCAGCCGCGCGAGCCGTCTGCTCGAGGGGCTGCGCAACGTCGCCGTCCACGCCGGGCTGCCCGTGCTGCTCGCGCTCGTCATCGGCGGCATCGTGCTCGCGGCGACCGGCGCGAACCCGTTCGCCGTCTACGGCCGGCTCGCCACGGAGGCGTTCGGCAGCCCGAGCCGCCTCAACGCCACGCTCGCGGCGACCACTCCCATCCTCTTCACCGGCATCGCCGCCGCGTTCGCCTACCGCGCGGGCGCCTTCACCGTCGGCGTCGAGGGCAGCTTCGTGATGGGCGGCCTCACCGCCTCGGTCATCGGCAGTCAGATGAGCGGGGTGCCCGGCCCGATCGCGATCATCGTCACCCTCGCGGCGGCGGTCGTCGCGGGCGGCCTCGTCGCCGTCGTGCCGGCCGTGCTCCGCTCGCTCTGGAACGTCGACGAGGTGGTGACGACGCTGATGTTCAACTTCATCGTCGCCGGTGTCGCCGGATGGCTGGTGCAGTCGTTCTTCCTCGCCCCCGGCCAGGCGAACTCGTCGACCGAGTACGTCGCCGACAGCGCCGAGCTGCCGCCCCTGGCACCGCCCGGGCAGACGAACGTCGGCCTCATCGTGGCCCTCCTCGTGCTGGTCGGATACTTCATCTGGATGCGGTTCACCACGATCGGCTACGAGTTCCGCGCGGTCGGCAGCGCGCCGCGCTTCTCCACCGCGCAGGGTCTCCGCGTGCGCACCGTCATCGCGACGGGGCTCATCGGGGCCGGCCTCATCGGTGGCCTCGGCGGCGGCGCCCACGCCCTCGGTGTCGTCCACCGGTACTCGGAGGGCTTCTCCGCGAGCTTCGGCTTCACGGGCATCGCCATCGCGCTGCTCGCCCGGTTCAACCCGATCGGCATCCTCGTCGGCGCCATCCTGTTCGGCGCCCTCAACGCCGCCGGGGCCACCGTGCAGCTGTTCATCAACCTGCCCGTGCAGCTCATCGACATCCTCGAGGGGACGGTCATGATCTTCGCGGTCGCCTCCTTCGTCCTCCCGCGGTTCCTCGCCCGGCGCCGCCGGCAGAAAGGCGGTGCGGCATGATCGACGCCATCCTCGCGTCCGCGCTGACGCTGTCCGTCCCGCTCGTGTTCGCCGCGCTCGGCGGCGCCATCCACCGGCAGGCCGGCGTGGTGAACATCGGCCTCGAAGCGCACATGATCACCGGCGCCTTCATCGGGGCGCTGCTGAGCGGATGGACGGGCAGCTGGATCATCGGCACCATCGCCGGCGTGGTGGCGGGCGCCATCACGGGCGGCATCATGAGCCTGCTCATCACCCGCCTCCACGGCAACGAGATCATCGTCGGGCTCGGGTTCAACATCGTGACCTTCGGTGTGATCGGATACCTGCTCCGCTCGGTCTTCGGCGTCTCCGGCACGCTGCAGCCCGAGGGGCTCGAGCGGCTGCCCTCGCTCGTCATCCCCGGTGTGGCCGACGTCCCGGTGCTCGGGGCGATCGTCTCCGGGAAGGATCCGCTGTTCTGGCTCGCCATCATCGCGGTGCCGGTGCTTGTGTGGCTGTTCGCCCACACGAGGTGGGGGCTCCGCCTCCGCGCGACCGGGGCATCCGAGCCCGCCAGCGCGTCGCTGGGCCTGCGGACCGCCGGCATCCGGGACGGCGCGGGCATCATCGCAGGCGCCCTCGCGGCGCTGGGCGGTGTGGCGCTGAGCCTCGGCACGGTGGGCCTGTTCAACGAGAACATGACGGCGGGTCGCGGTTACGTGGCGCTGGCCGCGTTCTACTTCGGCCGCTCGCGTCCGCTGCCCACGGCCCTGGCCTGCCTCCTGTTCGGCTTCTTCGACGCCCTGCAGATCCGCATCCAGACCTCGGGCGGCTTCTCCGCCGACATCGTCTCCACACTCCCGTACGTCGCCGTCGTGGTCGTCCTGGCCATCACGGGCATCCGGCAGTACTCCCGCTCCTCACGAAAGATCGCCTGAGCACCATGTCCGACGAATCCGTCCCCTCTGACCCGGGATCCGAGCCGCGCGTCCCCACCGCGCTCGTCCTGGTCGACCTCATCGCGTCGTTCTTCGACCCGGCCGAGGCGAACTTCTACCCTGCCGCCCCCGAGGTGCTCGGTCCCATCCGCACCCTCCTCGAGGAGGCCCGGAACCGCGGCACCCTCGTGGTGCACGCGGTCGAAAGGCACTACCCCGGCCTCGAGGACTTCGAGTTCACGAAGCTGCCCCGCCACCACGAGGCCGGGTCGAGCGACGCGGAGTACGTGCCGGGGTTCGAGCCGATCGCCTCGGGCCGCGAGGTCGAGGTGTTCAAGCGCCGCTACTCCGCTTTCTACGCCACCGACCTCGACCTGCTGCTGCGCGAGCAGGGCATCCGCCGGCTGATCATCGTCGGCGTCAAGACGAACGTGTGCATCCGGGCCACCGCGCAGGATGCGTTCGCGGGCGGCTTCGAGGTCTGGGTCCCCACCGAGACCACGAACTCGAACCGGCCGCATCTCGGGGCGGCGAGCCTCGAGGACATCGAGCGCTACTTCGGCGCGGTCCCGACGCTCGAGGAAGCGATCGCGTCGCTGTGAACCCGTCCACCCCCTCACCGCTCGCGGTCGTCGGCTACGCCAGCCTCGACTCCGCGACGTCGACGAGCCGCTTCCGGGGCGTCGATGCCACGAGCATCCTCCGGAGGCCGCTGCGCTCCGACAGCCCGGCGATCGGCGGCATCGCGCATCTGGTCACGGCGGCCGCGGCCAACGGCGCCGAGGTCACCGCGGTGTCGTGGATCGGCGACGACCGGGGCGGCGTGCTCTGGCGCGCCGCCGTCCGGGAGGCCGGTGCGTCCGATGAGGGCGTCGCCGTGCAGGGCGACCGCAGCCCCAGCGCGACCATGCTCGAGATCGAGTCGGGCGGCACGATCTGCTTCTTCGACCCGGGCACCTGCCATCCCGCGCGGCTCGACGACCGGCAGGTGCGCGTGCTGCACGCGGCCCGCACCGTCCTCCTCACGGTCGCCCCGCGGTCCCTCACCGAGCAGGTGCTCGACACGCTGCCGACAGAGGCGCGCCTGGTCTGGGCGGTCAAGCACGACGCCGACGCCTACGACGAGGAGCTCGTTCGACGGCTGCTCACCAGGGCGGATGCGGTCAGCTTCGCCCGCGGGGAGCGTCCCTTCCTCGAGGCGTCGGGCCCGCTGTCGTCGACCGTGCGGCCGGGCACGCTGCTGCTCGAGACCCTCGGGGCCGAGGGCGTGCGGTGGGAGGTCGCCGGCCACGCCCGCGCGGGTTCCAGCAGCGTCGAGCGGGTGAGCGCCGCCGACACCACCGGCGCGGGAGACACCTTCATCGGCACCGCGGCCGCCGACCTCGCCCGGGTGCACGATCCGGCCGCACTCACCGACGACCTGCTCGACGAGCTGGTCTCGCGTGCCTCGGCCGCAGCCCGTGCCCTGCTGATCTCGCGCGCCACCGCGCGTTCCCACGAACCTGCACCGGTCGACGGTGCACCACAGAACGAAGGAGTCACCCATGCCGAGCGCTAACGCCTGGTACCTGCGCTGCAGCGCCGACGAGGTCGGCGAGTCGGCGGTCCTCGTCGGCGACCGAGGCCGCGTGCTGCTCGCGGCCGACATGCTCGATGATGCGACGATCCTCAACGAGGACCGCGGGCTCACCACCGCCACCGGCACCCACGCGGGCCATCGCATCACCGTGTCGGCGTTCGGCATGGGCGCCCCCATCGCCGCAGTGGTGCTGCACGAGCTCGCGATGCTCGGGGTGAAGCGGTTCCTTCGCCTGGGGACCGCGATGACGGTCGGCGACACGCAGCTCGGCGAGTTCGTCGTCGCACACGGCGCCGTCCGCAACGAGTCGACCTCCGCGTCGTACCTCCCGCTCGCCTTCCCCGCCGTGCCCGACCTGCCGCTCACGGTCGACGTCGAGGCGGCCGTCGAGGCCTCCGGCGTCCCGCACCGCTCGGGGCTGTTCGCGACGTTCGACGGCTTCTACACCGAGATGTTCGAGACAGGATCCGGCAACGAGCCCGTGCAGGAGCGCTACGCCGCCCTCGCCCGGACCGGCGTCATCGCGACCGACATGGAGACCAGCGCCATCTTCGTCGCGGCCCGTGCCCTGGGCGTCGCCGCTTCGTCGCTGTGCCTGGCCAGCGTCTCCGGTCTCACCAACGACAAGATGCCGCACGAGGCGCGGGTCGCCGCCGAGCGCGCCCTCCTCGAGACCGGCTTCGGCGCGCTCACCGCGCACGCCCCGGTCGCAGCCTGACCTCAGCCCCGAAAGGATCACCATGACCATCGCACAGGACTACTTCGACGACGTCATCGCCAAGATCGGCGCCGTCCGCGACACCCAGGCCGACCAGATCGAGGAGGCCGCGCGCATCTGCGCCGACAGCATCCAGGGCGACGGCCTCGTCTTCACCTTCGGCACCGGCCACGGCGGCTTCGCCGCGCTCGAGTCGTTCCCCCGCACGGGCGGTGTCACCGGCTTCCGCCCCATCGTGGAGTCGTCGATCGCGCTCATGCACCACGTGCTCGGCGACCAGGGCACGGCCCAGTACCGCTTCATGCACACCCAGGAGGGCTACGGCAAGGCGATCCTGCGATCGCACCAGATCAAGGACGGCGACTCGCTCATCCTGTTCAGCCACTCCGGGATCAACGCCGTCATCCTCGACATGGCGGTGGAGTTCCAGGAGCGCGGGCTCAAGGTGATCGCCGTGACGAGCGTGCCGCACTCCTCGCAGGTCGCCAGCCGCCACTCCTCCGGCAAGCGTCTGTACGAGATCGCCGACGTGACGATCGACACCGGCATCCCGCTCGAGGACGCCTCGCAGTTCATCGACGGCCTCGAGTTCCCGGTGGGCCCGACGTCGACCTCCATCGCCGTGGCGGTCTCGCACGCGATCAACGCGTCCACGGCGGCCGAGCTGGTGTCGCGCGACTACGAGCCGATGATCATGGTGAACACCAACTCCAACCGCACGAGGCTCGCCCATCAGCAGAACGACCGCAACTACGAGGAGCTGTGGCGGCGCCTCCGCAACCGCGACTTCTCGGCGCCGGTGGTGCGATGACCTCCCGCGGCCTGTATCTGGCGGGCGGATGGACGGACGCGCTCTCGGGTGAGCGTCTCGACGTCACCGACCCCGGCACCGGCGAGACGGTGGGCTCGACCGCGGTGGCGGGCGCCGCCGACGTCGACCGCGCGGTCGACGCCGCGCTCGCGGCGCAGCGCCTCTGGGCCGACACCCCGGCCGGTGAGCGCGCGTCGATCCTCCACGCCGCCGCCGATCGCATCGAGACGCGGATCGACGAGATCGCGCGCCTGCTCACGCTCGAGCAGGGCAAGCCCCTCGCCGACAGCCGCAAGGAGATCGCCTTCGCGATCGAGGTGTTCCACTACTACGCGGAGGAGGGCAAGCGGGTGCCCGGCGCGCTGCGGCCGACGCAGCGGCGCGACATCCGCTCGATCGTGCAGTGGGCGCCCGTCGGGGTGGTCGGCGCCGTGGTGCCGTGGAACTACCCGGTCGACCTCTACGCCTGGAAGGTGGGCCCCGCGCTCGCCGCGGGCGACGCGATCATCGTGAAGCCGCCGCTCGAGTCGCCGCTGGCGATCGGCGTGGTCGTGGAGTGCTTCCACGATGCCGGACTCCCCGCGGGCCTGCTCTCCGACCTGCCGGGCGCGCTCGAGGCGGGGGAGCGCCTGTCGTCGCACCCGCGCATCGCGATGGTCACCGCGACCGCGTCGACCGCGACCGGGCAGGCGATCATGCGCTCGGCCGCGGGCACGATGAAGCGGCTCTCCCTCGAGCTCGGCGGTCAGAGCCCGTTCGTCGTGCTCGACGACGCCGACGTGCCCGCGGCGGCCGCGGCGGCCGCCCGACGCTCCTTCTCCAACGCCGGCCAGATCTGCATCGCCGTGAACCGCATCCTCGTCGCCGACCCGATCGCCGACGAGTTCGTGGCGGCGGTGTCGGCCGAGGCGGAGCGCATCCGCATCGGTCACGGTCTCGACCCCGCGACCACGGGCGGCCCGGCCACGACGGAGGCGGTGCTCGGCAAGGCCGAGCGCCACATCGCGGATGCGGTGGATCGCGGGGCGGTGGTCACCACGGGCGGCCACCGTCTCCGCGACGGCGACCTGGCGAGGGGGCACTACTTCGCGCCCGCCGTCGTCGACCGCGTGCCGCTGGATGCGCTCGCCATGACAGAGGAGACCTTCGGCCCGGTCGTCGCGGTGCACCGCTACGACGCCGGTCTCGACGTCGACGCGTTGGCCGACCTGGCCAACGACAACGCCGCCGGTCTCGCCGCGTACGTCTTCGGCGGCGACCTCGACCGGGCCTGGGGTGTGGCCGAGCGACTCGAGGTGGGCGGCGTGGGTGTCAACATCAATGACATCACCGAGTTGCAGGCGCCGTTCGGCGGGTGGAAGATGTCGGGCTTCGGGCGCGAGCTCGGCCCGGAGGGGCTCACCGCCTTCATGCAGCAGCGCCACATCCGGATGCTGCGCCGCTACTGAGCGCCCGCCCGGCGACGGGCGGGCCGGCGAGAGCTGGACGGACGAAGAACGAGGAAGGACGAGGATCGATGACCGCGACGGTCGAACTCCGCCACCGCATCGGGGGAGAGTGGACGCTCGGCTCGGGTGAGCCGGTGGAGAGCAGGAGCCCCGCCCATCCCGACCGGCTGATCGCGACGGGCCGGGCAGCCGTCGTCGAGGACGTGGACGCGGCCGTCGCGGCGGCACGGCTCGCCGCCCCCGACTGGGCACGCATGCCCGCGGGGAGCCGGGGCGTGTTCCTCCGCGAGGCAGGCCGTCTGCTGTCGGACCGCGCTGAGGTGCTCGGGGCGGAGCTGGCCGCGGAGGAGGGCAAGACCCTCGCCGAGGGCGTCGGCGAGGTGCGCCGCGCGGCGCAGATCCTCGAGTACTTCGCCTCCGTGGGCGACCGGCAGGCGGGCACCGTCCACCACTCGCCGCGGGCCGGCGAGCGGATCCTCGTCACACGGAAGCCGCTCGGCGTCGTCGCGGCGATCACACCGTTCAACTTCCCCATCGCCATCCCCGCCTGGAAGATCGCGCCGGCCCTCGCCTACGGAAACACCGTGGTCTGGAAGCCGGCTGGCCCGGTGCCGCTGCTCGCGCTCCGCCTCGCGGAAGCGCTGGTGGAGGCCGGGCTCCCCGCCGGGGTGCTCAACCTCCTGATCGGCGGCGCCGATCTCGGATCGGCGATGGTCGCGCATCCGGGGATCGACGGCATCACTTTCACCGGATCGACCACCGTCGGCCGGAGCATCGCCGCCCTGGCGGCGGCGCGAGGGGTTCCGGTCCAGGCTGAGCTCGGCGGCAAGAACGCGGCCGTCGTGCTCGCCGACGCCGACCTCGACCTGGCGGTGGCCCAGGTCGCCGCAGGCGCCTTCAACTCGAGCGGCCAGAAGTGCACCGCGACCTCGCGGGTGATCGTCGACGAGTCGATCGCCGACGGGTTCCTCGCCCGCCTCGTCGCCCGCGCCGACAGCCTGGTGGTGGGCGATCCCCTCGACCCCGCGACGCAGATCGGGCCCGTGATCTCGGATCACGCGCGGCGGTCGATGCTCGGCGCCGTCGCGGCGGCGACCGACGCCGGGGTCGTCCGCCTCACCGCGCGCGAGCCCGAGATCGGCGCTTCGGGCGCTTCCCGCGCTTCGGGCGCTTCCCGCGCTTCGGGTGGGGGCCACTTCGTCGCCCCGACCGTGCTCGACTGCACCGGCACGGAGGCGGCCGTCTGGGACGACGAGCTGTTCGGCCCCATCGTCGGCGTGAAGCGCGTGAGCGGCACGGCCGAGGCGTTCGCGGAGGCGAACCGTGGCGAGTTCGGGCTCACCGCGGCCGTCTTCACCCGCGACCTCGGCACCGCCCTCGAGGCCATGGACGCGATCGACACCGGCATCCTGCACGTCAACTCGGAGTCGGCCGGCGCCGATCCGCACGTCCCGTTCGGCGGAGCCAAGGGCAGCGGGCTCGGACCCAAGGAGCAGGGCGAGGCGGCGCAGGAGTTCTTCACGCACACGACGACCGTCTACCTCAGGGGCGGGGCATGACCGGGCCGCTCGCGGGCATCCTCGTCGCCGACTTCACACGCGTGCTCGCGGGGCCCTACGCCACGATGATGCTCGCCGACATGGGCGCCGAGGTGGTCAAGGTGGAGCGGCTCGGCGTCGGCGACGAGACCCGCGCCTGGACGCCGCCGGCCGGACCGTCGGGTGCCTCGACGTACTTCGGGTCGGTCAACCGCAACAAGCGGAGCATCGCCGTCGACCTCGCCGATCCGGCCGATCTCGCCGTGGTGACCGACCTCGTCGTGCACGCGGACGTGGTGATCGAGAACTTCCGTCCGGGTACCATGCAGCGCCACGGGCTCGGCCCGTCCGACGTCGAGGGTCTCAACCCGCGGGCGGTCTACTGCTCGATCAGCGGTTTCGGCGCCGGACCGGGCGCGGGGCTGCCCGGGTTCGACCTGCTCGTCCAGGCCATGGGCGGGCTGATGAGCATCACCGGCGCCGACGCCGAGCATCCGACCAAGGTGGGCGTGGCGCTCGTCGACGTGGTGACCGGGCTGCACGCTCTGTCGGGGATCCTCGCCGCGCTGCACGCGCGCGGGACGACGGGGCGCGGCCAGCGGATCGAGGTCGACCTGCTGTCGAGCCTGCTCTCCTCGCTCACCAACCAGGCCGGCGCCTGGCTCGAGGCGGGACGGACGCCCGCGCCGATGGGCAACCAGCATCCGAGCATCGCCCCGTACGAGACCTACCGCGCGGCCGACCGCGACATCGCGATCGCCGTCGGGACCGACGCGCAGTTCGCGCAGCTCGCCGACGACCTCGGCATCGCCGCGCTGGCGCACGACGAGCGCTTCGCGACGAACAGCGGCCGAGTGGCACACCGCACCGAGCTCAACGCCCTTCTGGCGCCCGCCTTCGCCGAGCGCACGGCCGACGAGTGGACCGAGCGCCTCGCCGCCCGCGGGGTGCCGGCGGGCCCGATCAACTCGCTGCCCGATGCCTTCGCGCTCGCGGAGCGGCTGGGGCTCGACCCCGTCGTCGAGCTGGCCGACAGCCGCAGCGTCGCCAACCCCATCCGCTTCAGCGCCACCCCCGTCGAGTACGTCTCGCCGCCGCCGACCCTTCCCGACCGATCCGCCACCACCTGGAGAGACCTCACATGACCCATGACGCCGGGCGCGACGCCCTCCGAGACGTGTTCGACTTCGACGCGCTGCTCTCCGACGAGGAGCGCGACTGGCAGCGGCGCGCCCGTGAGTTCGCGCAGACCCGCATCGCTCCCGCGATCGAGGACGACTTCGAGGCGAAGCGCTTCCGCGCCGAGCTGATCCCCGAGCTGGGTGCCGCCGGGTTCCTCGGCATGCACATCCGCGGCTACGGATGCGCCGGGGCGAGCGCGGTGAGCTACGGCGCCGTCTGTGCCGAGTTCGAGGCGGTCGACAGCGGATGGCGCACCTTCGTCTCGGTGCAGGGCTCGCTGGCGATGAGCGCCATCGCGAAGTTCGGCTCGGAGGATCAGAAGAACCGCTGGCTGCCGGAGATGGCCGCCGGGCGGAAGGTCGGCTGCTTCGCCCTCACCGAGCCCGACGGCGGCAGCGACCCCGCCGCGATGACGACCACTGCTCGCCGCGAGGGTGATGGGTGGGTGCTCGACGGTGCGAAGCGCTGGATCGGGCTCGCGAGCGTCGCCGACGTCGCCGTGGTCTGGGCGCGCACCGAGGACGGCATCGGCGGGTTCCTCGTGCCGACCGACACGGCGGGCTTCACCGCGACGCCGATCGACGGCAAGCTCGCGATGCGCGCCTCGATCCAGTGCGACGTCACGTTGGAGGGCGTCCGGGTGCCCGATTCGGCGCGTCTGCCCGGCGCGACCACCCTGCGCGGCCCGTTCTCGTGCCTCAACGAGGCCCGGTACGGCATCATCTGGGGCGCGATGGGGGCCGCGCGCAGCTGCCTCGAGATCGCGCTCGACCGGGCGCGGACCCGCATGGTGTTCGGCAAGCCGATCGGCGCGTTCCAGCTCACGCAGGAGAAGCTCGCCACCATGCTCCTCGAGTACCAGAAGGGGATGCTGCTCGCGCTCGCGATCGGCCGCTCCAAGGATGCGGGCACGCTGTCGCCGACCCAGATCAGCGTCGGCAAGCTCAACAACGTGCGCGAGGCGATCGAGATCGCCCGCACCACCCGCGGCATCCTCGGCGGCGACGGCGTCACGTCGGAGTTCCCGGTGATGCGGCATATGGCCAACCTCGAGGCGGTGCGCACCTACGAGGGCACCGACGAGATCCACACGCTCATCCTCGGACGGGCACTCACGGGCATCCCCGCCTTCGAGTGAGCGCAGAGCGGCCCGGCACCCGCACGGTGCCGGGCCGCATCCGGGTCAGCGGGTCAGCGGTAGGTGCTGGGCGAGAGCTCGTTCCAGGGGATCGAGTTGAACATCGCGACGGTGAGCACGATCGAGACGATGAGGCCGAGCGCGAACATCCCGACAGTGACCCACAGGGGCGCCATGCCGCGGCCGGACCGGCGGCGCGCCACGATCGAACGGCCGATCGGGTACACCGGCGCGGGGATGAACGCGAAGGCCCAGTGGAAGGGCCGCACGAACCCGCGCATCCGGAGCGTGCGGTAGTCGAGCCAGGCGAAGAGCACCGTGACGCCCCAGATCACCCAGCCGATCAGCTGCGTGACCAGGTTCGCCGGCCCCATCGACATGCTGAAGCTCGAGGTCGTGCCGTAGTCGGTCGAGGTCATCACGTTCTTCATCTGCGCGATCGTCTCGCCGAACACCCAGGGCAGCAGGGCGTACGACACCAGCGGCAGCAGCACGATGAGCCAGATCCACGGCGTGTAGACCGGGGTGCCGGGCGCGACCTTGGCGTTCGGATCGAGGCTCCCGCCGCCCTGGAACGCCGGGGCGCTCGGCCACTGCGTGCTCCCTGTCCACTGCGTCCCGTCCCACCAGCGCTGCATCCCCGACCCGGCCGGATCCGGGTGCCATCCCGGGGGAGGTGTCGCCCCGCCGTTCGTGCCGCCCGCGCCGCTGCCTGCGTTGCCGTACCCGCCGTCGCTCATCCGGAATCCCCTCATGTCCTCGTGCAGCGCATCCGCGCCGACACGAGACTACAAGCCTGCCTTGCGTGTCGTGGAGCAACAAGTGCCCCCAGAAGAAGCGCTTTCCCGGCGCAATCATCCGCGTGTCCTGGGTGTGCTCCGCGGCGACCGAGGCGTAGCGGGAGGTCACACGGAGGGGGCGGGCGGGCGCAGCCGGTAACCTGGAGACGAGCTCAGCATGACCACGACGCACAGCATCCCGATCCCGGCCTCCGCGCGGCGCGCGCCTCTCCTCGACGACTCCGTGAGGGTGGTCGACGGCGCGGTGCTCATCCTCGATCGCCGGGTGTTCCCGCGTTCGATCGAGTGGGTCGCGGCGGTCGACGCGGAGGAGGTCGCCGCGGCGATCGCGGGCATGGTGACGCAGAGCTCCGGACCCCTCTACGCCGCCTACGCCGCGATGGAGCTCACCGCTCTGCAGGTCGCCGACCTCGACCTCGACGCGGCAGGCCGGCGGATGCGGCGGGCCGCCGAGGTGGTCGCCACCGCGCGCCCGACCAACGGGCATCCGCGCGAGGCCGTCGAGCACGTGCTCGCCGCCATCGACGACGCCGTGTCGACCTCCGAGCTCGTGGAGGCCGCGGTCGCCGCGGCCCGCGAGGGCGCCGACCTCTACCGCCGCCGCAGCCGGCTGCTCGGCGACGCGACCGTCGCGCTCCTCGACGACGGCGCCCGCATCCTCACCCACTGCTGGATGGACACCTACCTCGTCGAGACCGTCCGTGCCGCCGAGGCCGCCGGGAAGTCGTTCGAGTGGGTCGCCACCGAGACGCGTCCGTACCTGCAGGGCGCCCGGCTCACGTCGCACACGCTCGCCGAGATGGGGCAGCCCGTCACCCTCATCACCGACGGCATGGGCGCCGCCGCGATGGCGCCGGGCTCCGGCATGGGCCCGATCGACGCCCTCGTGACCGCCGCCGACCGCGTGAGCCTCGACGGCAGTGTCGTGAACAAGGTGGGGACGCTCGGTCTCGCGGTCGCCGCCTCCGCGTTCGGGGTGCCGTTCTACGCGCTCGTGCAGGCGCCGGATGCCGCCGCGCCGACCGCCGACGACATCGTCGTCGAGGAGCGCGACGGCGACGAGGTGCTGCACGTCGGCGGAGCGCGCACCGCCTCCGACCTCGTCACCCGCGGCTGGTACCCCGCCTTCGACGTCACCCCCGCGCGGTTCGTCACGAGGATCGTGACCGACCGCGGAGCCTTCCCCGCCGACCGGGTGGCCGACTACCACAGGAAGCAGCAGCCATGAGCGCCGACTACCCCCTCCTCGACGGCCGCGACGACGTGGTCGAGTACCTCGTGCGCACCGGCGGGCTCGCCCGCGTCGCCGACGAGCCGGCCCAGGTCGACGTCGTCGACGTCACGGCAGGCAACATGAACCGCGTGTTCCTCGCCCGCGGACCGCGCGGCAGCGTCGCGCTCAAGCAGGCACCGCCGTTCGTGCAGTCGATCGGGCCCGAGTGGCCCATCGACCCCTCCCGGATCGCCGCCGAGGCCGCGACCTACGCGCTCCTCGCGGAGCGTGTGCCGGACTCGATCCCCGAGATCGTCGGGTTCGACGACGAGCTGCACGTGCTGCTGATGGAAGACCTCAGCGACCTCGCCGTGCTGCGCGACGCGCTCGCCGCCGAGCACGACGCCGACGGCCGCGACCTCGACCACGCCGACGTCGGCTCCGTCGTCGGCGGCTTCGTCGGCGCGCTGGCCGCGGCCACGACGCGCGAGGCTCTGGGAGAGCAGGCGTTCGCCGAGCTGTCGGCCCAGACGGGCGACGAGGGTCTCATGCAGATCACGCGCGACTTCCTGCTCGGCTACCCCCTCCGCGAGCACGAGACCAACCGCTGGGAGCCGGCCCTCGACGAGCGGGTGCGCGACCTCCGCGCCTCGACCGCCGTCGCCGAGGCGGTCGAGCGGGTCCGAGAGCGGTTCGAGACCGCGTCGGAGGCGCTCATCCACGGCGATCTCCACACCGGATCCGTGATGGTCGGCGTGCGTGATGGCGAGCAGGTCGTGAAGGTGTTCGACCCCGAGTTCGCTTTCGTCGGCCCCATCGGCATGGACCTCGGCCTGTTCTGGGCGGGGGTCGAGGTGGCGGTCGCCGCCGCCTTCGCCGCGGGCGACGACGCCCTGGCCCTCCGCCGCTGGGAGGCGATCCCGGCGAGCCTCGCCGCGTTCACCGCCTCCGCGGGCCTCGACGCTGCCCGCATCGACACGATCGTCGACGACGCCTGGCGCTTCGCGGGCGTCGAGATGGTGCGGCGGATCGCGGGCTTCTCGCACGCCTCCGACCTCGACGGCGTGCTCACCGAGGGACCGCGCGCCGCCGCTTCGGCGGCCGTGCTCGACGCGGCCGTCACCCACATCGTCAGCGGCCGGGGTGTGGCCTCGGCCGAGTCGCTGCGCCCGGTCGACCCCGCCTCCCCCCTGTCGGTGTCGGCACCCGTCGCGTCCGCGCCCGCAGCGTCCGCGCCCGTCGCGTCCGACGGCGGGGTCGGCAGCGTTTCCGGGCCGAGCACCGCATCCGCCTGATCACCGCCCCGCGATCCCCTCGGAGGAACCCATGACCGACACCCCCGACCCCCTGCTCGTCCACGCGAAGGTCCTCGTGGTCGACCTCGAGGGCACCACGAGCGCCGCGGGCTTCATCCTCGGCGACCTCTACGACTACGCCCGCCCGCGCCTGGCCGCGTGGATCGACGACCACGCCGACGACCCGGCCATCGCCGAGGCCCGCCGTCAGGTGATCTCGGATGCGCACCTCGCCTCCGATGCGTCGACCGACGAGATCGTCGCGGTGCTCCACGAGTGGATGGAGCGCGACGTCAAGGCCACACCGCTCAAGACCATCCAGGGTCAGATCTGGGCCGAGGGCTTCGACCGCGGCGAGGTCACCTCCCACTTCTTCGACGACGTCGTCCCGCGCCTCCGCCGCTGGCACGACGCCGGCGTCGGGCTCGCCGTGTTCTCGTCGGGCTCGATCGCCTCGCAGGTGCCGTGGTTCAAGCACTCGCCGTCGGGCGACCTCACGCCGCTCATCACCGACTACTTCGACACCGTGAAGGCGGGGCCGAAGAAGGAGGCAGCCTCCTACGCGAAGATCGCGTCGGCGCTCGGGGTCGACGCCGCCGACATCGTGTTCTTCACCGACAACCCCGGCGAGATCTCGGCCGCCCTCGAGGCGGGCTGGCAGGTCGTCGCGTTCTCCCGTGAGGGCGAGCCGTTCTTCGAGGCCGACTTCGGCACCGCGTCCGTCGCGGCGTCGTTCGACGACGTCGAGGTGGTCGCTCCGTGACGTCCTCGCCCTCGACGTCGGCCCCGTTCTCGCCGTCGGCCCCGTTCTCGCCGTCGGTCCTCGACGCGGTCGGCAGCGCCCTCGCCGCCGAATCCGCCCGCTTCGCCGCCAGGGGGTGGATGCCGGGCACCGCGGGCAACCTGTCGGTCACGCTCGGTCGCGATCCGCTGCGACTGGCGGTGACGGCGTCGGGACTCGACAAGGGCGAGCTCACCGCATCCGACATCGTGGTCGTCGACGGCGTGGGCGAGGGCGTGATCGGCGAGGGCGGCTCAGAGCAGCGCCCTTCCGCCGAGGCGGGGCTGCACGCGCGCATCGCCGCGGTCACGGGCGCGGGCGCCGCCATCCACGTGCACGCGCTCGCCGCGGTGCAGGCCGGACACCGGTGGCCCGGCGGGGTGGTGCTCCACGACCTCGAGATGCTGAAGGGCATCGGCCACCGGGCGCACGGCGAGCGCGTCGTCATCCCCATCGTGCCGAACGGGCAGGACATGCGTGTGCTCGGCGACGCCTTCGAGCGCCAGTACGCCCGCCCCACCGCGACGGTGGCGGAGGTGCCGGCCCTCATCGTCGCCGACCACGGCATCTACGCCTGGGGCGCCGACCTGCGCCAGGCCCGCTGGCACCTCGAGCTCACCGAGGCCCTCCTGCAGATCGCCCTCTCCCGCGCCTGACCCCCGGGGCCGCCCGTCCACGGGCACGCGTCCGTCCGTCCAGCCGCAGTGGGGCCGTTTCGCTGCCTCTGTGGCCTTTCGCTAGGCCATTGACCCCGCGAAACGCCAAAGAGCGGGCGAAACCCCGGGGGTGGGAGGGGAGCAGCCCCAGCGGCGCGCGCAAGGCTGCGGGTGGGTGCCGCAGAGAGGCCGCCCGAGAAAGGGGATGCGCCCCTATACGGGGGCATGCCGCGTCTCAGGCGACCTTTCTGCGGTGAACCGCCGAGCTACGCGTCGAGGGTGGCCGGGGTGGCGGCCTCATCCTTCGAGACGTTCCTCGTTGCCGGGCTCGCTGCGGGCTTCGCCGCCGGACGAGACGCCGCCTTCGGCGCGGAAGCCGAAGCGCCCGAGCGCGTCGACTTACGCGCGGCGGGCGCCGCCTCCGCGGCCTGCACCGCGGCGGGGGCGACCGCGCGCGGGATCAGGCGCTCGAGCTGCGTGACGTGGCCCGGGTTCAGCTCCTCGAGGGAGTTCACGCCCAGGAGACGCATGGTGCGGGTGATCTGCTCGCCGAGGATCGCGATCATCCGGTCGACGCCCTGACGGCCGCCGGCCATGAGGCCGTAGAGGTACGCGCGTCCGACCAGGGTGAATCGCGCGCCCAGCGCGACGGAGGCGACGATGTCGGCGCCCGACATGATGCCCGTGTCGAGGTGGACCTCCATGTCCTTCCCGTACTCGCGCGCCACGTCGGGCAGGAGGTGGAAGGGGATCGGGGCGCGGTCGAGCTGGCGGCCGCCGTGGTTCGAGAGCGTGATGCCGTCGACGCCGAGCTCGGCCAGGCGGCGAGCGTCGTCGAGGCTCTGCACACCCTTGACCACGACCTTCCCGGGCCACTGGTCGCGGATCCACTCGAGGTCCTCGAACGTCACCGTCGGGTCGAACATCGAGTCGAGCAGCTCGCCCACGGTGCCCGACCAGCGGTCGAGCGAGGCGAACGAAAGGGGCTCGGTGGTGAGGAAGTTGATCCACCACTCCGGGCGCGGGATCGCGTTGACGACGGTCCCCACCGACAGCTGGGGCGGGATGGAGAAGCCGTTCCGCTTGTCGCGCAGGCGCGCGCCCGCCACGGGCACGTCGACGGTGACGAGGAGCGTGTCGAAGCCCGCCTTCGCCGCGCGCTCGACGAGGGCCATCGAACGGTCGCGGTCCTTCCACATGTACAGCTGGAACCAGTTGCGGCCGTTCGGGTTCGCTGCCTTGACGTCCTCGATCGCGGTGGTGCCCATCGTGGACAGCGAGAACGGGATGCCCGCCGCCCCCGCGGCGCCGGCGCCGGCGATCTCGCCCTCGGTCTGCATCATGCGCGTGAAGCCGGTGGGGGCGATGCCGAACGGGAGGGACACGGGCGCACCGAGCACGTCCCATCCGGTGGTGACCGTCGAGACGTCGCGGAGGATCGACGGGGTGAACTGGATGTCCTCGAACGCCTGGCGGGCGCGGGCCAGAGAGATCTCGGCCTCCGCGGCGCCCTCGGTGTAGTCGAACGCGGCCTTCGGGGTGCGCCGGCGGGCGATGCGCTGCAGATCGTAGATGGTGAGCGCCGAGTCGAGGCGGCGCTTCTTGGCGTCGAGCTGCGGCTTCTTGAACTGCATCAGGGGCGCGAGATCGCGCACCTTCGGGATGCGGCGCTGGACCATGGGGTTTCCTTTCGGGGGCGGATGTCAGCCGCCGGCACCGGCGGTGTGCGCCGCCCGCGCTCGGCTGGTCTCGGAGTGGTAGGTCTCGATGTGGTCGCGCATCCGGCTCTCGGCGGAGGCGGCATCGCCCGCGGTGATCGCCTCGACCACGGCGTGGTGCTCGGCGCGCAGACGACGGGATGTGGTGGCCCAGTCGGGGAGGAAGCTCGCGCCCTCGAGCACGTAGGCCTCGATGGAGGCGCGGAGCCCGGCCATGGTGGCCGCGATCACCTGGTTGCCGGAAGCGGCGGCGAGGGCGAGGTGGAACGCCTGGTCGAGGGGGAGGAACTCGGCGGGCGCGTCGGCGATGTCGGGCTCGTCCATCGCGGCGAGCAGCTCGTGCACCTCGACGAGGTCCGGTGCGGACGGCGCCGACCCGTCGCCCGGCCGTTCGATCGCGGCGGCCCGGATGCGGGTGGCCAGCTGCGTGGACACGGCCGACTCGAGCACGAGGCGGGTCGCGACGATGTCGTCGACCGCGAACCCGCGGGCGGCGACCTGCAGCCGCAGCAGCGCCGACATGGCGCCGGAGGGGCGGGCGATGATGATCGCGCCCGACTGCGGGCCCGATCCGGTCTGCGTGCGGATGAGCCCCATCACCTCGAGGACGCGCAGGGCCTCGCGCACGGAGGAACGCCCGACGCCGAGGTCAGCGGCGAGCGTCCGCTCGGCGGGGAGGTGGTCGCCGGGGGAGAGCGCGCCGGTGAGGAGGTCGCTCTCGATGCGATCGAGCACCGTCTGCCAGGCGCGCGCCTCGACGTGGTCGCTCATGGCGCCTCCTCGCGTGTGGTCAGACCATATGGTCCGACCACACTAGCAGCTGACCGACGCTCGCTCCAGCAGGCGGGCGCGAACCGCCTCAGCCGCTGCGGCGGCCGCCGAACAGCGTGTGCAGGAGGGGCAGCACGGAGGCGATCATGAGCACCGTGCCGACGACGCCGTCGTCGGCACGCACCACGGCGCCCGCCACCAGCAAGGCGCCGAACAGCAGGGCCGAGATGGCCCGGCTCATCGTCCGCTCGAGGCGCGCGACCCTTCGCTCGAGGGCCGGATTCGTCACGGAGAGCGACCCCTCCTCGGCCCGCGTGACGAGCGCGTCGAGACGCCCCGGCAGCCGCCAGGCGAGCGCGAGGTTCTCGAGAGCCTGACGTCCGACGTCGGACGCCACGTTCCCACGCTCCTCGCGGATGAGCCGCTGAGCGTACGGCTCGACCGACTCCCAGAGGTTGAACATCGGGTCGAGGGCGCTGCACACCCCCGAGGTGAGCGACATGGCGCGGATGATGAGCAGGAAGTTCTCGGGCAGCTGGAACGGCAGCGACCGCACGACGTGCCCGAACTCGAGCCCGAACTCGCGGAACTCGCGCGGATCGACCTCGCGCAGCTCCGCAAAGCCCATCCCTCCGAAGCGGGCGAAGAGCTGGGTCAGCGCCCGCTCGAGCTCGCGGGTGTCGGCGGTGGCGAGCAGGACGCCGAGGTCCTGGGCGGCCTCGACGAGGCCCCTCCCGTCGCGCGAGGCGGCCGCGATGAGCATCTTGCGCAGTCCGCTGCGGGTGTTCGGCGGGACGGTGCCCATCATGCCGAAGTCGATGAAGGTGAGGCGCCAGGCGGGGCCGGTCTCGCCCGCTCCGGGTGCTGCGGCGGGCGCCGCGCTCGTCGCGGTGCCCGTGCTCGTCGCGGGGCCCGCGCCGGGCAGCGGCGTGACGAAGACGTTCCCCGGGTGCGGGTCGGCGTGGAAGAACCCGTTCGTGAACAGCTGGTCGAACATCACCGCTGCGAAGACCGGCGCCACCTCGGCCGGATCGATGCCCGCCGCGGCCAGCCCCGCCGCATCCGTGATCTTGATGGCCGTGACGTCCTCGAGGGTGAGCACCTTGCGTGTGGACCGCTCCCACACCACCTCGGGCACGCCCACCCGCGGGTCTCCGGCGAACTCCTCGGCGAAGCGCACCGAGTTGGCGGCCTCGTGCAGGTAGTCGATCTCCTCGAGCGAGGTCTGCGCGAACTCCTCCACCAGCGCCGGCGCGTCGACTCGCGAGTAGACGAGGCGGACGTGGCTGAGCCAGCGCCCGACTCGGCGGAGCGCGGCCAGGTCGACCTCGACGATCGTGTCGATCCCGGGTCGCTGCACCTTGAGCACGACCGCGTCGAGCCCCGTGTCGGCCGCGTCGCGCGGCGTGAGACGGGCGCGATGCGCCTGGCCGAGCGAGGCCGCGGCCACCGGGACGGGGTCGACGTACGCGAACGCCGCCGGCAGCGGCATGCCCAGTTCCGCCTCGGCGAGGGCCCGGATGGCCTCGAACGGCACCGGGGGCACCTCGTCCTGCAGCCCCTCCAGCTCCTTCGTGATCTCGGGCGGCAGCACGTCGAGGCGCGACGACATGAACTGCCCGACCTTGATCATGAGCCCGCCGAGGTCGACCGCGAGCACGTGGAAGCGGCGCGCGAAGCGCTGCATCCGCTTGGCGCGCGTGCGCTCAGCGACCCGGGTCAGCCCGACCCGGGGCAGCAGCAGCTCGAAGAACCAGGTGACCGCGAGGTTCCAGCCCGCGAAGCGGAGGATGCGCCGGTAGCGAGCTCGCGAGACCCGGGCGTCGGGCACGGAGTCGCCGCGATCGGGCCGCGGCGCCGCCCCCACCGGTGCCGGTGCTGTCACCCGGTCAGTCCTGGGCGAGGATCGCGTAGAGCCGACGGCGCGCGCCCTCGAGCTCGGCCACGGCCTGCTCCACCTGCTCGGGGGTGCCCGTGCGGCCCACCTGGGCGGCGATCTGCGCCAGCTCGAACCCGGCCTTCGGCAGGGCTCCGCGGCCGCGGCGACCGCTGTCGTCGGAGTCGTCCGCGGAATCGGTGGCGAACGGCGAGTTCGACGCGGAGCTCGCGGCCACGACCAGCCCCGCCTCGGTGAGCGCGTAGGTCTTGCGACCGTTCGACTCGTCGGCGCTGACCAGGCCCTCGTCGGCGAGCAGCTGAAGGGTCGGGTACACGGATCCGGCGCTGGGCTTCCAGCTGCCGTTGCTCCGCTCCTCGATCTCCTGGATGATCTGGTAGCCGTGCATCGGGCGTTCCGCGAGCAGCGTCAGCACCGCGGCGCGGACGTCGCCGCGACCCACACGGGTGCCCACCTTCTTCTCGAAGCGGGAGCGGAACTCCTCCATCGCCTCCCAGATGCCGTCGATGCCGCCGCCCCTCGACCCGCCGAAGCCGCTGCTGCTGAACCCGTTGCTCGAGAACGATCTGCTCATGACACCCTCCTGGATACCGCCGAACGATACTCAACGATATGCACACCGAAGTCGTCGGAGGGCGGGTGAGGGCGAACTCCCATCTTCGCGTCAGGCACCGTCGAGCGGGCCGGGCGCAGCGTCGACATAATGGACCCTGAAAGGGGTACGGAGACGTGAGTGCACAGGGGACGCAGGGCTGGGAGTCGACCGCGATGGGGCGTCCGCCGTCGTCAGGATTCGGACGGGCGTTCCTCTGGCTGCTGGCGATCCCCGCTGGAGCCGGACTCGGCGTGCTCTTCTGGGTGATCTTCCTCGCCCGCTCCCGCGACTTCCCCCTGTGGCTGGCTGCGCTCATCGGCGCCGGGATCGGCGTGGTCACCGCCGGCACGACGATCGCGAACCGCTGGCAGCGCCACGTCCGCCAGCAGGCGATCGCCGAGCGCCATCCGGGTGCGATCGTGGTCGACGCCGTGCGCGTCCGGGAGGATGCGGGCGTGTTCAGCCAGGTGGTCCGCAGTCAGGCGTCGGTGAGCTACGCCGTGGCCTTCGATGCCGGCGGGATGCACGTGTACGACGGAGGCAGCGACGCCCGGTCGATCCTCGACGTGGCGTGGCCGTACGTGCTCGGCTTCACCGAGGAGTCGCTGCTCGTGAACGACCAGGCGCGGCGGCCGGGTCTGGCGGTGCGCTTCGCGACCAGCACGGTCCCGGTCGTGCTCCCGTTCGCGGTCGCCGGGGCGCCCGGCTTCCCGCCGGGTACCCGCGGCATCGCCGCGCTGCGGTCGGCGCTCGAGGAGATGCGGGCGCGGTACGCCGGGTCCTCCGCGGGGGCGGCGCAGGTCGGGGGCTGGGATGCGGGTGCTGCCGGCGCGGGCGCTGCCGGCTCTGCGGCGTACGCGACGCCGATGCGGCGCAGGATCGTGGCGCGGCCGACGTCCGCGGTCTGGACGCCCGTCGGCCGCATCCTCGGTGGCCTCGCGACGCTCTCGGTCATCGTCACCGTCGTCTTCAACGTCGGCTCTTACTCGCTGCGCTGGCGCTGGGTCGGCGGCCGGATGCTCGACCAGCTCCTCTGGGTGACCATCGTGCTCGTCGCCGCGGCGATCGTGGTGCTGATCATCCGGCGCGTGGTGACGAGCATGGAGATCCGCGCGGGCTACACCGTGAGCCGCCTCGGCCCCGCCTCCCTCGACCAGGTCGACCCGCGCACCGGCTACGTGCTGCGCGCCGCCGGCACGCCCCAGCTCTCCGAGCAGCAGGAGCGCATCGCCCGAGCCCGGGTCCGCTCCCTCGCCTGAGCCTCCGTCCGTCTGGCTGCGCCGCGCTCCGCCCGTCGGTTCGGAGCCGCATGTACCCCCAGAATCCGCGGCTCCCGCCGCCGGGAGAGCGCTGTTCGTGGGGGTGCTCGAGGCGCGTCTGGTCGTCGCTGAGCCGTGCGAAGATGGGGATCTCCGCGGGGAAGCACGGGGGAGAGGGGCGGCCGATGGGGCGGGTTCGTCGTGGTCGGGTGGGCGCACTGCTGTGGTTGCTCGTCATCCCGGTCGGGATCGCCGTCGCTGTCGTTCTCCGTGCCGTCCTGCCGCCGTCGTTCGCACCGGGTGTGGAGGCGGTGCCTCTCGTCGTGGGCGTGCTGATCGGCGTCGGGTTCGCTGACACGGAGTGGCTGACGCGGTCCCGGATCGTGCACGTGCAGGCACTGCACCCGGACGGTCTCGTGCTGCCCGCTCGCTCCAACCTGCGCTCGGACGAGTTCTTCGAACACGTCGTGCGTGTGCCGCTCTCGCAGATGGGATGGGCCTACGCGGTGGCGGCGGATGACTCGGGTCTCAGCGTCTATCGCGGTACGACGCAGCCCGAGAGAGTGCTGCTCGTCCCGTGGCCGCATGTGCTGAACGTCTCCGTTGCGGTCGTCTCTGCAGCTCCCGACCTGGGGCCGTTCGACTACGTCGACCCGGCCTTGACCGTCACGGTAGCGACTTCCGCGCATCCGGTGGAATTCGCCTTCCCCGTGCTCAAGACACCCGGTCCTTATCAGCGGGGTCGGGTGCTCGAGGCTACCCGTGACGAGATCTGGAGGCGCCGACAAGCCGCGTTGGGCCTCGACGTCTCCGCACCGGCACGTTCGTTCGCGTCGCCGGGGAGGCGCATCCTCCTTCCGGGAGTCTCGAGCGTCGCCTTCTGGCGTGCGATCCGGATGTTGGGCTGGCTGGGTCCGGTGGGCCTGGTCGCATTCCTCGTCGTCCGCTTCGCGCCCGTACCGGAGGGCCTGCGAGACCTCTGGATGCTGCCGCTGGGACTTCTCCTGCTGTCGAGCCTGGGGAGTCTCGTGCTGGCGATCCTCGCGAGTCGCCGCGGCAACGCGGAGGCATCGGCGGGCTACACCCTCTCGCGCACCGGCGACTCGCGCCTCGACCAGGTCGATCCGGTCAGCGGATACGTCATCCGGCAGGCGGGCGAGATGCAGCTCTCGCGCGATGCGGAGCGAGCAGAGATCGCCCGCGTTCGAGCCCTCGCGTGAGGGCCCCGAGGAGCGGGACGGGCGGGATGGGCATCGAAAGGTACCGTCAGCGCGGAGATGACGGTAGACGCGCGGCGTGAGTGCTCTCAGGCGACCTTTCGACGGTCACCTGCGTTCGCGAGGGGCCGTGGCGGGACGCTAGCGGCGGTGGCGCCAGCCCGTGAGGCGGTTGAACGGCTTCTCGAACACGGGGGCGTCGCCGTCGAAGGGCTTCAGCTGCTCGCTGTGCACGCCACCCAGCCGGACCGTCGCGCGCTCGGCGGCGTCGCTGACGCGGCGCGCGGCGTAGCGCACGCTGCCGCCCTCGCCGCGGAAGCCCCACACGACGCGGGTGACGAGGCGCGAACCGGTCGCGGTCGGCGTGACGGCGACGGGGACGGCGCAGCGGGCGATGTGGCGACGCACGCCGACCAGCGACAGGAGCGGGACCACCTCGAGCGCCCACTCGCTCCAGCCCGACTTGCTGTCGTCGCCGATGTCGGCGTAGCGGACCGACCAGATCCCGTCCGCGTACACCTCCGGCGCCACGCGGAAGCCCTCGGCGTGGAGCTCGGCGAGCATCGCATCCTGCGCCTCGAGAACCGTGCGCGCCGACACGATCTCGTGGAATCGCACCATCGACCCGACGGCGAACGCGCTCTCGCTCATCCCTCCATCCTGCCGTGATCCGCAGGGCTGCCGGTTCTCGCGCCCGGAATGGCGTCTCGCGTGCCCGATGGGGACGCGAAACGCCAGAGAGGGCGCGAAACCGGGGGTGACGGGATGCGCGGAGAGCGTGGGTGGATCAGGCGCCCGTGAGGGCGAGGACGATGAGGACGAGGTTGAGGGCGACGATGAGGGCGACCACGGTCCAGGCGAGGATGCGCTTCGCCGTGCCGTCGGCGAACTCGCCCATGAGGGTGCGGTCGCCCGTGAGTCGGAAGAGCGGCACGAGCGCGAACGGGATCCCGATGCTCAGCAGCACCTGGCTCAACACGAGCGCGTAGGTGGGGTCGACGCCGAGCGCGAGGATGACGAGCGCCGGGATGAGCGTCACCGCCCGCCGGGCGAGGAGCGGCACGCGCACGCGCAGCAGCCCCGACATGATGACGCTGCCCGCGTAGGCGCCCACCGACGTCGACGCGAGACCGGAGGCGAGAAGGCCGATAGCGAAGACCGTCGCCACCACCGGGCCGAGTGCGGACTGGATCGCGTGATACGCCCCGGGGATCGAGTCGGTGCCCTCGACACCCCGCAGCGCGGCAGCGGCGAGGAGCAGCATCGCGATGTTCACGGCGCCCGCCACGACCAGGGCGCCCACGACGTCGCCCTTCGTGGCGCGGAGCAACGTGCGGAGCCGCGAGGGCTCAGCGGCGAATCGCGGAGCGGGTTCGTGAGTGGGGGAGGCGTCGCCATGACCCCCCGACTCCGCCGCATCCGCGAGGTCGGAGTGGTGGCGGTCGCGGGCGAGCCCGGAGTGGAGGTAGATCGCGTGCGGCATCACCGTCGCACCGAGCATGCTCGCGGCGAGCAGCACCGACTGCGTGCCGTCGAACCGCGGGACGAGACCCTCGGCGGCGGCGGACCAGTCGATCGGCGCCACGAACGTGCCGGCGAGGAAGCCGATCGCGATCACCGCGAGCAGCCCGACGATCACGAACTCGAACGTCCGCTGCCGCCTCGCCGCCTGCAGGAGGAGCAGCGCGAGCGAGACGACCCCGACGATGAGTCCACCGAGCACGAGCGGCAGCCCGAACAGCAGGTTGAGGGCGATCGCTCCGCCGATCACCTCGGCGACGTCGGTCGCCGCCGCCACCACCTCGGCCTGCACCCAGTAGGCGCGGCGGGTCCAGGTGCGGGAGCGGGATCCGACGAGCTCGGGCAGGGTGCGCCCGGTCACCACCCCGAGCTTGGCGGACTGGTACTGGATGAGCACCGCGAACGCGTTCGCCAGCACCAGCACCCACACCAGGAGGTAACCGAACTGGGCGCCGCTCGTGAGGTTGGCGGCGACGTTGCCGGGGTCGACGTAGGCGATCGCGGCGACGAACGCCGGCCCGAACAGCGCGATCGAGTGCCACCACCGCGGCGTGAGCCCTGCAGGACGCCGCCCCGCGGACGGCGGCGAGGGCGCGGGAGAGTCGACAGTGTCGGCGACATCTTTAGGCACACCTAAAACGTACAGCAGTTTTAGGCGCGCCTAAAGCCCCTCCACGAGCTCCACCCGATGACCTCAGGACGAGGTGGTCGACCCCGCCGTCACCACCGTGCGACGCCGCGAGAACGTGAAGCTGAACAGCAGTGCGATGAGCAGCACCACGCCCTTGCCGAAGTCCTGCGCGTAGTATGGCAGTCCCAGCATCGAGAACCCGGTGACCATCACCGCGATGAGCACCGCGCCGAGGGCGGTGCCCCACGCGTTCGGTCGCCCGATGCCGAGCACCGAGACCCCCACGAGCGCGACGGCCACCGCATCCAGCAGCAGGGAGTTGCCCGCGCTGACGTCACCCTGCCCGATGCGCGCCGCCAGGAGCAGGCCTGCGATCGAGGCGAGCAATCCGCACGCCATGTACGCGGCGGTGCGGTACCACTGCACCCGCACGCCCGCGAGCCGTGCCGCCTCCGCGTTGGTCCCCACCGCGAACAGCGCGCGGCCCCAAAGGGTGCGCTCGAGCACGAACCAGAGGATGAGGGTGAGCACGAAGAAGAGGATGACCGGCACCGGGACCGGCCCGATCGATCCGCGGTCGAGCCAGAGGAAGTCGGCGGTGAAGCGTCCGGGCGCGGTGCTGCCGTCGGAGAGCGTCATCTGCGACGAGATCGACTTCCCGTCGACGATGATGAGCTTGAGGCCGACGATGACGAACATCGTGGTCAGGGTGGCGAGAAGGTCGGGGATGCGCGCCACGACGACCAGGAACGCGTTCACCGCCCCGATCAGCAGACCGCACACGAGGACGACCGACACCGCGATGCCGCCGACCTGGTTGCCGATGACCATCGTCCACGCGGCGATCGAGACCGCGAAGCCGGCGTTCGCGCCGACGGAGAGGTCGATGCCGCCGACGGTCATCGCGAGCATCACACCGAGTCCGGCGATGGCGGTCGGCGCGATGAACTTGAGCATCCCGAACACGTTGTCGACGGTGCGGAAGCTGGGCTCGGTGATCACGAAGTAGAGGATGAGCGCCACGGTGACGGCGATGAACCCCCACTTCACGACGAACGCGGAGACACGCTCGCCGGCGGTGGCCGCGGGCCGGGCCAGGGTGGGGCCGGTCATGCTTCGGTCCTTTCGGGGGAGGGTTCGGGGTCGTCTGAGGCGGAACCGGAGGAGGCGGAGGGCGCGCCGGGGCGCGCGAGCCGCGATCCCGGATCGTCGACCGCGTGGTCGGCGCCGAGGAACGCGCCGATCACCTCGGCGCGGCCCACCTCGTCGGCGTAGGCGTCGAGCGCGATCTCGCCGCCGACGAGCACGACGATGCGGTCGGCCACCTCGAGGATCTCGTCGACGTCGCTCGAGAGCACCACCGCCGCGCCGCCGTCGCCCGCGAGCGTGGCGAGCCGGGCACCGATCTCGCGCCGAGCGGCGATGTCGACGCCGCGGAACGGCTCGTCGAGGATGGCGACGCGCGGCGAGGCCGAGAGCCAGCGTCCGACCACGACCTTCTGCTGGTTGCCGCCAGAGAGGTCGTCGATGAAGGCGTCCGGGCCGGTGGTGACGACGTCGAGCGAGTCGATCACACGATCGGCGCGCGTCCGCTCGGTGCGTCGCCGCAGCACGCCGAGCGCGCTCGACTCGGCGAGGAAGGGGAGCGTGATGTTCCGCAGCACCGACCAGCCGGGGAGGATGCCCTGCCGCTGACGGTCCTCGGGCACGAGCACGACGCCGGCGCGGAGGGCGTCGCCGGGCCGCTTGGGCGCGAAGGCCCGCCCGCCGAGCGTGAGGCCGCCCGACGCGGGGCGCGCGAGCCCGGCGAGCAGCTCGGCGATCTCGGTCTTGCCCGCGCCGATCAGCCCCAGCACACCCAGCACCTCGCCCGATCGGATCTCGAGCGACAGCGGCGCCGACTCGGCGAACAGCCGGACACCGTCGAGGCTCGCCACCGCCTCCGTGCCGCGCAACGTCGTGCCGCGGTCGTGCTGCACCGCGGTGGCGCGGCCGAGCATGTCGTGGAGGATCTCGTGCCACGCGAACGGGCGCACCGAGTCGCTCTGCAGCACCCCGTCGCGCAGCACCACGACGCGGTCGGCCAGCGTCTCGATCTCGCCGAAGCGGTGCGAGACGTAGAGGATCGAGAGTCCGGATGCCCGCAGCGCCGTGAGCACGCCGAACAGCCGCTCCGCCTCGGCCGCCGTCAGAGCGGAGGTCGGCTCGTCGAGGATGAGGAGTCGCGGGGTCGTGCGCAGGGCCCGGGCCAGCACGAGGAGCTGGGCATCCGAGATCGGCAGCAGCGCCGCATCCTGCGCCAGCACCGCGTCGGGCCAGTCGAGGCCGAGGGTCGCCAGGGCGCGCCGGGCATCGTCGCGCTGGCGTCGGCGCGAGCGCAGCGGATGCCGCGACGCCTCCGCCAGGTCGTCGAGCGTGAGGTTCTCGGCGACGCTGAGGCCGGGGACGATGCCGTCGGCGACCTTCTGGTGCACCGTCGAGATGCCGAGCTGCCGGGCCTGCGTGGGGGAGGAGAGGTGCACGGTCTCTCCGCCCAGCTCGACCGTGCCCTCGTAGCGCGAGTTGGCGCCCGAGAGCGCCTTGATGAGCGTGGACTTCCCGGCGCCGTTCGCGCCGAGGAGCGCCGTAATCTCGCCCGCGCGGAAGTCGATCGTGACGTCCTGCAGCACGAGGTTCGAGCCGTAGGCCACGGAGACGCCCGTGAGGGACACGACGGGGACGTCGTGCCCCTCTGCGGGGGTGCGCCGGTCGGGCGCGGGGGATCCGATCGTCATCCGGAGACCGCGGGCAGCCAATCCGCCGTGACGGTGTCGTCGAGGAGCAGGGTCGGCTCCTGCTCGCGCAGCTGCTGCACGTTGGTGATGCTGTTGTCGAGCAGGAACTGCTGCGTGACGGTGATCGCCGGGAAGGTGACCTCAGTCTCGTCGAGCTGTCCGGCCAGGCTCAGGGCGAGCGAGCGGACGACACCCGCGCCGACCGCGGCCGGGTCGGTCGCCGAGGTGGCGACCCAGGGGCTGCCGTCCTGCGTGAGCACCTCGATGTCGGCGTTCGAGATGTCGATGCCGTACACCTTCACCTTGCTCTGCAGGTTGTTCTGGATGACCGCCTGCACGGTGCCCTTCGTGATCTCGTCGTAGGGCGCGAAGATCGCCTGCACGTCGGGGTTCTGCTTGAGGGCCGCGTCGACGAGCGGGATGTTGTCGGTCGCGGTCGACTCGGTCACCTTGCCGGTCGAGAACACCACGTCGAGGTCGTGGTCCTTCACGTACTGGTCCCACACGACGGCGCGGCGGTCGAGCGCCGCGTAGCCCGTGGCCGACACGTAGCCGACCTTGGCACCGTCGCCGACGTCCTTCACGAGCTGGTCGAGCACGCCGCTGGCCATCGACTCGTCCGACTGGCTGGTGCTGATCACGCCCTTCGTGTCGGTGAGCGCGAGGTCGTAGACGACGACCGGGATGCCCGCGGCGACGGCCTCGGTGACCAGCGGCTGGAGGGTGTCGGTCTGCCCGTGGTCGATGATGATCGCGGCCGGCTTGGAGGCGATGGCCTGCTCGAGGTCGCTGGCCTGCTTCGCGTTGTCGTTGCGCGCATCCGTGACCGTGAGCTCGATGTTGGCGGCCTTCGCCTGCGCCTGGGCGCCGGCGCCCCACGCCTCGAAGTAGTCGCCGGCACCGCTCTGGCGCACCAGGGCGACCTTCACGGGGTCGCCGTCGAAGGGCGCGGGCAGCGGGGCGGATGCGGTGGGCTGTGTTGCCTGCCCGCCCGACGTGCTCGCGGGGGAGGTGCTCGACTGCGAGCAGGCGCTGAGGGCGAGGAGGGAGGCGGCGGCGACGGCGGTGACCGCGACGGAGCGGAGCCTTCGTGCTCGGGGGGAGAGTGCCATGGTGGGTCCTTCGGGTGCTGTGAGCGAGTGCGGGGCGTTCACCGGCCACATCGGCGGCGAGGAGGAGCGTGGTGCTCGACCATCAAAGCGTCCGGCGGGGGGCGCGGGAAATCGATGTTGCGCAGTGTTACCGTGCGCGACTCGCCGGTGGCGAGCGGAATACCATGTATGCATGACCCTACTGACCGTGTGGAACGACACCGATCCCGAGACGCCCGTCCTCCAGACCCGTGACGTCGACGTCATCACCGAGCAGCTGAACGGGCTCGGCGCGCGCTTCAGCCGCTGGGAGGTCAAGGAGCTCTCCGCCGACCCCACCCAGGACGAGGTGCTCGCCGCCTACGCGGACGAGATCGCGGCGGTCAACGCCGAGCACGGCTACACCTACGTCGACGTGATGACGATGGTGCCCTCCGACAGCGACGAGTACCGCGAGAAGGCCGTCGCCAGCCGCGCGAAGTTCCTCAACGAGCACCAGCACGACGACGACGAGGACCGCTTCTTCGCCCGCGGCACCGGCGTCTTCTACCTGCACGTCGGCGGCAAGGTCTACGCCGTCTTCTGCGAGCAGGGCGACGTCATCTCCGTGCCCGTGAACACCACCCACTGGTTCGACATGGGGCTGAAGCCCGACTACGTCTCGGTGCGCTTCTTCCACGACGACGACGGCTGGGTGGGCAACTTCACCGGCAGCGAGATCTCGTCGACGTTCGCCACGCACGACGAGCTGGCCTCCGTCCCGGCCTGATCCGGACCGCACGCCGAGACCCCCGCGCCCCTCAGGGCGGCGGGGGTCTTCGTGTGTCTGGGCGGCGTGGGTACGTGGAGCTTGACGCTCAGACGCGGGTGTCGACGGCGGCGGAGAACCGCGTCGCGGAGCGTTCGAGGGCCTCGAGCAGGGCCTCCGGGCCGGCCGTGTCGTCGACGGAGTCGGCGCGCCACCGCCCGGGACGCGGGGCGGCGGCGCGAGTCAGCCCAGCCAGCGCCTCCAGCTCCACGGCGACGGCCTCGGCGGCCTCGCGATCGGGCTGCGGACCACCGCGGCGCCGGTTCTGCGCGTACGTCGTGACGCGGTCGCAGAGCCGCTCGGCCGCGGCGACGGCGGGGAACCACGCCTTCGCCTCCCGGCTCGCCGGCGGCGGCTCGGCGAGCGACCGCTGCAGCTGGATGCGCAGATCCGACAGCGCCCGGTACGCCGTGCGGCGGAGCCCGGTCATCCGGCGGCGGAGCTCGGCACCCGCCGCGGAGTCGGCCGCCTCGGGGACGGTCGCGCCGCGGACGTACGCGGCCACCGCATCCACCGCGTCGGCGACGGCGGCCGGGAGGCTCGTGCGGAGCGACCGCGGCCAGATCAGGTAGCCGAAGACCAGGACGATCACGCATCCGACCACCGTGTCGAGCAGGCGCTGCGCGCCGTAGTCGACGGTCTGCGGGCCCGGGGCGATGAGATCGAAGATGAGCAGCACGAACGGGGCGAGGAAGATGCTCTGCAGTCCGTAGCCGCGCTGCCCGCTCCACGGCAGCACGGCGGCGAGCACCGCGATGATGAGGATGAGGACCGCCAGCTCGCTCTTCGGCACCAGCGCCAGGATGCCCACCCCGATCGCCACCCCGATGACCGTGCCCACACTGCGCTGCACCGCTCGGGCGAACACCGAGCCGAAGTCGGGCTTGAGGACGAGGGCGACGGTGAGGCCTATCCAGTACGAACGGTCGCCGGGCACCCAGTGCTGCGCGATCGCGGCGATCCCGATGCAGAGGGCCAGGCGCACCGCGCTCGTCACCACCGCACGGCCGACGAGCAGCTGCGAGAGCACCGACGCGCCCGCGGGCTGCGCGGTCGGACCGACCGGCAGCGGCGTGGCCCGCGCGACGGCGCCGGGGTCGGTGCTGGAGGCGGTGCCGGTCGGGCGCGTCGCGGTCGCCGACACGACGGGGATCGACCGGGTGGCCGCGCTGAGGGCGCGGTCCCGGGGCCAGATCGCCTCCGCCAGCTCGAGGGTGCGGCGGAGCGTCTGCGTGCTCGCGAGGTCGACGGCGGGCGGTGAGGGCGGACGCGAACCGCGCTTGACCAGGGCCTCGGCCATCGCGGTGAGCCACGCCGTCGCATCCGTCGTGCGCTGCCCCGCGGCGTGGGCGGCGATGAGAGCCGACGACACCTCGCTGATCCCGGCGAGGACGACCGCGTCGCGATCGGCTTGGAGGGTGCGCCCCTCGCTCCGGGCGCGGGTGTCGAGCAGGGTGCGATACGCCGTCGCGGTGATGTCGGTGAGGGCCTGCCGGGCGCGTTCGAAGGCGGGGTCGTCACCCTCGTCGGTCGCGGCGCTCAGCTCGGCGAGGGCCACGATCGAGTTGCGGAGGGCCGCCCGCTCGGGGCGCCGGCGGTCCACCAGGGTCTCGAGCGACAGCATGAGCGCGGTGAACACCCCGCCCACGAGGTACAGTGCCGACGGGACCCACCAGGGCAGCGGACTCGTGACCCCGACCGTCACGATCGAGAACACGAGCATCTGCATCGAGCCGAGCGAGAACGCGGCGCCGTATCCGCTGATGAGGCCCGAGAGCAGGCCGACGGCGGCGAGCAGCACGACGGTGAGCCAGCCGTGGCCGGCGACCAGGTGTCCGAGCGTGAAGCCGAGCGCCCCGAGCGGGGCGGTGACGAGCAGCTGCCGGAAGCGTGTGCGGTAGGCGCCGCCGCGGTCGGCGGTCGTGGTCATGAGAGCGCCGAGCGTGACGTAGAGCCCGAGCAGGAACTGCCCGGTCGCCAACCCGAGGAACAGTGGGACGGCCGCGGCCAGGAACGTGCGCACGGCCAGCGCGAGGGGGAACCGCGCCGGCTTCAGGCGGGCGAGCTCCCGGAGCCATTCGGTCTCCCGCACCCCGTCCGCCACCCTCGAATGCTATCGGTCCGGGGCTCCGCGGGGCGGGCCGTGGTGAGGTGGAACCTCGCCCTCGGCGAGGCCTGCGGTCCCGGGGACGAGCCTCTCCGACGGGATGGGAGGATGGAGGGGTGACCGCGACCCCCGCCGACCTGCGCCGATGGCGCCGGTACCTCGCCGACGAACTGGCCGAGGCGCGGGTCTACGACGAGCTCGCCGAGCGGCGCACCGGCTCGGAGCGCGAGATCCTGCTCTCGCTCGCCGCGGCCGAGCGGCGCCACCAGGCGCACTGGGTCGAGCTGCTGGGCGACGAGGTGGGCCGCCCGGTCCGGGCCGACTTCCGCACCCGGATGCTCGGGGTGCTCGCGAAGCGCTTCGGCTCGGTCTTCGTGCTCGCTCTGATGCAGCGCGCCGAGGCGCGGTCGCCGTACGACACCGACGTCGACGCCACCGAGGCCATGGCCGCCGATGAGCGCATCCATGGCGAGGTCGTGCGGGCTCTCGCAGCGAGGGGGCGCAGCCGCCTGTCGGGGACGTTCCGCGCCGCCGTCTTCGGGGCGAACGACGGCCTGGTGTCGAATCTCGCCCTGGTGCTCGGCATGAGCGCGACCGGGGTATCGAACACGGTCGTGCTCGCCAGCGGTGTGGCGGGACTCCTCGCCGGGGCGCTGTCGATGGGCGCGGGCGAGTACGTGTCGGTGCGCTCGCAGCGCGAGCTGCTCGCCGCCTCCACCCCCGACCCCCAGGCGTCGACCGCCGTGCCGAAGCTCGACGTCGACGCCAACGAGCTCGCGCTCGTCTACCGCGCTCGCGGCATGAGCGAGGAGGAGGCGGAGGCGCGCGCCCGCGACGTCTTCGCCGGCATCTCCTCGTCGACGGCCGCGATCCGCGTGCTCCCACCGGTGCGTCCGGGCGACACGGAGGGCGCGTCGCCCGACGGTGTCGGTGCGGCCGGGGGAGTGGACGTCGACGTCGACGAGCACGAGGAGATCGGCACGGCGTGGCAGGCGTCGATCTCGAGCTTCCTGTTCTTCGCCTCGGGTGCGGTCGTGCCGGTGATCCCGTACCTGTTCGGCCTCTCCGGACTCGTCGCGGTGGCCGTGGCGGCCGCGCTCGTCGGCATCGCGCTGCTCGGCACGGGCGCCGTGGTCGGCCTGCTCTCGGGGGCGTCGCCCCTCAAGCGGGCGGTGCGGCAGCTCGCGATCGGATTCGGCGCGGCCGCCGCCACCTACCTCCTGGGCCTCGCCTTCGGCGCCACCCTGGGCTGACCCGCCGCGCTCGCCATGCTCGCCGCGCTCGCCGCGCTCGCCTGACCCGCCGCTCATCGAGCGTCGTCAGCCCCGTTCCGCCACACTGATGGCGTTTCGCCATACGCATGCGCGTGGCGAAACGCCAGGAGTGTGGCGGACGCCACGGAGCGGGTCGCCGCGGGTAGAGGCCGGGCGGGGCGGGTCAGACGGTCTGCTCGTCCGGGTCGGACTGCTCGGGACCGTCGCCGACGCCCGCGCCGAGGTCGGGGTCGAGGCGCTCGTCCGAGGGGAACTCGCCCGGCTCCTCGTCCTCCGGCGCCTCTGGGGCGCGGTACTGCGTGTCGCCCTGCTGGCTCCAGTCGGGGGATCCCTCGCGCGGCGATCCGCCCGTGGGCCCGTCGTTGCCGTCACCGGGGCCGTCCCAGACGGTCTCTCCGGCCACGGCGTCGTTGGTCTCGAGGTCGTTGGCCTCCTCGAAGGCCTCCTCGCGGTCGAAGAACGGCTCGTCGCCGGGGGTGCTGGTGTCGCTCACGATGTCTCCTTCCGGGATGCAGCGCATCCGCTCCTTCGAGTCGACCACCGGATGCGCGTGGGCGCCACCGCCGGTCGCCTTCCGATCAGCTGTAGCCCGAGGGCTCGGGGAACTCGCCCGTGAGCAGCCGGTCGCCCACCTCACGCGCCTTGTAGACGGCCGGGTCGTGCAGGGTGAGGGTGCGGGCGTTGCGCCAGAACCGGTCGAACCCGTGCCGCGAGGCCGTGGCTCGCGCCCCGGTGAGGTCGAACACCCGCGACGAGACGTCGAGGGCGAGCCGCGAGGTCTCGACCTTCGCGGCCGAGAGCTCGATCGACAGCTCGCCGCGCTCGTCGTCGCCGAGCTCCCAGCCCTTCTCCTCCGCCGCGGCGAAGAGGTCGGTGGCGCGCCAGACCAGCGCATCCGAGGCCCGCGTCGCCGACCCGAGCTGCCCGATGAGCTCGCGGATGTAGGGGTCGTCGATCGCGCGATCGACGCCGCTCGTGCCCCACGGCCGGGTCCCGTTCCGCACGTAGCCGGCGGCGGCGGCGAGGGCGCCCTCGGCGATCGCGACCTGCAGGTGCGCGAGGGCGAGCTGGAACGACAGACCCGACAGCGACGCGTACGGGCGGTAGCGTGCCCCTGCCTGCTCGCTCGGGCCGAGGACGTAGGCGTCGGGCACGACCGCATCTTCGAACGACACCGACCCCGAGGCCGAGAGTCGCTGGCCGATGTTGTCCCAGTCGTCGTGGTGCACCACCTCGGACAGGTGCGCGTCGATCACGACGGAGTACTTCTCGCCGTCGCCCGGGTGCGTGGCGCTCGCGACGATGCGGTCGGACACCTGGGCGCCCGTGGCGAAGAACTTCCGGCCGCGCACGGTGAAGCCGTCGCCGACCGGGGTGAGCTCGAGGCTCGCGTCGCGCGGGTTGCCGGCGCCGCCCCAGAACCAGTGCTGCTCTGCGGATCGGCGCTGCAGCGCCTCGATGCGCTCGGACTCCTCGTTCAGCCGGATGCGCCACGACTGCAGGAAGTGATACGTGAAGACGTGGCCGAGCCCCGCATCCACCCGGGCGATCGGGCGCATCGTCTCGAAGATCGTGGGCCAGTCGAGGCCGCCGCCGCCCAGTGAGGTCGGGATGGCGGCGGGCAGGAGGCCGGTGGCACGCAGCCGCCGCACCTCGGCGAAGGGCGCCGTGCCCTCCGCGTCGCGGGCGACGGCGATCGGGGCGAGCTCGTCGGCCAGCTCGCGTCCGAGGGCGAGGGCATCCGCCCTGCTGGTCACGACGGGTGGGAGGACCTGGTCTTCGGGCACGGTCTCCACTATGCCAGCGCGGTGGCGTCGCGATCGTCGCGTGACAGCGGATGACGCGGCCCGGTCATGCGGGGCCGATGCCCTTGCAGCGGTGCCGCACAGAGATGTGCGGGTTCGACCGGACCCGAAACGGTCGAACCCGCACCGCACCGATAGAGTGCGCGTCCTGGGGGACGATGAGGATGACTGTAGCATGATTGGACACGAGACCTGGTGTCTACTATTTCCTCATCTTCACCCCTGCCGAGGGCTCATCGAGGGCCGGATCCGGTCAGAAGGCGGTCGTCCACGCGAGCAGTCGATCCACCGGCCAGGTGGTGATGATGCGGTCCGCGGGCACCCCTGCCGCCGCCGCGCGGGCGACGCCGTAGTCGATGAACGCGAGCTGACCGGGTGCGTGCGCATCCGAGTCGATGCTGAACAGGCAGCCCGCGTCGAGGGCGACCCGGATGAGGTCGTCCGGCGGATCCTGCCGCTCGGGGCGGGAGTTGATCTCGACCGCGACGTCGTTGGCCGCACACGCGGAGAAGACGCGCTCTGCGTCGAACTGCGACTGGGGGCGCGTGCCCCGCGAGCCCTCGACGAGCCGGCCCGTGCAGTGCCCGAGCACGTTGGTGCGCGGATCGTCGACGGCTCCGAGCATCCGCTTCGTCATGGTCGCCCGGTCGGCGCGCAGGTCGGAGTGGATGCTCGCGACCACGACGTCGAGCCGGTCGAGAAGCTCGGGGGATTGGTCGAGGGTGCCGTCCTCGAGGATGTCGGTCTCGATGCCGGTGAGGAGCCTGAACCCGTCGGCGCCCTCGTCGATCTGCGCCACGAGGTCGAGCTGCTCGAGCAGGCGCTCGGCGCTGAGGCCGTGCGCGATCGTGAGGTGAGGGGAGTGATCGGTGAGGGCGAGGTACTCGCGTCCGAGCTGCTGCGCCGTGGCCGCCATGAGCTCGACGGGGACGGTGCCGTCGGACCACTCGCTGTGCGAGTGGAGGTCGCCGCGCACCTGCGCCCGCAGCTCGAGCGCCGCGTCGACGCCGCCGAGGATGTCGGGCTCGCGGTCGCGCAGCTTCTCGAGGTACTCGGGCACCTCGCCGGCGAGCGCCTGCGTGATCACCGCCAGCGTGCTCGACCCGATGCCCTTGAGGTTCGAGAGCCGGCCGGATGCGGCGCGCTCGGCCACCTGCTCATCGCCCAGACCGGCGACCACGCCTGCCGCCCGGCGGAACGCCTGCACCTTGAACGACGGCGCCCGCTCGAGCTCGAGCCGGAACGCGATCTCGGTGAGCGCGTCGAGAGGGGTCAGCGGTGCGGCGGCCACGACGTCACTCCGTGTACGGCGTGCGGTTCCAGAGCCGCAGCACGTGCTTCCCGTGCTCGAAGCCGAGGATCGACAGGCTCGCCGTGTCGAGCGCGATGCGCTCGCCGGACGAGATCGGCACCCCGAGCCAGGTGACCGCCAGCGAACGGAGGAAGTGGCCGTGCGAGAAGACCAGCGCATCCTTGCCCGCGACGAGGGCGGGACGGACGCGTTCGATGACCGCTCGGGCGCGAGCCTGCACCTCGGCGGCGTCCTCGCCGCGGCCCTCCTCGTCCTTCATCGCGCCGTCGCTCCAGATCGACCAGGGGCCGCCGTGGAGCCGCTCGATCTCGGGCTTCAGCAGACCCTCATAGGCGCCGTAGTCCCACTCGGCGAGGTCGTCGAGCACGTGTGCGCGGTCGCCGAAGCCGGCGAGCTCGGCCGTGCGCCGCGCCCGCTGCCGGGGCGACGTGTAGACCACGCCGAAGTCGTGCCCCGCGAGCACCCGCCCCGCCGCCCGGGCCTGCGCCTCGCCGGTCGCGGTGAGGGGGATGTCGGTGCGGCCCGTGTGCCGCCCCGACAGGCTCCACTCCGTCTCCCCGTGCCTGACGAGGTAGATGTGGCTGCGGGTGACAGGGGGCTCGGCCGGTTCGTCGCTCACGCCCCCGATCCTACGTGCGCCCGTCTCCGAGCGCCCCCGGTGGGCCGGCCGGATGCCGTGGTGTCGGGATGGTGCGGGGCGGGTTGCGCCCGCTTGCCGCGGCGTCGAGGCCGCAGAGGCCTCGTCGGCGCGCTCAGCGGGCGGAACCCGCCCATGCTGGGCGGCCGGACGTGCCGGGTGGGTGGAGGTGCTGGTTCCGGTGACGTCGGGCGGAGCGGATGCGGGTCGTGCGGGTTTCGCCCGCTCGTCGCTGCGGCGAGGCCGCATGGGCCTCGTCGGTGCGCTCAGGGAGCGGAACCCGCGCCGCGGTCGGTACCGGCGCGGGTCAGCGGCCGAAGAGGTCGTCCAGGCCGAAGGAGCCGAGGCGGTCGCCGAGGCCGCCGAGCTGATCGCCGAAGCCCGAGGCCGCCTCGCCCGCGGACCCCGCGAGATCGCCTGCGCCGGCGGCGAGGTCGCCGGTCAGGCCCTCGACACCGCCGGTCAGGCCCTCGACACCGCCCGCCACATCCCCGAGGGCGCCGCCGGCGATCGACTCGACGTCGATGCCGCTCGCGAGAGCGTCGAAGTCGACGCCGAGGTTCATCGCCTGATCGAGCAGCGGGCCGGCGACCGAGCTCACGATCGCGCCGCCCGCCACCGCGGCGAGCACACCGCCCACCGCGCCCACTCCCATCCCCGCGGCCGCCATCCCGAGACCGGCGCCGCTGCCCCGAGACGAGCCTCCGGCACCGGCCCGGGCGAGGAGGCCGCGCAGGAGGCCCGGGCGGCTCGCCTCGGTGCGCGCGGCGGCGCGGGCGAGGTCGTCCGCACCCGACGAGCGCGGCTGCTCGTGCGCGGGGAGCTCCGACCGCATCCGCGACTGCACCTGCTCCCGCTGCGCCGGTGTGAGTCGCGCGAACGCCTCCCGGTGCACCTGCTCGACCTGGTGCGGGTCGGCGGTCTGCAGCAGGTAGTCGTAGCGGGCGATGGCCGCCCGATCCGCCGGGTCGGTCGCGCTCGCGGGACGAGCCGACTGCGCAGGCGCAGCAGCCGGAGGGCGCCCGTCACCCGTGAGGCGGTCGGCGGCCTGCCACACCACCGAGCGCCAGTCGCCCGAACCGGAGCCGGAGCCCGAACCCAGGCCCGAGCCCGAACCGGAGCCCGAAGAGGGCGCCCGATCCTCACCGAGGGCCTTCTGCGCCATGCCGATCAGCTTCGAGAACGCGCTCACGAGTGGACCTCCTTCTTCCCGGACTTCGCATCCGCTCGAGCGCCCCGGGTCTTGGCGAGGCTCGCGACGGTGGCGACGGTGATCGTCGCGGCGATGAACAGCAGCGAGAACCAGATCGGGATCTCGGGGATCCACTCCACCGGGTGCCCGCCGTTGATGAACGGAAGCTCGTTGACGTGCAGCGCGTGGAAGACGAGCTTCACGCCGATGAAGGCGAGGATGACGGCGAGGCCCTGCGAGAGGTACACGAGGCGCTCGAGGAGTCCGCCGATGAGGAAGAACAGCTGGCGGAGGCCCATCAGCGCGAAGGCGTTGGCCGTGAACACGATGTAGGCCTCGCTCGTCAGGCCGTAGATGGCGGGGATCGAGTCGACCGCGAAGATGAGGTCGATGAACCCGATCGCGATGATCGTGAGGAACATCGGGGTGACGAAGCGCTTGCCGTCGATGCGCGTGGTGAGGCGGTCCTCGTGGTACTCGTCGGTCACCGGGAGGTGTCGGCGGGCGAAGCGCATGAACCGGCCGTTCGCAGGGTCGGACTCGTGGTTCGAGAACGCCTGACGCCACGCCAGGAACAGCAGCAGCGCGCCGAAGAGGTAGAAGATCCAGGACAGGTTCTCGATGAGGGTCGCACCCACCGCGATGAACCCGCCGCGCAGCACGAGCGCGATGATGATGCCGATCATCAGCACCTTCTGCTGGTATGCCTTCGGCACGGCGAACGCGCTCATCACCAGGAGGAACACGAAGAGGTTGTCGATCGACAGCGCCTTCTCGGTGAGGTAGCCGGCGAAGTACTCGCCACCGTACGTCCATCCGGAGACGACGCCGATGCCCACGCCGAACAGCAGCGCGAGACCGATGTAGAACGCGGACCAGCGGGCGGACTCGCCGATGGTCGGCTCGTGGGGCTTCCGGACGTGCGCGAAGAACTCGTAGACGAAGAAGGCGATCGTCACGGCGATGGTGATGATCCAGACCAGCGGGGTGACCTGCATGGGTGCTCCAAGGGGTAGGCGACGGCGCCAAGGTCTCCTCCATTCCGACCTTCGTCGGAACCAATGGCCCGGGAGTGCGACGACGCATCCGTAGTGACGGGCTCACTGCCAGTGGGAGTACTCCCCTTGTCGACGACAATCCTACCCGGATGCGTCGAGAACCGCCTCACGATCAGCTGAGAGGCGTCGGCCTCTCGTCGAGGATCAGCTGCAGGAACGTGAGATCGAGCCACCGGCCGAACTTCGCCCCCACCTGCCGCAGAGTGCCACCGTGCTCGAAGCCGAGCGCCTCGTGGAGGCGGAGGGAAGCAGTGTTGTCGGACGTGATCGCTCCGATCATGGCGTGGACGCGCCCTGCTCGCGCGAGGTCGATGAGGGCGACCATGAGCATCCGCCCGACCCCGTTTCCGCGCTGGTCGCTCCGCACGTAGACGGAGTGCTCGACGGTGTTGCGGTAGCCGTCGTGCGGACGCCAGGGCCCGAACGTGGCGTAGCCGACCACGCCCCCGTCCTCGTCGAGGGCGACGAGGACGGGGAATCGGAGTCGTAGCCGATCCTCCAGCCACGCTCTCCTGTCGTCGACACCGACGGGGGAGTCGTTCCAGACCGCGGTGGTGGTCAGTACGGCGTCGTTGTAGATCGCGGCGATCTCCGCGATGTGCTCGAGCGCGGCGGCCTCGATCCTCATCGGTGCTCTCCCCTCGATGTGGCGGCGCGGGAGGGGTTCTTCGCGATGGCCACGAGGTAGCGGCAGGGACCCGGTCCTGGGTTCTCGAACACGCAGTCCGACGGCGGCCCGAGCTGGAGGCAGTCGCCGGCGTGCAGGACGTGCGTCTCGCCGCCCTCGCTGAAGTGGAGGGTGCCGCCGAGGCCCCAGATCTGCTGGTCGATGAAGCGGTACGACTCGGCGGGGTACATCACGCGCGCTCCCGCCGGGAGCTCGACCTCGACGAGCTCGAGCGTCGCGCTCGCGGCGGGTGACACGGCTCGACGGGTGTATCCGGAGGCGGGATCGGTCCAGACGGGCTGATCGTGACGATGCGCGAGTCGACTGCGAGAGCCCTCGGCTCGGGCGATCAGCTCCGAGAGGGTCAGGCCGAGCGCCGCGCAGAGTCGGGCGAGGAGCGCGGCGGTGGGTTGGGAGTCTCCGCGCTCGATCTTGGAGATCATCGCCCTGGAGACACCCGATGCCTCGGCGAGGGCGCCACTCGACAGTCCGCCCTCCTCGCGGGCCGACCGGAGCGCGCCCGCGAGGGCCGGCGTCAGGTCGTCCTCCATGAGGATCCTCTCCGTCACTATGATGCACTCACTGGCTACTATCGTAGCGCACACGGACTCAGAGGGCTGTTGTTGACCCAGGTCCACTTCTTTGGGTGCAGACTCTGATCATGACCCAGGAGCTGCACACCGAGACTCACGAGCTGATGTCTCCCGAGAAGAACGTCCAGCGCATCATGTGGACGGGGACGGCGTGGTTCGCCGTGGCCGCCGGCTCCGCCGGACTCGTGGCCTCGACGCTGTTCGCGTCGGGCTGGCGCCCCGGGGTGCTGCCCCCTCTTCTCGACGCCATCTGGTGGGTCGGGTCGGTGCTGGTGGCGCTGAGCGTGGGACTCATCGGATGGTCGGGCTGCCCGATCCTCGAGGTCAGCGTGCCGATCGCCGACAAGAACAAGACGCGCACGATGCAGTTCGGCACCGCCCTCTTCATCATCGGCGGGGCGCTGGCGCTGTTCGCGGTCGCCGCCGGCCCTGCCGCCTGACATCGAGCAGGATGCGGGACCGGGCGACCGGGATTACGGTCGCGGGTATGAGCGATGAGCGAACCCAGGACGAGCCGCTGATGAGCGGGGCCGATGAGGCCACCGACGAGCAGAAGGACGCCGGGCGCGATCTCCTCGCCGACGCCGATGCGGCCTTCTACGACAAGAAGGGCACGGCCGAGGTCGACGACGATGCGGACGAGCCGAAGCGCTCGAGCTATGTCAACCCGGGCAGCAGCGACTTCACCCACCCGCAGACCTGAGCCGTCGCGAGCGGGGTCACTCCGCCGTGAACGTGACGAAGACGGCCGCCCCGTGGCGGCCGGTCGCCGGGTCGATGTAGCGCAGGCCGAGCGTGAAAGTCTCGGGCTCCGGCACGCTGTACGTCCCCGAGTACGCTCCTGCCGCATCCGTGAGCATGGGGACCGGACGGCAGGGTTCGGCATCGGGGATGCGGATCCTCTGCACCGAGGTGTTCGGCATTCCCGTGAAGGCGAGCTCGAAACCCGTGTGCGAGACGGTCTGTCCGGCCGCCGGTGTGCTGAAGACGGGCGGCGCCGTGAGAGTGAACGTCACCGGCGCGCCCTCGGCGGACCGAGCGCCGTCCAGTGACTGACGCGGGCGGATGGTGTGCTCGCCCGCCGGGAGATAGCTGCCGGCGTCGGTGGCGCACTCCGCGCCCGAGAACTCGCCGATGCTCCAGGAGCCGTCCGCGTCGGCCGTGGTCGAGGCGATGACGACTCCGCCGTCGTCGACGAGGTCGACGACGCTCCCGGGCCGCGCGTCGCCGCCGGACACCAGTGGGTACACGAGGGGCCCGGCCGAGGTGTCGACGCTCATGGTGGGGGTGGGGAGCGGATCGGGTTCCTCGGGTGTCGTCGTACCCGGATCCCCCGGCGCGCCCGGCACGGGCTCGGTCGCCGAGCCGCCGCCGTCGGAGGCGGGCACCGGCTCCGGGAGTGAGGCGCCGGGGTCCTTCGCCGGCGACGACGGCGAAGGCCGCGAGGGCGGCGACGGCTGCGGTCGCGTGGACGGCTGCGGGGTCGGGGCCGGGGCGGGAACGGCCTCGGACGGCGCCCCGCCGTCGCTCGCGGAGGCCGGCGCCGGTGCGTCGGAGCCGGCCGGGGCATCCTGAGCTGCTGCCGCGGGAATGGCCTCGGTGGCCGGATCCGCGGAAGGGAGCGCGTTCACGATGAGCGCCGCCGCGACCGCGACGGCGGCGATCCCCGCCGCGGCCACCGCGACGATCCCGGCCCGACTCGCGGCTCCCCGGCTCGCGGCCTCCTGGCCCCGGACGGACGTCGGTCCGGCCGTTCCCGCGGGGGCGAGGGAGGCGCTCACCGCAGCGGCGCCCTCGTGCGCCCAGGCGAGGTAGCCGGTGGCGCCGGCCGCTCCCGCGCAGAGGGGGAGCAGGACGAGTGCGAGCCGGGAGGCGACGTCGCGCGCCTCGGTCCAGGCGATCGCGCAGGAGGTGCAGCCGGCAAGGTGCTCGTCGATCGCACGCCGCTGCCGGGCGGAGACCGCTCCGCGGGTGTGCGCGCCGAGGCTGTCGAGGACGACCTGGCACTCGGGGGAGTCGGCGCGGGCCAGTTGGGACGTGACCCACGCGTCGCGGAACGCCCGACGCGCCCGGACCACGAGGGCGGACGCGGCGTTGGGTGCCAGACCGAGCAGTGGCGCGAACTGCCGGGGCTTGAGGCCGTCGACCTCGCTGTACCAGAGGGCCTCCTGCCAGCGGGTGGGCAGGCTGCGGAAGGCGGTCGAGGCGGCGGTGCCGTCGAGCGCGGCGATCGTCGCCTCCTCCGCGTCGAGCGCGGCGGGGTCGATCGTCTGGTCGAAGTCGTCGACGGTGTCCGCAGCGGGGCGCGTGCCCCAGTCGCGGATGACGTTCCTCACCGTCGTGAGCAGATACGGACGGAAGGCCAGGTCGGGGCCGCGGCCGCCGCGGAGCGCAGCGAGGACCCGGGAGAACGCCTCCGCGACGACGTCGTCGGCGTCGAGCCGCGGGTAGGCGCGAGCCACCGCGTAGGCGGCGGCGGAGTGGCGCAGCCACAGCTCTCCGTAGGCGCTGCGGTCATCGTCGCGGGTGCGCGCCAGCAGCACGTCGTCGGCGAGGAGGTGGGAGGCCGGTCTTCTCATGAGGGAGCTCATTCGGTCCGAAGATCACGCGATCCATGCCCCCACCTGGCTCCTCGCGGATGCTCGGAACGGTAGCGGTGATCGGAGCGCGACGCAAACCCGGGCGGTCTCGAGAGAGCGGTACCGCCGGTGGCCATGAAGTTCTCGAGGTGTCGACGCAGGAGGAGGTAGCGCGCACGGGGGAAGCCCGACGCGTCGAGGACGACGACCGGCCCCTCGCCCACCGCGAGGATGTGACGGGACAGGCCGCGCCCCCCACCGGACTCGGCGAAGTGGAAGGCGACCCCGCCCCGCACCCAGCAGCGACGTCCCCCTCCCGTCCACACGGTGACCTCGCTCCGCCACACGACCACTCGCCGGACTCGCCCCGCCCCGATCCGCCCCCACGGGCTCGCCCGGAACTCGAACCGGCCGACCGGCTGTCGGCGGAAGTCCATGACCCATCCCTCCTGCGGTGCTGCCGCTGTCGTGCTCACCCGACGCTGTCGTACCGACTCAGAGTCCGGATGCGCGGATTCGTGACGCGGATCGCGTCACGAAACGCGATCCGCTCGATCTGGGTCTGAGACAGCATCGGGAGAGGGAAGGTCATGGGCGACACCAGGGGGAACGGCTGGCGGCGATCGCCGACGCCGTGCGGGAGGCCGTGGCGGGCGAGCGGTGGGATGCGGTGGTGCTGCTGCTCGAGCACAACTGGTCGGTGCTGATCGCCGAGGACCTGCCGCTCCTGCACGCGACGATCGCCGCGCTGCCGCCGCGCGTGCGGCGGTCGCAGCCGAGGTGGGATGCCGCGGAGGCGTACATCGCCCACCTGATGTCGTCGGCCGACTCGCCGGTGGTCTACCGTGACGTCGCTCCTCGAACGGGTGAGACGGGCGACCTCCTCGACACGCTGACCGAGCTGACGAGCCGGACCGCGGGGCGACGCTCCGCCGGTCGTCTCGACGAGGCGACGGATGCCGCGAGGCGGGCCCGGGCGGCGCTGGACGGCGCGCCCGACGCCGACCGCGTCGCGGTGCAGTACTCCCTCCCTCACCTCATGGTGCAGTGGGGGCGCAGCCACGAGTTCGTCGGCGACGAGCGGGCGGCTCTGGTCGACTACCTCGAGACCTTCGACCTCGGCACGATCGCCGGCGACACGGTCATCACGAGCCACGTCGCCGGCAGGATCGCCTGGCTCCACGCCGTCGCGGGCCGTCGCGCCCTCGCGGAGGAGTGGCTCGACCGCACCGAACCCGCGGCCGGTGTGCCCGTCCGGTATCGCACAGAGGAGATCCTCGCCCGGGCTCTTCTCGCGGCCGACGTCGTCGACTTCGCCGCTGCCCGGCGTCACCTCGAGTCGCTGGGCGAGCAGGCGCATCCGGAGAGCTGGGCCGAGCAGCTGTTCGTCCGCTCGCTGGTCGCCCGCCCGGCCGACGTGCACGGGATGGTGCGCGAGGTCGAACAGCACACGGTCTCGAAGCCGACGGCGCTCTCGCCGCGCGGGGTCGACGCGGCCTACCTCGCGCTGGCCGTCGTGCGGCTGCGGCTCCTGGAGGCGAGGCCGCTCCGGGCCCTCGCCGATCTGCGGGAGATCGGCCTCTCCGGGCGGGCCGGAGGCACACGGCCGAATGCACCACTCGAGCTGGCCCTCGCGCTCGCGGAGGCCGCTCGGGGGACGTGCAGGGCGGCGTCAGGAGGGCTCGGGCGGTCGCGCGCCGCGCGTCGACCCCTCCCCGCTGGTCGGGCATGGCCGACGTGCTGCTCGCCGTGCTCCGCGACGAGTCCGACGCGCGGCTGACGGCGGCGGCGGAGGCGCTCCTCGCCGACCGCCAGCTGCTGATCCTCCATCTGCTCCCGTCGCGCATCCTCGAGACCCTGGGGCTGACCGCGGCTCAGCTGCAGGTGCTGCAGTCGCTTGCGCCGAGGCCCGAGCTGAACCCCGCGGGCGGCCTGACCCCGCGCGAGCGCACCGTGCTCGCCCACCTGACCCGCGGCGAGACCACCGAGGGCATCGCGAACTCCCTGTTCGTCAGCCCGAACACCGTCAAGACGCAGCTGCGGAGCATCTACCGCAAGCTCGGGGTGTCGAGCCGCGACGGGGCCGTGGAGATCGGCCGCGACCTCCACCTCGAACCCTGAGCGAGGCCCGCGGGCGACCGCGAGGAGACGGAAACGCGGGCGCAACACCGCCGCAACACGCGGTAGGCAGGATGACGGCATGAGCATCCCCGAGCCCGCGGCGCCTCTCCTCCTCACCCTGACGGACGCGGTGGTGCTGTCGATGAAAGACGGCGAGGACTGGTTCCGCGGCTGGCTGAGCGTCGGGCAGGACGGGCGCATCGCGGCGCTCGGCGCAGGGGAGGCACCACCGGAGGCGCTCGCGGCGGAGGAGGTCGTCGACGTGCGGGGGGCCTTCGTCGCACCGGGGTTCGTCTCGGCGCACAGCCACATCTTCACGTCGGGCATGCGCGGGATGACGCCCGGCGAGCCGCTCTACGGCTGGGTGGGCGTGCAGGCGCAGTTCATGTCGGGCACCGACGCCGAGGACGCGTACTGGATGACGCTGCACGGCTGCCTCGACTTCCTCGCCAACGGCATCACGTCGGCCTACAACTTCACGTCGTCGCGCATCCACACCCGGTACGACGCCGCAAGCGACAGCCGGATGGTGCTCGACACCCTCGGACCCGAGTACGTGCATCGACAGGTGGACGCGGGCCGGGACGCCGGACTCCGGATGGTCAACTCGCTCCGGCTCGACTCCGAGCTGCAGGACCTCGACACCGCGTACCGCGTGTTCGGCGAGACCGTCGAGTACGTGCGCGGCTCCGTCCCCGCCGACCTCGACCTGGGGGCGAGCGTGTTCGGCGCCCAGCAGTGGAGCGACTCGCCCGACACGGCGATGCACGAGGCCCGCATGATGGACGTCCACGGCGTGACGAACCAGGCCCACTTCCTCGAGACCAGCGAGGAGCTGGAGCAGCAGCGCGAGAAGTTCGACTGGTACGAGCGCTCCGGCGCACTGCGACCGGGGTTTCTCTTCGGCCACTTCGTGCACCCGGACGAGCACATGGCGACCGCGACGGCCGCCGCCGGTGCGGGGATGGTGTGGCAGCCGACCTCCAACGGCCGGCTCGCCTCCGGCTTCGCCGACATCCCGCGCTACCGCGACCTGGGGATGCCGATCGGCGTCGGACTCGACGACCAGTCCTGCACGGATGTGTCCGATCCGTTCTCGAACATGCGGTTCGGGATGTACTCGCAGCGGGCGCTGCACCGCGACGCCGGCATCGTGATGCCGCGCGAGATGATCCGGATGCACACCCTCGGTGGTGCAGAGGCGCTGCGCGTGGCCGACAGGATCGGCTCGCTCGAGGTGGGGAAGCTCGCCGACCTCGTCGTCGTCGACCCGCGGAACCCCGACACGGGGCCGGTGTGGGACCCGTACGCGCACTACGCGATGGCGTGCGGACTGCGGAACCTCACCCGCGTCTACGTCGGCGGGCGTCTCGCCGCCCACGACGGCGTCAGCACCCATCCGGAGGCCAAGCGCGCCTCCGACGAGCTCCACCATCGCGTGCGCGCCTCGGCGGCCCGCGCGGGCCTCGACGCCGACCTCGCCTGGTGATCCCGCCCCGCCGCGCGGGGGTACGGTGGGCGGATGGGGACTGCACTGCGGCCGATGCCCGACGACGCGCTGGGGGTGTGGCGGGCGAACGCCGAGGCGCACTACCTCGCCGAGCGGATCGCCGCGGGCGACACCCCGGAGTACGCCGCGAAGCGGGTGGCGCAGTCGCAGGAGTACTTCCCGGGTGGCAGACCCGCCGAAGGGCAGCTCGTGTTCCAGGTGGTCGAGCGCGGCGAGGACGGCGGCGACGACACGGTCGTGGGCGCGCTGTGGATCGGCCTGCTCGACCCCGATCAGCCGACCGCGTGGTGGGTGCTCGACGTCGAGATCGACGAGGAGCACCGCGGAAAGGGCTACGGACGCGCCGCGATGCGCCTGGCCGAGCAGGAGGCCCGCGCCCGCGGCGGCGACCGGATCGGGCTCAACGTGTTCGGTCCGAACACCGTCGCCCGCTCGCTCTACGACTCCCTGGGCTACCGGGTGACGGCGACGAACATGACGAAGGAGCTGCGATGACGACGTGGAGCGAGGCGCTGCGACTGGCGCCGCTCGGTGTGATCTCGGAGGCGGGTACGGCGCTGACGCCGAACGTCGACGCCAAGGCGGAGGGCCAGAAGCTGTTCGACGCCAGCGTCGGCGAGCTGGAGACGCTGCAGGAGAAGCTCTTCGCGCACAGCACCGGCGGCGGCCGTGAGTCGGTGCTCCTGGTGCTGCAGGGGATGGACACGGCGGGCAAGGGCGGCACCGTCAAGCGCGTGATGGCGCAGATGAACCCGCAGGGCATCGTCTACGCCGCCTTCAAGAAGCCGACGCCGGAGGAGCTCGAGCACGACTTCCTGTGGCGCATCCGCACGCGCGTGCCGTCGCCGGGGCTCCTCGGGATCTTCGACCGCTCGCACTACGAGGACGTGCTCGTGCCGGCGGTGAACGGCACCCTCGATCAGAGCGAGCTCGAGGCCCGCTACGACGCGATCAACCGCTTCGAGCAGGAGCTCGTCGACAGCGGCGTCACCCTGGTGAAGGTGTTCCTGCACCTCGGCAAGGAGGAGCAGCTCGCCCGACTGCTCTCGCGGCTCGACCGGCCGGAGAAGCACTGGAAGTTCACCGAGGCCGACGTCACCAGCCGGGGGGACTGGGCCGCGCTGCAGAGGGCCTACTCCGAGGCGCTCACCGCCACCAACACCGATGCCGCGCCCTGGTTCGTCGTCCCGGCCGACCGCAAGTGGTACTCGAGCCTGGCCGTGCAGCAGCTGCTGCTCGAGCGGATGCGCCCGCTCGACCTCGCCTGGCCGCAGGCGTCCTACGACGTCGACGAGCAGCGCCGGCTCCTGCTCGAGACCTGAGAACCGGGTCGGCGCCTCGGCAGCCCGCTAGGGCTGGATGTGGGCGTCGATCTCGTCGACGGCGTCGCGCATGCCGTCGAGGAACGACACGACGACCCGCGACTCCTCGGGGCTGAGCCTCGCGGCGACTTCCATCATGCGGGAGTGCATCTGCCCGAGCGTCGAGCGCACCTCCTCGTCGGTCGCGACGGTGGGGAGGATGATGAGGGCCCGGCGGTCGAACGGGCTGGGTTGCCGCTCGACGTGGCCGCTCTTCTCGAGCCGGTCGAGGAGTGCCGTGGTCGAGGCGCTCGAGATGCCGAGGTAGGCAGCGAGCTCCTTAGGGCCTACGCTGCGGCCGGACGAGTTCGCTCGGATGAGGTAGCGCAGAGCGAGCAGGTCGGTCTCGCCCATGTTCATCGAGGCCTGGGTGCGCCGGCGCATGGCCGTCTCGGCAGCGCGATAGGTGCGCATGGCCTCGAGCACGGCGACACTGCGCTCGCGCTGGGTGGCCTCGCCGTACCAGTAGTGGTCGGACGAACCGACGGCCTCGGTGGTCATCCGTTCAGTGTAGGACGCCGCGCAGCTCGACGCTCGAGCAGATCGACGGAGGGCATCAGGCGACCGTGGAGAAGCCGATCTGCGTGGCCGTGCCACGACGGGCGTACAGGGCCGACGCCGCCGAGGCGAGTGAGTGGGCCTGGCCCACCTCGACCGCGACGTCGTAGCGCTCTCCCGCGAGAGCGACGTAGATGCCGCCGGCCCGCTCGACGAACCCGAGGAAGGAGGCACCCAGGGAGACGCGGTAGATCCCGTTCGCGTGCCGCTCGACGGTGTAGCTTCCCGTCTCGGAGACGAGGGTCATCGCGGCCATGATCGGTCCTTCCTCTATGGGTTTGTGGTCTCGGTGAAGACGTTAGACAGCCTAACTAGTTCGAGACCGACGAGATAGGGATGGACAAGGTCCTCGCGACTCTGCTAAGGCGCATCCCGTCGGTCAGCAGCTGTACCCTGACGGCATGGCCTACCGCACGCTCGACCAGTCGTCCAAGCTCCGGAACGTCCTGTACGAGATCCGCGGCAAGGCCCTCGACGAGGCCTCGCGTCTGGAGGCCGACGGCTACCGCATCCTGAAGCTCAACACCGGCAACCCGGCGACGTTCGACTTCCAGGCTCCGCACCAGATCGTGCGCGACATGATCGCGTCGCTGCCGACCGCCCACGGGTACAGCGACAGCCGCGGGATCCTCCCGGCCCGCCAGGCCGTCTCGTACCGCTACGAGCAGGTCCCCGGCTTCCCGCGGGTCGACCCCGAGTGGGTGTTCCTCGGCAACGGGGTGTCGGAGCTCATCACCATGACGATGCAGGCACTGCTCGACGACGGCGACGAGGTCCTCATCCCGGCGCCCGACTACCCCCTGTGGACCGCGATGACCAGCCTCGGCGGCGGCACTCCCGTGCACTACCTCAGCGACGAGGCCAACGACTGGCAGCCCGATCTCGACGACATCCGCTCGAAGGTCACGCCGCGCACCAAGGCGATCGTGGTCATCAACCCGAACAACCCCACGGGCGCCGTGTACACGAGGGAGGTGCTCGAGGGGATCGTCGAGATCGCCCGGGAGCACTCGCTGCTGCTCCTGGCCGACGAGATCTACGACCGGATCCTCTTCGACGACGCGGTGCACATCCCCCTGGCGACAGTGGCACCGGACCTTCTCTGCCTGACCTTCAACGGACTGTCGAAGACGTACCGTGTGGCGGGGTACCGATCCGGATGGATGGTCGTGACCGGCCCCCGCGAGCACGCGACGGGCTTCCTGCAGGGGATCACGCTCCTCGCCTCGACGCGCCTCTGCCCCAACGTGCCCGCCCAGCACGCGGTGCAGGCCGCGCTCTCCGGGGTGCAGTCGATCGACGCGCTCATCCAGCCCGGCGGCCGTCTGCTCGCCCAGCGCGACGCCTCCTGGGAGGGGCTCAACGCCATCCCGGGCGTCTCCTGCGTCAAGCCGCAGGGCGCGCTCTACGCCTTCCCTCGTCTCGACCCCGAGGTGCACGAGATCCGCGACGACGAGAAGCTCGTCTACGACCTGCTCGTGGCGGAGCACATCCTGCTCGTGCAGGGCACGGGCTTCAACTGGCCTGACCCCGACCACGTGCGTGTCGTCACCCTGCCCGAGGAGCGGGTGATCACCGAGGCGATCGAGCGCTTCGGGAACTTCCTCGCCTCCTACAGGCAGTAGAGCGGATCAGTCGACGCGGTCGATCTCGAGACGGACGTCCTGCAGGAACCCGGTGAATCGCGCGGACGACTCCGGATCGAGGCGGGCGAGCGCGGCGAGCAGATCGCTGTTCACCCGCTCGATGCGGCCCCGCACGTCATCGCTCAGCTCGAGCGCGATGATGACGGCGCGACGGTCCTCCGGGTCGGGGCTCCTCGACACATATCTCCGGGCCACGAGCCGGTCGATCAGGGCGGTGATCGACGCGCTCGACAGGCCGAGATAGCGCCCGAGCGCCTTCGGCCGGATGAGGCTGCCCCGGCGCTCCTCCCAGAGGAGGTAGCGGAGCGCGACGAGATCGTTCTCGCTCACGCCCAGTGCGGCGCCGGTTCGCGCGATCAACCGCTGCTCGGCCTGCCGGTACTCGCGGAGCGCGCGCATGAGGGAGGCCTCGGGGGTCTGGCGAACCGTGTCCGGATAGTCCGTGCTCACGATCCGCCAGAGTACTCCGGAGGGCCGGGTCCCGCAGGGGAGTCAGTTGAGCGGCGGCGTGTCCTCGGGAACGACGCCGTCGCCGTAGAGGTCGACCGCGAGGTCGCGGAAGGCCCGCAGGGCGTGACGCTGGGTCAGCGGGCCGTAGGAGATGCGGGCGACGCCGAGCTCCTCGTACTCCGCCGCGCGCAGCGCGCCGGGCAGTCCGATGACGCTCAGCTTGCGCCAGCCGAGACCCTCCACGAGCCGCTCGGTGGTGGGCCGGTCGAGGACGCCGGGCACGAAAACGAGGCTGGCGCCCTCGTCGAGGAACGCGCGGCCGCGGGCGATCGCGTCGTCGATGCTCTCGTCGAGCGGGCGGTCTCCGCCCCGCGCGATCGCGTCGGTGCGGGCGTTGAGCTGGAACTCGACACCCTCGGCGGCCGCGGCGGCGACGATCGCGCGCACGGCGGCGACCGACTCGTCCAGGGGACGCAGACGGTCCTCCACGTTGGCGCCGACCGCCCCCACGCCGATCGCCCGACGGACGGTCTCGCCCGCGTCGCCGTGACCGTCGTCGAGGTCGGCGGTGACGGGCAGGTCCGTGGCGGCCACGATGCGGGCGACCGCCTCGAGCGCCAGGTCGAGGGGGATCTCGCCGTCGGCGTAGCCGTAGGACGCGGCCACGGAGTGGCCTGCGGTGGCGATGGCCTTCGTCTCGGGGAGGGCTGCCACGGTCCTCGTGGTGATCGCGTCCCACACGTTGACCACGCGGAGGATGGTGTCGGATTCGTGCAGGGCCTTGAGGGTGAGGGCCTTCTGCGCGGTGGAGTCGGGTGCTGGAGTGCTCATGATCGCGACGCTAGCGCGATGCGGCCGGCACGGCCACGGGCGATCTCATGGCCCGCAGGCACAGGGCGAGGAGGATCGCGCCGAGCGCTCCGCATCCGACGTACACCACGGCCATGGGGGCGACCGAGTCGTCGGGCAGCCCCGCCGCCGCGGTCATCGTCACCGACACCACGAGGTAGCAGACCGCGCTGGTGAGCCCGCCGATGAGGCCGAGGCTGCGGTCGAAGAGGCCGAGAGCCTGGCCGTAGGCGAACGGGCAGAGCGCACCGCAGCCGAGCATGACGAGCATGCCGCCGACCGTGAGCCAGACCGTGTCGGCACCCACGGTGAGCCCGGTGACCAGCAGGACAGCGGTGCCGGCGGCGAAGAAGGCGAACGCGCCGAAGCCGAGGACGGCGGGGCGGATGCGCTTCGCCAGTGCTCCGGTGGCGAGCTCTCCGGCGAGGTTCGCCGCGCCGATGGCCAGCGCGAGGAGACCGTAGACGCCCGGCGGGATCCCGAGGCGCACCTCGTACAGCAGCGGCGCGACGACGCCGAAGAGCAGCTGGGCGCTGGCGAACAGGGCGAACACCAGCGTGAGGCCGAGGAAGAGCGGCCGTCGGAGGGCCGCGCCGAGCACTCGGGCGAGCGGTCGGAGCTGGACCGGCACGCGGTCGGAGGCCGCCAGAGTCTCCGGCAGCAGGCGCCAGACCAAGACGGCCACGACGCCGGCGAGCACCGCGACGAGCACGAAGATCATCCGCCACGACACGAACTGCACGATGATGCCGCCCACCGCGGGCGCGATCACCGGGGCCAGTCCCCAGGCGGCGCCGAGCCAGCCAGACAGCGACGTGAGCTCTCGGCCCCGCGCCACGTCGGCGGCGATGGCGTACACGACGACCATGCACGCGCATCCGCCCAGGCCCTGGACGAACCGCAGGCCGAGCAGCAGCCACGCGTCGCCGCAGAACGCGATCGCCACGCTCGAGACGCAGAGGAGGGCCAGGCACGACAGCAGCACGGGTCGCCGGCCCAGCGCATCCGCCAGCACGCCGACCGGCACCAGCCCGAGCGCCATGCCGAGCACGTAGGCGGAGACGGAGTTCTGCACCAGGGTGGATGGGGCGCCCAGCTCCGTGATCATCCGTGGGATGGCCGGCGTGTAGATGTCGATCGGCAATTGGCTCAGCGGGATGACGAGCAGCAGGAGCGCGACCACCCGCGGGGTTCGAGGCGTCGGCATGGCGCCAGTGTAGGGACGCGGCGTCCCCCCGTGCGACGCCCCGAGCGGGGGAATGCCGGGAGCCGCCGGGCGCCCTTCGACTGTCGTCGGAGCACGCTCGACTTGCGTTGGAGCACGCTCGAAGGAGTTAGCTGAAGACGGGTCGGCGGCGGTGGTCGCCGCGGCCCGAGGAAGGACGACCATGGCAGAGAAGGTCTGGTTCATCACCGGCGCATCGCGCGGCTTCGGCCGCGAGTGGGCGGTCGCCGCCCTCGAGCGCGGAGACCGGGTGGCTGCGACCGCACGCGACACCTCCTCGCTCGCCGACCTCGTGGACCGGTTCGGTGATCGGGTGCTCCCGCTGCAGCTCGATGTCACCGACCGCGAGGCCGACTTCGGCGCCGTCAGCGAGGCCGTGAACACGTTCGGTCGGCTCGACGTCGTCGTGAACAACGCCGGGTACGGCCAGTTCGGCCTGATCGAGGAGCTCAGCGAGAAGGAGGTCCGCGACCAGTTCGAGACGAACACGTTCGGAGCGCTCTGGGTCACGCAGGCCGCGCTGCCGTTCCTGCGCGAGCAGGGCAGCGGTCACATCATCCAGGTGTCGTCGATCGGCGGGATCTCGGCGTTCCAGAACATCGGCATCTACAACGCCTCGAAGTGGGCGCTGGAGGGCTACTCGCAGGCGCTCGCCCAGGAGGTCGCGCCGTTCGGCGTGAAGGTCACCCTCGTCGAGCCCGGAGGGTTCGACACCGACTGGAGCGGGGCCTCGGCGAAGCACGCCACCCCGCTGCCCGCGTACGAGCACCTCCGCGAGCGCATCGCCGAGTCGCGCCGGTCGAGGGTGAGCACGCCGGGCGATCCCGCGGCGTCGGCCGAGGCGCTGCTGCGCATCGTCGACGCGGAGGAGCCGCCGCTGCGCGTCTTCTTCGGCACGGCGCCGTTCGGCATCATGAAGGCCGACTACGACAGCCGGATCGCCGAGTGGGAGAAGTGGCAGGATGTGTCGGCCCTCGCGCAGGGCGGGTCCGAGAGCGGGGATCCGGCCTGAGCACACGAGGCGCGCAGCGGATGCCGGTGATGCGGTTCGAGGGCCTCATCGCCGGCATCGGCACGTCCAGCGGACGCCGCGTCGTGGTGGGCCTCTGGACCCGATCGCCGCTCGGGCGCTTCGCCGACGTCATGGTCGAGGATGCGGCGGGCCACCGCCTCCTGCTCGCTCCGAGCGCTGAGGTGGCCGAGCTGGTGTCGGAGACCTACCGCTTCGACGAGGTGCGGATCGTGCCGGTGAGCTGGAGGGTGACATCCGACCGGGCGGAGATCGACGCGGGCGACCTCCGGCTGCGCCTGGAGCTCGGATCCCGTAGCCCGCTCGGTCGGATGCTGCGGTTGCAGCCGCGCCGCCTGGCGCTGTCGACGCGGTGGCTCGCGCTCATAGACCCCGTCGCACGTCTGCTCGTGCGCGGCGCGGCGACCGCCGGCACCGCGGGCGGTGGCCGACGCGAGTACTACGGGGTGATGGATGCGCGTCACGTCCGATCGGTGGAGGCAGGCGACTCGACGGGCTCGTGGGGAGAGCTGGCGCCGCTCACGCCCTCCCCGCGGTTCGGGTTCGCGTCGACCCCCGCCGCACCCACGATCGTGCGCGTCACCACCACGATCGTGGGCTGAGCCCCCGCTCGGCCCGGGCCCCGCGAGCTCCGCACATGCGTCGAACGGCGAGGACCTGCCCCTCCCGAAGCGCGGGGAGGGCGGGTTCTCGCCGTTCGACGATCGGGACGCTCAGTAGCCGTAGCTGATCTGGACGAGGAGCGGGTAGAGGATCGACGTCAGCGTGCCCACCAGGATGACGGCGCCGGCGCCGATTCCCATGGCCGCGAGCACGACACCGCCGTCGCGACTCCGCAGCCCGAGGATACCGAACACCACCGCGCCGATGCCGAGGAGCCCTCGGAGGACGGTGTCGAGGCCCGAGATGACGCCGTACACGCCCGACCCCATCGAGTAGATCACCGAGGCCTGGACGAGCGTGAGGATGAAGCCGACCACGACTGCGGCGCCCGCGAGGATGACCGACACCAGCCCGAGCGTGTTGCGCGGCTTGCCGGGCCCCGGCTGTCCGAAAGGCTGTCCTGGGCCGGACGAGCTCGGGCCGTACCCCGGGTGACGTGGCTGCTCCCCGTATCCGGCGCCGGGCTGCGGCCCGTACCCGGGGTGGCGGGGCTGCTGCGGCGGCTGCTGGTACGACGGCTGGCCCTGCGACGGCTGCGGAGGCTGCTGTTGCTGCTGCTGCGGCCAGGGCTGGCCGGGCTGTGGGCCGGGTCCGCCGTTCCCGCCGGGGGGAGTGGGGCCGTATCCGGGGTGAGGGGGCTGGTCGCTCATGTCAGTCCTTCTTCGTCGTCTTGTGGAGCGACTCGGGCTTGTGCACCGCTTCGCGCCCCGACTTGTCGCTCTTCACCAGGTACTGGGGGTCGTCCTCCGAGGCCCGAACCGTGCGGCCCGCCTCCTCGGTGTCGGACGTGATCTTCTTCTCGACAGTGCCCTGCGTCTCGGTGCCGTGCGTCTTCCACGACACCTCGTCCCCTCGGGACAGCTTCTCCGCCATGCCCTCACCGTACTGCCCGGGCCCCTTCCGGGGAGGGCGACATCGACCGCCCCCCCCCCCCCCCCGTTCGTCTTCCCGCCGAGTCGCAAGTATCCGCCCTCATCCGGGCCTTACAGGGGCGTCTTCTCGCCGCTCGACGCGTGATCGGGGGTCGGTGCGTCCGCCGACGCCGCAAGGTGAGGGGCCTCGCCCAGGGGCTCGAGGGACGTGGCGGCGCCGCGCTCGAGCTTCACGAGCACGACGCCGAGGACGATGAGCGCGCCGCCCGCCGCTTGCAGCAGGGTGGGCACCTGGCCGAGCAGCACCCACGCCACGAGGATCGCGAACAGCACCTCGGCCAGACCGACGAACGACGCCACCCGCGATCCCAGCCGCTGCGCGGCGAGGAGGCCCGTGAGGTAGGCGAGCGCGGTGGCGACGAGCACGATGACGGCCATCGGCATCCACCACGGCACGCTCGCGCCCAGCACCACCGGGTCGGTCGACGAGAACGTGAACGGCACCAGCCCGGTCGAGCCCAGGATCCCGAGCACCGTCGCCGACAGCAGCAGCCCGGCCGAGACGAGCGTCACCGCAGGCAGGTCGCCGCCTGGCGCGGCGATGATGAGGTAGTACCCCGCCAGGCAGAGCGCCGCCAAGGACGCGAATCCGACGCCGACGAGATCGAAGCCCTGCGACCCGCCGGGGCCGACCACCAGCGCCAGGCCGAGGATGCTCACGATCGCCCCGAGGATCGTCAGCGTCTGCGGGCGCACCCGCGTCCGCGCCCAGGCGAAGAGCACGAGCAGCACGGGCGCCGAGTACTCGATGAGCAGCGCGGTGCCGACGTCGAGGGTCTCGAGCGCCGCGAAGTAGAACACCTGGCAGCCGACCACGGCGATGAGCGCGTAGGCGATGACCTGCTTCCAGGCCAGCCACAGCATCCGCCAGCGACCGCGGAGCGCGAGGAGTGCGGGCACGAGAAGCACCAGCCCGCCGCCGGCGGCGCGCACGGTGACCGCGGCGACCGGGGACCAGCCCGCGTCGAGCAGCGGTTTGACGAACGCCCCGCTGGTGCCGAAGGCGGCGGCGGACACCAGGGCGATCACGAGACCGGTGGCGGCCGTGCGGCTGGCGGTGGGGTTCATCGGACGTCCGATCGTCGCGGGCGTCGTGTCAGGAGCTAACGGCGCTACGCTAGTGACACTAGACCGGAGAGCTGTCAGGAGTCAACGTGGTTTTTGCCTATGACACCGAGGCGACCCTGGCGTTCACCGCCGCGCTCGTCAACACGCTGCCCGGCGCCTCGCACTCGCGCGACGACGAGCTCACCGAACCGCGGGCGCTGGTCGAGCTCCTCGACGAGCACGAGTACTCCGGTCGACGCGACGGCGACGAGGCCGAGCTCGACGAGATCCGCGCCGCCCGTCATGAGTTCCGGCGATTCTGGGAGGTCGACCGCGACGAGGCCGTCGGCATCGTGAACGCGTTCCTCCGCGACGCGGCCGCCCTGCCTCAGCTGGTGCGCCACGACGCCTGGGACTGGCACCTCCACGCCACCGAGGCCGAGGCTCCGCTCGTGACGCGCATCCGGGTGGAGGTCGCGATGGCGTTCGTCGACGTCATCCGCTCGGTGGAGTACGACCGCTTGCGCATCTGCGCCGCCGACGACTGCGACGCCGTGCTCGTCGACCTCACGCGCAACCGCTCGAAGCGGTACTGCGATGTGGGCAACTGCGGCAACCGGATGAACGTGGTCGCCTACCGCGCCCGCCGCGGCTAGAGCAGCTTGCGGAGGGTGCGCAGGTTGCGAGTGGTCGTGACGGACCTGTAGCGGGTCTTCGCCAGGAGCTTCGCGAACGGGGTGTCGGTGCTCGACCCCTTCGGGCACTCCCAGTACACGACGTCACCGTCGCGCACGGCCCGCTCGATCGCGGCGTCGCCGCGGTCGAGCTCCTCGGCGGCCTGGGCGATCTCGCCCAACGCGCCCTCGTCCGATCCGAAGACCACGTACGGATGCGCCGCCTCCGTCTCGGGCCACGGATAGCCGGCGACGATGGTCTCGAGCGACGCGTGCGGCACGAGGACGATCCACGCGTCGTACCCGAAGCGCTCGCCCAGGGCCTTCTCGATCGCGGGCTTCAGCGTGCCGGCCGGATCGTCGGTCTCGAAGACCACGTTGCCGGAGGCGAGCACCGTACGCACGTCGCGGTACCCGAGCGAGACGAAGAGGGCCTTGAGCTCGGCGCTCTTGATGGTGATGCCGTTCACGTTGACGCCCCGCAGCAGCGCCGCCCACCTGCTCATGCTCACATCCTGCCGCACGCCGCCGTTGATACCCGAGCACACCCAGAAGCCGCGGCTGGCCGCGCCGTGCAACCGCTCCTATCGGGTGTGCTCAGGAGGGTGAGGTGGTGCCGTCCGGCTGGTGAGCGCGAGCGGAGCGCACGGCGGTGATGACCGCAGACACGAGGGCCAGCACGACGAGAGCGCCGGCCACCGCGAAGGCGCTGACCGCCACCGCGGGCGCCTCGAGGGTTCCTGTGATGCGCGACACCCCGATCCAGGCCACGCCCCACGACAGCGAGAGAAGCGCCGCCATCCTGCCCCTCGACCACACCGTGAGCCCCACACCGAGCAGGCCCGCCACGACGAGCAGAGCGATGCCCCACCCCTCGGGGGCGACGCCCAGCCCATCGAAGCCCGCCGCTGTCAGCGCCGCGGCGATGTTCGCGACGGTCGCGATGGTGACCCAGCCGAGATAGAGGCCGAAGACGCCGTCGACCAGAAGCGCCTGAGCGGGGCCGGCACTCCGCCCGGCACCCGGACGACGTCGCCGCAGCACCCCGAGGACCCAGAGGAGCGAGACGAGCAGCAGCACGATGAGGGGCACGCTCAGCCAGAGCGCGTCGAACTGGATGCTGAGGATCCAGGCGGCGTTGAGGAGCATCGACGCGGCCACGGGCACGCCGATCGCGCGGAGCAGGGGATCGGCGGCACGGCCGGGCAGGGCCTGGTAGACGGCGTACGCGATCAGGCCGAGATAGATCACCGACCAGATCGCGAAGGCGGGGCCGGCGGGCGCCACCATCGTGGAGTCGGCACTCAGAGCGCCTCCGGCGGCCTCGGCGATCGGGGTGCCCCCTGCGGCGCCGGAGCCGATGAACGCGCCTGCCACGGCCAGCGCGGCGCAGACCGGGATCCCGATCTGCCGGATGCGGTCGGCCGCGGTGACGGAGTCGTTCGAATACCTCATTATCAAGGAGCTTAGCTACTTGTGACCTGTCCGCAAGGTGCCGCCGTGGGTCGGCGTCAGCGACGCAGGGTGTCCGGTCGCGGGAGTTCGAGCGACTCGATGAGGTCGCCGAGTCGGCGGTCGAGCTCGGCGCCCGCTTGCGTGAGCTTGTTGCGATCGAAGGATCCGAGGGCAGAGCCCGGTTGCTCGACGAGGAGGGCGCTGCCCTCGGGGCGCGACTGCATCTCGAGTCGTACAGGCAGGTAGAGCAGGGCGCCGCCATCCTGTCGGAGGGCCCGCGCCGTGACGGCCGGGTCGGCGAGCAGGTAGCTCGTGGTCTCGATCGTGCTGCCCGAGTGGCGCAGAAGGGCGCCGTGTTCATGGCGCCAGAGTCGGACGAATCCGGAGGGGACGGTCCAGGTCAGCCCGCGGAGGAAGCCGGCCCAGGTCGTCCGTCCCGCTTCGAGTTCAGCGACGTCGGCGTCGTCGAGGGGTGCGACCGCCTCGTCGAGGCGGGCTTGCAGGTCGCGGTACGCGGTCGAGGTCTCGATGAGGATGCGCCGGGCGGTGTACTCGGTGGTCGTCTCGGACGCGGGTCTGGTCACTCTTCGATCCTCGCACCTCTATACATCGAACAGACTCGCCGCCGCAAGCCCAGGCGCGAGGGCAAAAAACTAGCTAGCCTCTCTAACAAGTCGCCACTCGAGACAAAGGCGATCGAAAGGACTTCCCATGAGCATCCTCGAACGCCCCGATTCCGTGGCCACGGATGCGGCCCTCGCCTCAGCCCACGTCGCTGCCGTCGCGCCCGCCGTGGCCGGCTCGTTGGTCGAGGTGGACTGGCTGTCGCCCGAGCCGAAGCTCTGGGTCGGCTCCCGGGGCGGGGAGTTCGCGGGGATGGTCGAGTTCAGCAACGGCCACTTCCTCGCCACCGATCGGATCGGTGCGTCGCTCGGCGCGCATCCGACGCTCGACCTGGCGAAGCAGCGAGTCGCCGCGCCGCCGCACGTGGTGCGTTCGGTGCTCGCTCAGGCCGCCGTGGTGGCGGGAGTCATCGCCTCCGCCGTCGCGCTCATGAGCCTCAGCCTCGTCACCCTCTGACCCGCGGCCTGCCTGAACCCGTTCGCGTGAACGAAAGGACTCAGGCGCCGTCGGGGTCGAAGCGGTAGCCCATCCCGGGCTCGGTGAGGAGGTACCGCGGGTGGGAGGGGTCGGGCTCGAGCTTCTTGCGCAGCTGTCGGATGTAGAGGCGCAGGTAACCGGTCTCGTGCACGTCGGCCGTGCCCCAGATCTCGGTGAAAAGCTGCCCGTGGGTGACGAGCCGCTGCGGATGCCTGAGCAGCAGTTCGAGGATCTTCCACTCCGTCGGGGTGAGCCGCACCGCGCCGCGCTGGTCCTCGCGGGTGACCAGGCGCGCGGCGAGGTCGACGGTCACGCTGCCGAACTCGACGACCGGCTTGTCGGCCACGGGTGTGCTGCGCCGGGTGAGGGCGCGCACCCGGGCGAGGAGCTCGTCGATCGCGAACGGCTTGGTCACGTAGTCGTCGGCGCCGGCGTCGAGTGCGTCGACCTTGTCGGCGGAGTCGGTGCGGCCCGAGACCACGAGGATGGGGACCTGCGACCACCCGCGCACGGCGCTGATCACCTCGATGCCGTCGAGGTGCGGCATGCCGAGGTCGAGCATGATCAGGTCGGGCGGATGCGTCGACGCGGCCGCGATGGCCTGCTTTCCGTCGGCGGCGGTGACGATCTCGTGACCCTGAGCGCCCAGCGTCACGCGGAGCGCGCGGAGGATCTGTGGGTCGTCGTCGGCGATCAGGATCCTCATCGCAGCTCCTCGTCCGTGTGTGAGATCGCGTCCGCGTCCGCGTCCGTGTCCGTGGCCGCCACTGTGTCGGCGTCGGCGTCGGTGTCCGGGACCGTCTCCGTACCGCTCGCGATGGGGAGGGTCACCACCATCGTCGTCCCGCCGCCCGGCGTCTCCTCGACCTCGAGGGTGCCGTCCATCCCCTCGACGAAGCCCTTCGAGAGTGCGAGACCCAGCCCGAGCCCGGTGAGGTTGTCGGTGTCGCCGAGACGCTGGAAGGGGACGAAGACGTCCTCGCGTCGGTCGGGATCGATGCCCGGGCCCCGGTCGATCACGCGCACCTGCACGGTCTCGCCGAACGCCGAGGCGGCGACTGCGACGCGCTGCCCGGGCGGGGAGTAGCGCAGCGCGTTCAGCAGAAGGTTCACGAGCACACGACCGAGCAGCACCGGATCCGCCCGGACCGCCGGCAGGTCGGCGGGGAGGTCGAGGTCGACGCCCTCAGGGCCGAGATCGATCTCGTCGAGCACGCCGGGCACCACGTCCTCGACGTCGATGTCCTCGGCCCGCACCGCGAGCGCACCCGCCTGCACCCGGCTGACATCGAGGAGGTCGGTGAGGAGCGAGGCGAGCGACGCCAGCCCCGTCTCGGCCGTGTCGAGGAGCTCGTCGCGGTCGGCCTTCGAGAGCGAGGCGCCCTGCAGTCGCAGGCCGGAGACGGCGGCGGACGCGGCCGCGAGCGGGCGGCGCAGGTCGTGTCCGACGGCGGCGAGCAGGGCGCTTCGCACCCGGTCGGCGGCGGCCAGCGGAGCGACCTCGCTCGCGCGCTCCTCGAGGTCGGCCTGCTCGAGCGCGGTGGCCAGCTGGCTGACGATCACGCCGAGCAGCCGACGGTCGCTCGAGCGCAGAGGTGCGCCGCGGAGCTCGAGCACCGAGTCGTCGTCGACCGGCACGATGTCGACGTGCTCCGCACCACCGGCGGATGTCTCGCCCGCGCTCGCGACGACCCGTCCCTCGACCACGAGCCGCACCGCGTCGAGCGAGAACGCCTCCCGTGTCCTCCCCACGAGGGCGTCGAGCGGGTCGTCGCCGCGCAGCACCTCGCCCGCGATCGACGCGACGAGCTCCGACTCCGCGGCCGACCGCCGGGCCGCCCGGGTGCGCCGCGCCGCCTGGTCGACGACGATCGAGACGAGCACGGCGATGACGACGTAGAGGCAGAGGGCCAGGAGGTGCAGCGGCTCGGACACGGTGATCGTGTAGAGCGGGTCGACGAAGAAGTAGTCGAGCGTGAGCCCGCTGAGCACCGCGGCGAAGAGTGCCGGCCAGATGCCGCCCACAAGCGCCACGACGACGGTGAGCAGCTGGTAGCTGAGCACGTCGGAGGTGATCGAGTCGTCAGATCGGAACGACGCGAGCAGCCAGGTCAGGAGCGGCCCGCCGGCCAGGGCGAGCACGAAGCCCAGGATGCGCCGGCGCAGGGTGAGGGAGCCGCGCGCCTTGGGCAGCGCGAGTCGGCCGCCCGCGGCAGCGTGGTTGACGATGTGGACGTCGATGTCACCCGATTCGCGGATGACGGTGGCGCCGATCCCGGGGCCGGTGAGGAGCGCCGCAAGTCGGCTGCGGCGGCTCACGCCGATGACGAGCTGGGTGGCGTTCGCGCTGCGGGCGAACTGAACGAGCGCTTCGGGGATGTCGTCGCCGACGATCTGGTGGTAGCTGCCGCCGAGCGTCTCGACGAGGGCGCGCTGCTCGGCGAGAGCGCCGGGGTCGGGGCCGCGGAGGCCGTCCTGGCTGACGACGTGGACGGCCATGAGGGCACCGCCGGCGGAGCGGGCGGCGATCCTCGCGCCGCGGCGGAGCAGGGTCTCGCCCTCCCGTCCGCCGGTGAGCGCGACGACCACTCGTTCGCGCGCCTCCCACTTCGCCCCGATGCCGTGCTCGGCGCGGTAGCGCTGCAGGGCGGAGTCGACCTCGTCGGCGAGCCAGAGCAGTGCGAGCTCACGCAGGGCGGTGAGGTTGCCCAGACGGAAGTAGTTCGACAGGGCCGCGTCGATGCGCGCGGCCGGGTAGACGAGCCCCTCGGAGAGCCGGTCGCGGAGCGCCTGGGGGGCGAGGTCGATGACCTCGATCTGGTCCGCCGAGCGGAGCACCGCATCCGGCACCGTCTCGCGCTGCGGGGCGCCGGTGATCTGCTGCACCACGTCGTTGAGCGACTCGATGTGCTGGATGTTCACGGTCGTGATCACGTCGATGCCCGCATCCAGGAGGGTGTCGACGTCGCGCCAGCGCTTCTCGTGCCGACCGCCGGGCGCGTTGGTGTGGGCGAGCTCGTCGACCAGGGCTGTCGCGGGCCTGCGGGCGATCACGGCGTCGAGGTCCATCTCGGTCAGCTCGACGCCGCGATGCTCGATCACGCGGCGGGGGATCGTCTCGAGCCCGAGGGTCATCGCCCGGGTGGCGGCACGTCCGTGGGTCTCGACGACGGCGATGACGACGTCCCGACCGGCGGACTTCAGCCGCCGGCCCTCCTCGAGCATGGCGTACGTCTTGCCCACTCCGGGTGCCGCGCCCAGCAGCACCCGGAGCCTGCCCTGCTTCATCGGGACGCCGCCCGGTGTCGCAGGCCGATCGGGACGTCCACGTCAGGACAGCTGCGCGAGCGCGATGTTGAGCTGCAGGACGTCGACGGTGGGCTCACCCAGGTAGCCCAGGTCGGGCTGCTGGACGAACTGCTCGACCAGATCGCGTACACGGGACTCCTCGAGGCCGCGTGCCGTGGCGACGCGCGAGACCTGGAGAAGAGCGTAATCGGGGCTGATGTGAGGATCGAGACCGGAGGCGGACGCGGTGAGCGCATCCGCGGGGATGTCGGCCGGGTCGACGCCGTCGTCGGCGGCGATGGCCTCCTTGCGCTGCTCGATGGCGGCGAGGAGGTCCTCGTTCTCGGGCCCGTAGTTGCTGCCCGAGGAGGCGGAGGCGTCGTACCCGTCGCCGGCGGCGGAGGGGCGCGACTGGAACCACTCGGGGAGGGCGTTGCCGTCGGCGTCGGTGAACGACTGCCCGAGGAGGGCGGAGCCGGCGACCTGCCCGTCGACGGTGACCATGCTGCCGTTCGCCTGGGCGGGCGCGACGAGCTGCCCGACACCGAGCACGGCGAGCGGATAGGCGACGCCGAGCACGACTGTCGCGGCGATCATGAAGCGGAGCGCCACCCAGTAGGGTCTGGCGATGCCGCGTGTGGAGGCCATGGGATCGAGTCCTTTCGTATCCGGCTCAGAAGCCCGGGATGAGGGTGACGATGAGGTCGATGATCTTGATGCCGACGAATGGCGCGATCACACCGCCGAGCCCGTAGATGAGGATGTTGCGGTTGAGGATCCGCGAGGCCGACATCGGTCGGTACTTCACCCCGCGGAGCGCCAGCGGGATCAGAGCGACGATGACGAGAGCGTTGAAGATCACGGCCGACAGGATCGCGGAGGCGGGGGAGTGCAGCTGCATGATGTTGAGCAGCCCGAGCCCGGGGAACACCGCCGCGAACATCGCGGGGATGATCGCGAAGTACTTCGCCACGTCGTTCGCGATCGAGAACGTGGTGAGCGCGCCGCGGGTGATGAGCAGCTGCTTGCCGATGGCGACGATGTCGATGAGCTTCGTCGGGTCGGAGTCGAGGTCGACCATGTTGCCGGCCTCCTTCGCCGCCGACGTGCCCGTGTTCATCGCCACGCCGACGTCCGCCTGAGCGAGCGCCGGAGCGTCGTTGGTGCCGTCACCGGTCATCGCGACCAGCCGCCCGCCCTCTTGCTCCTTGGTGATGAGCGCGAGCTTGTCCTCGGGGGTGGCCTCGGCGAGGTAGTCGTCGACGCCCGCCTCCTTCGCGATGGCCGCGGCGGTCAGCGGGTTGTCGCCGGTGATCATCACGGTGCGGATGCCCATGGCCCGCATCTCCGCGAAGCGCTCGGCGATGCCGGGCTTCACGACGTCCTTGAGGTAGACGACGCCGAGGATGGACGGCGTGCGTCCCGGGCCCCGCTCGGCGACGACGAGCGGGGTGCCGCCCAGTGAGCCGATGCGCTCGGTCTCTGCCTGCACCTCGGCGAGCAGCGTCGAGGGGAGGGGGCCCTCCTCCTCGATCCAGGCGAGCACGGCCGAGCCGGCGCCCTTGCGGATCATGGTGCCGTCGGGGAAGTCGACGCCGCTCATGCGCGTCTGCGCCGTGAAGGGCACCACGACCGCGTCGAGGGTCGCCGGCGAGGCGAAGCCCTGGTCGGCGGCCAGGTCCACGATCGACTTGCCCTCGGGGGTGGGGTCGCTGAGTGACGAGAGCGCGGCCGCGCGGCGGAGGTCGGCGACCGCCGATCCGTCGACCACGATGAACTCCGAGGCGCGGCGGTTTCCGTAGGTGATGGTGCCCGTCTTGTCCATGAGCAGGGTCGTCACGTCGCCCGCGGCCTCGACCGCACGGCCTGACATGGCCAGCACGTTGCGCTGCACCAGCCGGTCCATGCCGGCGATGCCGATCGCCGAGAGCAGGGCGCCGATGGTGGTCGGGATGAGGCAGACCAGGAGCGCGACCAGCACCGCGATGGCGGGCGTGGCATCCGAATAGCCCGCGATGGGGCCGAGCGTCAGCACCACGATCACGAAGATGATCGACAGGCTCGCCAGCAGGATGTTGAGCGCGATCTCGTTGGGGGTGCGCTGCCGCGAGGCGCCCTCGACGAGGCGGATCATCCGGTCGACGAAGGTCTCGCCGGGCTTCGAGGTGATGCGCACCACGATCCGGTCGCTGAGCACCCGCGTGCCGCCCGTGACGGCGCTCCGGTCGCCGCCCGACTCGCGCACCACCGGGGCGGACTCGCCCGTGATGGCCGATTCGTCGACGCTCGCGATGCCCCACACGATGTCGCCGTCGCCGGGGATCAGGTCGCCTGCGGTCACGACGACGACGTCGCCGAGACGGAGGTCGGCGCTCGCGACCTGGGAGGTCGTGGCGCGCTCGGCCGCGGGATCCGCGGTGTCGTCGTAGGCGTCGACCCGATCCGCCATGGTGCTGGTGCGCGTGGCGCGCAGGGTCGCGGCCTGCGCCTTGCCGCGGCCCTCGGCCACCGACTCCGCGAGGTTGGCGAACAGCACCGTGAGCCACAGCCACACCGCGATCGCCCACGTGAAGGCGAGCGAGACGGATCCGGCCCCCGTCTCGGCGGGCAGGAAGGGCTGCGCGATCGCGATCACCGTGGTGAGGGCCGCGCCCACCTCGACGATGAACATGACCGGGTTGTGCCACATCTCGCGGGGATCGAGCTTGCGGAACGCCCCCGGGAGGCCCTTCCAGAGCTGGGCCGGGCTGAACGCGCGGGAGCCCGCGCGGGGTGAGTCGCCGCGCACGGCGGCGGGGGAGGTGACGGCGGTCATGGTCAGGAGAGTCCTTCGGCGAGCGGCCCGAGCGCGAGCACGGGGAAGTAGGTGAGCGCGACGACGATGAGGACGACGCCCACGAGGAGGCCCACGAACTGCGGGCGGTGGGTCGGCAGCGTTCCGGCGGTGGCGGGGACCTTGCCCTGCGCCGCGAACGATCCGGCCAGGGCGAGCACGAACACGATCGGCACGAAGCGGCCGAGCAGCATGGCGGCGCCGAGGGCGGCGTTGAGCCACGGCGTGTTCGCGGTGAGCCCGGCGAACGCCGATCCGTTGTTGTTCGACGCGGAGGTGAAGGCGTACAGCACCTCGGAGAACCCGTGGAGCCCGGGGTTCCAGATCGAGGTCGTCTCCACGTCGTCGCGGATCGCCGGGATGGCGAAGCTCAGCGCGGTGCCCACCAGCACGAGCGTCGGCGTGGTGAGGATGTAGAGGCTCGCGAGCTTGATCTCGCGCGGGCCGATCTTCTTGCCGAGGTACTCGGGAGTGCGGCCCACGAGGAGCCCCGCGATGAACACGGTGATGATCGCGAGCACGAGCATGCCGTACAGGCCCGACCCCACGCCTCCCGGCGCGATCTCGCCGAGCATCATGTTGAACATCGGCATCATGCCGCCGAGCGCGGTGAAGCTGTCGTGCATCGAGTTCACGGCGCCGGTCGAGGTCAGCGTCGAGGTCGTCGCGAAGAGCGTCGACCCCACGATCCCGAACCGCTGCTCCTTGCCCTCCATCGCGCCACCCGCCGCCATCGGGGCGGAGCCCGCTCCGATGAGCTCGAAGGTCGTGAGGGCCGCGAACGAGATGACGAAGATCGCGCCCATCGCAGCGAGGATGGCGTAGCCCTGACGCTTGTCGCCCACCATGGTGCCGAACGTGCGGGGCAGCGAGAACGGGATCGCGAGCATGAGCACGACCTCGAAGAGGTTCGTCCAGCCGCTCGGGTTCTCGAACGGATGCGCCGAGTTGGCGTTGAAGAACCCGCCGCCGTTCGTGCCCAGCAGCTTGATGGCCTCCTGGCTGGCGACCGGACCACCGGGGATCGACTGAGTGCCGCCGGTCAGCGTGGTGACCTCCGTGAAGCCCGTGAGGTTCTGCACCACACCGCCGACGACGAGGGCGATCGCCGCGATGATCGAGAGCGGGAGCAGGATGCGCACCGTGGCCCGGGTGAGGTCGACCCAGAAGTTGCCGATGGTGCCGGTCGAACGCCGGGCGAGACCGCGGATGAGCGCGACCGCCACGACGATGCCCACCGCCGCCGACACGAAGTTCTGCACGGCGAGGCCGGCCATCTGCACGGCGTAGCCCATCGTCACGTCGGGCGAGTACGACTGCCAGTTCGTGTTCGTCACGAACGAGATGGCCGTGTTGAACGACAGCCCCTCGGGGATCGCCGGCATCCCGAGCGAGAGCGGCAGCACCGCCTGCAGACGCTGCAGCCCGTAGACGAGGATCACGCCGATGAACGAGAACGCGAGCACGCCGCGGAGATAGGCGCCCCAGGTCTGCTCGGAGTCGCCGGCCACGCCGATGACCCGGTAGAGGCCCCGCTCCACGCGGAGGTGCTTGGGTGAGGTGAAGGTGTGGGCCATGTAGTCGCCGAGAGGGCGGTACAGCACGGCCAGGACGAGTGCGAGCGTCGCGAACTGCGCGACGGCGAGCCAGATCTCCACAGGCTAGAACCTCTCGGGCTTCACGAGGGCCACCACGAGGTAGGCCACCGCGGCGACGCCGAGAACGGCGGCGATGGTCTCGAGGACGATCACAGTTTCTCGACCCCCCAGGCCACCAGGGCGACGAGGGCGAAGAGGCCGGCGATCGCCAGCACAGACACCAGGTCCAACACGTCTACGACTCCATTCGCACGCCGCTCTGGCGTGCATCCGGTGTCCGATCCTGTCGGCCGGGCTGGGTCAGGCGGCCCGCCCTAACGCTTTCCTGACGGCGGCGCGCCCCGCGCGCTCCCGATCCTCACGCATCCCTCACACCCTGCCCGCCCGTTGCTCCACCTCTGCTTTCGCTGCCTTTCTGACGTGTCGCGGGGTCATTGGCGCAGCGAAACGCCACAGAGGCAGCGAAACCCGGCCCGACGGAGCGGATCGGGGCGGGTTGGGGGAAGCTGGGGGGATGAGGTCGATCACGTACGCCGGGGAAGCGGTGCAGACCAGCGACGAGGTGGCGTCCCTCCTGGTGGAGCTGTCCGCCGAGCTCGCGAAGGCCGGACGCGCGGAGGCCGTCGAGATCCCGATCGTCACGCAGGGCGGCGGCCGCGACACCGCCGAGCTCGTCGTCGGACTAGGCAACGACGTGCTCTCGCTGCCCGCCGAGCCCGAGGGCGCCGAGCCCGACTTCACCGACGCCGTCGAGATGCTCACGGCCATGCTCGATGCCACGTTCGCGCAGTTCACCATGACGGCGCCCGCTGCGACGCCGGCGACCGCGCTCGCAGAGGCGCTCGCGTTCGACGACCCGGCGATCGAGCCGGAGACCGCGGAGCCGCAGATCGTGCCCGACTCGTCCCCGGGCCGAGGTGACGCGGCGGTCACCTCGCTCGACGAGTTCAGGCGGGCTCAGCGCTCCCGCTGAGCAGAGCTCGCGCCTCGGCGCCGATGACCGCCGACAGCTGGGTCGAGAGGAACACCGGACCCCGCCGGGGCTCGAGATCCGTCGCGCACGGCTCCCAGGTGTCGACGGCGAGCATCCGGGGTCGCCGCAGCGAGAGCCACATCGCCTCCGTCGACGAGTCGATCCACGCGCGGAGGCGCTCCCGCTCGGAGCCCTTCGGCATCCGCAGCACCAGACGCACGAGGTACCGCACGAACACGCCCTTGAACAGGCCCGCGTCGCCGCCGCCCGGCCCGGGCCGCGCTTCCTCTCCACGGATCACGCCGTCGGGCGCGGCCAGCGCCAGGTAGGCGGATGCGGTGCGCGCCGCCTCCTCGAGACGCGTCGCGTCGCCGGTGCGGTCGAACTCCTCCACCAGAGCCCCCACATACAGCCCCTGGTTGTACGAGAAGACCCACCCCGTGTCGACCCGGCCGTCGCCCGAGCGGTCGATCCCGTCGACGAGCACGCCGGAAGGGAGCCTCAGAGTCGAGTCGAGCCACGCCAGGGCCTCATGACCCGTCGTGAGGTACCTCTCGGCGCCCGTCGCGGCGTGGAGCCGCAGCGAGAGCAGGGCGAGCAGCCCGTTGGTGGGCGCGTTCTTGTAGGTCGGCTGCTGCCGCCGCCAGCACGCGCTGGGCCCGTGCGTGTCGTTCCACGCCGAGCCCACGATCTCCTCCCAGAGCTTCGTGGCGTCGTCGAGCCGCCCGAGGCGCAGGGCGGCCAGGGCCATCCAGCCCATGTCGTCGAAGTAGTCGACGACCAGGCCGCGTGAGCGGCGCCGCGCGTACTCGAAGGCCTCGGCGGCGGGCGGCGCGAGCGCCGCGTCACCGCGGTCGACCGCGTCGAGCCTCGCCTCGACGAGGTTCGCGATCCACCAGTAGTCGAAGCCGTGGGCGCCGAGCAGACGGGGACGGGCGAGCCGACGGTAGCGGCCGCGCGCCAGGCGCGATCGGAACGACGACGTCAGAGCGCTCTGGAGCGCATCCGCGCGCTCACCCCAGTCGGAGGTCTCGGGGGAGGACGTCACGTGAGGGGGCAGACGTCACTTGATGGGGAGGACGTCACTTGATGGGGAGGACGAACTCCTCGCCCAGGACCTGGACGGTGAGGGGCTCGCCGGTGATGACCTCCTGCGGGGTCCAGAACACGCTCGTGTGGGGCACGTAGTCCATGGTGCAGATCTGGTCGGCGGCCGGGTTCTCGGTCGTGATCGCGACGGTGTTGCCCTCGCCCGCGGGGCTCACCACGCTGATGTCGGAGCCGACCACGGGGCAGGACGAGCTGCCCCAGGTGGTGAGGGCGATCTGGCCGCCCTGGTGCAGCCACGAGATCATGACGCCCTCACCCTCGCCGCCGACGCTCTGAAGGGGCTCTTCCGGGTCGCCCCGGAACGACTCCGTGGGGTAGGTGGTCATGCAGCCGGCCAGCGCGAGGACTGCGACGCCCGCCCCGGCGACCGCGGTCGCGATCCGCATCCGATTCCTCATGAGCCACACGCTAGCAGGAGGGGCGGACGCCCGGTGAGGCGGATCTCGCGGTCGTCCCGGGTGCTGCGGCTCACGCCAGCGCCGACCGCACGCGCGCGGCGAGGAGGGGCACGGTCTCCTCCTCGAACCACGGGTTGCGCCGCCGCCACACCCCGGCGAGCGGGGAGGGATGCACGATCGGGAACAGCGGGTCGTGGTCCGGAGCGGCGCGTACGGCAGCGGTGAGCGTCGTGTAACGGCCGGGCAGGTAGCGGCGCTGCGCGTACGAGCCGACCAGCACCGTGAGGCGCACCTCCGTCAGCAGGCTGAGCAGGGGCGGATGCCACCGCTCGGCGAAGCCGCGCCGCGGGGGCAGGTCGCCGCTCCGCGCCTTGCCCGGATAGTAGAAGTCCATCGGCACGGTGGCGAGCTTCGTCGGGTCGTAGAACTCCTCGTCCGTCGTGCCCAGCCAGGAGCGCAGCAGACGTCCGCTCGGGTCGTCGAAGGGGATGCCCGACTCCTGCGCGCGGCGCCCGGGAGCCTGGCTGATGAGCAGGACGCGGGCCTCCGGCGAGGCGACGAAGAGCGGCTCGTAGCCGATCTCGCGGGCCCAGGCGTTGTCGGGATGCGCGGACACCGCGGCGCGGAGCTCATCGATCGCCGACATGCCTCGAGTCTGCCATCGTGGGCCGATCCCGGCGCGGCAGGCGGGCTCATGCGTCACCTCGACACCGATTCCGCCGAAGTCCCGCCGTATTCGCGGGGCTCGCCCGGAATCGGTGTTGAAACGAGGCGGCGCTCAGCCGAGGCGCGAGGGCGACACGAGCTCTCCGACCTCCTGTCGCATCCACCACTGACCCGTCTCGCGCCGCTCGGTGCGGGTGGTGAATCGGTAGAGGTACACGCGCGCCCGGATCCACGTGGGCGGCTCGCCGCCGAACGGGTCGTGGCGCAGGAGCCGGAGGGTGGCGCGGTCGGCGACCAGGAGCTTTCCGAGGAGCGCCCGGAACCAGCCCGAGTCGGGCGAGCCCAGCGCGAGGAACCACATGAGCCAGTCGAGCCGCAGGTGGTAGGGCGCGAACTGCCCGGGGATGCGACGCACGTCGCCCGGCTTGCCCTTGAACTCGTAGGGCAGCCAGTCCTCCTCCCGGGACGGTCGCTCCGAGGTCGACCCCTCGATGATCACCTCGTAGCGCTCCTGCGTGACAGAGCCGAAGGCGCCGTACGCGTTCATCAGGGAGAGGCGGTTGAAGGTCGCGTTCATGCGCTGCCGCCGGGAGAACAGGTTCTGCAGCGACGGCCAGCCGAGCGCGACCATGAGGGCGGTGGCGACCATCACGAGGACGATCCAGTAGAGGGGCGCGGGGTCGCTCGAGTAGGAGGTGGTGGCGGGCATCGCGGGGATCAGCGCGTGCACCGCGTCATCCGAGATCGCGCCGAAGGCGAGCACGATCGTGAGGATGTTCAGCCACGCGAAGTTCCCGGTGACCACGAGCCACAGCTGAGTGAGGATCACCGCTCCCGCGGCGATCGAGGCCACGGGCTGCGGCGCGAAGAGCAGGAACGGCACGACGAGCTGGGCGACGTGGTTGCCCAGCACCTCCAGCCGGTGCACCGGCTTCGGCAGCAGGTGCGCGAACCGGCTCAGCGGGTTCGGCATCGGCTGCGTCTCGTGGTGGTAGTAGAGGGCGGTCAGGTCGCGCCAGGTGCGGTCCCCGCGCATCTTGATCATCCCTGCGCCGAACTCGAGACGGAACACGAGCCACCGCACGAGCACGATGACGAGGATCGGCGGCGCCACCTCGTTCGACCCGAGGAAGGCGACCAGGAAGCCGGCCTCGCAGAGCAGCATCTCCCAGCCGAAGCCGTAGAACGTCTGCCCGACCGAGACGATCGAGAGGTACAGGATCCACAGGCTCAGGAAGGCGATGAGAGGCAGCCATGGCGGTCCGAGCTGGGGGAGCCCGGCGACCAGGGACGCGGCGATCAGGGTGCCGACGACGCAGACGGCCCTGAGCATCCGATCGCTGTAGTACAGACGGAAGATGGTGGGCAGTCCGGCGGCCCCGCCCCGGGCGAGGTGGCGCGGGACGGGGAGCAGTCCGCGCTCGCCGAGCAGCGCGGGGAACTGCGCGAGCGTGGAGAGGAACGCCACCACGTAGATCGCGGCGACCCCGCGCTGCAGCATCTGGCGGGCGAACTCGTAGTCGCCGGCGCCGAACCACGCCCCGAACCACTCCGTGACCCCGTCCATGCCCCGATCCTGCTCGTGTCGCCGGGTTTCCGCTGCCGCCTTGACCTCTCGCCGGGTCGATGGGCACGCGAGACTTCACCAGGAAGCGAAACCGGGTGGGGTTGGCGGGAGCGCGGGCGCGGGCGGGCGGGCGCGCGCGGGTGGGCTCAGAGGGTGATGGGGGCGATGAGGGTGGGGTCGTCCTTCGCGACGGAGGTGTCGCGGGCGTTGTTCACGCGCTTCGAGACGGGGTACGTGGTGATGGTGTGGGCGACGGCGAGCGACGCGCGGTCGAGCATGGCGAGCAGCTCGTCCTTCTCGTCGCGAGCTTCGACCGGGCGGGGGTCGAGCCACTGGCTCCACACGTCCTCGGTGAGGAACACGGGCATGCGGTCGTGCACCTCGCCCGAGGCGTCGGCCGCCTCGCGGGTGATCACGGTGAAGCTCACCGCCCAGTCGTCGCCCTCCTTGCGCACCTCGTACAGGCCGGCGGCGGCGAGCAGCGACTCGGGGCCGTGGATGAAGTACGGCTGCTTCCCGCCCGGCGTGGCCTGCCACTCGTAGTACCCGTTCATCGGGACGATGCAGCGCTTCTGTGCGAAGGCACGGCGGAACAGGCCGTTCGTGGCGACGCTCTCGAGCCGGGCGTTGATCGGCGCCGGGCCGCCGGGCTTCGCCCAGGAGGGCTTCAGGCCCCACGCGGCGCCCTCGATCTCGCGGGAGGCCTCACCGTCGTGGACCCGCTCGCGCACGATCGCCGACTCCTCGGTGGGAGCCACGTTGTACGACGGGCGCCAGTCGCGCAGCTCGCCGCCGCGCGCGACGAACTCCTTGATCAGCTCGTCTGTCTCGGTGTCCATCGCGAACCGCCCGCACATGCGTCCATCCTCGCACCGGGGTCCGACATCAGGGCGGATGCGGTGAGCGGGTGAGCTCCGCAGGCCCCACGCCGGCGGCTCAGCGCGAGACGGTGCAGGAGGAGCCGAGCTGCTCCGAGTCGAGCGGCCAGCGTATGTCGAGCACGTCTCCGGGCTGCATCGTGAGCCCGTCGGAGCAGGGGAAGTTCACCCGCTGCACGTCGACGGTCTGCAGCATGAACCGGGACGCGATCGCCAGCAGCTGATCGCCCTGCGCGACCGTGTACCGGAACTCGTACCCGTTGACCTGCTGGCTCTGACCCTGCGCGAACTCCTGGGCCCCGGTGTCCTGCACCTCGGGGGTGTTCGCGGTGTTGCCGCCGTCGGTCTGCCCGCCGGCGTCGTTCGGCGGGGTGGGCGGCGGTGGCGGGGGAGGAGGCGGTGGCGGTTCCTCCGTCGGCGTCGGTGTCGGAGTGGGGGTCGGCGTGGGAGTGGTGGTGGGCGTCGCGGTGACGGTTGCTGTCGCGGTGACCGTCACGGGGGCGGCCGCCGTGGGCTGAGTGAGCAGCGAGCAGGCCGAGAGGCCGAGAGCGGCGCCCGCGACGGTCGCCGCAGTCGTCACACGAAGAACAAGACGACCTGTGCGCACGCTTCATTGTCTCGCGCGGCCGGGTGTGCGGCAGTCCTCCCAACCGGGGACATCCCGTGAATGGTGTTCCGGGTCGTTCGGCGCGTCACCGGGCGGTCGACCCGAACGACGACGCCGAGACCACCGCGCCCGGATGCGGACCGGCGGCGAGCAGCGCCCCGTCCCACTCCTCGACGCGCGGCGACCGCGACGCGACGATCACCGCGTTCCCCTCCCGCCCCTGCTCGACGACGGACGACGGACCCACGATCACGGCGTGCGGGAACGTGGGCACGAGCGCGGCGACGTGTGCGAACGTGGCGGGCAGGCCGTCATCGTCGGCGACGTTGACCAGGAGAACGCCGGTGTCGCCGACGATCCGCCCGAGCCCCGTGTAGAACTCGGGTGTCATGAGATGGGGTGGGGTCGTCGTACCGCGGTACATGTCGGCGATGACGAGATCCGAGGGCAGGCGCCCGACCAGCGCCGTGGTCTCCGCCGCGTCGCCGGCGAGCAGTTCCAGGCGCGACCCCACGGGCAGCGGCACCGACTCCGAGACGAAGTCGACGAGATCCGGCTCCAGCTCCAGCACCGTCTGGTCCGCCCCGGGATGGTGCGCCTCCACCCACCGCGGGAAGGTCAGCGCGCCGGCGCCGAGGTGCACCGCCCTCACCACGCGGCCGGGAGCGAGGCCGTCGAGAGCGAGCTCGGCGGCGGCCGCCATCCGCCGCATGTAGTCGTAGTGCAGCCGCTCGGGCTCGCCTGGGTGCACGTGCGACTGCGCGTGACCGCGGATGCGGAGCACGACACCCCCGGAGAGCTCATCGGTCTCGAGCGTGGCCAGGTCGCCCGATCGGGCGAGGAACGTCGACGCGAGAGTCGTCACCGCAGCGCCTCCACGAGCTCGACCGGGCGCTCGAAGAACCTCCCCAACGCCGCGAGATGCCGTTCGACGCCCCTGTGGACGCCCTCCGACCAGGGCTCGAACGGCTCGACCGATACGCGGATGCGTCCCGGGTCGAGCCGCCTGCGCCACGTGCCCACCACCTGGCCGGCCGACACCACGATCGGAAGGACGAGCCCGTTCGCGCCGGGTACCACCCGGTCGAGCCACTCAGGTCGGACCATGGGTGTCCGATCGGGGTAGCCGATCAGATACTCGTCGAATGACGGCAGCGCGACCACGCCGCTGGACGACCGCGACGGGCGCTCCGGCGCATCCGGGGTCATCAGCTGGATCTGACCGTCGACCTCGTGCTCCACGAGCTCGTCGCCGGCGAGCTCACGCGCCCGGGTCGCGTCCTTGACGGTGAGCTTCGTCCACCAGACGAAGTCGCGCAGGGTGACCGGCCCGTGACCCGCGACGTAGCGGAGCAGCAGCCGGCGGAGGGTCTCGTCGCGGGTGGGCTCCTCGCGTGGCGGCGCCCACTCGTCGAGGAGCACGAGCCGCTGTCGGGTGGTGTCGGTGGGTCCCCAGCAGATCAGGCCGTCGTGGGCGAGACGCCAGAGCAGGTGGATGCCGCGCTGCCCGTCGGTCGCGACGCCGCCGGCCGCGAGGAGAGCGAGAGTCTCCTCGCGGTCGAGGGAGCGTCCCGCCAGACCGTCGCGAAGGATCGCCGTCGCCCGGGCGAAGGTGTCGTCGTCGAGTCCGAGCCCGCGGTGGCGCGTGCGCGCGCTTGCGATGGTGCGCTCCGCGGTGAGGTCGAGGATGGCGCGGAGGTCATCGGGCGACAGGATGTGGAGCGTGCCGCGCATCGGCCACGAGCGCACGATGCGACGCGACTCGAAGGCGGCCTCGACGTCGCGCAGGGTGGCACCGGGTGCGCGGGCGCCGAGCGCCCAGAGGGACTGGCCGAAGTCCTGCGCCTGCACGGCGACGAGTCGCTCGACCGCCGCGACCACCTCGTCGGCGGCGCTGCGGTGACCGGCGGCGCTGCGGCGACCGCTCTGCACGGCTCTCTGGGCCTCGAGCCTGAGCCGGGGGATGTCCGCGCTGCGCAGAGCCATGCGCTCAGTATGGCGGTCGCCGACGACACGAGTCGCGGGAGTGGGCTTGCCGCCCGCGAACAGAAGCGTAGGTTCGTCGGCATGACGGGTTCGGTCTGGCTGGCGCTCGATCTCGCCGACGCGACGGAGAGAGTCCTGGGCGTGTTCGAGAACGAGGACGACGCTCGTCGCGCTCTCGAGGACGCCGCCGCTTGGGCGGGTGCCGTGGAGCAGTGGCCCGTCGAGGGATGACGCGAGGGGCTGGTGCCCGGTCGCTCCCACGAGGTCGAAGCGCCACCGCCTACTCGGGGGTACGGTACGAAGAGGACGAGGCATGCAGCCGGGATGGAAAGCAGGCCCCGCCCTCCCCACGAGCCTAACCGCTGCGATCCCGACCCCCCTTCCGGGGACGGAAGTCCGTCGGGGGACTTGACGCGGACATGCTCCGTCTGGTGGGATCGCGCGCGAGCCGAAGCGCGCCGCCCGCGTCGGGCCGCTCGGGGAAGGCTCGGCGCTCCACGACGTTGTACCCGACGTGGATGAGCGGATGCGGTCGGCGACCGTCGCGGTGATCGGCGCAGGGCAGGCGGGGCTCTCGACCGCCTACCACCTGCAGCGGATGGGCTTCGTCAGCGCGCTCGACGCGACGCCGTCGTCCTCCGGCGCACCCGCGTACGTCGTCTTCGACGCGGCAGCCGTCCCGGGCGGAGCGTGGCAGCATCGGTGGGAGTCTCTGCGGATCGCCACGGTGAACGGCATCTTCGACCTGCCCGGGATGGCGAAGCCCGAGCTCGACCCCGCCGAACCGAGCCGCGACGCCGTGCCGCGCTACTTCGCCGAGTACGAGCAGCGGTTCCACCTGCCGATCCTCCGGCCGGTCACGGTGACGGGCGTCCATGCCCTCGACGACGATCCCGACGGGCCACTGCTCGTGGCGACCACGTCGGGATCGTGGCGCGTCCGCGGCGTCGTGAACGCATCCGGAACCTGGACCAACCCCGTGCTGCCCCGCTACCCCGGCCAGGAGGCCTTCCTCGGCCGACAGCTCCACACCCGCGACTACCGCGACCTGTCGGAGTTCGCCGGTCACCGGGTGGCCGTGGTCGGCGGCGGGATCTCGGCCGTCCAGCTGCTCGAGGAGATCTCGCGGGTGGCGTGGACGGCCTGGTACACCCGCCGGGAGCCGGTGTTCTTCGAGGGCGACTTCGACCCCGAGACCACGGGGCGCGACACCATCGCCCGGGTCACCGCCGACGTCGAGGCGGGGCTGCCCTCGCGCAGCATCGTCTCGTACACCGGGCTCGGCTGGTCTCCCTACGCCCGCGCGGCGCGCGACCGGGGCGCGCTCGAGCGGCGGCCGATGTTCAGCGCGATCGAGCCCCACGGCGTGCGGGAGGCCGACGGCACGTTCACGTCGATCGACACGATCCTGTGGGCGACGGGCTTCCGGCCCGACGTGCGCCACCTCGATCCGCTCGACCTGCGCGACCCGGCGGGCGGCATCCGGATGCGGGGCACCGCGGCGGTGGTGGATCCACGCGTGCAACTGGTCGGCTTCGGCCCATCGCAGTCGACCGTGGGCGCGAACCGCGCCGGCCGGGCCGCGGCGACGGCGTTCGCCCGTCGCTTCGGAGCTTCGATGGGTACTTCGACGCCGGAGAGAGCGGGGACCGCTGCCTTCACATTGTGAGTCCTCCGAGGTGCACCTCGCCGTCGGCGCACTCACCTCGTCGACGATGGCCGGCTCGCTTCGTCAACGACGGCGAACTCGCCGCTGGCGCCGAGATTCCCGCTTCTTCGGTCGTCGGGGCTCGAGAGCCGTGAGGAGAGTCTCCTTGAGAACGGCGTCCTCATCGGCCAGGCGCAGCCGTTGCAGCAATGTGCGCGCCTCGGAGACGTCCACCTGGCCGAAGACATCCTCAACGGCGCCCTGCACAGCCCAGAGGAGGGATGGATGGAGCTGACGGTGTCTCACCGCATGACGAAGGACCTCTCCCTTTACCTCCCAGCGAACGGGACCGCTGATCCTGAGTACACGGTCTATTCGCCGCAAGCCCGGTTGCACCAGGTGTGTATCGTGAACGCCCTGGGTCAGCCGGACGAACGCAGCCTCCGAATGTCGCGCATCCTCGAACCAATCAACCCACAACCAGTACGGGACAGCGGTTGATTCCCGAGGATGTTCGAGAACGTGCCGACAGAACTCCCACACCATCCCGACGTCCGATTCGTGCTGGGGATCGGGGCCGGCGAATTCGAACCCGAGGTACATTGCGACCGCGTAGACGTCGAGTACATCGAGCAGTCCGAATCCGAGGGCGAGTCGCTCCGAAGGAGGCAGGTCGTCGGATTCGAGCGCCGTCTCGATGACAGCGAAGGCGACCTGGCGGGAGTCCAGAACCGTACCGTCGGCCGGGCGGCGCCAGAGGTTTGGTGCCGCTCTCTCGATCCCTTTGGCGGCGAGCCAGCCATCGACCTGGGGTCGGTCCCACCAGAACATGGTGAGATTATGTCATCAAAGAGTATGGTCGACGAGGTTGCGCATCGGTCCTGCGCTGGACGGATGAGGATGGACCGGAGAAAGCGGAAACCCCCGCGATGTAGAAGCTACGCGAGGGTTCCTGGGGTGATTGTAATGATCACCCGTGTGGCTCCGACCGGCATCGATCCGGTGACCTTTCGATTTTCAGTCGAACGCTCTACCAACTGAGCTACAGAGCCGTGCCGGCTCTCGCCGGCGATCTTGCGAAAAGCCCTCCCCTCGATCGGGAAGGGCCTTCGCAATGAGCGACCCTGACGGGACTTGAACCCGCGACCTCCGCCGTGACAGGGCGGCACGCTAACCAACTGCGCTACAGGGCCATGCTTGTGTAATTGTATCTGTTGCCTGGGGTGACCCCAACGGGATTCGAACCCGTGCTACCGCCGTGAAAGGGCGGCGTCCTAGGCCGCTAAACGATGGGGCCGTTCGCGACAACTCGACGAGTATGCCACATCGTCCGCCGCAGTTCCAATCGAGCCCGCTCGACGGCCTCTCGTGGCGCTCCGGCGACTCCATGTCAAGGCATGGGCAGTTGCCGCCGACACCGCGTGGGCGACCGCCCATCCGGCCTCTCACCTGTTTGGATGCCCGTGTGACGTGTGACGGAAGTGAACGATCGAGGCGACGGCGAGTGCCGCTGAGACGCGCGCTCCTCGGTGCTCTCGCCACGGCGGCACTGGTGGTGGCGGGCGCTGTAGCCCTCCCCGGAGCGGCCTGGGCGGACGACTACCCCACGTGGGACGACGTCAAGAACGCGCAGGCGAACGAGCAGGCGAAGCAGAGCGAGGTGACCCGGATCCAGGGGCTGCTCGACAGCATCCGAGCCGAGGTCGCGGCAGCACAGGCGCTGTCGCTGCAGCGTGGCCAGGAGTACAACAAGGCGCAGGCCGCCTTCGACACCGCCGCCTACAAGGCCGGAGAGCTCGAGGATCAGGCCGCCGACGCCCAAGAGCGGGCGGATGCGTCCAACCGCCAGGCCGGACAGCTCGCCGCCCAGCTCGGGCGCGCGGGCAACAGCGACCTCACCGTCTCGCTGCTCGCCGGCGGTGGCGCGTCGGAGTCGGGCGACCTGCTGTACCAGCTCGGCACGATGTCGATGCTCACGTCGAAGACGTCGCAGATCTACGCGCAGGCCGAGCAGGACAGCAACACGGCCGCCGCGCTGTCGGCGCAGGCCGAGGTGGCGCGGACCGAGCTGCAGACCCTCGCCGCCGAGGCGCAGCGCCTCCGCGACGAGGCCGTGAGCGCTCAGCAGGCCGCAGAGTCCGCACTCGCCGAGCAGCAGGACCACGAGGTCGAGCTGCAGGCGCAGCTGCAGGTGCTGTCGGAGAACCGGCAGGCGACCGAGGCCGACTACCAGAAGGGCGTCGAGGCGCGGGCGGAGGCGGCGCGGCAGGCGATGCTGGCGGGCCTGCCCACGCTGCCCTTCATCGCTGCCAGCGGATGGGCCACTCCGTTCCCGGGCGGATACTCCTCCGACGAGTACGGCATGCGCGTGAACCCGGTCTCGGGCGCCTACGTCATGCACTCGGGCATCGACCTGGTGGTCAGCGGGGGCTCCTGCGGCGTGCCGGTGTACGCGGCCGCCGAGGGCATGGTCGAGTACGCCGGCTGGAACGGCGGCTACGGCAACTTCGTCGAGATCGACCACGGTGGCGGCATCTCCACCGGATACGGCCACAACACGCGGCTCCTCGTCGGGGTCGGCACCTACGTGCAGCCCGGCCAGCCGATCGCGCTGGCGGGCACCACGGGCAACTCCACCGGATGCCACGTGCACTACGAGGTGCGCCAGAACGGCTCGGGCATCAACCCGCGCACCTTCATGCAGGCAGTAGGAATCGAGTTCGGATGACGACCACGACCCCACCCTCCCCGGCGCGATCCGCGCGCGCTCTCCGCTCCGGTCGCTCGCGGATGCCGCTCGGTCGCTTCCTCGCGGGCCTGATGCTCGCGGCGTCGATCGTCGCGGTCGACGTGCTCCGCGGAGAGACCGGCGCCCAGGCGATCGACTACCCCTCCTGGGAGGACGTGCTCGCCGCCCGCGGGAACGAGGCGGCGAAGAGCGCCGAGGTCACGCGCATCCAGGGCATCATCGCGCAGCTGCAGGACGAGGTCGTCGCCGCGCAGGCGCTCGCGATCCAGCGCGCGGACGAGGCCTCGGCCGCCCAGGACGCCTACGACACCGGCGTCTTCCGTGCGGGAGAGCTCTCGACCCAGGCCGAGGAGGCGCGCGCCACCGCCGAGGCGTCGAACCGCCAGGCCGGACTCCTCATCTCGCAGCTGGTGCGGACCGGCGGCGGCGACATGACCGTCAACCTCCTCGTCTCGGGCGACGAGTCGAGCGACATGCTCTACCAGCTCGGCGCCATGAGCCAGCTGTCGCAGAAGACCATCCGCCTGCACGAGGTGGCCGAGCAGGACCGCAACACCGCGGATGCGCTGACCGCCCAGGCGGAGGTCGCCGCCTCCGAGCTCGACGGCCTCCGCATCGCCGCCGAGGCCGCCTCCGTCGCCGCGCAGGAGGCGCAGGCCGCCTCCGAGGCCGCGCTCGCCGAGCAGCAGTCGCAGCAGATCGTGCTCGAGGAGCAGCTCAAGGCGCTCACCGACGCCACGGCGAAGACCGAGGCGGAGTACCAGGCGGGCGTCGAGGAGCGCAGACGTCAGGAGGAGGCGGCGCGTGCGGCAGCGGCTGCTGCCGCCGCCGCCGCTGCGGTCGCCGGGGGCAGCCCGTCCGGCGGGGGCGGCTCGCACGTCGTCGGGCCCGGCGGACAGGGCTGGTCGAACCCGTTCCCCGGATCCCGCGTCTCGGACGAGTGGGGCCAGCGCTTCCATCCGATCGAGCACGTGTGGCGCCTGCACGCCGGCATCGACCTCGTCTACAGCGGCGGCACCTGCGGCCGCACCGTCTACGCCGCATCGGCGGGCACGGTCACGCAGGCCAGCTACAACGGCGGGCTCGGCAACTCCGTCACCATCAGCCACGGCAACGGCTGGACCACCGTCTACGGGCACAACTCGAGCCTCATCGTCGGCCGCGGCGCCAGCGTCTCGGAGGGCCAGCCCATCGCCTACGCCGGCACCACGGGCGCCTCCACGGGCTGCCACGTCCACTTCGAGACCCGCATCAACGGCACCTCCCAGAACCCCAGGGGCCTCCTGGGCCCTTTGGGCGTCTCCTTCTAGCCCCCGCCCCGCCCCGCGGGTGCCCCGCGGCTCCCACGGACGCCCTCTGCGACTTTCGCCACACCCAAGGGGTTTCGCCACACCGATCGACGTGGCGAAACCACTTAGGTGTGGCGAAAGCTCTAAGAGGGGAGGGGAGACCCGCAGCTCGAAGGATGCGCGCCAACTCGCGGGGGCGGCTCGCCTCCCACCATCCCCAGCGGGCGACGTTGACGCCCGTCGCGCGCACCGCATCCTCGCGACGCTTTTCGGCCCAGAGCACATCGCCGGCGGCACGGCCCCGTGTGAAGCCCTCGTACTCGTACTTCGCTCGGCCGTCGCACTCGCCGATCAGCCGTGCGCTCTCCCACCAGAAGTCGCCTCTGAGAGTTCGGCCTGCCGCGTCGAAGACCTGTCTCTGCAGCTCATCCGGGGGCGCGCCGAGATCGATCATCGTTCCTCTGCTGATCGATTCGAGCAGCGACTCCGACCGTGGGTCGCCGTGGCCCACCGTCCGACGGGCACGACGGGCTCCCCGCGAGGAGGCGAAGGCGTGGAGGCGGTCCTCGAGATCCGCAGATGTGACCAACCCTGTGCGCAGAGCGTGGTCGACCACACCCAGGCCTTCTCCGAGCGGCAGCCGCCGCGCGAGGTCCACGACGGTCTGAACAGGTGTCGTGACGGCGAGGCCATCGTGTTCGGTCACCTCGCGCGCCACGCGTGAGGCTCGCTTGACGAGACCACCGCGGGAGCGGCCGCCCTGATCAGTCGGGGCGATCACCGTGACGTTGTCGAGTCGGGCCGGCATCAAGGGCAGTCCCCAGATGACGGCGGCGGACTCGTCGCAGAACGCGTACGCATCCGCTCTCGATCGCCGAAGCGCATCGAGCCGAAGAAGGTGGCGATGCTCGCGGCTGGCGGTGTCCCACGCCGAGCGCTCGAGATAGACGCCCCGCCAGAGGCGCACTCTGTCGCCGGAGACGACGGAGCCTTCTAGCTCGTACCGGCGTCCAGCATCGTTCTCGGCCGCGAACGTGATGAAATCCGAGCCAGATGTGCGTTCCATCCCCCGAGGGTGGCAGCGCCACGCCGTCCGCGGCGGGCCCGCCGAGCAATGTGTGCACTCTGCCTACGACGCGGTCCCTGTGCAATTCCCGCGTTTCGCCATACTCAAGTGGTTTCGCCATATCGATCGAGGTGGCGAAACCACTTCAGTGTGGCGAAATGTGCCCCACGCGGACGGGGGCGCGGGCTACGAGTAGACGTGAGGGGCGAGGACGCCGATGCTGCGGAGGTTGCGGTAGCGCTCGGCGTAGTCGAGGCCGTAGCCGACGACGAAGGCGTTCGGGATGTCGAAGCCCACGTAGCGGACGTCGACCTCGACCTTGAGCGCCTCGGGCTTGCGAAGCAGGGTGCAGATCTCGACCGACTCGGGCCCGCGCGAACGGAGGTTCGCCTGCAGCCAGGAGAGCGTGAGCCCGGAGTCGATGATGTCCTCGACGATGAGCACCTTGCGGCCGGAGAGGTCGGTGTCGAGGTCCTTGAGGATGCGGACCACGCCGCTGGACTGCGTGCCCGACCCATAGGAGGAGACGGCCATCCAGTCCATCGTGATGTGCATCTTCAGCTCGCGTGCCAGATCCGCCATCACCATGACCGCGCCCTTCAGGACGCCGACGATCAGGAGGTCCTCGCCCGCATAGTCCGCCTCGATCTGGCGAGCGAGCTCGGCGATCTTCGCGTGGATCTGCTCCTGGCTGAACAGAACCTCGGTGATGTCGCTCTCGACGTCGGCGATGTCCATGGGCTCCCTCTGCTGTCGACCGGCGGATGCCTCAGGCGACCCGCTCGAACACGAGGAGGCGCCCTCGTCGGACCACTCTAATCCCTGGCAGGTCGACGCCCTTCTGGCCGTGCCAGTCGGTGACGAGCGACGTCGCCGCGAGGGTCTGGGCGCGGCTCAGCGAGACGCCGAACTCGCTCTCGACGACATAGCGGATGACGCGGTGCCGGAGCGCGGGCGGGTTCGCCTCGAGCGCGCCCACCGAGACCCCGATGCCGGCCTCGACGTGCTCGACGAGGTCCTCGATGGTCTCGATGGCCATGTCGTGGAGGGCCTCCTCGTCCTCGCGGAGCTGGGTCGCCGTGCGCGCGAGCGCCTCGGCGACGCCCGGGCCGAGCTCGCGCTCGAGGACGGGAAGCACCTCGCGGCGCACCCGCACGCGGGTGAAGCGCACCTCGTCGTTATGCGGGTCGAGCCAGGGCTCGAGACCCGAGTCGGCGCAGAACGCGCGCGTCGTCACGCGGCGGAGCGCGAGGAGGGGTCGGATGCGCGTCCCGCTCCGCTCGGCCATGCCCGACAGGCTGGCCGCGCCCGCACCCCGGGCCAGGCCGAGGAGCACCGTCTCGGCCTGGTCGTCGAGGGTGTGTCCGAGCAGCACCGTGACGGCGCCCGTCTCAGCGAGGGCGGCGTCGATGGCGTCGTAGCGCGCGGACCGGGCGGCTGCTTCGAGTCCGCCCGTCTCCGAGCCCGCGCCCGTCGCGACCTCGACACGCCTCACGAGCACGGGCGTGAGGCCCAGCTCGGCCGCCTGGTGAGCCGCGCGCTCGGCGACCTCGGCCGAGCCCGACTGGAGGCCGTGGTCGACGATGACGGCGCCGGCGACGAGCCCGGCTCGCGGCGCCTCGAACGCGGTCGCGGCCGCGAGGGCGAGCGAGTCGGGGCCGCCGCTGAGGGCGACGAGCACGTCGGCGGTGCGCTCGCTGGTCGCCCCGACGACGCCGGTCTGAGGCTCGCTGGACGACCCGGCCCCGCGCATCCGCTCGAACGCCTCGCGGACCGCGCGACGCACATCCGCGATCGCCGGGGTGAGGCGAGGACGCCGCTCCGGTCCATCGGGACCCGGAGCCTCCTGCTCGGTGGAGGTCATCCAGTAACGTTATTGCAGTCGCCGGGCGGATGCCCGGGACCGTCTCGCCGAACAAGGAGCTGCTGCGCATGGCCGATTACGACGTCGTCATCGAGATCCCGAAGGGGAGCCGTAACAAGTACGAGGTCGACCACGAGACCGGCCGCGTCTACCTCGACCGCGTGCTCTTCACGAGCTTCGTCTACCCCACCGACTACGGCTTCTTCGAGAACACCCTCGGTCTCGACGGCGACCCCGTCGACGCGCTCGTGCTGCTCGAGTACCCGGTGTTCCCGGGTGTGGGCGTCAAGGTGCGTCCGGTCGGCGTGCTCAACATGAGCGACGAGGCGGGCTCCGACGCGAAGGTCATCGCGGTGCCCTACAAGGATCCGCGCTGGCAGCACATCCAGGACCTCAACGACGTCCCGGAGCAGACCCGCAAGGAGATCGAGCACTTCTTCACCCGCTACAAGGACCTCGAGCCCGGCAAGTTCGTCAACATCGAGGGCTGGGGCGACGCCGCCGAGGCCGACGCGATCGTGCAGGCGGGCTTCGCGAAGCTCGCCGCCGAGGGCGGTCACTGACCCGTCCCGCCACGAGGGCCCCGCATCCACGCCCGGATGCGGGGCCCTCGTGTTCTCTGGCAGCCGATAATGAGAAATGATCAGCTACCATGACCTCATGGATCAGTCTCCCGAGCCTCGGCGTGAATTCTCACTTCGCAACGACGTGTCGAACAAGTTCTGGACGATCCTCCGATCTGGGCCCACGGTCATCACCACCTCAGGAAGGATCGGGCACGCAGCTCGGACGACCGAGACGGTGTTCGACACCGATGACGAGGCCGAGATCGAGGCAGAACGCATGGTGCGGAAGAAGCTGCGGAAGGGCTATGCGGAGGGTTACATCGCGTCACTCCCGCCATGGCGGAAGCCTGAGTGGGAGTCGATCCCGATGTCAGAAGAGACCTTCTGGCGTGTGCTCGCTCTCTTCGATTGGAAGAAGCTGGGCGACGACGATGCAGTGGTCCGGCGAGCGGTGAGTGCTCTTTCCGCGATGAAGCCGGATGACATCGCTCTCTTCGACGACATCCTGGCTGAGAAACTCCATTCGCTCGATACGGGAGCGCACTGTGCCGCCGCATATGGTCGTCCGGAGGCGGACCTCGATCGCGAGTACATCTCGCCCGACGACTTCCTCTACGTCCGTTGCGCGGCCCTCACCAGCGGACCCGAGAGATTTGAGGAGATCCTCGAATCGCCCTCGACGATGCCTCAGGACGTCGAGTTCGAGGCTCTTCTCTACGTCGCGTCGGAGGCGTTCGAGATGGCGACGGGCGAAGACTACTCTCACATTCCGTCCACGCCGATCGAGACGTTCTCCAATTCGCTGGGTTGGCCCTGAACCAGCGGCAGGTTCGCCCCTAGGGAACATGGAGGCGGGGCTCAGACGGGGCGCGATAGCCTTGCAGGCACCACACCGGCCGCGAAGCGAAGAGACATGAACGCGAAACGCATCCTTCGATCTCCCATCCCCTACATCCTCCTGGGTGCTGTCGCGCTCTGGATCGGGTTCAGCATCATCACCAGCGCCGGCTATCAGCAGGTGACGACGCAGGAGGGCCTCGGCTTCCTCTCGAGCGGGAAGGTGCAGGAGGCCACCATCATCGATGGTGAGCAGCGCGTCGACCTGACGCTGACGAGCCCCGACGAGAAGTACGGCTCGAAGGTGCAGTTCTACTACGTCACCCCGCGCGGCAGCGAGGTGGTGGAGGCGGTCACGAGCGCCAACCCGGCCGACGGGTACAACGACCAGGTCCCGCAGCCGAACTGGTTCCTCTCGGCGCTCAGCATCTTCCTGCCGATCATCCTCATCGCGGCCTTCTTCTGGTTCATGCTCTCGGGCATGCAGGGCGGCGGCAACCGCGTCATGCAGTTCGGCAAGTCTCGGGCGAAGCTCGTCACGAAGGAGACCCCGAAGGTCACCTTCGACGATGTCGCCGGCAGCGACGAGGCGATCGAGGAGCTCCAGGAGATCAAGGACTTCCTCAAGGAGCCCGCGAAGTTCCAGGCCGTGGGTGCGCGCATCCCCAAGGGCGTGCTGCTGTACGGCCCTCCCGGAACGGGCAAGACGCTCCTCGCCCGCGCTGTCGCCGGTGAGGCCGGCGTACCGTTCTACTCCATCTCCGGATCCGACTTCGTCGAGATGTTCGTCGGCGTGGGCGCGAGCCGCGTCCGCGACCTGTTCACGCAGGCTAAGGAGAACTCGCCGGCGATCATCTTCATCGACGAGATCGACGCCGTCGGCCGCCACCGCGGCGCCGGCATGGGCGGCGGTCACGACGAGCGCGAGCAGACGCTGAACCAGCTCCTCGTCGAGATGGACGGCTTCGACGTCAAGACGAACGTCATCCTCATCGCGGCGACGAACCGTCCCGACATCCTCGACCCCGCGCTGCTGCGTCCGGGCCGCTTCGATCGCCAGATCGGCGTCGACGCGCCCGACCTCCAGGGCCGCAAGCGCATCCTCGAGGTGCACGGCCGCGGCAAGCCGCTGGCCGCCGGGGTCGACCTCGAGGTCGTCGCCCGCAAGACGCCGGGCTTCACGGGCGCCGACCTGGCGAACGTCCTCAACGAGGCCGCGCTGCTCACCGCCCGCTCCAACGCGCAGCTGATCGACAACCGTGCCCTCGACGAGGCGATCGACCGTGTCATCGCCGGTCCGCAGCGCCGCACGCGTGTCATGAACGACAAGGAGAAGCTGGTCACCGCGTACCACGAGGGCGGTCACGCCCTGGTCGCCACCGCGATGCGCCACACCGACCCGGTCACGAAGATCACGATCCTCCCGCGCGGTCGGGCGCTCGGCTACACGATGGTGCTCCCGCTGGAGGACCGCTACTCGGTCAGCCGCAACGAGCTCCTCGACCAGCTCGCGTACGCCATGGGCGGGCGCGTCGCCGAGGAGATCGTCTTCCACGACCCGACCACGGGCGCGTCGAACGACATCGAGAAGGCCACCGGCACGGCTCGCAAGATGGTGACGGAGTTCGGCATGTCGGCCGAGCTCGGCGCGGTCAAGCTGGGCAGCGCCTCCGGCGAGATGTTCCTCGGCCGCAACATGGGGCACGAGCGCGATTACTCCGAGTCGCTCGCCGAGCGGGTCGACGCCGAGGTGCGCACGCTCATCGAGAACGCTCACGACGAGGCGTGGCAGGTGCTGAACGACAACCGCGACATCCTCGACGCCCTCGCCGCCCAGCTGCTCGAGCACGAGACGCTCGATCACCTGCAGCTCGAGGAGATCTTCAAGGACGTGCGGAAGCTCCCCGAGCGCCCGCAGTGGCTCTCGAGCGACAAGCGGCCCGTGTCGACGATCCCTCCGATCGCGTTCCCGAGCAAGGCGCCGGTCGACGGCGGCGCGGTCGACGGGGGAGTGCAGTCCGACCCCGAGCCCGACCCGACGCCGAAGCGCGCCCCCATCATCCGGCCCCGCCCCGCGACGGCCTGACCCACACGGTGGGATCCGTCGACCGAGACCGGATCCGCGCCGCGGTCGGCGAGATCCTCGCCGCCATCGGTGAGGATCCGGCCAGGGAGGGTCTGCGCGACACCCCGCGCAGGGTCGCCGAGCTGTGCGGCGAACTCTTCGCGGGCGTCGGCGACGACCCCGCCGATGCGTTCGGCGGGGCGTTCGCGCTGCGTGACGCGAGTTCGAGTGCGGATGCGGACCACGGCACCGACCTGCACGCCGCCGATCGCATCGGGTCGGTGGTGCTGATGCGCGACCTCGCGTTCCGCTCCATCTGCGAGCATCACCTCCTGCCGTTCGAGGGTGTGGTGCACGTCGCCTACGAACCGGATGCGGAGCTCGCCGGCTTGGGCCGCGTCGCCGCGGTCGTCGAGGTCGCGTCGTCGCGGCCGCAGCTGCAGGAGCGGCTGGGCGACGACATCGCCGACGCGGTCGAGCGCGGGCTCGCGGCGCGGGGCGTGCTCGTGGTGATCGAGGCGCGGCACGGCTGCGTCACCGCTCGCGGACCCCGCCAGACGACGAGCAGCACCGTGACGGTGTCGGCCCGCGGCTCGCTCGCCGACCCGGCGGCCCGCGCCGAGGTGATGGCACTGGTGAGCCGGTCATGAGCGCCGCCCTCGACGCCCAGGGGCGCACCCTCGTGATGGGCATCCTCAACGTGACCCCCGACTCCTTCAGCGACGGCGGCGAGTGGTACGACCGCGACGACGCGGTGCGCCACGGACTCGACATGGTCGCGCAGGGCGCCGACATCATCGACGTCGGAGGGGAGTCGACCCGCCCAGGCGCGCGCCGCGTCGATCCGGCGGTGGAGCGTCGACGGGTGATCCCCGTGGTGCAGGCGCTCGCCGCCGACGGAGTGGCGGTGAGCGTCGACACGATGAACGCGTCGACCGCCGCCGCGGCGATCGACGCTGGCGCCGTGCTGGTCAACGACGTGTCGGGCGGCCTCGCCGACCCGGCGATGGATGCGCTGGTCGCCGAGTCGCGCATCCGCTTCGTCGTCATGCACTGGCGCGGCCACAGCGACGTCATGACGCAGCACGCGACGTATACCGATGTGGTGACCGAGGTGTCGGATGCGCTGCGACGGCGGATGGACGGCCTGGTCTCGGCGGGCGTCGACCCCGCTCAGCTGATCGTGGATCCGGGCCTCGGCTTCGCGAAGGACGCCGGCCACAACTGGGAGCTGCTCGCCCGACTCGCCGACCTGCGCGCGCTGGGGGCGCCCGTGCTGGTGGGGGCGTCGCGCAAGCGGTTCCTCGGGGCGCTCGACGGCGCGGCGCCGGGCGATCGCGATGTCGCCTCGGCGGTCGTGGCCGCGTTCGCCGCGCGGGCCGGTGCATGGGCAGTGCGGGTGCATCACGTGCCCTCGACGCGGTCGGCGCTGGCGGTCGAGTCCGCCCTGCGGGCCGCGTCTGCGCCGCTGCGCCTCGTGGCTGACGTCCGCCCCGCCCCGCTGCAGGGCGGAGGCGCGCCGGCGCAGCGCGGCGCAGACGCGCCGCCGCAGCACGAGCCCGCCAGCCCCGTGCCCGGCCCGGCGCACGAGCCCGCCAGCCCCGCGCCCGCCCCTGCAGACGACGGAAGGACCCTCGACGCATGAGCACCACGCGAGCCGACCCCGCCGAGCACGACCCCGCCCAGCACGCTCCCGCCGAGCACGCTCCCGCCGAGCACGCTCCCGCCGAGCGCGACGCCGCCGGGCCGCTCGACGAGCTCACCCTCACCGGGCTCGAGGTGTTCGCGCACCACGGCTACTACGCTTTCGAGCGTGAGCAGGGGCAGCGCTTCGTGATCGACACGACCCTCTGGCTCGACACACGCGCCGCGGCGACGGGCGACGACCTCGACCGCACGGTGCACTACGGCGTCCTCGCCGAGCAGATCGCGTCGGCGGCGCAGTCCGACCCGGTCGACCTCATCGAGACCCTCGCCGAGCGCGTCGCGGGCGTCGTGCTCGCCTACCCCACGGTGGCCCGCACGCGGGTGACGGTCCACAAGCCCGACGCACCCATCGAGGTGCCGTTCGCGGACGTGTCGATCACCATCACCAGGACGCAGGGCGCCGCGTCGACCGTGCAGGAGGCGGCCGGCGCATGACCGACACCCTCCTCGTGACCGTGCCCGCGCATCCCGTCGACGCCGTGCTCGCCGTGGGCAGCAACCTCGGCGACCGCGAGGCGACGATCGCCGCGGCGCTGGCCGACCTCGCCGCCGCCCCGGGCGTGGAGGTCGTTGCGGCGTCGCGGCTCTACGAGACCGTCGCGGTGAAGCCCGACGGCGTCGACCCTGAGGCGCCGTCGTACCTTAACGGGGTGCTGCGCATCCGCACCGCTCTCTCGCCGCTCGACCTGCTGGCCCTCGTGAACCGCGTGGAGCACGCGCACGGACGCGTACGGGTGGAGCGCTGGGGCGACCGCACGCTCGACATCGACGTCGTGCTCTACGGCGAGCTGTCGAGCGACGACCCGACGCTCACGCTCCCTCATCCGCGCAGCCACGAGCGCGACTTCGTGCTCGTGCCCTGGCTCGAGATCGACCCGGATGCGATCGTGCCGGGACGCGGACGCGCCGACACACTGCTGAGCGGCCTGCCCGCCACGACCCTCACCGTCTACGCGGGGGAGCGCCGATGAAGCACACGAATCCACTCACGATCGTCATCTACCTGCTGGTGGGAGCGGCGATCGGCTTCGGCATGGAGATCGCCCTCGTCGGCGGCGGGATGCAGGCGGTCGTGCCGCCCTACACCCTCCCCATCACGGTGATCGCCGCCGCGCTCATCGTGGTCGCGCTCGCGATCCCCATCCGGCGCTCGATCAGCGGCCGCTCGCAGGCGCGCATCAACCCGTTCAGTGCGATGCGTGTCGTGGTGCTGGCCAAGGCGTCGAGCCTCGTGGGTGCGCTGATCGCGGGGTGGGCCGCCGGCGTCGCCGTGTTCTTCTTCACCCGGCCGGTGATCGCCGACACGGCCACGATCTGGTCGTCGATCATCGCCGCGGTCGGGGGTGTGGTGCTGCTCGCCGCCGGCATCGTCGCGGAGCGCCTCTGCACCCTCCCGCCGGACGACCCGGATGCCCATGCCGAGTGACCCCGGCGCCGCTCCTGGCGGGACGGGCCAGGCGAGCCAGACGAGCGAGACCGGCCAGACGAGCGAGACCGGCCAGACGAGCGAGACCGGCCAGACGAGCGAGACAGGCGAGTCGAGCGGGCGGATGCACGTCGACGAGCCGTGGGTCGGCGTCAGCTCCCGCTACGTCGGCGTCGAGATCGTGGCGAGCATCATCACCGCCGTGGTGCTCTGCGGCATCTGCGTGCCGTTCATCCTGCTGCAGACCTGGTTCGGCTGGCCGGCGCTCGCTGTAGCGGTCGTCATCTCCGTCCTCCTCCTCGTGCTCGCGCCGCGGCGGGTGCGATCGATCGGCTACGTGCTCCGCGCCGACGACCTGCTCTTCAAGCGCGGCATCATGTGGCATCGCGTCGTAGCCGTGCCATACGGCCGGATGCAGCTGATCGACATCAACCGCGGTCCGGTCGCGCGTGCGCTCGGACTCTCCGAGCTCAAGTTCGTGACCGCTGCGGCCTCTACCGGCGTCACCATCCCGGGCCTGCCCGAGCAGACCGCCGACGAGCTGCGCGACCGTCTCGTCGCCCTCGCCGAGACGAGACGCGTGGGACTGTGAGCGCTCCGCTCGAGCCCCGAAGCGACCGGCCCGCGGGAGCGCCGGCTCCGGTCGCGTCGCTCGCCGACGGCGAATGGCATCGGCTCCACCCCGCGACCCCGCTCCTGCGCGGCGGCATCGCGTTCATCGCGATCGTGGGGTTCCTGCTCGCCAACCTGCGCGAGCGGATCGTCGAGTTCGTCCTCGGCTCCCCGGACGGCCCGACCGACCCCCTCGACGCCGCGTACCAGAACGGGCAGCTCGGATGGGCAGGGCTCATCGTCGGTGCGGCCCTCGTGGCCGGCGTCGTGCTCTTCTACTTCAGCTGGCGAGTGCACACCTTCCGCGTGGGCGACGACGTCGTGGAGGTGCGCAGCGGCATCCTCTTCCGCACGCATCGGCGCGCGCCGCTCGACCGCATCCAGGGGGTCGCCATCTCGCGGCCGGTGTTCGCGCGCCTGTTCGGCGCCGCGAAGCTCGACGTCAGCGTCGCGGGGCAGGACGCCAAGGTGCAGCTCGCCTACCTCGGCGGCGCGGATGCGGACAGGCTCCGTCTCGACGTGCTCGCCCTGGCCTCCGGCGCGAGGGCTGCGGAGCGCGCGGACCATGCCGAGCCGCAGGCGGGCCCAGTGCTCGGGACCGAGTCGCAGGCGGGCCCCGCACCGGTGACGGAGCGGCAGGCGCCCGGGGCGCCTGCGGGGCCGTCCGTCGCACCGCGAGGCGTGCTCGAGGCGCGGATGCGCGAGTTCATGGCACCCGAGCTCGACCCCGCGACGGCGCCGCCCGAGTCGGTGGTGCGGATCCCGCCGGGCAGGCTCGCGGGCTCGCTCCTGCTGAGCGGGCGCACCCTCGTCGGCGTCGCTCTCGTCGCCGTCATCGTCTGGCTCGTCACCACCGACCGCTTCGGCTTCGCCGTCTTCGTCGTGCTGCCGATGCTGCTCGCGTCGGTCGGGTACGTGTACAACCGCTTCACCCGTTCGCTGCGGTACAGCATCGCAGGCACGCCCGACGGCGTCCGCATCGGATACGGGCTGCTCTCGACCAACAACGACACGCTCCCGCCGGGCCGGATCCACGCCGTCGAGGTGCACCAGCCGCTGCTCTGGCGCCTGGCGGGATGGTGGGGCATCCGCATCGACCGGGCCGGCGCGGCCGGAGAGGGCAGCGCGCAGGCGAGCACGACGATGCTGCCCGTCGGCACGGCCGCCGACGCGACCCGCGTGCTGGCGCTCCTGCTTCCCGGGCTCGCGGCGGAGGAGACTCGGCGGATCCTCGACGCGGGCCTCGACGACCCCCGGGCCGGCGGGTTCGTCACCGCTCCGCCGCGCGCCCGGTGGGTGCGACCGCTCGCCTGGCGCACCACCGGCTTCGCCGAGACCTCGGATGCGGTGGTGCTGCGCACAGGGTTCCTCTGGCGCCGCCTCGTGGTGGTTCCGCTCGCCCGCGTGCAGAGCGTGCGCATCGAGCAGGGCCCGTGGCGGCGGATGCTCGGACTCGTGGCGCTCGACGTCCAGACCGTCGCCGGGCCGGTGCACGCGCAGCTCCCCGCCGCCGAGCGCGCCGTGGGCGAGGCCGCGTTCGCGCGGTGGTCCGCCGCGGCGGTGGCCGCGTCCGCCGCCGACCGCACGCACCGCTGGCGGGCCCACCCGGCCCCCGGGGCCGGTGCGGCGCCGACGCTCGCGCCCGAGGGCGCCGGCGAGTCTGCGTCCGGTTGGGAGGCCTCAGCCGTGCATCCGTCGCGCCCTGACGCGACGCCCACCGACCACGGCGCCGAGCGGGGCGGCGCGCAGGAGAGGATGGAGCCATGAGACCCTCTGAACGCTCAGGGCGCCTCGGCGTCGGCATCATCGGCGCGGGGCGCGTGGGCCCCGTGCTGGGCGCGGCGCTCGGTGGGGCCGGGCACGCCGTGGTCGGGATCTCGGCGATCTCCGACGTCGGCCGTGAGCGGGCTGACGTGCTGCTGCCCGGTGTGCCGGTGCTCAGCGTGCCCGATGTGGTGGAGCGCAGCGAGCTCGTGGTGCTGGCGGTGCCGTCCGAGGAGCTTCCGGGCCTCGTGACAGGGCTGGCGGGAACGGGCGCCTGGCAGATGGGCCAGCTCGTGATGCACTCGGCGCCCGAGTTCGGGGTCTCCGTCCTCGACCCGGCCCGCGCGTCCGGCGTGATCCCCCTCGCCGTGCATCCGGCCATGGTGTTCACGGGCACGAGCGTCGACGTCTCGCGGCTCGTCGGAGTCCACTTCGGAGTCACGGCACCGTCGGCCGTGCTCCCCATCGCGCAGGCTCTGGTGGTGGAGATGGGCGGCGAGCCGGTCGTCATCGCCGAAGCGGACCGCCCCGCGTACGCGGAGGCCGTCGCCACCGCGACGGGCTTCTCGACCGCGATCATCGAGCAGGCGGCCGGACTCCTCGCCGAGGCGGGCGTCGACGCCCCGGGCCGCGTGCTCGCGCCCCTGGTGCGCTCCGCCGTGGAGGACGCGCTCGCTCGAGCCGGCGCCGCCGCCGGCTCGACCCCCGACGCCCTCCCGCCCGAGCTCTGAGCCCGGACGGATGCTCCGCCTGCGCCTCGCGGACGCAGGCGGAGCATCCGCACGTCAGGGGTTCACGACGACGGTGAAGGTCTTCGTGATCGGCTTCGTCTTCACGTTGTCGGCCGTGAGGTCGAACGTGTACGTGCCCGCCCGGGTCGGCGTGCCCGAGAGGATGCCGGTCGCACCGTCGAGCGTGAGACCGGGCGGCAGCGCGCCCGCGCTGACGGAGAGCGTGGCCCAGAACGGCGAGTCGGTGAAGAACCGGTCGTCGTACGGCAGGCCGACGGCTGCGGACGCGCCGGTGTCGGGCCAGATGTCGAACGTCGGCTCGATGCGATGTAGGTACCCGGCGGCCTGCGTGTACAGGGTGTCGTTCGGGAGCAGAGCCATCCTGGTCACCTCGCCAGCTAGGTCCCAGCGCACGGACGGTACGGCCGCCAGCGGTTCCGAGCTCGGCACCTGCCAGACGGTCGACGTCCCGGAGGCGCGGAGGAACAGGTTGCCCTGCTCGCTGATGGCGGTCTCGGTCGGCTTGGGGGAACCGGCGGGAAGGGAGACCGTACGCACGAGGGCGCCGCCGAGGTTGTACTGGAGGACACCTCCGCGACACGGATCGGTGACGTAGAGGGCAGATCCGGTGGCGTCGAAATCCCACACGCAGGTGTCTCGCGCCGAGGCGATGAACGGGTAGATCACGCCCTGTGTGCGCGTGACGAGGGAGATCGTGTTCGTCCGATCCCACGTGTAGACGGTGTCGTCACCCGCGATCGAGACCCTCTCGGGCTCCCACCCGCTCGGCGTCGACGCCCACCAGAGGTCGACCAGGCCGGCGCGATCGACGCGTCCGAGAGCACCGGCGCCCGGCCTGGTGAAGACGACGTTCCCGTGTGAGTCCGCGGCGCAGTGGGCGAGCCCCAGCGCGGCGCCGCGGGGGACGAGCTCCCGCTGCGTGCCGTCCCGGGTGATCGTGAACATCCCGCTGTTCCCGGCGCCGCAGAAGACCGTTCCGCCGAAGTGGTCGGTGACGGCGTCGACCACGATCATCCCCGGCGGAAGGGGATGGAGGTTCGGCGAGACCACGCCGTGCTCGTCGATCGAGCGGATGACGCCGCGGGTGTTGTCGACGACGTAGGCGCCGCCCCACGGGGTGGTGGCCAGGACGTCGGCTCTCTCGTCGACGAAGCCCGACCAGGTGGTGTCGAGGTCGAAGCCGCGGGCCTCCGCGGCGGAGGGTGCGGTGAGGGCTGCGCCGCCGCCGACGGCCGCGGCCGTGAGGAGGGCGCACAGGAGTCTGCGCATTCGGATCGGTCCTTTCGAGGGGTGCGGTGGGTGGCCGCGATCCGCACACGGTACGAGGAGCGAGCGCGTCGGCGTTATGAGCAATCCCTGCCCACCGCAGGGCCGCGCCCTCGCGCCGGTAGCATCGGGGGATGCGACCGCGAGGGTCGCGAGCACCACCCGAAGGAGCCCCGTGGCCCAGCTGCCGCAGCCCGAGCACGACACCGTCCGCGACGAGGACGACGCGAGCATCCCCACCGCTGGAGCATCAGCCGGACCGCTGATCGTCACGACGGTGGCGGGCATCCGCGCCGAGGTCGCCGCCCTCCGCGAGGCGCGGCGAGCCCGCGAGATGACCACGCGGCCGCACGCCGCTCCCCCCGTCGTCGCCTTCGTGCCGACCATGGGTGCCCTGCACGACGGGCACCTCGAGCTCGTTGATCGAGCCCGCGAGCTCGCCGACGTGGTCGTGGTGTCGATCTTCGTCAACCCGCTGCAGTTCAGCGATCCCGCCGACCTCGAGCGCTACCCCCGCGACCTCGCGAGCGATCTCGCGCTGCTCGAGGGTCACGGCGCCGATCTCGTGTTCGCCCCGGAGGTCTCCGAGCTCTACCCCCACGGCGACCCCGCGACCCGCATCATCGGCGGGCGCGTGGCGCAGCTGTTCGAGGGCCGCAGCCGACCGGGCCACTTCGACGGCATGCTCACGGTGGTGGCGAAGCTCCTGAACGCGGTCGGTCCGGATGCGGTGCTCTTCGGTCAGAAGGACGCCCAGCAGGTCTTCCTGGTCTCCCAGATGGTGGCCGATCTCACGATGCCCGTGCGCGTCGAGGTGGTCCCCCACCGTGCGCGACGACGACGGTCTCGCGCTGTCCAGCCGCAACCGCTTCCTCGACGCGGAGGCACGCCGCGCGGCGCTCGCCCTCCCCGCGATGCTCGAGGCCGCCGAGTCCGCCTCCGACCGCGGCATCGACGCGGTGCTCGCCGCCGCCCAGTCCGTGCTGATGGGGCAGGACGACGTCGACCTCGACTACCTCGCCGTCGTCGATCCGCGCACGTTCCTCCCGGTCGACGACGACTACACAGGGCGCGCCACGGTGCTCGTGGCGGCGCGGGTCGGGGGAGTGCGGCTCATCGACAACGCGCCCATCTACCTCGGCCACGCCTGAGCGCCCACCGCTGAAGCGCACGCCTGAGCGCCCACGCCACCTTCGCATCCGCGGGCACCCGGCTCGGGCCGAAGTGCGTCCTCGGTAGGATCGACATGTGACAGAGGACACCACCGCCACGCCCGACGCCGCCGCCCTCGAGACCCCGGACGATGTCGCGTCCGAGCAGGACATCTCCGAGCAGAAGGCCGTGCGTCTGGGCAAGCGCGAGCGCCTCAACGCCGGGCCCGGCGCCTACCCGGTGAGCGTCCCCGTCACGACGACCATCCCCGAGGTGCGCGCGCTCTGGCAGCACCTCCAGCCCGGCGAGGAGAGCGGCGAGGTGGTCGGCCTCGCGGGCCGCGTCGTGAACCTCCGCAACACCGGCCGCCTCTGCTTCGTGTCGCTGCAGGCAGGCGACGGCACGCGCATCCAGGGCATGGTCTCTCAGGCCAAGGTGGGGGCCGAGTCGCTCGCCGAGTTCAAGGAGCTGGTCGACCTCGGCGATCACCTCTTCGTGCACGGCGAGGTCATCGCGAGCCGCACCGGCGAGCTGAGCGTCATGGCGGATGCGTGGCAGATCGCGGCGAAGGCGATCCTCCCGCTGCCGAACCTCTACACCGAGCTCAACGAGGAGACGCGGATGCGCTCCCGCTACCTCGACCTCATCCAGCGCGAGCAGGCGCGCAAGAACGTCCGCACCCGCGCCGAGGCGATGGCGAGCCTGCGGGCGACGTTCACCGACCGCCACTACCTCGAGATCGAGACGCCGATGCTGCAGACGATCCACGGCGGCGCCGCGGCCCGTCCGTTCGTCACGCACTCGAACGCGTTCGACACCGAGCTGTACCTGCGCATCGCCCCCGAGCTCTTCCTCAAGCGCGCCGTCGTCGGCGGCATCGACCGGGTCTACGAGATCAACCGCAACTTCCGCAACGAGGGCGCCGACTCCACGCACAGCCCGGAGTTCGCGATGCTCGAGGCGTACGAGGCCTACGGCGACTACAACACCATGGCCGAGCTCACGCAGACGCTCGTGCAGAACGCCGCCCAGGCCGTGTCCGGCTCGCACGTGGTGACCTGGGCCGACGGCACCGAGTACGACCTCGGCGGCGAGTGGGACCGCATCGACATGTACGGCTCGCTCTCGGAGGCGGCGGGCGTGGAGATCACGCCGTCGACGAGCCTGGCCGAGCTCGAGGCGCTCGCCGCGAGCGTCGGCGTCGAGGTGCACCTGCCCAATCACGGCAAGCTCGTCGAGGAGCTGTGGGAGCACTTCGTGAAGGGCGGCCTCACCCGCCCCACCTTCGTGATGGACTTCCCCGTCGAGACCAGCCCGCTCACCCGCGCCCACCGCTCGAAGCCCGGCGTGGTCGAGAAGTGGGACCTCTACGTGCGCGGCTTCGAGCTGGCCACCGCGTACTCCGAGCTCGTCGACCCCGTCATCCAGCGCGAGCGCTTCGTCGAGCAGGCGCGCCAGGGGGCGGCGGGCGACGTCGAGGCGATGCGCCTCGACGAGGACTTCCTCCGCGCCCTCGAGTTCGGCATGCCCCCGTCGGGCGGCATGGGGATGGGCATCGACCGCCTGCTCATGGCCCTCACCGGCCTCGGCATCCGCGAGACGATCCTCTTCCCCCTCGTGAAGTAGGGTCCGTCCGCCGCCCCCACCGGGGGTTTGTCCAGTTTTCCGTCGCATTCTCCGCATTTCGCGACGGAAACCTGGACAAAGCCCGCAGCCCTAGACCCGGGCGGCGGGCGCCCAGGCGGGGTGACGTATCCTGGTGGGGATGGACTACTTCCTCGCCGCCGTGTGGTCGCTCGCGCCGACCGTGCTCCTCGGGCTGCTCTTCTGGTTCATCATGAGCAAGGTCGTGAGGGCCGACCGCGACGAGCGCCGTGCCTACAAGCGCATCGAGGCGGAGGAGCGGGCCAAGCTCGGCCTGCCGCCCAAGCCCACGGCCGAGTAGCGCGCACCACCTCCGTCGACCCGATACGGTAGCGCTAGCGGTCGTGCGCCGTGGATGAGGGGGAGCGGCGTGACGGTAGAGGTCTCGGGGTTCGACATGGCTGACTTCGTGCTGCTCGCCCTGCTGCTGATCGACTTCGTCATCCGCATCTCGTCGGTCATCATCGTGCCGCGCAACAGGCGCCCGTCCACGGCGATCGCCTGGCTGATGGCGATCTTCTTCCTGCCCTACATCGGCTTCCTGCTGTTCCTCCTGCTCGGCTCGTACAAGCTGCCGAAGCGCCGACGCGACAAGCAGAAGGCGATCAACGAGTTCATCATCGAGACCACGGAGGGCATCGACCGCGTCAGCGACGCCGATCCGTGGCCCCCGTGGCTGCGCTCGGTGGTCGAGCTCAACCGCAACCTCGGCGCGATGCCCCTGGTCGGGGGCAACTCGGCCTCGCTGACAGGCGACTACGACGAGGCCATCCGCAGGATGACCGTCGACGTCGCCGAGGCGCAGCGGTACGTCCACGTCGAGTTCTACATCCTCAGCTACGACAAGGTCACGAAGCCGTTCTTCGAGGCGATGGGTGCCGCCGTCAAGCGCGGCGTCACGGTGCGCGTGCTGCTCGACCACATCGCGTCGGTCCGTGCGCCGGGCCACAAGAAGACCGTCAAGATGCTCAACCGCCTGGGCGTGCGCTGGTCGTTCATGCTGCCGGTGCAGCCGCTGCAGGGCAAGTACCAGCGGCCCGATCTCCGCAACCACCGCAAGCTGCTCATCATCGACAGCGAGGTCGCGTGGATGGGGTCGCAGAACATGGTCGACCGCAGCTACAACAAGCGCACGAACCTCAAACGCGGCCTCAAGTGGCAAGACCTCATGACGCGCCTCGAGGGTCCGATCGTCGCGGGCCTCAACGCGATCTTCATCACCGACTGGTACAGCGAGACCAACGAGCTGCTGCTGCGCGAGACCCGCGCCATCACGGATGACGTGATCGACAAGGATCCGGATGCCCTGGACATGCAGGTGGTCCCCTCCGGCCCGGGGTTCGCAGGCGAGAACAACCTGCGCCTGTTCCTGGCCCTGCTCTACAGCGCCACCGAGCGGGTCGTGATCACGAGCCCGTACTTCGTGCCCGACGACGCGATGCTCTACGCGATCACCACCGCCACCCAGCGCGGGGTCGCGGTCGACCTGTTCGTCTCCGAGATCGGTGACCAGGCGCTGGTCTACCACGCGCAGCGCTCCTACTACGAGGGGCTGCTCAACGCCGGCGTGCGGATCTTCATGTACCCGGCCCCGTACATCCTGCACGCGAAGCACTTCACGATCGACGACGAGGTCGCCGTGATCGGCTCGTCGAACATGGACATGCGCTCGTTCAGCCTCAACATGGAGGTCTCGCTCATGGTGCGCGGGCGCTCGTTCGTCGAGTCGATGCGCCAGGTCGAGGACGGCTACCGCGCGATCTCGAAGGAGCTCACCAAGGAGGCCTGGCACACGCAGCCGCTCCGGTCGACGATCCTCGACAACCTCGCCCGCCTCACCTCCGCCCTGCAGTAGGAATTGCTCAGGTGAGCCACCCTCGGATATGAGGTAGCTTCTCGCCATCGGTGGTCGAGAAAGAGCAACGATGTCCACGAGCGCGCCGATCCGGTTCCGCGCGGTCTCCGTCCTGGCGGCGACCGCCGCCCTCGTCGCCTGCGGCCTCGCTCACGCGGGTACCGCTCACGCGGAGACCCCGAACGGCCTCGACATGTGCACGGTCTTCCAGGATCCGCTCGCCTGCGGACCCGATTGGGACCCCTGGGCGCCTGGCAAGGGAGGCGGATCGGGCGGCGGCGGAGCGGCGGCCGGTTCGGGCGGAGCCGGCAGCGGTGGTGGCGGGGGCGCACCTGATCCCACGAGTCCCATGCCGGGAAGTGACGCACCGTGGGTCGCGGATCAGTTCGACTACATGGGGACCACGGTGTGGGGAGCCGACGTGTACAGGCTGAAGTCGCGGGGCCCGATATCGAGGCCGACGGCGAAGGCCCTCGGGAAGAACTACAACTACTCGAAGGGCTGCCACGTGGAAGACGGTCTCGACACGATCGCCTTCTGCGTGGACTGATCCGGGCGAGCGCCCGGCGTCAGCGGGCGCGGGGCTTCAGACGCACGCCGGGGAGCTCCGGTGCGGGGAGGGGCGCGCCCTCGTAGTGGTGGTCCGTGGCGCCGAAGCGGTGCGACGCGGCCTCGGCTGCGAGCGGTGCGTCGAAGCCCGCCTCGCGCTGCCACTGCTCGCGATAGGACACCACCTCGTCGTGGGAGCGGCCCACGAAGTTCCACCACATGAGGATCTGCTCGCCCAGCGGCACACCCCCGATGAGCACGACCCTCACGGGCTCCGCGCCGGCCACCAGCCGCACCGATTCGGTGCCCTGGCCGAGGAAGACGAGCTCGGTGCGCGCAGCCTCGACACCCGAGACCGTGACGGGCCCGGCGTCTACGAGCACCCCATGCTCGAACTCGGGGCGCAGTGCCAGCTCGACCGATCCCGCGGGCGGGAGCGTGATCTCGGCCGCGACGAGCTCGGTGAAGGTGGTCGGGTTCGTCGACACCCCCGCGAGCGAACCGATGAAGACGCGGACGAGGGCATCGTCGACCCCCGCGAGCACCGACGGCGTGGCCTCGAAGAACGGCTCGACCGACCGCGATGCCGAGGGCAGGGCGACCCACAGCTGCACGCCGTGCAGCACATCCGTCTCCGGGGTCGACATCTCGGAGTGCGAGATGCCGCGGCCGGCCGTCATGAGGTTGAGCTCGCCCGGGCGCACGAAGGCGTGAGAGCCCACGCTGTCGCGGTGCTCGATCTCGCCCGAGAACAGCCAGCTCACCGTCTGCAGCCCGGTGTGCGGATGCGGCGGTACGACCATCCCCCCGGTCTCCGAGACGGGGGAGGGGCCGTAGTGGTCGATGAAGCACCAGGCCCCGATGAGGGTCCGCTCCCGGGAGGGGAGCGTGCGGTGCACCGTCATCGCCCGAGGGCCGCCGAGCGGCACCTCGCGCGCCTCGATGATCTCCGGGCGCCGCGCCGGTGCGACCGCGGTCGCCGCCCAGGTGGCGTCGGGATCCCGTTCGAGGTTGCTCACAGCCGCATCCTAGGCCCGCGAGAGGCAGGCGGGGACGCGGCTAAAATCATGAGGCACCCCAGTACACCTCACCGGAGCCATCTTGCGGCCAGTCCCCTCCCCGGCGGTTCACTACGACCCGTCCAGCCTGTACCTCGGGCTCGCGATCGCAGCGCTGACCGCGTTCGGGATGTGGTCGGTGTTCCGCAAGACGGGCCGGCCGGGGTGGCCCGCAGTGGTGCCGTTCTACAACGTGTGGGTGCTCAGCAAGGTGGCCGGCAGGCCCGGCTGGTGGGGCATCCTGTTCATCGTCCCGGTGCTGGGCGCGGTGCTCGGCATCATCGTCGCCCGCGACGTGGGCCGCAGGTTCGGCAAGGGGCCCGCGTTCTCGTTCTTCCTGCTCTGGCTGCTGTTCTTCATCGGGTACCCGATGCTGGGCTGGAGCGACGCGCGGGTGATCCGCCCGAGCCGGTAGAGGCGTCACGCCCACGGCGAACAGGCCGCCGTTGCCCCGGGAGCCCTGGTTAGTCTCTTCTCAACGGTCGTCATCCTGCCCTGGCGACCAGGGAGACAGACATGTTCGAGAGATTCACCGATCGCGCCCGTCGCGTCGTCGTCTTGGCCCAGGAAGAGGCCAAGATGCTCAACCACAACTACATCGGGACCGAGCACATCCTCCTCGGCCTCATCCACGAGGGTGAGGGCGTGGCAGCGAAGGCGCTCGAGTCGCTGAACATCTCGCTCGACGCGGTGCGCGAGCAGGTCCAGGACATCATCGGCCAGGGCCAGCAGCAGCCGACGGGTCACATCCCGTTCACGCCGCGTGCGAAGAAGGTGCTCGAGCTCAGCCTGCGCGAGGCGCTGCAGCTGGGTCACAACTACATCGGCACCGAGCACATCCTGCTCGGCCTCATCCGCGAGGGCGAGGGCGTCGCCGCCCAGGTGCTCGTGAAGCTGGGTGCCGACCTCAACCGGGTGCGCCAGCAGGTCATCCAGCTCCTCTCCGGCTACCAGGGCAAGGAGCAGGTCGCCGTCGGCGGCAACGAGGCGGCACCCGACAAGGGGTCGCAGATCCTCGACCAGTTCGGTCGCAACCTCACGCAGGCCGCGCGCGACAACAAGCTCGACCCTGTGATCGGGCGCGAGAAGGAGATCGAGCGAGTCATGCAGATCCTGTCGCGCCGCTCCAAGAACAACCCCGTCCTCATCGGCGAGCCCGGCGTCGGCAAGACCGCCGTCGTCGAGGGTCTCGCCCAGGCGATCGTGCGCGGCGACGTGCCCGAGACCCTGAAGGACAAGCAGCTCTACACGCTCGACCTCGGCTCGCTCATCGCCGGATCCCGCTACCGCGGCGACTTCGAGGAGCGCCTGAAGAAGGTCACCAAGGAGATCCGCACCCGCGGCGACATCATCACCTTCATCGACGAGATCCACACGCTCGTCGGCGCGGGTGCTGCCGAGGGCGCGATCGACGCGGCGTCGATCCTCAAGCCGCTTCTCGCGCGCGGCGAGCTGCAGACCATCGGCGCCACCACGCTCGATGAATACCGCAAGCACTTCGAGAAGGATGCGGCCCTCGAGCGCCGCTTCCAGCCCATCCAGGTGGCCGAGCCGAGCCTGCCCCACGCGATCAACATCCTGAAGGGCCTCCGCGACAAGTACGAGGCCTTCCACAAGGTGTCGATCACCGACGGCGCGATCGTCGCCGCGGCGAACCTCGCCGACCGCTACGTGCAGGACCGCTTCCTGCCCGACAAGGCGATCGACCTGATCGACGAGGCGGGCGCGCGTCTGCGTCTGTCGATCCTGTCGGCGCCGCCGGAGCTGCGTGAGTTCGACGAGCGGATCGCCACGGTGCGCGCCTCGAAGGAGGCCGCGATCGAGGATCAGGACTTCGAGAAGGCGGCGAGCCTGCGCGACGAGGAGAAGAACCTCCTCGGCGAGCGTCTCCGTCTAGAGAAGCAGTGGCGCTCGGGCGACATCCAGACGTCGGGCATCGTCGACGAGGGGCTGATCGCCGAGGTGCTGGCCCAGGCCACGGGCATCCCGGTGTTCAAGCTCACCGAGGAGGAGTCGTCGCGGCTCATCTTCATGGAGAAGGCGCTGCACCAGCGCGTCATCGGCCAGAACGAGGCGATCGCGGCCCTGTCGCGCACGATCCGCCGCACCCGCGCCGGGCTCAAGGACCCGAAGCGTCCCTCGGGCTCGTTCATCTTCGCCGGCCCCACCGGTGTCGGAAAGACCGAGCTCGCCAAGGCGCTCGCCGAGTTCCTGTTCGACGACGAGAACGCCCTCATCTCCCTCGACATGTCGGAGTACGGCGAGAAGCACACCGTCTCGCGGCTGTTCGGTGCCCCTCCCGGGTTCGTCGGCTTTGAAGAGGGCGGCCAGCTTACCGAGAAGGTGCGCCGCAAGCCGTTCAGCGTGGTGCTGTTCGATGAGATCGAGAAGGCCCACCCCGACATCTTCAACTCGCTGCTCCAGGTGCTGGAGGAGGGACGTCTGACGGATGGTCAGGGTCGCGTCGTCGACTTCAAGAACACGGTCATCATCATGACGACCAACCTCGGCACGAAGGACATCACGGGAGCCCCCATCGGTTTCCAGGTGTCGGGCAACGAGTCGACGTCGTACGAGCGCATGAAGGCGAAGGTCTCGGAGGAGCTGAAGAAGAACTTCAAGCCGGAGTTCCTCAACCGTGTCGACGACACCATCGTGTTCCCGCAGCTGAACCAGGAGGAGCTGCTGCAGATCGTCGATCTGTTCATCAAGCGCCTCCGCGACCGCCTGCTCGACCGCGACATGACGATCGAGCTGACGCTCGCCGCCAAGGAGCGCCTCATCAAGGTCGGCTTCGACCCATCGCTGGGTGCGCGTCCGCTGCGTCGCGCTATGCAGCACGAGGTCGAGGACCAGCTGTCCGAGCGCATCCTGCAGGGCGAGCTCAACGCGGGTGACCACGTGCACGTCGACTTCGTCGACGGCAAGTTCACGTTCCTCACCACCTCGCGCGAGCCGCTCGCGGTGGGCGCGGGCGTCGACTCGTCGGCCTCGAACGCCGCCGCGGCAGCCGCTCTGGGAGACATCCCGAACGACTGAGCGCTGAGGCGCGCATCGCGCGCGTCTCCACCACACCTGATCCGTCAGCTCCCGTGGGTCCCGGCAGGGGATACCCACGGGGCTGGCGGATCTGGTGCGTTCGGGCGCCATTCGGGTGGTGCCCGGGGCCGGGGCTACGCTGGTGCGATGACCATCGACACCAGGCCCGCCGTCACGGTACGGCGGGCGCGCACGAGCGACGTCCCCTGCATCCAGGCTCTCGTGGAGCCCCTGGTGCAGCGACGAATCCTGCTCGGCAAGGACGCGGTAGTCTTCTATGAGGCCGTCCAGGAGTTCCGGGTGGCCGAGGATGAGGACGGTCGACTCGTCGGATGCGGCGCGCTGCACGTCTTCTGGGAAGACCTCGGCGAGGTGCGCACCCTCGCCGTGCACGATGACGTCCGCGGCCGGGGTGTGGGGCGGATCCTCGTCGAGCGACTCGAGCAGGACGCCCTCGAGCTCGGACTCTCGAAGCTGTTCTGCCTCACGTTCGAGGTGTCGTTCTTCGAGCGGCAGGGCTACACGGCGTCGCCGCTCTCGCTCGTCGACCCCGAGGTCTACGCCGAGCTGGTCCGCTCGCCCGACGAAGGTGTGGCCGAGTTCCTCGACCTCGCCCGCGTGAAGCCGAACACGCTCGGCAACACGCGCATGCTCAAGCACCTGAGGTAGGGGGCGCCATGTCGACGCAGGATCGATCCTTCAACGAGCGGATGCGCGACCGCTTCTTCGGCCGCCGTCCCGGTGCGTCGGGGGAGCCGGCGGACGAGCCCGCCGGGCTCGACGCCGCCCCGCGCGGCAGCGGCGTCGCCGAGATGGGCTTCTTCGGCCGCGTGCAGCGCCCGGGCGGCTTCGACGCACCGCCCGAGGAGCCCGTCGAGCTCGAGGGCCCGCTCCCCTGGGAGCTGGGCGGCCCTGCGTCGGCCGGCGGAGAGGATCCGGCCGAGGCGCCCACGGGCGAAGACGACGAGCCCAGGTAGACGCATCGCGGGCGCCACGCAGAGAGCGCCGTCGTCATCGTCCGCTTCAGCGGTGCGTCGCGCTTGAGCTCTCCGGAGCGACTCAGCGCCGGGGGGCGCAGGGGACGCACTGGGTGGCCGTGGGGCGCACCTCGAGCCGCTCGAGCGGGATGGGGTGGCCGCAGGTCGCGCACAGGCCGTACGTGCCGTCGTCGACCCGGAGGAGGGCCGCGTCGATGTCGGCGAGCCGCGCGTCCGCCGCGTCGAGCTGCGCTCGCAGCCGGGCCCACTCACCGCTGAGGGGAGCGCCGTCGGGGTCGTGCTCGTCGTCGTCGGAGGTGACCCGGCGGTCGGCCAGCAGCGACTCCATCGCCGCCGCGGTCGACGTGCGCGTCGACGCGGCCTCGCCCCGCTCGGCGCGCAGGCGCTCGAGCGGAGCGGTCAGACCGTCGTTCTGGTGCTCGATCTCAGGCGCCGGGGGCCTCGCTGTCGGAGGGTTCGGGCTCGGCGACGAACTCGCCGAGCTTCTCTTGGAGGTCCTCGTCGAAGGAGTCGGTCTCCTCCTCGATCTCGGGGTGCTGGTCGTTGTGCTCGAACGACTCGGGCTGGAGAGGGTCGATGAAGGTGCTCATGAGCCCGACCATACGCGGATCCGCCGACAGCGACTACCGCCTTCCGGCACACCCGACCCCGCACGCGGCGGTGACAGGGCGGCACGATCCCCTGAGGGATCTCAGCCTCACCGCGCCGTCCTGCGCGATACTGGTGGCGGGCCGCGACCGGCCCTCGCCCGGCGATCGATGCGGATCGGAGAAGCGATGGACTCCAGCCAGTGGCTCGCGCTGCCCGAGCGCCGTCCGGTCGCTCGTCCGCGGGCTGTGGTGGTCGAGTCGTGGGACAGAGCGCGCCAGAGGCACCTCGATCCCGAGCGGCTGCTGCCCGCGCTCGAGGTCGCGGAGGACAGCATCGTCGACGTCCGCACCGGACATCCGCTCGCGGCAGTGCTCCCCGTCATCCGCCGTCTGCTCGTGAACGACGCCGAGGGCTCGGGCCTGTTGGTGGCCGTGGGCGACGAGCACGGGCGCCTTCTCTGGGTCGAGGGCGATCCGGATGCGCGCCGCCGCGCGGAGGAGATGCGCTTCGTCGCGGGTGCGGGCTGGGCGGAGGACCGCGTCGGCACGTCCGCGCCGGGCACCGCGTTGGCCCTCGACCACGGCATCCAGATCCACGACGACGAGCACTTCAACCGGCTGGTCCACGGCTGGAGCTGCACCGCCGTCCCGGTCCACGATCCGGAGACCCGGCGCATCCTCGGTGTGATCGACATCACGGGCGACGAGCGCGCGGTCGATCCGCACGCGCTTCCGCTGATGGAGGCCACCGCGGCCGCCGCCGAGGCGGAGCTGCTCGTGATGCGTCTGCGGCAGCGGGCTGCGGCGGCCGATGCGTCGAGCGCGCCGGTGTCGATCCCGCTGGGCTCACCCGCGTCCCGAGGGGCGTCGGCGGCGAGGGGCGTCGCCGCTCGGGCACAAGCACGAGCACGAGCGGGAGCGCGCAGCCGCGCACGCACCACCCGGACGAGCGCAGTGCTCCACGTACTCGGCCGCGACACCGGAGATCTCGAGCTGCCCGACGGAGGCTCGCTCGAGCTGAGCGCCCGGCACGCCGAGATCGTCACCCTCCTCGCGTGGCACCGCGAGGGACTCGCCGCCGACCTCCTCACCGACCTCGTCTACGGCGAGAACGGGTCGTCCGTCACCCTACGAGCCGAGATCGTCCGTCTGCGCAGGGCCCTCGAGCCCGCCGGCATCGAGCTGGCGTCGCGGCCCTACCGACTCGGAGGGGTCGTCGAGCTCGACCTGCACCGGGTGGTCTCGCTCCTCGACCGCGGCGCGCACCGCGTGGCGCTCGCGGGGTACGGCGGCGGGCCGCTCCCCGGATCCGACGCCCCCGGCATCCTCGAGATCAGGGCCGATGTGGGGGTGCGGATGCGCGAGGCGCTCCTCGCCGCCGCCTCGCCCGACGTGCTGCTCGCCTACGCTGCCACGCGTGAGGGCGCCGACGACGTCGACGTGCTGCGCGAGCTGCTGCGGGTTCTGCCCCCTCGATCTCCGCGTCGGGCCGCGCTCGTCGCCCGCCTGGAGCAGCTGGAACGCAGCGAGCGCTGAGCCCGCACCCAGCCGGCGCAAGGCCGGCGGTGCGAGACTCCACTCATGGCGTCGGGACGGGGTGGAGCGCGCGCGAGCGTCGCCGCCCTCGTCGTGTGCGCCGCGCTCGCGCTGACAGGATGCGCCGCCTCCGCCTCGGTGAGGCCCGACACGGATGTGCGCGACCGGCCCGACACCGCCGACACGGGTTCCGCCCCGGCTCAGACGATCGCGACCGACCACCCCGTCTCGCTCGTCACCATCGGCGACTCGATCATGACGGGCAACGGGTTGGATCCCGAGCAGGCCTGGCCGGTGCTCCTGGCCGACCACGAGAAGTGGCAGCTCACCAACCTCGCCGAGGACGGCGCGGGCTTCCTCTCCGTCGGCGACGACGGCGGGGTGTTCGCCGACCAGGTGGCCGAGGCCGAGCTGCTGCCCGATCCACCCTCGATCATCGTCGTCTCGGCCAGCAGCAACGACCTCGGCGAGGATCCGGACGAGATCGAGGGTGCCGCCCACTCCGCGTTCGCCTCCCTCCGCGCCGCCTTCCCCGACACGCTCCTGGTCGGCCTCAGCGCGATCTGGGGCAGCGACGACCCCGACGAGGGGCTCGCACCGCTCAACGGCGCGGTCGAGCGCGCGGCGCTCGACGAGGGCGCCCAGTGGATCGACATCGGGGAGCCGCTGCTGGGCCATCCCGAGCTGATGCAGGACGACGACGTGCATCCCACGGCGAAGGGGCTGAAGGTGATGGCGCGGGCCATCGAGGAGGATCTGCGCCCCTTCCTCGACCACAGCGCGCACTGACCCCGCGCGCGACTCCCGCGCGCGACTCCCTCCGCGCAACGGTGTGCAACGTTGCGCGGCGTACCGTCGAGCGCATCCGAGGGCCAGGCCGGCCCCGGATGTCCTGGACAACGTCGTCGAAGGGATCACGACATGACCATCATCGATCGGCCCGAGACGGAGGAGGCCCCGGCGACCCCGGGCTCCACCGTCTACGCCAACCCCGGGGCCGAGGGCTCCGTCGTCTCGTACCGCCCGCGGTACGACAACTTCATCGGCGGGGAGTACGTGCCGCCGGCGAAGGGCCAGTACTTCCAGAACGTCACTCCCGTCACGGGCCAGGTGTTCACCGAGGTCGCCCGCGGCACCGCCGAGGACGTCGACCGCGCGGTCGACGCGGGGTGGAAGGCGTTCGAGTCATGGAAGAGGACCTCGCCCACCGAGCGCAGCAACATCCTGCTGAAGATCGCCGACGTGATGGAGCAGAACCTCGAGCTCCTCGCCGTCGCCGAGACGTGGGAGAACGGCAAGCCCGTCCGCGAGACGCTCGCCGCCGACATCCCCCTCGCCATCGACCACTTCCGCTACTTCGCCGGCGCCCTGCGCGCCCAGGAGGGCGGCATCTCCGAGCTCGACCACGACACCATCGCGTACCACTTCCACGAGCCGCTGGGTGTGGTGGGGCAGATCATCCCCTGGAACTTCCCGCTGCTCATGGCGACGTGGAAGCTCGCTCCGGCGCTCGCGGCGGGCAACTGCGTGGTGCTGAAGCCGGCCGAGCAGACGCCGGCGTCGATCCACGTCTGGCTCGACCTGGTGAAGGACCTCCTCCCGGCGGGAGTGCTCAACATCGTCAACGGGTTCGGCATCGAGGCGGGCGCTCCGCTGGCGTCGCATCCGCGCATCCGCAAGATCGCCTTCACCGGAGAGACCACGACCGGGCGCCTCATCATGCAGTACGCGTCGGAGAACCTCATCCCCGTCACGCTCGAGCTCGGCGGCAAGAGCCCGAACGTGTTCTTCGCCGACGTCGCCGAGCAGAAGGACTCGTTCTACGACAAGGCGCTCGAGGGCTTCAGCTTCTTCGCCCTCAACCAGGGCGAGGTCTGCACCTGCCCCAGTCGCGCGCTGGTGCAGCGGTCGATCTACGACGGCTTCGTGGCGGATGCGCTGGAGCGCGTGAAGAAGGTCAAGCAGGGCAACCCGCTCGACACGTCCACGATGATCGGGGCGCAGGCGTCGAACGACCAGCTCGAGAAGATCCTCAGCTACATGGACATCGGGAAGCAGGAGGGCGCGAAGATCCTCGTCGGCGGTGACCGCGCCGACCTCGGCGGCGAGCTGTCGGGCGGCTTCTACGTCAACCCGACGGTGTTCGAGGGCCAGAACTCGATGCGGATCTTCCAGGAGGAGATCTTCGGGCCGGTGCTCTCGCTCACCTCGTTCGACGACTTCGACGACGCGATCTCGATCGCCAACGACACCCTCTACGGCCTCGGCGCCGGGGTGTGGAGCCGCGATGTGAACACCCTGTACCGGGCGGGACGGGCCATCGAGGCGGGCCGTGTCTGGTCGAACACGTATCACCAGTACCCCGCACACGCGGCGTTCGGCGGATACAAGCAGTCGGGCATCGGCCGCGAGAACCACAAGATGATGCTCGACCACTACCAGCAGACGAAGAACCTCCTCGTCTCCTACGCCGAAGGGCCGATGGGGTTCTTCTGATGCCCGAGTCGACCACGCACTCGCGGGTCGACGTGACGGCTGCCGCAGCGGACATGCTGCGGCAGCTGTCGGCGCACCCACGGGCAGCTGATGTTCCACCAGTCGGGCGGCTGCTGCGACGGCTCCTCCCCGATGTGCTACCCGGTCGGGATGTTCCGGATCGGCTCGTCCGACGTGCTCCTGGGCACACTCCAGGTCGAGGGTGTGTACCCGATCGAGGTGTATATGTCGCGCTCGCAGTTCGAGTACTGGAAGTACACGCACCTGACGATCGACCTCGTCGACGGGCGGGGCAGCGGCTTCTCCGTCGAGGCGCCCGAGGGGAAGCGGTTCCTCATCCGCTCCCGGATGCTCACCGACGACGAGCTCGCCGCCTTCGACCTCGCCCCCGCCACTCCCTGAGCCCGCCTGAGCTCGCGTGCCCGTCGGGCCGCGTGCCCTCCGCCCCTCGTGGATGCAGGGTTTGTCCAGGTTTCCGCTGCGAATCGCGGGATTCGCAACGGAAACCTGGACAAACCCGACCCGCAAGGAGGGCGCGGGCACGCTCAGGGGCGCGAAACACGGGAGACACGCGGCGGGCGTAGGCTCGCCGCGTGTCTCGAGTGTCTCCGTACCAGGTCTGCGTCGCCTTCCTCCTGCGCGAGGGCGCCGAGGGTCCCGAGGTGCTGCTGGGGAAGAAGAAGACCGGGCTCGGCTCGGGCAACATCGTCGGCCTCGGCGGCAAGATCGAGGCGGGTGAGACCGCGGTCGACGCGATCGTGCGCGAGATCCACGAGGAGTCCGGGCTCGTCGTGGCGCCCGACGACGTGTCGGAGCGAGGTCTCGTGCGATTCGCGTTCCCCTACCGCGAGAACTGGAGCCAGGACTCGACGGTCTTCGTCGTCACCCGCTGGTCGGGCGAGCCGCAGGAGTCCGACGAGCTCGTCCCCGGCTGGTACCCGGTCGATCGCCTGCCCCTCGACGGGATGTGGGACGACGCGCGGCGCTGGCTGCCCGGGGTGCTGGCGGGGGAGCGGATCTTCGCCGACTTCGTCTTCGGCGAGGACTGCACGACGGTGTCGGGCTACGAGATCCACGACGCCGCTCTGCTCTGATTCGAGTCTCGTCAGGGCCTTCGCGCCCCGCGCATCCGCGGTTTCTATGAATCCGCCGCACCGCGCGGCGTGGCGGATGCGCCGTGCCGGGACCACGCCGAAGGGCTCATCTACTCTGGGCGCATGTCGACGCTCCGCAATCCGGTGGGCCCGTTGCCGAAGAAGGTCTATCTCCGGCGTCGACTCACCGTGCTGGCCGTCCTGATCGCGCTGATCGCGATCGTGGTGCTGGTGATCGTCCGCCCCGGATCGGGCGACGGCCCGCCCGCGGCCGCCGGCACCCCGACGCCCGCCCCGAGTGCGGCGGCGGAGGACCAGTCCGCCGCCGAGGCGGCGGCCGCCGCCGACCATGCGACCGCAGCGCCGACCGACGCAGATGCGTCGCCGTCCGCGTCTCCCTCGCCGGCGGTGGTCGAGGCGTCCTCGCCCGTCGCCTGCGATCCCTCGATGCTGACGATCACGCCCATCACCGACTCCTCCTCCTACTCCGACGGCGCCCAGCCGCAGCTGTCGTTCTCGATGACGAACACCGGTTCGGTCTCGTGCACCATCAACGCCGGCACGTCGCAGCAGAAGTACACGATCACGAGCGGATCCGACACGTACTGGACGTCGACCGACTGCCAGGTCGGGCCGAGCGACACCATGGCGCTGCTCGAGCCCGGTCAGACCGTCACGAGCGCGCCCTTCGCCTGGGATCGCACCCGCTCCACCCCGGAGACGTGCGGCATCGCCCGCGAGGCCGTCCCCGCCGGAGGCGCGAGCTACCACGTGCACGTCGACGTGGCGGGCATCCCCTCGAAGACCGACACGCAGATCCTGCTCTACTGAGCATCCGACCGAGCAGCCGCGAGGTACGTCGCGCGGATGCTGCGCGGGTCCGTCAGGAGCCGAGGTGCTGGGCAGCCGTCGTGGCCAGCCAGAGGGTGAGCCCGACGAAGGCGACGACGATGACGGCGGCGAGGGCCAGGCCGAGGAGGCCTCGGCCGGTCCGCCACCACGGGGTCTGGTCGCCGGGGGTCACGCGTCAAGCCTACGAGGCGCGCGTCGGTCGATGTTCACCCGGCGGGGCTAGCATGCGGCGATGACCCTCTCGTCGGATCGCGCGACCTCGCCGCACGCGACGGCCCGTCACGACGTCGAGGTCACCGGGGGAGTGGTCCGCGGCGTGTTGCGGCGCGGGCTGCGGATGTGGCGCGGCATCCCCTATGCCGCACCGCCGGTGGGGGAGCGACGGTTCCGCGCGCCGGCGCCGGTGGAGCCGTGGCACCACGTCCGCGACGCGTCGGAGTTCGGCGCCATCCCCATCCAGTCGCGCAACGGGGCGTTCGTGGGAGCCGCCCGAGACGCGGACATGTCGGAGGACTGTCTCACGGTCAACGTGATCCGCCCCGACACCGAGGAGACCGGGCTGCCGGTGATGGTCTTCATCCACGGCGGCGCCTACATGGTGGGGTCGTCGGCGGAGCATCGGCGCAACGGGGAGGCGCTCGTCCGCGAGGGCGGTGTCGTCTACGTGAGCTTCAACTACCGGCTCGGCGCGTTCGGCTACCTCGACCTCACGCGCTACTCCACGCACGAGCGTCCGATCGAGTCGAACCTGGGCCTCCGCGACCAGGTGGCGGCGCTCGAGTGGGTGCGTGACAACGTCCGGGCCTTCGGCGGTGATCCCTCGCGTGTCACCGTGTTCGGGGAGTCGGCGGGCGGCAACGCGGTCACCACGCTCATGGCCGTCCCCGCGGCGCACGGGCTGTTCGCCCGCGCGATCGCCCAGTCATCGCCGGCCAACGCGATCTACCCGCCCGACGTCACGGCCGTGTGGGCGCAGGAGTTCGTCGCGATCCTCAGCGATCTCGGTGGCGGCCGGGAGGTCGAGGCGACCTCCGACGACTCCGGCGGCGCCGTGCTGACGGCGGCCTCGGCCGAAGAGCTCGCCGAGGCCACCGTGACCCTGACGCTGCAGACCCCGGATGCGCACCCCGGCACGATCGCGCTGTCGCCGGTCATCGACGGGGAGCTGCTGCCGGAGCGTCCGCTCGACGCGTTCAAGGAGGGGCGGGCGGCGCCCGTGCCGCTCATCATCGGCACGATGGATCGGGAGGGGGCGCTGTTCACGGGGCGGCTCGACATCCTCGCGACGACACCATCCCGCATCCGCGCCATCTTCGCCAATACGAAGAAGAAGGCACGCAAGGCGATCAAGGCCGAGTACCCGGGGCTCCCCGCGCGGCGCCCCGCGGCCGACTTCGGCGGCGACTACGCGTTCTGGTTCCCGAGCGTGAAGGTGGCGGAGCGGCACTCGCAGTTCCAGCCGACGTACTTCTACCGCTTCGACCTCGCGCCCCGCCTGGTGCGCTGGATGGGCTTCGACGCGACCCACGGGCTCGACCTGTTCGCCGTCTTCGACCGCATCGACCGCCCGTTCGGCCGGCTCATGACCGCGCTCGGCGGACGCCGCGCCTTCCACACCACGAGCAGGCGGATGCGGTCACGCTGGCTGACCTTCGCCCACGGCGAGCTCTTCGACGAGGCCGACTGGCCCCGCTACGAGACCGAGGCGCGCCGCACCCTCATCATCGACGTGGAGGACCGCATCGAGGCCGACCCCCGTGCCACCCGCCGCCACGCCTGGCGCCTCTTCGTCCCCCACGTCTGATCCCGCGCGGCGCTGCTGCTGCGCGCGTGCGGCGCAGTGCCACCACTGTGTCGAGCGGCGGGAAGGCGCCCTCTCGCGGCTCCGGGCGGGGCCGCTGCTCGCCGTTGGGCGATAGGCCGCGGGCCATCCTTCCTCGAACGGCGAGAACACGCCCTTCGGGAGCCCCGCGAAGGGCAGTTTGTCGCTGTTGGAAGGTAGTTCGGGCCGTCCTTGCTCGAACGGCGAGAACACGCCCTTCCGCGGCCCGGCGAGGGGCCGCTTCTCGCCGTTCGGCGTGACTCGAGACCGCACCCGTCGTCGAACGGCGAGAACACGGCGCTCCGCGGCTCAGCGAAGGGCCGATTCTCGCCAATCGACGGGAGGGCGGGCGCGGCGGGCGCCGCGGGCGCGGACGGGGGGCGGGGCTACGAGAAGGCGCGACCGAGGGCGCGGCCGAGGTGGCGCGCCTCGTCATCGACGAGGGTGGTGAAGCCCAGGCGGCGGGCCTCGGCGGCGCGGATGCGCGCGGAGGCGACAGGGCGCACCTCGCCCGCGAGGCTGATCTCGCCGTACGCGGCGAGCGCGTGCGCGAGCGGGCGGTCTTGCGCCGCGGAGGCCAGCGCCAGCGCGATGGCGAGGTCGGCGGCGGGCTCGACGAGCTTCACCCCACCGACCGTGGAGACGTAGACGTCCTTGTCGCTCAGCGTCAGCCGCGCGCGCCGCTCCAGCACGGCGAGGATCATGGCCACGCGCGAGGAGTCGACGCCGTTCGTCACCCGCCGGGGGTTGGGCGACGGCGTCGCGACCACGAGCGCCTGCACCTCGACGGGCAGCGCGCGGCGCCCCTCGAGCGCGACCGTGACGCACGTGCCGCTCACCGCATCGGACCCCCGCGAGAGGAAGAGGCCCGACGGGTCGGGCACCTCGCGGATGCCGTCGCCCGTCATCTCGAAGCAGCCGACCTCGTCGGTGGGCCCGAACCGGTTCTTGAGCGCACGGACGAAGCGCAGCGACGTCTGGCGGTCACCCTCGAACTGGCAGACCACGTCGACCAGGTGCTCGAGCAGCCGTGGGCCCGCGATCGAGCCGTCTTTCGTGACGTGACCCACGAGCAGCACGGGCAGCGACCGCTGCTTGGCGATGCGGATGAGCGACGACGCGACCTCGCGCACCTGGGTGGGGCTGCCCGCCGCGCTGTCGAGCGACGAGGACGACACCGTCTGCACGGAGTCGACGATGAGCAGATGCGGCTGCACCGCGTCGATCTGCCCAGCACGGTGCCGAGGTCGGTCTCGGCCGCGAGCATGAGCGTGGGGGAGAGGGAGTGCGTGCGCTCGGCCCGCAGCTTGACCTGGGACGCAGACTCCTCGGCCGACACGTAGAGCACCCGCAGGTGCTCGGACGCGGCCTTGGCCGCGACCTCGAGGAGCAGCGTGGACTTGCCCACCCCCGGCTCGCCGGAGAGCAGGATGGCGGCACCGGGCACGAGCCCGCCACCGAGCACGCGGTCGAACTCGCCGATGCCGGTGGCCCAGTGCGACGCGGAGTCGGAGTCGATCTCGGTGATGGGACGGGCGATGCGCGCCTCGTCGACGACGACGGGCTTGACCGTGCGCAGGATGCCCTCCTGCTCGGACACCGCGACCACGGTGCCCCAGCTCTGGCACTCGGCGCAGCGGCCCACCCACTTGGCCGCCTGCCATCCGCACTCGGTGCAGCGGAAGGCGCTCGTGGTGCGTGCGGATGCTCTGGTCGCCATGCCTCACACCCTAGGGGCGTCCGCCGACATCGTGATCCGGCCCCGCCGTCGTGGGGACAGCGGGGCCGGGAAGCAGGGAAGTGCGGGAGTGGACGGGGTCAGTTCTCCGACTGAGCGGACTCCTGCGAGGCCGCTCGTGCAGCCTTGCCCTGGGCGGCGACCGCGGCGGCGCGCTCGGCGAGGCGGTGACGGACGTCGGCCTGCGACTCCTCGACGAAGGCGGGATCGAGCGGGGCCGAGGGGAAGCGCGGGTCGCCGTGGTACTTCTCGATGTAGGCGTCGAGCGCGGGGCCCGACTCCCACGACGCGATGAGGCAGTAGCGGGGCGTGGAGCCCTGGTGCCAGACGGCGTGCCAGAAGCGCTGGGTGTCGACGATGACCTGGCGCCCCGCGGGGAGCGAGATCCGCACCTCGGTCTCGGGGTCGAAGCGGTCCTCGCGGAGGATCAGGTACGAGTCCGGGTCGTCGGAGAGGTTGAAGAACGCGCGGACGATCCAGCCGGTGCCGTCGGGGTTGAGGCGGTTGTTGTCGTCCTGGTGCAGGTTGTAGAGCGCGGTGGGATAGGTGTCGGCCTTGAGCTCGATCACGCGGCAGCGGCCGATGTTCGTTCCGGGCTCCTCGGCGCGGGCGCGCAGCACGGGTGCCTTCGCGGCGTTGGCCTCGACCCAGACGCCGTCCTTGTCGGTGCGCGGGGGCGTGTGGTTCCAGAACCCGTCGCACTCCATCTCGCCGAACGCGCTCGTGAGCGGGGCGAAGCGGGTGTCTCCGGAGGACTTCCAGTCGACGTACTCCAGGTCGAGCCACTCCTGCGGATCGGCGGCCTGGTCGTGGTCGTCGAGGACGACGTAGCCCGTCTCGTCGAGGGCCTTCGAGGTGATGTAGCTCATCGTGGGGACGATGCCCTTTCAGCTGGGGAGCGCTCTGTGCTGAGGTCAGGCTAACACCTTGAATACAAGCGCCTCAGGGCCCGGGCGGTGTTCCCCGACATCCGGTCGACACACGGGGCGGCGTAGAATGGAACGTCTGGCGATGGCGGCAGGAGAACCAAGAACGAACGACCGATTGGAGGCGACCGTGTCCGACGACGTCCGCGGCGTGAACCCCCCTCTTCTCGAGTCCCTGGCGCAGACCGCGCCTCCGGTGGTGACGAGGTCCGACCTGCTCCTCTCCAAGGGAGAGCTGACACTCGATGTGGCGCGCACGACGCCCCGCGAGTCGATGGTCGCCGACCTGCTGGCGGTGGCCGATGCGCTCGACTCGGCGAGCATCCCCTACCTCCTCATCCGAGGCAACGACGAACGACCCGTCCTCGCGGTGCAGGCGAAGTCGCGGAAGGCGACGCGGCGCGCGCTGACCGCGGCGTTCGCCGACGAGCCCTTCTACGCGAAGGCGCCGGGCGAGCACGCGCGTCTGGTCGCCGACGGCGACGCGTTCGCGGGCAAGGCCCGCGTCCTCCGGCTCTACCGCCCGCGCCTCGATCGCACGGGCCACCTCCGCTATGGTGCCGGGGGCGCGGTGCAGCTCGAATTCTGGCGCGTATCGAACAACACGATCTTCACGCCGGTCGAGAACTCGCTCACGCGCACCACCATTCCCCGCGACGAGATCGTCGAGTCGACCGTCGAGCTCTACGGCCGCACCTGGCGCACGATCGACGGCATGTTCCAGCCGCTGGCGTCGGATGTCGACTTCGACGTCGACATGGTCTTCTCCTGGGTCGACGGCACCGACATCGAGTTCCAGCGGGCCCGCGCGAAGCGCATGGCGAACTACGTCGTGGGCGACGGCGACGACTCCGAGGCGCGCTACCGCCAGATCGACGAGCTGAAGTACGCGCTGCGGAGCGTGTGGATGTACGCCCCCTGGGTGCGTCGCATCTTCATCGCGACCGACTCGCCGGCACCCGCCTGGCTCGCCGACGACCCGCGGGTCACGATCGTGCGCAGCGAGGAGTTCTTCCGCAACCCCGACGACCTGCCCACGCACAACTCGCACGCCGTCGAGGCGCAGCTGCACCGCATCCCGGGCCTGGCCGAGCACTTCCTCTACAGCAACGACGACATGTTCTTCGGTCGCCCGCTGAGCCCCGACGTGTTCTTCTCGCCCGGAGGCGTCACGAAGTTCGTCGAGGCCAGCACCCGGGTGGGCCTCGGCGGCAACGACCCGTCCCGCAGCGGCTTCGAGAACGCGGCGCGGGTGAACCGCACGCTGCTCCAGGAGCGCTTCGGCCGGATCACCACGCGGCACCTCGAGCACAGCGCCGCGCCGCTGCGGAAGAGCGTGATGTTCGAGCTGGAGGACGAGTTCGCCGAGGCGTTCGCCCGCACCACCGCCAGTCCGTTCCGCTCCGCGACCGACATCTCGGTCACCAACTCCTTCTACCACTACTACGCGCTCATGACGGGCCGCGCGGTGGTGCAGACGCAGGCGAGGGTGCTCTACATCGAGACCACCCTGCGCTCGGCGCTGAAGGCCATGCGCCGTCTGCTCAAGCGTCGCGACATCGACATGTTCTGCCTGAACGACGGCTCGAAGCCCGAGATCGGCGTCGAGGAGCGCACGACGGCGGTCATCGACTTCCTCGAGCGCTACTACCCCTTCCCCGCCCCGTGGGAGAAGGAGTCGCACGTCGAGGTCAGCGGCGGGTCGGAAGCAGGATCGGCATCGTCATCGGAGGCTCTGGCTCGACCCGTGGGCTGACCGCCTCGGCGATCCGGATGCCCTGGGCCGCGAGTCGACGCGCCGACTCCTCCGCCGTGATGTGGTCGAGCGCGGGGAACTGCCCGAGCGGCACCACGGAGTGCAGCACGGTGTGCTCGTAGACATGCACCAGGTTGAACCCCTGGGCGCCGTCGCGGCCCTTCGTGCCGCCGCTCTCGACGTTGAGGTCCTGCGTGTAGCAGGTGGCCGAGGCCACCGACACGGGGATGCCCGCGAATGTGGCCGTCGTCGAGTAGTGCAGGTGCCCGGCGATGATGGAGCGGACGTCGCTGCCCTCGACCACCTCGGCGAGTCCTCGCTGGTCGCGCAGCTCGACCGAGACGGCGAGGTCGAGCACGCTGGGCACGGGCGGATGGTGCATCGCCAGGATGGTGCCGTGCGGTGCCGGGATGGCCAGTTCCTCGGCGAGCCAGTCGAGCTGCTCGCCCGACACCTCGCCGTGGTGGTGGCCGGGCACGGTGGAGTCGAGGGTGATCACACGGAGACCGTGGACGTCGTAGACGCGGTCGACCGGCTTGTCGGTGGGGACCTCTCCGAAGAGACCCGCGCGGAAGGCGCGGCGCTCGTCGTGGTTGCCCATCACCCAGATGACCTCGGCGCCGAGGCGGCGGGCGGCCGGCTCGACGATGGCCCGCAGACGGTCGTAGGCGTCGGGCTCGCCGCGATCGGCGAGGTCGCCCGTGAAGACGATCGCCTCCGGTCGGCCGCCCGAGGCCTCGAGCTCGTCGAACAGCTGCTCGAGGTAGCCGGTGCTGTCGACACGGTCGTACAGCTTGCCGCGTCGGGCGAGCAGGTGCGTGTCGCTGATGTGGAGCAGGAAGTGGTTCGGCCTCGGGTACTCGGCCGTGCGCATGGTCACTGATGTCCCGTTTCGGGTCGGTTCGTCGTGTCGGTGGTGCGTACTGCTTCACTCGACCCAATCACGAAAAGGTGAACGGCAGGCGACAGACGTCCGCGAGTCGGGCCAACGGACGATGCTGCCCGATGCGCGGCCCTCCCGTCGACCCCGCTTGCGGGGGTCAGTCGCGGGAGCGCCCGCGGGGTGCCTGACGGATGCGCTCACCGAGCACCGACACGATGGTCGCGGTGGCGACGCCGACGATCACGATGCCTCCGGCCATCAGCATCACGGCCAGGATGCGGCCCAGGGCGGTGACCGGGTAGTAGTCGCCGTATCCGACGGTGGCGATGGTGACGCAGGCCCACCACAGGGAGTCGCCGAACGTCTCGATGTTCGACCCGGGTGCGCCCCGCTCGGCGGCGAGCACGCCGAGCGAGATCGAGTACACGAAGAGCACCGCGAAGAGTGCGGCATAGCTCACGACCCGCCCCCGGACGGCTGATCCCGACCTGCCTCGCAGGGCGGGGATCCGATGGAGGTAGGCCAGGAGGAGCAGCGGCCGGAAGACGGGGATGACGACGGCGAGCAGCTCGATCGGTGTCTCGCGGACGAACCTCGCCTTGTGCGGGGCGATCAGGAAGCGCACGAGGTACTCGACGACGAAGATCGCCCACGTCGCGGCGATGAAGACCCCGAGCGCCGTCCGCTCCGCGTCGGAGAGGGTCGGATCGAGCACCTGCACGCTGTAGGCGACGATGAAGGCGAGCGAGAGCGCGAGGAGCAGGCTGCGGGTGGCGCGCACCCAGCCGCTCTCGTGCGGAGGATGGGGCGCGTGCTGATCGTCTGGACTGCGCTCCGTCATGTCGGCACCACGATCCCACGGGTCGGCGGAGGCAGACGGTAGGTTGGTCGCGTGTCAGACTCGGGGGCAGAGGCCAGACGCGTCGCGGTGGCGCGCGATGAGAGCCTGCCCGACGTCGACTGGGCCGATCCGCCGGCGGGCACGGTCGTCTCCATGGTCGTCGCTCCGAGCGGTCGTCTCGCGACGTGGTCGCTCGGCGATCCCGCGCATCCGCGGGTGCTGCTGGTCGCTGGGGCCACGGGGTCGAAGGAGGACTTCCACTTCCTCATGCCCGAGCTCGCTGCGTCGGGCTTCTTCGTGCAGAGCTACGACCTGGCGGGCAACTTCCAGTCGGCGGGGGCCGGGCCCTGGAACCTCGACCCCGCCGAGGAGCACTACACGCTGAGGCTCTTCGTCGACGACATGATCGTGTTCCTCGAGGGCGGCTCCGCGCCCGCCCACCTGCTGGGGTACTCGTTCGCCGGCGTCGTGGCCGCGATGGTCGCGGTCGAGAGGCCCGATCTGGTCGCGAGCCTGACGTTCCTCGGCACCCCGCCCGATTCCGGGCAGAGCTTCGCCGGGGTCAAGCGGCTCGGCCCCTTCGCCCGTCTCGCCTCGCCCGGGGCGGCCGCGGCCCTGATGCGGTGGGGCGTCGAGGCCAACGTGCTGCACGTCAAGCCGGGCCGGCTGGCGTTCGTGCGCGATCGCTTCCGCTTCACCAGGCGGGATGCGCACCGCGACATCATGCGGATCATGATGGACGCACCCGACGTCGAGGACCGCCTGCGCGCTCTGAGCATCCCCAAGGCCGTGGCCGTCGGGGAGCACGATCTCTGGCCGATCGAGCGGCACGCCCGCTTCGCCGAGTCGATCGGCGCCAGCATCAGCGTCTACCGCACGGGCCACAGCCCCTGCGAGGACGCCCCGTACGAGCTGGCCCTCGACATGCTCGCGCTGTTCGTCAAGGCGGATCCGGCTGCGCCTCCGGTGTGAGTCCGACCCCGCGCTAGGGTGGGATCACACGTGACACGGGGTGCCCTCCGGGGCTGAGAACACACCCGTCGAACCTGATCTAGTTCGTACTAGCGAAGGGATGTCGCTCTTGACGCGCACGCCTGAAGACCTGCTCGATCTCACCTGCTCCGCGCTGGAGGAGGTCCGCGCACGCACGCCGCTCGTGCAGTGCATCACCAACAGCGTGGTGGTGAACGTCACCGCCAACTCGCTGCTCGCGCTGGGAGCCTCGGCCGCGATGGTCGACATCCCGGGCGAGGCCGGACCGTTCGCCACGGTCGCCTCCGGTCTCCTCGTCAACCTCGGCACCCCGACCGCCGAGCAGCGCGACGCGATGCTCGAGGCGGTCGCCGCCGCGGGCGAGGCGGGCACGCCGTGGGTGCTCGACCCGGTGGCGGTCGGATCCCTGCCGGTGCGGACGGCGCTCGCGGCGACGCTGTGCGACCTCGGGCCCACCGTCATCCGGGGGAACGCGTCGGAGATCATCGCGGTGGCGGGCGCCGGGGCCGGCGGACGCGGGGTCGACGCGTCCGACGGAGTGGAGGCCGCGCTGCCCGTGGCGCGATCGCTGGCCGAGCGCACCGGGGCAGTGGTCGCGGTCTCCGGGCCCGTCGACGTCGTCACCGACGGGCGGGATGTCCTCCGCATCGCGAACGGCGATCCGCTGCTCACCCGGATCACGGGTGGCGGATGCGCCCTCGGCGCGGTGATGGCGGCCTTCGCGGCTGTCGACGACGACCGCTTCGCCACCACGGTCGCCGCGATCACCGTCTACACGGTCGCGGCCGAGCTGGCGGCGGCCCGCGCCTCCGGGCCGGGCAGCTTCGGCGTCGAGATGCTCGACGCGCTCGCGGCCGTCGACGCCGACGAGATCCGTCGCAGAGCGGTGCTGTCGTGAACGCCGATCTGTCGATCTACCTGGTGACCGACTCCCGCCTGGCCGCGGCCGCGGGGCACGACCTCGTCGACCTCGTCGCTGCTGCGGCCGACGCTGACGCCGGCGTGACGGCGGTGCAGGTGAGGGAGAAGGATGCGTCAGCACTCGAGTTCCTCTCCACCGTCGTCCGCCTCGCGGACCGTCTGCCCGAGAGGGTGGCCCTGCTGGTGAACGACCGCGTCGACGTCTTCCTCGCCGCCCGTGCGGCGGGGGCACGCCTGGCCGGCGTGCACGTCGGTCAGGCGGACCTGCCCGTCGAGGCGGTCCGCGAGCTGATCGGGCCCGATGCGATCCTGGGGCTCAGCGCCTCCACGGTCGGGCAGCTCCGCGCCGCGGCCGAGCATCCCTCGCGCGTCGATTACGTCGGCATCGGGGCGCTGCATCCGACGACGACGAAGACGGATGCGCCTGCCGCACTCGGTCACGACGAGTTCGCCCGGCTCGTGGCGGCCAGCGCGCTGCCGGCCGTGGGCATCGGCGGGGTCGCGGAGGCGGACCTGCCGAGGATGCGCGCCGCGGGCGCGGCCGGGGCCGCGGTGGTGTCGGCGATCTGCTCGGCGCCGGATCCCGCCGACGCCGCCCGGCGACTCCGTGCGGCGTGGGGAGCGGAGTCGTGACCGCGCGGGCGCCGGGGGTGCGGGGGGTGCCGCGGGTGCCGCGGGTGCTCAGCATCGCGGGCACGGATCCCACCGGTGGGGCGGGCATCCAGGCCGACCTCAAGAGCATCGCCGCGAACGGCGGCTACGGGATGGCGGTCGTCACCGCCCTCGTCGCGCAGAACACCCACGGTGTCCGCTCCGTGCACGTCCCGTCGACGGCGTTCCTCGCCGAGCAGCTCGACGCCGTCTCCGACGACGTGCAGATCGACGCCGTGAAGATCGGGATGCTCGGCACGACCGAGGTCGTGGAGACCGTGCGCGCCTGGCTCGAGCGTGTGCGGCCGGCGGTGGTGGTGCTCGACCCCGTCATGGTCGCGACCAGCGGCGACCGTCTCCTCGACGACACCGCCGAGCAGGCGCTCCGCGATCTCCTGTCACGCGCCGACGTGGTGACCCCGAACATCCCCGAGCTCGCGATCCTGGCCGGGGAGGACGTCGCCGAGGAGTGGCCCGGCGTCCTCGCCCAGGCCGTGCGCGTCTCCGAGCGTCACGGTGTGATCGTGCTCGCGAAGGGCGGGCACCTCGCCGGCGACGAGGTTCCCGACGCCCTCGTCGACGCACGGGACGGCACCGCGACCGTCGCCGAGTTCGCCGGCGCCCGCATCCACGCCACCAATACGCACGGGACCGGATGCTCGCTCTCCTCCGCGATCGCCACCCGCTATGTCCGCTCGAAGGATTGGGGCGTCGCGGTGGCGGAGTCGAAGCGGTGGCTCGCCGAGAGCATCCGCGAGGGGGCCGACCTCGACGTCGGCTCCGGACGCGGACCGGTCAGCCACTTCGCCGGCCTGTGGGCCCGGGGCGGGTTCGACACCCGTCCCCTGCCGACCGAGGTCCAGGCCGAGTGGTGGGAGCACATCCGCGGGATCCGGGAGGGCATCGACGACCTGCCGTTCGTCCGCGCCCTCGGCGACGGCGGTCTCGACCGGGGCGCCTTCGTCTGGTATCTCGCGCAGGACGCGATCTACCTCCGCGAGTACTCCCGCGTGCTCGCGGTCGCCAGCAGCCTCGCACCCACGACGGCGGAGCAGGCGTTCTGGGCTCAGTCAGCGCACGGGGCGGTCGCCGCCGAGCTGCAGCTGCACGAGAGCTGGGTCAGCGAGGACGACCTCCGCGACGCGCACCCGAGCGAGACGACGACCGCGTACCTCGACCACCTGCATGCGGTCGCCTCCCGGGGCGACTACGCGGTGCTCATCGCGGCGGTGCTGCCGTGCTTCTGGCTCTATCACGACGTCGGGACGCGACTGCATCCGCTCTCGCATGCCGAGCATCCGTACCGGTCGTGGCTCGACACCTATGCCGACACGGCGTTCGAGGTGTCGACCCGTCGCGCGATCGAGCTCGCGATGGCGGCCGCCGCAGGGCAGGGCGCGGAGCGGCGGGAGGCCATGCGGGAGGCCTTCCGGCGGTCGGCGGAGCTCGAGCACGCCTTTTTCGCGGCGCCTCTCGAGCGGAGCCTCGGCGTCGGCGCGCAGGGCTGACGCATCGGGCACGGCGCGCCGCGGGCACGCGCGCGGGGCTGACGCGGCAGGCCCACCGCGCCGCGGGCGCGCGCCGGGCTAGGGCGCTGGGCGCGGCGCGCCGTCGGCGTGTGGCGCCAGGGGCGTGGCGCCAGGCTAAGGCGTGCGGCGGGCGCGGCGCCGTCGCGACCACCGCTGCCACGGCCACTGCCCCCGGGCGTTGACCGCCATCGTCCGGAAGCCCCAGCCGAGTCGCCGCCCCAGCCCGCTCGCCGTGTGGAACGGGCGGCCGGAGATCGGCATCACCAGGGTGCGGTCGTAGCGGACGGTCATGTCGGGCGTGAGGTGGTACGCGATGTCGAGGTCGTCGTGCACCCGCCGCTCGTCGCGATGCACGGTGTCGCGGATGCGCAGCCACGCCTCGCGGGTCAGCGCCAGGTTCGACCCGAAGAGGGGCGCGTGCCCGAGGAAGAGGGTGAGCCAGAAGCGGTACCCGCCGAGGTAGAGGTGCTCGCCGGCCCAGGCCCCGGCGCGGGAGACCTCGTAGAAGCGGCCCGGTCCGGTCAGCGCGGTGGGCGCATCCGGTGCCTCGAACGCCGCCCCCACGCGCGCCAGCCAGTCGACGGGCGGGATGGAGTCGGCGTCGATGCGGGCGAGCACGTCGCCGGTCGCGGCGTCGAAGCCCGCGGCGGTGGCTCGCAGGATGCCCTGGATCGGCTCGTCGACCACCCGCGCACCGTGCGCGCGGGCCACCTCGGCGGTGTCGTCGCTCGAGCCGTTGTCGACCACCACGATCTCGTCGGGGAGGCGTGTCTGCCGTGCCAGGGCGTCGAGCGCGGCGGCGAGATAGGGCGCATCGTCGCGGCACGGGATGACGACCGTGATCGCGACACCCATGACGTCAGGATAGCGGCGCACCCTCTCGGGCTCGCCGATTGGCGTCCGTTGCGACGCTCGCGTACACTCGACCCCGGTACCGTGTCCGAGCGGCCGAAGGAGCATGTCTCGAAAACATGTGTGGGGGTGACTCCACCGTGGGTTCAAATCCCACCGGTACCGCCAGAGCAAGACCCTCGGAAGCCCAGTGCTTCCGGGGGTCTTCTGCATTCGGGGGGATGCGGCCGTGTCTCCCCGGTGAGTTCGACGACATCCGATCGTCCAGCCCCGAAGGGATCAGAGCAATGACTGAAGCACAGCAGACCCCCGCCCCGACCGGCCGGTGGAAGCGCCCGGTCTACCTCCTCGTCGTCCTGGGCGCGCTCGTGGTGGTGGTGATCGCCTGGTTCTTCACCCCGACGGTGCGACTGGCCGCTGACGACGCACCGGACGGGTACAGGACCCTCACCTGCGCCAACGCCGGACCGTCGCGATTCGGGGCGCCCACCGTGAACCCGGGACAGGAGGTCTCCGGGGATCCGAACATGCTGACGTTCAACACTCAGGTCCTGAAGAACGACATCGAGTCGCTCCGGGTCGACCTGGCGTGCGATCAGGCCCGCGACGGGCACACGAACACGCTGATCGTGACGACCTTCGCCGCGGGCACGGCGATCTTCCTCGGCTACGTCGGGCTCTGGCGCCGACGCGACGGCGTGATCACCGGGCGGCGGGGCGCCGGCGAGGTCCGGTCGAGCGCCGCGTGAACGACGAGCAGGGTGACGGCCCGCGCCGCCCGCCGAGGTGGCTGCCCACCCGTCACCGCAGGAGCGCGGTCATCCAGATGATCGTCTGGGCAGTCGTCGCCGGAGCGGCGGGGCTGAGCACCGTCACGAGCCTCCGCGACGGCGAGCCCGTCGAGTGGTTGCGCTGGGTCGCCATCGCCCTGCCCCTGGCGCTGAGTCTCTGGCACGCGGTCGCCGCGATCTACTACACCCGCCGCCCCAACGCCCAGACCTGATGGCAGGTCTCAGCTCGCCCGAACCGGAGGTCGATGCGCTCCGGCGCGGGCGATAGGGAAAGCGGTCGCGGTGGCCTAAGCTCGAGGCGGGAAGGTGAGGGAATGTTGTCTTTCGCAGTGCGCGCGGTCGTGATTCTCGGCGTGCTCGCCGCGTTCGTGCTGGCCCCGTCATCGACGCCCGCAGTGATTGCGTCGACTGTGACTGCGCCGGCGACAGCGGTGGACCCCGCGATGGCATCCGGCCAGGCGGTCGAGCCTGCCCTCGCCGCGGAGCCCGGCTTCGCGGCGGAGTCGCCCGCTCTCGGTGCGCTGGCTCCGGGTGCCGTCGTCGCTGCGGGTGACGTCGCGGGCTGTGGCACCGCCTGCACGGGTGTCCCGTCCAGCTCGCGTGAGTTGGCGCAGTGGCTGCTCACCGCCCGTGATCAGGGACGATTCCAGGTCGACTCCACGATCGACGAGATCTGGGCGAACGAGATCGTGCCCATCGCCAACGGCACGGTCGATCCGCGCTGCGACATCGATCCCCGGGTCCTGCAGACCCTCGTGGTCTCGGTCAAGGCGTTCGGCACGGCGAAGATCAACGACCTCAACCGGTGGTGCGCCAACGACGGAGAGTACAACTGCACGGGCGAGTTCCACCCGCCGAGCCCCTGGCACTGTCGCATTCCCGCGGTCGCCGTCGACTTCGGACGCGTCGGCACGCAGCGCACGAACGGCTGGGGTGACGGCAGCAACCAGCTGCTCGCACTGATGAACCAGTTCATGCCCGCGAACACGCACCTCGGTCAACAGGGATGCTACGGGCGGCCGTCGATGAGATCCCTCGGGTATGACAACCTCACGAACGAGTTCGCCGACGCGTGCAACCACCTCCACGTCGACATCGGCCAGTCTTCGGGCGGGCTCCGGGTGACGTCTGCGGCCGGGCTCCCGATCGGGGTGCAGGACTCGGTGCAGGCCACCGCAGGCGGGGTGAAGGTGGCCGGCTGGGCCGTCGATCTCGATACCGCCTCCTCGATCGCGGTCGATGTGACCGTCAACGGCGTCGTCAAGGCGTCCACGACGGCCAGCGGTGATCGCCCCGACATCGCTGCGCTGTTCCCCGGCATCGGTAACAAGCACGGCTACAGCACCTTCGCACCTGCGGCACCGGGCGTGAACCGCGTGTGCACCCTGGCGGTCGACTCGGGCGGCGGTGGTCGAACAGAGATCGGATGTTCGACGGTGACCGTGTTGACGGGATCGCCCCTTGGAGGATTCGACAGCGCGGTCCGGTCGGGCAGCGGTGGCGACATCAAGGTGACCGGTTGGGCTTTCGATCCCGATTCGACTTCGCCGATCGATGTCGTGTTCACGGTGAACGGCGCGTCCGCGGGGAGTGCCAAGGCGCAGAACCAGCGCGACGATGTCGCGGCCCTCTACCCTGGGTACGGCGGGCGAGCAGGTTTCGACACCACCATCCGTGGCGTCCAAGGGGCGAACCGTGTGTGCGCCTACGGAACGGATATGCCCTCCGGCAGTAGAGGGCCCGAAATAGGCTGCTTCTCTCTTCCTGCCTCGAGCGACGCTGTGGGAAGCCTGGATTCCGCTACGGCCAGCCCGCTGACCGCACGATTCGTGGGTTGGGCCGTTGATGCCGATCAACCCACCACGGCACTCGTGATCCGGGTGTACCAGGGCGGCACGTCCACAACCGGATCCCTCGCGGGCACCTTCGTGGCCGATGCGAGTCGCACTGACGTCGCCGGCGCGTATCCAGGTTTCGGAGACCGGCACGGGTTCGACTTCTCGGTGGCGGCCGGTCCTGGAACCACCCAGTTCTGCCTCTACGCGGTCAACGTCGGTGGCGGCAAGGATGCGTCACTCGGCTGCCGCGACCTGACCGTTCCCACGGCCTCGCCGATCGGGAGCCTCGATGTCGTCAACCTCAACGGAACGGTCTCCGTGAAGGGCTGGTCGATCGATCCGGACAGCACGGCCCCGACCGAGGTGCACGTCTACGTCAACGGCGCGGGATACGGGGCATACAAGGCCGACGCGTCTCGTCCCGACGTCGGTAACGCGTATCCCGGATACGGCGCGAAACACGGGTTCGACATCTCCGGGATCCGTGTGCCGATCGGAACCAGCGACATCTGCGTGTTCGGTATCGATGTGGTGGGCGGAGACGCGAACACTCTCTTCGCGTGCAGGTCCGTCTCGAACGCCTCCGGCTCCCCGGTCGGGGTCGTCGATCTCGTCAGCCCCGGGTTCGGCACGATCACGGTGACGGGCTGGGCGCTCGATCCTGACACGCCGAATCCGATCGACATCCATGTGTACATCGACGGCACCTGGCGCGGGTCGTACTCCGCGGCAGGCAATCGCCCCGACATCGCTGCGGCCTTCCCCGGCTACGGTGCGAAACACGGCTTCTCCATCCCCGTGAGTGCTGACCCCGGAGACCACCAGGTCTGCGTCTTCGCGATTCAGGTACGTGAGGGTGGCAACCCGCTGCTGCGGTGCGATCAAGTGCGCGTGCCGGGTGGCGATCCCTTCGGATCGGTCGATTCGATCACGGTGTCGAACGGCTCGATCACCGTCGCGGGATGGGCGATCGATCCGGATGTCGCTTCCGCTATCCCCGTCCACGTCTATGTGAACGGGGTCGGCACAGCGATCACGGCGAATCAGTCCCGTCCTGACGTCGCGGCGGTGTATCCGCTCTACGGCCCGAAGCATGGCTACTCCACGACGGTGAAGGCGGCGAAGGGGTCGAACCTGGTCTGCATCTTCGCGATAAACCAAGGGTCCGGAAGCGTCAATCCCGTGCTGCAGTGCGCAACCGTCACCGTCTGAGCCGCGACCATCGAACAGGAGTGACCATGACCATCCGAGACCTCATCCCGCGCCGTAACGCGGGCCGCGCTCTCGCGGCGACCGCCGCCATCGCTGTCGCCGCCCTTCTGCTCAGCTCGTGCGCGGGGGGATCAGGCGGTGTCCCGGTCGGTTCGGCCACAGCTACGGCCACGTCGAGTCCCGAGGCTGAACCGACGCCGACCTCCACACCGGCTCCGACCGCTGAGCCCACCCCGGGAACGCAGGATCCGGACGCCGACATCACGGCAGCCTGCGACACGCTGAACACCGGGTACGACCAAGGCCGCGACGGCTGGCTCGCCGCCCGCACGCAGGCAGCGGCCCTGACCGCGCAGGCGGCCGCGGGTGGCGAACGCTACGCAGAGGCGGACAGCACGATGCAGGCGTTCGCGGCGACCACCTACCCGGGCGCGTCCTCGACTGCAGACGAGGTGAACGCCTACCTCGACTCGTACCTCACGGTCGTGTCGATGTGCGCTGACTTCGGCGTCACGCTGAAGACCGAGTGACGCGGGCGTCCTTCTCGACCTCGACGGCCCCCGGCACCTCCTAGGAGGAGCTCGGGGGCCGTCGTCGTCCGCTTACGCGGTCCCCGGCCGCGCGTGCAGCGTTGCGCCATAAGCGATTATCGATTATTGTCGGATCCGGCGTCACGGAGGTCGTGCGCGGGAGAGGATCAATGATGATCGGCAGGCGAACAATGATCGCGGTCGGCACCCTCGCGGTGGTCGGCCTGGGGCTGGGCGGTTGCGCCGCCTCGTCGGGGGACGGGGACGCCGGCGGGAAGCAGACCGTGAGTCTGCTCGTGAACGTGACGCCCAACCTCACGGAGGAGTGGTGGAACGAGCTGGTGAAGCCGTTCGAGGAGGCCAACCCCGACATCGACGTGCAGATCGTGAACCCGGGCGCCGAGGGTGTCGCGGCCGCGGTGCCGCGTCTGCTGGCGGCCGGACAGGCGCCCGACGTCGTCGAGTCGCTGCCGCCCTCGACCGAGCTCGCGCCCGAGCTCGTCGACCTGTCGCAGTACGACTGGGCCACGAAGGCTCCGCTGGCCGACCAGTACACGATCGACGGCAAGTACTACATGGCCGGCATCGGCCTCCAGGTGCAGAGCCTCTGGTTCTACAACAAGGATGCGTTCGCCGCGGCGGGCATCACGGAGACCCCCACCACGGTGGAGGAGCTCTCCGACGACCTCGCGAAGCTCAAGGACGCCGGGTGGACGGGCATCCAGACCGGTGGTGACTGGATGTCGAGCTACGCGCTGCAGACCGTCGCACTGCCGACCGTGGTGGCCGACAACGACGACTGGTACCAGCGCATGAGCGACGGCGACCTCACCTTCAGCCAGACCTACGGCGACTCGGTCAGCGAGTACGCGGACTGGATCGCGAAGGGCTACGTCAACGACGACGCCCTGGGCATCAAGTACGCCGACGCCGAGCAGAACTTCCTGGCGGGCAAGTCCGCGCTCTATCCGATGGGCAGCTGGTTCGTCGCGAGCGAGACTGCCGCGGCGTCGCCGGCGAACATCGGGGTCTTCCGGGCGCCCGCGTTCAAGGGCACCGACCAGCCTGCCATGGGCGCCAACATCGCGAGCCCGTACGTGATCATGAAGTCGTCGGAGCACCAGGATGCGGCGGCCAAGCTCGTGGAATGGCTGGTCACCGACAAGGACGCGATCCTCGATCAGCTGAAGGTCGACGGCAACTACCGCGCCGGGTACGAGTACGAGATGGGCGACCTCGGCACCGAGCTGCTGCAGATCGTCTCCGACACTCCGGATGACGCGTACACGCCCACCGGCCAGGGCTACGGCGAGCGCACGCTCCCGAGCGGATACTCGACCGAGATCAACGCCCAGACTCAGGCGCTCCTCGGCGGCACATCGGCCGCTGATGTGAACAAGGCGATGGACGACTGGTTCGCCGCGAACGCCCGCTGAGACCGCCATGCTGACCGATGACGTTGTGACCACCGCCCCCCGGGCGCGGGTCCACGATGCCCCCGCCCGCCGTCGCCCCAGCGTCCGCTGGGGCGACCGGGTGGCCGGCCTGGTGATGGCGGCCCCCGCGGTGATCGTGTTCATCGCCATGTTCATCATCCCGATGATCCTGGCGTTCGTCCTGAGCCTGACGGACTGGAACGGCTACAGTCTGCGGTTCGACTTCATCGGGTTCGAGAACTACCAGTTCGCCTTCCGCAACCCGCGCACGATCGACGCCGCGGTCTTCACCGCGATCGTCGCGGTGGCCGGCACGATCCTCTGCAACGGGATCGGGTTGGCACTGGCCGCGCTCATCTCGGGTGCGGGCCGGGCCAACACCGTGCTCCGCACGATCTTCTTCTACCCGTACATCATCAGCGCGCTGATCATCGGATTCCTGTGGTCGGCCCTGCTCGCACCCCACGGCGCCGTCAACGGGCTGCTCGGCGGGCTCGGCGTCGGTCCGGTCCCCTTCCTCACCGACCCGACCTTCGCCAAGGGGACCATCATCCTCACGATCGTGTGGGCCCACTTCGGCTTCAACATGATCCTCTACATCGCCGGGATCAAGTCGGTCCCGACGGAGTTCTACGAGGCCGCGACGGTCGACGGCGCCAGCAGGTGGCAGCAGTTCCGCAGCGTGACGGTGCCGATGATCGCTCCGGTCGTGACGGTGAACCTCGTCCTGACGCTGGTCGGGCTGCTGAAGGTCTACGACGTGGTCCTGGCGCTCACCGACGGCGGGCCCGCCGCCTCGACGCAGACCATCGTGTACCAGATCCTCAAGGATTCGTTCGCCCAGTCGAAGCTGGGGCTCGGAGCGGCGCAGTCGGTGGTGCTGCTCATCATCACCGCCGCGATCGGACTCGCGGTGACGTTCGCCCGCAGGGGCGCGGAGCGGAAGGTGACCGACTGATGACGACACCGCTGCAGGACACCCCCAACCTCGGTGCCGAGGCGCTCCTCACCGAGACACCGGCGACGGCGACGGGCGGGCCCGAGAGGCGCACGGCGTCCCGGGGCACCGGGCGCCGCTCCCCGATCGGCGCGATCGTACGGTGGATCGCGCTCGGAGCGACCGCCCTGGTCATGCTCGTGCCGCTCTACGTCCTCGTCATCAGCGCCTTCAAGTCGCAGGAGGAGATAGTCCAGAACCCGCTGGCCATCTCGCCGACCACCTTCACCCTCCAGTACCTCGGCGAGGCGATCACGAGCAGCAAGTTCAACGTGATCGCCGCCTACGGCGTCACGCTGCTCTTCGTCGTGCTGGTGAACCTGTTCTGCATCCTGCTCTCGGCGCCGGTGGCCTACGTCATCGCTCGCGGGCGCAAGAAGTGGCACATGGGGCTGCTCCTGCTCTTCGTCTCGGGGCTGTTCATCCCCGGTCAGGTGACGCTGATCCCGGTGGTGTTCGTGCTGCGGGTGCTGGGCCTCATCAACACCATCCCCGGGTTCGTCCTGTTCGAGACGGCGGCGACCCTGCCGGTGACGATCTTCCTGTTCAGCGCCTATCTCCGCACCGTGCCCCGCGACATCGACGAGGCGGCCGCGCTCGACGGCGCAGGGCGCATCCGGACGTTCTGGTCGTGCATCTTCCCGATCATGCGCCCGGTGGTCGCGACCGTGGTGGTGCTCAACTCGATCGGGGTCTGGAACGACTTCGTCAGCCCGCAGATCATCCTCGGCACGAGCTCGGGCATCTACACGGTGACCACCGGGGTGTACGCGGCGGTCGGGGAGTTCTCCACCGACTACACCGTCGTCTTCCCGACGCTGCTGCTGGCGATCACGCCCATCATCGTGTTCTTCATCATCATGCAGCGGCACATCATCGGCGGCCTCGTCGCCGGGGCGACGAAGGGGTGACCATGGCACGCGTCACGATCCCGGGGCTCCCGCTCGACACCGTGCCCGCGTGGGCGGTGCTGCAGCGCAGGCTGTTCGCCGACATCGAGGAGGCCTGGCGGCTCTTCTCGCGGAGGTACACCCGCGACGACGGGGGCATCCTCTTCCCCGCCGCCTTCACCGACCGCGACGGCGTCGACGACCTCTACGAGCCGTTCTTCAACTGGCCGGCGTTCTACCTGCTCGGCGGCAGCGACGACGTGCTCGCCGCGGCCAAGCGGCACTGGGAGGGCGTGACCGCCCAGCTCGAAGCGGCCGGGATGCTCACGGACGAGTACGAGAACGGATACGACTGGTTCCACCAGGGCGAGTCGCTGCTGTTCTTCTACGGGCTCTGCGCGGCGGATCCGGCGGATGAGGCCTTCGCCCATCGCGCTCGGCGCTTCGCGGAGCTGTACACCGATCCCGCACGGGGGAACTGGGACCCGGTGCATCGCATCATCCGCGCTCCGCACAACGGCGCGCTGGGGCCCCGTCCGGGCCTCAACGACACGATCGAGCCCTACCCCGCCGCGCCCGTCGAGATGGAGCGGTACGGCCTGCCGCTCGAGGGTGTGCCGGGCATCGCGACGTGGGCCGACGTGCTCGAGCCGGCGAACGCCCTCGCCATGGCGGAGGCCATGCAGAGCGCGGCCGAGGGAGACGTCGTGGTGAACCTCGCCGCGACCAGCCTGGTCACCAACCGCTGGCTCTACGACGGCGACCCCGCCGCGGCGGGCTGGATCACCGAGTACGTCTCGGCCTGGATGGAGCGCGCCCGGGCGAACGGGGGACTGGTGCCCGACAGCGTCGCCCCCGACGGCACGGTCGGTGGGCTCCACGGCGGTCGCTGGTACGGCGGACACTACGGTTGGACCTGGCCCCACGGCCTGCCCTCGGTGGGGATGGCGACGATCGTCTCCGGGCTCAACGCCGCCCTCGTCACGGGCGACGACCGGTACCTCGACCTGGGGCGTCGCGTCCTCGACGAGGTGCTCGGCCAGGCGGTCGTCGCGCCGGTCGCCGAGACCCCCTACAGCCTGAAGGGCGGATGGCTGGCCCGGCTGGGGGCCGATGCTGCGCAGCCGTCGCTTCTCGTGCCGCACCGCTTCGGGACCGCCGGGTGGTTCGACTTCGCGCCGATGCCGCTCGAACTGCCGACGTGGCTGTGGTGGTGGTCGCGGAGCGACGCCGACCGCGCACGCCTGCAGCGGGTGCGCGACGGACTGCCCCCGACGACCGAGCCGGTGAAGGCCTTCCGAGACAAGGCGGAGGCGGGGCACGAGGCGCCGTGGCTCGACTTCCTCGACGGACGCCTGCCGGACTACCCCGAGCGCGCCCTGGAGATGGCGCTCGGTCAGGTGGCCCGGAGGGTCGCCCTCATCCTGGCCGACGACAGTGACCCCGCGACGGTGCACCTGCACTTCTGGCAGAGGGTGAACCCGGTCGTGACGGAGATCCTGACCCAGCTCGTGTCCGGTGCACCCCAGGTGCTGTACAACGGCGGGCTGCCGTTCGCGGCCGTCGACTACGAGGATGCGGACCGCGGACGCCCCGGGTTGCCACCTGACGTCGCCGGGCTCGTCACCTCGGTGGAGCGCGACCGCGTCGTCGTGGAGCTGGTGAACACGTCGCCGCTGCACGCCCGACGCGTCGTGGTGCGCCCCTCTCGTACGCGCGGGGATGCGCTCGTCGGCGTGCGGTTCGAGACCGAGCCCGGGGTCGTCTACCCGGGTGCGAGCACCGCCTACGCGGCCACGAGAGCCGCACGCGAGACCGAGAGCGCCGCCGTCGACTCGGACGGCGTGGAGGTCGACCTCCGGCCGGCCCACCGAGCACGCGTCGAGCTCCTCGTCGCCCCCTCGTCGTCGCGCCCGCGTCACCGCGGGACGGTCACGCCGGCCGACCAGAACGATCCGATCGACCCCGTCGAGAACATGAAGGAACGAGCATGACTGACACCACGGGTGCGCTCCCGCACCCCGACTTCGCCCTCCCCGTCCGCGGAGGCGCCTACCGACGGCCGGATGCGGACACCCTCGCGGGATTCGACACGATCACGTCCGCCACGGCGTGTGCCAAGCTGCACGGGATGGGCATCACCCGGTCGTGGGTCGACGGCCCGGTGCCGCTGAACCCCGGCCAGCGGGTGGTCGGCTCGGCGATCACGCTGCAGTTCATGCCTCAGCGCGAGGACCTCGCCTCGGGCCTCGGGCAGGAGTACGTGGAGCGGCACACTGCGCTGTGGGCGGTGCTCGAGCAGGTGCAGCCCGGCGACGTCCTCGTCATCCAGGCGTACGGCAGCCGCTTCTCGGGCTGCATCGGCGACATCCTGGCGCGCTACTTCCTGCGCAAGGGCGGGGCGGGGATCGTGGTCGACGGCCGCATCCGCGATGCCGCCCGCATCCGTCAGCTCGGGCTTCCGGTCTGGTCGACCGGGACCACGCCGCACTACGCGTCGCAGACCGAGCTCTTCCCGTGGGCCTACGACGTGCCGGTCGCCGTGGGCGGTGCCCTGTGCATGCCCGGCGACGTCGTGATCGCCGACGACGACGGTCCGGTGATCGTGCCTCAGGCCATGTCGAACGACGTGATCGACGCGGCCCGCGACCACGAGGAGTGGGAGACGTTCAGCCGTCGGCGCCTCGATGAGGGCGCCCGGCTGGGCGACTACTACCCGCTCACCCCGGACACCCGAGAGGAGTTCGAGGCGTGGCGTTCCGCGCAGGCGTTCGCCCTCTGAGCGCGGTCCCCGGGGCGTCGGCGAGCGTCGGCCTCGGTTGTGCACCCATCGGCAACCTCTACCGCGAGGTGGAGGAGGGAGCGGCCGAGGGGACCGTCGTCGCGGCGCTCGACCGCGGCATCCGGTTCTTCGACACCGCCCCGCACTACGGGGCCGGGGTCAGCGAGCGCCGGCTCGGGAGCGCGCTGCGCGGCGTCGACCGCGACTCGGTGTCGATCGCGACCAAGGTGGGGCGCGTGATCGTCGACCGCGACGGCGAGCCCGTCCCGATCGGCTCGACCGGGATGGGCACCGAGGGCGATCTGAGCGCCGACGGCGTGCTGCGGAGCGTGGAGGGCAGCCTCATCCGGCTGGGCACCGACCGCATCGACCTGCTGCACCTGCACGACCCTGTCGACATCGACGAAGCGCTCCGCGGTGCCGTTCCCGCGCTCGTGCGGCTGCGCGAGGAGGGGGTGGTCCGCGCGATCGGCGCCGGGATGGTGTGGGCCGAGCCGCTCACCCGGCTCGTGCGCGAGGCCGATCTCGACGTGGTGATGATCGCCGGCCGCACCACCCTGCTCGACCGCACCGCCGAGGACAAACTGCTCCCCGCGGCGCTCGAGCGGGGCGTGGGGGTCATCGCGGCGGGGGTCTACAACTCCGGGATCCTGGCCGATCCCGAGCGCAGCCCGTTCTTCGACTACCGTGAGGCGAGTCCCGAGCTGCGAGAGCGGGCGCTGCGGATGCGCGACGCCTGCACCGACTACGGCGTGATGCTCAGTGAGGCGGCTGCTCGATACCCGCTCCGGCTGCCCGCGGTCGAGGCGGTGGTGATCGGGGCCCGGACGCCCGCCGAGGTGGCGGCCTTCCCCGACACGGCGACCGACCCCCTCCCGGAGGAGCTGTGGGCCATCCTCGAGCATCTGTGAGCCCGCTCACCCGTGAGGAAGGGCGCCCGGTCGCGTCGCCGTCGGGCGCGGTCGACGCCCACGTGCACCTCTGGGACCTGGAGCGCATGCACCTCTCGTGGTTCCGCCAGGGACTCGGGCTGCCCTCCGTCGTCGCCCCGGGCCAACTCGAGGCCGCCGCGACCCACGCGGAGACGCCCGTGGGGAGCGTCCGGTCGGCGATCGCCGTGCAGGCGGGGGACACCGCGGGGGAGCTCGCCTGGTTGACGGCACTCCGGCATCCGCTGCTCGCCGGCGTGGTCCGCCAGTACGACCCTGCCGAGGCGAGCAGTCCGGCCGATGCGCGTCTCGCTTCTCGCGCCAGCGGTCTGCTGCGGGGAGCGCGCGTCGCCGTGCCGTCTCGTCGCGCCGACCTCACGGATGTGCCGGGGCTCGACGAGCTGAGCGAACGCAGCGCCGCCGAGGGTGACGTCGTCGAGTTCCTCGTCCGCCCCGAGCAACTGCCGGCGGTCGCGGCGCTCGCGGCACGCCATCCCGGAACCTCGTACGTCGTCTGCCACCTCGGGCTCGGGGCGGCGGATCCGGATGCGGCGTGGGCGGAGAGTCTCCGGCTCGTCGCCGCCCGATCGAACGTCCACGGCAAGGTGTCGGGCCTGGTCGTACGTCCGACGGGGCGGACGGGCGATGACGGGCCGGACGCCGCGCACGCGCGACTGCGGCACTGTCTGGCCGTGGCGGTCGACGCCTTCGGCGGTCATCGCCTGCTGTTCGGCAGCGATTGGCCGATGTCGGCCCGCGTGGCGCCCTACGACCGGATCGTCGACCGTCTCGCGCGCGCCCTCCCCGCGCTGGACGACGTGGATACGGCCGCGCTCTGGGGCGGGACCGCGCGCGAGCTCTACCGGCTCTGATCCTCGTCGCCCTCCAGCAGGGTGCCGGAGGCGTGGGCGCGGAAGAGATCGGACGCCGCCTGCGCGTCGTCGCCGTCGAGGCGGTCGAGCAGGCTCCTGTGCCACTCCGCGACCTCGTGCCAGTCGCCGGCGAAGCTGGGGTCGCCGAGCACGTGCATCGACCGCAGGCTCGGCTCGAGGATGTCCCACATCCTGGGCAGGTAGCTGTTGCCGCCGGCCTCGACGACGCTGCGGTGGAAGGTGAAGTCGAGCTCACGGAACGCGTCGAGATCGCCGGCCTCGGCGGCGCCGTGCATCTGCTCGATGAGGTCCGACAGCCTCGCGCGGGCCTCGGCGGAGAGGTTGCCGCACGCCAGACGCCCGGCGATCGCCTCGAGCTCCGCTCTGGCGGCCTTGGCCTGCGCGAACTCCTCCTCCGAGTAGCTCGCCACGAAGTTTCCGAGGTGCCGCACGTGCGAGACCAGGCCCTCGTGCGACAGCTGCTTGAGCGCCTCACGCACGGGCGCCTGACTCACCTGCATCCGCTTCGCCAGCTGCGACTCGACCAGTTGCTCACCCGGAGGCAGCGTGCCGTCCTTGATCATCGACTTCATCAGCTCGTAGATCTGGTCCGACAGGAGGCCGCGCTTGAGCCCTGCCAGCGAGGTGAACGGATCGGTCATGCGCGTGCCCTCCCAGGAGCGGCGTCGAAGGCGGCCAGCCACGCATCCGCGATGATGCGCGACCCCGCGGGCGTCGGGTGCACGCCGTCGGGAGCGATGGCCGCCGCGCCGTGCTCGGCGGCCGCCGCGGTCATCGTCTCGTGGAGCGAGATGAACATCGCGCCCGACTCGTCGGCGAGGCGTGCGATCGCCGCCCGTTTGGGGTCGAGGTCGGCCAGCCAGTCGCGCTGCTCGGCACGGGCGATCACGAGGTAGGGCTCGACGAGGAGCACGAGGGGGGAACTCCCGGGGCCTGACGCCAGCGTGTCGAGCATCCGCCGGCAGGTGGTCGCGAAGTCGTCGGCGCTCGTGGGGTCGTCGTCGTCGAAGCGGCGCCAGGTGTCGTTCACGCCGACGTAGAGGGTGACGACGTCGGCGCTCTCGGCGAGCACGTCGTCCGCCCATCGGCGTTCGAGGTCGACCGCGCGGTTGCCCGCGATCCCCCTGTTGATCACGACCGCGCCGTGGTCGCGGTGACGGAGCTCCTCGGCCACGAGCGACACATACCCGTCGCCGAGCGAGAGGTCGTCGCTGCGGTCGCGACCCGCGTCGGTGATCGAGTCGCCCGCGAAGACCAGGCGGTACGTCATCGGTCTCCTTCGTCGTGCGCCCACATCGGGGTCGTCTTCACCCGCATCGGGATCGCACCAGCATAATCGATAATCGCTGGATCGGCGTCGTCGGCCGCGAGGGGCGGGAGCCGAGGCTGCGCTCCGCTCCCGCCCCTCGCGTCTGCCTCAGGGGCGAGCGCCCGCTGTCCACGCCGGTGCGCCGTACTGGAACGCCCCGAGGCTGGGCGTGGCATCCGTCGAGCCGTCGTTCACCCCCGGCAGCGGGATCGCCGCGTTCCGCGCGGGTGAGGAGGCCTGCAGCCTGTAGTCGTGCGCGGCGGCGTCGACGAACTGCGGATCCACATCCACGAGGTTGTTCGACAGCACGAGTCCGCCGTCGGTCGCTCCCGCGAGGCCGGTGATCGGTCCGATGTTGTTGTAGATCTTGGTTCCCGTCGACTGGCCGGGTTCCTTCACGTAGAAGAGCGTCATGCCGCCCGTGTTGTTGTAGACCAGGTTGTCGTGCGAGCCCGTGCCGAGCCCGTTCAGCTCGACCGTGCCCTCGTGGTTGCCCCACCCGACGTTGTTGTCGATCTGCATGTCGCTCATGCCGTTGTCGGCGTAGATGCCCGAGATGCCGAACGGGTACACGCCGCCGGGGCGCGGCGAGGGGTCGTGGAGGACGTTGTGGTCGACGCGGGTGCCCTCCATGAACGCCGAGCAGCAGGAGTAGATCGCCGCGGTGTCGACGCTGAGCGTCGCGTGCCCCGAGATGTCGTTGTACGCGATCCGGTCCGGTCCCGCCGTCGTGCCGGCCACGCCGTTCCACTGCAGGTTGATGCCGCTGCGTCCCATCCCCGCCATGGTGTTGTGCGTCACCGTCTGGCTGTGCCCCTGCACGGCCACCGCGGCGGCGTAGGTGCCGGCGTAGTCGACGTCGGTGATCACGTTGTCGATCGCGGTGTTGCCGTAGCCGCCGAGCGAGATCCCGTTCCCGGCGCTGAACTGCAGGTGGCTGTTCTGCACCGTGTTGCCCGTGCCCTTGATGATGATCCCGCTCGTCGTCACGCCGCGCGTGACGTTGGCGCCGCAGTCGGTGGCGCCCTGGGTCACATCCCAGTAGTGGCTGAGGTACTTCCCCTCGATCCCGTCGAGGACGACCCCGGTGCTGGTGTCGCCGGTGCGGATCGTCGACCCGAAGAGCCCGATGCCCTCCACCCGCACGTGGCTGGCCGACGACAGGTCGAAGGCGAGGTCGCGCACCTTGGCCTCGATCGTGTGCCCGGCCGGGTCGTCGTCGCTGTAGACGTACAGCCGCTTCGCGTCGGCGTCGTAGAAGTAGGAGCCGGGGTGGCCGAGCTCGCCGATCTTCCCCGACAGACGGAACCACGTCTCGGTCGGCACGACCTTGTGCACGCACGGCGGCGCGGTCGTCAGGGTCACCGACCCGGGGGCCGAGGATGCCACGCTGCCCGTCGCGGTGACGTACCAGTACGACGTCAGGGCGCGAGCGCCGTCCCAGTAGCCCGCCGGCCGCGTCAGCGTGGAGTCGACGATCGTCGCATCGGCGGTCCCCGCATCCGCTCGCTCGATGACGGGATCGAGCAGATCGGTTCCAGGGAACGGGAACGACGCCTCGACGTCCATGACCCCGTCGGTGAAGATCTGCGCTTCGCCGCCCGCGTCGCCGAGGTCGACGGCGACGCTGTACGCCTTGCCGTCGGCCACCGCCTGGCTGAACAGGGAGTTCGCGGCGAAGGGGTCGGCCGCGACCACGGCGGCCAGCTGCGCCTGGTCGACCGGGGTGAAGCCGCTGACCCCCTCGGTGCCGCTGAGGACGACGTCGGCGTCGGAGGCGGCGGCGAACGTGACCGGCGCGGCCGCCGTGCCCGAGTGGGCCGGGGTCACCGTCTCCGCGTACCGGCCGGTGTCGATGAGGCAGGTGTCGCCCGGCCCGGCTACGTCGGCGCAGGCCTGGATCGTCGAGAACGCCGACGCCTCCGAGAGTCCGTCGCCGTTCGGCGGCGCGTCCGCCGCGACGTGGTACGTGGTGCCGGAGGTGAGGCGGGCACCCGGTGGCGACACGGCGCCGGCGGGGACCGCGGTCGCGGCGACGAGAGCCGCGGAGGCGATCACGGTCCCGGCGAGTCCGAGGACCCGTCGAGAGCGGGGGGAGTGCGACAGGATGGGCATCATTGCTCCAATCGATCGTTGATTATCGATAACCTAGGAGTGCGCACCTATCCCGTCAAGAGGGGGCAGGGTGTCAGACCCGGATGCGGCTCTCGCCGACGCCCGGCCACTCGACGACCCCGACGACCGTCCCTTCCTCCGGTGCCTGCAGGGTGACCCGCGGTGGAGCCGGCGGATCCGCTCGTCCGAGTCGGACGGCGATCACCACCACCTCGTCGACCTCGACGCGGTCGAACTCCGCCCAGGGGATGCTGCTCACCGCGCCCAGGGGAGACGTGCCCGACTCCGCGTGGACGCCCGTCCGGGCCTCGCCCCGCAGCACCAGGAGTTCGGAGACGGCGTCACCCGATCGCACGGTCACGCGGGCGGAGTCGTTGAGGGCCGGCGCGGCGCGGGTGTCGGTGAGCGGCCAGCCGCTCACCCGCAGCCGGACGGACCGGCCCGGATCTTCGCCGTGCAGTCGGCGCACCACCCGCACCTCCCAGGGGCCACGGACGAGCGACATCGTCCGGAGGGTCGGTCCCTCGGTGACGGCGCCCTCGCGGCCGGAGCCCAGGTCTCGGCCGCTCTCGTCGACCGCGACCCAGTGGGTCCGCGCGGTGGACCCGGCGAACGCGGCGAGGCCGTCGTCGCCCACCTCCTCCCGTGTGAAGCCGGAGCGGTGGGTGAGGCGCCCGTGGGGGTCGACCGCGCCGACGGAGTTGTCGACCGGCGACGAGACCGTCGCTCCGACGAGCGGCGGCAGCGTCGCCGTCGAGTAGGCCATCCGCGTGTAGAGCGGTGCGTCGGCGGTGACGAGCCCGGCGGATCCATGGTCGGTCCCGTGGTTCACCACGCGGACGATGCCGTCCGCGGCCGTTCCGCTGACGATCCACCCCGCCGGGCGGATGACCCGCCTCACGTCGGCGACCTCGACGGGCAGGGGCTCCTCCCGCGCCGTCCACACCTCGTGATCGCCGGGAAGAGCGAGCCCGAGGAATCCCTTCGTGGCCCAATAGGGCGAGGACGAGCCGGAGTACGACTGCGCCATCGCGGGCCATGCCCCGAACAGGCCCACCGAGAGCAGCCCGCGGTGGTCCACCGCGCCTCTCTCGACGAAGGCCCTGAGCATCCCCGACGCGGCGCGTCGGATCACGCCCGGGCGGAGGCGTCCCGATCCGGTGAGCGCACCCATCCAGAGCGGTGCCGCGGCGGCGAACCGGTAGATCAGGCTGCGCCCCTGCAGCAGCGGCAGGCCGTCTCCGCCGACGAGGTGGATCGCGTCGTCGAGGTACCGGCCGAGCCTCTCGCGGAACGCGGGTTCGAGTCGCGAGGCGCCGAACAGGTCCGCTCCGGGGGAGTGCGCCCAGAGCAGCGGATACAGGTGCATCGCCCACCCGCAGTAGTGGTCGAACGACCGGAGCGGACCGTCGGCGTACCAGCCGTCTCCCCGGTAGTACGACTCGATCGCCGTCAGGTCGGCCTCGATGCGGCGGGGGTCGTGGGGTCCTCCCTCCGCGGCGAGGAAGGTCTCCACGGTGATGCGGAACCACCGCCAGTTGTTGTCGGGGTACTCGCCGTGCGGCACCTCCGCGAGCCAGCCGACCACAGAGCGCTGCTCCTCGGCCGACAGGGTGTCCCACAGCCACGGCCGGGTCAGCTGCAGTCCCACGACGATGGAGGCGGCCTCGACCTTCGCCTGACCGACGTCGCTCGGCGACGGCCAGCGCTCGGGGCCGTCCGGCGCGCAGCCGGCGAGCAGACCCTCGCGGTACCACTCGGTGAAGCCGAGCGGATCGGCGCCGCCGTCCCCGCGCATCCGGAACGCGAAGAGGAGGAACGAGCGCGCGAACCCCTCGAGCCCGTCGCTGTCGCGGCCCTGGCCGCCGGTGATCCCGGGGAGCAGAACGCGGCTGTGGGCAGGGGAGGCGTACGGGCGGAGCGAGAGCAGCAGGTGGTCGGCGACGGCGGCCCAGTGCGCCCTGGCCCAGCCGGTGATCGGCGAGATCTCGCGGTCCTCGGGCGGGAGGATGAGGTGCGCCGGGTCGAACGACGTCACGCGGTCTCGTTCCCGGGCTCCATGGCGTCGTCCGCCTCCGCAGCGTCGTGCGCCTCCGCGTCGGACGCACCCACGGAGGCGGGGTCGATCGACGAGGGCAGCGACGACTGCCGCACGTGCAGCTCTGGCCCGAGCCGGACCCGGTGCGTGGGGCGCACGTCGTCGGCCTCGATGCGCGACACCAGCAGACGGACGGCTTCGCGGCCCACCGACTCCTTGGGCGGGCGGATCGCCGTGATGGCCGGGTCTCCGAAGCGGGCGACGTCGTCGTCGTAGGCCACGATCGCGAGGTCACGCGGTACGCGGATGCCCCGGTCGACCGCGTGCTGCTCGAGTGCCAGGGCCTGCGGGTCCGGCAGCACGATGACCGCGGACGTCCGCGTGCGCTCGAGGAGCTCGAGTGCCTCGTCCATCGCCTCGTCGCGGCCCGGCGCGTCGAATCGGATGCCGTCGAGCCTGGCCGCATCGCGCGGCAGGTCGAGGGTCTCGAGAGCCGACCACCAGCCCGCCTCCACGGGGCCGCGACTCGGGTTGTCACGCTGGGTGAAGAGCCCGATCCGGGTGTGGCCGGCCTCGCGCAGGTGCCGCACGGCGAGGGCGGCGCCGACCTCGTGGTCGGAGGCGACCGAGTCGAGCCGCAGCGCGGAGGCCGCGGCGGGCACGCGGCGTTCGGCGAGGACCACGGGCACCGGGAGCGCGTCGAGCCAGCGGAGCGTGTCGAGCGCGCCCTCCCCGGTCGTGTCGGGTGCGACGATGAGGCCGTCGAGAGCCGGCGTCCGCAGGAGGGCCTCCACCTGGCGCCGCTGATCCCGCGCGTCGTAGGTGGAGGCGCGGAGCAGGAGCGTGGTGCGGAGTCGCGCCGCCTCGGCCCGTGCCCCGTTCACGATCTGCGGCCAGTAGTAGTCGAGCGACGGCACGACCATCCCGATGACGTACCGCGGGGTCGGTCCGCTCGCCGGTGCCCGGGTCGTGTCGAGGACGCTCCGCAGCGTCGCTCCGCCGTGCACGCGGGTGACGAGGCCCTGCTGAGCGAGGGCGTTCACGTCGCGGCGCACCGTGAGCTCGCTGACGCCGAGCTGCCGGGCGAGGACGCTGACACTGACCGACCCCTTCTCGCGCAGCTGGGCCAGGATGCGCTCCCGCCGTTGCACGCCGTACAGCGGCTCACCGGCCGTCATCCGACGACCTCCACCACGGTGGTGAGCGATCCCCTGAGCTCGCGGAGCTCGTAGCGGAGACGATGGAGGCGCTCTCCCCACACCTCGATGAGCTCGGGGTCGTCGAGCCGCCACTCCTGGACGAGCGGTATCACTCCGCCCGCGCGGATGCGGATCGCCCGGTCGGCCGAGCGCAGGACGACGTGGTCGCCGACGACCTCGACGTCGCCCGCCGCCACGAGGTGCAGGCTGCTGGGAGCACCACCTTCGGAGGGGAGGAGCCGCCAGGTGTCGGTCACCTCGACCCGGCGACCGCTCACGAGCTCGAACGTCCGGCGCCAGCGCTCGCCGTCTCCGATCGGGTATGCGCCGCCGATGTCGAGGCTGACCCGGACGGGCAGCGAGGGCTCGTCGCCGAACTCCGCGACCGGCTCGCCGGCGGGCGGAGCGTCGACGACGTGCGCACCGAACGAGCGGCCCTCGCCCTGCTCGAGGCCATGCGGGGCGGGCGCGTTGTGCCAGCCGCTCTGCATCGCCCGGATGCCGTACCGGCCGGCGCTGAACGTCTGCGCCGTGTACGTCGGCTTGCCGATGTCGACGAGCAGGGGGCGACCGCCGGCGGCCACGAGGAACGACCCGACGTCCTTGTGGTTGTGGCTCTCGCCGTTCGTGCCGCCCTTGATCGCCAGCGTCAGTCCCGACGGATCGCCCTCGCGCTCGCGGCCGACGAGCACCTGCACCGAGGGCAGCCAGACGCGCGGCGGATACGGGGGAGCTGTCGGCGTCGCGTCTCGCCAGGCGGTGTCGACCACCGCTCGCACGAGCCGCGGGAGACCGCCTTCCCCGCGGGCGACCGGGCCGTCGAGCGCCCTCCCGCCTCGAGCCCAGTCCACCACCCTCCGGTCGCCCAGCAGGCGGCCCCAGTGGAACGGGATCTGCCACGGCTCGTCTCCGCGGCTGCGGGCCCGGCCGTCGCCGACGTTCACGTACCATCCCTCGCCCAGCTGCATCCGCAGCGGGAAGCGCAGCAGCTCGGCGACCACCGGGAGTGCTGCGCCGTCCAGCTCGCTCGCGGTGAGACGCGAGAGAAGGTCGAGGGCCTCGAGCATCCTCGCCGCGCCGTTCCACCAGTAGGTCACGCCCTCGTCGATCGCCCCGTCGGCGGGGAGGGTCGTGACGTAGCGGTCGAGGCTCTCGAGGGCTCGGGCGGTGAGCCGTGCCATCCGTTCGGTGTCGTCGATGAGGAGCGCCGCCGCGAGCAGCACGTTGCCGAGGATCCACGGGTTCCAGTTGTTGACCTCCCGCGAGTAGCCGAGCCACCAGAGGTCGTCGCGCGTCTCGAACGGCACGAGCACCCGCGCCTCGACCTCGCGCCGGAGGCGGTGGCGGAGGCCCGACCAGCGGACATCCCACTCCTCGCCGAGCAGCCTGTCGGCCACGGCGAGCTGTGCCGCGACCTCGCCGGCACCGAGGTCGAGCGTGGGTTTCGACACGTCCGGGACGAGGTCGCCACCACGGGCGTGGCTCTCGTCGTGCGCCGGGAGGCACCAGGTGCTCTGCTCGCAGAGCAGCACGACCCCGTCGGCGGCCTCGTCGATCCAGCCCTCCGACCGGGTGACCGCGGCGAGCAGCGCGGCGCGCGTGAGTCGCTGCTGACGTGCGGCGACGGCGCGCTCGTACTGTCGGCGGTCGCCGTCGCGCACGAAGCGGGCGAACATCGTCGCGGTCGCGTCGGCCCAGGGCTCTGTGCGTTCGGCCTCCGCCTCCGCGCTCATCCGGTCGAGGGTGACGGGATCCACGCCCTTCCACACCCCTCGCGCGGTGGAGGTCGGCAACCCGGTCCGCTCCCGCAGGCGCTCCATGCCGACCGCCGAGAACGTCGACGCGAGGGCGGGCTCGCGCATCCGCTCGCCCCACAGGGCGTCGAGCGGACCCCGGTGGTCGCCGGGTGGGGCGGGATGCCGTGGCGCGGACACGGAGAACCTCTCTGCTGATCGGTCGACGATGTTCATGTTCGACTCTGAACGAATGGTTTCGATCGGGCGGAACCGAGTATGGACTGACTCCGGAGCCCGGGCAACCCGTCCCGGACGGACCCGAGCATCACGGAGGCGACGGTGTCGATCGACCACAGGAGGCCCTCGGCCCTCGTGGTGATGGAGCGGGTCGCCTTCGATCAGCAGTTCGACGAGACTCGGCTGGCGCGCCTGGGAGGGCTCGCGCGCCTGCCGGACCCGATCGTCGTCGACGACCTCGACGATCCGGCGCTCCGACGCCGGCTGGGCGAGGTCGAGGTGCTCCTCACCGGGTGGGGAGCACCCTGCCTCGACGGCGCCCGTCTCGATCGGATGCCCCGGCTACGCGCCATGCTGCACTGCGCCGGGAGCGTCCGGCCCCAGGTGTCGGAGGAGCTGTGGCGGCGCGGCATCCGGGTCACCTCCGCGGCCGAGGCGAACGCCGCCCCGGTCGCCGAGTTCACCTTCGCCGCCATCGTGTTCGCAGGGAAGAAGGCGCCGTTCATCGCCGCCGACCCGGAGGTGCGGCGCGATGACAGCCGGACCATCCGCCGATACGGCGAGCTCTCCAACGAGGGGCGGACGATCGGCGTGGTCGGCTTCAGCCGGATCGGCCGCCGTGTCGTCCAGCTCGTGCAGCAGCTGGAGGGGGTGACGTGCCTCGTAGCAGACCCCGTGGTCGATCCGGACGACATCCGAGCCGCTGGAGCGACTCCCGTCCCGCTCGGCGAGATGCTCCCGCGGGTCGACGTGCTGTCGCTCCACGCGCCGGCACTGGCCGCCACGCGGGGCATGATCGGCGCGGCCCAGCTCGCCGCGCTGCGCTCGCACGCGACCGTGATCAACACCGCCCGCGGCGCGCTCATCGACACGGCTGCCCTCGAGCGCGAGTGCGCCTCGGGGCGCCTCCAGGCGATCCTCGACGTGACCGATCCCGAGCCGCTGCCCGCCGAGTCGGTGCTCTACCGTCTCCCGAACGTCATGGTGACCCCGCACCTTGCCGGGTCGCTCGGGTCGGAGACGAAGCGGATGACCAACTCCGCCCTCGAGGAGCTCGGCCGTCTCATCGCCGGCGAGCCCCTCCGTTTCGAGGTCACGCGCGACGACCTGAGGTTCAGCGCGTGATCGCCGCCGCTGAGGGATCCGGCCGTGCGCTGCTCCTCTGCGGAGCGGGCCGATACGCCGACCCGTGGCATCCCTTCGACGTGACCGCGGGTCGGCTCGCCGAGCTGCTCTGCGACGAGGGGCTGAGCGTCGAGGTCTCAGGTGAGGTCGACGAGCGGATGGCCGCCCTCGTCGACTCGGACGACGTCGACCTCCTCGTGCTCGACATCGGCGATCCCGCGCTCGCCGGGCGGACGGATCCCGCCGCGGAAGCTCGGGGGAGGGCCGGGCTCCTCGCCCACCTCCACCGGGGCAGGCCCCTGCTCGCGATGCACGTGTCGTCGACCTCGCTCCGGGGTGTGCCCGAGTGGGAGGAGATCCTCGGCGCCGTCTGGGTGCGGGGGCAGACCTTCCACCCCGAGTACGGCACCGGGCGGGTCCTGGTGCACGGCGATCGACACGGGATCGTGGCGGGTCTCGACGACTTCGACGTCGTCGACGAGCTCTACACCGACCTGCGGCTTCGCCCCGATGTGGTCGCCGTCGCGTCCCACCGGTACGCCGGCCGCGAGCATCCGCTCGTCTGGCCGCGCGTCTACGGTGACGCGCGCATCGTCTACGACGCGCTGGGTCACGACGCCGCGTCGTTCGACGCCCCGGCGCACCGCGAGATCCTCAGCCGGGCGGTGCGCTGGCTGCTCGACAGTCCCCGATGACCGCCTACGACGACAGGACCGACCATGGCGATGTTCCACGATGAGCCCGTGAGGCCCGAGCCCTATCGCCGGTTCGCGCGACCCATCCCATCGTGGTTCAGCGACGCCAAGCTCGGTGTCTTCGTCCACTGGGGCCCGTACTCGGTGCCCGCCTGGGCGGAGCCCATCGGCGAGCTCGGCTCGATCCAGGAGGGCTGGTACGCGCACAACCCGTATGCCGAGTGGTACGCCAACACGATCCGGATCCCGGGCAGCCCGGCGGCCGAGCACCACCGCGACACCTACGGCGACGCCCCCTACGACGACTTCCTCGACGCGTGGCACCCCGATCGCTTCGACGCCGAGGAGCTCCTCGCACTGGTGGCGGGTACGGGAGCGCGATACCTCGTCCCGACCGCAAAGCACCACGACGGCGTGACACTCTGGGATGCGCCGCACACGCACGGACGTGACACGGTCACACGCGGTCCGCACCGCGACCTCGTCGGGGAGCTCGCACGCGCGACCCGCGCCGCGGGTCTGCGCTTCGGTGCGTACTACTCGGGTGGCCTCGACTGGCACGTCTCCGACCTGCCGCCGATCGTCGAGGACACCCACGGATTCCTCCGCCCCGTGGATGCGGGCTACGCCGGGTACGCCTACGACCAGGTCGTCGACCTCGTCGACCGCTACCGGCCCGACGTGCTCTGGGGCGACATCGACTGGCCGGACGCGGGCAAGCCGAGTGGGCCGTTCAGCCTCGAGCGGCTGTTCGACCGCTTCTACGCCGCCGCCCCCGAGGGTGTGGTCAACGACCGCTGGGGCGAGACGCACTGGGACTTCCGCACCAGCGAGTACCAGCTGGGCGGCCAGGTGGAAGGCGCGACCGCGTGGGAGCACTGCCGCGGGATCGGGCTCTCGTTCGGGCACAACACGCTCGAGGACGAGTCGCACACGCTGAGCGGGCCGGATGCGGTGCGACTGTTCGTCGACATCGTCGCGCGGGGCGGCAACCTCCTTCTCAACCTCGGCCTCACCGCCATGGGCGAGGTGCCGCCGCTCCAGCGCCGCACGCTGGAGCATCTCGGCGCGTGGAACGCGGTGAACGGCGACGCCGTCTTCGGCAGCCGACCGCTCGACCCGGCGATCGCCGCGCCGTCGGACTCGCCCTGGGTGCGGTGGACGCGAAGCGGTGACGGTGCAGGGGCGACCGCCCACGCCTTCGTGGAGGGTGCCGGGTCGGTTCGACTGAAGGGCGTCTCGAGCCGTGTCGACGCCCACACGGCGCACCTCGCCGACGGCACCGCGGTCGCTGCGTCGCGCGCCGGCGACACACTCGTCGTCACGCTCCCGGTGGCGACGCTCGACGAGCCGGTGCTCGTCAGCTTCTCCCTCCTCGGCGGAGACTGAGGCGGAGCCGAAGGCGGGGCTCGCGTTCGTGGCCCTCCTAGGGCCCCTCACTCCTTTGCGGGTCCCCGCGGGCCCCTCGCGGCGGAGGGGTCGGCGTCTGTACTCTGGACCCACGAGCGAGGAGGGCCTGATGGGCGTCATCTCACGGGGATTCGGTGCGAGGCGACGGGAGAGCGATCCGCATCTGCCGCCGGGACAGTACCTGACCGAGGACTTCCCGGTGCTGTCGGCGGGCCCCACGCCCGCGATCGACACCGCCGACTGGAGCTTCACGATCGTCAACGAGGCGGGTGCGCGCACCTCCTGGTCGTGGGCCGAGATGATGGCGATGCCCATCGACGACATCGGCACCGACATCCACTGCGTCACCCGCTGGTCGAAGCTCGGCACGCACTGGCGCGGGGTCTCGCTCGACCACTTCTTCGAGAAGGTCGAGACCGACGACGCGTACACGATGGTGCACTCGTACGGCGGCTACACCACGAACGTCCCGCTCGAGGACCTGCTCGACGGCAAGGCCTGGATCGCGTTCGAGTTCGAGGGCGAGCCCCTCGACCCCGAGCACGGTGGCCCTGCGCGCCTGCTCGTGCCGCACCTGTACTTCTGGAAGAGCGCGAAGTGGGTCAACGGCATCCGCATGCACTCGAACGACGACCCCGGGTTCTGGGAGCAGAACGGGTACAACCTGTACGGCGACCCCTGGAAAGAGCAGCGGTACTGGTAGTGGCGATCGTCTCCGACTGGACCACGGGCACCGTGTCCGGCGGCGAGCGGATCACCCCGACGGGGCGCATCCTCACGCTCGACGTGCCCTCCTGGCCCGGCAACCTGCCCGGGCAGCACCTCGACCTCCGGCTCACCGCCGACGACGGCTACCAGGCCGTCCGCTCCTACTCGATCGCGTCGTACGGGCCGGGCACCACGGTCGAGCTCGCCGTCGACGAGCTCCCCGACGGCGAGGTCTCGCCGTACCTCGTGGAGGACGTCCAGCCGGGCGACCAGCTCGAGGTGCGGGGCCCGATCGGCAACTACTTCGTCTGGCGCGAGCAGCAGGCCGAGCCGGTGCAGCTCATCGCCGGCGGGTCCGGGATCGTGCCGCTCGTCTCGATCGTGCGCGCGCATCAGGCGTCGTCGAGCGCGGCTCCGTTCCGGATGATCTACTCGGTGCGCGCGCCGGAGGACGCCTACTACGCGTCCGAGCTCGACTCCTACGCCGGCGACCGCTTCAGTCTCGAGTGGGTCTACACGCGCACCGCCCCGGCGGGGTGGGCTCGCCCGGCGGGGCGCATCGACCGGGCGGTCATCGAGGCAGCGGCGCTGCCGGCGTCCGACGAGCCGACCGTGTACGTCTGCGGCCCGACCGGCTTCGTGGAGGCCGTGGCCCGCATCCTGGTCGACCTCGGGCACGACCCGAGACGGGTGAAGACCGAGAGATTCGGAGGGGCGTGAGATGCCGGCGATGCATCCGAGGACGGGAGTGGTCGACGTGGGGCGGGTCGACGGCAATGCCGCCGCGGGGCCGCTGAGCGAGCTGTTCTGCTTCGACGTGACCATGGCGGTCGGCGAGTGCGGTCACTGCGGAGACCGCAGCCCGTTGGCCGAGGCCGCCGCCGAGCTCGACGACGACGGCGTCATCGTGTTGTGCCGCGCCTGCGGGCACACCATGTTCACCTACGTCCACTCGGCCGCGGGCCGCTCCCTGCAGCTCACCGGTCTCCGATCGCTCACCGTCTCCTGACACTCGTCACGGAACACGCGCACGCGGTGCCCCAGGAGCGGTCGCGTGCACGCCTGTCGTCATGAGCGACGACGGTAGGTGACGAAGCGGTAGCGGATGCCGCTGCTCGACTCGTGCCACTCGCCCGCCTCGGGCGCCCACTCGGGCCCGATCGCGGGGGCGACGGTGTCGCCCTCGACGGAGGCATCGACCTCCGTCACCTCGAGCACGTCGGCCGAGGGGAGCGCCTCGCGGTAGATCTCGCCCCCGCCGATCACCCAGACGTCGCCGACGTGACCGGAGAGCGCCTCGTCGACCGAGTGCGCCACCCGGGCTCCCTCCGCACCCCAGGTGCGGTCGCGGGTGACCACCACATTCTCCCGCCCCGGCAGCGGACGGAACCTCGGCGGCAGCGAATCCCACGTCCGCCGCCCCATGACGACGACGGAGGTGCCCGTCACCTCGCGGAAGTGCGCCATGTCCTCGGGGATCCGCCAGGGGATGCCGCCGTCGGCGCCGATGACGCCGTCGCGCGACTGCGCCCAGACGAGCCCGATCACCTCAGCCGCGCCTCGGGTCAGACCGCGACCGCGGCGCGGATGGCGGGGTGGTGCTCGTAGCCGACGATCTCGAAGTCCTCGTACTCGTAGTCGAAGATGCTCGGTCGCTCGCGGGAGATGACGAGACGGGGCGACACGAAGGGAGCGCGCTGGAGCTGCGTCTCGACCTGCTCCACATGGTTGTCGTAGATGTGGCAGTCGCCGCCGGTCCACACGAACTCGCCGGGCTCGAGCCCGGTCTGCGCGGCCACCATCATCGTGAGCAGCGCGTAGCTGGCGATGTTGAAGGGCACGCCGAGGAACATGTCGGCGCTGCGCTGGTAGAGCTGGCACGACAGCTTGCCGTCGGCCACATAGAACTGGAACAGCGCGTGGCAGGGCGCGAGCGCCATCGAGGGGATGTCGGCGACGTTCCACGCCGACACGATGATGCGGCGGGAGTCGGGGTTCGAGCGCAGCTGCTCGATCACCTGGCTGATCTGGTCGATGTGCTCGCCGTTCGGCGTGGGCCACGACCGCCACTGCACGCCGTACACCGGGCCGAGGTCGCCGTTCTCGTCGGCCCACTCGTCCCAGATGGTGACGCCGTGCTCCTGCAGCCAGCGGGCGTTGCCGTCGCCCCGAAGGAACCAGAGCAGCTCGTACGCGATCGACTTGAAGTGCACCCGCTTGGTGGTGATGAGCGGGAAGCCCTCGGCGAGGTCGAAGCGGATCTGTCGGCCGAACACGCTGCGCGTACCCGTGCCCGTGCGATCGGACTTGTGTGTGCCGTTCTCGTAGACGTCGCGGAGGAGGTCTTCGTAGGGCGTGGGAATGCTGCTCATCCCTTCAGAGGGTACGTGCTGACGCGTCGCCGCGCCATCTCCGCCGGGTGTCGGCGCGGCTCGCTACGCTGAAGCTCCAGGACGACGGATCGGAGTGCCATGAAGCGGGTCAACATCTTCTACGGAGGGCGTCAGTACTCGTTGTCCGACCGCGAGATCGGCGAGCTCCAGGCCGAGATCAACGCGGGCATCACGGCCGACCAGCCGACCTGGCTCGAGGTCAACGTGGGCGAGGGTCGCTACCAGCCCGCGCACCTCCTGCTCACGCCGGGCGTCGACCTCGTGCTGGTGCCCATCGAGGGCGAGTGACCCTCCCGCCCGGGCTGTCCCGCGAGGCGCCGCCCCTGCGGCGGATGCTGCACCAGCAGGACTGGCAGTCGCTCGCGTTCCTCCATTGGCGCGTCGACCCGGCGGTCGTCGCGCCGCTCCTGCCCGCGGGCACCCGGCCCGACGAGTTCGACGGCTCGACCTGGGTGGGGCTCATCCCCTTCCGTCTGGCGAACGCGACGGCCCCCGGGCTCCCCGCGCTCGGGCCGATCCCCGTGGTCGGCACGTTCCCCGAGGTCAACGTGCGGCTGTACTCGATCGACGAGCGCGGTCGGCATGGCGTCGTGTTCCGCTCGCTCGAGTCGTCGAGCCTGGGCGCGGTGGTCGCGGCCAGGGTGCTGTTCGGCTTGCCCTACCGGTGGGCCGACATGTCGATCACGACGGATGCGCGGGGCGCCATCCGCTATCGCTCCGCCCGCAACGGTGAGGGTGGGCTCGGTGCGCTCGGCGGTCGGAGCGGGCCTGCCTCCGCCATCGACGTCCTGCCCACCGGGGGCGACCGGAGCGACGACGACCTGGCCGTGTTCCTCACGGCGCGGTGGGGTCTCCACATCGAGCGCCGCGGCCGCACGCTCTTCATCCCGAACGAGCATCCGCCGTGGCGGGTCGAGACGGCCGAGCTCGAGCATCTCGACGACGAGCTGCTCGCCGCGGCCGGCCTCCCGGGCCTGGCCGAGCGGGCTCCCGACTCAGTGCTGTTCTCGCCCGGCGTGCACACCCGCTTCGGCCGGGCCCTGCGGTGAGGCGCGGAGCGCCGGTCGGCCCTGTCGTCCGGGGGCGCCGTCGTTTGAGAGGATGGGGTCGATGATCGATCCCACCGACCTCGGCCTCCTGCTCGACCTCGACGGGCCGGTCGCCAGCCCCGTCCACCGCCGCATCGTGCACGACTCGATCGCCGACGACATCGTCGCGCTCGTCGACGCGGGCGCGGTCGTCGTCTTCAACACGGGCCGCTCGGATGCGTTCGTCGCCGAGGTGATCGTGCCCGCGCTGGCCGCCCGCGGCGTCCGCCCCGAGCGCCGGGTCATCGGGGTGTGCGAGAAGGGCGGTGTGTGGTTCCACGTCACCGCCGACGGCATCGGCGAGCTCACCACCGACGGGGCGTTCCGTCCGCCGTCCGCGGTGGTGGAGGGCGTCGACGCGCTCGTGACCGAGCGCTACGCCGGCACGATGTTCTTCGACCGCACCAAGCGCACCATGATCTCGGTCGAGCAGCGCACCGATGTCGAGTCGGCCGACTACCTCGCCGTGCAGCCCGCCTTCGATCGCGACGTGCTCGAGCTCTTCCGCCAGCACGGCACGGGCGCCGAGCTCGACGGAGATCGGGCGCCGGATCCGGATGGTGAGGTCGCGTTCCGCATCGACCCGACCATCATCTCCACCGACATCGAGTCGGTGCGGGTGGGCAAGGACCTCGGCGCCGAGCGCGCCGTGCGGATGCTCGAGGCCGACGGCCTCCCCGTGCCCCGCCGCTGGTTCTCGATGGGCGACTCGCCCAGCGACTACCGCATGGCCGACTGGATGCACGAGACCGGTCGCGGGGTCACGCACGTCGACGTGCGCCCGGTCGCGGTCGTCGAGAAGCCGTACGAGGTGCTGCGTCCCGAGGACGGTCTGGTGAACGACGACGCCGGCGCGGTCTTCCTCCGCCGGATCCGCGAGGAGGCGCTCGGCCCACTCACCCGCTGAGAGTTGGACAGCGGTGGGCGCCCGATTCCGGCGAGGGTCAGGTGCGGCGGATGAGCGCGACCGTGCCGCGGGTGGCCGTGAGCAGGTCGGCGGGCGAGAGCTCGAGGTCGAAGCCGCGGCGGCCACCCGACACGAACACGGTCTCGAACCGCTCTGCGCTGTCGTCGAGCACCGTCGGCAGCGGTGTGCGCTGCCCGATCGGGCTGATGCCGCCGACGACGTAGCCCGATTTCCGCTCCGCCACCTGCTGGTCGGCCATCGCCGCCCGTTTGGCGCCGAGCGCTCCGGCCAGAGCCTTCAGATCGAGCAGGTCGCCGACCGACACGATCCCGATCCCGAAGCCCGCATCCGTCTCGACCATGAGCGTCTTGAAGATGCGCGCGGAGTCGACACCGAGCTCACGGCCGGCCTCCGCGCCGAAGTCGGTCGCCCGCGGGTCGTGTGCGTAGGTGTGCGCGACGTACGACAGGCCGGCCCGGGTCAGCGCCGTGGTCGCCGCGGTCGTCGGGCCGGCCGTCCCCTTCTTCGCCACGTCAGCGGGCGAGCCCGAGGGCCGAGGTGAGGAAGGCAGCCACGTCGCCCAGCTCCTCGCCCGAGATCGAGTGGGCGATCCCCGGGTACTCGCGCACCGTCGCGCTGAAGTGGCCGGGCAGGAACTCCGCCGTGCGGACCACCGCGGAGGTCGCGATGATCGGGTCGTTGCGGTCGAAACCCCAGAACAGCGGCGGCCTCGTCTCGGCGAGCACCGCGTCGCCGGGGAAGACGGCGGAGGCGGAGAAGCCCGAGAGGTTCACACCCGCCGAGAGGCGATCCGGCGCGATGCGGAGCAGCTGGATCGACATCGCGCCGCCCTGCGAGAAGCCCATCGCCGCGACCGCCGGGGGAGTGGCGTACGCGGACTCGACGCGGTCAAGCCAGGCGAGCACCGCATCCGCGGCCGGGATGAGCACGTCGGCGTCGGGGTCGCCGGGCACCCCGGTCGGGAACCACTCGAAGCCGTTGACGATCGGCTGCGGGCTCACCAGGGGCGCCCGCAGCGACGCGTACACGGCCCCGGAGGGGAGGTAGCCGAACAGCCCGGCGAGATCGCGCTCGTGCGAGCCCTTGCCGTGCATGACGATCACGAGCGGATGCGTCGCCAGGGCTTCGGCGCGGGAGTCGGCCGGGACGGACCACACCACGAGATCGTCGTCGATGAGAAGCGGAGTCGAGTCAGCCACCCTCCGACCCTACCGGGGCTGCGGCGGACCGCCGATCACGCTCAGCGCTGGCAGTGCGGGCACCAGTAGGTGTCGCGCAGCTGCAGCTCGTTCGCCCCGGTCTGGTCGTGCCGGATGCGCGTGCGGCACCGCCGGCAGGGTCGGCCCTCGCGACCGTAGACCCAGTCCTGCATCCCGGGGCGGGTGTCGCCCGTGAAGGTGCGGTCGACCCGGTCGCGATTGGCGAGGATGACCCGCTGCGCGAGCGTCACGACCCCGGCGAGGTCGGTCACCTCGCCCACCGGGCGGTGCGGGTCGAGACCGCGGAGGAAGCACACCTCGTTCGCCAGCTCGTTGCCGAGCCCGGCGAGGTTGCGCTGGTCGAGCAGCGCGACGACCACCGGACGGTCGGGATCGGACGACAGGCGCAGCAGCGCCTCGCCCTCATCCCAGTCGGGCCCGAGGAGGTCGGGGCCCAGGTGCCCGACCACATCTTGCTCGTGGTCGCGCGGCACGACCTCGACGATGCCCAGGTCGAAGCCGACCGTCACCCACTCGGCGTTCTCCAGCACGATCCGCGCCGCGTAGGCCGGGCGCCGCCACTTCGTGCCGTGCTTGTAGATGTGCCAGCTGCCCTCCATCTTGAGATGGGTGTGGATGCTGAGGTCGCCCACGCGGGTGAGCAGGTGCTTGCCGCGGCTGACGACCTCGTCGACGGTCTGCCCGACCAGGTCGAGGGTCGCGAAGGCCGGCACCCTGACGTCGCTCACCGTCAGCGGCCGACCGGCGAGCGCCTGGTTCAGGTGCACCGCGGTGCGGTAGACGGTGTCTCCCTCAGGCACGCAGCCTCAATCCCCGGGGCGTGCCGGTGAAGCCCGCGGCGGCCAGGGCGTCGCCCACCGCCGTCCCGAGCACGAAGTCGCCGTTCGCGCGCTCGACGGCCAGCCGGTCGATCCGGCCGCCTCGCACCGCCTCGGCCACCGAGGAGGCGGCGAGGCCGAGCACAGCCGGGTCGTCGCTGAACGAGAGCATGCTCTTGCCGCCGCGTTCGAGGTAGAGCGCCAGCTCGCCGTCGACCAGGGCGACGAGCGCGCCGGCCTTGCGGCCGGGCCGGTGCCCCTCGACCGTCGGCCACGGCAGGGCCGCGCCGTACGGGTTGGCGGGATCGGTCGCCGCGAGGGTGAGGGCGGTTGGCGCATCGTCGCGCAGGCGGTCGCGGCCGATCGCATCTGGAGCGAACCCTCGCAGCCGGTCGATGGTGCCGCCGGTCGCGAACTGGGCGGCGCCGAGCGTCTCGATGAAGTATCCGCGACGGCAGCGGGCGCTCTCCTCGAAGCGGCTCAGCACCCGGTACGCCAGCGCGAACCCACCCGGAAGGCGCTCGTTCATCACCGAGCCGCGGGTGACGACGCCGTAGCGGTCGAGCAGCAGCTCGGCGCTCGCGGTGGCGCGGATGGTCGCGTCGCTCGCCGGGTCGGGCAGCAGCGACCAGCGACCGCCCGCGGTCGGCGGCCCGACCCGCGTCTGCATCGTCGCGCGGGGGATGGCCCTGCCGCGGTACATCCGCGACCGCGGGGCGGTGCGGCGCGTGCTGTGCGACGACGAGCCCGACCCGGTCAACGTGCGCAGCGGGGCGACGGTGTCGTTCGTGACGAGGCCGGCCCACACCAGATCCCACAGCGCGTCGACGATCGCGGCGTCGTCGGGCACGCGGTCGGGCAGCTCGGCGGCGACGTGGTCGGCGAGGCTGCGGAAGAAGTAGGCGCCCCCACGGGCCAGCGCGGCGAGGAGGGCGCGGTGCACCTCGGTCTCGTCGATCTCCTCGGGCGCCACCGCGGTGACCGGCAGCGAGTCGTACGTGTGCAGGGCCACCCAGCCGTCGCTGCCCGGCAGCGTGCCGCGTCCCGTCCACACCACCTCGCCGGAGGCGGTGAGCTCGTCGAGCATCGCCGGCGAGTAGTCGCGTACCCGCGCGGGCAGCACGAGCGTCTCCCATGCGGAGGCGGGCACGGGCACACCCGCGAGCTGCTCGATCACCGTGAGCACGCCGTCCACCCCGCGGAGGCTGCCGCCGACGTGCTGCCAGGCGGGGAGGAAGCGCCCGAACGTCGGAGGATCGACGGGCTCGATCTCGTGCCGCAGCGCCGCGAGCGAGCGGCTGCGGAGGCGGCGGAGCACCTCGGCGTCGCACCACTCCGTCGCGCCCGCCTGGCCCAGGCGCTCGGCGTCGGCCGAGATGCCCGTCGGCCGGAACTCGCCCTCCACCAGTCGGCGGTCGCTCGCCAGGCGCCGCAGCGCATCCTGCACCACCGAGACCCCGAGCCCGAACCGCGTCGCCGCCTCCGTCGCGAGGAAGGGGCCGTGCGTGCGGGCGTACCGGCTCACGAGGTCGAGCACCGGATGCTCGACGGGGGCGATGAACGCGTCGGGCACCCCGAACGGGATGGGCACGCCCAGCGCGTCGCGGAGGCGACCGGCGTCTTCGATCGCGGCCACCTCGTCGCGACCGGCGATGCTCACGCGGAGCGCCCGGCGCGAGGCGACGAGCTCGTCGACCACCTCGCTCACGCGCGGAGCGAGATCATCCTGACCGCGCTCGGCGATCTCGGCCTCGGAGAGCGGGCCGAGGAGGCGCAGCAGGTCGGCGACGGCCTCCAGGTCGCGGGCGCGGCGGTCGGGAGCGAGCCGCTGCAGCTCGCGCTGGGTCTGCTCGATCACATCCGGATCGAGCAGCTCGCGCAGTTCTGCCCGACCGAGCAGCTCCGACAGGAGGCTGGGATCGAGCGCGAGCGCGGCGGCGCGGCGCTCGGCCAGCGGGCTGTCGCCCTCGTAGACGAAGGACGCGACGTAGCCGAAGAGCAGGCTGCTCGCGAACGGCGACGCCGTCTGGGTCTCGACCTCGACCACGCGGACGCGACGCGACTGGACGTCGCGCGCCAGGGCGAGGAGGGACGGGAGGTCGTAGACGTCCTGCAGGCACTCGCGCACCGTCTCGAGGATGATCGGGAACGTCGGGTACTTACGTGCCACCTCGAGCAGCTGCGCCGACCGCTGCCGCTGCTGCCAGAGCGGAGAGCGGCGGCCCGGGTTCTGCCGGGGGAGCAGCAGCGCACGGGCGGCGTTCTCGCGGAAACGGGAGGCGAAGAGCGCTGACCCGCCGACCTCGTCGGTGACGATCTGCTCGAGCTCGGCCGGTTCGAAGAGGAAGAGCTCGGCCGTCGGCGGATCGCTCTCGGTGTCGGGCATCCGCACCACGATGCCGTCGTCGCTGGCGACGGCGTTCGCCTCGACCCCGAAGCGCTCGCGCACCCGGGCGTTGATCGCCAGCGCCCACGGCGAGTGGACCGGCATGCCGTACGGGGAGTGCAGCACGACCCGCCAGTCGCCGAGCTCGTCGCGGAAGCGCTCGACCACCAGCGTGCGATCGCTCGGCACGCTGCCGGTGGCCTCGCGCTGCTGGCTCACGAAGGTGACGAGGTTGGTCGCCGCGCGCTCCTCGAGCCCGGCGGCCCGTGCCCGCTCGAGCGCCGCCTCGGGCTCGTCGGCGGCCAGCGTGCGGGTGAACTCGCCGATGGCGGCACCGAGCTCGGCCGGGCGACCGAGGCCCTCGCCGCGCCAGAACGGGAGCCGCCCGGGCTGCCCGAACGCGGGCAGCACCAGCACGCGGTCGTGCGTGATCTCGTGGATGCGCCAGCTGGTCGCGCCGAGCGCGAAGACGTCGCCGACACGCGACTCGTAGACCATCTCCTCGTCGAGCTCGCCCACACGCCTGCCCGGGGCCGAGCGGGTGGGCGCCGGCGCCTCAGAACCGGCATCGGTGGGCTCGCCGCCCACCATGAACACGCCGAACAGCCCCCGGTCGGGGATCGTCCCGCCGCTCGTGACCGCGAGCCGCTGCGCGCCGGGTCGGCCGGTGAGCGTGCCGGCGTCGCGATCCCAGACCAACCGAGGCCGCAGCTCGGCGAACTCGTCTGAGGGGTACAGACCCGAGAGGAGGTCGAGGGTGGCGTCGTACGCCGAGCGCGGCAGGCCCGCGAACGGCGCGCTGCGGCGCACGGTGTCGAACCACACCTCCACGTCGATCGACTCGAGGGCGCACGCCGCGACGGTCTGCTGCGCCAGCACATCGAGCGGGTTCGCGGGGATGGCGATCGACTCGATGAGCCCCGACGTCATCCGCATCGACACCACCGCGCTGTGCAGGAGGTCGGCCCGGTGCTTCGGATAGAGCAGGCCCTTCGAGATCTCGCCCACCTGGTGCCCGGCGCGTCCGACGCGCTGCAGCCCGCTCGCCACCGACGGGGGCGCCTCCACCTGGATGACGAGGTCGACGGCGCCCATGTCGATGCCCAGCTCGAGGCTCGAGGTGGCGACCACGCAGCGGAGGCGGCCGGACTTCAGGTCGTCCTCGATGAGGGCGCGCTGCTCTTTGCTCACCGAGCCGTGGTGCGCCTTCGCGAGCACGAGCTCGGCACCCTCGGTGCTGCCGGCCTGGCCCATGAGGGCCGCCGGCGGCCGCGTGGATGCGCTCGACGCGCTCGAACCGCTCGAACCGCTCGGGGAGAGCTCGCGCAGTTCGGCGTCGGCCTCCTCGGCGATGCCGAGCCGTTCGGTGTAGATCTCGTTCAGCCGGGCCGTGAGCCGCTCGGCGAGGCGCCGTGAGTTCGCGAACACGATCGACGAGCGGTGCTCGAGGATGCGGTCGACGATGTCCTCCTCGACGTGCGGCCAGATCGAGCCCTGGTCGGGAGCCGACGCGCCGGCGGCCGACCCCTCGAGCGTCTGCAACGAGGGGATCTGCGTCATGTCGTCGACGGGCACCACCACACGCAGGTCGAACGTCTTCGTCGAGGGCGGCGCCACGATCGACACGGGACGCCCGCCTGAGAGGAAGCGCGCCACCTCCTCGCGCGGCCGCACCGTCGCCGAGAGGCCGATGCGCTGGGCCGGGGTCTCGAGCAGTGCGTCGAGCCGCTCCAGGCTGAGCGCGAGGTGCGCTCCGCGCTTCGTGGAGGCGACCGCGTGCACCTCGTCGATGATGATCGTCTTCACCGACGCGAGCGACTCGCGTGCCGCCGACGTGAGCATGAGGAAGAGGGACTCGGGGGTGGTGATGAGGATGTCGGGCGGGGTCTTCGCCAGCGTCCGGCGCTCCTGCGCCGGGGTGTCGCCCGAGCGCACGCCCACGGTGACGACGGGCGGCTCGGTGCCCAGCCGCTTCGCGGTCTGCGTGATGCCCACGAGCGGCGAACGGAGGTTTCGCTCCACGTCGACGCCGAGCGCCTTGAGCGGCGAGATGTAGAGCACGGAGGTGCCGTGCCCCTCCTCGCGCTTCTCTGAGGTGAGGCGGTCGATCGCCCAGAGGAACGCCGACAGGGTCTTGCCGGACCCGGTCGGGGCGACGACCAGCGCATCCTGCCCGCCGGAGATGGCCTCCCACGCGCCCGCCTGCGCCGGCGTGGGCTGCGAGAACGCACCACGGAACCACTCCCGTGCGGCGGGGGAGAACCTGTCGAGCACGTCGCCCATCCCTCCATCCTGGCCCGCACCCCCGACACGGCCACCGGTGTTCGCCCACAGCGGGCCGCTCCGGTCGGGTAAGAATGGAGCATGACGGTGCGCACTCCAGACCCCAACTCCGGATGGCTGAGCGATGGCGAGCTCGAGGAGGTGCGGCGGCGCATCCCGCTGCTCTACGTCGAGGCCGTTCCGGTGCGCACCGACGGCATGGGCCAGGTGATCGAGGTGGGCGTGCTGCTGCGCGTCGGCTCGAGCGGCACCATCGCCCGCACGCTGGTCTCCGGCCGGGTGATGTACGGCGAGACCATCCGCGACGCGTTGTTCCGCCACCTCGAGAAGGACCTCGGGCCCATGGCGTTCCCGCAGCTCCCGGCGAGCCCTGTGCCGTTCCAGGTGGCCGAGTACTTCCCGCTCCCCGGCGTCTCCACCTACTACGACGAGCGACAGCACGCCGTCGCCCTGGCCTACGTCGTCCCCGTGACGGGCACGTGCGAACCGCGACAGGATGCGCTCGAGCTGACCTGGATGACACCCGCCGAGGCGGCCTCCGAGGCCGTCGCCGCCGAGATGGAGGGCGGCCGCGGGGCGCTGCTGCGCGCCGCACTCGCCTCCGTCGGCCGGCTCGCCTGAGGTCCGGCGTGCTCGACTACGAGGAGCGGCGCTTCGCCTCGGCCGCCGACTGGCGCGCCTGGCTCGAGGAGCACCACGACTCGGTCGACGGCCTCCGGATCATCCTCGCCAAGAAGGGGGCGCCGCAGCCGTCGGTGACCTACGCAGAGGCGATCCAGGAGGCGCTCTGCTTCGGCTGGATCGACGGCCGGAGGAACGGACGCGACGAGGAGTCCTACCTCCAGACGTTCACGCCGCGCCGGGCCCGCAGCATGTGGTCGCAGGTCAACATCGCGCACGTGGAGCGCCTCATCGAGGCGGGGCGGATGCACGTGGCCGGGCAGCGTGAGATCGACCGGGCCAAGGCCGACGGCCGATGGGATGCCGCGTACGCGCCGCCCAGCCGCATCGAGGTGCCGGAGGATCTCACTGCGGCCCTCGCCGCCGACCCCGCCGCGGGGGCGGCGTTCGCCGGGCTCGACAGCCAGAACCGCTTCGCGATCCTGTTCCGCATCCACCAGGCGAAGCGTCCCGAGACCCGGGCGCGCCGCATCCAGCAGTTCGTCGCGATGCTCGCCGCCGGCGACACGATCTACCCCCGCAAGCCCTGACGGCCCGCCCCTCGTCGCCCCGCCCGTCACCTCGACACCGATTCCGCCGAACCCCCGTCATATCCGCCGGGCTCCGCTCTATTCGGTGTCGAAGCGGCGGTGACGGATCCGGCCTGGCGATTCACCGTCACTCATCACGGCATACGGAGAAGCCCCGCGTACATCGCGGGGCTTCTCCGTATCTCGTGACGACGGTCGTGAGTCAGCGACCGCGGCGGCGTCCGCCGCCCGTGGAGGCGGAGAAGTCGGCGGCCGAGCTGTGTCCACCCGTCGAGGTGCTGTACGTGACGCTGCTGCCGGAACGGGTCGAGCCGCCCGCACGACGCGACTGGCCTGCGCCTGCGGCAGCACCGCTCCCACCGCGGGTGCGTGCCGGGCGCTGGCCCTGACGGCCTCCGTCGGCCGCGCCCGAACCCGAGCCCGCACCTGCGCCGCCGCGCCCGCCGGAGCGACCCGAGGCAGGACGGCCGGACGCGGCGCCCGCGCCCTCACCCGAACCGGCGCCACCACCGCGGCGAGCGCGCTTGCGCTGGGCGTTCGCGCCCTGCGACCCGCCGGGTCGCGACGGCGCCTGCTGCACGGGCGCCTTCTTCACGGGCGTGACGTAGGCGGCCTGCTCGCCGACCAGCGAGAGCACCTCGGGCGACGTCGCCGTCACCTTCTGCGCGGTGACCTTGATGGCCGCCTTCCGCATCATGTCGGCGACGTCGCGGCGCTGCTCGGGGGTCATGATCGTCACGACATCCCCCTCGCTGCCGGCACGCGCCGTGCGGCCGGAGCGGTGCAGGTACGCCTTGTGCTCGGTCGGCGGGTCGACGTGCACGACGAGCTCGACGTCGTCGACGTGCACACCGCGGGCGGCGACGTCGGTGGCGACGAGCACACGCACCTCGCCCGACCCGAAGGCGGCGAGGTTGCGGTCGCGGGCGTTCTGCGACAGGTTGCCGTGCAGGTCGACCGCGGGGATGCCCCACTCGGTCAGCTGCTTGGCGAGCTTCTTCGCGTGGTGCTTGGTGCGCATGAAGAGGATGCGGCGGCCGGTGCCCGAGGCGAGCGCCCGCACGAGGTCCTTCTTGGCGTCGGCGTCTGCCGCCTCGAAGAGGTGGTGCGTCATCGCGGCGACGTGCGAGGTGGCCTCGTCGACCGAGTGCAGCACCTGGTCGTGCAGGAAGCGCGCCACGATCTTGTCGACCCCGTTGTCGAGGGTCGCCGAGAACAGCAGTCGCTGGCCGCGCTGCGGGGTGGCGTTCATGATGCGCGTGACGACGGGCAGGAAGCCGAGGTCGGCCATGTGGTCGGCCTCGTCGAGCACGGTGATCTGCACGTCGTCGAGCTTCACGAAGCCCTGCTTCATGAGGTCATCGAGGCGTCCGGGGCAGGCCACGACGATGTCGACGCCGGCCTTCAGCGCGGCGACCTGCTTGTTCTGCGAGACGCCGCCGAAGATCGTGGTGACCGAGAGGCGGTTCTTGCTCGCCAGCGGCTCGAGGGTCGCGGCGATCTGGGTCGCGAGCTCGCGGGTGGGGGCGAGGATGAGGCCTCGGGGGCGGCCGGGGACGCGCTTCGCGCCGTCCTGCGAGAGACGCACCACCATCGGGATGGAGAACGCGAGCGTCTTGCCCGAGCCGGTCTTGCCTCGGCCGAGCACGTCGCGCCCGGCGAGCGTGTCGGGCAGGGTGTCGGCCTGGATCGGGAACGGGGAGGACTTCCCCTGCTCGACGAGCACGTCGACGAGAGGAGCCGGCACGCCGAGCGCGCCGAAGGACAGGGTGTCAGAAGACAAGGGGGAGCCTTTCAGGCTGAAAGATGGCGAAGGCGCCGGTCGGCGCATCCGTTCGCCGTGAGAAAGTGTCGCTGCACCGGCCAGAAGGGCGGATGCGCGAGTAAGCGTTCTACGACGCACGCGGCTCATCGTGGAGCCTGCGTGCATCCAGCCTACAGGATGCTCAGTGGGAGCCCTCGTAGCGTTCGCCCACGGGGATCTCGGAGGCCACGGTGTCGCCCGCCGGTGCCAGAGGGCACGCCCAGGCGGGGTCGTACGCGCAGGACGGGTTGTAGGCGAAGTTGAAGTCGAGCACGAGCCGACCGTCGGGGCTGCCGAGGTGGGCGCCCTTGATGGTGTCGAGCAGGTAGCGTCCGCCGCCGTAGGTCCCTCCCGGCTTCCCCGCGAGGCCGTCCTTCACGGGGAGGAAGAGCCCACCGCCGTACGACGCGAGGCGCCACACGTCGAGGTCGCCGACGCCGGGCACGTGGGCGACGCCGAGCAGCTCGAACGGCACCAGCCCGTCGGTCCCCGTCTCGAACCCGAACGAGGCCGGCTCCTCGGGCTCGGCGAGGTCGACGACGAATCGCCAGGCGGGGTCGTAGTCGGCCACCGGCAATCCGTGGAACGTCACGCGGTCCTCGGGCAGCAGGGGAGTGGCGGGGTGGGTCGCGAACAGCTCGTCGCGCCCGGCACGCCATGCCACGTGGGCGGCGGCGGGATCGACCTCGCTCACCCGCCGCACCTCGGCGTACAGCGCGAAGACCCGCTGACGCCAGTCCGCCGTGTCGACCGCCGTGCGGATGCTCACGCCGCCTCCTCGTCGTCGCGCGGCAGGTCGTAGGCCCAGGTGGGGGCGAGCTCCTTGAGCTTGTGCCCGCGCCACTGCCAGAACGCCCACAGCGAGTACCAGACCGCCGGGGTCAGCAGCCCGGCGCCGATGGTGAGCTGGTCGCGGTAGAGCGTCTTGCCCGTGCCCTTCGGATCGGGGGCGACGGCCATCCTGTGGTCCCACAGCTTCACCGTCGTGAGCGCGCCGGTGACCGGCTGCCCGGAGTCGTGCAGGATGCGCACGTCCCCGTGCTGCCGGGTCTGCACGCTCAGCCGGATGATCTGCTTCCCCAGCGGCACCACCCCGCCGCCGCGGATCTCGACCGGATGCTGCCCCGGCTCCCACACCGTCGGAAACCCGTCCGCGGCGAGCGACTCGATGTCGAGCAGCGGGCTCGACACCTCCCTGAAGACGGCGGGGCTGCGGATGGCGCGCCAGGCCGCATCCGGGTCGCAGTCGAGGATGAGCTTCAGCAGCACGCGCATCCTCACAGTCTGTCCGGATGCGCGGGGCCGGCAAAGGCGTAGCGTGGTCGTCACAGGCTCACAGGAGGTTTCAGCATGAAGGCAGTGGTCGGCGGAACGGTCATCGCGGAGGCGCCCAAGGAGGACCTCATCGCCATCGAGGGCAACTGGTACTTCCCGCCGTCGAGCGTGAAGTCGGAGCTCCTCAGCGAGAGCGACACCCCGTACACGTGCCCGTGGAAGGGCGAGTGCCAGTACTTCGACGTGACGGTCGACGGCACCGCGCTGCACGACCGCGCGTGGTCGTACCCGAACCCGTACGCCACCGCGTTCGATCGCGTGGGCAAGGACTTCTCGAACTACGTCGCGTTCTGGAAAGAGGTCGAGGTCACCGAGTAGCAACTACTCAGGTATCCCTCGACGCACCCGCCCCCATCATGGGCGGGTGCGTCCTTCTTCTGTGCTCGCAGGCGTCCTCGCGGTCGTCGGACTGACCCTCGCCGCGCCTCTCGCCGCGGAGGCCCGGCCTCCCGTCGCACCGCCGGGCCCGGGCTCCTTCACGCTGTGGCACGACGTCGCCCTGCCGCCCGGCGCTGTCCCGATGGAGATGGTGGTCGCCTCGACCGGAACCGTCTGGTTCGCCGACGGGAGCGACGACCACCTGGCGTCGCTAGATCCCTCGACCGGTCTCGTGACCGAGGTCCCGGGCACCACCGGGTCGTTCGTCTCCTCCCTCGTCGAAGGGGTCGACGGGGCGATCTGGTACTCCGACCCGAGCGCCGCGCTCGTGCGCCGCATCGATCCCGCGAGCGGCGTCGTCACCGACTTCGGAGTGCCGGCTCCGGTGCGGCCGCTGGCGCTGACCGCCGCCCCGGACGGGTCGGTCTGGTTCGGCACGTCCGAGATCGACACCATCGGGCACGTCTCGGCGGCGCACGGGGTCGACCTCGTCACCGTCGCCTCCGACGGCGGCCAGCCGGTCGACATTGCCTGGGGCCCCGACGGCAGGCTCTGGATGACGCAGTACGGCGTCTTCGCCGTCGACGCGTACGACCCGGCGACCGGCGCGGTCGCGAGCTACCCTCTGTCGTCCCCCGCCGCGACCGAGGTGGAGGTCGGCTCCGACGGGGCGATCTGGCTCGCCGCGAGCGACCTCCTGCACCGGGTCGAGGTGGGCGGCGCCGAGGAGTTCTCCACCGTCCCGGGCGCGACCTTCGCGATGCCCTTCTCGTTGCGCGCCGGTGGTGCGGGCATCCTCTACGCCGACACCGAGGGTCGCATCCTCACCGCGGGCGCCGGAGGCGCCTTCACGCCCCTGGGCCCGGGCGGCGCGGGCCATCTCCCCGTCTCGATCTCTCGCGCCCCCGACGGCGCGCTCTGGTACTCCGACCCGGTGAACGGCCGCCTCGCCTGGGGCTGATCTCCGCACGCGTCCCCCGCTCGGCAGAACGGGCCCGGCTCAGGCGGAGCGGCGTGCCTGCGTCCGGGCGGGCGACACGTCGCGCCGCGTCCACTCGATGAGGTGGGCGGCGCTGAAGCGACGCGAGCAGCGGCTGCACGAGAGCCGCGTGGTGGGCCGCCGGTGCCGGAAGTACGAGTGCCCCGCCGGGCAGACCCCCACCCACGGCGCGAGGTCGTCGGCGCGCTCGCCGTCGTGCAGGCGCGACCCGACGTAGCCGATCGACGACGCGACCGACTTCCACCGCGGCCCGTGCCCTGCGCCCGCGCCGGCGAGGGCGTGCGCCACCTCGTGCAGCAGCACCTGGTGGATCTCGTCGTCCTCGTACCGCGACGCGAGGTACCGCGACACCGTGATCCGCCGAGCGGTGTAGTTGCACTGCCCGGCGCGGGTCTTGGCGTTGTCGAACCCGAACGACCACGAGGCGTCGAGGTGCATCGCGATCAGGGCATCCGCCCAGTGCGTGACCCGCGCCAGATCGGCCACGTCAGGACCCGATGTACGATTCGGTCACGGCGACGGCCACGAGCGACGACTCGAGCTGATCGAGCGAGGCGCCCAGCTTCTCCATGAGGAACACGGCCGCCTTGAAGTCGACGAGCGCCGCGGGGTAGTCCTCGAGCTCGAAGTGCACCTTGCCGCGGCTCAGCGTCGAGACCGCCTCGAGGGTGCCCCACTCGTGGTTCTGTGCCTCCTCGACGCAGAGCGACAGCTCCTGCAGCGCGGCGGTGAGCTTGCCCTGGTACTGCATCACCTGAGCACGGCGGATGCGTGCGCCGAGCGTGAGCTCACGGTCGCCCGAGAAGCGGGCTTGCCGCACGGCCTCGTTCGCGACGATCATCGCCTCGTCGAGCCGGCCGGTGAGCCGGAGCAGCACCACCTTCTCGTTGAGCGCGGTGAGGCTGCGGAGCTGGCCGAGCTCCTCGAGCCGCTCGGCCACCGCGTCGAGATCGACCTTCTCGCGCAGGGTGGTCATGTCGTACCCGGTGATGATGCTCATGTCCCCTCAAGGGTAACGAGCGCACCGGCGCCGCGGCCGGTCGCCGCGCCGTCAGGCGGCCTTCGTGAGGTCGACCCGGTACAGCACGTCGTCGCCGTCGCGCGGGGAACCGCGTCCGTCGGTGTTGTTGGTGATGAAGTAGAGGGAGTTCCCGGGCCCCCGGGCGACGTCGCGGATGCGGCCGTACGCGCCTGGGAACCACTCCTGCGACCGCCCGTCGAACGTGATGGTCCACAGCCGCTCGCCGCCGAGCCCCGCCATGAACACGGTGTCGCCGATCACCGCGATCCCGCTCGGGCTCGCGTCGTCGGTCGCCCACTGCGCGATGGGCTCGGTGAAGCGGCCGTCGCCGGCGAACCCCTCGGCGACGGGCCAGCCGTAGTTCGCCCCCGGGGTGACGATGTTGAGCTCGTCGTAGGTGTCCTGTCCGAACTCGGCCGCCCACATCGTCCCATCGGCGGCCCAGTCGATGCCCTGCGGGTTGCGGTGCCCGAGCGACCAGACGGGCGACCCGGCGAACGGGTTGTCCGCCGGCACCTGGCCCTGCGGCGTGATCCGCAGGATCTTCCCGCCGAGGTACTCCACCGACTGCGCGAGGTCGCGCTGTCCGGCGTCGCCGACCGTGACGTAGAGCATCCCGTCCGGTCCGAACGCGATCCGGCCGCCGTTGTGGGTCGACGCCCGAGGCAGCCCCAAGAGCACCACCTCCGCGGGACCGAGCGTGTGCGCGCCCGGGGTCCCCGACAGCGGCATCCGCACCACCCGGTTGTCGGATGCGGTGGTGTAGTAGGCGTAGAGCCACGACCCGTCGGCGCCCTCGAGCGGCGCGAGCCCGAGCAGGCCGCCCTCCCCGGCGGGAGCCACGTCCCCGATCTCGGTGAGGGTGACCGCGTTGCCCGCGACGTCCTCCACGATGCGGGCCTCGTCGCGCTCGCTGAGGAGCACCGACCCGTCCGCGAGCGGTGCGATCGACCACGGGGCGGGCAACCCGCCGATGACGCCGACGGGATCACCGGAAGGGACCAGCGGGCCGAGGTCTTCGGCGGGCGCCGCGGTCGGGGTGGGAGTCGGAGTCGCTGAGGCGGAGGGGGTGGCGCTCGTGGAGGGGGTACCCGTGTCGGAGGGCCCGGGGTCGGCGACACCCGTGCAGCCCGCCAGGCTCGCGGCGAGGACAGCGCCCGCCGTCAGCATCCATGGCCTGCGCATCCATCTGCTCCCTCGTCGTCGTGATCCGTGGAGCCGGTGCCGCATCCGCTCAGGCGCCTCCGCGCGGCACCTGGAACACGCTGCGCGCCGGAGACGGCGACCCGGTCGCCGTCTGATCCGTCGCGATCGGCGCTCCGGCGGCGAACCGCCGGACATCCGCTCCTTCGACCAGCCTGCTCGCCACGGCGTCGCCCGCCAACCGCCGGGGCAGCGATTCAAAGGGAAGTCCTGTGTTCGAGGCGAACGCCACGATGTTGCCGAAGCGCCGCGCCTTGAGCATCTGAGAGTCGGCCGCGAGTGCGACGTGCTCGAACACGTGCGACAGGGTCGCCGCCTGCGACCGCGCGAAGGCCAGGCCCGCGCCGTCGGCGATGTTGACGGCGAGGAGACCGTCGGGCGCGAGCACCTCCGCGACCTCGCGGTAGTACTCGACGCTCGTCACGTGCGCGGGCGTCCGCGCTCCGGCGAAGATGTCGCTCACGATCACGTCCGCCTGCCCGCGCAGTCCGGTCGGCAGGCGGGTCAGCACCTCCCGGGCGTCGCCGTATCGCACACGGATGCTCGCGCCGCGGGGGAGCGGCAGCTCGCGCCGGACGAACGCGGCGAGCTCCTCGTCGATCTCCACGACCTGCTGCCGTGAGCCCGGCCGCGTGGCCGCCACGTAGCGGGGGAGCGTGAAGGCACCCGCCCCGAGGTGCAGTGCTGTGATCGGCGCACCCTCGGATCGCGCCACGTCGATCGCGTGCCCGATCCGACGCACGTACTCGAACGACAGGTGCGCCGGGTCCTCGAGGTCGACGTGCGACTGCGGCGTCCCGTCCACGACCAGGATGCGCGACCCCGCGTCGAACGGATCCGGCCGGATGGTCGCCTGCATCCCCGACGACAGCGTGACGCTCGGCGCCTCCGACCTCTCGACCCCGCGTGCCACGCTCCGACCCTACCCTCGGACGGCCGACCGGCCGCCGGGGGAGACGGCGCCGGGCGCTCGCGGCGGGTAGACCCAGGTCACGAGCACGACCGAGATGATCATGAGCAGGAACCACGACACGAGCTTGGAGATCCCGACCAGCTCCCAGCCGTCGGCCTGCGACGGATACGTCCAGGCGTTCGACCACGTGGCGATGTTCTCGGCGAACCAGATGAACACCGCCACGAGCAGGAACGCCAGCAGCACCGGCATCCGCAGCGTGCGGCGGAACACCCGGAAGTGCATCATCGACCGGCCCCACACCACGACGACCGCGGCGACGAGCACCCAGCGCAGGTCCCAGATCCAGTGGTGCGTGAAGAAGTTGGCGTAGATCGCCGCCGCGACGAGCGCGGTCACCCAGAGTCGCGGATACCGGGTGAACCGCAGGTCGAACAGCCGGTACACGCGCACCAGGTACGACCCCACTGCGGCGTACATGAACCCGCTGAACAGCGGCACGCCCGCGATCCGCAGCACCCCGTCGGCGCCGTACGTCCACGAGCCCACGTCGGTCTTGAACAGCTCCATCACCGTGCCGACGATGTGGAACAGCACGATCACCCTCAGTTCGCGCCAGGTCTCGAGCCGCGTCGCGATCATCACGATCTGGATGGCCACGGCCGCGAGGGTGAGCGCGTCGTTCCTGGCGAGCCACGCCCCCTCCGGGTACCAGAGGCGCGCTGCCAGTATCACGGCGAGCAGCGCCGCTCCGAACAGGCACGCCCACGCCTGCTTCAGGCCGAACGCGAGCAGCTCGACCAGCCACGACACGGGGCCGCGCGCGGGGGTCCGGCCGAGCAGCCGCCGCAGCCAGGAGTCGATCGATCGCTCGGGACCGAGCGGCAGCCCAGAGGCCGCAGACGGGCCGGATGCGCTCATCGGCGCGAACTTATACCCGAGAATCTCAAAGTGGTCAAGCAAACCACTGGACAGGCGTGTCGAGAGTGCCTATAGTTGTTCTTTGCGCTCCCAGAACATCTCATGCCTTCATATTGCGGTCGGCACCTGTGATGGAGCGGTGTGATCGTCGCCCTTCCGGACGGCTGGACACCCTCGTCGCAGCAACACTCTAGAACCATATGGCGGGTTCTGGCCACATCTGCGGAGTGATCCCACCATCGACCGACAGTGACTCATAGGCCCGACGGGGCCCACGGAGGTTATTTCCTTGGCTGCTGCGCGCAACGCAACCACCAACTCATTCAAGAACGGTCGGGCACACTCCCGCCTTTCTTTCGCCAAGATCACGGACACCCTCACCGTCCCTGACCTGCTCGCCCTCCAGACCGAGAGCTTCGACTGGCTCGTCGGCAACGACGCGTGGAAGGCACGTGTCGAGGAGGCCAAGCAGGCCGGCCGACAGGACCTCCCGAACCGCAGCGGTCTCGACGAGATCTTCGAGGAGATCTCGCCCATCGAAGACCTGGGCGAGACCATGCAGCTCAGCTTCACCAGCCCGTTCCTCGAGCCGGAGAAGTACTCGATCGAGGAGTGCAAGGAGCGCGGCAAGACCTACGCCGCCCCGCTGTACGTCGAGGCCGAGTTCATGAACCACCAGACCGGTGAGATCAAGACCCAGACGGTCTTCATGGGCGACTTCCCGCTCATGACCGAGAAGGGCACGTTCATCATCAACGGCACCGAGCGTGTCGTCGTGTCGCAGCTGGTCCGCTCTCCCGGCGTCTACTTCGAGCGCGCCCAGGAGAAGACGTCCGACAAGGACATCTACTCCGCACGCATCATCCCGAGCCGCGGTGCATGGCTCGAGTTCGAGATCGACAAGCGCGACCAGGTCGGCGTCCGCATCGACCGCAAGCGCAAGCAGTCGGTCACGGTGTTCCTCAAGGCCCTCGGCATGACGAGCGAGGAGATCCTCGAGGAGTTCAAGGGCTTCGCATCGATCGAGTCGACCCTCGAGAAGGACGCCATCCTCACCAAGGAGGAGGCGCTCAAGGACATCTACCGCAAGCTGCGTCCGGGCGAGCAGGTCGCCGCCGAGGCCGCGCGTGCGCTGCTCGACAACTTCTACTTCAACCCGAAGCGCTACGACCTCGCGAAGGTCGGCCGCTACAAGATCGACCGCAAGCTCGGGCTCGACGCGCCGCTCACCGACTCGGTGCTCACCGTCTCCGACATCGTGGCCACGATCAAGTACCTGGTCGCCCTGCACGACAACCAGACCACCCTCCCGGGTGTGCGCGACGGCCAGCCCGTCACGCTGCGTCTCGACGTCGACGACATCGACCACTTCGGCAACCGCCGCATCCGCGCGGTGGGCGAGCTCATCCAGAACCAGGTGCGCACCGGTCTGTCCCGCATGGAGCGCGTCGTCCGCGAGCGCATGACCACGCAGGACATCGAGGCGATCACCCCGCAGACCCTGATCAACGTGCGCCCCGTCGTCGCCGCGATCAAGGAGTTCTTCGGAACCTCGCAGCTCAGCCAGTTCATGGACCAGAACAACCCGCTCGCGGGCCTGACCCACAAGCGCCGCTTGTCGGCGCTGGGCCCCGGTGGTCTGTCCCGTGAGCGCGCCGGCGTCGAGGTCCGCGACGTCCACCCGTCGCACTACGGCCGCATGTGCCCGATCGAGACCCCTGAGGGTCCGAACATCGGTCTCATCGGTTCGCTCGCCTCGTTCGCGCGCATCAACTCGTTCGGCTTCATCGAGACGCCGTACCGTCGTGTCGAGAACGGCCGTGTCACCGAGCAGATCGACTACCTCACCGCGTCGGAGGAGGACGACTTCATCGTCGCCCAGGCCAACGCGCCGCTGACGGCCGACTTCCACTTCGCCGAGGACCGCGTCCTGGCCCGCCGCAAGGGCGGCGAGGTCGACCTCTTCCCGCGCGACGAGATCGGCTACATGGATGTCTCGCCGCGCCAGATGGTGTCGGTTGCGACCTCGCTCATCCCGTTCCTCGAGCACGACGACGCCAACCGCGCGCTCATGGGTGCGAACATGCAGCGTCAGGCGGTGCCGCTCCTCCGCAGCGAGTCGCCGTTCGTCGGCACCGGTATGGAGGGCTTCGCCGCGATCGACGCCGGTGACGTGGTCATCGCGAACAACGCCGGTGTCGTGCAGGAGGTCTCCGCCGACGTCGTGTCCGTCATGCTCGACGAGGGCGGCACCGAGGAGTACTACCTCCGCAAGTTCGACCGCTCCAACCAGGGCACGTCCTACAACCACCGCGTCGTCGTCTCCGAGGGCGAGCGGGTCGAGAAGGGCGAGGTCATCGCCGATGGCCCGGCCACCGAGAACGGCGAGCTCGCGCTCGGCAAGAACCTCCTCGTGGCGTTCATGCCGTGGGAGGGCCACAACTACGAGGACGCGATCATCCTCAGCCAGAACCTCGTGAAGGACGACGTGCTCTCGTCGATCCACATCGAGGAGTACGAGGTGGATGCTCGCGACACGAAGCTGGGCAAGGAGGAGATCACCCGTGATCTCCCCAACGTCAGCCCCGAGCTGCTGGCCGACCTCGATGAGCGCGGCATCATCCGCATCGGCGCCGAGGTCCGCCCCGGCGACATCCTCGTCGGCAAGGTCACCCCGAAGGGCGAGACCGAGCTCAGCGCCGAGGAGCGCCTGCTCCGCGCGATCTTCAACGAGAAGAGCCGCGAGGTGCGCGACACCAGCCTCAAGGTGCCTCACGGTGAAGAGGGCACGATCATCGCCGTCAAGGAGTTCTCCGCCGAGAACGACGACGAGCTCGGCTCGGGCGTCAACCAGCGCGTGGTCGTCTACATCGCCCAGAAGCGCAAGATCACCGCGGGCGACAAGCTCGCCGGTCGTCACGGCAACAAGGGCGTCATCTCGAAGATCCTGCCGGTGGAGGACATGCCGTTCCTCGCCGACGGGACCCCGGTCGACGTCGTGCTCAACCCGCTCGGCATCCCCGGCCGCATGAACTTCGGCCAGGTGCTCGAGACCCACCTCGGGTGGATCGCGAAGCAGGGCTGGGAGGTCGACGGCAAGCCCAAGTGGGCCGCCCGTCTGCCCGAGCAGGCCCGTTCGGCCGAGCCCGGCACGAAGGTCGCCACCCCGGTGTTCGACGGTGCGTCGGAGGAGGAGATCGCCGGTCTCCTCGACTCGACCATCCCGAACCGCGACGGTGAGCGCCTGATCGACTCGAGCGGCAAGACGCGCCTGTTCGACGGCCGCTCCGGTGAGCCGTACCCGTACCCGGTCTCGGTCGGCTACATGTACATCCTGAAGCTGCACCACCTGGTCGACGACAAGATCCACGCCCGTTCGACCGGCCCGTACTCGATGATCACCCAGCAGCCGCTCGGTGGTAAGGCGCAGTTCGGTGGTCAGCGCTTCGGTGAGATGGAGGTGTGGGCCCTCGAGGCCTACGGCGCCGCGTACGCGCTGCAGGAGCTCCTGACGATCAAGTCCGACGACATCCTCGGCCGCGTGAAGGTCTACGAGGCGATCGTCAAGGGCGAGAACATCCAGGAGCCGGGCATCCCCGAGTCGTTCAAGGTGCTCATCAAGGAGATGCAGTCGCTCTGCCTGAACGTCGAGGTCCTCTCGGCCGACGGCACCGCGGTCAGCCTCCGCGACACCGACGATGAGGTGTTCCGTGCCGCTGAAGAGCTCGGCATCAACATCTCCAGCCGCTTCGAGTCGTCGTCCATCGACGACATCTGAGCCGGCGACCACTGATTACCTTCGGTCTTTCGAAAAGAGAGAAGACAATTGCTCGACGTTACAACTTTCGATGAGCTGCGCATCGGCCTCGCCACGGCCGATGACATCCGCAAGTGGTCCTACGGTGAGGTCAAGAAGCCCGAGACCATCAACTACCGCACCCTGAAGCCCGAGAAGGACGGTCTGTTCGGTGAGCAGATCTTCGGGCCCAGCCGTGACTGGGAGTGCTCCTGCGGCAAGTACAAGCGCGTCCGCTTCAAGGGCATCGTGTGTGAGCGATGCGGTGTCGAGGTCACCAAGTCCTCGGTCCGCCGTGAGCGCATGGGCCACATCGAGCTCGCCGCGCCCGTCACCCACATCTGGTACTTCAAGGGCGTCCCGTCGCGCCTCGGGTACCTCCTCGACATGGCGCCGAAGGACCTCGAGAAGGTCATCTACTTCGCCGCGTACATGATCATCTCGGTCGACGAGGAGGGCCGTCACCAGGACATGCCCGGTCTCGAGAACGAGCTCCGGCTCGAGATCAAGACCCTGTCCGACCAGCGCGATGCCCGCATCGCCGACCGTCTCGCGCGCCTCGAGGCCGACCTCGCCGAGCTCGAGAACGAGGGCGCGAAGGCCGACCAGAAGCGTCGCGTCAAGGACGGCGCCGAGAAGGAGATGGCGCAGAGCCGCAAGGCCTACGACGACCAGATCTCCCAGCTCGAGCGTGTGTGGGAGGACTTCCGCAGCCTGAAGGTCGGCGAGCTCAAGCCGGAGGACGCGGTCTTCCACGAGCTCCAGGACCGCTACGGGATGTACTTCGAGGCGTACATGGGCGCCGAGGCGATCAAGAAGCGCCTCGAGGCCTTCGACCTCGCCACCGAGGCCGAGAACCTGCGTCTGCAGATCTCGGAGGGCAAGGGCCAGAAGAAGATCCGCGCGATCAAGCGACTCCGTGTCGTGTCGTCGTTCCTCGCCACCGGCAACTCGCCGGCCGCGATGGTCCTCGACGTCGTGCCGGTGATCCCGCCGGAGCTGCGCCCGATGGTGCAGCTCGACGGCGGCCGCTTCGCGACCTCCGACCTCAACGACCTCTACCGTCGTGTGATCAACCGCAACAACCGTCTCCGTCGACTGCTCGACCTCGGTGCCCCCGAGATCATCGTCAACAACGAGAAGCGGATGCTGCAGGAGGCCGTCGACGCCCTGTTCGACAACGGCCGCCGTGGTCGCCCCGTCACCGGTACCGGCAACCGCGCCCTGAAGTCCCTCAGCGACATGCTGAAGGGCAAGCAGGGTCGCTTCCGCCAGAACCTGCTCGGCAAGCGCGTCGACTACTCGGGCCGTTCGGTCATCATCGTCGGTCCGCAGCTGAAGCTGCACCAGTGCGGTCTGCCCAAGCAGATGGCTCTGGAGCTCTTCAAGCCGTTCGTGATCAAGCGCCTGATCGACCTGAGCCACGCTCAGAACATCAAGGCCGCGAAGCGCATGGTCGAGCGCAGCCGTCCCCAGGTGTGGGACGTGCTGGAGGAGATCATCCGCGAGCGTCCCGTGCTGCTGAACCGCGCGCCCACGCTGCACCGTCTGGGCATCCAGGCGTTCGAGCCGCAGCTGGTCGAGGGCAAGGCCATCCAGCTCCACCCGCTCGTCTGCGCGGCGTTCAACGCCGACTTCGACGGCGACCAGATGGCCGTGCACCTTCCGCTCTCGGTCGAGGCGCAGGCCGAGGCCCGCATCCTGATGCTGGCGTCGAACAACATCCTGAAGCCGTCCGACGGCCGTCCGGTGACCCTGCCCTCGCAGGACATGATCATCGGTCTGCACCACCTGACCACGGTCAAGCAGGGTGCCGAGGGTGAGGGCCGTGCGTTCACGTCGGTCTCCGAGGCGATCCTGGCCAAGGACCAGGGTGCGCTCGACCTCAACGCGGTCGTCAAGATCCGCATGAGCGACGTGCACTTCGCCGAGGGCGACGGCCCCGAGGGCTACGTCGACGGGCCCGTGCTCGTCGAGACCACCCTGGGGCGCGCGCTGTTCAACGAGGCGCTGCCGGTCGACTACCCCTACGTGGAGGCCGTCGCCGACAAGGGCAAGCTGTCCGCGATCGTGAACGACCTCGCCGAGCGCTACCCGCGCACGGAGGTCGCCGCGTCGCTCGACCGCATCAAGGACGCCGGCTTCTACTGGGCCACCCGCTCGGGTGTCACCGTGGCGCTGTCCGACATCCTGACGCCTCCGACGAAGCGCGAGATCATCGCGAACTACGAGAAGCAGGCCGCCAAGGTCCAGGGCCAGTTCGAGAAGGGTCTGACGACCGACCTCGAGCGACGCCAGGAGCTCATCCAGATCTGGACGAAGGCGACCGACGAGGTGGCCGCAGCCATGCGCGCCAACTTCCCGGAGGACAACACCATCAATCGCATGGTGACGTCGGGTGCTCGTGGTAACTGGCTGCAGGTGCGCAACATCGCCGGCATGCGAGGCCTGGTGAACAACCCGAAGGGTGAGATCATCCCTCGCCCGATCATCTCGTCCTACCGCGAGGGCCTGACCGTGGCGGAGTACTTCATCGCCACCCACGGTGCTCGTAAGGGTCTGGCCGACACCGCGCTCCGTACCGCCGACTCCGGGTACCTCACCCGTCGTCTGGTCGACGTCTCGCAGGATGTCATCATCCGCGAGGACGACTGCGGCACCGGCCGTGGTCTTGACCTCCCGATCGCCGTCGAGGAGACTCCCGGCGTCTGGGTGCGCGACGCGAACGTCGAGAACTCGGTGTACGCCCGGTCGCTGGCCGCGGATGCGGTCAACGAGCAGGGCGAGGTCGTCGCCGAGGCCGGCGAGGACGTGGGCGACGTGCTCATCGACAAGCTGGTCGCGGCGGGCGTGCGCAACATCAAGGTGCGCTCGGTCCTGACCTGCGAGTCGGCCGTCGGCGTCTGCGCGGCCTGCTACGGCCGTTCGCTGGCCACCGGCAAGCTCGTCGACATTGGCGAGGCGGTCGGCATCATCGCCGCCCAGTCGATCGGTGAGCCCGGAACGCAGCTCACGATGCGTACCTTCCACACCGGTGGTTCGGCGTCGGCAGACGACATCACGCAGGGTCTTCCCCGCGTGCAGGAGCTGTTCGAGGCCCGCACCCCGAAGGGTGCGTCGCCGATCGTGGAGGCCGCCGGCCGCATCACGATCGAGGACACCGACCGTTCGCGCAAGGTGATCCTCACGCCCGACAACGGTGACGAGCCCGTCGCCTACCCGGTGCTCAAGCGTGCGACCCTCCTCGTCGAGGACGGCCAGCACGTCGAGCTCGGGCAGCAGCTCATCGTCGGCACGCTCGACCCCAAGGAGGTCCTCCGGGTCAAGGGTGTCCGCGAGGTGCAGAAGCACCTCGTCGACGGTGTGCAGGGTGTGTACCGGTCGCAGGGTGTGCCGATCCACGACAAGCACATCGAGGTCATCGTCCGTCAGATGCTGCGGAAGGTCACCGTCGTCGAGCACGGCGACACCGACCTGCTCCCCGGCGAGCTCGTCGACCGGTCGCGCTACACCGAGGTCAACCGCGGTGCCCTCGCCGAGGGCAAGCGCCCCGCCTCGGCCCGTCAGGAGGTCATGGGCATCACCAAGGCGTCGCTGGCGACCGAGTCGTGGCTGTCGGCCGCGTCCTTCCAGGAGACCACCCGCGTCCTGACGCAGGCGGCCATGGAGGGCAAGTCCGACCCGCTGATGGGTCTGAAGGAGAACGTGATCATCGGAAAGCTGATCCCTGCCGGGACCGGCCTGCCGAAGTACCGCAACGTCTCCGTCGAGGCCACCGAGGAGGCGAAGGCGGAGCGCTACCCGAACCGCATCTTCTCCGACGACTCGGTGTTCTCCGAGGCGGACCTGTCGTTCGTCGACTTCGACAGCTTCAGCTCCGACGACTACACCCCGGGCACCTACAACTAGGTCGTCCCGCATCCCCCGAGAGGCCCTCGTCCGTCAGGACGGGGGCCTCTCGGCGTACCGGTCGGCTACTCTGAACGCACGATGAGCGACGACGCCGAGCCGAAGCCGCGGGACGAGGACGAGGTCGAGCCCGCCCCCGAGGATCCTGCCGTCGAGCCCGACGCCACGGGGGCGCCGGAGGCTGTGGAGCCCGAGCCGGAGGAGTCCGAGGAGACCGTGGAGCCCGAGCCGGAGGAGTCCGAGCCGGAGGTCGCGGAGCCCGAGCCTGAGTCCGTGGAGCCCGAGCCTGCAGCGCCTGCACTGCCCCTCGGCGCGCCCGCCATCCCGCGACGCACCATGACCACGGCGGATGCGCTCGAGAACGACCGCAAGCGCCTCAACCTCGATTGGGTCGTCCCCACCGTGGCGATCGTCGTCATCGCGGCCCTGCTCTGGCTGACGATCCTGTGGACGATGAACGGCGGCAACTTCTTCGGCTTCCCGTCGCTCCCCGAGCGCACCGACATCCCGTCGACCTCCACCTCCACCGCGTCCCCGTCCCCGACCCCGACCGCGACCCCCACGGAGGCCCCGGCCCCGGACCCGTCGGTGGCCGCGCCCACGTTCATCAGCTTCGGCGCGCCCACGTCCGTGGCCTGTGTCGCCCCGACCGAGGGCGGAGAGGTGGCGGCCGTCGCGTTCTCGCTCTCGTGGGGGAGTCTCGACGCGGAGTCCGCCACGGTCTCGGTCGACGGGGGTGCGCCCGCCCCTGCCGTCGCGACAGGCGCGTTCGCCGCCGCCTACCCGTGTCCCGCCGCCACGGCGACCTACGTCGTCACCCTGGCGGGTCGCGGGGGCGCGACCAGCCGCACCGTGACCATCGCGAACGTGGGTTACACGGGCTGACGGCGCGCGTCCCCGGCAGAGTGGCGGGCCGTTGCTAGAGTGTGGCCGACGCGAGCCCGGCTCATCCGCGCCGGCACGCCGTGAGGAGCTGCACGTGAGTACCGACGATCGAGACGACCGCCCAGAGTTCCCGCTGCGCGACGGCGCCGAACCCGCGAAGGCCGGCGGCTCCGGCGACGCCGACCGCTCGCACGACGTCCCCGACATGCCCGTCTGGCGCGACGGCGAGTCGGCGTCCGACGCGCCCGCGTCCGAGCCCGCTCCCTCATCTGCCTCAGAGCGCCTCTCCGTGCCCGCACACGACGCCGAGGATGCCGCTCCTGTCCACGTCCCCGGTGCCGCCGACGAGCCCGTCGTCGGCGCTCCTGCCGCCTCCGCGCCGGTCGTCGACCCGGCACCGGTGGTCGACCCCGAGCACGACGACTCCGCAGCCCATGCCGACGCGGGCGAGCCCACCACGCGATCCCCGATCGGCGGCCCCTACGTCGTCGACGGCGAGGGCGCTCCCATCGCCGACCAGGCGAAGGAGGCGTACAAGCCCCGGCCCCAGGGCGGCCCGTACGTCACCTCGTCCGAGCCCGTCGTCGACGAGGCGGGTGTCGTGACCGCCGCCGGCGCGGCCGAGACGACGACCGCGGCCTCGGGCACGCCCACCACGCGCACCCCCTACCCTGCCGCGGCCTTCGCGCCGTCCGCCCAGACCACCCCCGTCGAGTCCGAGCCCTACCCGGGCGTGCTCCCGGTCGCGACGCCGCCCGAGCAGCCCCGGATGCGCGGCAACCGCGGCGTCGGCACCCTCATCTCGCTCATCGGCACCCTCGCGTTCGCCGTCGTCTACGCCGGCGTCTCGTTCCTCATCATCTCGGGCACGGTGGGCGCGGAGGAGTACCTCAACGCCTTCCTCGCGTTCCTGACCAGCGCCGCGTTCATCGCCCCGGTCGTGATGTTCGCGATCGCGATGATCCTCCTGGTCCTCATCGTCAACCGCGCCGGATGGTGGGCCTACGTGCTCGGGGGCTTCCTCGTCGCCGTCGTCGTCTACTTCGGTGCGATCGCGGGCGCGGTGGGCTACGCCTACCTCACCGGCGTCGCCTCGGGATGGGGCGCGCAGGACCAGTACGATTTCGTCGCCTCGCTCACGCTCGACCCGCTCACCATCGCCGCCGCGGTCGTCGCGCGCGAGGCCTCGATCTGGACAGGTGCGTGGATCGCTGCCCGGGGCCGCAAGCTCAAGGCGCGCAACGCCGCTGCCCGTGAGCGGTACGCCCGCGATCTCGACGAGCACGAGCGGTCGGTGGCTGAGGCCTCGCGCTCGCGCTCCGCTGTGGGCGATCGCCCGGTCACGACGACCGCGTGGTGATCCGGCTCCGGTAGAATCATCGAGGGCGCCGGCCCGCACACCAGAACCATTTGACCGGCGATGGTCGAAGGGCTATGATTTTCCGGGTGTGTGCGCAGGCGCGTGCCCACAATTCTTCGAGCGAGATCCCACCGGAGGCGGTGCGGATCATGAGCGCTCTGCCAACCAGCGATACCTGAGACATTCTGTACCGCCGGTGGGTCACCACGAGATCGACACGCCCTTGGGCAGTCGGGCCGTGAACGAGGATGCCGAGGGCATCCACAAGAACAGACACCGAGCAGTACGGAAAACCGAGGAGCAAGTCAGTGCCAACGATTCAGCAGTTGGTCCGTAAGGGGCGCACGCCGAAGGTCACCAAGACCAAGGCTCCCGCCCTCAAGGCCAACCCCCAGCAGCGCGGCGTGTGCACCCGTGTGTACACCACCACCCCGAAGAAGCCGAACTCGGCTCTGCGCAAGGTCGCCCGCGTCAAGCTGTCGAACGGCACCGAGGTCACCGCCTACATCCCCGGCGAGGGCCACAACCTGCAGGAGCACTCGATGGTGCTCGTCCGTGGTGGTCGTGTGAAGGACCTCCCCGGCGTCCGCTACAAGATCGTCCGCGGCGCGCTCGACACGCAGGCCGTGAAGAACCGCAAGCAGGCTCGCAGCCGTTACGGCGCGAAGATGGAGAAGAAGTAATGCCTCGCAAGGGTCCCGCCCCGAAGCGCCCTGTCGTCGCAGATCCGGTCTACGGCGCGCCGGTCGTCAGCCAGCTCGTCAACAAGATCCTCCTCGACGGCAAGAAGGCCATCGCCGAGCGCATCGTCTACGAGGCGCTCGAGGGCGTCGCGGCGAAGAACAGCCAGGACGCTGTCGCCACGCTGAAGAAGGCGCTCGACAACGTGCGCCCCACGCTCGAGGTCAAGTCGCGCCGCGTCGGCGGTTCGACCTACCAGGTCCCGGTCGAGGTCAAGCCTCACCGCGCCAACACCCTCGCGCTGCGCTGGCTCACCACCTACGCGAAGGCTCGTCGCGAGAAGACCATGACCGAGCGTCTCACCAACGAGATCCTCGACGCGTCGAACGGCCTCGGTGCCGCGGTCAAGCGCCGCGAAGACACCCACAAGATGGCCGAGTCGAACAAGGCCTTCGCGCACTACCGCTGGTAGACCCCTCTTTCCGCCGGGTGAGCGTCCGGTTCTCCGGATGTCTCACCCGTCGTCTTCTGTGAAAGGAAACCCGTGGCACAGGACGTGCTCACCGACCTGAACAAGGTCCGCAACATCGGCATCATGGCCCACATCGATGCCGGCAAGACCACCACGACCGAGCGCATCCTGTTCTACACGGGCATCACTCACAAGATCGGTGAGGTCCACGACGGCGCTGCCACGATGGACTGGATGGCGCAGGAGCAGGAGCGCGGCATCACGATCACGTCCGCCGCGACGACCTGCTTCTGGAACAAGAACCAGATCAACATCATCGACACCCCGGGTCACGTCGACTTCACGGTCGAGGTGGAGCGCTCGCTCCGCGTGCTCGACGGTGCGGTCGCCGTGTTCGACGGCAAGGAGGGCGTGGAGCCCCAGTCCGAGACGGTGTGGCGCCAGGCCGACAAGTACAACGTCCCGCGCATCTGCTTCGTCAACAAGATGGACAAGCTGGGCGCCGACTTCTACTTCACGGTCGACACCATCATCAACCGCCTCGGCGCCAAGCCGCTGGTCATCCAGCTCCCGATCGGTGCGGAGTCGTCCTTCGAGGGCGTCATCGACCTGGTCGAGATGCGCGCGCTGACCTGGCGCGGCGACGCCAAGGGTGACGTCCAGATGGGCGCCAAGTACGAGATCGAGGAGATCCCGGCCGACCTCAAGGACAAGGCCGACGAGTACCGCCAGGTCCTCCTCGAGACCGTCGCCGAGACCGACGACGCGCTGCTCGAGAAGTACTTCGGTGGCGAGGAGCTCACGGTCGCCGAGATCAAGGGCGCCATCCGCAAGCTCACGGTCAACTCCGAGATCTACCCGGTCCTCTGCGGCTCGGCGTTCAAGAACCGCGGCGTGCAGCCGATGCTCGACGCGGTCGTCGACTACCTCCCGTCGCCGCTCGACGTGCCTGCCACGCAGGGTCACGACATCCGCGACGAGGAGATCATCGTCGAGCGCCACCCCGACCCGAAGGACCCGTTCGCGGCCCTCGCGTTCAAGGTGGCCGTGCACCCCTTCTTCGGTCGTCTCACCTACGTCCGCGTGTACTCGGGTCAGCTCGAGTCCGGCGGTCAGGTCATGAACTCGACCAAGGGCAAGAAGGAGCGCATCGGCAAGATCTTCCAGATGCACTCCAACAAGGAGAACCCGGTCGACTCGGTCACCGCCGGCCACATCTACGCCGTCATCGGTCTGAAGGACACCACCACCGGTGACACCCTGTCCGACCCGTCGAACCAGATCGTCCTCGAGTCGATGACGTTCCCGGAGCCGGTGATCGAGGTCGCGATCGAGCCGAAGACGAAGGCCGACCAGGAGAAGCTGGGTGTCGCCATCCAGAAGCTCGCTGAGGAGGACCCGACCTTCCGCACGGAGCAGAACCAGGAGACCGGTCAGACGGTCATCAAGGGAATGGGCGAGCTGCACCTCGACATCCTGGTCGACCGTATGAAGCGCGAGTTCAACGTCGAGGCGAACGTCGGCAAGCCCCAGGTGGCGTACCGCGAGACCATCCGCAAGACGGTCGAGAAGTACGACTACACCCACAAGAAGCAGACGGGTGGCTCGGGCCAGTTCGCGAAGGTGCAGATCACCATCGCGCCGCTCGAGGTCGAGGCCGACAAGACGTACGAGTTCGAGAACGCCGTGACCGGTGGTCGCGTGCCCCGCGAGTACATCCCGTCGGTCGACGCCGGAATCCAGGATGCGATGCAGGTCGGCATCCTCGCCGGCTTCCCGATGGTGGGCGTCAAGGCGACGCTGGTCGACGGCGCCTCGCACGATGTCGACTCGTCCGAGATGGCGTTCAAGATCGCCGGTTCGATGGCCTTCAAGGAGGCCGCGCGCCGCGCGAACCCCGTCCTCCTCGAGCCGCTCATGGCGGTCGAGGTGCGTACTCCTGAGGAGTACATGGGCGACGTCATCGGCGACCTCAACTCGCGCCGCGGCCAGATCCAGTCGATGGAGGACGCCAGCGGTGTGAAGGTGGTCCGTGCGAACGTGCCGCTGTCCGAGATGTTCGGCTACATCGGCGACCTCCGGTCGAAGACCTCCGGTCGCGCGGTGTACTCGATGACCTTCGACAGCTACGCCGAGGTCCCGAAGGCTGTGGCCGACGAGATCGTCCAGAAGAACAAGGGCGAGTAACTCCCGACCCGGTTCGAGCGGGCGTCGCTGCTCGCGTACCATAAATACAAACCCCCGCGCATCCGCCGGTCGCAATCCAGTGACCGGGGGTTACGCACGAGAGTCCTGAGGAGGACCCAGTGGCTAAGGCCAAGTTCGAGCGGACTAAGCCGCACGTCAACATCGGAACGATCGGTCACGTCGACCACGGCAAGACGACGCTCACCGCGGCGATCTCCAAGGTGCTTGCAGACAAGTACCCGTCGGCCACCAACGTTCAGCGCGACTTCGCGTCGATCGACTCCGCTCCCGAGGAGCGTCAGCGTGGTATCACGATCAACATCTCCCACGTCGAGTACGAGACCCCGAAGCGCCACTACGCGCACGTTGACGCCCCGGGTCACGCCGACTACATCAAGAACATGATCACCGGTGCCGCTCAGATGGACGGCGCGATCCTCGTGGTCGCCGCCACCGACGGCCCGATGGCTCAGACCCGTGAGCACGTGCTGCTCGCGAAGCAGGTCGGCGTCCCCTACCTGCTGGTCGCGCTCAACAAGTCCGACATGGTCGACGACGAGGAGATCCTGGAGCTCGTCGAGCTCGAGGTCCGCGAGCTCCTCTCGAGCCAGGACTTCGACGGCGACAACGCTCCCGTCGTGCGCGTCTCGGGCCTCAAGGCCCTCGAGGGTGATGAGAAGTGGACGCAGGCCGTCCTCGACCTCATGGACGCCGTCGACGAGTCCATCCCGGACCCGGTGCGCGACAAGGACAAGCCGTTCCTGATGCCGATCGAGGACGTCTTCACGATCACCGGTCGTGGAACCGTCGTCACCGGCCGCGCCGAGCGCGGAACCCTCGCCATCAACTCCGAGGTCGAGATCGTCGGCATCCGCCCGACGCAGAAGACCACGGTCACCGGTATCGAGATGTTCCACAAGCAGCTCGACGAGGCGTGGGCCGGCGAGAACTGTGGTCTGCTCCTCCGCGGCACCAAGCGCGAGGACGTGGAGCGCGGTCAGGTCGTCGTCAAGCCGGGTTCGGTCACGCCGCACACCGACTTCGAGGGCACCGCGTACATCCTGTCGAAGGACGAGGGTGGCCGCCACAACCCCTTCTACACGAACTACCGCCCGCAGTTCTACTTCCGCACCACCGACGTCACCGGCGTCATCACGCTGCCTGAGGGCACCGAGATGGTCATGCCCGGCGACACCACCGACATCTCGGTCGCGCTGATCCAGCCGATCGCGATGGAGGAGGGCCTCGGCTTCGCGATCCGTGAGGGTGGCCGCACCGTCGGTGCCGGTACCGTCACCAAGATCCTCAAGTAGTCACAGCTCCACACACCGAAGGGGTCGGGCCGCAAGGCCCGGCCCCTTCGTGCTGTCTCCGGGAGTGGATGGTGGTGAGGGATTCTCATCTAGTATGAGGAGATGTCATCTCTTGATCCTCTAACACCTCCGATTGTTGAGTCCATCGTCCGGGCAGCGACTTCCGACGCGGACCTCGAAGAACGGATTCGAGCTCTCGAAGCCGTGTCCGGAAGCGTCGATGAGTCAGGGTCGTTGTGGGCTGCGGTCTCGCGTCGGGGAGATCTCGCTGAGTTGGTAGGCGCTCCCACGCTCGACTACCTCCTCGCTGTCGAACTGAGCAAGACGGCTGACCCTTCTGAGTTCATCGATGCGGCTCTCCGCGCTCTCAGTGGGCCACCGTTGCCACCGCATCGGCATGGTGCTTTCGCGCTGACCGTGGCGTCGGATCTCGTGACGGAAGGCCGGGTGCCAGAGGCCATTCGTCTCCTGGAAGATGTGCTTCCACGGCTTGAGGAGACAGGGGAGATGTGGGATCTCATTCTGGCGAACCTCACCCTGAGCGATCTGCTGAGGGTGACGAGAGCGCGCGGTGCCCGAGAATCCGCAGAGGCCGCGCTGCGATACGCGTCATCGCTCACCGATCAGACCGGAATCATGACTGTGATTCTCCGTACCCTTGCGTTGGCCCTCTCAACCGACGGCGATCCACGAGCACGGAATGCGGTGGAGTCTGCCATTCAGATCTCTGATTCCGAACAAGACGTCGCAGGGTATTGTGACGGTCACGTGGCTGCAGCGCGGGTGTACGGACTGTTGGGCGACGGGAAGAAGGCGATCAAGACCGCCTCATTCGGGACCAAGCTGGGCCGGAAGCTCGGACTCGATGTCGTGCAGGCTGAGTCCTGGGCTGTCCTGGCCGCTGCGTACGAGATCGCCGGCTCGGTCAAGAAGAGTCACGCCGCATTCGAGGAGGCGCTACGACAGCTCGATGGTCTCGGGCCATTCGGCACACGCTACGCAGAGTTCTTGCGACGAAACGGAATCGCCTCGTCTCTGCGTTCTGACAGTCATTTCATCCCTGGGCGCCTCCCCGACTCTCCTTTCTGATCCAGCACCGCGGGAGGGAATCTGCGGCCGCTCCCTGTCCCGTGAACGTGAGCGATGGCGCAGCTGGCGGTCGCCCACCCCGGTGCCGGATCGAGTGGACGGGTGCAGAGTGTGCCCATGGGAATCGACGACATCACCCGCAAGGCTCAGCAGTTCCTCGGCGACGAGAAGGTGCAGAACGCTCTCAAGAGCGAGAAGGCCGAGGACGTGAGTGACCGGATCCTCGACGGCGTCGCGGGCGCCGTCAATCGGGTGACCGGTGAGAAGCACGCCGACAAGGTCGAGAAGGCGCGGTCCGAGGCCGACAAGCGCATCGGGAACGAGTGACTCGGCTCAGACGCTCGAAGACCGGGAGCAAGGGCTACCGTCGGGTCCGTGCGGGCAAGGGCTTCACCTACCGCGACGAGGCGGGCAAGACGATCACCGACAAGGCGCTCCGCCACTCGATCGAGACGCTCGCGATCCCGCCCGCGTGGGAGGATGTCTGGATCTCGCCGTACCCGAACGGACACATCCTGGCCACGGGCATCGACGGGGCTGGGCGCCGCCAGTACATGTACCACCCGCAGTGGCGGGAGCAGAAGGATCGCATCAAGTACGACCGTGCGATGAGCCTCGCCGAGTCGCTGCCGGTGGCCCGCCGCCAGGTGACCATCGACCTCCGCCGGGAGGGGTACCCCCGCGAGCGTGTGCTGGCCGCTGGCTTCCGGATGCTCGACACCGGGAGTCTCCGGGTAGGCAGCGAGCGATACGCCCAGCAGCACGGCAGCCACGGGCTGACGACGTTGCTCTGCGCGCACGCCACCACGTCGGGTGACACGGTCCACCTCGCCTTCCCGGGCAAGAGCGGGCAGGACTGGGATTCGGAGATCGTCGATCCCGATCTGGCCACCCTCGTCCGGATCCTGAAGCGTCGCGGGCCCAACGCGAGACTCCTGGCGTGGAAGGACACGGCAGGGGAGTGGCATCCGGTGAGCGCGGAGGAGATCAACGACTACGTGCGCGAGCGCACGGGTGGCGAGTTCACCGCCAAGGACTTCCGTACTCTGCACGGAACCGCCGCTGCGGCAGTGAGCCTTGCGCGATCGGGGCCGCAGTCGAGGGTCGGCGCGCGCAAGCACGCGCTCGCCGAGGCGATGCGCGACGCGTCGGTCGTCCTCGGGAACACGCCGTCGATCGCGAAGAAGAGCTACGTCGACCCGCGTCTCGTCGATCGGTACGAGGAGGGCGAGACCATCGACCCCGCCCGGCTCGGTTCGGTGGAGTCGGAGCTGCGCGCTCTGCTCTACGAGTAGCCGTTAGCTCGACGTCGAGACATGAGTGACAACGCGGGCGCGGGGGAGCACAATGGGCTCATTCGTTCCTGTGGGAGCTCGCCGCCAGACGCTGCGAACAGAGCCCGGTCGATCGCGACGGGCGGACTTGACGTCTGGGCCCCGACCCTCCCGCAGGAACGTTCCATGTCGGCGTCATGCGATCGAAACCTGATCTCCGTAGCGTAGGACCGTGTTCATCAAGTCCGATCCCGCCGGTCCCGGCGCGTATCCCGCCGAAGCGGCGGGCCTCGCTTGGCTCGCCGAGGCGCGGGGCGCCTCGTGTGTCGCCGTCCGTGAGGTCGACGATCGACACATCGCGTTGGATCAGCTCCGCGAGTCCCGGCCGACCCGCGAAGCCGCCCACCGGTTCGGGGCCGCACTGGCGATCACGCACCGCGCCGGCGCTCGAACCTTCGGCAGCGCACCTGCAGGGTGGAGCGGGCCATGCTTCATCGGCCGGCAGACGATGCCGGTCGGGGAATGGCAGAGCTGGGGCGAGTTCTACGCGGATGCGCGGGTGATCCCCTATGCGGAGAAGGCCGTCGAGAGCGGCACCCTCAGCAAAGCCGAGCTCGAGCGTGTGCGCAGGACAGGCGACCTCATCCGCTCGGGCATCTTCGACGACGACGAGCCGCCCGCGCGAGTGCACGGCGACCTCTGGGCGGGCAACGTGATGTGGACGGCGACCGGTGCCGTGCTGATCGACCCTGCCGCGCACGGCGGCCATCGCGAGACCGACCTGGCGATGCTCGCGCTCTTCGGCGCCCCCTTCCTGGCTGAGGTCATCGCGGGGTACGACGAGGTGTCCGCCCTTCGCGACGGATGGCAGGAGCGCATTCCCCTGCATCAGCTCTTTCCCCTGGCGGTGCACGCGGTCGGGCATGGTCGTTCCTACGGGGAGGGACTGCTGCGTGCCTGCGCCGCCGTCGACGCTCTCGCGGCCGGCTCGTGACCGGCTGCACTCCCCGTGATCTCGAGCGACACGCCCGGGATGCAGCGGTATTTGATCCCGACGCCGAACCTGCGTAAGTTATTCACCTGTCACCCCAAAGGTGCGGGAAAGCCGAAGAGCTTCCCGGCCTCACGTGGGACCAAACATCAACCGAGACCACACGGCTCCTCACGGAGTTTGGAAGCGCTCGATGGTGTGGAGAAGTGCTCCAGTTGTGAAGCCCGTCGGGGTGGAGGCTGGGTGCGTCCGATCCTTGAGAACTCAACAGCGTGCACTATGTTCAATGCCAAATTACCTCGTTGTCTGGTTTAGGCCAGGCAGGAGATTCCTTTTGGATAACTAATGATTGTCAGTTGACAGTCTTTTAGTCAGATCAAGCTCGCTGCATGTCTGCCGTTTTCCCGGTGGCGTGTGGCAAACATTTTTTATGGAGAGTTTGATCCTGGCTCAGGACGAACGCTGGCGGCGTGCTTAACACATGCAAGTCGAACGGTGAAGGTGGAGCTTGCTCTGCTGGATCAGTGGCGAACGGGTGAGTAACACGTGAGCAATCTGCCCCGAACTCTGGGATAACCACGGGAAACCGTGGCTAATACTGGATATGTACCGCGATCGCATGGTCTGTGGTTGGAAAGATTTTTCGGTTCGGGATGAGCTCGCGGCCTATCAGCTTGTTGGTGAGGTAATGGCTCACCAAGGCGACGACGGGTAGCCGGCCTGAGAGGGTGACCGGCCACACTGGGACTGAGACACGGCCCAGACTCCTACGGGAGGCAGCAGTGGGGAATATTGCACAATGGGCGCAAGCCTGATGCAGCAACGCCGCGTGAGGGATGACGGCCTTCGGGTTGTAAACCTCTTTTAGTAGGGAAGAAGCGAAAGTGACGGTACCTGCAGAAAAAGCACCGGCTAACTACGTGCCAGCAGCCGCGGTAATACGTAGGGTGCAAGCGTTGTCCGGAATTATTGGGCGTAAAGAGCTCGTAGGCGGTTTGTCGCGTCTGCTGTGAAATCCCGAGGCTCAACCTCGGGCCTGCAGTGGGTACGGGCAGACTAGAGTGCGGTAGGGGAGAATGGAACTCCTGGTGTAGCGGTGGAATGCGCAGATATCAGGAAGAACACCGATGGCGAAGGCAGTTCTCTGGGCCGTAACTGACGCTGAGGAGCGAAAGCGTGGGGAGCGAACAGGATTAGATACCCTGGTAGTCCACGCCGTAAACGTTGGGCGCTAGATGTGGGGACCATTCCACGGTTTCCGTGTCGCAGCTAACGCATTAAGCGCCCCGCCTGGGGAGTACGGCCGCAAGGCTAAAACTCAAAGGAATTGACGGGGGCCCGCACAAGCGGCGGAGCATGCGGATTAATTCGATGCAACGCGAAGAACCTTACCAAGGCTTGACATACACGAGAACGGGCCAGAAATGGTCAACTCTTTGGACACTCGTGAACAGGTGGTGCATGGTTGTCGTCAGCTCGTGTCGTGAGATGTTGGGTTAAGTCCCGCAACGAGCGCAACCCTCGTTCTATGTTGCCAGCACGTGATGGTGGGAACTCATAGGAGACTGCCGGGGTCAACTCGGAGGAAGGTGGGGATGACGTCAAATCATCATGCCCCTTATGTCTTGGGCTTCACGCATGCTACAATGGCCGGTACAAAGGGCTGCGATACCGTAAGGTGGAGCGAATCCCAAAAAGCCGGTCTCAGTTCGGATTGAGGTCTGCAACTCGACCTCATGAAGTCGGAGTCGCTAGTAATCGCAGATCAGCAACGCTGCGGTGAATACGTTCCCGGGCCTTGTACACACCGCCCGTCAAGTCATGAAAGTCGGTAACACCCGAAGCCGGTGGCCTAACCCTTGTGGAGGGAGCCGTCGAAGGTGGGATCGGTGATTAGGACTAAGTCGTAACAAGGTAGCCGTACCGGAAGGTGCGGCTGGATCACCTCCTTTCTAAGGAGCATCTGGCACTTTCGGGTGTCCAGGCGCCAGATCGAGACCGACTGTGTCTCGCTGGTAGCTCATGGGTGGAACATTGACATAGGTGCTGCAGGATTCTGGCTGGTTCTAGTACGTCGCTTCGGCGACTGGAACGGATCGGCTAGGGGAGGGCAGCATGTGCACGCTGTTGGGTCCTGAGGGACCGGGCCGGCGCCTTCGGGTGTCGTTTCGAACCTCTGGACCCTTTCGTCATCTCCTTTGGGGGATGCGGGAGGGTACCGCCCGTACTTTGAGAACTACACAGTGGACGCGAGCATCTTAGATTCGAGCTTTCGGGCTCGAGTCACAGATCTGATTTATTAGATCATTGGTCAATCTCGGCATCTTCGGGTGTCGCGATCGATTCTAAAACTCATGTGATTTCAAGTTTCTAAGAGCAGACGGTGGATGCCTTGGCATCTGGAGCCGAAGAAGGACGTAGTAATCTGCGATAAGCCTCGGGGAGCTGATAAACGAGCTGTGATCCGAGGGTTTCCGAATGGGGAAACCCCGCCGGGCCCTTTGGGTGACCCGGTGACTCCCGCCTGAATATATAGGGCGGGTAGAGGGAACGTGGGGAAGTGAAACATCTCAGTACCCACAGGAAGAGAAAACAACAGTGATTCCGTTAGTAGTGGCGAGCGAACGCGGATCAGGCTAAACCGATCATGTGTGATAGCCGGCGGGCGTTGCATGGTCGGGGTTGTGGGACTCTCTTCACGATTCTGCCGGATCGTGGACGTGACAGGACGGTATAGGCGAACGGCATTGAAAGGCCGGTCAGAGAGGGTGCGAACCCCGTAGCCGAAATGCGTGTTCTGGCGTGGAGAGTATCCCAAGTAGCACGGGGCCCGAGAAATCCCGTGTGAATCTGTCAGGACCACCTGATAAGCCTAAATACTCCCAGATGACCGATAGCGGACAAGTACCGTGAGGGAAAGGTGAAAAGTACCCCGGGAGGGGAGTGAAATAGTACCTGAAACCGTCTGCTTACAAACCGTCGGAGCCTTCCTTGTGGGGGTGACGGCGTGCCTTTTGAAGAATGAGCCTGCGAGTTAGCGATATGTGGCGAGGTTAACCCGTGTGGGGTAGCCGTAGCGAAAGCGAGTCTTAATAGGGCGATTCAGTCGCATGTCCTAGACCCGAAGCGAAGTGATCTATCCATGGCCAGGCTGAAGCGACGGTAAGACGTCGTGGAGGGCCGAACCCACTTCAGTTGAAAATGGAGGGGATGAGCTGTGGATAGGGGTGAAAGGCCAATCAAACTTCGTGATAGCTGGTTCTCTCCGAAATGCATTTAGGTGCAGCGTTGCGTGTTTCTTGCCGGAGGTAGAGCTACTGGATGGCCGATGGGCCCCAAAAGGTTACTGACGTCAGCCAAACTCCGAATGCCGGTAAGTGAGAGCGCAGCAGTGAGACGGTGGGGGATAAGCTTCATCGTCGAGAGGGAAACAACCCAGACCACCAACTAAGGTCCCTAAGCGCGTGCTAAGTGGGAAAGGATGTGGAGTTGCACAGACAACCAGGAGGTTGGCTTAGAAGCAGCCACCCTTGAAAGAGTGCGTAATAGCTCACTGGTCAAGTGATTCCGCGCCGACAATGTAACGGGGCTCAAGCACGCCACCGAAGTTGTGGCATTGACATTAGTGGTAGGCCTTCGTGGTCCAGCCGTGTTGATGGGTAGGAGAGCGTCGTGTCGCGAGTGAAGCGGCGGGGTAACCCAGCCGTGGACGCGACACGAGTGAGAATGCAGGCATGAGTAGCGAAAGACGGGTGAGAAACCCGTCCTCCGAAAGACCAAGGGTTCCAGGGCCAGGCTAATCCGCCCTGGGTAAGTCGGGACCTAAGGCGAGGCCGACAGGCGTAGTCGATGGACAACGGGTTGATATTCCCGTACCGGCGAAGAACCGCCCCAATCAATCCAGTAGTGCTAAGAGTCCTAACCCGGACCACTGATCCCCTTCGGGGGTGATGGGACCGGTCTAACGCTCGACCCCGTGCTGGTGCGGTTAGCGTATTAACAGGTGTGACGCAGGAAGGTAGCCGTACCGGGCGATGGTTGTCCCGGTGTAAGGATGTAGGGCCAGAGATAGGCAAATCCGTCTCTGACATAGCCTGAGATCTGACGCATATCCCTCACGGGAGAATTCGGTGATCCTATGCTGCCAAGAAAAGCATCGACGCGAGGTTCCAGCCGCCCGTACCCCAAACCGACTCAGGTGGTCAGGTAGAGAATACCAAGGAGATCGAGAGAATCGTGGTTAAGGAACTCGGCAAAATGCCCCCGTAACTTCGGGAGAAGGGGGGCCGGACACGTGAACCCACTTGCTGGGGGAAGCGTTGAAGGCCGCAGAGACCAGTGGGAAGCGACTGTTTACTAAAAACACAGGTCCGTGCCAAGTCGCAAGACGATGTATACGGACTGACGCCTGCCCGGTGCTGGAAGGTTAAGAGGAACGGTTAGCCGTAAGGCGAAGCTGAGAATTTAAGCCCCAGTAAACGGCGGTGGTAACTATAACCATCCTAAGGTAGCGAAATTCCTTGTCGGGTAAGTTCCGACCTGCACGAATGGCGTAACGACTTCCCAGCTGTCTCAACCGCGAACTCGGCGAAATTGCACTACGAGTAAAGATGCTCGTTACGCGCAGCAGGACGGAAAGACCCCGTGACCTTTACTACAGCTTGGTATTGGTGTTCGGTGTGGCTTGTGTAGGATAGGTGGGAGACTATGAAGCGGACACGCCAGTGTTCGTGGAGTCAATGTTGAAATACCACTCTGGTCACTCTGGATGTCTAACTACGGACCCTGATCGGGTCCTGGGACAGTGCCTGGTGGGTAGTTTAACTGGGGCGGTTGCCTCCCAAAAAGTAACGGAGGCGCCCAAAGGTTCCCTCAACCTGGTTGGCAATCAGGTGTCGAGTGTAAGTGCACAAGGGAGCTTGACTGTGAGACTGACAAGTCGAGCAGGGACGAAAGTCGGGACTAGTGATCCGGCAGTGGCTTGTGGAAGCGCTGTCGCTCAACGGATAAAAGGTACCTCGGGGATAACAGGCTGATCTTGCCCAAGAGTCCATATCGACGGCATGGTTTGGCACCTCGATGTCGGCTCGTCGCATCCTGGGGCTGGAGTAGGTCCCAAGGGTTGGGCTGTTCGCCCATTAAAGCGGTACGCGAGCTGGGTTTAGAACGTCGTGAGACAGTTCGGTCCCTATCCGCTGCGCGCGCAGGAAATTTGAAAGGATCTGACCCTAGTACGAGAGGACCGGGTTGGACGAACCTCTGGTGTGTCAGTTGTTCCGCCAGGAGCACCGCTGATTAGCTACGTTCGGGATGGATAACCGCTGAAAGCATCTAAGCGGGAAGCCGGCCTTGAGATGAGATTTCCATCCCCCTCGGGGGGAGAGGCTCCCAGCCAGACGACTGGGTTGATAGGCCGGATGTGGAAGCGAGGCAACTCGTGGAGCTGACCGGTACTAATAAGCCGATAACTTGACAATCACTACACACATGCCGTTTGCAAAGGCTGGCAAGTGTGGCTGCGATGCTCGCGTCTACTATGTGGTTCTCGATGTACGGTCGAGAACCAGACACCACACACTTCGTGTGGACTGTCTGAAACACACGGATACATCCATAGTGTTTCGGCGGCCATAGCGAGAGGGAAACGCCCGGCAACATTCCGAACCCGGAAGCTAAGCCTCTCAGCGCCGATGGTACTGCAGGGGCGACCCTGTGGGAGAGTAGGACACCGCCGGACTTACTTCACGAGAAGCCCGACCCAACGCTGGGTCGGGCTTCTCGCACTTAACGGTCGCTATCATCTGAGCTGGCCAGAGTCGCAACCACGGAGGCTTTACGGCCTGGACGCAGACAGGGTATATGAGATATGCATCGCGTGATGCGCGCCTGTCCGTTCGAGTTGCGGAGCCGGCGCTTCGTACGGGTGTAGCGAGATACAGCGTTGCCAGATGACACTTCCAAAGAGGGGCTCGCGTCGGATCGTCGTCGACGGCGTCGTTTACGTCTGGTCGATCCGGCGGAAGGTTACGTACTCGGATATTCAGTCAGAGCTTCGTGACCCCTCAACCGGCGCACGGATTCGTGTGAACGTCGAGCGGGTCGATGGCAGCGGATCTGTTCTGGTAGTCACGACCCCGTTCTCCAGGCGGTCCGGTGTCAGCGAACTTCCGATGGAGTCAGTTCGTCCGGCCCATGTCGCTGGGTACATTCGTGAAGCCGTCGCGCGGGGGTGGGGCCACGTTGGCGGCCGCGTACCGCGATCCAGAAGCTTCGATCTCTCCTCAGTCGTCGGTTCGGGCGGCTCCGATGGAGATCACACGTATTCATTACGATTCTGATGTCTAGTGCCGCGGCACTGGTTCTCGGTCCGAGGCTGCGGCGTGAGCTCTCGACCTGATCGGCACGCTCATCGTCAGCCGGGCTGCGCCAATGCTGCTCAGTCGCGAGGGCCGCGACACGCCCGGGTTGCATCAAGGTGGGGGAGTCGCGTAGACTCTTCTAGTTCAACATTTCGGGCTGCGCTCTGCGCGGTCTGGATCACTGCCAGGGCAGTGCATAGCTTTCGACAGCTAGGCCGCGGGCAGCAGGACACAGCTCAATCGACACACACCCTTCCTCCAGGGAGACGTGTGTGCCGAGAACAGCCCGTGAGGGCGGTTGACTCGAGAACAGCGGTGCGACACCAGGAGTGCCGACAACGGGGTGCCTCGGAAGAGGCATGCCCACCAGCGCGTCCAATGCAGTCGAGGCTGTAAGACGCAAGAAGGAGAGAGTGATGGCGGGACAGAAGATCCGCATCCGACTGAAGTCGTATGACCACGAGGTCATCGACACCTCGGCGCGAAAGATCGTCGACACGGTCACGCGCGCAGGAGCCACCGTCGTGGGCCCCGTGCCGCTGCCGACGGAGAAGAACGTGGTGGCGGTCATCCGTTCGCCCCACAAGTACAAGGACAGCCGCGAGCACTTCGAGATGCGCACGCACAAGCGTCTGATCGACATCGTCGACCCGACGCCGAAGGCCGTCGACTCGCTCATGCGTCTCGACCTCCCGGCCGACGTCAACATCGAGATCAAGCTCTGAGGCCCGCCATGTCCACGATCGCAACGAAGACCAGCAAGGGACTGCTCGGCACCAAGCTCGGCATGACCCAGGTGTGGGATGAGAACAACCGTCTCATCCCCGTGACCGTCGTCGAGATCTCGCCGAACGTCGTCACCCAGATCCGCACCCCCGAGAAGGACGGCTACTCGGCCGTCCAGATCGCCGCCGGCCAGATCGACCCCCGCAAGGTCACCAAGCCGCTCACCGGTCACTTCGAGGCCGCCGGCGTCACGCCGCGCCGCCACGTGACCGAGATCCGCACCGCTGATGCCGCCGACTACACCGTCGGCCAGGAGCTCACCGCGGGCACCGTGTTCGAGGCCGGCCAGAAGGTCGACGTCGTCGGCACCTCCAAGGGCAAGGGCTTCGCCGGTGTCATGAAGCGTCACAACTTCAAGGGCGTCTCGGCCAGCCACGGTAGCCACCGCAACCACCGCAAGCCCGGTTCGATCGGTGCCTCGTCGACGCCCAGCCGCGTCTTCAAGGGCATGCGCATGGCCGGCCGCATGGGTGGCGAGCGCGTCACCGTGCTCAACCTCCAGATCCAGGCGATCGACGCCGAGAAGGGCCTCCTCCTCGTGAAGGGCGCCATCCCCGGTGCCAAGGGCCGCCTCGTGTTCGTCCGCAACGCAGTGAAGGGAGCGTAGTCCGCATGGCTACCGCAACCAGCCTCGACGTCGTCGACGCGAAGGGCAAGAAGGCCGGCTCGGTCGAGCTGCCCGCCGAGCTCTTCGACGTGCAGACCAACGTCCCGCTCATCCACCAGGTCGTCGTCGCGCAGCTCGCCGCCGCCCGTCAGGGCACCCACAAGGTGAAGTCGCGCGGTGAGGTCTCCGGCGCCGGCCGCAAGCCCTTCAAGCAGAAGGGCACCGGTCGTGCTCGCCAGGGCTCGATCCGTGCGCCGCACATGACCGGTGGTGGCATCGTCCACGGGCCGACGCCGCGCGACTACGCGCAGCGCACCCCGAAGAAGATGATCGCCGCCGCGCTCCTGGGCGCCCTGTCCGACCGCGCTCGTGGCGGCCGCCTCCACGTCGTGGAGTCGTTCGGCATTGAGACCCCGTCGACCAAGGCCGCCGCCGAGTTCCTCGCGACCGTCGCGTCGTCGAAGCACGTTCTCGTCGTGCTCGAGCGCAACGACGAGGTGGCCCTGCGCAGCGTCCGCAACATCCCGACCGTGCACGTTCTCGCTGCTGACCAGCTGAACGCCTACGACGTGCTCGTCTCCGACGACATCGTCTTCACCAAGTCGTCGTTCGAGGCCTTCGTGGCGTCGAAGACGAAGAAGGAAGAGGTCTCCGCATGAGCAACGCCGCGTTCAACAAGGACCCGCGCGACATCATCATCGCGCCGGTGGTCTCCGAGAAGAGCTACGGCCTGATCGACGAGGGCAAGTACACCTTCGTGGTCGACCCCCGTTCGAACAAGACCGAGATCAAGCTCGCGATCGAGAAGATCTTCCAGGTCGAGGTCGCGACCATCAACACCCTGAACCGTCAGGGCAAGACGCGTCGCACCAAGTTCGGCATCGGCAAGCGCAAGGACACCAAGCGTGCGATCGTCACGCTGAAGTCCGGCACCATCGACATCTTCACGGCCGTCGGCTGAGGGCTCGGAAGCTAGAGGACTAAAGACATGGCCATTCGCAAGTACAAGCCCACGACCCCCGGTCGTCGCGGTTCGAGCGTCGCCGACTTCGCCGAGATCACCCGCTCGACGCCGGAGAAGTCGCTGCTCAAGCCGCTCGCCAAGACCGGCGGTCGCAACAACCAGGGTCGCATCACCACCCGTCACATCGGTGGTGGACACAAGCGCCAGTACCGCATCATCGACTTCCGTCGCAATGATAAGGACGGCGTGAACGCCAAGGTCGCTCACATCGAGTACGACCCCAACCGCACCGCCCGCATCGCGCTGCTCCACTACGTCGACGGCACGAAGCGCTACATCCTCGCGCCGAACAAGCTCTCGCAGGGCGACATCGTCGAGTCGGGTGCCGGCGCGGACATCAAGCCCGGCAACAACCTGCCGCTGCGCAACATCCCGACCGGTACCGTCATCCACGCGATCGAGCTCAAGCCCGGTGGCGGAGCGAAGATGGCCCGTTCGGCCGGCGCCTCGGTGCGTCTCGTCGCGAAGGACGGCCCCTACGCGCAGCTCCGTCTGCCGTCGGGCGAGATCCGCAACGTCGACGCGCGCTGCCGCGCGACCGTCGGCGAGGTCGGAAACGCCGAGCAGTCGAACATCAACTGGGGCAAGGCGGGCCGCAGCCGCTGGAAGGGCATCCGCCCGACCGTCCGCGGTGTGGCCATGAACCCGGTCGACCACCCGCACGGTGGTGGTGAGGGCAAGACGTCCGGTGGACGTCACCCCGTCACCCCGTGGGGTCAGCCTGAGGGCCGTACCCGTCACCCCAACAAGGAGAGCGACAAGCTCATCGTGCGTCGCCGGACCGTCGGCAAGAAGCGTAAGTAGGAGTCCCAGAAATGCCACGCAGCCTCAAGAAGGGCCCCTTCGTCGACGAGCACCTGTTCCGCAAGGTCGCTACGCAGAACGAAGCCGGTTCGAAGAACGTCATCAAGACCTGGTCGCGCCGCTCGATGATCGTGCCCGCGTTCCTCGGTCACACCATCGCGGTGCACGACGGTCGCAAGCACATCCCGGTGTTCATCACCGAGTCGATGGTCGGCCACAAGCTGGGCGAGTTCGCGCCCACCCGCACCTTCCGTGGACACGTGAAGGACGACAAGAAGGGCCGCCGCCGCTGACGCGGGGGCGATAAGGAGGAAAGAAATGGTGGAGTCGATCGCACGTGTGCGACACATCCGCGTCACGCCTCAGAAGGCCCGTCGCGTCGTGAACCTCGTTCGTGGCCGTCAGGCCACGGAGGCCCTCGCGATCCTGAAGTTCGCGCCTCAGGCCGCGAGCGAGCCGGTGTACAAGCTGGTGGCCTCGGCCATCGCGAACGCCCGGGTCAAGGCCGATGCGTCCAACGAGTACCTCGACGAGCAGGACCTCTTCATCGCGAAGGCGTTCGTCGACGAGGGAACCACGCTCAAGCGCTTCCAGCCGCGTGCCCAGGGCCGCGCGTTCCGGATCAACAAGCGCACGAGCCACATCACGATCGTCCTCGCGACGCCCGACGAGGCTTCGGTCGCGGGAGTCTCGAAGAAGAAGGCGAGCAAGTAATGGGCCAGAAGGTCAACCCGTACGGCTTCCGTCTCGGCATCACCACCGACCACGTGTCGCGGTGGTACTCCGACAGCACCAAGCCCGGTCAGCGTTACGCCGACTACATCGCCGAGGACGTCAAGATCCGCCGGCTCCTGCTGAAGAACCTCGACCGTGCCGGCGTCGCCCGCATCGAGATCGAGCGCACCCGTGACCGCGTCCGCGTCGACATCCACACCGCCCGCCCGGGCATCGTGATCGGTCGTCGTGGCGCCGAGGCCGAGCGCATCCGCTCGGAGCTCGAGAAGCTCACCGGCAAGCAGATCCAGCTCAACATCCTCGAGGTCAAGAACCCCGAGGCCGAGGCCCAGCTCGTCGCGCAGGGCATCGCCGAGCAGCTCTCCGCTCGTGTGGCGTTCCGCCGTGCGATGCGCAAGGGTCTGCAGGGTGCGCAGCGCGCCGGCGCCAAGGGCGTCCGGATCCAGGTCTCGGGTCGCCTCGGCGGCGCCGAGATGAGCCGCTCCGAGTTCTACCGCGAGGGTCGCGTGCCGCTGCACACGCTCCGCGCCAACATCGACTACGGCTTCTACGAGGCCAAGACGACGTTCGGTCGCATCGGCGTGAAGGTGTGGATCTACAAGGGCGACATCACCAACAAGGAGCTCGCTCGCGAGCAGGCCAACCAGAAGTCGTCGCGCCCCGAGCGCGACCGCGACCGTCCGCGCCGCAACTCCGCCCCTCGGGCGGAGGCGCCGGCCGCAGCAGGAGTTGAGGCGTAACCATGCTTATCCCGCGTAGAGTCAAGCACCGCAAGCAGCACCACCCCGGTCGCAGCGGTCAGGCCACCGGCGGCACGAAGGTGTCGTTCGGCGAGTTCGGCATCCAGGCGCTCACCCCGGCATACGTGACCAACCGTCAGATCGAGTCCGCTCGTATCGCGATGACCCGTCATATCAAGCGTGGTGGAAAGGTGTGGATCAACATCTACCCCGACCGCCCGCTGACCAAGAAGCCCGCCGAGACCCGCATGGGTTCCGGTAAGGGTTCGCCCGAGTGGTGGGTCGCCAACGTCAAGCCGGGCCGCGTCCTCTTCGAGGTGGCCGGCGTCGACGAGACGCTCGCCCGCGAGGCGCTGACCCGAGCAATCCACAAGCTGCCTCTCAAGGCACGCATCATCAAGCGCGAGGAGGGCGACGCGTAATGGCGATCGGCACCAAGGAGCTCGCTCCCACTGAGCTCGACACGTTCGAAGACGCTCGACTCGTCGAGGAGCTTCGCAAGGCGAAGGAAGAGCTGTTCAACCTCCGCTTCCAGTCGGCCACCGGCCAGCTCGAGAGCCACGGACGACTCCGTGCGGTGAAGCGCGACATCGCGCGGATCTACACCGTCATCCGTGAGCGCGAGCTCGGCATCCGGGCGACCCCCGCTCCCGTCGAGGCTCCGGCCAAGGCGGCGAAGAAGACCAAGAAGGCTGCGTCCAAGCCCGAGGCCGCCGAGGCGACCGAGGCTGACGCCGCCGCGACCGAGGAGGCCACGAAGTAATGGCTAAGACCGAAGACAAGGTCGTCGAAGCCGGACACGAGTCGGCCGCACACGACGTCAAGGACGTGGAGGCCCGCGGTTACCGCAAGGCCCGCCGCGGCTACGTGACCAGCGACAAGATGGACAAGACCATCGTTGTCGAGGTCGAGGACCGCGTGAAGCACCCCCTGTACGGCAAGGTGATCCGCCGTACCTCGAAGGTGAAGGCACACGACGAGACCAACAGCGCCGGCATCGGCGACCTCGTCCTCATCAACGAGACCCGTCCCCTGAGCGCCTCCAAGCGGTGGCGTCTCGTCGAGATCCTCGAGAAGGCGAAGTAAGCCATGCTGCAGCAGGAATCACGAGTCAAGGTCGCCGACAACACCGGCGCCAAGGAGCTCCTGACCATCCGCGTGCTCGGCGGTTCGAACCGTCGCTACGCCGGCCTCGGTGACGTCATCGTCGCCACGGTCAAGGATGCGATCCCCGGCGGCAACGTGAAGAAGGGCGACGTGGTCAAGGCCGTCGTCGTCCGCACGGTCAAGCAGACCCGCCGTCCCGACGGCTCCTACATCAAGTTCGACGAGAACGCCGCAGTGATCCTCAAGAACGACGGCGACCCCCGAGGTACTCGTATCTTCGGGCCGGTCGGTCGCGAGCTCCGCGACAAGAAGTTCATGAAGATCATCTCGCTGGCACCGGAGGTCATCTAGTCATGGCGAAGATCAAGAAGGGCGACCTGGTCCAGGTCATCTCCGGCCCGAGCCAGGCCCGCGGCGGAGACCGCGGCAAGCAGGGTCGTGTGATCGAGGTCCTCACCGAGAAGAACCGCGTGGTCGTCGAGGGCGTCAACTTCGTCACCAAGCACGTCCGCGTGGGTCAGACCCAGCGCGGCACGAAGACCGGCGGCATCGAGACGCACGAGGCGTCGATCCACATCTCCAACGTGGCTCTCGTCGACCCCGAGACCAAGAAGCCGACCCGTGTCGGTCACCGCAACGAGACCGTCACCAAGGACGGCGTCACCAAGACCGTTCGCGTCCGCTACGCGAAGAAGTCGGGTAAGGACCTCTGATGAGCACGACCACTGCTGCGCCTACTGGCAAAATCCAGCCGCGCCTCAAGCAGAAGTACCGCAACGAGATCGTGAAGCAGCTCACCGAGCAGTTCGGTTTCGCGAACCCCCACCAGGTCCCCGGCCTGGTCAAGGTGGTCGTGAACACCGGCGTCGGTGAGGCCGCTCGCGACAGCAAGGTGATCGATGGGGCCGTCCGCGACCTCACCGCCATCACCGGTCAGAAGCCTCAGGTCACCAAGGCCCGCAAGTCCATCGCGCAGTTCAAGCTGCGCGAGGGTCAGCCGATCGGCGCGCACGTCACGCTGCGCGGCGACCGCGCCTGGGAGTTCCTCGACCGACTGCTGTCGCTCGCGCTCCCTCGCATCCGCGACTTCCGCGGCCTGTCGGACCGTCAGTTCGACGGCAACGGCAATTACACGTTCGGCCTCCAGGAGCAGTCCGTGTTCCACGAGATCGACCAGGACAAGATCGATCGCGTCCGCGGTTTCGACATCACCGTCGTCACCACGGCCAAGACCGACGACGAGGGTCGTGCGCTCCTCCGCGCGCTCGGCTTCCCGTTCAAGTCGAACGACTAGTCCCACCCCCACCCACCAAAGGTCGGCACCCTCGGAAAGGGTGTCGAAACCAGGCGAAAGGCCACCATCATGACGATGACAGATCCGGTCGCAGACATGCTGACCAGACTGCGCAACGCCAACTCGGCGCACCACGACTCCGTCTCGATGCCTCACTCGAAGCTCAAGGCAGGCGTCGCGGAGATCCTCAAGTCCGAGGGCTACATCTCCGACTGGGCCGTCGAGGACGCCCGCGTCGGCAAGACCCTCACGCTGCAGCTCAAGTTCGGACCGAACCGTGAGCGCTCGATCGCGGGCATCAAGCGCGTGTCGAAGCCCGGACTGCGCGTGTACGCGAAGTCGACCGAGATCCCCACCGTGCTCGGTGGCCTCGGCGTCGCGATCCTGTCCACCTCCTCCGGTCTGCTCACCGACCGTCAGGCCAACAAGAAGGGCGTAGGCGGAGAAGTCCTCGCCTACGTGTGGTGATCGACGATGTCACGAATCGGACGACTTCCCATCGACATCCCCGCCGGCGTCACCGTGACGATCGACGGGCAGCAGGTCTCGGTCAAGGGCCCCAAGGGTGAGCTCCAGCTCACCGTGAAGGCACCGATCGTCGCGCAGATCGAGGACAACCAGGTGCTCGTCACCCGTCCCGACGACGAGCGCGAGTCGCGGTCGCTCCACGGCCTGACCCGCACCCTCATCGCGAACCAGATCACCGGCGTCACCGCGGGCTACTCCAAGAGCCTCGAGGTCGTCGGCACCGGTTACCGCGTCGCCTCCAAGGGCTCGGGCGTCGAGTTCGCCCTGGGCTACTCGCACCCGATCGCCGTCGAGCCGCCCGCGGGCATCTCGTTCACGGTCGAGGGCAACAACAAGCTCACGGTCAACGGCATCGACAAGCAGCAGGTCGGTGAGGTGGCCGCAAACCTCCGCAAGCTCCGCAAGCCCGAGCCCTACAAGGGCAAGGGTGTGCGGTACGCCGGCGAGAACGTTCGCCGCAAGGCCGGAAAGAGTGGTAAGTGACCATGGCCAACAGCAGCAAGTCCGCGTCCCGCGACCGCCGTCACTCGCGTCTCCGCAAGAAGATCGAGGGCACTGCCGTCCGTCCCCGTCTCGTCGTCACCCGTTCGGCCCGTCACCTCTTCGTGCAGGTCGTTGACGACAGCAAGGGCCACACCGTGGCGTCCGCATCGACCCTCGAGGCCGACCTGCGCACGTTCGACGGTGACAAGACCGCGAAGGCGCACAAGGTCGGCGAGCTCGTCGCCGAGCGCGCCAAGTCGGCCGGTGTCGAGGCGGTCGTGTTCGACCGCGGCGGCAACCGCTACGCCGGTCGCATCGCGGCCGTCGCCGACGGAGCACGAGAGGGTGGTCTGAGCCTGTGAGCACCCCCAACACCGAGGAGCAGAACGTGGCTGGAGAAGCCCCCGTCGAGACTGCAGCCTCGACCCAGAACAACAACCAGGAGCCCCGCGAGGCGCGCCGTGGTGGTCGCGAGCGCAACCCTAACCGCGACCGCAACAGCCGCGACGCCGACAAGAGCCAGTTCCTGGAGCGCGTCGTCACGATCAACCGCGTGTCGAAGGTCGTGAAGGGTGGTCGTCGCTTCAGCTTCACCGCCCTCGTGGTCGTCGGAGACGGCAACGGCCTGGTCGGCGTCGGCTACGGCAAGGCCCGCGAGGTGCCGCTGGCGATCTCGAAGGGCGTCGAGGAGGCGAAGAAGAACTTCTTCCGCGTCCCTCGCGTCGGCAACACCATCCCGCACCCCGTGCAGGGTGAGGCTGCCGCCGGTGTCGTTCTCCTGCGTCCCGCTGCGGCCGGTACCGGTGTCATCGCCGGTGGCCCCGTCCGCGCGGTCCTGGAGTGCGCCGGCATCCACGACATCCTGTCGAAGTCGCTCGGCTCGTCCAACACGATCAACATCGTCCACGCGACGGTGGAGGCGCTGAAGCAGCTCGAGGAGCCCCGCGCCGTCGCCGCACGTCGTGGGCTCGAGTTCGACGAGGTCGCCCCGGCCCGCCTGGTGCGTGCCGAGCAGGACGCCCTCGCCGCGAAGGCAGGTGCATGATGGCCGCTCGCATCAAGGTGACCCAGATCAAGTCCGTTATCAGCGAGAAGCAGAACCAGCGCGACACCCTCCGCAGCCTCGGGCTGAAGCGGATCGGCGATGTCGTCGTGCGTGAGGACAGCGCGGCCAACCGCGGTTACGTCCGCACGGTCGCTCACCTCGTGAAGGTCGAGGAGATTGACTAATGGCTGAAGAAGAGACCGTCGAGACCGCCAAGGCGGCCCCGAAGAAGGCTCCGGCGCGCAAGACGGCTGCGAAGACCGCAGACGCCAAGGAGACCAAGGCCGACAAGGCCGAGGCCCCCGCGGCTCGTCCGCAGGTGCTCAAGGTCCACCACCTCCGTCCCGCTGCGGGTGCCAAGAAGGCACGTACCCGCGTCGGTCGCGGTGAGGGCTCGAAGGGAAAGACCGCTGGTCGCGGTACCAAGGGAACCAAGGCCCGGTACCAGGTCAAGGTCGGCTTCGAGGGTGGCCAGATGCCGCTGCACATGCGCACCCCGAAGCTGCGCGGGTTCAAGAACCCGTTCCGCGTCGAGTACCAGGTCGTGAACCTGGAAAAGCTCGCCGAGCTGTACCCGAACGGTGGCGACGTCACCGTGGGCGACCTGGTCGCCAAGGGTGCCGTCCGCAAGAACGAGAAGGTCAAGGTGCTCGGCGCCGGCGACATCGCGGTGAAGCTCAACGTCACCGTCGACAAGGTCTCCGGCTCCGCTGAGCAGAAGATCGTCGCGGCCGGCGGCTCGGTCAAGTAACCCCCTGGCTGGAGGTCGGACTCACCGATTCCATACAGATCCGATAACCTACGGTGTCGGCTGTGTGAGATCGTGTGTCCGATCTCCAGCCATCTCGGCTTAACGAGCCGAGAGAATCCAGCAGGAGGCCCCTTTGTTCCAAGCCGTCGCGAGAATCTTCCGCACGCCAGACCTGCGCCGGAAGATCGGGTTCACGCTCGGCATCGTCGCGCTGTTCCGACTCGGCTCGTTCATCCCCGCTCCGTTCGTCGACTTCGGCAACGTGCAGACATGTCTGGCCGCGAACCAGAACACCTCGGGCCTCTACGAGCTCGTCAACCTCTTCTCGGGTGGCGCGCTCCTCCAGCTCTCGATCTTCGCGCTGGGCATCATGCCCTACATCACGGCGTCGATCATCGTGCAGCTGCTCCGAGTGGTCATCCCTCACTTCGAGACCCTCTACAAGGAGGGTCAGGCCGGCCAGAGCCGTCTGACGCAGTACACGCGCTACCTCACCATCGCGCTGGGCGTCCTGCAGTCGACGACCCTCATCACGGTGGCCCGCAGCGGTGCGCTGTTCGGCACGTCCACCGTCGCCGAGTGCGGGCAGCTCATCACCAACGACGCCTGGTACGCCATCCTCCTCATGGTCATCACCATGACGGCGGGTACGGGCGTCATCATGTGGATGGGCGAGCTCATCACCGAGCGCGGCATCGGCAACGGCATGTCGCTGCTGATCTTCACCTCGATCGCCGCTCGCTTCCCCGAGTCGCTCTGGCAGATCGCGCAGTCGCGCAGCTTCGAGACCTTCCTGCTCGTCATCGTCGTCGGGCTGGCGGTCATGGTCGCCGTGGTCTTCGTCGAGCTGTCTCAGCGGCGAATCCCGGTGCAGTACGCGAAACGTGTGGTCGGGAGACGGACGTACGGCGGCAACAACACGTACATCCCCATCAAGGTCAACATGGCCGGTGTGGTGCCCGTGATCTTCGCGTCGTCGCTGCTCTATCTGCCCGCGCTGATCGCGCAGTTCAACCAGCCGCAGCCCGGTCAGGAGCCGGCCGGCTGGGTGACGTGGATCAACAACTACCTGGTGCGCGGCGATCACCCGCTCTACATGCTCCTGTACTTCCTGCTCATCGTCGGCTTCACGTACTTCTACGTCGCGATCACCTTCAACCCCGAAGAGGTCGCCGACAACATGAAGAAGTTCGGCGGCTTCATCCCGGGCATCCGGGCGGGCCGCCCCACGGCGGAGTACCTCGACTACGTGCTCACCCGCATCACGCTGCCGGGCTCGGTGTATCTGGGTCTGATCGCACTGCTGCCTCTGATCGCGTTGGCCGCGGTCGGCGCCAACCAGAACTTCCCGTTCGGTGGCGCGTCGATCCTGATCATCGTCGGCGTCGGTCTCGAGACGGTCAAGCAGATCGACTCTCAGCTGCAGCAGCGTCACTACGAGGGTCTGCTCCGATGAGCTCCGGTGAGGCGCTCCGACTGCTCCTCATCGGCCCTCCCGGTGCCGGCAAGGGCACCCAGGCGGCCAAGCTCTCCGAGGCGTACAGCATCCCGGCCATCTCGACGGGCGACATCTTCCGCGAGAACGTCCGCGCCGAGACGCCCCTGGGCGTGCAGGCGAAGGAGTTCATGGACAAGGGCCACTACGTGCCCGACTCCCTGACGAACGACCTCGTCCGTGATCGGCTCTCGCAGCCGGATGCGGAGGCGGGCTTCCTGCTCGACGGCTACCCCCGCACGCTCCAGCAGGTCGACGAGCTCGACCGGATGCTGGGCGAGGCGGGAGCGTCGCTCGACGCCGTGGTGCTGCTCACCGCCGACACCGACGAGGTGGTCCGCCGCCTGCGGCAGCGCGCTCTCGAGCAGGGCCGCAGCGACGACACGGAGGAGGTCATCCGCACGCGTCTCGACGTGTACGCGGAGCAGACCGCCCCCATCGTCGAGGTGTACCGCAGCCGTGGTCTCGTGGTCGAGGTCGACGGTCTCGGCGAGATCGACGAGGTCACGGGCCGCATCATCACCGCTCTCGCCCACCGATGATCGGGCGACGCGGCAAGGGCATCTACAAGTCGCCCGCGGAGCTGCGGGCGATGGTCGAGCCGGGCCTCGTGACCGCCGCGTCGCTCGACGCCGTGCGCGCCGCGATCCGGCCCGGCATGAGCACGCTCGAGCTCGACCGCATCGCCGACGAGGCCATCCGCTCGCGTGGGGGAGTGTCCAACTTCCAGATGGTGCCCGGGTACTTGCACACGCTCTGCACGAGTGTGAACGACGACGTCGTGCACGGCATCCCGGGCGCGCGGGTGCTGCAGCCAGGCGACATCGTGTCGATCGACAGCGGCGCCGACGTGGGCGGCTGGAACGGCGACTCGGCGATCACGATCGTCCTCGACGACCCGGCGCATCCGGAGACCGTCGCTGCACGACAGCTGCTCTCCGACGTCACCGAGCAGTCGCTCTGGCACGGCATCGCCCGCCTGGCCCGGGCGAAGCACCTCAACGAGGTGGGCGAGGCGATCGAGGACTACGTCACGTCGCATCCGTCGGTGGCGGAGGGCGCGCAGTACGGCATCCTCACCGACTACATCGGGCACGGCATCGGCCGCAGCATGCACGAGGAGCCCCCGGTGTTCAACTACCGGGTGCGCCAGCGCGGACCAGAGGTGAAGCCCGGCCTGGTGGTGGCGATCGAGCCGATGATCACCGCCGGCTCCGAGGAGACCTTCGTCCGCGACGACGAGTGGACGGTGGCGACCTCCGACGGCAGCATGGCGTCGCACTGGGAGCACTCGGTGGCGGTGCACGCCGACGGCATCTGGGTGCTCACCGCGGTCGACGGGGGAGCGGCGGCCCTGGCTCCCCTCGGCGTGACGCCCGTCCCCATCCCGTAGCGAGTCGCTACTCGTCCATCACCCGGACGAGCTCGTCGATGAAGGCGGGGAACGTCGTTCCGCGGCGGACGATGCGCTGCACGACATCGCGGTCCGAGAACACCTCCACGAGCTGATCGAACACCACCTGGAAGGCGCGCCGCCCGTCGGCGCTGAACGCGATCAGGGCGATCACGTTGACGCGGTTGCCGCCCCACTGCATCGGCGTCTCGTTGACGACGATGGCGAGCGCGGTGTGCGAAGCGCTCATGGTCATCGCATGAGGCACGGCGATCGTGTCGGTGAAGGCGGTCGACGACATCGCCTCGCGCTCGATCGCCTTCTCGACGTACTCGTCGTCGATGATGTCGAGCTCGACCATCGCCGAGCCGAGGCGCCGGATCATCGCGGCCTCGCTCGGCTGCTGCAGGTCGCGGAAGAAGAGGCGCTCGTCGAAGTACTGGAGCAGCTCGTCCTTCAGCTCCATCCGACGGCGGTGCCGACGCACGGCGGCCAGCGCCCGCCGGATCGCGTCGACGTCGGCGTCGGTGAGGAACGGCTGCACCGTCACCACCGTGTCGCGGGCGCCGGGGGCGGGGATCGTCGTGATGACGATGTCGGAGGACAGCGCCGACCAGTCGACGTCGGTGCGGGTGATCGTGATGTCGACCTGCAGGTCGTCGCCGAACACGGCCTCGACGCGTTCGCGCAGGCGCTCGTGGAGGTCGTAGTAGGTGGGACTGACGATGGCGCACGTCACCCGCTCCTCGCGGCGGCTCTGCCGCTCCAGGTGCGACCCGACGTGCAGCGCGATGTACGCGATCTCGTCGTCGTTGATGGGGATGCCCTCGCGGCGCTGCACCTGACTGGCGATGAACACCGCGAGCTCGTAGATCATCGGGTACGAGCTCTTGATCGACCTCGTCATGGGATTGCGGATGTGGACGCTCTCGTGACCGCGGGCCACGAGGTTGCGCACATGCAGTCCGAGGCGGACGAGGAAGTCCTCGTCGCGCAGGTCGACGAGGTACTCGTCGCTCGCCAGCGAGACGATCGCGCGCAGCGAGGCGAGGTCCTCGTCGCGGAGGTAGGCCGCGGCGACGTCCTCGGTCGCCTCGTCCTGGCCAGGTGTCAGCACGCGCGTGGTAAGGAGGATCGCGAGGTACCCGAGCTCCCGCGTGCTCAGGCGCACTCCGAAGTGCTCGGTCACCAGCTGCTCGAGCATCCGCTCCACCTCAGGCGGGCCGCCCGGAGCGGGGGAGGAGTCGACCGACTCGATCGACCTGTCCTTCGAGACCCGGTCGACGGCGATCGCGACGTGGAGCAGGACGTTGTTGATCGAGTACTCGTTGACGAAGTAGCCGGTGGCGCCGAGCCGCTCGACGAGGTCGTCCTTGAACCGACCGAGGGCGGGGAAGCCGAACTCGCGCTGGATGTAGTCGAGGTCGAGGAAGCCCTGGGCGCTCTGGTCACGGAAGACGCGACTGAGCAGGCGCCGCCGACCGAGCTCGCTGCCCTCGAGCCGGAGCCGGCTGCCGCGGCGGACGAGGTCGAGGCCGGCATCGTCGACGAGCATCTTCACCTTGCGGAGATCGGCCTCGATGGTCGACTCGCTGACGTACAGCGAGGCGGCCAGGTCGAAGACGTCGACGCCGTCGACCGACTCGCCCAGGTCGCGGATGATCGCGTGGACCCGGTCGCGCGGGCTGCCCGGCGGCTTCGACGATGATCGGATGACGGTGAGGAACTCCGCGTAGGCGTCGCGGTTGAGGCGGTAGCCGCTCGTCGACGACGCGATCACCTCGAGAGGCATCGCGGCCTGCTTGACGCCGGTCACATAGCTGCGGACGCTCCGTGTCGTGACGCCCAGGCGGTCGGCGAGCTCCCCCGCAGTCACCCAGTCGTCGGCGGCCGCGAGGTAGTCGAGTAGACGTTCGTATCGCTCGCTCATGTCGCTGATGACGGATCAAGGCCGTCTTGGTCAGTCAGCGTACCCCGCATCCGTCGCCCTGTGCCCCGCATCCGGGGCACCTCTCCCTTCCTAGGGTGCGGAAGCAACCCTGTTGGATCCGGAAGTCGCACGATCTCAAGATGGGAACGTCGGATGCACTCGAGGAGGTGTGCGTGGAACGCGTCTTGATCGTCTGCGGTGCAGGAGCGTCGAGCACGTTCCTCGCCCTGCGCATCCGGGCCGTCGCTCGTGAGCGCGGACTCGATCTCGTCGTAGAGGCGGGCACCGTGCAGGATCTCGACGAGCGGCTTCCCGCCACGGACGCGCTCCTGGTGGGTCCGCACCTGGCGGCCGAGTTCGCCGCCATCGAGCAGCGCGCCGCCGCGGCGAGCACACCCGCAGGGCTGCTGCCCGAGGACGCGTTCGGCCCCGACGGGGCCGCGGCCGCCACGGACCTGCTCGGCGACCTGCTCGCCCGGCACCGGAACAACCCGCTCGAAGCCGAGCACGAATGAAGGAGACCACCATGGCAGAACGCACCGTCGAGATCGCGTCCACGCACGGACTTCACGCTCGCCCGGCGACGATCTTCACCCAGACCGTGGCGAAGTCCGGCATCCCGGTCCAGCTCGTCAAGGGCGGCAAGTCGGTCAACGCCGCGAGCATCCTCGGCGTCATCTCGCTCGGCGTGGAGCACGGCGACACCCTCACCCTCACCTCCGACGCGGCGGACGCCGACGCGGTGCTCGACGAGCTCGCGACGCTGCTCGAGACGGACATGGACGCGGAGTGATGTCGGATCAGCAGGTGACGTCGACGTTGACGGGCACCGGCATCGGGCGAGGGATCGCCGTCGGGACCGTGCTGCGCATGCCCGAGCCGCTGCCGGAGCCGGAGGCGACCCCGTCGACCCTCGGCGCCGATGCCGAGAAGGAGCGTGCCCGCGCGTCGCTCGCCGCGACGGCGGCGGTGATCCGTCACCGGGGTGAGCGGGCCGGCGGATCAGCGAAGGACGTGCTCGAGGCCCAGGCCTTCATGGCCGAGGACCCGACCCTCGCCGACGACGTGGCCGCCCGCATCGACGGCGGCTCGACCGCCGAGCGCGCCGTGTACGACGCCTTCGCGGCCTTCCGCGACCTCCTCGTGAGCATGGGCGGTTACATGGGCGAGCGGGCCACCGATCTCGACGACGTGTCGCAGCGGGTGGTGGCGCACCTCCGCGGCGTCCCCGCCCCCGGGGTGCCCGAGTCCGACACCCCGTTCGTGCTGGTCGCCCGCGACCTCGCCCCCGCCGACACCGCACTGCTCGACCTGGAGAAGGTGCTCGCGCTCGTCACGAGTGAGGGCGGGCCCACCTCGCACACCGCGATCCTCGCCCGCGAGAAGGCGGTCATCGCGGTGGTCGGCGTCGTCGGCGCACTGACGCTCGCTGATGGCACCGAGGTCGTCGTCGACGCCGCGAGCGGTCATGTCACCGTCGCTCCCTCGGACGACGAGCGGTCCGCCGCGATCGAGCGGGCCGCCGCCGATCGGGCCGCCGAATCGGCCCCGGTGGGGCCGGGAGCCCTCGCGGATGGGACCGCCATCCCGCTGCTGGCCAACCTCGGCTCGTCGAAGGGCGCCGCGGATGCGGTGGCCAAGGGCGCCGAGGGTGTGGGCCTCTTCCGCACCGAGTTCCTCTTCCTCGACGCCGAGACCGCACCCAGCATCGCCGACCAGACCGCGCAGTACACGGCGCTGCTCGAGGCGTTCCCGGGCCGGAAGGTCGTCGTCCGGGCGCTCGACGCCGGCGCCGACAAGCCGCTGAGCTTCCTCAACGACTCCGCGGAGGAGAACCCGGCGCTGGGCCTCCGCGGTCTGCGGGCCCTGCGCGCCAACGAGTCGGTGCTGCGGGACCAGCTGACGGCGCTCGCGGCAGCGGAGGCGGCGACCGAGGCGGACCTCTGGGTGATGGCCCCGATGGTCTCCACGGTCGAGGAGACCCGCTACTTCACCCAGCTCGCGCGCGAGCTCGGACTGAAGACGGCCGGGGTCATGGTCGAGGTGCCGTCGTCGGCACTGCTGGCGGACCGCATCCTCGCCATCGCCGACTTCGCGTCGATCGGCACCAACGACCTCACGCAGTACACCCTGGCGGCCGACCGGCTCCTCGGATCGGTCGCCTCCTTCCAGGACCCCTGGCACCCGGCGGTGCTGAAGCTCGTGGGCGAGGTCGGCAGAGCCGGCGCCGCGCTCGGCAAGCCCGTCGGGATCTGCGGCGAGGCCGCGGCGGATCCGCTGCTCGCCGTCGTGCTCGTCGGCCTCGGCGCCACCACCCTCTCGATGTCGCCCGCCGCCCTGGCCGACGTGCGCATCGAGCTCGCCCGTCACACCCTCGACGACGCCCGGCGCTTCGCCGAGCTCGCGCTCTCCGAGTCGAGCGCCGTCGAGGCCCGAGCCGCAGTCACCGCCGCGGCGGCGGGCACCTGACCCACCCTCCCCATTCCCTGTGATCGCACCACCACACACCTCAGAAACGGAGCACTCGTCATGACAACGACGTCACCACCCCAGGCCGGCGCCCAGAAGGGCGGCGGAGCGCGCGTGCGCGTCCAGCGGTTCGGCACGTTCCTCTCGGGCATGGTCATGCCCAACATCCCCGCGTTCATCGCGTGGGGTCTCATCACCTCGTTCTTCATCGCCACCGGATGGCTGCCGAACGGGATCCTCGGCGGGTTCGGCAACGCCGACCTGATCGGCTGGCAGGGCGCCGCGACCCAGCTCGCCCAGGCCGACGACGGCACCACGTTCCCGCAGTACGTCGGTCTCGTCGGACCGATGATCACCTACCTCCTGCCGCTCCTCATCGCCAACACCGGAGGCCGCATGGTCTACGGTGCGCGAGGCGGCGTCGTGGGCACCATCGCGACCATGGGTGTGATCGTGGGCGCGAGCATCCCGATGTTCATCGGCGCGATGATCATGGGTCCGCTCGGAGCCTGGCTCATCAAGCAGATCGACAAGATCTGGGCGGGCAAGATCCGACCCGGGTTCGAGATGCTGGTCGACAACTTCTCCGCGGGCATCCTCGGGTTCCTCCTCTCGCTCGCCGGGTTCTTCGGGATCGCGCCGGTGGTCGAGTTCCTGTCGAAGGCGCTGGAGGCCGGCGTGAACTGGCTGATCAGCATCGGCCTGCTGCCGCTGGCATCGATCCTCGTGGAGCCGGGCAAGGTGCTGTTCCTCAACAACGCCATCAACCACGGCGTGTTCACCCCGCTGGGCGTGCAGCAGGTGGCGGAGCAGGGCAAGTCGATCCTGTTCCTCATCGAGGCCAACCCCGGCCCGGGCCTCGGCATCCTGCTCGCGTTCTCGATCTTCGGCATCGGACTCGCCAGGGCGAGCGCACCCGGCGCGATCATCATCCAGTTCTTCGGCGGCATCCACGAGATCTACTTCCCGTACGTGCTCTCGAAGCCCATCACGATCCTCGCCGCGATCGCGGGCGGCGCCACCGGGGTGGCCGTGAACGTGCTGTTCAACTCGGGCCTCCGTGCTCCGGCGTCGCCGGGCAGCATCTTCGCGGTGCTGCTGCAGACCGCGCCCGACAGCTACGTCGGCGTCATCCTCTCGGTGATCTGCGCGGCCGGGGTGTCGTTCCTCGTCACCGCCGTCATCCTGAGGGCGAGCCGCAAGCGCGACCTGGCGAACGAGAACGCCGGCGACCTGTCGGCGGCGATCGCGAAGACCGAGGCGAACAAGGGCAAGGAGTCGAGCGTGCTCGGCAACCTGCGTGCCGAGGGCGTGCCCGCGGGCGACGCCGAGGTCGTGGCCGAGGAGACGTCGCTGCTCACCGACACCCGCCCCATCCGGAACATCGTGTTCGCCTGCGACGCGGGCATGGGCTCCAGCGCGATGGGTGCGTCGGTGCTGCGCAACAAGATCAAGAAGGCCGGCATCGAGGGCGTCACGGTCGTCAACAAGGCGATCGCGAACCTCGACGACGACGTGGACCTCGTCATCACGCAGCGCGAGCTGACGGCCCGCGCCCAGGAGCGGACCCCGAGTGCCGACCATGTGTCGGTCGACAACTTCATGAACTCTCCCCGATATGACGAAGTGGTCGACAGACTGAGAGGGCAGAGCGCGCAGGCCTAGCGCGCCCGACGGAGAAGGAGATCCCCATGGCGAACGTACTCGAGCTCTCGCAGATCAGGCTCGGCGGCACGGCCACCGACCGCGACGGCGCCATCGCCGAGGCGGCGGCCATCCTCACGGAGGCCGGAGCCGTCACCCCGGAGTACCTGGACTACATGCTCCAGCGCGAGAACACCGTGTCGACCTACATGGGGAACCTCCTCGCCATCCCGCACGGCACGAACGAGGGCAAGGACACGATCCTGGAGTCCGCGCTCTCGTTCGTGCGGTACGACGAGCCGATCGACTGGGGCGGTGAGGAGGTGCGCTTCGTGGTCGGCATCGCCGGCAAGGAGAACGGGCACCTCGAGATCCTCACCAAGATCGCGATCGTGTTCAGCGAGGAGGACGACGTGGCCAAGCTCGTCGCCGCCTCGACCCCCGAGGAGGTCCTGGACCTGCTCGGCGACATCAACGACTAGGAGAACGCATGAAAGCGGTGCACTTCGGCGCCGGCAACATCGGCCGCGGGTTCGTCGGGCTGATCCTCCACCGGGCGGGATACGAGGTCGTGTTCGCCGACGTCAACGCGTCGCTCATCGACGCGCTCGCCGCGGCCGACAGCTACGTCGTGCACGAGGTCGGTGAGCAGGGGTCCACCGAGACCGTCACCGGGTTCCGCGCGATCAACAGCGCTACCCACGAGGATGCGGTGGTCGCCGAGATCGCGACCGCCGACGTCGTGACGTGCGCGGTGGGTCCGACGGTGCTCCGCTTCATCGCGCCGGTGATCGCGCGAGGACTCGCCGCGCGATCGGCTGCTCTGCCACCCGTGACGGTGATGGCGTGCGAGAACGCCATCAACGCCACGGATGCCCTGAAGGCCGAGATCACGTCGGCCCTGGTCCCGGATGTGTCGGCACTGTCGCGTGCCGTCTTCGCGAACACGGCCGTCGACCGGATCGTCCCGAACCAGGCGCCCGACGCCGGACTCGACGTCACGGTGGAGGACTTCTTCGAGTGGGCCATCGAGTCGGGCCCCTTCGATGCGGCCGTGCCCGACATCCCGGACGCCCACTTCGTGCCCGACCTCGCGCCGTACATCGAGCGGAAGCTGTTCACCGTGAACACCGGGCACGCCACCCTGGCCTACGCGGCGTGGGTCGAGGGCGCGTCCACGCTCTCGGAGGCGCTCGGCGTGCCGTCGGTCTTCGCGGCCGTGAAGGCCGTGCTCGAAGAGACGAAGGCGCTGCTCGTGGCCAAGCACGAGTTCGATCCGGCGACGCAGGAGGCGTACCTCGAGAAGAACCTCATCCGGTTCGCGAACCCTTATCTGACCGACACCCCCGAGCGCGTCGGGCGGCAGCCGCTGCGGAAGCTGAGCCGGCACGAGCGGTTCATCGGCCCCGCTGCCGAGCTCGCCGAGCGGGGCCTCCCGTTCACGGCGCTCCTCACGGCGGTCGCCGATGCGCTCCGCTTCGATCCGGCGTCCGACCCGCAGAGCACCGAGCTCGCGACCCTGCTCTCGACGCTCTCCGCCGAGGAGTTCACGGAGCAGGTCACGGGGCTCGAGCCGTCGCACCCGCTGTTCCCTCACGTGGTCTCGACGGTCGCTGTCGCGCGGTCCTGAGGAAAGCTCGTATGATGGGTCGGTGACCCCTCGCTCGACGCTCCTGCGGATCGCGGCCGCCCTGGTGACGGCCGCGATCTTCGTCGGCCTGGCGGGCTGTCAGGGATCCGGGTCGGGAGCGGCGGACGCTGCCGCCACCGCGGAATGGGTGCAGCAGCAGCCGGGCGTGCTCGGGGCCACGGCGACGGCGGACCCCTCGCCGTTCAGTGGTGAGATCGCGGTCGACGTGACGGTCGATCCCTCGCTCGACGATGACGCGCTGCGGCAGCTCGTGCGGGCCGTCTCCGACCACTACGCCGACTCGGAGTGGACCTACCCGACCGTGGTGTTCGCGCTCGACGGCGAAGGCCGATTCAGCGATCGCGAGGAGGCCTTCCTCCCTCTGTTCCTGCGCCTGCGCAGTGGGGGCGGCTTCTCGGCCGTCGACCTGGTCGACGGGGTCTCCGCGGAGGTGGCGTCCTCCGATCCCGCCGATCTGCTGGAGGCTCTGGCTCGACTGCAGGAGTTGGCCCGCGAGTCGGGTGGCGTGCAGTCGAACCTGAGCTTCAGCGTGCACGCTCCGGACGAGACGGTCTGGGTGACCGGCACGTACACGGAGGCGCCCGGTGATGCGGCCGCCGTCGCGCCGACCCTCGTCGCCGGCGTCCCGACCGTGCGGGTGCAGGCGCTCGCGATCGAGACCGGTGCTCAGGTGCTCTCGATCGTCGTCCTCGACGAGTCGGCGCGCAGCCTCGTCGAGGAGCGGGCGACCTCCATCGACGGGGTCGAGGTCCGCGTCTGGCTCGCCGACGAGCTCGAGGAGTTCGACGCCGACGCGGGGTGAATCTCAGAGGGAGGCGCGGAAGGCGGCGGGGGAGAGGCGCTCGCGGGTGGTGAACCAGGCGGTGAAGTTCGACGGGTCGCTGAAGCCGAGGGAGGAGCCGACGCGGGCGGCAGAGAGGTCGGTGTGCGCTAAGAGGCGCTTGGCCTCCAGGAGGATGCGCTGGTCGACGACCTCCTTCGGGCTGGCCCCGGTGGCGGCGCGGGTCGCGCGCGACAGGGTGCGGACCGAGTAGCCCAGGCGCGTCGCGTAGCCCGCGACGCCGTGCTCGACGGCGAAGTCGCGCTCGACCGCGTCGCGGAACGCGAGGTAGGCATCGGAGGCCGGGGACACGGGCTGGGTAGTCGCCGTGCCGGCCAGCCGCAGGAGCAGCGCCTCCAGCGTGTGCCGCGACGCCCCGCGACGCGCCTCGCTGAGGACGCAGCCCCCGCCCGCGTCGTGGGAGGTGCGCAGCACGCTCACCAGGGCCGCCACATCCGACCACGCCGTGTCGTCGAGCCCCCAGAACCGGGGACCGGACGGATGCTCGACCGACGCCAGCGCATCCGTCGCCGGATCGACCACGCCGGCAGGGAAGATCACGGCGGTGGCGTCGAGGTCGCCGAGGTCGCCCCAACGCTGCACCTGACCCGGTCGGGCCCAGAGGACGGAGCGAGGACCGAGCCGATGCTCGGTGAAGTCGAGCATGTGCGTCGAGCTGCCGCCGGCGACCACGAGGAGGAGATGGAACTCGACGCGCTGCGGAGCGCGAGAGCCGCTGGGCTCGAGCGCGGCCCGCATCGACGAGACCGGCTTGGCCTCCACCTCGTACTCGCGGCCCGACCGGGGCAGGTATGCGATGCGCTCGATGTGGGAATGTCCCGAATCCACCATGTTCTGTCCAACCGCGACCGCGCGGATCGTCTTCCCGACGAGGAGAATCGAACACGGTCAGGCTACAGAGAGAAGGACGACCGTGACGAGCATCGCCATCATCGGAGGCACCGGGTACACCGGAGGGAACATCGCGCGCGAGGCGCTGGGCCGGGGGATCGAGGTGACCTCGGTGTCGCGGCACGCACCCGCCGAGCCGATCGCCGGGGTCGAGCACGTGACCGGCGACATCGCCGACCAGGCCCTGCTCGAGCGCCTCGCCGCCGACCATGACGTGGTCGTCATCGCGATCCATGCGGTCGACGGTGACAACACGCCCGTGCTCCTGCCCCTCACGCCCGCCATCGCCGCGGCGGCGAAGCAGGGTGGCGCGCGTCTCGGCGTCGTCGGAGGCGCCGGCAGCTCGCTCGTCGCCGAGGGCGGACCGCGCCTCCTCGACACCCCCGACTTCCTCGACGACTGGAAGCCCGAGGCGTCGAGCCACGCCGAGGTTCTCGAGTGGCTGCGGGCGAACGGCGGCGACCTGGAGTGGTTCTACGTCAGCCCCGCCGCGTTCTACGGCTCGTTCGCGCCCGGTGAGACCACCGGTGAGTACCGCACGAACGGCGACGTGCTGGTCACCAAGGAGGACGGCTCGTCGGAGATCTCGGGCACCGACTTCGCCCTCGCCTTCGTCGACGAGATCGTGGACCCGAAGCACACCGGCCGGAGGTTCACCGTCGGACACTGAGCGGCGTTGCACTTCGCGGCGTGATGGAGTAGAGAGCTCCTTGCGCCGCGAAGCCGTTTAACGTAAGCTCGATGTTTGGTGTTTTCGGACGTCCGCGCCTGCGCGAAACCAGTCCGAACACTCGCAAGACCAGCACAGACTACAACAGCGACAGTGAGGCTATGGCCAAGAAAGACGGCGTCATCGAGATCGAGGGCTCAGTCCTCGAGGCTCTCCCGAACGCGATGTTCCGGGTGGAGCTCACCAACGGACACAAGGTCCTCGCACACATCTCAGGCAAGATGCGGCAGCACTACATCCGCATCCTCCCCGAGGACCGTGTGATCGTGGAGCTGAGCCCGTACGACCTGACCCGTGGCCGGATCGTCTACCGCTACAAGTAGGCCTGGGGCCGGAAAGTAACGGCTCCGCACCGCGGAGTACGAGGACAGCGAGAGAAGAAGAATCATGAAGGTCAACCCCAGCGTCAAGCCCATGTGCGAGCACTGCCGCGTGATCCGTCGCAACGGACGCGTCATGGTGATCTGCAAGAGCAACCCGCGTCACAAGCAGCGCCAGGGCTGAGCCCACCCGCCGCTTTCACAACTGAACACGAAACAGCAGTCCCGAGAGGTCCGCGCGCGAGCGTCGGGCCGACTCCTCCGGTGGGAGGCCGGGGCACAGGGACTGCTCCACACCTCCCACTCATCATGAGGAGAATGCCGTCATGGCACGTCTGGCAGGCGTCGACATCCCCCGCGAGAAGCGCGTGGAAGTCGCACTCACCTACATCTACGGAGTCGGCCGCACCCGCGCGCTGAAGACTCTCGAGGAGACCGGGATCAGCGGAGACATCCGCGTCAAGGACCTCACCGACGACCAGCTCGTCGCCCTCCGCGACCACATCGAAGGCAACTTCAAGGTGGAAGGTGACCTCCGCCGCGAGGTCGCCGCCGACATCCGCCGCAAGGTCGAGATCGGCTCGTACGAGGGCATCCGCCACCGCAAGGGCCTCCCGGTCCGCGGTCAGCGCACCAAGACCAACGCTCGCACCCGCAAGGGCCCGAAGCGCACCGTCGCCGGCAAGAAGAAGGCCGGCCGCTGAGCCGCCGACACCACAGGATCTGAGGAGACCACTACATGGCTACCCCCAAGTCGGCTGTTCGCAAGCCGCGCAAGAAGGAGAAGAAGAACGTCGCCGTGGGCCAGGCCCACATCAAGTCGACGTTCAACAACACGATCGTCTCGATCACCGACACCACCGGTGCGGTCATCAGCTGGGCGTCGTCCGGCGGCGTGGGCTTCAAGGGCTCCCGCAAGTCGACCCCGTTCGCTGCCCAGCTCGCCGCCGAGTCGGCCGCGCGCCAGGCGCAGGAGCACGGCATGAAGAAGGTCGACGTGTTCGTCAAGGGCCCCGGTTCGGGCCGCGAGACCGCGATCCGCTCGCTCCAGGCCGCCGGCCTCGAGGTGGGCTCGATCAACGACGTGACGCCGCAGGCCCACAACGGCTGCCGTCCGCCGAAGCGCCGCCGCGTCTGAGTTGTCGTCCAGCCCGTCGGGTGCCCCGTGCACCCGGCGGGCCGCTCGCGTCTCGCGAGAACCTCCGCCTCTCCCCGACAACTCCATACTTCGATCGGGCCAGCCACCCGGTTGTATCGCAAAGCGTCATATAGCGGACGCTTGGCCGAAAGGAATACACAGTGCTCATCGCACAGCGCCCCACCCTCACCGAGGAGAACATCTCGGAGTTCCGCTCGCGCTTCGTCATCGAGCCGCTCGAGCCCGGCTTCGGCTACACCCTCGGCAACTCGCTCCGTCGCACCCTCCTCTCGTCGATCCCCGGCGCGGCCGTGACGAGCATCCGCATCGACGGCGTGCTCCATGAGTTCTCGACGATCCCCGGTGTCAAGGAGGACGTCACCGAGATCATCCTGAACATCAAGCAGCTGGTCGTCTCGAGCGAGCACGACGAGCCGATCACCGCCTACCTGCGCAAGCACGCGTCCGGTGAGGTCACCGCGGCCGACATCTCGGCGCCGGCGGGTGTGGAGATCCACAACCCCGACCTCGTCATCGCGACCCTCAACGACAAGGCCAAGTTCGAGCTCGAGCTCATCATCGAGCGCGGCCGCGGCTACGTGTCGGCCACCCAGAACCGCAGCGAGTTCTCCGAGGCGGGCCAGATCCCGATCGACTCGATCTACTCGCCCGTGCTCAAGGTGACCTACCGCGTCGAGGCCACCCGTGCCGGTGAGCGCACCGACTTCGACCGCCTCGTGGTCGACGTCGAGACCAAGCCCGCCATCACCCCGCGCGACGCGATCGCGTCGGCGGGTCGCACGCTCGTCGAGCTGTTCGGTCTCGCCCGCGAGCTCAACACCGCGGCCGAGGGCATCGAGATCGGCCCCGCGCCGGTCGACGCCGTGCTCTCCAGCGAGCTGTCGGTGCCGATCGAGGACCTCGACCTGTCGGTCCGCTCCTACAACTGCCTCAAGCGCGAGGGCATCAACACGGTCTCCGAGCTGGTCGCCCTGTCCGAGACGCAGCTGATGAACATCCGCAACTTCGGTCAGAAGTCGGTCGACGAGGTGAAGGACAAGCTCGTCGAGCTCGGCCTGTCGCTGAAGGACAGCGTTCCCGGCTTCGACGGTGCGCACTTCTACGGCGGATACGACGACGAGAACGTCTGATCTGACGTTCGCCTGAGCTTTTCACTGACGCAAAACCTGGAGAGAGATCAATGCCCAAGCCGACCAAGGGACCCCGCCTCGGAGGCGGACCGGCGCACGAGCGCCTGCTCCTCGCGAACCTCGCTGCCGCGCTGTTCACGCACAAGAGCATCAAGACCACCGAGACGAAGGCCAAGCGCCTCCGTCCGCTGGCCGAGCGCCTCATCACCTTCGCCAAGCGCGGTGACCTGCACGCCCGTCGTCGCGTTCTCGCCGTCATCGGCGACAAGAACGTCGTCCACGAGCTCTTCACCGAGATCGCCCCGCTGGTCGCCGAGCGTGAGGGTGGCTACACCCGCATCACGAAGCTCGGCTTCCGCAAGGGCGACAACGCCCCCATGGCGCAGATCGAGCTCGTGCTCGAGCCCGTCGTGAAGAAGAACGCGTCGAAGCCGGCGCGCTCGAAGGCTGCCGCCGCTCCGGTCGCCGAGGAGGCTCCGGTCGAGGAGACCGCCGCCGAGGAGACCCCGGCCGAGGAGACCGCCGCCCCCGAGGCGGAGGAGACCGAGGCCACGGAGGCTCCCGCCGACGAGACCGAGGCTCCGGCCGAGGCCGCCGACGAGAAGGCCGACGAGACCAAGTAGTCCCGCTCGTCCTCGAACGCCCCGCATCCGATCGTGGATGCGGGGCGTTCGTCGTTTCCTAGACTGGCGGGATGGAATCGGTGCGCGTTCGGCTCGACATCGCGTACGAGGGGACCGACTTCAGTGGGTGGGCGCGTCAGCCTACGCTGCGGACGGTGCAGGGTGCGCTCGAGTCGGTGCTCGCGACGCTGTTCCGGCGGCACGAGCCGGCGCCGCTGCTCACCGTGGCGGGGCGGACGGATGCGGGTGTGCACGCGAGCGGGCAGGTCGCCCACGTGGACCTGACGGCGGACCAGCTCGGCAGCCTCCGTCGACGCAACGACGTCGACGCGAGCCCGGAAGCGCTGGCGTCGAAGCTCGCCGCGCGCATGAACGGCGTGCTGGGCGCCGACTCCGACGTCGTCCTCCTGGGCAGCGGCCTCGCGCCCGCAGGGTTCGAGGCGCGCTTCTCCGCGGTCTGGCGTCGATACGAGTTCCGGGTCGCGGATGCCGACACCCCGCGCGACCCGTTGGAGCGCCGGCGGACCGTGCGGCATCCGGCCCGGCTCGACGTCGAGGCGATGGATGCGGCCGCCCGTGCGCTTCTCGGGCTCCATGACTACGCGACGTTCTGCAAGCCGCGCGAGGGCGCGACGACCATCCGGACGCTCCAGGAGTACGGCTGGCACCGAGACCACCGGGGCGTGCTGATCGCCCGGCTGCAGGCCGACGCCTTCTGCCACAGCATGGTGCGGGCGCTCGTCGGCGCCGCCGTGGCCGTGGGCGACGGCTCGCTGACGGGGGAGCGGCTCGTCCGGCTCCGCGACGAGCGGATGCGCACCAGCGCGTTCCTGGTGATGCCGGCGAAGGGCCTCACCCTGACCGAGGTCGGATACCCGCCGGTGGAGGAGCTGGCGAGCAGGGCCGAGCGGACGCGCGCCCGACGCGAGCTCGAATGATCGGTCCGCGGCCGTCGTTTGACCGGAACCGGCCGGTCGCGTATTCTTGATCTTTGGTGTGCGCCCCGGCGTGCATCCGCAGTTGAGCCCTCCACCGGACGGTTCCCCTCGATCCGAGGGCAATCTCCACCGGAGCGGGATTCACGAACCCCTCACTCGAACAGAAAGCAGCACTACTGTGACGCGCACCTACACCCCCAAGGCCGGCGAGATCACGCGCGGCTGGGTCGTGATCGACGCGACCGACGTCGTCCTCGGCCGCCTCGCGAGCCACGCGGCCGCCATCCTCCGCGGCAAGAACAAGGCGACCTTCACGCCCCACATGGACACCGGCGACTTCGTCATCATCGTCAACGCCGACAAGGTCGTCCTCACCGGCTCCAAGGCCGAGAAGAAGCTCGCCTACCGCCACTCGGGCTACCCGGGCGGCCTCAAGGCCGTCTCGTACACCGAGCTCCTCGAGAAGAACCCGGCCCGCGCCGTCGAGAAGGCCATCCGCGGCATGCTGCCGAAGACGTCGCTCGGTCGCGACCAGTTCCGCAAGCTCAAGGTCTACACCGGCCCGGAGCACCCGCACGCTGCCCAGCAGCCCACGCCCTACACCCTCGACCAGGTCGCCCAGTAGCGCCAGGCCCCTAGACACTTGAGGCTCAAGGACTGAATCACCGTGGCGAAGATCGCAGACCAGATCGACGTGGCTCCTGAGAGCTACAGCACCGAGACCCCGGCCGAGGAGGCGCCCCGCGCCCCCCGCGCCGTCCTGAACGTGTCGGGCGCGGCCGTGGGCCGCCGCAAGGAGGCCATCGCTCGCGTGCGCCTCGTCCCCGGCTCGGGCACCCTCACCATCAATGGCCGTGCGTTCGAGGACTACTTCCCGAACAAGCTGCACCAGCAGCTGATCACCGACCCGTTCAAGGTCCTCGACCTCATCGGCTCGTACGACGTGACGGCCAGCATCTCCGGCGGCGGCCCCTCCGGCCAGGCCGGCGCCCTGCGCCTCGCCATCGCCCGTGCGCTGAACGAGATCGACCGCGAGAACAACCGCCCCACTCTCAAGAAGGCGGGCTTCCTCACGCGCGACGCCCGCGTGATCGAGCGCAAGAAGGCCGGTCTCAAGAAGGCGCGCAAGGCCTCGCAGTTCTCCAAGCGCTGATCCGCGCTCGGTCTACGCTGTAGCCCATGGCTCGCCTCTTCGGCACCGACGGTGTGCGCGGACTCGCGAACCAGGACGTCACGGCCGATCTCGCACTGCGCGTCGCCCAAGCGGGTGCACGCGTGCTGGGTTCCCCAGCCCGCGAGGTCGGCCGTCGTCCTGTCGCGGTCGTCGCTCGCGACCCACGCCAGTCCGGTGACTTCATCGCCTCCGCCGTCGCGGCGGGGTTCGCGGCCTCCGGTGTCGACGTGCTCGACGCGGGAGTGCTCCCCCACCCCCGCTGCGGCGTACCTGATCGCCGACATCGGCGCCGACTTCGGTGTCGTCGTGTCGGCCTCGCACAACCCCGCGCCCGACAACGGCATCAAGTACTTCGCGGCCGGCGGCAAGAAGCTCCCCGATGAGATCGAGGAGCAGATCGAGGCCGCTCTCGACCTCCCGCCGCTCGCTCCGCTGGGTGGCGAGGTGGGGCGCATCCGGCGTTTCGCCGACGCCGAGGACCGCTACGTGGTGCACCTCCTCGGGACGCTGCCGCATCGTCTCGACGGCATCCATGTCGTGCTCGACTGCGCGCACGGCGCGGCGGCCGGCGTCTCTCCCGAGGCGTTCACGGTGGCCGGCGCGACGGTGACCGTCATCGGGAACGACCCCGACGGCATGAACATCAACGACGGGGTGGGCTCGACCCACCTCGACAACCTCGCGGCGGCCGTCGTGGCTGCGGGTGCCGACGTCGGCATCGCCCACGACGGCGACGCCGATCGGTGCCTGGCCGTCGATGCGACCGGCGCGATGGTCGACGGCGACCAGATCATGGCGATCCTGGCCGTGGCCCAGGATCAGCGCGGACTGCTCCGCGAGCACACGCTCGTCGCGACGGTGATGAGCAACCTCGGTCTCAAGCGCGCGATGGCCGAGCACGGGATCTCGATGCTCGAGACGAAGGTGGGCGACCGCTACGTGCTCGAGGCCATCAACGAGGGCTCGTACAGCCTCGGCGGCGAGCAGTCGGGACACATCATCTTCGCCGACCACGCCACGACGGGCGACGGCATCCTCACCGGCCTCCAGCTCGTGAGCCGCATGGCCCAGACCGGGTCGTCGCTCGCCGAGCTCGCCTCGGTGATGAAGGTGTACCCGCAGACCCTGGTGAACGTCCGCGGCGTCGACCGCGACGGCGTGGCGACCGACACCGTGCTGGCGCAGGCGGTGGCCGAGGCCGAGGCCGACCTGGGCGACACAGGGCGCGTGCTGCTGCGCCCCTCCGGCACCGAGCCGCTCGTGCGCGTGATGGTGGAGGCCGGCGACCAGTCGACCGCCGACCGCGTCGCCGGCGAGCTCGCCGAGGTGGTGCGCCAGCGTCTCTCGACGGGCGTCGAGCGCTCCTGACGCGCGGGTCTGCCGGTCAGACCTTCCGCAGGAGCACGTGCTTCACGGTGTGATCCGACTCCTTGCGGAGCACGAGGGTCGCCCGTGAGCGCGTGGGCCGGATGTTCGCCATCAGGTTGGGCAGGTTGATCGACTCCCAGATGGAGCGCGCGGTCGCCCGCGCCTCGACCTCGCTGAGGCTCGCGTACCGATGGAAGTACGACGACGGGTTCGCGAACGCCCCGCGCTGCAGGTCGAGGAAGCGGTTGACGTACCAGCGCTCGATGTCGCTGGTACGCGCATCCACGTAGATCGAGAAGTCGAACAGGTCGCTCACCGCGAGGTTGTTGCGGAGCGGCGGCTGGAGCACGTTGAGCCCTTCGACGATGAGGATGTCGGGCTGCCGCACCACGACCTGCGCCTCGGGCACGATGTCGTAGCTGAGGTGCGAGTAGAACGGGGCGCGCACCTCGGCGACGCCGCTCTTCACGGCGCTGACGAACCGCAGCAGGCTTCTGCGGTCGTACGACTCGGGGAAGCCCTTGCGGTTCATGATGCCGCGGCGCTGCAGCTCGGCGTTGGGGTAGAGGAAGCCGTCGGTGGTGATGAGCTCGACGCGGGGCGTGTCGGACCAGCGGGCGAGCAGCTCGCGGAGGAGGCGGGCGATGGTCGACTTCCCGACGGCGACCGACCCGGCGACGCCGATGACGAACGGGGTGCGGCTGGAGTGCTCACCCAGGTACCCGCGGGTCGAGTCGTAGAGGGCGCGGGCGTTCGAGGCGTAGAGGTTGATGAGGCGGGTGAGCGGAAGGTAGACCTCCGACACCTCGCGCATGTCGAGCGGGTTCCCGAGGCCGCGCAGCTGCACGATCTCGGTCTCCTGCAGCGGAAGCGGGGTCGACGGGGCGAGTGAGGCCCAGTGGGCCCTGCCGATCTCGACGAACGGGCTGAGCCCCTGGCCGACCTGGTTCACGGACTCGCCCATAGGCTCCCCATTCTGCCTGATGGCGCGCCCGGCGGATGCTCGGGGAGGCCGCTATAGACTCGACCCCATGTGTGGCATCGTGGGTTACGTCGGATCGAAGAGCAGCCTGGACGTGCTCCTGGGCGGCCTCCGCCGCCTGGAGTACCGCGGTTACGACTCGGCGGGCGTGGCCGTCATCGCCGAGGACGGCGAGCTGGTGACGCGGAAGCGCGCGGGCAAGCTCGCGGTGCTCGAGTCGGATCTGGAGGCGAACCCGCTGCCGACGGGGACGACGGGCATCGGGCACACGCGCTGGGCCACGCACGGCGGACCGACCGACGGCAACGCGCATCCGCACCTGTCGGCCGACGGGCGGATCGCGCTCATCCACAACGGCATCATCGAGAACTTCTCGTCGCTGAAGCAGGAGCTCCTCGACGCCGGCTACACGTTCGACAGCGAGACCGACACCGAGGTGGCGGCGAAGCTCCTCGGCCGTGAGTACGAGCAGGGCGACGGCATCGCCGCCGCGCTCGGCCGCGTGGTCGACCGCCTCGAGGGCGCCTTCACGCTGCTCGCCGTGCACCAGGATGAGCCCGGCGTCGTCGTCGGCGCCCGCCGCAACTCGCCGCTCGTGATCGGGCTCGGCGAGGGCGAGAACTTCCTCGGCTCCGACGTGGCCGCGTTCGTCGAGCACACCCGTCGCGCCGTCGCGATCGGCCAGGACCAGATCGTGGTCATCACCCCCGACTCCGTCACCGTCACCGACTTCGAGGGCGGGCCCGTCGAGGTCCACGAGTTCGAGGTGTCGTGGGATGCCTCCGCCGCCGAGAAGGGCGGTTGGTCGAGCTTCATGGCGAAGGAGATCAGCGAGCAGCCCGAGGCCGTCGCCAACACCATCCGCGGTCGTGTCATCGACGACCAGGTCAGGCTGCCCGAGCTCGAGGGTCTCGACGAGGTGCTGGCCGACATCGACCGCATCATCATCATCGCGTGCGGTACCGCCAGCTACTCGGGCCTCGTCGGAAAGTACGCCATCGAGAAGTGGGCACGCATCCCGGTCGAGGTCGAGCTCTCGCACGAGTTCCGCTACCGCGACCCGGTGCTCAGCGAGCGCACCCTGGTCGTCTCGATCAGCCAGTCCGGCGAGACCATGGACACGCTCATGGCCGTGAAGTACGCCACCGCCCACGGCGCGCGCACGCTGTCGATCTGCAACACGCAGGGCGCCACCATCGCGCGCGAGTCCGATGCCGTCGTCTACACGCACGCCGGCCCCGAGGTCGCCGTGGCCTCGACGAAGGCGTTCGTGGCGCAGATCACCGCGCTGTACCTCTTCGGCCTCCACCTCGCACGGGTGCGCGGCACGGTCGAGCCCGGATACGCTGCCGAGCTCGTGGACGAGCTGCGTGCCGTGCCCGACAAGATCGCGAAGGTCCTCGAGTCGGCCGACGAGATCGACCAGCTCGCCCGGTGGATGTCCGACACCCGCGCCGTGCTCTTCCTCGGCCGTCACGTGGGCTACCCGATCGCGCTCGAGGGTGCGCTGAAGCTCAAGGAGCTCGCGTACATCCATGCCGAGGGCTTCGCCGCGGGTGAACTGAAGCACGGGCCGATCGCGCTCATCGAGCCCGGTCAGCCCGTCTTCGTGGTCGTGCCCTCGCCGCGCGATCCCGGATCGCTGCACTCGAAGGTGGTCTCGAACATCCAGGAGATCCGTGCGCGCGGCGCCCGTGTGCTCGCGGTGGCGGAGGAGGGCGACGTGGCGGTGCTGCCGTTCGCCGACGAGGTGATCCGCATCCCGCTCGCCGCCCCGCTGTTCGAGCCGCTGCTCACGGTCGTGCCGCTCCAGCTGTTCGCGATGTCGCTCTCGACGGCCAAGGGCCTCGACGTCGACCAGCCCCGCAACCTCGCCAAGTCGGTCACCGTCGAGTGACGCCGTGATCGTCGGGGTGGGCGTCGACATCGTCGACGTAGCGCGGTTCGAGCGGTCGCTCGAGCGCACGCCGCGTCTCGAGGAGCGCCTGTTCGCTCAGGGCGAACGCGGGCGTCCGGTGAGGTCGCTCGCGGTGCGCTTCGCCGCGAAGGAGGCGCTGATCAAGGCCGTCGGGCACTCCACCGGGTTCCGCTGGCACGACATGCGCGTCGTGTCCGACGACGAGGGCAACCCCGGCTTCGAGGTGAGCGGGGGAGTGGCCGACGCGCTCGCCCGCCTGGGCGCGACGCGGGTCCACCTGAGCATGAGCCACGACGGCGGATCGGCCTGCGCCTTCGTGGTCGCGGAGGCGACGGCATGAGCGACACGACAGCGATGAGGTCCGACTCCGGGCGTCCGGCGCTGCGCCGGGCGATCGTCGACCTCGGCGCCATCGGCTCCAACGTCGAGCGCATCTCGCGGATCGTCGAGGGCGCCCAGATCATGGCCGTCGTGAAGGCGAACGGATACGGGCACGGCGCGGTGCCCGTCGCGCGCACCGCTCTCGAGGCCGGCGCGACCTGGCTCGGCACCGCGGATGTCGGCGAGGCGCTCGCGGTGCGCGAGCAGATCGCCGACGCGCCGATCCTCGCCTGGCTGCACGACGCCGATCCCCGGTTCGACGAGGCCGTGGAGCGGAGCATCGCCATCGGCGCCAGCTCCGCCCTGCACCTGGAGCGTGCGGCGGCCGCCGCGTCCGCGACCCGGGCGCAGCCCGCCTCCGTCCACCTCAAGGTCGACACGGGCCTCGGGCGCAACGGCATCCCGCGGCGGGAGTGGGAGCGCGTGTTCGACCGGGCCCGCGAGCTGGAGCTCGAGGGGCGCGTCACCGTCGACGGCCTCTTCAGCCACCTCTCCAACGCCGACCCCGTCGAGGACGGCCTGCAGCTCGATGCCTATCGTGAGGCCGATGCGCTGGCCCGCGCGGCCGGCTTGGAGCCACGCCTCCGCCACATCGCGGCGACGGCGGCGGCGCTGCGGCTGCCCGAGACCCGTCTCGACATGGTCCGCATCGGGATCGGCCTGTACGGGCTCTCCCCGTTCGACGACGAGAGCCCCCGGCACCTGGGCCTCACGCCTGCCCTGCGGCTGGAGTCGAGGCTCATCTCGGTCAAGCGCGTGAAGGCAGGCACGGGTGTCTCGTACGGATACACCTACCGTGCAGAGCACCCGACCACCCTCGGCCTGGTTCCGCTCGGCTACGCCGACGGCATCCCCCGCCACCTGTCGAACACCGGCTCGGTCGAGGTCGCGGGCAAGCAGAGGCGGATCGTCGGCAGGATCGCGATGGACCAGTTCGTCGTCGACCTCGGCGACCACAGGGCCTCGGTGGGCGACCCCGTGACGCTGTTCGGCGATCCGGCGACCGGAGCTCCGAGCGCCTACGACTGGGCGCAGGCGGCGTCGACGATCAACTACGAGATCGTCACCCGGCTCGGCGGCCGCGTGGTGAGGGAGTACGCATGACAAGCCACGACCGGGCGACGCCCCGCCGCGCCGCGGTGATCGACCTCGACGCCTTCCGGCACAACGTGCGCACGCTGGCGGCGCTCGCGGCGCCATCCGAGACGATGCTCGCCGTGAAGGCGAACGCCTACGGGCACGGCATGGTTCCCATCGCCTACGCGGCGCTCGAGGCCGGCGCCGGGTCGCTCGCGGTGCTCGACATCCCCGCCGCTCTGGCGCTCCGCGACGCGGGCATCACGGCGCCGATCTTCGCCTGGATGCACGACGTCGGCTCCGACTTCGGCGCGGCCGCGGAGGCCGACATCGACCTCGGCATCTCAGGCGTCTGGCAGCTCGACGCCATCGCGCGGGCGGGGGCCCCGCGCGCTCCCCGCGTCCACCTCAAGATCGACACCGGCCTCAGCCGCAACGGTGCCACGGCCGACGACTGGCCCGACCTCGTGCGCACCGCACTCGACTACGACGCCCGGGGCATCGTGCGTCTGCACGCCGCCTGGTCGCACCTCGCCGATGCCTCGCCGGACGACGACGCCGAGTCGCTCCAGCGCCTCCGCGCGGCGGTCGAGGTGGCCGAGGGGCTCGGCGCCCGCTTCGAGCGGCTGCACCTCGCGGCGAGCTCGGCGGGCATCCGCGAGCCGGAGGCGCGGCTCGACCTGGTGCGCTTCGGCATCGCCGCGTACGGCATCTCGCCGTTCGACGACGTCGACGGGCGGGGCCTCGGCCTCCGCCCCGTGATGACCCTCAAGGCGCCCGTCGTCTCCGTCAAGCGCGTCGAGGCGGGGCACGGGGTCTCGTACGGCCTCACCTACCGCACCGACAGCGACTCCACGCTGGCACTGGTTCCGCTCGGCTATGCCGACGGCATCCCGCGCATCGCGACCGACCATGGCACCGTGTGGATCCGCGGACGCCGCTATCCCATCGCGGGCCGCATCGCGATGGACCAGTTCGTCGTCGACGTGGGCGACGCGGAGGTCGCGGTGGGCGACGAGGTCGTCGTGTTCGGCGAGGGCGACCGCGGCGAGCCCACCGCCGAGGAGTGGGCCGGGTACGCGCAGACGATCGGCGACGAGATCGTGGCCCGCGTGGGGCACCGCGTCGACAGGCTCTACGTCGGAGCGCGACCGGCGGGCCTGCCCGAGGAGTTCCGCCTGGAGCGGCCGTGACCGAGGTGCCGACGTCCGGCTCGCCGAGCGTGGGCGTCGCCGAGACGATCGAGGTCGCGACTCCGGAGGAGATGGAGGCGCTCGGCGGTTCCCTGTCCCGGACGCTGCGAGCCGGCGATGTGCTGGTGCTCTCCGGTGACCTCGGCGCCGGGAAGACCACGTTCACGCGCGGCCTCGGCGAGGCGCTCGGAGTGCGCGGGCCCGTGACCAGCCCGACCTTCGTGCTGGCACGGACGCATCCGAACCTCGGCGACGGCCCCGCCCTCGTGCACGTCGACGCGTACCGGCTCGACAGCGCCCTGGAGCTCGACGATCTCGACATCGACTTCCCGCGGTCGATCGTCGTGGTCGAGTGGGGTGAGGGGCTGATCGAGGCCCTCGCCGAGTCGTACCTCGCGGTGCGCATCGACCGACCCCACGGAGCGGCGAGCGGATCGACGCCGATCGAGGGGGAGGAGCCCATCGAGCCCCGCACCGTCACGGTCCGCCGGGTCGGCTCGCGCTGGCTGTGATGCTCCCCACGGCGCGGCGTTAGGCTCGAAGGATGCTGCTCTCCCTCGACACCTCGGCCGGATCGTCGGCCGCGGTCATCGACGGCGACGACGTCCTCGCCGAGCGCTCTGTGGCCGACACCATGAGGCACGCCGAGGTGGTGGGCGCCCTCATCGCCGGTGTCCTCGACGACGCCGGAGCGACCCCCCGCGACATCGACGACGTCGTCGCGGGCATGGGGCCCGGTCCGTTCACGGGCCTCCGGGTGGGCATCGCGGCGGCCAAGGCCTTCGCGTTCGGGATCGGCCGCAGCATCATCCCCGTCGTCAGCCACGACGCCGTCGCGTTCGAGGCCTGGCATGCCGGCTCCCGGGGTCGGTTGCTCGTCGTGACGGATGCGCGTCGACGCGAGCTGTACTGGTCGGCCTACGAGCTCGACCCCGCCGGCGCGCGGCGGGTCGACGGACCCGGACTGTCACGCCCCGACGAACTGCCCCACGCCGACGCGGCGCGCATCGACGCCGCCGTCGTGTCGGCGGGCGCTCTCGGTCGTGTGGCCGTCGAGCGGGCCAGGGCGGGCGTGGCGCCCGAGCCCGACGAGGCGCTGTACCTCCGGTCGCCCGACGTGACGCTCTCCACCGGCCGCAAGCGGGTGACCGCATGAGCGTCGGGCTGCGTCCGGCGACTCTCGACGACCTCGACGTCATCATGGCCCTCGAGACCGCCACCTTCACGACCGACGCCTGGTCGCGCGAGTCGATGGCCGCTGAGCTGGCGAGCGAGCACTGCCGCTACGTCGTCGCCGTCGACGACGACGACGACGAGCGCGGCTTCCTCGGCTACGGCGGCGTGCTGGTCCCGTCCGGGTCGAAGGATGCCGACATCCAGACCATCGCGGTCGTCCCCGAGGCGCGGGGCACCGGGCTCGGACGGCGGCTCATGGAGCGCCTGCTGGGCGAGGCCCGCGATCGCGGAGCGCGTGAGGTGTTCCTCGAGGTGCGCGCCGACAATCCGGTAGCGCAGGCCCTGTACCTGTCGCTCGGCTTCGAGCAGATCGCCATTCGCCCGAGGTACTACCAGCCGGATGAGGTCGACGCGCTGGTCATGCGCGCGCCGGTCACCGCATCCCGCAGCACCGTCGGCGCCACGGAGGAGGATGCCCGATGAACCGACACGACCCCCTGATCCTCGGCATCGAGACCTCCTGCGATGAGACCGGCGTGGGGATCGTGCGCGGCGACCATCTGCTCGCGAACGTCATCGCCTCGTCGATGGACGAGCACGCGCGGTACGGCGGCGTCGTGCCCGAGGTCGCGGCGCGGGCGCACCTCGAGGCCATCCAGCCCACGCTCGAGGCGGCCGTCGCGGAGGCGGGCATCCGCCTCGACGAGATCGACGCCATCGCGGTCACCACCGGTCCCGGTCTGTCGGGGGCCCTGATGGTGGGCGTGGGAGCGGCGAAGGCGCTCGCGGTCGCCCTCGGGAAGCCGATCTACGCCGTGAACCACCTCGTGGGGCACGTGGGCGCCGACGTGGTCGCGGACGAGCCGCTCGAGTACCCGACGATCGCGCTGCTCGTCTCGGGCGGGCACACCTCGCTCCTGGTCGTGCGCGATCTCGTGGGCGACGTGGAGCTGCTCGGCGAGACGATCGACGACGCCGCGGGGGAGGCCTTCGACAAGGTGGCTCGTGTGCTCGGCCTGCCCTATCCGGGTGGGCCGCAGATCGATCGCGCCGCCGTCGGAGGTGACCCGAAGGCCATCCGCTTCCCGCGTGGTCTGAGCCTGCCGAAGGACATGGCGAAGCACCGCTACGACTTCTCGTTCTCGGGGCTCAAGACCGCGGTCGCCCGCTGGGTCGAGGCCGAGACCGACGCTGGACGCGAGGTTCCGGTCGCCGACGTCGCCGCGAGCTTCCGCGAGGCCGTGGTCGACGTGCTGCTGACGAAGGCCTTCGCCGCCTGCGCCGACCTCGGCATCCCGCGGCTGCTCCTGGGCGGGGGAGTGGTGGCCAACGCCCGCGTGCGCGAGGAGGCGGCGCGCCGAGCGGAGCTCGCCGGCGTGACCCTGCGCATCCCGCCCCTGTCGCTCTGCACCGACAACGGCGCGATGATCGCCGCGCTGGGGGCGCAGCTCGTCATGGCCGGGCGCGAGTCATCGTCGCTCGACTTCGGAGCCGACTCCACGCTCCCCGTCACCGACGTCCTGGTGCACTGAGCGCCTTTCCTGCACAGGGCGGGCCGTCTCCACAGCGTCGGCGGATGACGCACTGCCCTCCCGCCCGCCGGGGTCGTCCTGCCATGATGGTGGTGCCTCGACCGCGAGGCACCACGAGGGAGAGCGCATGACCGACACCCACGGGGCCGACGAGCGTCCCGACACCACGACCCCGAGCGACGAGCACGACGCGAGCGGATCGAGCGCCGCCGCCTCGGCTCCGGAGCCGTTCGCCGAGCCGGCGCCCCGGTTCGAGCCCCCGGCCGGCGAGGCCGCGCCGGGAGCCGCGTCGTCGCCCTCCACGGCACCTCAGGATGCTCCTTCGGGCTACTCGGCGCCTCCTCCGCCCTCGCAGGGCTACCAGGCGCCGGCGTCCTCGGGCTACTCCGCTCCGCCGTCGTCGGGCTACCAGGCGCCTCCTCCGCCCTCGCAGGGCTACCAGGCGCCGGCATCGTCCGGCTACTCGGCCCCGCCGGCCGGCCAGGGGTATCAGGCGCCGCCGGCGGCTGCACCGTCGTACCAGGCTCCGCCTCCGCCCTCCGCGGCCCCGTCGGCGCAGCCCTCCTCCGGCTACTCGGCCCCGCCGCCCCCGGCCGCTCCCGCCGCCCCGATCGCGCAGCCGTCGTTCCAGGCTCCGCCGCCGCCCGCATCCGGTGCGTACGGATCCTCCGCCCCCACCGGCCAGCCGGCGTACGGGCAGTCCCCGTACGGCGCGCAGGGCGGTGCGCCGAGCGGCGCGCCGTCCTACGGTCAGGCCGCTCCGACCCAGCCCCCGGGGGCGGTCCCGCCCGGGTCGCTGCCGCCCGGCTCCGTTCCGCCGCCCGGCTACTACGGTGGGTACCCGACGCCGGCGCCCTCGGCGCAGACCAACGTGCTGGCGATCATCACGATCATCGCCGCGTTCGTCTTCTCACCCGTCGGCATCGTGACCGGCCACATCGCGCTGAACCAGATCAAGCGGACGCACGAGGGCGGGCAGGGCCTGGCCAAGGCCGGCCTGATCGTGAGCTACGTGTTCACCGGCCTCACGGTGCTGTTCATCATCGGGTACGTGATCTTCATCGTCGTCGTCCTCGCGACGGTGGGAGTGGGGTCGGCGGCGTACTCCACGTACTAGCGGTCGCGGTCGTCCGCTGCGGTCGGCGCGGGGCGCTCCACCAGGAGAGCCTCGTGCCGGCCCGCCACCCGTGTGAGCACGATCGTCGCGCTCCGCTCGCCGCGCAGCCCGAGCCGCTTGCGCAGCGCCGCGGGGTCGACGTCGATCCCGCGCTTCTTGATCTCGAGTGTGCCGATGCCGCGCTCGCGGAGGGCCTTCTTCAGCGCCGTCTCCGAGGCGGGAAGGCGCTCGAGGATGCGGAACGCGGTGGCGAAGGGCGTCTCGACCAGTTCGTCCGACGTCAGGTACGCGATCGAAGGGGAGACCATCCCCGCATCGAGGCGCTCCGCCAGCGCCCCGATGAGCCGGGCACGGATCACCGACCCGTCCGGTTCGTAGAGGTAGGCGCCCAGGGGCCGGTCACCGACATCGGGGCTGTCTGCGGGCCCGGTCAGCTCCGCGGTTCCCGAGCGAGAGAGCACGAGAGCAGACCGGCGCACGCCCTCGCGCGCCAGCGGGCCGAACCACAGACCCATCTCCACCAGCTGCCCGTCGACCGACACCCACTGCGCCTCGGCGGAGTCGGGGATGAGATCGCGGTCGAGACCCGGTCCGAGCTTGACGCCCACCGGCATCCGCTCGGCCAGCCCGAAGGCGAAGTCGAGCGAGGGCGACCAGTCCGCCGGATCGTGCAGTCGTCGCGACGACGACGTCCCGCCCGTTCGCCGAGCGGGGTCGAGGTAGACCGCATCGACGCCGTCGAGCGGGGTCGTCTCGGCCGCGCCGACCTCCACGGTCGTCTCGGGGAAGTCGGAGAGGTTGTACGCCGCGATCGCGGCGGTCACCTCATCGCGGTCGACGGCGAGCACCGCGACGTCGATGGCGGACAGCGCCAGCGCATCCGCCCCGATGCCGCAGCCGAGGTCGGCGACCCGGGTGAGACCCGCGTCGCGGAACCGGCCGGCGTGGAGCGCGGCGACCCTGAGCCGCGTGGCCTGTTCGAGCCCCGCGGGGGTGAAGAGCATGCGGTCGGCGAAGGGCCCGAACTTCGCGCGGGCCCGGACGCGCAGCGCGGCCTGCGAGACGGCGGCGGCCACGAGATCGGCGCCGTGCCCGGCACGCCTGAGGCGGGTCACCTCGTCGACCGGACGGGTGCCGTCGATCTCGTCGACGAGTCGGAGAGCCTCCGGGGTGAGCAGTCGTGCGAGCTCGGCGGAGTCCATGCCGTCACCCTAGCCGACGGGCTTAGGCGCGCCCGGGAAACCCTGGCACTCGCGTTGCGCGAGTGCCAGAACAGCCTCTAGACTCGCTCTTAGCACTCTCGTGATGAGTGTGCTAACAGACGTTCCGAACCTAGGAAAGAAGAGGTCAACCGTGTCGGTCTCCATCAAGCCGCTCGAAGATCGCATCGTCATCAAGCAGGTCGAGGCAGAGCAGACCACCGCTTCCGGTCTGGTCATCCCCGACACCGCCAAGGAGAAGCCCCAGGAGGGCGAGGTCGTCGCCGTGGGTCCCGGCCGCATCGACGACAACGGCAACCGTGTTCCGCTCGACGTCGCCGTCGGCGACAAGGTGATCTACTCCAAGTACGGCGGCACCGAGGTCAAGTACGCCGGCGAGGAGTTCCTCGTCCTCTCGGCCCGCGACGTGCTCGCGGTCGTCGTGCGCTGAGTCGCTCGACGCTCTTCCTTCAGGGCCCGGATGGTCAACCATCCGGGCCCTGCGGCGTCTGACGGTAGTTTGGGATCGTGAACGAACGCGCCGTCGACCGCATCGGACCGGGGCTGATCTACGGTGCCGCGGCGAACGTGCTGTGGGGCGTCTTCCCTCTCTACTTCCTGCTGCTGTCGCCGGCGGGCGCGTTCGAGATCGTCGCCTGGCGGGTCCTCTTCTCTCTCGCGTTCTGCGCCCTCGCGCTCACCGTGACACGATCCTGGCGCCGGTTCGGCGCGCTCCTGCGTCGGCGGAGGGTCGTGCTCACCATGGCCCTGGCCGGGGCGCTCATCTACGTCAACTGGCAGACCTACGTGCTCGGCACGCTCGCCGGACGCGTGGTCGAGACCGCGCTCGGCTACTTCACCATGCCGCTCGTCACCGCGCTCCTCGGCGTGCTGGTGCTGCGCGAGCGACTGCGGCGGATGCAGTGGGTCGCCCTCGCGCTCGGCGGTGCGGCCGTGCTGGTCATCGCCCTCGGGTACGGGGAGGTGCCGTGGATCGCGATCGCGCTGGCGCTGAGCTTCGGCGCATACGGGCTCGTGAAGCGCCGGGTCCGCGACGACGTGGACGCCCCGAGCGGGCTCGCCCTCGAGACGCTCTGGCTGGCGCCGGTCGCCCTCGTGCAGATCGTCGTCGTCTCGGTGACGAGCGGACTGGTCTTCGGCACGGCGGGCTGGGCGAACACCGTGCTCCTCATGCTCTCCGGCGTGGTGACGGCGGTGCCGCTGCTGCTCTTCGCATCCGCCGCTCGCCGCCTGCCGCTCACCGTGCTCGCCGTCGTGCAGTACATCGTCCCCGTGCTGCAGTTCGTCATCGGCGTCTGGGTGCTCCACGAGCCGATGCCGCTGGAGCGGTGGATCGGATTCGGGATCGTCTGGCTCGCCCTGGTCGTGTTCACCGGAGACCTGATCCGGTCCAGGCGTCCCCTGAGTCACGAAACGCTAACGATCGCCACCTGAGACATCCAGAAAACACGGTTGTAACAAACACGCCCTAGTTTTGACCCAATCGCTGCGCTGGCTTCCGCCTGGGGGGTCGACGAGCGCAGCCACCAGAAAGGGTTCACAGGATGGTCAGATCCACCAACGCCCTCCGGACCACGTTCCTCGCGGGAGCGGGCATCATCGCCCTCACCCTCGCCGGATGTGCGTCGGGAGGTGGCAGCTCCGAGTCGACCACGTCGTCGACCGGCTCCGCCGCCAACTACACCTCGGCAGCCTGCGAGAGCGGGGCGAGCAACGCCGACCAGCTTCTCGTCGGCACGATCCTGCCGCAGACCGGAAACCTCGCGTTCCTCAACCCGCCGGAGCAGTCGGGTGTCGGGCTCGCCGTCGCCGACATCAACGCTGCTGGTGGCGTGAACGGCAAGGATGCGTGCATCATCGAGGCCGACTCGGGCGACTCGACCGACCTCTCGGTCTCGACCGCCGGTGCGCAGCAGCTGATCGACGCCGGTGTCTCGGTCGCCATCGGCGCCGCGTCCTCCAGCGTCTCGCTGAACATCGTCGACAAGTTCACGTCGGCCAAGATCACCGAGATCTCGCCCGCGAACACCGCGGCCTCGCTGTCGGGCTACAGCCCCTTCTACTGGAGGACCGCTCCGCCGGACTCGGTGCAGGGCTCGGCTCTCGGCCAGCTCATCACCGGTGACGGCAACTCGAACGTGGCGTTCCTCGTCTTCAACGACGCGTACGGCACGGGTCTCCGCGACTTCACGCAGAGCGAGATCGAGGCCGCCGGTGGAAAGGTCGTCTACGGCGCCAAGGGTGCCGGCCAGGAGTTCCCTCCCGGTCAGACCACCTTCTCGTCCGAGGTGACCGCGGCGCTGGCGTCGAACCCCGACGCGATCGTCATCCTGGCCTTCGATGAGACCAAGGCGATCATCCCCGAGCTCGTCGCCCAGGGCTACGACATGTCGAAGACGTACTTCGTCGACGGCAACACCTCCGACTACGGCAAGGACTTCGATCCCGGCACGCTCGAGAACGCCCAGGGCACCATCCCCGGCGCGAACCCGAACGACGAGTTCAAGGGACGCCTGGTCGACTGGTACAAGGCGGTCCAGAACGGCGACCTCGAGGACTACTCGTACGCCGCTGAGTCGTACGACGCCACCACGCTCGCTGCCCTGGCCGCGCTCAAGGCGAAGTCGAACGTCTCCGCCGACGTGCAGGCCAACCTCGCGGCGGTCTCCGGTGCGAACGGCGGCGAGGAGTGCGACACCTTCGCCGACTGCGCCAAGCTGATCGCCGACGGCAAGGACATCCACTACAAGGGACCGTCCGGTGTCGGCCCGTTCAACGAGAAGAACGAGCCGTCGAGCGCCTTCATCGGCATCTACAAGTTCGACGAGAACAACAAGCCGATCTGGCAGCAGGCCATCGAGGGACAGACCTCGTACTGACCTGATCGCCTGATCAGCACCCCGGGCGGGGCGGCTTCGGCCGCCCCGCCCTTCTGCGTACCGGGCACTTGGTGCATCGAGTGCTCAGAAGGTGCGCTCAGAGGGCGGGTCCGGTGCTGGAAGTGAGCACTCGGCCTACAGGGATGGAGGGTGTTTGGTCCGGCCGGGGCGGGCTAACTCCGGAGTTTCGGCGCGACACGCCGTCGGAAGTCCGGAGTTGGCTCGACAGGGGGCGGATGTCCGGAGTTGGCGCATGCGCGTGACCCCATGCGCTTGATCATGTGGGGGACGCGGGAACGCAGAAGGCCCCCGCGGAGCGGGGGCCTTCTGCGGGGCGCTGCGGGCGCCCAAGGGGGTGCGCGGTTAGATGGCGCCGGGGGCGTTCGGGCCTGTCGTGTCGGCCTCTGCGGCCTCCACGTCGGCGGCGAGGGTGCCGAGATAGAGCTCGATGACCTTCGGGTCGTCGGCGAGCTCGCGGCCGGTGCCGGTGTAGGCGTTGCGGCCCTGGTCGAGCACGTAGCCGCGGTCGCAGATCTGCAGACAGCGGCGTGCGTTCTGCTCGACCATGATGATCGTGACACCGGTCTTGTTGATCTTGCGGGTGCGGATGAACGTCTCGTCCTGGCGGACCGGCGACAGACCCGCGGAGGGCTCGTCGAGCAGCAGGACGGACGGGTCCATCATGAGCGCCCGTGCCATCGCCACCGACTGACGCTCACCGCCCGAGAGCGACCCGGCGCGCTGGCCGCGACGCTCGCCGAGGACGGGGAACAGATCGTAGATGTACTCCAGGCGCTCCTTGAGCCGCTTCGGGCGCAGGAACAGGCCCATCTGCAGGTTCTCCTCGATGGTGAGCGAGGGGAAGACGTTGTTCGTCTGGGGCACGAACCCCACGCCCGCCTGCACGAGCTTGTTCGCCTTGAGGCCCGTGATGTCGCGTCCGTCGAGGGTGACGGATCCGGAGCGGATCGACACCAGGCCGAACAGCGCCTTCAGCAGCGTCGACTTGCCCGCGCCGTTGGGCCCGATGATGCCGATCAGCTCGCCGGGGTAGACCTCGAGGTCGCAGCCGTTGAGGATGTTGACGCCGGGGACGTAGCCGGCGACCAGGTCGGTCGCCTTCATCACCGGCTCGGCGGCGGGCGCCGCAGCGGCCATGCTCATCGCTTCTCCTCTTCCTCGAGCTTCTTGTCCTCCTCGGCGATCTCCGCCGCGAGGGTCTCCGCGACCTCATCGCTCAGCAGGGAGTCGTCGCCGAGGTCGGTGTTGTGGTGCGCACCGAGGTAGGCGTCGATGACGGCCTGGTCCTGCATGACGGTGCCGGGCGGGCCCTCGGCCACGACGCGCCCCTCGGCCATGACGACCACCCAGTCGGAGATGTGGCGGACCATGTGCATGTCGTGCTCGACGAAGAGCACGGTCATGCCCTCGTCGCGGAGCGACTGGATGTGCCCGAGCAGCGACTGCGTGAGCGCGGGGTTCACGCCCGCCATCGGCTCATCGAGCATGATCATCTTCGGGTCGCTCATGAGCGCCCGCGCCATCTCGAGGAGCTTCTTCTGACCGCCGGACAGGCTGCCCGCGAGGTCGTCCTTCTTCTCGTAGAGCTTGAAGCGCTGCAGCAGCTCCTCGGCCTTGGCGGTGATCTCGCGCTCGCGCCCCGCCCAGAGGGGCTTCACGACGGAGGCGAAGATGTTCTCGCCGGGCTGGTCGCGGGCGCCGAGCAGCATGTTGTCCATGACGGTCATGCGGCTGAGGGCCTTGGTGAGCTGGAAGGTGCGCACCATACCCTGCTTCGCCACCTTCGCGGCGCCGGTGGATCCGAGCGAACGGCCGTCGAACCGCCACTTCGCCGCCTTGTTGGAGGACGGGCCTCCGATGAGGCGCGGAGCGGAGCTCGGCTTGTCGAACCCCGTGATCAGGTTGAAGAACGTCGTCTTGCCGGCGCCGTTCGGACCGATCAGCGCGGTGATGACGCCGCGCTGCACCTCGAGGTGGTCGACGTCGACCGCGGTCATGCCGCCGAAGCGGCGCACCACGTTGTCGACCACGAGGATCGGGTCGTGCTTGGCCGCACCGGGGACTCCGTCGACGTCGGCGAGCGACGCCCGGGCCGCCTCGGCGACCGAGGCCGCGGGGGCGGCGGCGGGGGAGAGGGTCTCATCGGGCATTGAAGCTCAGCTCCTTCTTGTTACCCAGGATGCCCTGTGGTCGGAAGATCACGACCAGCATCAGCGTGATGCCGATCAGGATCCAGGAGAACTGCTCGGTCTGCTGCGACGTCATGATGCTGCCCGGCACGAACTGGCCGGCCAGACCCTGCACCAGCAGGCGCAGCGCGAAGAAGATGATCGCGCCGAGGATGGGCCCGAAGATCGTCGCCGCGCCACCGAGCAGGAGCGCCGTCCAGATGAAGAACGTCATCGAGCGGCCCATGCTGTCGGCCTGGAGCGACGCGGGCAGGATGTAGATCACGCCGGCGATCGCACCGAGCACACCACCGAGGATGAGCGCCTGCATCTTGTAGGAGTAGACGTTCTTGCCGAGGGCGCGCACCGCATCCTCGTCCTCGCGGATGCCACGCAGCACTCGGCCCCAGGGGCTCCGCATGAGCAGCCACACCAGCACGCTGAAGAGGGCCACGAGACCCCACGCGACGATGCGGATCCACCAGCCGTCGGATCCGGTGTTGTCGTAGTTCCACGGACCGAACCCGCTCTGCCCGTCGCCGAGCGGTGACAGCGACGTGAACGGATCGCGGTAGCTGTTGCCGACCAGGCCGTTCGAGCCGCCGGTGATGTCGGTGAGGAGCGACGAGCGTCCGACCATGCGGATGATCTCCGCGGCCGAGATCGTGACGATCGCGAGGTAGTCGCCGCGGAGCTTCAGCGTGGGCACGCCGAGGATGAGGGCGAACAGGGTGGCCGCCAGGATCGCGATGATGACCGCCAGCCACAGCGGCACGCCGCTGATGATGGAGATCGCGAAGGCGTAGGCGCCGACGAGCATGAAGCCCGCCTGGCCCATGTTGAGCAGTCCCGTGTATCCGAAGTGGATGTTGAGGCCGATGGCCGCGATGGCCAGGGCCGCAGTACCGGGCGAGATCGCCGACTGCAGGATCGCGTTGATCGTTCCCATGAATTCGTTCATGATCTGCCCTTCCTAGCCGATCCGCTCGCGGCGGCCGAAGATGCCCTGAGGCCGGAACAGCAGGACCAGGATCAGGATGAGGAGCGCCGTGGCGTACTTGAAGTCGCCAGGGAGCACGAGGTTCGTCAGCTCCACCACCATGCCGATGATGAGCGCGCCGGCGAGAGCGCCGAACGCGGTGCCAAGGCCGCCGAGGGTGACCGCGGCGAACATCAGGAGGAGGAGCTGCAGTCCGGTCTGCCAGCTGATGCCGTTGAGCACCAGGCCGAGCATGATGCCGGCGAGACCGGCGAGGCCGGCCGCGGCGGTCCAGACCAGGCGGATGATGCCGTCGACGTTGATGCCCGAGGCCGCCGACAGCGCCGGGTTGTCGGACACCGCTCGGGTGGCGCGACCGATGCGCGTGCGCAGCAGGAAGAAGCCGACGAGGGCGATGACGAGCACCGCGATGAGCATCGCCCAGAGCGACTGCTGCGTCAGCACGATCGGGCCGAGCTGCACGGTCTCCGGGTTCGACCGGTCGATACGCACGGTGCCCGCTCCGATGAAGAACTGGAACGTGTACTGCAGCGCCAGCGAGAGTCCGATCGTCACGATCATCATCTGCATGTTCGACATGCCGCGTTTCCTGAGGCGCGACCAGATCAACCAGTCCTGGATCCAGCCTGTCGCGGCGCAGATGATCACCGTCACCACGGCCGCGAGGATCAGGTTCCAGCCGAGCATGTTCGCGAACACGTAGGCGAGGATGCCGCCGAGGGTCACCTGCTCACCGTGCGCGAAGTTCGACAGCCCCGTGGTGCCGTAGATCAGCGACAGTCCGACCGAGGCCAGCGCGAGCAGGAGCCCGAGCCGGAGACCCGACGCGGCCTGCTGGAGGAAGCGCTCCCAGGAGACGCCCGTCGAGGCGTTCGCCGGGTTCGGCTGCTGCGTCGTGCCGCCCCCCGCGTCGCCTGACGCGCCCGCGAGCTTGAAGATGCGCCCGGTGTTCTTGTTGAGCGCGGCCTCCACCGTGGCCGGGTTCGTCGCACCGGGGTCGAGCGACTGCCCGTCAGGCAGCGTGTCGACGTCGAGCTCGACGGTGTACGTCCCCGCCTCGGTGATCGCGATGAACCAGCGACCGGAGTCGTCGGTCGTCACGGTCTCGTCGAGGGTGCCCCCGGTGACCTTCAGCTCGACGCCGACCGCGGGGTCGCCCGTCGACTGCTTGATCGTCCCCTGGATGCAGCCGGTCGTCGGATCCGGTGTGCACGACGTGTCGGTGGTGGTCGACGCCGACGCCGGACCCGATGTGAACATCAGGACTCCGAGGAGTGCGACGACGGCGAGGAGGACTCCGGCGACCAGATGTCGGGAGAGCCTCGGCCGTCGGTTTCTGTGCGGCACGGTGAGTGTCGTCAAGTTCTGCCCTTCAGGACTGTGCGCAGCGTCTTCGATGCGCCTTTCCGGTAGTGGATGACAGGTTACGTTATCCCCGAATTGTGTCGACGGTGTTTCGGTGCTTCATCGAGGTTGTCACGGATCTACAACGTTAGGTGCCCCGGAATAGGGGGTGCCGTCGGCTCGTTACAATCGAGCACAGGCCATCGCGCGCGCGAGCGTGCGGGCCGCATCCCGCGCGCGGAAGAGGAGCACATGGAAAACGACCCGTTCGGCACTCTCGGACTCACCTACGACGACGTGATGCTGCTGCCGGGTCATACCGACGTGATCCCGAGCGAGGCCGACACCTCCTCGCGACTCACGCGCCGCATCCAGGTCGCCGTGCCGCTGCTCTCCGCCGCGATGGACACCGTGACCGAGGCGCGGATGGCGGTGGCGATGGCCCGGCAGGGCGGCCTCGGCATCCTGCACCGCAACCTCTCGATCGCCGATCAGGCCGAGCAGGTGGACCGTGTGAAGCGCTCCGAGTCGGGCATGGTCACCGACCCGGTCACCACGACCGCCGACGCCACCGTCGCCGAGGTCGACGAGCTGTGCGGTCGCTATCGCGTGAGCGGGCTCCCGGTGGTCGACGGGTCCGGCGTGCTCCTCGGCATCGTCACGAACCGCGACATGCGCTTCGTCTCGCCGTTCGAGAAGGCCACCACTCTCGTGCGCGACGTGATGACCCCGATGCCGCTCATCACCGCGCGCGTGGGCGTCGACCCCGACGACGCGGTGGCGATCTTCGCGCAGCACAAGATCGAGAAGCTCCCCATCGTCGATGACGACGGCCGCCTCAGCGGTCTGATCACCGTGAAGGACTTCGACAAGAGCGAGAAGTACCCCAACGCCACGAAGGACGACGCCGGCCGACTCCGCGTGGGTGCCGCCATCGGGTTCTTCGGCGACGCCTGGCAGCGTGCCGGTCAGCTGCTCGACGCCGGGGTCGACGTGATCGTGGTCGACACCGCGAACGGCGACAGCGCGGGCGTGCTCGACATCATCCGACGGCTGAAGGCCGACTCCGCGTTCGCGGGCGTCGACATCATCGGCGGCAACGTCGCCACCCGCTCCGGCGCTCAGGCGCTCGTCGACGCGGGCGCCGACGCCATCAAGGTGGGGGTGGGTCCGGGCTCGATCTGCACCACGCGTGTGGTCGCGGGTGTCGGGGTGCCCCAGGTGACCGCGGTCTGGGAGGCCTACCTCGCGGCCCGCGAGAAGGACGTCCCGGTCATCGCCGACGGTGGCCTGCAGTACTCCGGCGACATCGCCAAGGCGCTCGTCGCGGGCGCCGACACGGTCATGCTGGGATCTCTGCTCGCCGGCTGCGACGAGAGCCCCGGCGACCTGGTCTTCCAGAACGGCAAGCAGTTCAAGACCTACCGCGGCATGGGGTCGCTCGGTGCGCTGCAGACGCGCGGTGAGCGCACCTCGTACTCGAAGGACCGCTACTTCCAGTCGGATGTGCCGAGCGACGACAAGCTGATCCCCGAGGGCATCGAGGGCCAGGTGCCCTACCGCGGTCCGCTGTCGAGCGTGGCCTACCAGCTCGCGGGCGGCCTCCGTCAGTCGATGTTCTACGTGGGCGCGCGCACCATCCCCGAGCTCAAGTCCAAAGGCAAGTTCGTGCGCATCACCGCGGCGGGGCTCAAGGAGTCGCACCCGCACGACGTGCAGATGGTGGTCGAGGCGCCGAACTACAACCGCTGAGCACCACCGCGGCTCGGGTCTCGGTCGAGCGGCTGCCGGCGCTCAGCCGAGCCTGGCCGGCTCGAGGATCGAGTCGAGCCACCCGAACGACCGCGCGAGGTAGAGCTGGCGTGCGCCCACCTCGCAGTGCTGCCCGGCGCCCTCGGCGACCGTGAACGTGATCAGCTGCTTCCGCTCCACCGTGAGCGCGGCGAACAGGTCGGGGGCGGAGGCGGCGATGTCGTCGTTCTCGGCATGGCAGACGAGCGTGGGGCACGTGATCCGCTCGGCGAGGCCCTTGAGCGTGTAACGCTGGGCGTCGCGGAAGAACTCGGACATCGAGTCGACGCCGTTGACGTAGAGCCCGCGCCGCATCGCCCAGCCCTCGGTCGGCTTCTTGAGCCTCGACTCGAAGAGGTTCCCGAGGATGCCCGCGAGAGTGCCCGTGTCCTCCGTCGCTTTGCCGCGGAGCGGGGCGGGGATGCGTGACACGGCCGAGTCGAACATGTCGTAGAAGCCCGAGTCGGCGATGCACGCGGCCAACCGGTGCTCCCCGCTGGCGGCGCGCGGGGCCAGGTACCCGCCGAGGCTGAGGCCGATGAGCGCTACCCGGTCGGGATCGGTGGTGGGCTGCTCGAGCACCCAGTCGACCACCGGAGCGATCACGTTCTCCCAGTCGGGACGAAGGTGCAGCCCCTGCTCGACGAGCACCGAGCCCTGGCCGGGGCCGTCGAAGGCGACGACGTCGTAGCCGCGGTCGAGCGCGGCCTGGGCGTTGTAGAAGTAGCTCTCCTCGACGGTGCCGTCGTAGCCGTTCACGAGGATCACCGTCGCGCGCCGAGCACCGTCTGCCGCGGCGCGGAAGTGGTACCCGGGCAGCGTGACGCCCTCGAACGGGATCTCGATGACGTCGACCGGGGTGCGGAAGTGCGCGATCGCGCGCCGGAAGGCGTCTCGCTGGCGGGCGACGCTGTCGACCAGGCGCGGATCGACGGGGGCCTCGAGCAGCATGAGACCGGCCGTCCGGAAGTAGGTGCAGGCGCGGAGGAAGGCCAGCCGCGCCGTCTCGCTCTGGCCCGCCGCCTCGGCCGTGACCCCGATCGAGTACGCGCTCTCGGCCGACCGATGCCACTCGTCGTGCCAGCTGTCGAGGTCGGTGCCTCTCACCCGGCGCGCGATCTCGACGCATTCGACGATGTCGGCGCCCCCGAAGAGGGCGGCGGAGGCGGCGCGGAGGGTCTGCGCGTCCAGCAGGTCGTCCTTGACGGCGAACTCGCTCATGGCGTGAGGCTAGTGCCCCGGGCCGCGCGAGGACAGATGGATAGGATGAAGCGTGATGGAAATCGAGATCGGTCGCGCCAAGCGCGGTCGCCGCGTGTACGCCTTCGACGACATCGCGGTCGTGCCGTCGCGCCGCACCCGCGACCCGGAGGACGTGTCGATCGGCTGGTCGATCGACGCGTTCCACTTCGACATCCCGGTGCTCGGCGCCCCGATGGACTCGGTCGTCTCGCCTCAGACGGCGATCATGATCGGTCAGCTCGGGGGAGTGGGTGTGCTCGACCTCGAGGGCCTCTGGACCCGGTACGAGGATCCTGAGCCCTACCTCGCCGAGATCCGACAGCTTCCCGCCGACCGGGCGACCAACCGCATGCAGGAGATCTACTCCGAGCCGATCAAGCGCGAGCTGGTGGCGGCCCGCCTGGCCGAGATCCGCGCCTCGGGAGTGACGGTGGCCGGCGCCCTCTCGCCGCAGCGCACGCAGGAGCTCTACGAGACCGTGGTGGCCGCCGGCGTCGACCTGTTCGTCATCCGCGGCACGACGGTCTCCGCCGAGCACGTCTCGAAGTCGGTCGAGCCGCTCAACCTCAAGAAGTTCATCTACGAACTCGACGTGCCCGTCATCGTGGGCGGCGCCGCCACGTACACGGCCGCCCTGCACCTCATGCGCACGGGCGCGGCGGGTGTGCTCGTCGGCTTCGGTGGCGGGGCGGCGTCGACCACTCGCGCCACCCTCGGCATCCACGCCCCGATGGCGACCGCGGTCGCCGACGTGGCCGGTGCGCGCCGTGACTACCTCGACGAGTCGGGCGGCCGCTACGTGCACGTCATCGCCGACGGCGGCCTCGGCACCTCGGGCGACATCGTCAAGGCGATCGCGATGGGCGCCGACGCCGTCATGCTCGGCACCACGCTGGCCCGGGCCTCCGACGCGCCGGGCGGCGGCTATCACTGGGGCGCCGAGGCGCACCACGCCCAGCTCCCGCGGGGCAGCCGCGTCGAGGTCGGCCAGGTCGCCTCGCTCGAGCAGATCCTCTACGGGCCCTCGCCCGTGGCCGATGGCACGGCGAACCTGATGGGCGCCCTGCGGCGCTCGATGGCGACGACCGGGTACTCCGACCTCAAGGAGTTCCAGCGCATCGAGGTCGTTGTCGCTCCCTACCGAGTCGATTAGGTTAGCGAGCGTACAGACCGCTCACCGCGAGGGAGACGACGATGGCCGCCACAGGGACTCCGACCGCGAAGCTGGGACCGGATGAGCGCAGGGCGGCGATCGAGGCGCTGAAGTCGACCGAGCTCGACATCCTCGTCGTCGGCGGAGGCATCGTCGGGGCGGGGGCCGCGCTCGACTCCGTCACCCGCGGCCTCACCACGGGCATCGTGGAGGCCCGGGATTGGGCGAGCGGCACTTCGAGCCGTTCGTCGAAGCTCGTCCACGGCGGCATCCGCTACCTGGAGCAGCTCGACTTCCGGCTCGTCCGCGAGGCGCTCATCGAGCGCGGGCTCCTTCTGCAGCGGATCGCGCCGCACCTGGTCAAGCCGGTGCGCTTCCTGTATCCGCTGAAGAAGCGCGTGATCGAGCGCTTCTACATCGGCGCGGGCATGATGCTGTACGACATCTTCTCCTACTCCGGTGGGCGGCCTCCCGGGGTCCCGCATCACCGCCATCTGTCGAAGAAGCAGGTCCGCGAGCTGCTGCCGAGCCTCGCGCCGGATGCGCTGATCGGCGGCCTCACCTACTACGACGCCCAGGTCGACGACGCGAAGTACGTCTCGACCCTCGTCCGCACGGCCGCCGCCTACGGCGCCCACGCGGCGAGCCGCCTGAACGTCGTGGAGTTCCTGCGTCAGGGCGAGCGGGTGGTGGGTGTCACGGTGCACGACCTCGAGACCGACGAGCGCTTCGACATCCGCGCCAAGCAGGTCGTGAACGCCACCGGCGTCTGGACCGATGACACGCAGTCCCTCGCCGGGACACGCGGCAAGTTCCACGTCCGCGCCTCGAAGGGCATCCACCTCGTGGTGCCGCGCGACCGCTTCCACGGCAAGTCGGGACTCATCCTCCGCACCGAGAAGAGCGTGCTCTTCGTCATCCCGTGGGGCAGGCACTGGCTCATCGGCACGACCGACACCGACTGGAACCTCGACAAGGCGCATCCGGCGGCCACGGCGGCCGACATCGACTACCTGCTCGAGCACGTCAACAGCGTGCTGTCGGTGCCGCTTACCCGGGAGGACGTCGAGGGCGTCTACGCCGGGCTGCGCCCGCTGCTCGCGGGCGAGTCCGACCAGACGTCGAAGCTCTCGCGCGAGCACCTCGTCGCCCACGCGCTCCCCGGCCTCGTGGTGATCGCGGGCGGCAAGTGGACCACGTACCGCGTGATGGCGAAGGACGCGGTCGACGAGGCCGTGCAGGCCATGGACGGGCGGATCTCCGCCAGCGTCACACAGGACATCGCGCTGGTGGGAGGGGAGGGCTACAAGGCGGCCTGGAGCCGCCGCGCCCGCATGGCGGAGGAATCAGGCCTCGAGCTCGCACAGGTCGAGCACCTGCTGAACCGCTACGGCTCGCTCACGGGCGAGGTGCTGGAGCTGCTCGCGTCGCGGCCCGAGCTGGCGGAGCCGCTGCCCGGCGCCGACGACTACCTGCAGGTGGAGGCGCTCTACGCCGCCACCCACGAGGGCGCGCTGCACCTCGACGACCTCCTCGCCCGGCGCACGCGCATCTCGATCGAGTCGTGGGACCGCGGGGTCTCGGCGGCTCCCGTGGCGGCGCGGCTGATGGCCGACGCCCTCGGCTGGGACAGCGCCCGCGTCGACCGCGAGGTGTCGACGTACCTCGAGCGTGTCGCGGCCGAGCGGGCGAGCCAGGAGCAGCCCGACGACGCCTCCGCGGACCGGGTGCGCTTGGAGGCGCCCGACATCGTGTCGACCGACTGAGGACTCCTCTGGACGGTGTCCGCGCGGTGCGCTCAGCGCGAACCGGCACCGCCGGCGGGCGGGTCCCTCCTGTCGCGCCGGTAGAATCGATGTCGAGCGCGTGAGGAGTGTGCTGCTGTGGTCGACGTTCGGCGGGTCAAGCTTCCCGGGGTGGGTGTGCTTCACACCTTCATCACCTCGGACGGGGGCAAGGTGGGGGTCATCGCGCACCGTTCCGGGCACAGCGACCTCATCACGTTCTCCGACGAGGAGGACGGCCCCGACAACAACAAGGTGTCGCTGCGCCTGAGCGAAGACGAGGCCCACACCCTCGCCGAGCTTCTGGGCGGCACGCAGATCACCGAGTCGCTGACGGCCCTCGACCAGATCCCGGGCCTCTCGATCGACTGGTTCACCGTCGACTACGAGGACTACATCGCGGGCCAGCCGCTCGGCAGCCCCGCCGAGCGCGGCATCGCCGGTCTGACCGTGGTCGCGGTGGTGCGTGGCGACTCCGCGAACCCGGCTCCCTCGCCCGACTTCCGGGTGTTCCCGGGCGACACCCTGGTCGTCGCCGGGTCGCCGGAGAAGGTCGCGAAGGCGTTCTCCTTCTTCCGCACCGGCGAGGCCAAGGTCAAGGCCGGCGCCCTCGACGGCCCACCCGGCAGCTAGGCGGGGCCGCGAATGCACCTAGGCCCTGATCTTCTCGTCCTCGGCGCTCTCTTCGTCATCGCCTACGTCCTCGGTCGCCTGGGGAAGCTGATCGGGCTTCCCGCCATCCCCATCTACATGGTGGTCGGGCTGCTCGCGAGCCCGTACACGACGTGGTTCCCGCTCAGCTTCGGCCATGGGGAGTACATCGAGCTGGTCGCGGTCTTCGGGCTGATCATGCTCCTGTTCAACCTCGGCCTCGAGTTCGACCAGGACGAGTTCTTCGGCAATGCGGGCAAGCTGCTGCTCTCGGGCGGCACCTACGTGGCGATCAACATGGCCGCGGGCATCGGCTTCGGCTTCCTGGTGGGCTGGGGCACACGGGAGGCGCTGGTGATCGCGGGCATCACCGCGACCAGCTCCAGCGCGATCGTCACGAAGCTCCTCATCGAGCTCAACCGCCTCGCCAACCGCGAGACGCCGATGATCCTCGGTGTCACCGTCATCGAGGACCTCTTCATCGCGATCTACCTCGCGATCGTCTCGGTCATCCTCAGCGGTGAGACCGAGGTGTGGCCGGTGGTCGGCAAGCTCGCGATCGCCTTCCTGTTCCTCGCGGCGATGTTCGCGGTCGCGCGCTGGGGCGGCCGGCTCGTCTCGCGGGTCATGCGCACCCGCGACGTCGAGTTGTTCACCATCCTGTTCTTCGGCCTCGCCGTGTTCTTCGGCGGTCTGGGCGACATCCTCGGTGTGACGGACGCGATCGGCGCCTTCATGATCGGTCTCGTCCTGGGAGCGACCCGGTTCCGCAATCGCATCGAGCAGATCGCCATCCCGTTGCGTGACGTCTTCGGCGCGTTCTTCTTCCTGAACTTCGGGCTGGGTCTCGATCCGGCGCAGTTCCCCAGCGTCGTCGGGCCGGTCCTGCTGGCCGTGCTCATGACGGTGCTGCTGAACATCGGGGCGGGCCAGTTCGTGGCGTGGCTGAACGGACTCGGTCCGCAGGCCGGCATCAACACGACCGTCATCCTGCAGAACCGGGGCGAGTTCGGTCTGATCCTCGCCACGCTCGCGCTGGCGGCCGGCCTCGACGAGCGCATCCAGCCTTTCGCCGGGTTGTACGTGCTTATCATGGCCGTCATGGGCCCGATCCTCGCCGTGAACTCGGAGCGGATCGGGCGGGTGATCCTGCGCACGCGCCCGAAGCCCCAGGCCAAGCCCCCGCGCGACCCGATGGCCGACGAGGCGATCGCCCTCATGGAGGCGGCGACCGCGGGCGACGCGGACGGGGTCGGCACGGGGGCGCGACCGACCACGGCGACGCGGCCGACCGCGGCGACCGTCCCGTCCGCACCAGATCGTCCGTTCGACGCCGAGCCCGAGGCTCCGGCCGACACCGAGACCCGACCCGCGAGAGACAGCGAGTATTGACCCTCTTCAGCGTGATGCGCCGTCCCCGCTGGATCGGCATGCTGCTGCTCGCCCTCGCGGTGGCCGCCATCTTCGGGGGCCTCAGCCAGTGGCAGCTCTCGCGGGCGGTGTCGAACGGCGAGGTCGACGATCAGCGAGCCACCGAGACGGCCCGGCCGCTGGTCGACCTCGCTCAGCCCCAGGAGCCGCTGACCGGTGATCAGGTGGGGCAGATCGTGTCGACCACGGGCCGGTTCGTCGACGACGGCTACAGCGTGCTCGCCGATCGTGTCGACGACGGCCGGAAGGGCTACTGGGTGGTCGGCCAGTTCGAGGTCGACTACCCGGCCGACACGTACGTGGCGGTGGCCCTCGGCTGGACCGACGACCAGGCCGCCGCCGAGCAGGTCGTGCAGGCGCTGACGGGGGCGCCCGCTCCCGCGGTCGGCATCGAGGGGCGCTACATGCAGCCCGAGGACCCCGCCGCGGAGTCAGAGCGCACCTCCGACGGATCACGGCCGCTGGAGCGGACCATGTCCGTGGCCGCGCTCATCAACTCCTGGCCGCAGTTCGATGCGACGGCGGAGGCGTACGGCGGCTACATCGTCTCGGAGACCGCTCCCGACGGGCTCGGGGTCATCTCCTCGCCCCCGCCCGATCGCTCGGTGCAGCTGAACTGGCTCAACATCTTCTACGCGGCCGAGTGGGTCGTGTTCGCCGGTTTCGCGGTGTTCCTCTGGTATCGGCTGGTGCGCGACGCCTGGCAGCGCGAGCTGGAGGAGGCCGAGGAGAACTCCAGCGACGCGACGGTAGGCTAGTCGCATGGCGGTCCAACCCAAGCTCAAGGACTTCCCGCGCATCCGCCGGGCTGTGACGTTCTACCGGGTCGCGTCGATCATCACCGGTGTCCTGCTGCTCCTGCTGTGCACCGAGATGATCTTGAAGTACACGCCGATCGGGCTCGAGCTCGAGCTGAACGGTGCGCAGGGCTTCCTCGCCCTGGTGCCGGTCGGCACGGTCACCGCGGTCAACCTCTCGACGGGTGTGCTCATCATCCACGGGTGGTTCTACGTGGTCTACCTCGCCAGCGACATCCACCTCTGGAGCCTGATGCGCTGGCCGTTCACGCGTTTCATCCTCATCGCCCTCGGTGGGGTCGTCCCGTTCCTGTCCTTCTTCCTCGAGGCGCGCATCGCCCGCGAGGTCACCGCCTACCTCGCAGACCGTGAGGCCCAGGCCGCAGCCGATCAGCAGTCAGTGGAGGCCGCTCATTAGCGAGAACACCCCGTCGGGCGACGCCGAGCTCGCGCACGACCAGCTCACCCGTCCCGTCCTCGTCGTCGACTTCGGCGCCCAGTACGCGCAGCTCATCGCACGCCGAGTGCGCGAGGCGAACGTGTACTCCGAGATCGTGCCCCACGACATCTCGGCCGCCGAGGTCGCCGCCAAGAACCCGGTGGGCATCGTCCTCTCCGGTGGCCCGTCGAGCGTGTACGAGGAGGGTGCTCCGGCGCTCGACTCGGGCATCCTCGACCTGGGGGTACCGGTCATGGGCATCTGCTACGGCTTCCAGGTGATGGCGCAGGCGCTCGGCGGCACCGTCGAGAAGACCGGCGCCCGCGAGTACGGCGCCACCGACATGAGCGTCGACGGGGAGGGCGGCGGCCAGCTGCTCGGCGACCAGCCCGACGCGCAGACGGTGTGGATGAGCCACGGCGACTCCGTCACCGCGGCACCCGAGGGCTTCGACGTGCTCGCGTCCACCGCGTCGACCCCGGTGGCGGCCTTCGCGTCGCCGTCGCGCGGCCTCTACGGCGTGCAGTGGCACCCCGAGGTGAAGCACACCACGTACGGCCAGGGCGTCATCGAGAACTTCCTCCACCGCGCGGCCGGCATCCCGGCCGACTGGAACCCCGACAACGTGATCGCCGACCAGGTCGCCGCGATCCGTGCGCAGGTCGGCACCGGTCGTGTGCTCTGCGCTCTCTCCGGCGGCGTCGACTCGGCCGTGGCGGCCGCGCTCGTGCACAAGGCCGTCGGCGATCAGCTCGTCTGCGTGCTCGTCGACCACGGCCTGCTGCGCGAGGGCGAGCGCGAGCAGGTCGAGAACGACTACGTCGACTCGATCGGCGTGCGGCTCATCACGGTCGACGCCCGCGAGCAGTTCCTCTCCGCGCTCGACGGGGTCACCGATCCCGAGCAGAAGCGCAAGATCATCGGCCGCGAGTTCATCCGCACCTTCGAGCGCGCGCAGGCCGAGCTGGTAGCCGAGGCGGCGGCCGAGGGCGACCCCATCCGCTTCCTCGTCCAGGGCACCCTGTACCCCGACGTCGTCGAGTCGGGGGGCGGCGCGGGCACCGCCAACATCAAGAGCCACCACAACGTCGGCGGTCTGCCCGACGACGTGGAGTTCGAGCTGGTCGAGCCGCTGCGCACCCTCTTCAAGGACGAGGTGCGCGCCATCGGCCGCGAGCTCGGCGTGCCCGAGGTCATCGTCTCGCGTCAGCCGTTCCCCGGCCCGGGCCTCGGCATCCGCATCGTGGGCGCCGTCACCGCCGAGCGACTCGCGATCCTCCGTGAGGCCGACCTCATCGTGCGCCAGGAGCTCACCGGCGCGGGCCTCGACCAGGACATCTGGCAGTGCCCCGTCGTGCTCCTCGCCGACGTGCGATCGGTGGGTGTGCAGGGCGATGGTCGCACCTACGGCCACCCGATCGTGCTCCGTCCGGTCTCCAGCGAGGACGCGATGACCGCGGATTGGACGAGGCTGCCCTACGACCTCCTCGCGCGCATCTCGAACCGCATCACCAACGAGGTCGCCGACGTCAACCGCGTCGTGCTCGACGTGACGTCGAAGCCGCCGGGCACCATCGAGTGGGAGTGACGCTCACTCCGGCCGCGATGCCGGGGTGAGCCGTTCGCGCCTCCAGGGGCGTCGGCGCGCCAGGCGCGCCATGATCCACTCGAGCGGACCCTGCTCGAACAGGATGTGCCACAGCGACGCGAAGGCGAGCGACGCCAGCAGCAGGGTCGCGAACAGCGGAACGCTCTGCCAGGCGAGGAAGCCGGCCGGAGCGGCGCCGGTCGCGATGACGAGGGCGATCGCCACCACCTGCCCCGTGTAGAGCGTGACCGGCATCGATCCGGCCGCCCGCAGGGGATACGTGACCCAGCCGAGCACCGTGCGCATCCGTGCCGGTGTCACATCGAGCAGCCAGGTGAGGAGCCCGATCACCGCCGCGGCGAGTCCCCCGCCGGCCAGTGCCTCCCATGTGGTGTTCGTGTGCTCGCGCACGGGATCGCCGAGGAGGGCGGCACCGACGTAGACCACGAGCGTGACCGCTCCGCCTCCGGCGACGAGGGCGATCTGCGTGCGGCGACGCAGGACCCCGGCCCGCGCGATGAGGAGGCCGATGACCAGATAGGCGATCCAGACGAGTGCGGGGTAGTGTCCCGCGATCCACTCGTATGGGAAGTAGGCCCAGTCCCTGGTGGCCGCGCCGAACGCCGACGACGGATCACCGTGGAGCCGCATGAGCGCCTCCACGAGGATCGGGCCCGCGACCACCGCCAGCACCCCGACGACGGCGGCCACGATCCACGGAGCGAACAGCAGCGGCAGCATCACGAGGAACAGGAAGCCGTACGTGTCGAGGATGATGGCGAGCGGGGTGTCGAGCAGCGTGAGCCCCACGCCGAGGGCGATGAGGAGCAGGGCTCGGATGGCGATCGACACCGCGACACGGCCGCGGTGTCCGCGGGCCAGGCGCCGTTCCCCACCGGACATGAGCCCGAGCGAGACACCCGCGATGGTGGCGAAGAGGATCGATGACCTGCCGTCGAACACCGTCTCGGTGCGTCCGTCGGGGATGGCGTGCGCGTACAGCATCCCGAGGAGCGCGAGGCCGCGTGCCGCGTCGAGACCGCGGATGCGGCGGTCGAGGGCGGCGAGGGCCCGCGTGGTGGTCATGCGTCCATCCTGCGGGGCCGGAGGGCGGTTCGGGGAGAGGCGAGGACGCCGATCGCCCATTCGAGCGGCCCCTGACGGAACCAGCGCCGCCAGAGCATGGCGAACACCACCCCCAGTGCGCTCATCGCGATCAGCAGGAACACGCTCTGCCACTCCTCCGGGTCGCCGCCGAGGGGCAGGGGAGCGGTGATGATCGCGATCACGGCGAAGTGGGCGCAGTAGAGGGTGAGGGGCATCGAGCCGATGGAGGCGAGCGGGCTCGACAGGCGCGCGGCGACGGTCCAACCGTTCTCGGCCGCCAGGTCGAACGCCAGGCACAGCGCACCGATGACCGCGATCGCGAGGCCGCCCGAGCCGAGCACCTCCCACGTCGAGTTGGTGTGCGCGGCCGAGGTCTCGTCGGTGGACGCGGTCACGGCGTAGGCGAGCAGGGCCGCGCCGCCGCCGAGCACCACGGCGCCGGCCTGCGTGCTCCGGGCGCGGAGATCGCACCGGGCCAGCAGCAGTCCGGCGATGACGAGCGCCGACCAGGTCGCGACCGGGAAGTGGCCGGTGAGCCAACGACCGAGGTGGCCGCCCCACTCGCCGCTGGTCGCGGTGTGGAGGAGGCTGCCGGGTTCCGCGGCGATCTGCGCCAGCCGGTTCGTGATCGCCGGCCCGCTCGACACGGCCGCGATGAGGAGCAGCGCGAGGTAGCGCCGCGGGACCGCCAGCAGCGGGATCGCGAGAAGGAAGAGCAGGCCGTACACGTCGAAGATGGTCGCGATCGGCGTGGCGAGCGAGGCGAACCACAGCCCGAGAGCGATGAGCACCCCGCCCCGCACGGCGATCTTCCGCGCCAGCCCGGGGACGTTGGCCGGGCGCGGCCTGCGCGCGCCGCCGGACATCAGCCCGAGGGAGACGCCCGAGACGCTGGCGAACAGCATGGCCGAACGGCCGTCGAAGATCGACTCGACCCCGTTGTCGGGCACGACATGGGCGTAGACCATGCCGAAGAGGGCCAGTCCGCGGGCGACGTCGAGGCCGAGGAGGCGACTTCTCCTGGGGGCAGACGACGAGACGGGGCCACCCTGTCGGATGGCCCCGTCGACGTCGTCTCTCGGAGAGCTGATCGGGTCAGTTCCTGAAGATCGCGATGATGCGGAGGATCTCGAGGTACAGCCACACCAGCGTCATCACCAGTCCGAACGCGCCGGTCCAGCCGAACTTGCGCGGAGCGCCCGACTCGACGCCGCGCTTGATGAAGTCGAAGTCGAGCACGAGCGAGTACGCGCACAGCACCACTGCGAAGACGCCGATGATGAGGCCCAGAGGGATGCCGAAGACGGTCACACTGCGGAGGCCGAAGGCGTCGGGCACGACGTTGGTCCACATCAGGACCAGGTTGACCAGCGAGAACACCGCGTAGCCGATGAGGGCCACGAGGAACACCTTGGTCGCGCGCTTCGAGGCACGCACCTTGCCACTCGCGAACAGGGCGAGGACCACGCCGAAGACGGCGAGGGTGCCGAGGACCGCCTGCACGACGATGCCCGACCAGCGCAGCTCGAACAGGCCGGAGATGCCGCCGATGGCGAGACCCTGGAGCGCCGAGTACAGCAGGATGAGGGCGGCCGACGGCTCGCGCTTGAACGAGTTGACGAGGCCGAGGGCGAACGCCCCGAGCGCCCCGACGATGGTGAGGCCGAGACCCAGGGCCATCGCGCCGAACGAGATCGCCGCGAACGTGACGACCGCACCCGCGAGGACCAGCACGAAGCACAGGACCGTCTTCACGATCGTGTCGTCGTAGCTCATGCGACCGGTCTCGGCCGTGGTGGCGGCCGGGCGGTCGTACATCTCCTGCAACCCATCGGCGGAGATCGTCGGCGCCTGCGCCGGCTTGCCCTTGCCGTTGAAGACGGGGTTCCGCGAGAACGCGGGGTTGTCGAGTGCCATCTCAGTCTCAATCTGCTGGGAACGAACGGTGACCCCACAAATCTACCGGGCGGTTCATTGGCATCCACTGGAAGTTAAGCGCCGGCAACCATCGATCCGTAGTGTTCTCGACGTGTCCGCCGCCGTCATCGCCCATCGGGGCGCCTCGGGCCATCGTCCCGAGCACTCGCTCGCCGCGTACCTGCTCGCTTCGGAGCAGGGGGCGGATGCCGTCGAACCCGACGTGGTGCTGTCGAAGGACGGCGTGCCCGTCATCCGCCACGAGAACGAGATCTCGGGGACGACGGACATCGCCCAGCGCCCGGAGTTCGCCGCTCGCCGACGGACGCGGTCGGTCGACGGCCAGCTGCTGACGGGCTGGTTCACGGAGGACCTCACCTGGGAGGAGCTCTCGACCCTGCGGGCGCGGGAACCCCACCCGGGTCTCCGTCCGCTGAGCGCAGCACACGACGGGGAGGGCGCGATCCTGCGGCTGCGCGACGTGCTCGCCGTCTGCGACCGCAGGCGCGCCGACGGCAGCCGGCCCGGGGTGGTGGTCGAGATCAAGCACGCGGCGCACTTCGCGGAGAGGGGGCTCGACGCCGTCGCGGCCGTGGCGGACGAGCTGGCCGCGGCGGGCTGGAGCGACGCGGACGACCGCCTGGTGATCGAGTCGTTCGAGCCCACGGCGCTCCGCCGGGTGGCCGCGCGGATGCCGCCGGCCCGGCGCGTGCTGCTCCTGGAGCGGACCGGAGTGCCCTGGGACCTGGCGCGGCAGAGCGCGATCGGGAGGGGCCCGGCTCCGCTCGACAGCGCCGCGATGCTCACGGACGCCGGCCTCGACCGCCTGGCGTCGGAGGTCGCCGGCATCAGCGTGGACAAGGCCGTGCTGGTGGGGGAGGGCGCTGACGGCGCGGGGCTGGTGGCGCGAGCCCACGATCGCGGCCTGCTCGTGTACACCTGGACGCTCCGCCCCGAGAACGTGTACCTGGAGGACCGCCATCGGAGGGGGCCCGCCGACGGCCGGGGGGACTGGGAGACGGAGTTCGCCGCCGTCCTCGCGACGGGCGTCGACGGCGTGTTCGCCGACCACCCCGATCTGGCTCTCGCGGTGAGGCGGTCGGCGCTGGTCTGAGTGTCGGCACCAGCGCTTAGGCTTGTCGCCGACATGACAGCGCCCTCCGACCGCACCCGAACCGACGCGTCCGACTCGACCGCCACGCCGAGCATCGTGCCGGTCATCGTCGACCCCGCCGCGGGCCCGCGAGCCGCCGACGGCGCCTCCGATCCGCTGCTCGACGGGCTCAACCCCGAGCAGCGCACCGCGGTGGAGTACCGGGGCACCGCCCTGCTCATCGTGGCGGGGGCGGGCAGTGGCAAGACCCGGGTGCTGACGCACCGCATCGCGAGCCTCATCCGCAATCGGGAGGCGTGGCCGAGCCAGATCCTCGCGATCACGTTCACCAACAAGGCGGCCGCCGAGATGCGCGAGCGCGTCTCGCACCTGCTCGGCGGCATCGCCGAGGGCATGTGGATCTCGACCTTCCACTCCGCCTGCGTGCGCATCCTGCGGCGGGAGGCCGAGAGCTTCGGCTTCACACGCGCCTTCACCATCTACGACTCGGCCGACAGCCGTGCGCTGATCAAGAGACTCATCAAAGACCTCCAGGCCGACACCTACGGCTACACCGTGCCCCAGGTGGCGGGGCGCATCTCGAAGCTCAAGAACGAGCTGACCGACGCCGAGACCTACGCGCGTCAGGCGAACTACTCCGACCCCCAGGACGCCGTCTTCTCGCAGCTCTACTCGGAGTACGCGCGCGCCCTCCAGGCCGCGAACGCCTTCGACTTCGATGACCTCATCAGCCAGACCGTCTACCTGTTCCGTGCGTTCCCCGACGTCGCCGACCGCTACCGCACGCGCTTCCGTCACGTCCTCGTCGACGAGTACCAGGACACGAACCACGCGCAGTACTCGCTCATCCGCGAGCTCACGCGGCCGCCGCGCTCGAACGAGCTGGAGGGGGTGACGTCGGCCGCGAACGGCGGCGCCTCGCTCACCGTCGTGGGCGACTCCGACCAGTCGATCTACGCCTTCCGCGGTGCCGACATCCGCAACATCGTCGAGTTCGAGCGCGACTTCCCCGGCGCCGAGGTCGTGCTGCTCGAGCAGAACTACCGTTCGACGCAGAACATCCTCTCGGCGGCCAACGCGGTGATCTCGAACAACTTCGACCGTAAAGACAAGAACCTCTGGACGGCGATGGGCGACGGCGCGAAGATCGTCGGCTACACCGGGTACTCCGGCCACGACGAGGCCCAGTTCGTCGCCGACGAGATCGCCAAGCTGCACGACGACGGCATCGCCTACAACGAGATGGCCGTCTTCTACCGCACCAACTCGCAGACCCGTGCGCTGGAGGAGATCTTCATCCGCTCCGCCGTGCCCTATCGCGTGCTCGGCGGCACCAAGTTCTACGAGCGCGCCGAGATCAAGGATGTGATGGCGTACCTCACGAGCGTCGCCAACCCGTTCGACGCCCTCGCGCTGCGGCGAATCCTCAACACCCCGAAGCGCGGCATCGGCCCCGCCACCGAGACGCAGCTGGCCGGCTTCGCCGAGCGCGAGCAGATCTCGTACCGGGAGGCCATGCGGCGCGCACCGGAGCTCGGCCTCGGCCCGAAGGTGACGAAGGCCATCGTCGATCTCGCCACGCTGCTCGACGAGGCCGCCGAACTGGCCGATCCCGAGCGCGCCAGCGGCCCGGCCCGGGTGAGTGAGGTGCTGACCCTGCTCATCGAACGCAGCGGGTACGTGACCACGTTGCGTGCCAGTCGCGACCCTCAGGACGAGGCGAGAGCCGAGAACGTCGAGGAGCTCCTGGCGGTGACCAAGGAGTTCCAGGTCAACACCCCCGGTGGAACGCTGGTCGACTTCCTCACGGAGGTGTCGCTGGTCGCCGCCGTCGACGAGCTCGACGACGCCAGCGGCACGGTGTCGATGATGACGCTGCACACCGCGAAGGGCCTCGAGTTCGACGCCGTGTTCATCACGGGTGTCGAGGAGGACCTCATCCCGCACCGCATGTCGGCCAACGAGCCCGGCGGCCCGGCGGAGGAGCGGCGACTGTTCTACGTGGGCATCACCCGTGCGCGCAAGCGGCTGTTCCTCACCCTGGCGATGACGCGCGCGCAGTTCGGCGAGACCTCGGTCGCCATGCCGAGCCGCTACCTGCAGGAGATCCCGGGCGATCTGGTCGACTGGGTCCAGTCGCCCGGTGGTGCGACCTCCCGCGGCGGGACCCAGCCTCGGGCGCTGAACGCCGCCCGACCGGGTTCGTCGCGCTGGAACGACGGCCCGGTCTACATCGCGCCCAAGCCGAAGACCGAGTGGGCGAACCGGGTCACCGGCCAGGTCCGCGACAACGGCGACCTCGAGCTGGCGCCGGGCGACCGCATCCGGCACACCGACTTCGGCGAGGGCCGCGTCGAGCAGGTCACGGGCGAGGGGGCGAAGCGTGTGGCTCATGTGACGTTCGAGGCGGCCGGGCGCAAGAAGCTCCTCATCAAGATCGCCCCGATCGAGAAGATCTGAGCCGTCTCGCGGCGAGGAGCATCAGCCCCAGCCCGGCGAGGAGCGCGGCGGCGCCCATCGGACCCCACGGGCCGTCGAGACCGGATGCGCCACCCGTCCGGGGCAGACCGCCGAGGGGGACCGGGGGCGGGGCAGGAGCCGCCGGGGCGGTGACGACGAGCGACTCCGACTTGTAGACCGTCGCGTCCTCGAACGCGGGCAGGGCGTCGGGCGCGGCGGGCGCCCCGGGGGAGTCGAGCACGAAGTAGTAATGGCCCGGCCCCGCGACCGGGATGCACGCGGTCTCGTGACGGCCGTTCCCCGTCACCGTGAGCACGGTAGACCCCGCCTGAGGGAGCGTGCGCCATCCGGCGTCGACCGTCCCCGGCCGCGGTGCCTCAGGCAGGGGACCGATGAGGGTCGAGGTGATCGGCACCTCGGGTGCGCCCTCGGGGAGCCCCGACACCAGGAGCCGGTCGCTGACGCAGCCCTCCCCGTCGATCCGGTCGACGCTCGCCTCGGTCGTGATCGTCGGCGGCGCGAGAGCGAGGCTCGTCTCGACGGCATCGCCCCAGCCGGAGGCGAAGGGCGAGATCCGTCCGCCGCCGCGCTCCGGCGGGGTGCGGGCGGGGTCGATGGACGCCGTCCAGGTGTACCAGCCGGCGGACGGGAGCACGCAGTCGGGTGAGCGGTACCGGCCCGGCCCGGCGTCGGCCACGGTCTCCACACGGCAGGCCGCGGGTGCGCCCGCCGGAGGGGCCGAGACGGGTTCGGGCCGGGCGTCGAGCGGACCCCAGAGCGTGCTCTCGATGACGACGGGCACGGGTCGCATCGTGCCGGAGTCGTCGTACACGCCCCACACCCCGAGCCCGCCGGGGCCGGCGTCGAGGTGGAGATCGTCGTGGATCGAGGCGCCGGCGGAGGCCGTCTGCTCGGAGGTCGCGGTGGTGACGACGGGCTGGAAGGGGAGCGGTGACGGAGCGGACGCGCTGGCGGAGGCGTACACCGCCAGCGGCCGCGGGTTGTGCATCAGGAGGTCTTGTGTGCCGTTCTCGGACCGGGCGACCGTGACGTCGGTGCCGTAGGGGAGCCCGAGGAAGCCGACGGAGACCGTGACCTCCTCGACCGCCACGCCGGGATCGGGCACGATCTCGAGGGGGACGCCGTTGTCGAGGTCGGCGTCGGGGCTGCCGCCCACGAACGTCGCCCCGGTCAGGTGGGCGAAGCCCCGGTGGCTCCCGGGTGGCGCCGGGGTGGGCCCGCTCGAGACGCGGTCGACGAGCACGTCTCCGGTGAGCCGTCGCCCGGCGAGGTCGAGGGAGAGGGTGGCCGACGCGCCCCTCGATGCCTCGCGTCGGGTCTCGTCGAGGATCGCGTCGGACATGGCGAGCACGTTCAGTCCCGACTCGTTGGCCCGCTGCGCGTACCAGTCCGGGCCGTGACCGCCGAGTCCGGTGAGGCGCCAGATCGCCAGCTGCGCCCCGGCGGCGACGACGGGGTCGGCGGTGGGGGTCCACACGCGGGACAGGTACGCCAGCAGGGCGAGCTCGTCGGTCGACCACTGCCCGGACGCCGCGCCGTCCTCGTAGTGGAACGTCGAGCGGAGCGGGGAGGGCTTGGTGACGTCGAGGCAGAACCCTGGGGAGCCGTCGGCCAGCCGGTACGAGCCGATCCAGGAGGTCCGGTCGACCCGCCAGATGAAGCCGAAGGCGTGGCCGCTCATCGCGACGGCGGAGGCGGCCGCGGCGGGCAGCATCACTCCGATCGCAGCGAGCAGGAGGACGAGGAGGAGAGCACCGGAACGTTTCATGCCGACAGGATCCCGGCCGGTTCGTCGTCGCGCGGGGGTCTCGACGAATCTGGGGAGGGGACCGCGGTGGGGGCCCACTGTGCAGGAGCCGGGCGGCAGGGAGCGGTCGCCGCGGCGGAGTAGAGTTCAATGTGGTGTTCGGAGCGGAGCGAGGGAACGACCCCTGTTCCGCGCCATGTCGTCGTGCCCCGGTAACAGACCGGGGACGATCTCGTCACGCGGATTGGAAGCCAGAGTGGATCTATTCGAGTACCAGGCCCGGGACCTCTTCGAGAGCTACGGTGTGCCCGTGCTGCCCGGCATCGTCGCCGATACGCCTGAAGAGGTGAAGGCCGCCGCCGAGAAGCTCGGGGGCGTCACCGTCGTCAAGGCGCAGGTGAAGGTCGGAGGCCGCGGCAAGGCCGGCGGCGTGAAGGTCGCGAAGGACCCTGAGGCCGCCGAGGAGGCCGCGAAGGCGATCCTCGGTCTCGACATCAAGGGCCACACGGTGCACCGCGTGATGGTCGCCGGCGGAGCCCGCATCGCGCAGGAGTTCTACTTCTCCGTGCTGCTCGATCGGGCCAACCGCTCGTACCTCTCGTTGACCAGCTACGAGGGCGGCATGGAGATCGAGCAGCTCGCGGTCGAGCGACCTGAGGCGCTGGCGCGCATCGAGGTCGACCCGCTGGCCGGCATCGACCTGGAGACCGCGAAGGCCATCGCCGTGCAGGCGAAGTTCCCCGAGGAGCTCGTCGAGAAGGTCGCCCCGGTCTTCGTGAAGCTCTGGGACGTCTACAAGGGCGAGGACGCGACGCTCGTCGAGGTCAACCCTCTCGTGCTCACCGAGGAGGGCGACGTCATCGCCCTCGACGGCAAGGTCAGCCTCGACGAGAACGCCTCGTTCCGTCACCCGAACCACGAGGAGCTCGAGGACAAGGACGCGGCCGACCCGCTGGAGGCCAAGGCCAAGGCGAACGACCTCAACTACGTCAAGCTCGACGGCGAGGTCGGCATCATCGGCAACGGCGCGGGCCTCGTCATGTCGACGCTCGACGTCGTCGCCTACGCCGGTGAGCGCCACGGCGGGGTCAAGCCCGCGAACTTCCTCGACATCGGCGGCGGCGCGTCCGCCCAGGTGATGGCGAACGGCCTCGACGTGATCCTCGGCGACGAGCAGGTCAAGAGCGTCTTCGTCAACGTCTTCGGCGGCATCACCGCCTGCGACGCCGTGGCCAACGGCATCGTCGCGGCCCTGGGCATCCTGGGCGACACCGCCACCAAGCCGCTCGTGGTGCGCCTCGACGGCAACCGCGTGGAGGAAGGCCGCCGCATCCTGGAGGAGGCCGCGCATCCGCTGGTCACCCTCGCGGCGACGATGGACGACGGTGCAGACAAGGCCGCGGAGCTCGCGGCAGCGGCGAAGTAAGGACGGGTAGCGACATGTCGATCTTCCTCAACAAGGACTCCAAGGTCATCGTCCAGGGCATCACCGGCGGCGAGGGCACCAAGCACACCGCACTCATGCTCAAGGCGGGGACCCAGATCGTCGGCGGCGTGAACGCACGCAAGGCCGGCACCACCGTCGAGCACGAGGGCGGCGTCACGCTCCCCGTGTTCGGCACCGTGAAGGAGGCGATCGCCGAGACCGGCGCCGACGTCTCGATCGCCTTCGTGCCGCCGGCCTTCGCGAAGGACGCCATGATCGAGGCCATCGACGCCGAGATCCCGCTGCTCGTGGTGATCACCGAGGGCATCCCGGTGCAGGACTCCGCCGAGGCGTGGGCCTACGCGAAGCAGAAGGGCAACAAGACCCGCATCATCGGGCCGAACTGCCCGGGCATCATCACCCCCGGTGAATCGCTCGTCGGCATCACCCCCGCCAACATCACCGGCAAGGGCCCGATCGGGCTCGTGTCGAAGTCGGGCACCCTGACCTACCAGATGATGTACGAGCTGCGCGACCTCGGCTTCTCGACCGCCATCGGCATCGGCGGCGACCCGATCATCGGCACGACGCACATCGACGCGCTCGCCGCGTTCGAGGCCGACCCCGAGACGAAGGCCATCGTCATGATCGGCGAGATCGGCGGCGACGCCGAGGAGCGCGCGGCCGACTTCATCAAGGCCAACGTGACCAAGCCGGTCGTCGGCTACGTCGCGGGCTTCACCGCTCCCGAGGGCAAGACCATGGGCCACGCCGGCGCCATCGTGTCGGGCAGCGCGGGCACCGCGGAGGCGAAGAAGATCGCCCTCGAGGCCGCGGGTGTGAAGGTCGGCAAGACGCCGAGCGAGACCGCCGCCCTCCTGCGCGAGGTCTACGCGGCTCTCTGACGCCTCTCGACGACGCCGTCGTCGCGCGACACCCCGGTGTCGTGCGCGACGGCGTCGTCGTCTTTCCGCCCGCTCCACGCGCCTGACGGATCGCGCCGACTCCCTGGGAGAGAATCGAAGCCATGACCGCAGGCGCCGCACACCCCGACCCCTCGCCGGGGCGACTGAGCACCCTGCGTCTCCTGCGGCACGAGTTCGTCACCCCGGAGGCCATCTACGGCACCGTGCTCATCACGGTGATCATCGAGGTGCAGGAGGACGAGAACACCGCATGGGCCGGCCTCATCATCGCCGCGTTGACCGCGTTCGTCTTCTGGCTCGCCCACGTCTTCGCCCACACCGTGGCCCGACACGGGGTGAAGCGCGGCCGGGAGATCCCGATCGCCACGGCCATCCGCGAGGCCATCTACCATTCGACCGGATTCCTCACCGGGCCCCTCGTCCCGTTGCTCCTCCTGGCCCTGGCACCGCTGGGCGTCCTCGACGACGAATCGGCCTACACCGCGGCCGAGCTGAGCAGCCTGGTCATCCTCTTCCTGCTCGGCGCGCTCGCCCTCGCCGAGCGTGGCCGACGCTGGTGGGCGTGCCTCCTCGGCGGACTCCTCACCTCCGGCGTCGGTGTCCTCGTCATCATCCTCGAGCTCATCCTGCACTGAACGGACGCATGAACCGCCTCGCCACCATCGTCCTCGCCGCCCTCGACGCCCTCGTCGCGGTGGCGATCGGTCTCGGGATCCTCGTGGTCCCCGCCACCCTCCTCTGGGCGGTGCAGTTCGGGCTGGCGCTCGACTGGACCGCCTTCTGGCGCGCATCCGCCGACCTCTGGCTGGCGGGACACGGAGTGGACCTGCTGATCACGCTCCCGAACGACCTCGCTCTGGCGTCCGGCCTCGACGGGGCGGGGTCGCCGTTCGAGATCGGGATCGCCCTGCTCGGCTTCGCCGTGCTCACGGTGCTCCTGGGCGCACGCTCGGGTCGACGGATGCGCGCAGCCGACGAGCCGATCACCGGCCCGATCGCCGGCGTGGTCGCGTTCGCCGTCCTCGCGACCGCGGTCTCGGCCAGCGCCCGGTCGGCCGAGGCGGTGCCGTCGCTGCTGCAGAGCGTGCTCTACCCGGCGGGGGTGTACCTCCTCGGGGTGCTCATCGGGCTGGCCTGGCGCCGTCGCGCTGCGACGTCCCCGCGGGCGGCGTCCTCCCGGTTCGCCGCTGTCTGGCGGGCACGGTTCGACGCCGTGGACGCCGGCGACAGGGCGCTCGTCGCTCTCGCCCTCCGCGGGGGAGCGATGGCCGCGTTCGGGGTCATCACCCTCGCGGCGATCGCGCTGGCCATCGCGCTGGTGGCGGGGTTCTCGTCGATCGTCGGCCTCTACGAGGGGCTGCACGCGCAGGTCGTGGGTGGCATCGCGCTCACGGTCGGCCAGCTCGCCCTGCTCCCCGACCTGGTGGTCTGGATGGCGAGCTGGTTCGTCGGCCCGGGGTTCGCCCTCGGGACCGGGTCGTCGGTGTCGCCGCTCGGCACGCAGCTGGGACTGGTGCCGTCGGTGCCCGTGTTCGGCGCCCTGCCCCACGACGACGTGCCCCTCGGGTTCCTCGGACTGCTCGTCCCCGTCGTCATCGCCTTCGGCGTGGGGGCCCTGCTCAAGCCGGCCTTCGACCGATCCGCCGAGGGCACCCGCGGTCGCGGCCGGTGGCTGAGGCTGGCGGCCGTCGCCGTCGGCATCGGGGTCGTCGGATCCCTGCTGATGGCGATCTTCGCGATCTGGTCAGGAGGTGCGGCGGGGCCGGGACGCCTGGCGGACGTCGGCCCCGACCCGGCCGCGATCCTGCTCTGGTCGTTCGTCGAGTTCACCGTCCCGGCTGCGCTCGGTCTCGTCGCGGGGGCGAGCATCCGGCGGTCGGGGTCGCGGGACGGCCGCGGTTCCGCCGCGAGAGCGCGATCGGAGGCGCCCGGCCGGGCCGATACACTGTGACGGTGCTGTCGCTCGTGGTCCTCATCTCGGGAGGCGGGTCGAACCTCCGAGCGCTGCTCGAGGCGGCGAGCGAGACCGGCTTCCCCGCGCGTGTGGTCGCCGTCGGCGCCGACAACGACGCCGAGGGGCTGGCTCATGCCGAGGCGTGGTCGATCCCCTCGTTCACGGTCGTGCCCTCCGCCTTCGAGTCGCGCGCCGCGTGGGGCGAGGAGCTGCTCGAGCAGATCCTCCGCTGGTCGCCCGACCTGGTGGTCTGCGCCGGCTTCATGCGCATCCTGCCGCCGAACGTCGTCAGGGCGCTCTCGCCGCGGCTGATCAACACGCACCCCGCGCTGCTGCCCGCGTTCCCCGGCGCCCACGCTGTGCGCGACGCGCTCGCGGCCGGGGTCGACACCACCGGCGTGACCGTGCACGTGATCGACGAGGGCGTCGACACCGGGCCCGTCATCGTCCAGCGCACCGTGCCCGTGCACCCCGGCGACACCGAGCACGAGCTCCACGAGCGCATCAAGACCGTCGAACGCGAGCTGCTGGTGGCCGCCGTTCGAGACATCGCCGAGCAGACCGTCGACCTGGAGGAACTGGCAGCACGATGAGCGGACCCACACACGACCCGAGCCTCTACACCCCGCGCGATCGGGTCCCGGCGACCCGGGCACTGGTGTCGGTCAGCGACAAGACGGGCCTGCCCGAGCTGGTGCAGGCGCTCACCGCGGCGGGCGTCGCCATCGTCTCGACGGGATCGACCGCGAAGGCCATCGTCGAGGCGGGCGGCACGGTCACCGAGGTCTCGTCCGTGACCGGGTTCCCCGAGTCTCTCGACGGGCGTGTGAAGACGCTGCACCCCGGGGTCCACGCCGGCATCCTCGCCGACCTCCGCCTCGAGTCGCACCGCGAGCAGCTCGGTCAGCTCGGCATCGAGCCGTTCGACCTCGTGATCGTCAACCTCTACCCGTTCCGCGAGACGGTCGCGTCCGGGGCGGCGCCCGACGCCGTGATCGAGCAGATCGACATCGGCGGGCCGGCCCTCGTCCGCGCGTCGGCGAAGAACTTCGCCAACGTGGCCATCGTCGTCTCGCCCTCGCGCTATCCCGAGGTGATCGAGGCGCTCGCGTCGGGCGGCACCGACCTCGCTCAGCGCAGGCGTCTCGCGGCCGAGGCCTTCGCGCACACCGCCTCCTACGACGGCGCCGTCTCCGCGTGGTTCGCCGAGCAGCTGGCCGACGACGCGTCCGAGACCACGACTGCGTCGCCGTTCGGCGATCGGCTCGTGGTCGAGGGCGCCCTCGAGGCGACCCTCCGCTACGGCGAGAACTCGCACCAGCAGGCGGCCCTGTACGTCGTCGACGGGGGCACCGGGCTCGCTCAGGCCGTGCAGCTCCAGGGCAAGGAGATGTCGTACAACAACTACGTCGACGCGGATGCGGCGGTGCGGGCGGCGTACGACTTCAGCGAGCCGGCGGTCGCCATCATCAAGCACGCGAACCCGTGCGGCATAGCGGTGGCCGACCCTGATGCAGACGACCCGATCGCCTCCGCGCACGCGAAGGCTCACGCCTGCGATCCGGTGTCGGCGTTCGGGGGCGTCGTCGCCGCCAACCGGACGGTCACCCGGGCGATGGCCGAGGGGCTGAAGGACGTCTTCACCGAGGTGCTCGTCGCACCCGCCTTCGACGCCGACGCGCTCGAGGTGCTCGCCGGCAAGAAGAACCTGCGCATCCTCACCCTCCCCGAGGGGTACACGCGCGAGCCGGTCGAGCTCCGCCAGATCAGCGGAGGCATCCTCGCGCAGACCCCCGACGGCTTCGCGCACCTCGATCGCTCGACGTGGCAGCTCGTCGCGGGCGAGGCGGCCGACGAGGCCACGCTCGACGACCTGGAGTTCGCGTGGAAGGCGTGCCGGGCCGTGAAGTCGAACGCCATCCTGCTCGCCGCCGGAGGGGCCTCCGTCGGGGTCGGGATGGGCCAGGTCAACCGGGTCGACTCCTGCCACCTGGCCGTGACGAGGGCGGGCGCCCGCGCTGCCGGCTCCGTGGCCGCGTCGGACGCGTTCTTCCCGTTCGCCGACGGGCTCGAGGTGCTCCTCGACGCCGGGGTCCGCGCCGTCGTGCAGCCGGGGGGATCGGTGCGCGACGCCGAGGTGATCGAGGCCGCGGCGAAGGCCGGGGTCACCATGTACCTCACCGGCGAACGCCACTTCTTCCACTGACCGCCCATCCATCCGTTCCCGCGGCGGTGCAGGCAGAGAGCACCCAGCCGCGACAGCCTAAGGTGCTAGTCATGTCCTCGTTCCGGCTCCGCACGCTCGGTGCGTCGCTCCTCGCCGCCGTCGTCATCGCGGTCACCGCCCTCGCGGCGGGGACGCTGGCGCTCTTCCTCGCCAACGGGCAGCAGCTGGAGATCCTCGGCCCGGCGGTCGCCTACTACGCGATCCCGGCACTGATCGTCTTCGTCGTGCTCGCGATCCTCGGGCTCGTCGGCGTCTACTCCCGCTGGTACACGGCGCTCATCGGCGGTGTCGCCGCGGCGGTGCTGGCGGTCCTGGTCAGCGCGGGCCTGCCGCTGATCGGCGCGCAGTTCACCAGCGACGTGCTCGCGCAGTACGCGTCGAGGCAGATCGCGCTCGAGCTGGTCTTCGCGCTCGCGGTGGTCGTCGCCACGGTGACCCTCGGCCGCCGCATCCACGGAGCGCTCGCCATCACCGAGACCGAGGAGGTGCTGCGGCGGCAGTACGCCCTCGTGCGCCGGCCCGCCGCGAGCCTCGACGAGGGCGTCGTCACCCACATCGAGCGCACCCCGGTCGACGTCGAGCTCGCCGGCCGCCAGTGGGAGGCCTACGTGGCCGCGCTCACCGGTGCGGGGTGGGAGCCGGTCGAGGTGCAGCCCGACGACGACCTGCCCGACTCCGTGTTCGTCGAGGACACGGTCGTCATGTTCGGTCCGCTCGCCGTCCTCACGAACCCCGGAACCGACAGCCGCACGGCCGAGGTCGATGCGGTGGAGGACACGGTCCTCGGGCTCTCGCTGGAGACCGCCCGCATCGAGGCGCCCGGCACCCTCGACGGCGGCGACGTGCTGAAGATCGGCCGCACGGTCTTCGTCGGCCGCGGGGGCCGGACGAACGCCGACGGCATCCGCCAGCTCCGCAAGATCCTCGCGCCCCGCGGCTACTCGGTCGTCGCCGTCCCCATGACGAAGGCGCTGCACCTCAAGAGCGCCGTCACGGCGCTCCCCGACGGCACCGTCATCGGCTACCGACCGGTCGTGGACGACCCGTTCGTGTTCGACCGCTTCCTCGAGATGCCGGAGGAGGGCGGTGCCCACGTCGTCATCCTCTCCGACGACACCGTACTCATGGCGTCGTCGGCGCCGGAGTCGGCGCGCATCATCGAGGGTCTCGGATACCGGGTCATCTCGGTCGACATCTCCGAGTTCGAGAAGCTCGAGGGCTGCGTCACCTGCCTCTCGGTGCGCATCCGCTGACCCGATCCGCTCAGTCGCGATGACGCGACCTTGCACCGTTCGGAGCCCTGCGCCTATCCTGTAAGGCTGCCTCCCCATCGAGCCCCCGTGAACCGGGGTCTTCCGGCTGCCCACGATGCGGTCGGAGGGGATCGGCAGCGCGCACACGGATCGGTGGGCGCAGCGCGGGATGAGGATGCACGACGTGAGCGACACGACCAGCCGACGCGGTACCGGGGTGGTCCGCACCCTCCTTCGGCTGTACCCGTTCGCGCGCCCGGCGATGCCGCGGATCGTGTGGGGCATGGTGGCCTCGCTCGGGGCGAGCGCGGTCGCGCTGATCATCCCGCAGGTGCTCGAGTGGGTCGTCGACGGCCCGCTCTCGAGCGGCGATGAGGCGCAGATCTGGATCGCGGGCGCGCTCGTGCTGGGGCTCGGAGTCGCCGAGGCGGCGCTCATCGCGGCGCGCAGAGTGCTCGTGCTGGTGCCCAACACGCGGGTCGAGGCCCGGATGCGCAACGCGCTCTACGCGAAGCTGCAGGACCTCCCCGTGTCGTTCCACGACCGCTGGCCGAGCGGCCAGCTGCTCTCGCGCAGCGTGAGCGATCTCAACCTCATCCGCCGATGGCTGTCGTTCGGGCTCGTCCTCCTGGTGGTGAACGTGCTCACCATCATCGGCGGAGGCGTGATCCTGCTGTCGATGAACTGGGTGCTGGGGCTCGTCTTCCTGGCCGCAGCCATCCCGGTGATCCTCTACAGCTTCAGCTTCGAGCGCCGCTACTCCGACGTGGCGCGCCGCTCGCAGGACCAGGCGGGCGACCTCGCGACGAGCGTCGAGGAGTCTGTCCACGGCATCCGCGTGCTCAAGGCCTTCGGCCGCGGACGGTACGCCCTCAAGCGGTTCGAGAGCCAGGCCGACAAGCTGCGGGCGACCGAGATCGAGAAGGCGAGGACCGTCGCGGGCATCTGGCTCTACCTCACGCTGATCCCCGACCTCGCCTTCGGCGTCTGCCTCGTGCTCGGCGTGTGGCTCGTCTCGGTCGACGCCGCCACCGTCGGCGGACTGGTGGCGTTCTTCGCCACCGGGACCGTACTGCTGTTCCCTATCTGGTCGATGGGCTACTTCCTCGCCATGACCCTCGACGCGACCACCGCGACGACCCGGTTCTACGAGGTGATGGATGCGCCCATCTCGATCACCGATCCCGAGCATCCGGCGACCATCACCGACGGGAGCGGCCGGCTCGAGTTCGTCGGCGTGCACTTCAGGTACGACGACGCCCCCGCGACCGTGCCCGACCTGCTCGACGGCGTCGACCTCGCGGTGGAGCCGGGCGAGACGATGGCGCTCGTCGGCCTCACCGGGTCGGGCAAGTCGACGCTCACCTCGCTGGCGGCGCGGCTCTACGACGTCACCGGCGGGTTGGTGAGGGTCGACGGCGTCGACGTGCGCGACCTCACCCGGTCCGACCTGCGATCGCGGGTGGGCATGGCGTTCGAGGAGGCGACCCTGTTCAGCCAGACGGTGCGCGAGAACGTGCTGCTCGGCCGTCCGGAGGCGAGCGAGGAGGACCTGCGCGAGGCGCTGCGCATCGCGCAGGCCGAGTTCGTCGACGACCTGCCCGAGGGACTCGACACGAAGGTCGGCGAGGAGGGGCTCAGCCTCTCCGGTGGGCAGCGGCAGCGGCTGGCGCTCGCCCGCGCGATCGCAGCGCGCCCCGAGATCCTCGTGCTCGACGACCCGCTCTCGGCGCTCGACGTCGAGACCGAGGCGCGGGTGGAGGCCGAGCTCCGTCGTGTGCTGCAGAGCACCACCGCGCTCATCGTGGCGCACCGGCCCTCGACCGTGGCGCTGGCCGACCGCGTCGCGCTGCTGCAGGACGGCCGCGTGACCGCCGTCGGCACCCATTCCGAGCTGCTCGCCACCAGCGAGCACTACCGCTTCGTCATCTCCAGCCTCGATGACGAACCCACCGTTCCGAAGGAGGTCGCGCGATGAGCGCCACCACCGTGACCGGGGTCGAGGGCGAGGAGCGCGACGACCTCACCACCGCGGAGAGCCGTCAGATCCGTCGCCGCTCGTCGGCGCTCCTCCGCTCGCTCATCGCGCCCATGCACGGCCGGTTGGCACTGGCGATCGCGGCGGTGGTCGTCAGCACGGCCGCGCAGGTGGCCGGCCCGGCGATCATCGCGTACGGCATCGACAGCGGTCTCCCCGCGCTGCTTCAGCAGGACTGGATGCCGGTCGCGCTCGCGGGCGTCGCCTATCTGCTGAGCGGCGTGGTGGGCGCCGGGCTCATCGCCTGGTTCACCGTGCTGGCGGCGCGGATCAGCCAGAGCATCCTCTTCGACCTGCGCAGGAGGGTCTTCCTCCACACCCAGCGGCTGAGCCTGGAGTTCCACGAGTCGTACACGTCGGGGCGCATCATCTCGCGTCAGACCAGCGACCTCGACACCATCCGCGAGCTGCTCGACTCGGGCATCACCGCGCTGGTGCAGGGCCTGCTGTACATGGCCTTCACCGCGGTCGCCCTGGTGCTGCTCGACGCGTGGAGCGGATTCGTGCTGCTCGTGGCGCTCGTACCGCTGGCCGTGCTCACCCGGTGGTTCCAGGTGCGCTCGCAGCGGATGTTCCGGCGCACGAGGGTGACGTCGGCCCGCCTGATCGTGCACTTCGTCGAGACGATGACGGGTATCCGCGCCGTGAAGGCGTTCCGCAAGGAGGCCCGGAACGAGGAGGTGTTCGGCGAGCTCGTCGACGACTACCGCGAGTCGAACGCGCGTGTGATCCGCCTCTTCGGCGTCTACGACCCGGGTCTCGTGCTCATCGGCAACGTCGCGGTGGCCACCGTGCTCGTCTTCGGCGGGCTGCGGGTGCTCGACGGCGGGATCGAGGTCGGCGTCCTGCTCGCCGCCGTGCTCTACACGCGCCGGTTCTTCGATCCGATGGAGGACATGGCGATGTTCTACAACTCGTACCAGAGCGCCGCCGCCGCCCTCGAGAAGATCTCCGGAGTGCTCGAGGAGCGTCCCGGTGTGGCCGACCCCGAGCATCCGGTCGACCTGTGGACCTCGCGCGGCGAGGTGAGGTTCGCCGGGGTGGAGTTCTCCTACACCCCCGATCGCCCGATCATCCCGCGTCTCGACCTCGACATCCCGGCGGGGCAGACCATCGCGCTCGTCGGCTCGACGGGGGCGGGCAAGTCGACGCTGGCGAAGCTGCTCTCGCGCTTCTACGACCCGACCGCGGGGAGGGTGACGCTCGACGGCGTCGACCTCCGCGACCTCCACCCGAAGGATCTGCGGCGCGCCATCGTGATGGTGACCCAGGAGGCGTACCTCTTCTCGGGGACCGTCGCCGACAACATCGCCATCGGCCGGCCCGACGCCACCCCCGAGGAGATCGAGGCCGCCGCACGGGCGGTCGGCGCCGACGCCTTCATCCGCGGTCTGCCCGACGGCTACGACACCGACGTGAACAAGCGAGGCGGGCGGGTGTCGGCCGGCCAGCGCCAGCTGATCTCGTTCGCGAGGGCGTTCCTGGCGAACCCGGCCGTCCTCATCCTCGACGAGGCCACCGCCTCGCTCGACATCCCGAGCGAGCGTGCGGTGCAGGATGCGCTGCAGACGCTGCTCGCCGACAGGACGGCGGTCATCATCGCGCACCGTCTGTCGACGGTCGCGATCGCCGACCGGGTGCTCGTCATGGACCACGGCCGCATCGTCGAGGACGGATCGCCGGAGGAGCTCATCGCGGGGGAGGGGCGGTTCGCGCACCTCCACGCGTCGTGGCGCGAGTCGCTCGTCTGACGGAGGTCAGGCGGGCGGCCGCGCGTGGGGCGTGCGACCGCGGGTCAGGCGTGAGGCGTCAGCTGTTCTTCCAGGCCCAGTAGGTGGCCGCGTTCGTGTAGACGTACCAGCCGTCCTGGCAGACCACGACGTCGTCGGTGGGCTGCGTCTGCAGCCACCAGGTGTCGTCGAGCACCGGCGGAGCCGCCGAGGCGGGAGTGGTGCACGGGGCGCCGATGGTCTCGGGCTTAGCGGGGGTGAACTCGAGGATCTCGGCGCCGGTGTCGGAGTTCGCCTTGATGCGCACCATCGTCGCGTCGTCGGGTACCCAGGACGGCACCTTCACGGTGGCGTCGGACGCCTTGCCCTCGGTGGCGGTGGCGTAGATGGCGGACGAGACCGGAGGATCGACGGCCTCCAGCAGCGTGCATCCGTTGACGACGACGGCTACTCCGGCCGCGATGAACGCTGCCGCGGCGACGCGCGACCTCTTCGACTGCATGCGCTGCGTAGGTCCTCTCATGATTCCGGCGTCAGCTCGGGGTGCACCGGCTGCCACCTGGCAGAAGCGTAGTCGATCGTGTACCAGGGTTCCCGCGAGAGCGCTCGGAGAGGTGTGCCCTCCTGCTCGTAGTGATCGTGCGCGCGGGCCTCATGTCCGGTGGGCGGAAGGCCCCCGGACCGGACCACGCGCCACCACGGATGGCCCGTGCCGTACATCCGCATGATCGATCCCACGGCCCTCGCGGCGCGGCTGCCGAGGAGTGCCGCCACGTCGCCGTAGGCGAGGACCCGGCCGGGAGGGATGGAGTCGACGACCTCGAGCACCGCCTCGACGAACGAGTCGGGATCGGAGTCGCCGGCGTCGAAGGGGCCCGGGCCCGCCGGCTCGGTCAGAGCGTCAGCGCGGCGATCGTCTCGCCGTACTCGGTCTCGCCGATCGAGGCGAAGCCGACGTGGTAGAAGAACCGCTCGGGGCCGGACTCGCCGGGCTCGAAGATGACGGTGAGGCGCTCGAAACCGCGACGCCGTGCTTCGTCGGCCACCGATTCGACGGCGAAGCGGCCGACACCGTGCCCCTGTGCCGACGCCGCGATGTTGAGGCGCCAGATGCAGCAGCGGAACTCCTCCTGGGGGCTCTCGGCGTCGAAGTTGGCCATGATGAACCCCACGACCTCGTCGTCGTCGCGCACCACGCGCGGCCAGGCGCTGTTCGGATTGACGTAGGCCTCGGCGATCGAGTGCGAGACGGGAGCCACGAACTGCTCCTGGCCGGGCTTCAGCGTGAGCGTGTTCGCGGCGACGATGTTCGTGGCCGACAGCTCCTCGAGCACGAGTTCACTCATGAGGACAGGCTAGTGCCAGGGGGTGTGCTGAGGCGAGGTCTCTCGACGTCGAGACAACTGCCAGGGCGAGTACACTGGAGAACGCTGTTTTCCGCGCGTGCTAGAGGAGCTGAATTGTCGAAGATCAAGGTTGAGGGCACCGTCGTCGAGCTCGACGGCGACGAGATGACGCGAATCATCTGGCAGTCCATCAAGGACACACTGATCCACCCGTACCTCGACGTGAACCTCGAGTACTACGACCTCGGCATCGAGAAGCGCGACGAGACCGACGACCAGATCACCATCGACGCCGCGAACGCCATCAAGAAGCACGGTGTCGGCGTCAAGTGCGCGACGATCACGCCCGACGAGGCGCGCGTCGAGGAGTTCGGCCTCAAGAAGATGTGGCGCTCGCCCAACGGCACCATCCGCAACATCCTCGGCGGTGTCATCTTCCGCGAGCCGATCATCATCTCGAACATCCCGCGGCTGGTCCCGGGCTGGAACAAGCCGATCATCGTCGGCCGCCACGCGTTCGGCGACCAGTACCGCGCCACCGACTTCCGCTTCGAGGGCGAGGGCACGCTCACGATGACCTTCACCCCGAAGGACGGCTCGGAGCCGCAGTCGTTCGAGGTGTTCCAGTCGCCCGGCAGCGGTGTGGCCATGGGCATGTACAACCTCGACGAGTCGATCCGCGACTTCGCCCGCGCGTCGCTGAACTACGGCCTCGCTCGCGACTACCCGGTGTACCTCTCGACCAAGAACACCATCCTCAAGGCCTACGACGGCCGCTTCAAGGATCTCTTCGCCGAGGTCTACGAGGACGAGTTCCGCGCCGAGTTCGAGGCCCGCGGCCTCACCTACGAGCACCGCCTCATCGACGACATGGTCGCCTCCTCGCTCAAGTGGGAGGGCGGCTACGTCTGGGCGTGCAAGAACTACGACGGCGACGTCCAGAGCGACACCGTCGCGCAGGGCTTCGGCTCGCTGGGCCTCATGACCTCCGTGCTCACCACCCCCGACGGCTCCATCGTCGAGGCCGAGGCCGCCCACGGCACCGTCACCCGCCACTACCGTCAGCACCAGGCCGGCAAGCCGACGTCGACCAACCCGATCGCCTCGATCTTCGCGTGGACCCGCGGCCTCCAGCACCGCGGCAAGCTCGACGGCAACCAGGAGCTGATCGACTTCGCGAACACTCTCGAGGACGTCGTCATCAAGACGGTCGAGAGCGGAGCCATGACGAAGGACCTCGCGCTCCTCGTCGGCCCCGAGCAGGAGTACCAGACCACCGAGGAGTTCCTCGCGACGCTGGCCGCGAACCTCAAGACCCGCATCGAGGGCTGACCCTCACCGGTCGCCCACCAGCGAGAAGGCGCCCCTCCGATCCGTTCGGAGGGGCGCCTTCTCGCTGTTCGACGTGGGGCGGGCGCGGAGCGCTCGCCGGCCCGCGTCAGCTCGCTGTGGAGGAGAGCTGCGGGCTCTCGCTCGCGCCGTCGGTGCTCACGTGCTCCACGGCGATCTTGCGCGGCTTCGCGCGCTCCGACACCGGGATGACGACCGACAGGACGCCGTTCTCGTACGAGGCGCTGATGCGCTCGACGTCGAGCCCGTCGCCCAGGCTGAGCTGGCGGAGGAACGAGCCGCCGCTGCGCTCGCGGGTGATCCACTTCACGCCCTCGGCGCCGCGCAGCGTGCGCTCGGCGCGGATGGTGAGCAGCTGCCCGTCGACGTCGACGTCGATCGAACCCGGGTCGATGCCCGGGAGATCGGCGGTGAGGACGTAGGTCTCACCCTGTCGGTAGAGGTCCATCGGCATGACGCGAGGCCCCTGGCGACTCTCGAAGAGGCCGGATGCGACGCGGTCGAGCTCGCGGAACGGGTCGAAGTTCATGGCCATGATCACTGACTCCCTTCTGATACTTGAGTCACCTTGACTCAATGCTTCAGATGTTAGCAGTCAACGTCGGAGAGTGCCAGAAATTCCCTGCGTAGGAGGCGTGAGCCAGGACCCGTCGGCCGCCACCGCGCGGACGTCGAACCCCTCGCCGAGCAGCACCAGGTCGGCGGTCCAGCCGGGCCGGAGAAGGCCGAGGTCGTCGCGACCCAGCACGGTCGCCGGGGTCAGCGTCAGGGCGCGGATCGCGTCGACGGGATCGATGCCGCACTCGGTGACGGCGATCCGCAGCGCAAGGTCCTGGGTGAGCGTCGATCCGGCGAGGGTGTCGGTGCCCTCGAGCACCGCGCGTCCGTCGCGCACGTCGACCTCGCGCGACCCCAGGTGGTAGTGACCGTCGGATGCGCCTGCCGCGGCCATCGCATCCGTCACCAGCGCGATCCGCCCCGGCGCGGCTCGGAAGGCGAGCTGCACCACGGCCGGGTCGACGTGCAGCCCGTCGACGATGAGCTCGAGGGTGACGCGGTCGTCGTCGAATGCGGCGGGCAGCGGGCCGGGCGAGCGGTGGTGGATGCCGGGCATCGCATTGAACGCGTGAGTCACGAGCCGGGCGCCGCGATCGAACGCGTGGTGCGTCGTGTCGAAATCGGCGTCGGTGTGACCCACCGCGACGATGATCCCCTCGACAGCGAACGCCTCGATGGCGGTGAGAGCGCCGGGCAGCTCGGGAGCGATCGTGATCTGGGCGAGGCGTCCGTCGGCCGACTCCAGCAGGTCGGCGACGGAGAGCGGAGTGGGGGAGCGCAGCGCGTCGGGGTCGTGAGCGCCGCGGCGTTCGGGGGAGAGGAACGGCCCCTCGAGGTGCGCGCCCAGCACGAGCGGGTCGTCGGCGCAGAGGTCGGCCACGTCGGCGAGCGAGGCGCCGAGCGCTGGGAGGGGTGCGCTGACCAAGGAGACCACGGTCCGCGTGGTGCCGTGCGCGCGGTGCACCGCGAGGGCCGCCCGCATGGCGTCGATGCCGTCGTCGAACGAGGCGCCGCCGGCGCCGTGGCAGTGCAGGTCGAGGAACCCCGGCGTCAGCCAGGCGCCCCGGGCGTCGGTGACCGTGCCGGCGTCGGCCGCCCGGGCTCTCCAGCCGTCGCCCGTCCCGACCTCGACGATGCCCTGGGGCCCGCCGAGCAGCCAGAACCCGTCCACGACACCGTCGGCGTCGAGCCTGCGTGCGTCGTGGACGAGGACGCTCACTCCAGCTCCCTGCGCCCCGCGATCACGCCGCTGATGGTCGCGACGACGCCGAAGACGAGCGCGATGATCCACTGGCCCAGGGTCAGCCAGACGAGCGCGGCCGCTCCCATGATGGCGATCTCGATGAGGCCCTTGCCGAAGGCGTCGAGACGGATCACCGCCTTGGGCGACCGGAACAGCGCCCACACCAGGACGGCGAAGAGCGGGGTGGCGATGCCGAAGACGATGTTCCACGGCAGGGGCCACGCCACGAAGCCCCAGAAGCCGAACGAGAAGAAGGCGAAGAGCTCGACCAGCAATCGCACGACATCGTTGACGCGGATCCTCGGTTCGGCGGGAGACTGCGTGGACACCCCACAACTCTAGGTGCTCTGCAGCGAGCCCGGTCGCGGCCAGGGCACAGCCCCCGGCCATTGTTACGGGTTTGTAAAGGGTGCAAACCAATTCCGCCGAAACGCTTGACGATCGAATGTTCGTAAGCTTCACTAACAAACATGTCTGCATCGGAAGTGCAGCGAAGCCCTTCCCGCCCAGACGTCGCGTCGACGTCGGCCAGGAGCTTCGCACCCACCAGGGCCCTGCGGCCGAAGGCCAAGCTCCTCCCGGAGCACGCGCGGGGCCACAACCGGTCGCTGGTGCTGCAGACCCTCTACCGGTCCGGCCCCTGCAGCCGCGCCGACATCGCCCGTACCACGGGGCTGACGCGCGTCACGGTGTCCGACCTCGTCGCCGAGCTCATCGGCGACGGGCTGCTCGAGGAGCTCGGGCAGCGCGAGGAGTCGCGGCCTGGCAAGCCGGCGACCCTGCTCGACCTCCGCCGCGACGCGTTCGTCATCCTCGGGCTCGACCTGTCCGAGCACTCCGGATTCTCGGGTGCGGTGCTCGACCTCGACGGCCACCTCCTCGCCCGTGAGGAGGTGGCGCTCGACGGCAGCACCGGCGACGCCGCGCTCGACCGTGTGATCACCCTCGTCGGCCGGCTCGTCGAGCATGCGGGGCCGACACCCATTCTGGGCCTCGGGGTCGGCTCGCCTGGTGTCGTCGACCTCGGCGGAGTCGTGCTCACCGCCCCCAACCTCGGATGGGAGGGCCTGCCCCTGCAGGAGACCCTCCACGAGCGGTTCGGCGTGCCGGTCGTGGTCGCCAACGACGCGAACGCGGCCATCCTCGCGGAGCATGGCTTCGGCGGAGCCGCCGCCGACGCGATGCTCATCAAGATCGGCCACGGCGTGGGCGCGGGTCTCCTCCTCGACGGCCGCCCGATGTACGGCAGCCGCTTCGCCGCGGGTGAGATCGGCCACGTCGTCGTCGGCACGGACGGGGGCGAGGTGTGCGCCTGCGGCAAGCGCGGATGCCTCGAGACGTGGCTCAGCATCCCCCGGCTCGAGCGGGCGCTCGCCGCCGTGCAGGGCGACGAGCGCGACCGCGTCCTCGAGCAGGCGGGGGAGCGGCTCGGCATCGCGCTGGCCCCCGTGGTCGGGGCGCTCGACCTCGGCGAGGTCATCCTCGCCGGTCCCACCGGACTTCTCGACGGGCCGCTCGCCGCGGCCGCGCTCGAGACGATCCGGAGCCGCACCATGTCGGAGTTCCACGGCGACCTGTCGCTGCGGATGTCGACCCTGGGGCAGGACATCGTCCTGCGCGGGGCCGCGGTCATGGTGCTCTCCGGTCAACTCGGGGTCTCCTGACGGCGACCCTCGCACCGAGAGCCAGATCCCAGCTGGCACGCATCACGACACATCCATCGCCCTAGGAAAGGTGAACACCATGAGGAAGAAGGCACTCGCCGTCGCCGCCATCGGCGTCTCGGCGGCGCTGGCGCTCGCGGGCTGCGCGAGCAGCTCGGGATCGGGCTCCGCCGACGCGGAGGGCGCGAACATCCGCGTCTGGCTCGTCGGGAGCGACACCCCCGATGAAGCGCGCGACTACCTGAAGACCACGTTCGAGTCGGATCACCCGGGGTCGACGCTGACCATCGAGGAGCAGTCGTGGACCGGCCTGGTCGACAAGCTGACCACGAGCCTCTCCGGGTCGGACAGCCCCGACGTCGTCGAGGTGGGCAACACGCAGGCCGCCGCCTTCACGTCGGCGGGCGCGTTCCTCCCGCTCACCGACGAGTACGACGCGCTCGGCGGCGACGACCTGCTCCCGGGATTCGTCGAGGCGGGCACCTACGACGGCACCTTCTACGCCGCTCCCTACTACTCGGGATCGCGCCTGGTGTTCTACAAGAAGGACCTGCTCGCGGCGGCCGGGCTGCAGCCGCCCACCACCCTCGACGAGTACGTCGCGGACGGACAGGCGCTCGCCGCGGCCAACCCCGGCGTCTCGGGCATCTACTTCCCGGGTCAGGACTGGTACAACGCGCTCCCCTACATCTGGGAGAACGGCGGAGAGATCGCGGTCCAGGATGGCGACACCTGGAAGTCGACCTTCTCGAGCCCGGAGTCCATCAAGGGTCTCGAGCAGGTGCAGAAGGTCATGACCACCGCATCGGTCGCCCCGAAGGACGGCAACGAGGCGGATGCGCAGGTGCCGTACTGCGGGGGCACGATCGCGATGCTCTCGGCGCCCAGCTGGATCAAGTGGTCGATCCTCGCGCCGGCCGACTCGGAGACCCCGGGCTGCGCCGACCAGGAGTCGAACCTCGGCGTCTTCGCCCTCCCGGGCAAGGACGGCGGCGCGGCGCAGGTGTTCGCCGGCGGATCGAACGTGGCGGTCGCCGCGAAGTCGGCCCACCCCGACCTGGCGAAGGACGCGCTCGAGATCATGCTGAGCGACCAGTACCAGACCATCCTCGGTGAGAACGGTCTCGTCCCCGCGAAGCTCTCGCTCGGCGACACCATCGGGACCGACGAGGTCGCCCAGGCGACCACGGCCGCGGCCGCGAACGCGAAGCTCACCCCGGCGTCGCCGAAGTGGGCCGACGTCGAGGCCTCCGGGGCTCTGCAGGACTTCTTCGTGCAGATCGCCCAGGGCGGCGACGTGCCCACGCTCGCCAAGGCGCTCGACCAGAAGATCGACTCGATCCTCAACGGCTGACGCCACTCACGCGCGGTGGGGGCGGTGTTGCAGCACCGTCCCCACCGGCCCAGATGCCCTCGCCCTAGGAGGTGAAGGCACACCCATCGTATTCGCCGGATCACGCGAGGAGCCGTCCGTCATGTCAACGTCCGTGACCCTGGTGCGGGAGCACGAGTCCGGAGGGGTGCAGCAGGTGCCGCAGACCCTCCCGGGGTCGGGCAAGCGCCCTCGCCGGCGCCGTCGTGCCGGCGGGCTCGCCCCCGCCGCCCTGCTGGTGCCCGCCTGCATCATCCTCGCCGTGGTGATCGGCTGGCCGCTCATCCAGCTGTTCGTGATGTCGTTCCAGGAGTTCGGCCGCGCCCAGGTCTTCGGCGCCCCCGCGCCCTTCGTCGGCTTCGACAACTACGTGCGCATCCTCACCGACCCGCAGTTCTGGGCGGTGCTCGGCCGGAGCATCGCGTTCTGCGCCGTCAACGTCGCCGTGACGATGGTGCTGGGCACGCTCATCGCCCTCCTCATGACGCGGCTGAACCGCTTCTTCCGCCTGCTCGTCTCGGTCGGGCTCCTGCTCGCCTGGGCGATGCCCGCCCTCACCGCGGTGATCGTGTGGGGCTGGATGTTCGACACGCAGTACGGCGTGGTCAACTACGTGGTCGGCCAGCTCTCCGGATCGGACTGGGGCGGACACTCCTGGCTCATCGAGCCGATCAGCTTCTTCGCCGTCGCCACCGTGATCGTGGTCTGGGGTGCGGTCCCGTTCGTCGCGTTCACCGTCTACGCCGGTCTCACGCAGGTGCCCGACGAGGTGCTCGAGGCCGCGCAGCTCGACGGCGCGGGCGGGTGGCAGCGATTCCGGCTCGTGGTGTTCCCGTACCTGCGGTCGATCTTCATCGTGGTGACCGTGCTGCAGGTGATCTGGGATCTCCGAGTCTTCACGCAGATCTTCGCACTTCAGGGGATCGGCGGGATCCGCGAGCAGACCTCCACGCTGGGGGTCTACATCTACCAGACCTCCGTCGGCTCGGGGGACTACGGGGCGGGCGGGGCGATGGCCGTGATCATGGTGATCCTGATGATGGCGATCTCGCTCTACTACGTGCGCCGCACGCTGAAGGAGGAGGAGCTGTGACCCGCCGCCGTGCCACCACGATCGCCCTCTCCGCCGTCGCGGTCGTGGTCTTCCTCTGCTCCGTCTTCCCCGTCTACTGGATGCTCATCTCGGCGTTCCAGCCGAACGACGAGATCCGGGGGAGCGTGCCGAACTTCTTCCCGGTGAACTTCACGCTCGAGAACTTCCGCACCGTGCTCTTCGACCCCTCGCGGGCCCCGTTCCTGCCCGCGCTCGGCAACTCGCTGCTCGTCACGGTCGCCACCGTGGTGATCGCGCTGGTGTTCGCGTTCCTCGCCTCTCTCGCCGTGACCCGCTACCGGTTCCGCAGCCGCAGGGGCTTCATCGTCGCGATCCTCATCATCCAGATGATCCCCGCTGAGGCGATGATCGTGTCGACGTACCGGGTGCTCGACGGCTGGAACCTCCTCAACACGATCGCCGGCCTCACCCTCGTCTATGTCGCGACCGTCCTGCCGTTCACGATCTGGACTCTCCGCGGCTTCGTCAACGGCGTCCCGGTGGAGCTCGAGGAGGCCGCGATGATCGACGGCTGCAGCCGTACCTCGGCGTTCTGGCGGATCACGTTCCCGCTGCTGGCCCCCGGGCTCATCGCGACCGGCGTGTTCGGGTTCATCCAGGCCTGGAACGAGTTCCTGCTCGCGCTCGTCGTGATGTCGCGGCCTGAGATGATGACGCTTCCGGTGTGGCTGCGCACGTTCCAGGTCGAGACGGGCACCACGAACTGGGCCGCGATCATGGCCGGGTCGACGCTGATGGCCATCCCCGTCATCGTCTTCTTCCTCATCGTGCAGGGACGCATGACATCGGGTCTCGTCAGCGGGGCGGTGAAGGGATGAACGAGCGCACCGTGCTGGGCACCCTGCTGCCCGGCTTCGCGGGCCCCGAGCTGCCCGACTGGGTCGAGCGGATGCTCGGCGAGGGTCTTGCGGGCGTATGCCTGTTCGGCGAGAACATCGTCTCGACCGGGCAGCTACGGGCCCTCACCGCGGCGATCCGGGCTGCCAATCCGGCCGCGGTCATCGCCGTCGACGAGGAGGGTGGCGACGTGACCCGCCTCTACTACGACCGGGGCGCGCCGTTCCCGGGCAACGCGGTGCTGGGACGGCTCGACGATGTCGACGCGACACGCTCGGTCGGTGCGGCGGTCGGGGCCGAGCTGGCCGCCGTGGGGATCGACCTCGACCTCGCGCCGGATGTGGATGTCAACTCCAACCCTCTCAACCCGGTGATCGGGATCCGGAGCTTCGGCGCCGACCCGGAGCTGGTCGCGCGGCACTCGGTCGCGTGGGTGGAGGGGCTGCAGTCGCAGGGCGTGGCCGCGTGTGTGAAGCACTTCCCGGGGCACGGCGACACCGCGCAGGACTCGCACCTCGACCTGCCCGCCATCGACGTCGATGCCGGGACCCTGCGTGCCCGCGAGCTGGCGCCCTTCGCGGCCTGCGTCGGGGCGGGTGTCGCCGCAGTGATGACGAGCCACATCGTGGTCGCCTCGGTCGACGACGGGGTCCCCGCGACCTTCTCCGCGCGCATCCTGCAGGGCATCCTGCGCGACGAGCTCGGATTCGAGGGGGTCGTCGTCACCGACGCCCTCGACATGGCCGGGGCCAGCCGCGACATCGGCATCCCCGCCGCGGCGGTGCGGGCCCTCGCCGCGGGGAGCGACCTGCTCTGCATCGGCACCCGCAACACCGAGGAGCAGATGCGGGGAGTGGCGCGCGCGATCGGAGACGCGGTCTCCGCCGGGGAGGTGGGGGAGGAGCGCGTGTGCGAGGCCGCCGAGCGGGTCTCGGCGCTGCACCGGTCTCGGCGCGACACCGAGACGCAGGCGTCTGCGTCGGGCCTCGCAACGGAGACGCTCGCCCGTGCGTTCCGCTGGGCCGCAGGCGTCTCGGACACGCTGGCCTCGCTGGACCGATGGGTCGTGGTCCGCCACGACGCGATCCCCAACGTGGCCGTCGGCGACGTCCCGTGGGGTCCCTTCGACGCGCTCGCGGCGGCCGACCCGCGGCTCGCTGCGGTCGACGCGACGGACTGGTCGGCGGGGCGGATCACGCTCGACCCCACGGCGGGTGCGCTCTTCATCGGTCGCGACAACGCCCGGCGCCCGGACGCCCGCGAGATGATCGCGCGGCTCAGGTCGGAGCATCCGGCCGTGGTCTCGATCGACATGGGATGGCCCGCCGACGACGACTCCGCGGAGATCGCCACCTTCGGCGGCTCGGCCGCGGTGGGGGCGGCTCTGGCGGACGGGCTGCTCTCCGCGATGAGCGGCTCCACGGGGAGGGTGACCTCGTGAGACTGGGACTCGACATCGGCGGCACCAAGACCGACGCCGTCGTCCTCGATGACTCCGGCGCGCTCGCCCACAGGGTGCGAGCGGCCACCGGCCTCGGCGCCGACGCGGTGGTGGCCACCGCGGTGACGCTCATCGACCGCATCGCGGCGGAGGCGGGCTTGGAGCCCGCCGCCTTCGACTCGATCGGCGTGGGCATCCCCGGCCAGGTCGACACGGCCACCGGGCACGTCTGGCACGCGGTCAACCTCGGCGTGGACGAGCTCGACTTCGGTGTGCGCGTGAGCGAGCGGATCGGGGTGCCGGTCTCGGTCGAGAACGACGTCAAGGCGGCCGCGCTCGGTGCCTACCACCTGCTTCCCGGCACCCGGCAGGACCGCTCGATGGCCTACCTCAACCTGGGCACGGGGCTCGCCGCCGGACTCGTCATCGACGGGCGGCTGTGGCGGGGCGCTCGCGGAGCGGCGGGGGAGATCGGTCACATCCCGGTCGACCCTCACGGCGTCCTCTGCCCGTGCGGACAGCGGGGCTGCCTCGAGACCGTCGCCTCGGGATCGGCGATCGCCCGTCAGTGGCCGTCCGACGACCCGATCCCCGTCCGGTCGCTTCTCGCCGCCGCCGAGGGAGGCGACGGCGACGCCGTGCGCATCCGCGACTCGTTCATCGAGAACGTCGCGGCTGCCGTACGGGTGCTGGTGCTCACCCTCGACGTCGACACGGTCACGATCGGCGGCGGGCTCAGCGCCCTGGGCGACTGGCTGCTCGAGAGCGTGCGCGCGGTTCTGGGCGGATGGGCGGCCGACTCTCCGTTCCTGGCCTCGCTCGGCCTGCCCGAGCGGGTCCGGGTCGTGCCCGCCGGGTTCCCCGCCGCCGCGGTGGGTGCGGCGCTCGTGGGCGCCGGCACCTCCCATCCCGTCGTCAGCCTCGGCGAGCACCGCGATGAGAGGGTGGTGTCGTGGCTGAAGTGATCATCGTCCCGACGTCCGAGGTCGCGGGTGCGCTGGTGGCCGAGGCGGTGGAGCGGATGGTCGCCGCGACCCCGTCGTCGGTGCTCGGCGTCGCCACCGGGTCGACCCCGTTGCCCGTGTACCGGGCCCTGGCCGAGCGGGTCCGCGCAGGTCTCGACCTCTCCCGGCTCCGTGCCTTCGCGCTCGACGAGTACGTGGGGCTGCCCTCGTCGCATCCCGAGAGCTACGCGTCCGTCCTCCAGCGCGAGGTGCTGCGCCCCCTCGGGCTCGACCCCAAGGCGGTACATGTGCCCGACGGCCGCACCATCGGCATCGAGACGGCCGGCGAGCGGTACGAGGCGGCCATCGAGGCGGCCGGCGGCATCGACCTCCAGCTCCTCGGCATCGGCACCGACGGCCACATCGGTTTCAACGAGCCGGGGTCGTCGTTCGGCTCACTCACCCGCGTCAAGACGCTGACGGCGCAGACGCGCGCCGACAACGCCCGGTTCTTCGCCTCCCCGTCGGAGGTGCCGCTGCACTGCATCACCCAGGGTCTCGGGACCATCCTCCGCGCCCGCCGCCTGGTGCTCCTTGCCTTCGGCGCGGGCAAGGCGAGGGCGGTGGCGGATGCGGTGGAGGGCCCTCTGAGCGCCTCGGTGCCCGCTTCGGCCATCCAGCTGCATCCGCGTGCCACCGTCGTCGTCGACGAGGAGGCGGCCTCGCTCCTCGTCAACGCGGACTACTACCGCTACGCGTACGCCCACAAGCCCCTCTGGCAGCCGACCATCCTCTGAGGTCTCCGTCCCGCCGGCAGCGCCGCGCCTCGAGGGCGCGCTCTACGCGGTGGCGGTGACCCTCGTGCGCGGGAGCAGCACGTGCACGGCGACGGCGACGCGGTCGGCGGTGACGTCGATGGTGTAGCGGCCGAGCCGGGTGAAGAGCGGCCACGCGGCGTTGTCGATCGACTGGGCGCGTGTGCCGGGCCGCGACAGCGTGATGATCAGGGCGGTGTCGTCGCCTGGCGCGGCGGGCTCGACGCGGACGTCGAGGGCCGTGGCGGCCGCGGGCGACGGCGCCGCCGACCGGAGTGCGGACAGCAGCCAGACCAGCGCCAGCAGAGTGCTCCGCTGGTCTGCGGCGAGGCGTTTCACGGCGGCCGCATCGTCGTCGAGGACGACCGCGCCGCTGAGCCGCTCCGACTCCGAGATCGCGATCTGCAGCCAGCTCAGCTCGTGGTCGGCCCGGAGCGCGGCGCGAAGCTCGTCGCCGAGCGCGCCGGCGAGCGCAGCGGTGGCGGGATCGATGTCCGTCCCTGGCGGTGCGCTCGCCACCCGATCGAGGAGTTGCTCCGCCTCGTCGTCGAGCGTGCGGAGGTGGGATGCGGCCGAGACGCCGTGCCCGGTGGGTGGGGCGGGGATCAGGCTGTCGGCGACGGCCTGATCGATGAGGACGCCGAGCCGCGCATCCGTCGCACTCAGCATCAGCATGAAGGCGAAGACCGGGGCGGCGCCGATCACGAGGTTGTTCACGCTCACCGGAACGCTCGCGGGGTCGACGAGCCAGCCCACCGCCACTCCGGCGCCACCGACGATGACGAGGAGGACGCCTCCGAACGCCGAGCGACTCAGCGGCTGCGCGGGGAGGCTGGCGAGAAGGCACGCACCGAAGCCCACGGTCGCTGTCGGGTAGAACGTCGCGCTGCCGTCGCCTGACGCGGCGTCGAGGAGCAGCGCGGTGAGGTCGATGAGCACGGCGGCCACCCCGGCCGTGTCGACGAGGATGGACACCGTCGGCGAGACGAGCCCGGCCCGTCGACGCGACGACACCACCACGACGACGAGCACGACCGCCAGGATCAGCCACGACACGACCGAGAGCACCCGCCAGGGTGACCCGGACCACGACCAGCCGAGGGACGACAGCCCCCGCACCATCAGCAGCGATCCGAGGATGACGAACCCGATGCCGAGGTATCCGCCGCTGAGGCTGCGGTCGAGACGGAAGCGCGCGCGCTGCCAGCCGATCGCGGCCGGGCCGGCGCGGGTGACCTCGAGGTGGCTGCTGAGGGGTCCGCGCTCGGCGTCTGTCCTGGTGGTGCTCATCGTCGAGGGACCTCCAGCAGCACCGTCGTGCCCCGGCCCGGCGACGAGAAGATCCGGGCAGTCCCGTGCACGGCGTCGAGTCGGGCGCGGACCGATTCGGCCAGCCCCAGTCGGCCCGCGGGAACCTGCTCGGGCACGAACCCGCATCCGAGGTCGGTGACGACCGCCCGGGTGCGATCGTCGTCCTGGCTCAGCGTCACCTCCGCCTCGTGCTGACCGGAGTGGCGCCGGACGTTCTCGAGGCACTCCGACACCGCGGCGGCGAGCTCGGAGAGATGGGATGCGGAGTCGTCGAGCTGCGGCACGCCGTGCCACGCGACCGAGAGTCCCAGCGCCTGGTGCCTGCGTGCCAGCGATGCCCAGCGCGGAAGGTCGCCGGCGTCTTCGGCGGGGCGGGCGGGGTCCGTGGGGTCCTCTGCACCTTCCATCACCGGGGGAGGCGCCGGCTGACGAGGGTTCGACACGGTCGAACCCGATGTGCGCAGCTGGCGGAGGAGGTCCCGGTCGGCGGAGGCCTGGGCGCGGAGGGTCTCGGCCGGCACGCCGCGACCCCCGTGCGCGATCAGCGTGAGCGTGGCGAGCACGGTGTCGTGCATGGTCCTCGCCTCGTGCCGGAGCTCCGCCTCCGCCTCGACCGAGCGTCGTTCGGCGGCGTAGGCGCGTCGGAGCTGCTCCACTCCGACCACGGCCTGGCGTTCGGTCCGGTGCACCCAGATGCCCGCACAGGTGCAGGCGACCCAGCCGCCGAGGATGGCGATCGCGACGAAGACCGCCCGGCCCGAGCCCAGACTCGCGACGACCGCGGTGACGGTCACGGGCACGGCGGCGGGGAGAGCGGCTCTGACGAGCATGCGGGAGTCGGGGATGGCGAGCAGGAGCGAGGGGATCACGAACGACGACACCGCCGTGACCGTGGCCACGGCCGTGAAGTCGTAGACGGGGAAGGAGGCGAGAGAGGCGAGCGTGGCCAGCCCCGCGAGGTACGTCCCGGTCGCCGCCCACCACGCGGCTCTGCTGGTGAGCAGTGCGAAGCCCACGAGCATGACGAGCAGGCCGACCAGTGTGGCGAGGTATCTCGACGGCTGCTCGATCGCGGGGACGAGAACGGTCGCGGCGGAGGCCGCGGCGAATACGAGACCGAGTCGTTGGGCGCACACGATGCCCACCCGGCCCGCTTGGCCGTCGTCGATGATGTCGCCGATCCGGGGTCGCGCGCCGGAGGCGCCGTCCTCGTCCGCGTTGCCCACACCCCGACGATAACGATCACGCACCCGCCTGTGGCATCGCGCTCACCCCCCGAGCGGGGCGGATCCGCCAGACGCGGTGCCGCGTTGCTACTCTCGACCTCGATGCCTGCACCCCTCCGCCTCGCGATCATCGACGATCATCGGATGCTGCTGGCCGCCCTCAGCGAGTGGGTGCGGTCGTCGGCCGATGACGTGGAGGTCGTGGCCGCGGTCGCGAGCTGGCCCGACCTGCTCGCGCATCCGGCGTTCCCCGTCGACGTGGCGCTGCTCGATCTCGACCTGCGTGACGGGCTGCCCGTGGCGGTGAAGCTCCGCGCACTCCACACGGCGGGCGTCGCCGTCGTGGTGATGAGCACGTACTCGGAGCCCGCGATCGTCCGCGACGCCCTCGACTCGGGCGCCCGCGGGTACCTCTTGAAGAGCGAGGACGCAGGCACCATCGTCGAGGCGGTGCGCACCGCCGCCGCGGGCGGCTCCTTCCTGTCGCCGCGGCTGAGCGCCGCGCTCGAGGCGTCGCCGGCCTCCGCTCTGGTGCTCACCGACCAGGAGAGACGCGTGATGGCGCTCTACGGATCCGGTCAGTCGGTCAAGCAGGTCGCCGTGACCCTCCACGTCAGCGGCGAGACGGTCCGCTCGCACCTCAAGCGCATCCGCGACAAGCACCGCCGCGCCGGCATCGACGTCAGCAGCAAGATGGCCCTCCGCGCCCGAGCCCTCTCCGAGGGCCTCCTCACCGACGACTGACCACCGTCCGCGCCGCCGAGCGGCATCCTGGTTTCGCTGCCTCTTCGACCTTTCGCGTGCCCGATGACCCCGCGACACGTCATACAGGGCGCGAAACCAGCGGCGGTCAGACTGCGGGGGCGCGGGTGGGGCGGGTGGGGCGGGGCGGGAGCCAGGCGGTGAGGAGGAAGGCGACGTCGATGGCGAGGGTGAGGATCGCGGTGGCGCCGTAGAGGGCGTCGCTGGTGAAGAGGTCGGCCACCTGGATCGCCGACGCCACGAGCGAGACGCCCGCGAAGACCGTGCCCACGACGCGGGCCCAGCGGCGGCGGCGGTGAAGGCCGACGAAGACCCACGCGTAGAGGGCCGCCACCACGATGAGGGCGATCACCGTGACCAGCACGGGCGGGATCGAGCCGTCGCTCGCGCGCACGCCGACCGCCGCCGATCCGGTGATCAGCGTGACCCCGAGGTAGCGCACCACATCCCACACGAATGCGACGAGCGTGATCGCGCGCAGCCGCGCGGCGACCAGCTCCGGCAGCAGCGGCTCGAGCACCCCCATCAGCGGAAGATGATCGTGCGGGCGCCGTCGAGCAGCACCCTGTCTTCGGCGAACCACTTCACCGCGGTCGAGAGGGTGCGGCTCTCCTCGTCCTGCCCGATCGAGACCAGCTCGGCCGGGGTGCGCGTGTGATCGACGCGCACGACGTTCTGCTCGATGATCGGGCCCTCGTCGAGGTCGCTGGTCACGAAGTGGGCCGTCGCGCCGATGAGCTTCACGCCGCGCGCGTGCGCCTGCTTGTAAGGGTTCGCCCCCTTGAATCCGGGGAGGAAGGAGTGGTGGATGTTGATCAGTCGACCCGCGAGCCTCTCGCACAGCTCCGGCGAGATGATCTGCATGTACCGCGCGAGCACGACGAGCTCGATGTCGTGCTCCTCGACGACGCGCATCACGCGATCCTCGAACGCCGCCTTCGACGCCGCATCGGTGACAGGATGCGCCTCGAACGGCACGTCGTAGAACCCGGCCAGATCGCGGAGCACCCCGTGGTTCGACATCACGAGGGGGATCTCGACCGGCAGCTGGCCCGCGCGCTGGCGGAACAGCATGTCGTTGAGGCAGTGCGCGGCCGTCGACGCGAGCACGAGCGTGCGCAGCGGCCGCCCGACGACGTCGAGGCGGAAGTCGAGGTCGTAGCGCTCGACGACGGGTGCGAACGCCGCCTCGAGCTCGGCCCGGGTCGCGGGCGTCTCGACCTGCAGGCGCATGAAGAAGCGCCCGGTGTCGGCGGAGGAGAACTGCTGGCTCTCGGTGATGTTGCCGCCCGAGGCGACCACGACCCCGCTCACGGCGTGCACGATGCCGGGCTGGTCGGCGCACACGAAGGTGAGCACCCAGTGGTTGTGCGGTGTCGTCACGCGGCTCCTCTTGTCGGCTTGCCCGTCCAGGGCACCCCGATAGGATATCGAGTGGCCGGGCCATCCCGTTCGGCCCCGGGCATGTGCGAGGGCGTGTGGTCGGCTCGCTCTCTGCGGCCGACGACGTCGGGTCGCCAGGCAGCCGATCCAGGCATCCTCTGTCCGCCGTTCACCAGATCACTGCGTGGTGCGCCGATGACGAGGACGATGTCCATCCCGACCGTGACCAAGAACCCGACCTTCCCGTGGGGCGGCCTGCTCGTGCTGGCCTCCGCCGTCTTCCTCTCGGTCACGGCCGAGATGATCCCGACGGGCCTCCTGCCCGAGATGAGCACAGATCTGGGCGTGAGCCAGTCGCAGACCGGTCTCCTGGTCAGCGCGTTCGCGTTCGCGGTCGTCGTCACGAGCGTCCCGCTGAGCTTCGTCTTCCGCCGGGTGCGGCGGCACACGCTGCTCATCGGCGTCATCATCGCCGTCGGCATCCTGAGCATCGCCGGGTCGCTCGCCCCGAGCTTCGAGGCGCTCTTCGTGATCCGAGTGCTCTCCGGCATGGCGCACGGGGTGTTCTGGTCGGTGGTGGGGGCGTACTCCGCCTACCTGGTGCCGAAGGAGCAGCTCGGACGCGCGGTCTCGATCACCACCGCGGGCGGGACCCTGGCGTTCGTGCTCGGCGTGCCGGTCTCGAGCGCCGTCGGCCTCGCGCTCGGATGGCGCATCCCGTTCATCGGTATCGGCGTGCTGGCGCTGCTCGGCGCGGTGCTCCTCTGGTTCCTGCTGCCGAGGGTGACTCGGCCGGATCCGGTGAAGCGCTCCGAGCGCACTCACCGGTTCGACCCGAGCATCCCGGGCATCGCGCTCGTCTGCGTGCTCGCCGCGGTGACCATGATCGGCAACTACACGTTCTACACCTACATCGTGCCGTTCCTCACCGACATGGTGGGAGTCCCGAACGAGCAGATCGGCACTCTCCTGTTCGTCTACGGCGCGGGAGGTGCGGTCGGTGTGCTGCTCTGCGGATGGGTGTTCGGCAAGCGACCGCGGCGAGGACTGTTCCTCGGTCTCGCCCTCACCGCGCTGTCGATCGTGATCCTCGGACTGTTCCCCTCCGACCCGGTGCCGGCGCTCGCGGCGTTCACCCTGTGGGGCATCGTGTTCGGCATGGTGCCGACCCTGCTGGCGACGCAGCTCATGCACGTGGCGTCGCCGGGCGTCCGCGACCAGGCGAGCGCGTTCTACTCGACCGCGTTCAACACCGGCATCGGCGGGGGAGCGATCGTCGGCGCGATCATGCTCGACGTCGCGGGGCTCGGCAGCCTCGCCTGGGTGTTCCTCGGCTGCCTCGCCGTCTCGATCGTCCTGCTGGCCGTCAGTCCCGTGCTCACCGCCTGGTCGCAGCGCGGGAGCGTGCGGTAGGCTCGACTCGTCGCAACTGGCGCTCAGATGGTCACCATCGGGGAGCGATGACAGGGATTCGGCCGCGCGCCTGGGTCGATACGGAATCCGACTTCACCCAAGTCCGTCTTGTCACGAAGGAGCCAGCCTTGTCCGACCGCCTGCCCTCCACCTTCACCGACCCGCTCTCCTCGGTCGATCCCGAGATCGCCCGTGTGCTCGAGCTCGAGCTCGGCCGCCAGCGTTCCACGCTCGAGATGATCGCGAGCGAGAACTTCGTCCCCCGCGCCGTGCTCGAAGCGCAGGGGTCGGTGCTGACCAACAAGTACGCCGAGGGCTACCCCGGCCGTCGCTACTACGGCGGATGCGAGTACGTCGACGTCGCCGAGCAGCTGGCGATCGACCGCGCGAAGGCGCTGTTCGGCGCGGGCTTCGCGAACGTGCAGCCGCACTCCGGTGCGTCCGCCAACGCGGCCGTGCTCTCGGCCATCGCTCAGCCCGGCGACACCATCCTCGGCCTCGAGCTCGCCCACGGCGGCCACCTCACCCACGGCATGAAGCTCAACTTCTCGGGCAAGCTCTACAACGCCGTCGCCTACGGCGTCGACCCCGAGACCTTCCGGGTCGACATGGACGTGGTGCGCGAGAAGGCGCTCGAGCATCGTCCGCAGGTGCTCATCGCCGGCTGGTCGGCCTACCCGCGTCAGCTCGACTTCGCCGCGTTCCGCGCGATCGCCGACGAGGTGGGCGCGAAGCTCTGGGTCGACATGGCCCACTTCGCCGGTCTCGTCGCCGCGGGCCTGCACCCGTCGCCCGTGCCGTACGCCGACGTCACCTCGTCGACGGTGCACAAGACCATCGGCGGCCCGCGCTCCGGCTTCATCCTCTCCAACGACGCCGACATCGCGAAGAAGCTCAACAGCAACGTCTTCCCCGGCCAGCAGGGCGGACCGCTCATGCACGTGATCGCGGCGAAGGCCACGGCGTTCAAGCTCGCTGCCGAGCCCGAGTTCGTCGACCGCCAGGAGCGCACCCTCCGCGGTGCCCGCATCCTCGCCGAGCGCCTCACCGCCGACGACACCCGCGCGGCCGGCGTCGACGTCCTCACCGGCGGCACCGACGTGCACCTGGTGCTCGCCGACCTCCGCGAGTCGGAGCTCGACGGCAAGCAGGCGGAGGACCTCCTCCACGAGGTCGGCATCACCGTCAACCGCAACTCCGTGCCGTTCGACCCGCGTCCGCCGATGGTCACCTCGGGTCTCCGCATCGGCACGCCGGCCCTCGCCACGCGCGGGTTCGGCGACGAGGAGTTCGCGCAGGTCGCCGAGATCATCGCCGCGGCCCTGACGCCGAACCCGGATGTCGCCGCGCTGCGCCAGCGCGTCGAGAACCTCACCGAGGCGTTCCCGCTCTACCCGGGCCTCGAGCAGTGGTAGCGGCTCGCCTCGACGGGATCGCCACTGCGGCGGCGATCAAGGCCGAGGTGGCTGAGCGCGTCGCTCGCCTGCGCGAGCAGGGGCTCGTCCCCGGCCTCGGCACGCTCCTCGTGGGCGAGGATCCTGGCTCGGTCAGCTACGTCGGCGGCAAGCACCGCGACTCGGCGGAGGTCGGCATCGAGTCGATCCGCGTCGACCTGCCGGCGACCGCCACACAGGACGAGGTGTTCGCCGCGATCGACGCTCTGAACGCCGACCCGGCCGTGACCGGTTACCTGGTGCAGCTGCCCCTGCCGAAGGGCATCGACGAGCACGCCGCCCTGCTGCGGATCGACCCGGCGAAGGATGCCGACGGCCTGCATCCGACGAACCTCGGCGAGCTCGTGCTCGGGGTCGAGGGCGAGCTGCAGACGCCGCTGCCGTGCACCCCGGCGGGCATCGTCGAGCTGCTGGAGCGCAACGGCATCACCCTCCCCGGCAAGCACGTGGTCGTGATCGGCCGCGGACTCACCGTCGGCCGCCCTCTCGGCCTCCTCCTCACCCGCAAGGGCGTCGACGCGACGGTGACGCTCACGCACTCACGCACACCCGACCTCGCGGCCGAGGTGCGGCGAGCGGATGTGGTGGTCGCCGCCGTCGGCGTGCCCCACCTGGTCAAGCCCGACTGGGTGAAGCCGGGCGCGGCCGTGCTCGACGTGGGTGTCACGCGCGTGGGCGTGACCGAGTCGGGCAAGGCGAAGCTCGCGGGTGACATCGACCCGGCAGTGGCCGAGGTGGCGGGCTTCCTGTCGCCGAACCCGGGTGGTGTGGGTCCGATGACCCGTGCGATGCTCCTCGCGAACGTGGTGGCCGCGGCCGAGCGCTCGCTCGCCTGACGGCCGCGACCGCGACTGCGCCCAGCCCCGGGCCCTAGAGCGGCCCGGGGCTAGGCTGGGCGCGTGAGCGCTGCGACCGGTTCCCAGTACCTGCTGTCCCTCGACGCCGACGGCCACTCCGTGAGGGCGATCGTCACCGAGCTGGCCGCCGGCATCCGCATGCTGGAGCGCGACGGGCACGCCCTCGTCGAGCACTACGGGGAGGACGAGATCGCGCCGCAGGCGGCCGGGATCGTGCTCGTACCCTGGCCGAACCGCATCGCGGGTGGCCGCTGGACGTACCGCGGCGCGGAGCAGCAGCTCGACATCACGGAGCCGAAGCTCGGCAATGCCAGCCACGGGCTGCTGCGGAACACCGAGTACCGGCTCGTGGAGCAGGAGGCGCATCGGTCGCTGCAGACCGCCTCCGTGTTCCCCCAGCACGGGTACCCGTTCCACCTCGAGACGTTCGTCGAGCACAGCCTCACCGCCGACGGGATGACCGTCACCCACACCATCGTGAACCGCGGGCCGTCGGAGGCGCCGGTGGCCGTGGGCGCGCATCCGTACCTGCGGGTGGGCGACACCCCGCTCGACGAGTGCACGCTGACCGTTCGCGCGGAGCGCCGTCTTGTCGTCGACGAGGCCCAGATCCCGACGGGCAGCGAGAGCGTGGCCGGGACGGACGCCGACCTGTCGGCCGGACGCCTCGTGGCCGACCTCGACGTGAACCACGCCTACGCGGGGCTCGCGGAGGAGGACGGTCGCTTCGTGCAGACGCTCGCCGCGCCCGACGGGCGGGCGACCGAGCTGTGGGCGGATCCCGACTTCGGGTACGTGCAGGTCTTCACGCCGCGGTCGTTCCCTCCGTCGTCGGGAGGCAGGCGTGCGGTGGCGCTCGAGCCGATGACCGCGCCGGCGGACGCGTTCAACTCGGGGGAGGGCCTGCGCTGGCTGGCGCCGGGGGAGACGTGGACGCTCTCCTGGGGCATCCGAGGGCGCGCGTAGGATCGAGGGGACGGAAGGCGACTGATGGGCGTGCTGTACTACGGAGCGGACGGCTCCGAGCTCGAGTTCGACGACCGCCTGCTCGCACATCTGAAGGTGGTCATCGTCGGCAAGCTCCGGCGGCGCGAGTCGTTCACCCTCTCCTGGGAGCTCGAGCACGCGCAGGGCAGCGGCCGTGAGACGATCTGGCTCGACCCCTCCATCGCGCTGCGCTTCCGCTTCTTCGGCGGCCGCCCGCCGCAGCTCAACCGGGCGTGGATCGACGCACTCACGAGGACCGCGAACAAGGGCGACATGCGGCTCGTCCCCGAGCCCTCGCCGGGCGATCCGGTGCCGAACCCGCTGGGCGACTTCTCCTGAGCAGTCGTTCTCGACGGCCTCGCTGTCAAGCCCCTCTTCTCGATTTTCTGGGCTGAGTCCTCTTTTTGTAGGCTCCGATTCAGAGGGGCTCCCTGCCCCTCCTGAATCACGGGAAGCGGCACACTCGAGCGTTGGGCACCCTCATCTACGGTCCGTCGGCGGCGGAGATCGAGTTCGACGACCGGATCCTGGCGCACCTGCGGATCGTCATCGTCACGAAGATCCGCAACCGCGAGCCGTTCTCCCTCTCCTGGTCGATCGACACCAGCCGGGGCAGCGGCCGCGAGACCCTCTGGATCCACCCGTCGATCCCGATGCGCTTCCGTTTCGAGGAGGCGCGCCCGCACCCCATCAACCGCGCGTGGCTCGAGGAGCTCCTCACCCGCGCCAACGGCGGCGACCTCACCCTCACCCCCGAACCCACCCCGCCCGCCGCTTAGTCGGCTCGGACGTCCGGTGGCATCAGTAGTGGTAGCGGGCCTGGAGGATCACGACGAGATCGCCGTCGACGAGGTAGACGAGGCGGTTGGCCTCGTCGATCCGTCGTGACCAGGCTCCGGCGAGGGCGTGCTTCAGTGGCTCTGGCTTGCCTATGCCGTCGAACGGATCGTCACGCAGGACGTCGTCGATCAGCAGGTTGACGCGACGGAGCGTGCGTCGGTCCTGGTTCTGCCAGTAGAGGTAGTCCTGCCAGGCGCCGGCCGTCCAGGCGAGCCTGCGCTCACTCACGGGTCAGGTCGTGTTCCACGACCTCGCCGGAACGCGCGCTGTCCATGGCCTCGAGAAGGCGTCGGGCGTTCTTGGGTGACCGGAGCAGGTAGGTCGTCTCGACCAGCGCGTCGTACTCGTCCTTCGACATGAGCACCGCGGATCCGCGCTTCGAGGTGATCTCGATCTCGGTCTGGTCGAGGTTCACACGCTCGATGAGACCGAAGAGGTCGCTGCGCGCCTCGCTCGCCGTGATCGCCATGATCTCCTCCTCACTCGTACGAGATATGGTACCACTCAACGAATTGGTGCGGACCCGCCGGGGGTGGCTCAGGCGGGGAGGCGGGCCTCGAGGGCGGCGATCCGGCGCTCGAGGTACTCGATGTAGTCGGCGTAGAACGCGGCCTTCGCCTCCAGCCTCTCCAGCCGGGGCGCGGTGATCGACTGGTCGTAGTGCCAGGGCGCCTGGAGGGGGTGACTCGCGTCGATCGCCTCCACGGAGGCGCGGAACGTGTACGGGGCGGCAGCGCTCATGCCGGCGAGCCTACGCCGGGCGGACGCGTGCGACTGTGGGCCCGGTGGGGCTCGAACCCACGACCCGCGGATTAAAAGTCCGATGCTCTGCCAACTGAGCTACAGGCCCGATGGGTCCAGAGTACCCGAGTGGTGGGCTGCCGCCGCGCGGATGTGACAGTCGTGGTGGGCTCCCACCCGAACAGGTCGCCACGAGTGTCAGATCCAGCCCCCCCCCCCCCCGCGCGGGCCCGCGCCGCGCCGCGCGCGGGCCGGGGTTCGCGAGGAGCGTGATCGGGAGCGGGGCGGGCAGGGAGGGCCTAGCCTTGGGCGGGTGACAGACGACTTCCGCAAGCCCGTGCTGTTCGGCTCGAGCGCGTTCGAGTCCTTCCAGGGCGGCGACGACCCGGCGCAGATCTCCCGCATGGCGCACGAGACGGCGAACGCCCTCCTCAACCGCGTGCGCGAGACGCCCGACGAGGAGGTCGTCCAGCGGCTCGTGGCGTTCACCGACGAACACGGCATCGACGCGATCGCCGAGCTGTGGTCACGCTCGGCACCGCGCAGTCTCCCGGGCAGCCTGTGGCGGCTCTACCTGCTGCGGGCGCTCATCCGGCAGGATCCCGAGCAGACCAGCTTCACGTTCACCCGCGGCACCGACCTGCTCCGCACCATCGACGCGGTCGTGGCGGGGGCCGAGACGCCGACGGGCCCGAAGGAGGTCACCGACCTCGCCGACCGGATCCTGCGGGGCGTCTTCACGGGCGACTTCGCCGTCGCCCTCGACCGGGCCGCCGCGTTCTGCCGGATCATGGCCCAGGGCTGGGCGTCGCTGGCCGACGACGCCGAGGTGCTCGACCCGGCGCGGGGGAGCGAGCTGACGACCCGCGCCGCCCGATTCGAGGAGTACGGAGGCGATCTTGCGGGTTCTGCCAGGCTCTGGCGTAGCGGCTCGCTGGAGTGAAGGTAGGGTAGTACGCGGTCGGGTCGCAGTAACCCCGGGCTCCAATTTCAGCCGCTCCGAGCGGCCTTCCGCCGAGAGGCGTTCTGCGGCCCGGCTCCCGACTTCATGACGAAGGCCCCGCATCCGAGAACCGGATGCGGGGCCTTCGTCGTTCACAGGCTGCGGATCATCCGAAGCGGCCCGAGACGTAGTCCTCAGTGGCCTGCACGCCGGGGTTCGAGAAGATCGTCGAGGTGACGTCGTACTCGATGAGCTTCCCGGGCTTGCCGGTGCCGGCGATGTTGAAGAACGCGGTGCGGTCGGAGACGCGGGAGGCCTGCTGCATGTTGTGGGTCACGATGACGATCGTGTAGTCCTGCTTGAGCTCCTCGATGAGATCCTCGATGGCGAGGGTCGAGATCGGGTCGAGCGCCGAGCAGGGCTCGTCCATGAGGAGCACGTCGGGGGAGACCGCGATCGCGCGGGCGATGCAGAGACGCTGCTGCTGACCGCCCGACAGGCCCGAACCGGGGAGGGCGAGACGGTCCTTGACCTCGTTCCAGAGGTTCGCGCCGCGGAGCGAGCGCTCCACCAGGTCGTCGGCGTCGGACTTCGAGATGCGCTTGTTGTTGAGGCGCACCCCGGCGAGGACGTTCTCGCGGATCGACATGGTGGGGAACGGGTTCGGCCGCTGGAACACCATGCCGACCTGTCGGCGCACGAGCACCGGGTCGACGCCGTTGGCGTAGAGGTCGTTGCCGTCGACGAGCACCTCGCCCTTGACGTGGGCGCCGGGGATGACCTCGTGCATGCGGTTGAGCGTGCGGAGGAAGGTCGACTTCCCGCAGCCGGACGGGCCGATGAACGCGGTCACCGTGCGGGGCTCGATCTGCATCGAGACGCCTTCGACGGCGAGGAAGTCGCCGTAGTAGACGTTGAGGTCGTTGACTTCGATTCGCTTCGACAATGCAGTGTGCTCTCTCTGTATGCGATCGGGTGCTAGCGGGCGCCCTTGGGCGCGAAGACCTTCGCGACGATGCGGGCGATGAGGTTGAGGATGATGACGAGGATCACCAGGAGCAGGGCCGCGCCCCACGCCGAGGCGTTGGAGGCGTCGATGTCCTGGCTGGGGAACTTGTAGCCGACGTACGCCATCACCGGGAGGGTCTGCATCGGGCCGTCGAACGGGTTGGCGTTGAAGTTGTCGGTGAAGCTCGCCGCCATGAAGATCGGAGCGGTCTCGCCGATCACGCGCGCGATCGACAGCATGACACCGGTGATGATGCCCGCGATCGCCGTGGGCAGCACGACCTTCACGATGGTGAGGAACTTCGAGACGCCGAGCGCGTACGAGGCCTCGCGCAGCTCGTTCGAGACCAGACGCAGCATCTCCTCGCAGGAGCGCACCACGATCGGGATCATCAGCACCGAGAGGGCGACGGACGCGGAGAAGCCGGAGAACGCCTTCGGCCCGACGATGAGCGAGAACAGCGAGAACGCGAAGAGGCCGGCGACGATCGACGGGATGCCCGTCATGACGTCGACGAGGAACGTCACGGTCCGTGCCATCCAGTGCCTCGGCTGTGCGTACTCGACCAGGTAGATGGCGGTGAGGATGCCGATAGGGATCGACATGAGCGCGGCGATGCCGGTGATGATGAGCGTGCCGACGATCGCCTGCAGCGCGCCGACCTGGGTGGTGACCTCGAAGGTCTCGGGGTTGAAGACCGACCCGGTGGTCTGCGTGACGAAGTTCCAGTTGATGACGCCGATGCCGTTGGTGAAGACGGTGTAGACCGTGGACACGAGCGGGATGAGCGCCAGCAGGAAGGCGACGGTGACGAGGCCGCGCACCACGCGGTCGAGCGCCTTGCGGCGGTTCTCGACCACGGAGGAGAGGATCGCGAGGGCGGCGATGTAGAGCACCGCCGTGAGGACCAGCCATCCGGTGATGCTGAACCCGGCGAGCAGCTGGATGACCGCGCTGACGGCGGCCGCGCCGGCGAGCGTGTACCACTCGACGTAGCGGGGCAGCTGGCCCGTGGTGAGGGTGTTCGTGATCGGGCCGCTGGGGCGCCGCGGGCTGATGGCGGTCACTGGTCGCGTCCTTCCGGGTTGCGATCGCGTTCGATGTCGACCTCGTCCGCGTCGCCGAGCACCTCGCCCTTGGAGGCGGCGTCGGCGTCGCGGAGGCTCACGGGGCTGGCGGCCGCGTCGGTGGCGAGGACGGTCGCCGAGTCGGACGGGGGCAGCTGCGTCAGCCGTCGCTTCTTCCGCTTGCTCATCGACCCGGGAGCCGACCGCGCGGTGATCCAGCGGGCGATCATGTTGACCGCGAGCGAGATGACGAAGAGGAGGAGGCCGGTCGCGATGAGCGCCTCGCGCTGGAGGGTCGTCGCGATCGGGAAGTTCAGGGCGATGTTCGCGGCGATGGTCTGCGAGTTCTCACCCTCGGTGAGCATCCGCACCGACACGATGATCGCGGGGGAGATGATGAGCGCGATGGCCATCGTCTCGCCGAGCGCGCGGCCGAGGCCCAGCAGCGTCGCGCTGACGACGCCGGAGCGGGCGTAGGGGAAGACCGCGAGGCGGATCATCTCCCACTTGGTGGCGCCCAGCGCCAGGGCCGCCTCCTCGTGGAGGCGGGGGGTCTGCAGGAAGATCTCGCGCGAGATCGAGGTGATGATCGGCAGGATCATGACGGCGAGGACGATCGCGCCGGCGAAGATCGTCGATCCCGTGGTGGAGACCTGGCCGCCGAAGATCGGGATCCAGCCGAGGTAGGTGTTGAGCCAGTCGGACAGGGGGAGCAGGAAGGGGCGGATGACGATGATGCCCCAGAGTCCGAACACGATCGACGGCACGGCGGCGAGCAGGTCGACCATGTAGCCCAGCACGCCGGCGACGCGGCGGGGGGCGTAGTGGGAGATGAAGAGGGCGATGCCGATCGCGACCGGCGCGCCCATGATGAGGGCGAGGAACGAGGCCCAGATGGTTCCCCAGATGAGCGGGCCGACGTACGACCAGAAGTTCCCGTAGCCGCCGGTGGGGCCCGAGTTGAGGTCGGGATTGTTCTGCCAGTCGGCCGAGATCGCGGGGACCGCCTGCACGATCAGGAAGATCGCGACACCGGCCAGGATGACCATGATCGAGGCCGCGGATGCGGTCGACAGGCCCTTGAAGATGCGGTCGGCGGGACGTGCCTTGACCCGCGTGGATCCGGACCCTGAGGATCCGGACCCACGCGTGGATCCACCGGACGACGTCCGCTCGCTGGATGCGACACCATTCGGAAGGTTCCGGACAGCTGTCTTCTCGCTCACGGTTCTCTTTCTCGAGGGGGTCGCTCTAGGCGAGCGGACGCCGGTGGGGTGTGGTGCGGGACCTACTTGACGAGCTCGAGGCTGGTCTTGATCTTCTCGAGCAGCTCGGCCGGCAGCGGAGCGGAGCCCGCGTTCTTCGCGGCGACCTGCTGGCCCGCGTCGGAGGCGATGAAGCCGATGTACGACTTCGTCAGCTCCGCCTGGGTGGCGTCCTTGAAGGTGGTGCAGAGGATGTCGTACGACACGAGCGGGATCGGGTAGGAGTCCGCGTCGGTGATCTTGGTGTAGTCGATCTTCTGTGCGAGGTCGCCATTGGCCCCGCCGGTGACCGGGGTCGCGCCCGCTGCGAAGGCGTTGGTGACGCCCTCGGCCGAGAACTCGGAGAAGTCCTTGCCGGTGCCCACCTGGATGGAGGCCGCGGTGAGGTCGCCGATGGCGGAGTGGTCGGCGTAGCCGATGGTGCCCGAGCCGGCCTTGACGGTGTTCACGACGCCGGAGCCGCCCTGCTGAGCCGAGGTGCCCTCGATGGGCCACTTGTTGCTGGCCGGGTTGGTCCAGATGCTCGGCTGCACGGCCGACAGGTAGTTCGTGAAGGTCGCGGTGGTGCCGGAGCCGTCGGAACGGGTCACGGTGGTGATCGGACCGGCCGTGAGGGCCTTGCCGCCGTTGTCGGCGGCGATCGCCGGGTCGCTCCAGTCGGTGATCTGCAGCGCGAAGATCTTGGCGAGGGTCGCCGACGAGAGCTTCAGGTCGGTGGTGCCGGGGAGGTTGTAGATGATCGCCACGCCGTCGAGGTAGACGGGGATGTTGATCGCGCCATCGGGGCCGCAGAGGGTCTGCGACTGGGTGGTCTGGTCGGCGTTCAGGGGCGAGTCGGAGCCCGCGAAGTCGTACGAGCCGGCGAGCCAGTTGGTGACGCCACCGCCGGAGCCCTGCGACTTGTCGTAGTTGATGGTGACACCCTTGGCCTGGGCGGTGAACGCGGTCGTCCATGCGGCCTGGGCGTTCGCCTGCGCGCTCGAGCCGCCGGCGGTGATGGTGCCGGACAGCGAGCTGTAGTCGACGGCGGGGGTGGTCGCAGAGGCGGAGGAGGTCGACGGCGTGCCGGACGAGTCGGACGCGCAAGCGCTGAGGGCGACAGCCGAGACGAGGGCGATGGCCCCCACGGCGGCGACGTTCTTGAACTTCACTGTGTTCCCTTTCGAGATGGGTATCCGCTCGCGTCCACCGGAACAGCGGCCACGGGCGCGCACGGTTCGGGTCGGTGCTGACCCGTCTGGAACACTAGGTGCGGTCCTTGACCAGGCTCCTTCCTCCGGGTGAACGGAAGGTAAACGGAGGTCTCCGATCGGAAGGGCTGCCCTGAGGGTCGACTCCGGGGGTCAGCCCTGAGGGGAGTGGGACTCGATGGTGATGATGCCCGAGGTCGGCTGATCCGCCGACAGGTGCACGACGCTGAAGCCGCCCACGGGGAGGTCGCCGGAGCGCGACACCGTCGCGGCCCGCTCCGTCCCGGTGGTCAGTGCGATCTCGCGCACGATCTCCGGCAGCACCGGGCCGTGGCTGCACAGCACGGCGGTGCGCTTCTTGCGCAGCCGCTTCTCGACCTCACCTCGCACGTCGGAGGTCCCGGCCTCGTAGGCGTCCTGCGCGATGGCGTCGGTGAGACGCACCTCGAGCGAGAGGGCCTTCGCGATCGGCGAGATCGTCTGGCGGCAGCGGCGGGCGGTGCTGCTCACCAGGCGCGTGGGGGCGTAGGCGCTGAGGGTGGGGACGATCTGCTTGGCCTCGCCCCGACCGCGCTCGGTGAGCGGGCGGTCGGCGTCGGAGCCGGAGAACTCCCAGGCGGGCACGGCCTTGGCGTGTCGCAGGGCGATGATCGCGAACGTGCGGGTCACGCCCTGCTCCGCGAGCATCCGCAGCCGGGCCACGATCTCCCCGTCGCGGTCGTAGGTGAGGGAGGCGATGGCGGTGTCGACGGGGAGCCACTCGAGACCGGCGATCTCGGCGTTGGGCTTGAAGCGCGACGCCTTCACCTGGGTGTCGGTCACCTCGGCCGCCCAGTAGTGCACCACCTTCTCGCGGCCGTTGGGCATGGTGTAGTTGGTGACGCCCAGGGGAACGCCGAGGTGGACGGAGAGCCCCGTCTCCTCCGCGACCTCGCGCACCGCGGTGACCGGGAGGGTCTCGCCGGGATCGACCTTGCCCTTGGGCAGCGAGACGTCGCGGTGGGTCGTGCGGTGAACGACCAGCACCATCAGCCGGCCGTCGACGATCCTCCAGCAGACGGCGCCTGCGGCGTAGACCGTCACCGCGTGGTGCCCGGTCGCTTGCGACGGCTGATCTGGATCATGAGCTCGTCCTGCATGTCGACGAGGGGGACGCCCTCCGCGTCGTGGTCGTGCCTGGTCCAGGTGCCGTCGGAGTCGAGCGCCCAGGATGCGGTGCCCTCGCTCATCGCGAGCTGGAACAGTCCCTCGATCTCGCGGAGATGGGCCGGGTCGACCAGGCGGACGAGCGCCTCGACGCGCCGGTCGAGGTTGCGGTGCATCATGTCGGCGCTGCCGATGTACACCTGTGGGTCGCCGTCGTTGACGAACGAGAAGACGCGCGAGTGCTCGAGGTAGCGGCCGAGGATCGACCGCACGCGGATCGTCTCGGAGAGCCCGGGCTGCCCGGGCTTGAGGCCGCAGATGCCGCGCACCCAGATGTCGATGGGCACGCCGGCCTGGCTGGCCCGGTAGAGGCCGTCGATGATGGCCTCGTCGACGATCGAGTTGACCTTGATGCGGATGCCGGAGGGCTTGCCCGCGAGGGCGTTCGCCTCCTCCTTGGCGATCAGCTTGAGGAGGCCCTTGCGGAGGTGGAGCGGGGCGACCAGAAGGCGCCGGAACTTCTTCTCGATCGCGTATCCGGAGAGCTCGTTGAAGAGCCGGGTGAGGTCCTTGCCGACCTGGTCGTCGGCGGTGAGGAGGCCCAGGTCCTCGTAGATGCGCGAGGTCTTCGGGTTGTAGTTGCCGGTGCCGATGTGGCTGTAGTGGCGCAGGCGCCCCTTCTCCTGCCGCACGACGAGCGCCAGCTTGCAGTGCGTCTTGAGCCCGACCAGGCCGTAGACGACGTGCACGCCCGCCTTCTCGAGCTTGCGCGCCCAGCTGATGTTGGCCTGCTCGTCGAACCGCGCCTTGATCTCGACCAGGGCGAGCACCTGCTTGCCGGCCTCGGCCGCGTCGATGAGCGCCTCGACGATGGGGCTGTCGCCGGAGGTGCGGTAGAGGGTCTGCTTGATCGCCAGCACGTCGGGATCGGCCGCGGCCTGCTCGAGGAAGGCCTGCACGCTCGTCGCGAACGACTCGTACGGGTGGTGCACCAGCACGTCGCCGCGCGCGATCGCCTTGAAGACGTCGGCCTTCGTGTTGGGCTCGGGCGGGAGCAGTTGCGCCGCGGTGGTCGGCACGTGCTTGGGGTACTTGAGGTCGGGACGCTCGATGCGGGTGAGGTCGAACAGCCCGCCGAGGTCGAGGGGAGCGGGCAGGCGATAGACCTCCTGCTCGGTGATGTCGAGCTCGCGCACGATCAGGTCGAGCGTCACCGCATCCATGTCGGCGGTGATCTCGAGGCGGATGGGGGGCCCGAAGCGGCGACGCAGCAGCTCCTTCTCGAGGGCCTGGATGAGGTTCTCGGTCTCGTCCTCCTCGACCTCGACGTCCTCGTTGCGGGTCACCCGGAACACGTGGTGCTCGATGACCTCCATGCCGGCGAACAGGTCGCCGAGGTGGTTCGCGATGAGGTCCTCGAGGGGGAGGAAGCGCACGTCGCCCACCGACTCGGCGGGGTCGACGCGGATGAATCGGCCGAGCACCGGGGGCACCTTGACGCGGGCGAACTCCTCGCGGCCGGTCTTGGCGTTGCGCACCCGGACGGAGAGGTTCAGCGAGAGGCCCGAGATGTAGGGGAACGGATGCGCCGGGTCGACCGCGAGCGGCATCAGCACGGGGAAGATCTGCTGGCTGAACACCTCGCGGAGGTGCGCCCGGTCGTCGTCGTCGAGCGAGGCCCAGTCGACGATGTGGACGCCGGCGTCGTCGAGGGCGGGCTTCACGAGGTCCTGGTAGGCGCGGGCGTGCCGCTCCTGCAGCCGGTGGGCGGCGACCGAGATGTCCTCGAGCACGTCGGACGGGCGGCGCCCCACGTTGGTGGGCACGGCGAGGCCCGTGGCGATCCGGCGTTTGAGGCCGGCGACGCGCACCATGAAGAACTCGTCGAGGTTGCTGGCGAAGATGGCCAGGAAGTTCGCTCGCTCGAGGACGGGGATCGTCGGATCCTCCGCCAGCTCGAGCACACGCTGGTTGAAGGCCAGCCAGCTGAGCTCGCGATCGAGGTAGCGCTGGTCGGGGAGCGGCGAGCCGTCGGCGGCCAGGGCGAGCTCGTCGTACTCGTCGTCGAAGTCGGTCACGATCCCGGCGTCGAGCGAGATCTGGTCGTCGTCCATGCGTCCATCATGTCATCCGGGGGCGGGCCGTCGAGGCCCCGTCCGCGGGGCGGTTCAGGATGCGCGCGGGGCGTCGCGACGGTACTGCACGTCGACCGTGTGGTCGGTGAATCCGAGGGAGCGGTAGAGCGACATCGCGGCGGTGTTGTCGCCGTCGACGTAGAGGGCCGCGTGCCGGACGCCCCGCTCGGCGAGCCGTGCCAGACCCGCCCGGGTGAGGAAGCGTCCGAGCCCTCGTCCGGCGTGGTCGGGGGAGACGCCCACCACGTACACCTCGCCCACCTCGTCGCCGGGCTCGATCTTCAGCCAGATGTACCCGGCGAGCTCGCCGCCCTGTCGGAGGAGGAGGAAGTCGCCCGCGTCGAACCAGTCCTCGCGCATCCGGGCCCGCACGTCGTCGGCCGTGATCCGGCCCTGCTCCGGATGCGACCGGAAGACGACGGCGTTGAGGCCGACCCAGTCGTCGAGATCGCCGGCCGCGTCGAAGGAGGCGAGGCGGTAGCCGTCCGGCGCGGGGACGTCGACCCCCGGCTCGGAGAGCTCGCGCCGCAGCTGGTAGAGCGTGCGGATGGGCTCGAAGCGGTAGCGGGCGGCGAGGTGCCGCGCCGCGGGGTGATCGCCGTGCGCCCAGGCCAGCAGGGTCGAGGCGGGGCGGCTCTGCAGGACCAGCTCGACCAGGCGTGCGCCGAACCCCTCCTGACGCCACTCCGGATCGACGACCAGCTCGAGCTCGTCGCCCGACAGCACGGCCGCCCCGATGGTGGTGCCGTCGGACTCGGCGAGCAGGAGGCTGCGCTCGCCGGTCATCACCTCGACGAGGGCCTGATCGTTGAACGGCGGCTGGCCGTCGACGAGCACCGCCCGCGACACTAGGTGCTCGAGTGCCTCGCCACCCTGGGCAGGGTCACTGAGCGAGAGGCTGAGCCGGCCGGTCATCGTCGTCCTCGAAGAAGTTGAAGCGGTAGCCGACGTTGCGCACGGTGCCGATCAGCGACTCGAGGTCGCCGAGCTTGGCGCGCAGCCGCCGGACGTGGACGTCGACGGTGCGGGTGCCTCCGAAGTAGTCGTAGCCCCACACCTCGCTGAGCAGCTGCTCGCGGGTGAACACCCTCGAGGGGTGCATCGCGAAGAAGCGCAGCAGCTCGAACTCCTTGAAGGTGAGGTCGAGCGGACGACCGTGCACCCGGGCCGAGTAGCTGGCCTCGTCGATGACGACACCGGAGGCCTGGATCTTGGAGGTCGACTGATCCTGCACCTGGCGGCCGATCGAGAGCCGGATGCGCGTGTCGACCTCGGCCGGGCCGGCCGACTCGAGCACGACATCGGAGGCGCCCCACTCGGCGCTGACGGCGGTGAGCCCGCCTTCGGTGAGCACGAGGACGACGGGGACGCCGACGCCGGTCGAGCTGAGGATCTTGCAGAGCGACCGGGCGCTGGCGAGGTCGTGCCGTGCGTCGACGAAGATGAGGTCGCAGTTCGGGGTGTTGACCAGCTGCGACGGCTCGGCCGGGATCTGCCTCGTGCGGTGGCTGAGGAGGGACAGCGCGGGCAGCACCTCGCGGTCGACCGTCGAGGTCAGGATCAACAGCTGCGCCACGAACAGTCCTCCCGATGAGACTGACGCCCATCCTATCGGGCAGAATGGGAGCGTGAATCTGCTGCTGAGGAGCGCCCTGCCGGTGTGGGCCGTCACGCTCCTCGGTGCGGTGGTCGTGCTGGTGCTCGTGCCGCGCCAGGACCACCTCGTCTTCATGCCGATCGTGCTGGGGGCGGTGCTCGTCGTCACGTTCGCGGTGCAGCTGCTCATCCCGGTGCGACGCGGCTTCGTCGACCGCGTCTCGGCGAGCCTCGGCGGAGCGGTCGTGCTCCTCCTGCTCGCGACCGCCGTCGCGCTCCTCCTGCCCCCGGCCTGACCTCCGGAGGGAACGGCTAGGATCGAGGGCATGTACGTCGCTCTCGAACTGCTGTTCGTCGGTCTGCTCGGACTCGCCAGCCTCGCGATCGCCTGGGTCTCCGGCACGGTCGTCTACAAGCTCTTCCGCGGCCAGCGCTGACGCGGGGGGATCGGCAGATGATCGAGATCCCCACAGGACTGCCCGCCGAGCTGGTGCCGCTGTCGTGGCTCCTCGGCGTCTGGGAGGGCACCGGCGTCATCGACTACGTGGTCGGCGAGGAGCACGTCACCCACGAGTTCGGTCAGCGCGTGAGCTTCAGCCACGACGGACTGCCGTACCTCAACTACAGCTCGTTCGCGTGGCTGCTGCCCACGCAGCCGAAGGCCGACGCGGCCGAGCCCGAGGAGGGTGACGCCGACGCGGCCGATCCCACCCCCTCGATCGAGACGATGCCGCTCACGGCGGAGTCGGGCTACTGGCGGCTGAGCCGGACCGCGCTCGAGGGCGACCCCGGTCCGGGCATGCTGCCCGGCGTGGGCGCCCGCCCCTTCACGACCGCCCAGTCGGTCGAGGCCCTCCGCACCTCGGGCGGCGACTTCGAGGTCGAGGCCTCGATCCTCCACCCCACGGGCGTGAGCGAGCTCTACCTCGGCCGGGTCGCCGGCCCGCGCATCGACCTCGCGACCGACGCCGTGCTGCGCTCGGCGACCGCGAAGGAGTACTCCGCCGCGACCCGCATGTACGGGCTGGTCGAGGGGCACCTGCTCTGGGCATGGGACATCGCGGCCCTGGGGCAGAGCATCCGCACCCACGCCTCGGCGCGCCTCGCCAAGGTCGACTGAGAGATGGACTCGCCGTTCCTCGCCCTCCCGGGCGCCGTGCGCTCCGAGGGAGCCGACGAGGGTGTCCCCGCCCACTACGGCAACCCTCTCGTCGAGCAGCGCCGGCTCGTGAGCGAGCGGGGCGCGATCGTCGACCTCTCCGCTCGCGGCGTCGTCGCGGTGTCGGGCCCCGACCGTCTGAGCTGGCTCGACTCGATGACCAGCCAGAGCATCCGCGATCTGGTCGCCGGCGACTCCGCCGAGACTCTGCTGCTCGATGCGCAGGGTCACGTCGAGCACGCCATCCGGCTGGTCGACGACGGGATGACAGCGTGGCTGCTCGTCGAGGCCGCCGAGACCGCCTCGCTCGCCGCCTGGCTCGACCGGATGCGGTTCATGCTGCGTGTCGAGGTGGCCGACCGATCCGCCGACCTCGCCACGATCGGGTCGATGACCGCCGACGGCGACCTCCCGGCCGAGCTCGCCGCCGTGGCCGAGACGACCGGCGATGTCGTGCTGAGCTGGCGCGACCCCTGGTCCGAGCTCGTGGCTGGAGGTGTGCAGTACGCGCAGTCCGACGAGCATCCCGCCGCCGAGTGGGCCTGGCGCGAGACCCTGGTGCCGCGCGTGCGGCTGCCCGAGCTGGTGGCCGCGGTCGCCGACGGGAGGCTGGACGCCTCCGGCGTCCTCGCGGCGGAGGCGCTGCGCGTCGCGGCCTGGCGGCCGCGCTGGGCCACCGAGGTCGACGAGCGCACCATCCCGCACGAGCTCGACTGGATGCGGTCGGCCGTCCACCTCGCGAAGGGCTGCTACCGGGGCCAGGAGACCGTGGCCAAGGTGCACAACCTCGGCCACCCGCCGCGTCGGCTCGTGATGCTGCACCTCGACGGGGCCGACGCCGTGCTGCCCGCCCCGGGCGACGAGGTGGCGCCCGCCGAGGCGGGGGCCGACGCCGTGGGCCGCGTCACCAGCGTCGCGACGCACTTCGAGTGGGGACCGATCGCGCTCGCGGTGCTCCGTCGGTCGACCCCCGTCGACGCACCCCTCGTGGTGCGCACCGGGGAGGGCGAGGTCGCGGCGGCGCAGCAGACGATCGTCCCGCCGGATGCCGGCGCCGCGGTGGGCCGCATCTCGCTGCCCAAGCTGGGTCGGCGCCGGCGCTGACGGGTACGCGCGCTGCGCTCAGGCGGGTGCGACCGCGTCCCAGGGCAGGGTGAGCTCGCCGAGGCGCAGACGGCGCCGTGTGCTGAGCACGGGCCACCCGCCGGCCCGCAGCGCGTCGACCGCCGCCAGCCATCGCTGACCCGGCCCGTACGTGGCCAGGGCGGCGTTGTGCTGCCAGGCCCGGTCGAGGTCGACGAGGAGGACGTGGATGCGCTCGCCCGGCACGTTGCGGTGGATGAGCGCCTTGGGGAGCCGCTCGGCCACCACGGACGGGCGGTCGAGATCCGTCAGCCGGAGCGACAGCGAGAAGGTTCGCGGGCCCTCCGTGTTCACCGCCACCCAGCTGCACACCCTGCCGATCTCGTTGCAGGTGCCCTCGACCAGCACGCCGCCGGGCTGCAGCCGCGAGGTCATGCGCTCCCAGGCGGGGGCGACGTCGGCCTCGGCGTACTGGCGCAGCACGTTGAAGGCGCGGATGACGGCGGGCCGCCTGCCCTCGGGCGTCGGCACCTCGAACCCGCCCACGGCGAACGACACCGCGGCGTCGCGAGCGAACGTGCTCCGGCCGTCGCGCACATCCGCCAGCTGCGACGTCGCGCGCGCCACCCGCTCGGGCGCGATCTCGAGCCCGAGGACCTCGACATCCGGTCGCACGCGCGCCAGGCGCGCCTGCAGCTCGAACGCGGTCACGCCGCTGGCGCCGTAGCCGAGGTCGACCACGAGAGGGTCGTCCGTCCGCCGCAGGACGTCGAGCTCGGCGATCCAGCGGTCGACCCGTCGCAGCCGGTTGGTGCCGGTCGTCCCCCTGGTGATCTCGCCGATCGGCATGACCCCATCCAAACACGCCCTGAACCGTAGAATCGGTACATGCCTACTGAGCCGTACACCCTCATCCTCTTGCGCCATGGCAACAGCGAGTGGAACCAGAAGAACCTGTTCACCGGCTGGGTCGACGTGCGACTCAGCGAGCAGGGCATCGGCGAGGCCAAGCGCGCCGGACAGCTGCTGGCTGAGTCGGGTCTCCTGCCCGACGTGCTCTACACGTCGCGGCTAACCCGGGCCATCCAGACCGCCGACCTCGCGCTCGCCGAGGCCGACCGGCTGTGGATCGACGTGAAGCGCTCCTGGCGGCTCAACGAGCGCCACTACGGCGCGCTGCAGGGGAAGGACAAGGCGCAGACGCTCGAGGAGTACGGCGCCGAGCAGTTCAAGGTGTGGCGCCGCTCCTTCGACGTGCCGCCGCCCCCCATCGCCGACGACGACCAGTGGTCGCAGTTCGGCGACCCCCGTTACGCCGACCTCGGCGACGACCTGCCCCGCACCGAGTGCCTGAAGGACGTCATCGACCGGATGCTGCCCTACTGGTTCTCCGACATCACGGTCGACCTGGCCGCCGGCCGGACCGTGCTCGTCACCGCCCACGGCAACTCGTTGCGCGCCCTCGTGAAGCACCTCGACGGCATCTCCGACGACGACATCGCCGAGCTCAACATCCCCACGGGCATCCCGCTGGTCTACCGCCTCGACGAGTCGTTCGCGCCGATCGCCCCGGGCGAGTACCTCGACCCCGAGGCGGCCGCCGCCGGCGCCGCCGCGGTCGCCGCGCAGGGCTCCGGCTCGAGGTAGTCTCGCTCGACGGACAACCCGCCGAACGGCGAGAAGGCGCCCTTCCGGACCGACCGGAGGGGCGCCTTCTCGCTGTTCGGCGTGGGGGAGCGGGGTCAGCCCTCGCCGGGGGCGGGCCAGTCGCCGTTGACGAGGTACTGGACCTTCTTCGCGATCGAGATCGCGTGGTCGGCGAAGCGCTCGTGGTAGCGGCTCGCGAGGGTCACGTCGACCGTGTCGACGGCCTCGCCCTGCCAGGTGGCGCCGAGCACGGCGTCGAACACCGAGACGTGCAGCTCGTCGATGCGGTCGTCGATGTCGCGCATCTGCTCGAGGATCTCGAGGTCCTCCGAGGCGAGCAGCTCGGTGAGCTTCGCCGCGACGGTGACGTCGAGCTCGCCCATCTCGGCGAACGTGGAGCGCAGCACCTTCTTCACCACCTTGTCGGGGTAGCGGTAGCGGGCCAGCTGCGCGATGTGCTCGGCGATGTCGCCCATCCGCTCGAGCGAGGCGCTCACCCGGAGGGCGGTGACGACGACGCGCAGGTCTCGGGCGACCGGCTGCTGCAGGGCCAGGATGCCGATGGCGAGCTCGTCGAGCCCGGCGGCCAGGGCGTCGATCTTCGCGTCGTCGGCGATGACCGACTCGGCCATGCTCACGTCGGAGTCGTTGAACGCCTTCGTGGCCTTCTGGATGGCCACCTCGACGAGCTTCGAGATCTCGATCAGGCGCTCCTGAACCTCTCGGAGCTCCTGCTGGAATACCTCACGCATGCGTGTGGACCTTTCTGTCCGACCGCACGCCCAGCGCGCGCGGTGAAGGCGCCGCACAGGGCGCCAGCCAGGCAATCCTCGCCACGCCGTGTGAACGAAGAGTGTGGTTATGGTGAACACTCTTCGAATGGACGGCTCCGGCGAGGCAAAGGCGCAGAAGCGCCCTCGCCAGACGAATTAGTGTAATCGTCATGGAGACAGGCTGGTTGGTGCTGTCGTCCTTGGTATTGGGGCTCGTCGTCGGCTCGGGCTTCGTGCTCGTCGTCGAGTGGGCCAGACGCAAGGGCGAGCTCGCGGCGTCGATCACCTCAGCGGCCGTGCCCGACGGGGTGGAGCAGGCGCTCGACGCGATCGAGTCGGCCGGCATCGTGCTCGACCCCTCCGGCAACGTGCTCATGGCCACGCCGAAGGCCGAGCAGTACGGCCTGATCCGTCAGGGACGCCTCGTGCACGAAGAGATCGCGGCGCACCTCATCCAGGTCGTCAAGGAGGGCGAGCCGATCACCGACGACCTCGCACTGGCGCGGGGGCCCTTCAGCGAGGCGCAGATCTGGATGCACGTGAGGGTCGCGCGGCTCGGCACGCGGTTCATCCTGGTGCTCGCCGACGACCGCACCGAGGCGCACCGGCTCGAGGAGGTGCGCCGCGACTTCATCGCGAACATCAGCCACGAGCTCAAGACGCCGATCGGCGCCATCACCCTGCTGGCGGAGGCGCTCGAGATGGCGGCCGACGACCCCGAGCAGGTGCGACGCTTCGCCGGCCGGATGGAGAGCGAGGCCGGCCGGCTGTCGAGGCTCACGCTCGAGATCATCGAGCTGTCGCGGCTGCAGGCCGTCGACACTCTCGCGACCGCCGAGGACGTCCGGCTCGACCACGTCATCTCCTCCGCCGTCGACCAGAACCACGTCGCGGCCGACGCCAGGGGGATGGAGCTCGCCGTGGGCGGCAAGAAGAAGGTCACCGTCCGGGGCGACGAGGCCCTGCTCACGCTCGCGGTGCACAACCTGATCGCCAACGCCGTGCAGTACTCGCCCGACGGCAGCCGCATCGGCATCGGCGTGAGGCTGGACGCCGGTGTGGCCGAGATCGCCGTCACCGACCAGGGCATCGGCATCGCCGAGGACGACCTGCCCCGCGTCTTCGAGCGCTTCTTCCGCGTCGATCAGGCCCGATCACGCAACACGGGCGGCACCGGGCTCGGGCTCAGCATCGTCAAGCACGTCGTGCAGAACCACGGCGGCGACATCCGCGCCTGGTCCCAGCCCGGCAAGGGTTCGACCTTCACCATCAGACTTCCCGAGGCGGACACCCACGCCTCCGCAGCGCAAGGAGACAGAGCATGACGCACATCCTTCTCGTCGAGGACGAGGCGGCCCTCAGCGAGCCGCTGAGCTACCTGCTGCGGCGGGAGGGCTACGGGGTCACCGTGGCGCCCGACGGCCCCAGCGCGCTCAGCGAGTTCGACCGCGGCGGCGTCGACATCATCCTGCTCGACCTCATGATCCCCGGCATCTCGGGCACCGAGGTGTGCCGCGAGATCCGCACCCGCTCCTCGGTGCCGATCATCATGCTCACCGCGAAGGACTCCGAGATCGACATCGTCGTGGGTCTCGAGCTCGGCGCCGACGACTACGTGACGAAGCCGTACTCGACCCGGGAGCTGCTGGCGCGCATCCGTGCCGTGCTGCGCCGCCAGGTGGACGCCCAGGACGAGAGCGAGCAGCTGCTCAGCGCGGGTCCGGTGTCGATGGACGTGGAGCGCCACACTGTGTCGGTCAACGGCTCGGAGGTGGCGATGCCGCTGAAGGAGTTCGAGCTGCTCGAGCTGCTGCTGCGCAACGCCGGGCGCGTGCTCACCCGCGGACAGCTCATCGACCGGGTCTGGGGATCGGACTACTTCGGCGACACCAAGACGCTCGACGTGCACATCAAGCGCATCCGCTCGAAGATCGAGCGCACGCCGTCCGAACCGGAGCTGCTCGTCACCGTGCGCGGGCTGGGCTACCGCTTCGAGGCCTGAGGCTCGAGCAGCGAGGACACCCGGGAACGAGGAAGGCCCCGCACCGATCGGGTGCGGGGCCTTCCTCGTCAGCGTGGATCGTGCGTCACTCGCCCGAGTTCGAGTCGGTGTCGGGGTTCGTGGGAACGGGAGTGGGCGTCGTCGTCGCGGGGGTCGTGGGACGCGGGGTCGGCGACGGGCTCGGGGTGGGGGCCAGCCCCGAGTACTCCGGGAGGGAGTCGTTGAGCACGGGCACCAGGACCTGCTGGCCCTCCTCGCTGCCGTACTGGAAGAAGACGGGGAAGAGCGAACCGGGCTTCGAGACGTTCTCGAGCAGGATCTGGTCGCCGTCCTTGCCGCCGAAGCTCGAGATGGCCTGCTTTCCGGCCACCGACACCTTCTGCGAGACCCGCTTGCCGGTCGAGTCCTCGTACTGGACGGTGAGCAGCTCGTCGGACTGCGAGGTGCTGACGAACGAGACCAGCATGCTGGCCAGCTCGCCCTCGTCGTCGCTGATGAGGGTGGCGTTGCGGATGGAGATGTCGCCCACGTCGGCGTTGACACCATCGGACGTCTCGACCTCGTAGGTGGTCGCCTGGGGCGTGATGAACGCGCATCCGGCGGTGCCGAAGGTGACGAGCGTGGCGACCACGGCGATGGACGCGAAGCGGCTTCGCACAAGGACTCCTTCAGGGTGAGGGCGCTGTGCGTTCAGCATACCGTCCGGGTGCCGACCAGCTTGTTAGGTGACCCTTACCTGGGGGCCGCTGTGGTAGACTGTATGCCGCTGGAAGGACGTCCTACATGCTTTTCGAAGTCGGAGAAACCGTCGTCTACCCCCACCACGGAGCTGCCACCATCTCCGAGGTGAAGACCCGAGTGATCAAGGGCGAGGAGAAGATCTACCTCAAGCTGCGCGTCACGCAGGGCGACCTGACGATCGAGGTCCCGGCAGACAACGTCGACCTGGTCGGCGTGCGCGACGTCATCGGCAAGGAGGGCCTCGACAAGGTCTTCGAGGTGCTGCGCGCCCCGTTCACGGAGGAGCCCACCAACTGGTCGCGCCGGTACAAGGCCAACCTCGAGAAGCTCGCCTCGGGCGACGTCATCAAGGTGAGCGAGGTCGTGCGCGACCTGTGGCGCCGTGACCAGGACCGCGGCCTGTCGGCGGGCGAGAAGCGCATGCTCGCGAAGGCTCGCCAGATCCTGATCTCCGAGCTCGCTCTCGCCGAGAAGACCGACGAGGAGAAGGCGTCGCTCGTGCTCGACGAGGTGCTCGCCTCCTGACGGCAGCAGGCTCTCGCGTGTCTGCGAGGGTGGCCGTCATCGTCGTCGCGGCGGGATCCGGCTCTCGGCTGGGTCAGTCGCGCGCCAAGGCGTTCGTCGACGTCGGCGGGCGCACGGTCCTCGATCGTTCGCTCGACCCGCTGCATCGGCTCGACGAGCCGGTGGAGGTCGTTGTCGTCGTGCCCGCGGGTCATGAGGCGGAGGCCTCCGCCATCCTCGAGCGTCACGACGGGCTCGTCGGCCGTCATGTCGTCGTCGGCGGGGCGACTCGTCAGGAGTCGGTCGTCCGCGGCCTCGATCTCGTCGCCGAGACGGCCGAGGTGGTGCTCGTCCACGACGCCGCGCGCGCCTTCACCCCGACGGCGGTGTTCGCCCGCGTGATCGAGTCGGTGCGTGCGACCGGCGGGGGCGTGATCCCCGCCATGCCCGTCGTCGACACCGTGAAGAGCGTCGACGAGGGCGAGCTGGTCACGGGCACGGTCGACCGTGCCCGCCTGCGTGCCGTGCAGACGCCGCAGGGCTTCCCGCGCGAGACCCTGGTGGCCGCGTACCGGGTGGCCCAGGTCGACGTCACCGACGACGCCGGCGTCGTGGTCGACGCGGGCCATTCCGTCCTCACCGTCGAAGGGGATCCGTTGTCGTTCAAGATCACCACGCCCGACGACCTCCGCCGCGCCGTCGAGCACGTCGCCGGCCCCGCCGCGCAGGCACCCCGGATCGGCCAGGGGTTCGACACGCACGCGTTCTCCGGCGATGACGGCACTCCGCTCTGGCTCGCCGGGCTCGAGTGGGCGGGCGAGCGCGGACTGGCGGGGCACAGTGACGGCGACGTCGCCGTGCACGCCCTCTGCGACGCCCTGCTCTCGGCGGCCGGCCTCGGCGACCTGGGGAGCACGTTCGGCACGGCCGATCCGCGCTTCGCGGGTGCACACGGCGAGGTCTTCCTCGCCGAGACGCGTCGGCTCGTCACGGAGGCGGGCTTCGCGGTGGGCAATGCGAGCGTGCAGATCGTCGGGAACCGGCCGAGGTTCGCGCCCCGGCGGGCTGAGGCGGAGGAGCGGTTGAGCGCCCTGCTCGGCGCCCCGGTGAGCATCTCGGCGACCACCACAGACGGTCTGGGCTTCGCGGGCCGGGGGGAGGGTCTGGCCGCCCTGGCGACCGCCCTGCTGGTCGTCACACACCCGCGCCCCTGAGGGGTGTCGCCCTAGACTGTCCGAGTGACACTGCGACTGTACGACTCGAAGGAACGCGCCCTGCGCGACTTCGAGCCTCGCGTCCCCGGGGAAGCGGGCATCTACGTCTGCGGACCGACGGTGCAGTCGTCGCCCCACATCGGGCACCTCCGGTCGGCGCTGGTCTACGACCAGCTGCGGCGCTGGCTGTCGGTGAGCGGATACACGGTGACCTTCGTGCGCAACGTCACCGACGTCGACGACAAGATCCTGGTGAATGCGGCCGAGTCCGACGAGCAGTGGTGGGCGCTCGCCTACCGGGTGGAGCTTGAGTTCACCGCTGCGTACTCCGCTCTCGGCATCCTGCCTCCCACGTACGAACCGCGCGCCACGGCGAGCATCCCCGAGATGCAGGCCATCATCCAGCGTCTCGTCGAGCGCGGTCACGCCTATGCCCCCGACGACGGCACGGGCGACGTGTACTTCGACGTGAAGAGCTGGCCGTCCTACGGCGAGCTCACCCGCCAGAACGTCGACGACATGTCCGCCGCAGCCGATTCGGAGTCGCGCGGCAAGAGGGACATCCGCGACTTCGCGCTGTGGAAGGGGCACAAGGCCGGCGAGCCCGAGTCGGCCGCCTGGACGAGCCCGTGGGGTCGGGGTCGACCGGGCTGGCACATCGAGTGCTCGGCCATGTCGACCAAGTACCTCGGCGAGACGTTCGACATCCACGGCGGAGGGCTCGACCTGCGCTTCCCGCACCACGAGAACGAGCTCGCCCAGTCGCACGCGGCCGGCGACGGCTTCGCCCGGTACTGGATGCACAACGGCCTGGTCTCGACCGCGGGTCAGAAGATGTCGAAGTCGCTCGGCAACTCCGTCTTCGCATCCGAGCTCATCGCCTCGGCGCGACCGCTCGTCCTCCGCTACTTCCTCGGATCGGCCCACTATCGGTCCACCCTCGAGTACTACGAGGGCGCGCTCACCGAGGCGGATGCCGCCGTCTCCCGCATCGAGGGCTTCCTCGAGCGGGCCGAGCGCCGCCTGGCGGGCACGCGCTTCGCGCAGGGTCTCGTCACGGTGCTCCCCGAGGAGTTCCGCGAGGCCATGGACGACGACCTCGGCGTGCCCCAGGCTCTCGCGGTCGTGCACGAGACCGTGCGCCGCGGGAACGGCGCACTCGACGACGAGGATCTCGCCGAGGTGGCCAAGGCCGCCGGCGAGGTCATCGCGATGACCGACGTCCTCGGCATCAACCCCCTCTCGCCCGAGTGGGGCGACGACGGAGACGACGCGACGGCACGGGCGCTCGACGCCCTGGTGCAGCGCCTCGTCGCCGACCGCGAGTCCGCGCGTGCCGCCCGCGACTGGGCGGCGGCAGACCGGATCCGCGACGATCTCGCCGCGGTCGGCATCACGATTGAAGACACCCCGACGGGGTCGCATTGGAGTCTCGATGGCTAAGTCGCAGAAGCCCGGACGCGCGGGAGCCGTCCGCAAGTCGTCGAAGGGCCGCGCCGTCGGCTCCGGCGGGCAGGGGAGGCAGGCCCTCGAGGGCAAGAAGCCGACCCCCAAGGCGGAGGACCGTCCGTACCACCCCGCAGGCAAGGCCAAGGCGGCACGCGAGCGCTTCCTCGCGGCCGGCGGCAAGGGGCGCCCCGGCGCCCGGTCGAGCGCCGAGAAGGCGCGCGACAGCCAGCGCAGCGGATCCGCCCCCGCTCGGCGTGTGAAGAAGACCGACGACAGCGAGCTGGTGACCGGCCGCAACTCGGTGGTCGAGGCGCTGCGCACCCGGATTCCGGCGACCACCCTCTACATCGCGGCGCGGCTCGAGATGGACGACCGGGTCAAGGAGGCGCTCACCATCGCGACGCGGCGCGGCATCCCCGTGCTCGAGGTCATGCGCCCCGAGCTCGACCGGCTCTCCGGGCCCGACGCCGTGCACCAGGGCATCGCGCTCAAGGTGCCGCCCTACGAGTACGCGCACCCCGAGACCCTGCTCGACCAGATCGAGGACCGCGGCGAGACCGCGCTGCTGGTCGCGCTCGACGGCGTGACCGACCCGCGCAACCTGGGCGCCATCATCCGCTCGACGGCCGCCTTCGGCGGGCACGGCGTCATCGTGCCGCAGCGTCGGTCGGTGGGCGTCACGGCGTCGGCGTGGAAGACGTCGGCGGGCGCCGCCGCGCGCACCCCCGTCGCCATGGCGTCGAACCTCACGCAGACCCTCGTCGCCTTGAAGCAGCGCGGTGTCTTCGTGATCGGGCTCGCGGGCGACGGCGATGTGTCGCTGCCCGACCTGCAGCTCGTCGACCAGCCGATCGTGCTGGTCGTGGGCAGCGAGGGCAAGGGGCTCTCGCGCCTGGTCACCGACACCTGCGACGCGGTCGTGTCGATCCCGATCTCGGCGGCGACCGAGTCGCTGAACGCGGGCATCGCGGCGAGCGTCAGCCTCTACGAGGTCGCTCGCCGTCGCGCGGAGGGCTGAGCCGGCTCGAAGGGGCTGACCCGCGTCGAAGGTCTGGCCCGCCTCGGAGGCCCGGGCGGATCCCGCCTCAGACCTTCGAGCGCCAGTCTCCCTCGGCGTCGTCGTCGATGACCGCCACGGGAAGCGTGATCATGCCCGTCGAGGGCTCGATCATCGTCGCCTCGTCGCGTCGGTGACGCAGCACCTCGTTGATGTAGCTCGACACGGCCTCGGCCAGGGGGATGTCGCGCGACTCGTTCTGGCTGATGAACCAGCGGTGCTCGAGCAGCTGATGGAAGACCTCGGCGGGCTCCAGCTTGCCGCGCATGTCGCGGGGGATGGCGCGGATGACCGGCTCGAAGACCTTCGCCAGCCACTCGTGGGCGATCATCTCCTCGTCGGCGTCCTCCTTGCCGTAGCGCGCCGCGTACGCGTCGAGGTCGTTGAGGAGGCGTCGGGCCTGGTTCTCCTGGGCGTCGAGCCCGGTCAGGCGCAGCAGTCGGCGCTGGTGGTGCCCCGCATCCACCACCTTGGGCTGGATGCGCACCGTGGTGCCGCCCTCGGTGGTGCGGATGGCGAGCTCCTCGATGTCGAAGCCGAGGTCGTTGAGGCGGTTGACGCGCTCGTTGATGCGCCAGCGCTCGGAGGAGCTGAACGACTCGGGCCCGGTGAGCTCGGTCCAGAGGGAGCGGTACGCCTTCACGATGCCGTTCGAGACGGTGATCGGGTCGAGCTCCTCGTCGACGCGGCCGCCGGCTTCGAGGTCCATGAGCTCGCCCGCGATGTTGACGCGCGCGATCTCGAGGTCGTTCTCGCGCTGACCGGTCGAGAGGCCGCCGTCGTAGTACTTGCCGGTCTCGGCATCGACGAGGTACGCCGCGAAGGCCCCGGCGTCGCGTCGGAACAGAGTGTTCGACAGGGACACGTCGCCCCAGAAGAACCCGATCATGTGCAGGCGCACCAGCAGCGCGGCGAGCGCGTCGACGAGCCTCGTGGCCGTGTCGGGGCGCAGGGTCTGCGAGAACAGCGCCCGATAGGGCAGCGAGAACTTCAGATGCCGGGTGACCAGCACATCCGGCAAGGGGTCGCCCTCGGCGTCGACGCGGTTGCTGATGACGGCCAGAGGCTCGACGCACGGGACGTCGAGCCTCTGGAGCGTCTTCAGCATCTCGTACTCACCGTGGGCCATCTCCGACGTCGTCTCCTTGGCGGCGACGACGTGTCCGCTCAGGTGCGCGAAGCGCACCAGGTGTCGGGAGATGCCCTTGGGGAGGGCGGCGATGAACTCGTCGGGCCAGGCGTCGAGCGGGAGATCCCACGGAAGGTCGAGGAGTCCCGGATCGGCGATAGCCGACGTGATGGAGAACGAGGAGGTCAGCTGACGACTGCCTTGTTGCCCAGGCGCTCGCCCGACTCCACGTCGAACAGGTGCACGTGGTTCGGCGCCGCGGTGAGGTACACCTTGTCGCCGACGAACGGGTGCGAGCGGCCGTCGACGCGGGCGACGATGTCGGTCCGCTTGCCCTCGATGTCGCTGTGACCGTAGAGGTAGCCGTCGGCTCCCAGCTCCTCGATCAGGTCGACGACGACCTCGAGGCCCTCGCCTGCCGCGGTCGAGACCACGATGTCCTCGGGGCGGACGCCGATGGTGGCGACCTTCGAGGGCGTCGCGGCGAGCACGTCGCGGTCGACCGGGACGATGGCCGAGCCGAAGTGCACGCCGGAGTCGGCGAGGTCGGCCTGGAAGAGGTTCATGGCCGGGCTGCCGATGAAGCCGGCGACGAACACGTTGTTCGGCTTCTCGTAGAGGTCGCGCGGGGTGCCGACCTGCTGGAGCAGGCCGTCCTTCAGCACGGCGATGCGGTCGCCCATGGTGAGCGCCTCGGTCTGGTCGTGGGTGACGTAGACGGTGGTCACGCCCAGGCGACGCTGCAGCGACGCGATCTGGGTGCGGGTCTGCACGCGGAGCTTCGCGTCGAGGTTCGACAGCGGCTCGTCCATGAGGAACACCTGCGGCTGACGCACGATCGCGCGGCCCATGGCCACACGCTGACGCTGACCACCGGAGAGCGCCTTCGGCTTGCGGCTGAGGTAGGGCTCGAGGTCGAGCAGCTTGGCCGCCTCGAGCACGCGGGTGGCGCGCTCGTCCTTGCCGACGCCGGCGATCTTGAGCGCGAAGCCCATGTTCTCGGCCACCGTCATGTGCGGGTAGAGGGCGTAGTTCTGGAAGACCATCGCGATGTCGCGATCCTTCGGCGGGATGTCGGTGACGTCGCGGTCGCCGATCAGGATGCGGCCCTCATTGACCTCTTCGAGGCCGGCCAGCATGCGCAGCGACGTCGACTTGCCGCAGCCCGAGGGGCCGACGAGCACGAGGAACTCGCCGTCGGCGATCTCCAGGTCGAGCTTGTCGACAGACGCGCGAGTCGATCCCGGGTAGATCCGGGTGGCCTTGTCATAGGTGACGGATGCCATGGTTCGATATCTCCTTCACCGGCAGGTACGTGCCGGACGATCCGTAGTGAATGGATGATCAGGCCCGACGCCGTCGGCGAGCCTGAGGGACATTATGGCACGCAGGGCAACTCCCAGGCTCCGGTCTTTACTATGGTGGGTGAAGTCGGCGTCCCCCGGGCACGGTGCAGACCCGAGTCACGAGCCCGTCCCGACGCGCCGCCGACCCCCGCACGCCATCCCACACGGAGCAATCACGTATGACATCCGGCCGACCTCAAGACGCCCGCATGAGCAAGAACGAACGACGGGAGGCGGCGCGCGAGAAGGCGAAGCAGCTCCGTGAGCAGCAGCGCAAGAAGGACATCCGCAACCGCGCCATCCTGATCAGCTCGCTCAGCGTCGTCGTGATCGCCATCATCGTCGGTGTCACGCTGGTGATCGTCTCCACGCTGAAGCCCGCGGGCCCCGGCCCGGCGAACATGGCCAGCGACGGCATCACCATCGGCGAGAACTTCGTCGCGCAGACCACCCCCGGCCTGCAGCCGGGTGAGACCCCTGCGGCGGCACCGACGGGCGACCCGAACGTCGCCGACATCCGGATCTACCTCGACTACATGTGCCCCTACTGCGGCCAGTTCGAGGCGACCAACAACGAGCAGATCGGTCAGTGGGTGTCCTCGGGCGCCGCGACGGTCGAGATCCACCCGATCTCGATCCTCGACCGCGGCAGCCAGGGCACGAAGTACTCGACCCGCTCGGCGAACGCCGCGGCCTGCGTGGCGAACTACTCGCCCGACCAGTTCTGGGCCTTCAACAAGCTGATGTTCCAGAACCAGCCGCAGGAGAACACCTCGGGCCTCGACGACGCCACGATCAAGGACCTGGTCTCCCAAGCGGGGGCTCAGAATCTCGATCAGATCAACAGCTGCATCGACGACGGCGAGTTCAAGAACTGGGTGGCCGATTCGACCTCCCGGGCCCTGCAGGGTCCGCTCCCCGGCACGTCCGAGGAGAAGGTCACCGGAACGCCCACCGTCCTGGTGAACGGCCAGAAGTACGGCGGCTCGCTCTCCGACGCCAACGCCTTCTCCGCGTTCGTCGTCCAGGTCGTCGGCTCCGCCGAGTCCACCCCGACCCCCACCCCGGTCCCCGCGGGCTGAGCCCGCCGGAGGCTGAACCCGCCGGGGCCCGAGTCTCGTCGAGAACGCAGAAGGCGCCCTTCCCCATGAGCGGGAAGGGCGCCTTCTGCGTTCTCCACGAGGTGGGAGGTCTGGTGCTCCCTGTGATTTGAACAGGGGAATCGACCCGCTGGACGAGTGGACGCTAGCCTGCCGGTGTCGCTCCGATACGACGTCGGTGGCGTGGGGGTCGATCCATGGGGGATCTGTTTCGTGCACTCCGATGGGGGGTGCGAGAACCTGACTGCACGAGCCCGGGAGGGCACTTCGTCGGGGAGCAGGATGCCAACGGCGGGTGGTGGTGCGCTCGTTGCGGCACCCTGTTCACCCGTGTGCCGCGCGCGGAGGAGCTCTTCGACGTCACGATGACGTCGACGCCGCCCTGCGAGGATCAGCACGGCGAGCGCAAATGAGCGAAGCCCCGCATCGCACGTTCGACGCGGGGCCTCGTGGAGCCGGCTGCGGGACTCGAACCCGCAACCTACGCTTTACAAGAGCGTTGCGCTACCAATTGCGCCAAGCCGGCCGGCTCGCGACAGTCTAGTCGACGCGATCCGGCCCGCTCGCGGCACGGCGGGCGGCTACGACGCGACCGACTCGCTGCGGCGGGGCAGCACCCAGCCCGGGCGGGCGAAGTGGCAGGTGTAGCCCCACGGGATGCGCTCCAGGTAGTCCTGGTGCTCGGGCTCGGCCTCCCAGAACGCCCCGGCGGGCTCCACCTCGGTGACGACCTTGCCCGGCCAGAGGCCGGAGGCGTCGACGTCGGCGATGGTGTCCTCCGCCACGCGGCGCTGCTCGTCGTCGGCGTAGTAGATCGCCGACCGGTAGCTCATCCCGACGTCGTTGCCCTGGCGGTTCTTCGTCGACGGGTCGTGGATCTGGAAGAAGAACTCCAGCAGGTCGCGGTAGCTCACCGTGGCGGGGTCGAACTCGATCTCGATCGCCTCGGCGTGCGTGCCGTGGTTGCGGTAGGTGGCGTTCTCGACGTCACCGCCGGTGTAGCCCACGCGGGTGGAGACGACTCCCGGGCGCTTGCGGATGAGATCCTGCATACCCCAGAAACAGCCACCGGCGAGTACGGCCTTCTCGGTCATGGTTCCTCCTTGTGTCATTGGGTACAACACGGGAGGGAGCCGGAAAGTTCCGACGCTCGCGGGGCTCTCAGCGTCCGCGGCGACGCTCGACGGCGAACGAGATGAGGGCGACCAGGATGCCGACGGTGGCCAGCCCGAGGCCGACGAACGCGGGCGAGGTGTACCCGAGTCCGGCGGCGATGACGAGCCCGCCGAGGTAGGCGCCGAGCGAGTTGCCGATGTTGAGCGCCGAGTGGTTGAGCGCGGCGGCGACCGACTGCGCGTCGTGCGACACGTCCATCAGCCGCGTCTGCACCGCCGGCCCGGCGCCGCCGACGAAGAAGCCGACGAAGAGGATGGAGGCGATCAGTCCGACGGGCGACTGGGCGGTGAGCCCCAGGGCGAGCACCGCGATCCCGAGGCCGCCCATGGCCACGATGAGCGACCGCTTCACGCCGTGGTCGGTGAACCAGCCGCCGAGCAGGTTGCCGACCGTCATGCCGATGCCGAACACCACCAGCACGATCGGGACGAACGAGGCCTCGAGGCCCGTCACATCCGTCGTCAGGGGCGTCACGTACGTGTAGACGGCGAACATGCCGCCGAAGCCGACCGAGCCCATGAGGAGCGTCAGCCACACCAGCGGGCGGCGGAAGGCGGAGAGCTCGTTGCGCATCGTCGCACTCCGATCGCCCGGGCGGAACGGCACAGCGATGAGCACGAAGACGAGGGTGACCGCGAAGATCAGCGTCACCATGAGGTACGTCGTCCGCCATCCGAACGACTGGCCCACGAACGTGCCGAGCGGGACGCCGACGATGTTCGCCACCGTCAGACCCGCGAGCACGAGCGAGACACCCATGGCGCGCTTGCCCGGACCCATGAGCGACGCGGCCACCAGCGAGGCCACGCCGAAGTAGGCGCCGTGCGGGATGCCGCTGAGGAATCGCGCCGCCGTCACCAGCCCGAAGGAGGGCAGGACGGCGCTCAGCAGGTTGCCGACGACGAAGACGGCGAGGAGCACCAGCAGCAGACGCTTGCGCGACATGCGCGCGGCGAGCGCGGTGATGGTCGGAGCGCCGACCACGACTCCGAGGGCGTAGACCGACACCATGATGCCCGCCGTGGCGTTGGCCGAGGCGGGATCCGCTGCGTACGCCTGGGGCAGCAGGTCGGACGCGAGGTCGGGGAGCAGGCCCAGGGTCGCGAACTCGGTCACACCGATGCCGAAGCCGCCGAGCGCGAGCGCGGCGATGGCCGCCCACCGGCGGGCCGCGGAGACGCCCTCGATCGGAGCCGGTCCGCGAGGGGTGTCCTGCGAGGGAGAGGGGGAGTCGTCGTCGACTGGAGTCTTGGAGTCCAGTTCAGGCACAGTGCCTCGAGTCTACTCCGGTGCGTTCCGGCCCCCGGCCTCCCGGGTCACAGGGTTGACAGATGCCTCTCCACGCGGATGCGGTTGCGCGGCCGCGGGCGGCGCCCGGTCTCGGGGATGCCGCCGACGTAGAGCCAGCCGAGGAGCTCCTCGTCCTTGTCGAGGCGGTGGGCCTTGCGCACCGCCTTGTGGCGCGTGGTCGAGCCCGTGCGCCAGAACACGCCCCAGCCCTCGTCGTGGAGGACGAGGCTGAGGGCGTGGGCCACGCCGGAGGCGACGGCCTCCTGCTCCCAGTGCGCCACCTTGCTCCTGCGGTAGGAGGCGACGATCGCGAGCACGAGCGGGGCTCGACGCGCCTTCGAGACGTGCTTGCCCGCATCCTTCTTCGACTTGCCGTCGGCCTTCGCCAGCGCCTTGCCGAGCACGTCGCGGTCGTCGCCGCGCAGCTCGATGATGCGCCAGGGACGCAGGCCGCTGTGATCGGCGACCTGGCCCGCGGCCTCGACGAGCTCGCGCAGCTCGCCCCGGCTCGGTGCGGCGTCGGTGACGCGCGACATCGAGCGACGGGCGAGCATCGCCTCCTTGACCGCCCCCACTCAGGCCGCCGGCTCGAAGGTGAGGGAGATGGAGTTCATGCAGTAGCGGTCGCCGGTGGGGGTCTGCGGGGCGTCGTCGAAGACGTGTCCCAGGTGCGAGCCGCAGCTGGCGCAGCGCACCTCGGTGCGGACCATGCCCAGCGAGCGGTCCTGGATCAGCTCGACCGCATCCGACTGCGACGGGTCGTAGAAGCTGGGCCATCCGCAGTGCGAGTCGAACTTCGTGTCGCTGCGGAACAGCTCGGCGCTGCAGGCGCGACAGCGGTACACGCCCTCGCGGTGCTCGTCGAGCAGCCGGCCGGTCCACGGACGCTCGGTGGCCGCCTGACGGAGGACCGCGTACTCGTCGCGGTCGAGCTCGTCGCGCCACTCGGCGTCGGTCTTGGACACCTCATACGTCATGGTGTGTTCTCCTTGTTCTCGGCACGGGGCTGAGACCGGCACGGATTCGTCCGATCATCTCAGTAAACTTCGGACGGTGACCGAACGTTCCCTGACCCAGAAGACGTGGAGCGAGCTGGAGCCCCTCGAGGTCTACGGCATCGCCAAGCTGCGGACCGATGTCTTCTTCGTCGAGCAGAAGGTCGACGAGGAGGAGCTCGACTGGCGCGATGTCGAGCCCACGACCGTGCACCTCTACGTCAAGGAGGGCCGGAACGTCCTCGCCTACCTCAGGGTGCTCTTCGACGAGGTCGCGGAGCACGGGGGAGCGCATCGCGTGATCGGCCGCGTCGTCGTCGACCGGGCCCACCGGGGTTCCGGTCTCGCGCGCATCCTGCTGCAGAGGGCGACCGACCTCTTCGGGCACGAGCCCATGCTGCTGCACGCCCAGAGCTACATCGCCCCGCTCTACGCCCGCGCCGGGTTCGAGGCGTACGGCGAGGAGTACGTGGAGGCGGGCATCACGCACATCTCCATGCTCCGACCGGCGTCGGCCTGACGGCGACTCCCGCGGCCGTCGGCATCGAGTGGGCCCTACTCGGGCGATTCTCAGCGACTGCATATCGACCTCTCCACCTACTCCTGTGCGTCTTCCGGGAGCGGGCGGCCGTGCGCCCCTAGTATGACGACAGTGCGCTGACCCGGCGCCCGCGTCAGAACCAGGAATCAGAGGTGAGATGGTCATGCCCGGAGACCGCACCGCCCAGGCAGAGGGACAGACGCTCTCGGAGCGCGACGTCCGAATCCTCAAGTTCGAGCGCAGCTGGTGGAGGCACGCGGGCCAGAAGGAGTCGGCCATCCGCAAGGAGTTCGGTCTGTCGTCCGCACGCTACTATCAGGTGCTCAGCGCGTTGATCGACTCGCCGGCGGCGCTCGCGCACGACCCGATGCTGATCAACCGACTGCAGCGGATGCGCGACGAACGCCTCGCTGCCCGGAGCGCGCGACTGCTTCCGCACGACGACTAGGACCCGGATGGCCCAGCACACCCTCGACAGCTTCGACCACCTCCCCGCCTCCACCTCCCGGGTGGGGGCGCATCGCGGTCCGAAGCCCCGAGGGCGTGGGTGGATCGTCTTCGCCTGGGCGGCGCTCGCCACGGCCCTGCTCGTGGGCGCCGGCGTGACCTATCTCGCGGTCGTCAACAACAGCATCCAGTTCGACGGGGTGTTCGGTGCGGGCTCGACGAGCTCCGCCGCTCCCGTCGAGACCCCGACCCCGACGCCGACCGTGACGCCCGCCGTCGACCCGGCCGCGACGGTCACCGTGCTCAACGGCACCGACGTGGCGGGGCTGGCCTCCGCCGTCGGCGAGGCCGTGGTGGCGAACGGATGGGCGCAGCCCACGGTCGCCAACGCGAGCGAGACCGATGTGGCGACGTCGACCGTCTACTACGCCGACCCCGCGTCCGAGGCCGCGGCGCTCGCGATGTCGGAGCAGCTCGGGGTGCCCGCCACCCTGTCGTCGGCGTTCCCCGGCGCGACCCTCACGGTCGTGATCGGCGCCGACTACGCCGGCCCCGGCTCCGACGGCCTCGTCTCCTCCGGCGGCGACTCGTCGGGCGGCGACTCCGACACGGTCGGATAGCCCCCTCCGGGGGCCCTCAGGGGCGCTTTGTTTCGCCTGTGTTTAATTCTGATTGAATCGCTGAAACGATGTGCTGAATCGGCCCTTCCGGCCGCTTTTCGGCCCTGCTCCGCTGGCTAGTATCTGGGCAAGTCGTGGCGAACTCGCCCGTCTTGGATACACAGCATTTGGGAGCAGGAATGGCGAACGGGACCGTCAAGTGGTTCAACGCTGAGAAGGGCTACGGCTTCATCACCGTCGATGGTGGCGGGCAGGACGTGTTCGTCCACTACTCGGCGATCGACATGTCAGGGTACAAGGTCCTGGAGGAGGGGCAGCAGGTCGTCTTCGACGTCGGCACCGGCTCCAAGGGCCCGCAGGCGGAGTCGGTCCGCCTCGCCTGACCGTCGCACGATCCGCGTCTCGCGGACCTTCTCATCGACCCGGCTGCGGCCGGGTCGATGCGTTTAATGCCCCAGGTCCTCCTTCACTTGCACTCGATGCTGCCGAGTGCCAAGATTGATCTGGCACTCTCGTTCAGCGAGTGCTAAACCCTGAATCTTTGACGTCCAGGGAGGACGAGAAACACACATGGCAAAGATCATTGCTTTCGATGAAGAGGCCCGCCGCGGCCTCGAGCGTGGCCTCAACACGCTGGCCGACGCGGTCAAGGTGACCCTCGGGCCTCGCGGTCGCAACGTCGTCCTCGAGAAGAAGTGGGGCGCCCCCACGATCACCAACGACGGCGTCTCCATCGCCAAGGAGATCGAGCTCGACGACCCGTACGAGAAGATCGGCGCCGAGCTCGTCAAGGAGGTCGCCAAGAAGACCGACGACGTCGCGGGCGACGGCACCACCACCGCGACCGTGCTCGCTCAGGCGCTCGTCAAGGAAGGCCTCCGCAACGTGGCCGCCGGCGCCGACCCGATCAGCCTGAAGAAGGGCATCGAGAAGGCCGTCGCGGCCGTCTCCGCTCAGCTCGCGGCGAACGCCAAGGAGATCGAGACCAAGGACGAGATCGCGGCCACCGCATCCATCTCGGCTGCAGACCCGGAGATCGGCGCCATCATCGCCGAGGCCATCGACAAGGTCGGCAAGGAGGGCGTCGTCACCGTCGAGGAGTCGAACACCTTCGGCACCGAGCTCGAGCTGACCGAGGGCATGCGCTTCGACAAGGGCTACCTGTCGCAGTACTTCGTGACCGACCCCGACCGCCAGGAGGCGGTCTTCGAGGACCCCTACATCCTCATCGTCAACTCGAAGGTCTCGAACATCAAGGACCTCCTGCCGATCGTCGACAAGGTGATCCAGGCGGGCAAGCAGCTCCTCATCATCGCTGAGGACGTCGACGGCGAGGCCCTGGCCACGCTCGTCGTGAACAAGATCCGCGGCATCTTCAAGTCGGTCGCCGTCAAGGCTCCCGGCTTCGGCGACCGCCGCAAGGCTCAGCTGCAGGACATCGCGATCCTCACCGGCGGCCAGGTCATCTCCGAGGAGGTCGGTCTCAAGCTCGAGAACGTCACCCTCGACCTGCTCGGTCAGGCCCGCAAGGTCGTCATCACCAAGGACGAGACCACGATCGTCGAGGGCGCGGGCGACCCCGAGGCCATTGCCGGTCGCGTCGCCCAGATCCGCGCCGAGATCGAGAACACCGACAGCGACTACGACCGCGAGAAGCTCCAGGAGCGCCTCGCGAAGCTCGCCGGCGGTGTGGCGGTCATCAAGGCCGGTGCCGCGACCGAGGTCGAGCTCAAGGAGCGCAAGCACCGCATCGAGGACGCCGTGCGCAACGCGAAGGCCGCCGTCGAGGAGGGCATCGTCGCCGGTGGTGGCGTGGCCCTCATCCAGGCCGGCACCGCCGCGTTCGAGACCCTCGAGCTCACGGGCGACGAGGCGACCGGCGCGAACATCGTGAAGGTCGCCATCGAGGCTCCGCTGAAGCAGATCGCCTTCAACGCCGGCCTCGAGCCCGGCGTCGTCGCCGCCAAGGTGCGCGAGCTGCCCGCGGGTCACGGCCTCAACGCCGCGACCGGCGAGTACGTCGACCTGCTCGCTGCGGGCATCATCGACCCGGCGAAGGTCACCCGTTCGGCGCTGCAGAACGCCGCGTCGATCGCCGGCCTCTTCCTCACCACCGAGGCCGTCGTCGCCGACAAGCCGGAGAAGGCCTCGGCCGCTCCCGCCGACCCCACGGGCGGCATGGACTTCTAGTCCGTAGCGCAGTACACGAGAGGGCGGTCCCCACGGGGGCCGCCCTCTTCTGTGTCTCCGCCGCTGTGCGTGCGTGCGTGCGTGAGCGTGGCGCGGGGGTGGGCGCTGAAGCAGCCGAGTGCACCCAAGAACCGCGGCTGGGAAGCGACGTGGTCCGCGTTTCCTGGGTGTGCTCGAGCCCGGCTGGGTGCCACATCTTCCACGCCGGCGCCCGCGCGTCGGCCGGCGGGTCCGTCGGCATATCCAGCGCGCTCCTGCCGTTCTCAGGAGCTACTACCGTACTCAGGGCGGATCGTCCTGAGTACGGCCGTTCCGGTCGGTCAGTCCTGAAAAGGGGCGGCCCCATCCCGACGTCGTCGCCGGCAGCCCTGCGCTACGAGAGGTACGCGGTCGTCGTGGTCGAAGGGCCCTCGTAGCCCTCGTCGTCGTCCGCCGGCGCCGCGTCCGCCGTCGCAGCGCGCGCAGGCGCCGCGGACGCGGCGGCGGCGGCGCGGGCGTCGCGCGGGGTGGGGGCGGGGGAGCCCGGGACGGGGACGAGGGGGAGGGTGACGCGGAAGGTGGCGCCGCCGCCCGGGGTCTCGAGCGCCTCGACGGTGCCCTGGTGGGTGGCGACGATCGACGCGACGATGGCGAGGCCGAGGCCGCTGCCGCCGGTCTCGCGGGCGCGGGAGGTGTCGGCGCGCCAGAAGCGCTGGAAGATCTTCTCGCGGATCTGCGGGGGGATGCCCTCGCCGTGATCGATCACGTCGAGGATCGCGACGCGGCGGGTGTCGTCGGCGCTCACCGCGATGTCGATCGGGCTGTCGTCGGGGGTGTAGCGGAGCGCGTTGCCCACGAGGTTCGCGATGACCTGGCGGATCTTGTTCTCCTCGGCGAGGACGATCGGGCGCGTCAGGGCGGCGGTGGGGATGGGCTCGCCCTCGGCGAGCGACTGCCCGACGTCGGCGATCGGCACCGGCGCGGTCCGTCCGCGCCGGCGGAGGCGCGCGCCGAGCGCGGCGATCGGCCGGGTCGCGGTCGAGACGCTCCGCGGCGGCTTCACAGGCGCGCTGCCGGTGGAGTCGGGGGCAGGCGCCGCCCCATCGAGCGACGGGAGCACAGGCGTGATCTCCACCTCCGACGGCCCGAGCGGCGTGATCACCGAGATGACCCGGTTCGGGCTGGATGCGCGCGCATCCATCGCCGCATCCATCGCGAGGGGTACGAGGTCGACGCGGGCGAGCTGCAGCGGACGGGTCTCGTCGAGGCGCGCGAGCTCGAGGAGGTCCTCCACGAGCGTCGACATGCGGATGGCCTCCTTCTCGATGCGCTCCATGGCCGACGCGACGTCCTCAGGGGTCTGCAGTGCCCCCATCCGGTACAGCTCGGCGTAGCCGCGCACCGAGACGAGCGGCGTGCGCAGCTCGTGGGAGGCGTCGCCGACGAAGCGTCGCATCTGGTCGATGGTGCGGGCGCGGTCGGCGAACGCGCGGTCGATGCGCGAGAGCATCGTGTTGAGGGAGCGGTTGAGCCGCCCGACCTCGGTGTTGGGGATGTCGTCGGAGAGGCGCTGGCTGAAGTCGCCGTCGGCGATCGCCGCGGCCGTGCGCTCGACGGCCCGCAGCGGCCCGAAGGTGGATGTGACGAGGAGTCTCGTCAGCATGGCCCCGAGGATGACGACGCCGATGCCGAACGCGAGGAAGATCGAGAGGTACGTGGCGGTGGTGCGCTCCGTCGCGGTGAGCGCCTGCGCGATGACGATGCTGCCCTGCGACCCGTCGGTGCCGATGTAGACGATGGTCGAGACGGCGTGCCACTCGGTGCGCTGGTCGAGCGACTCGGTGGTGAAGACCTTGCCCTCGAGGAGGTTCGTCGAGTCGAGAGACACCGCGGCGGACGGCATCGCGTCGGTGTCGCTCGAGCCCCAGTTGCTGATCAGCAGGTTGCCCGAGGCGTCGTAGAGCCCGACGAAGTAGTCATCGGGCGCCGACTGGATGTCCTGCAGCTTGAACTCGCCCGGCTGAGCGCCCGGACCGAGGAACGCGGAGGGATCCTTCGCCGCGGAGTCAAGCTGGGAGTCGACCTGGGTGAGCAGGTACGACCGCAGCACGAGCATCGTCCCGATACCGGAGACCACCAGCCCGAAGGTGAGCATCAGCACCGTGACGCCGGTGATCTTGGTGCGCAGTGAGATGGAGTTCCACTGCTTCAGGAGCGCGTTGTGCATCCCGGCAAGACTACGAGGCCTTGCTGACCTTCAGCATGTAGCCGAACCCGCGCTTGGTCTGGATGAGCGACTCGTCGGTGTGCGCATCGAGCTTGCGACGCAGGTACGAGATGTACGACTCGACGATACCGGCATCGCCGTTGAAGTCGTACTCCCACACGTGGTCGAGGATCTGCGCCTTCGACAGCACGCGGTTGGGGTTGAGCATGAGGTAGCGCAGCAGCTTGAACTCGGTGGGTGAGAGCTCGATCGCGACGTCGCCGACGAACACCTCGTGGGTGTCCTGGTCCATGGTGAGGTCGCCGGCGCGGATGATGGCGTCCTCGTCGGCCTGCATCGTGCGGCGGAGGATGGCCTTGATGCGCGCCACGATCTCGTCGAGGCTGAACGGCTTGGTGACGTAGTCGTCGCCACCGACCGTGAGGCCGGTGATCTTGTCCTCGGTGTCGTCCTTCGCGGTGAGGAAGAGGATGGGGGCCGTGTAGCCGGCCGCGCGCAGCCGCTTGGTGACGCCGAAGCCGTTCATGTCGGGCAGCATCACGTCGAGGATGATGAGGTCGGGCTCCTCCTCCAGCACCGCGGAGATCGTCTGGGCACCGTTGTTCACGGCGCGCACGGCGAACCCTGCGAAGCGCAGGCTCGTGGTGAGCAGATCGCGGATGTTGGGTTCGTCGTCGACGATGAGGATGCGGGGGCCGGTCATGGCACCATTCTCTGCGCGTCAGCTGTGTCGAACCTGAACGTCAGTCGGATGCGCTCAGTGCGCGACCAGGGTGCCGCGTGGGTCTACGCCGCGATCGCGTCGGCGTCGAGGATGCGGTACGAGTACCCCTGCTCGGCCAGGAACCGCTGCCGGTTCTGAGCGAACTCCGCGTCGACCGTGTCTCGCGTGACGAGCGTGTAGAACGACGCCGTGTGGCCCGACTCCTTCGGCCGCAGCAGACGGCCGAGGCGCTGGGCCTCCTCCTGCCGCGACCCGAACGACCCCGACACCTGGATGGCGACCGACGCCTCCGGCAGGTCGACCGAGAAGTTGGCGACCTTGCTGACCACGAGGATCCGCTCCTCGCCGTCGCGGAACGCCTGGAACAGCCGCTCCCGCTCGTCGACCGGGGTGGCGCCCGTGATCTGCGGGACATGAAGCGCATCCGACAGCGCGTCGAGCTGGTCGAGGTACTGGCCGATGACGAGCACCTGCTCGCCCGGGTGCCGGTCGATCAGCTCGCGCGTCGCCGCGAGCTTCTCGGGCGCGCTCGCCGCGAGGCGGTAGCGCTCGTCGTCGGCGGCCGCGGCGTACTCGAGCCGCTCGGAGTGCGACAGGTCGACCCTCACCTCGAAGCACTCCGCGGGGGAGATGTAGCCCTGCGCCTCGATGTCCTTCCACGGAGCGTCGTAGCGCTTGGGCCCGATGAGGCTGAAGACGTCGGACTCGCGACCGTCTTCGCGCACGAGCGTCGCGGTGAGGCCGAGCCGGCGGCGCGCCTGGAGGTCGGCGGTGAGCTTGAAGACGGGCGCCGGGAGCAGGTGCACCTCGTCGTAGACGATGAGACCCCAGTCGAGGGCGTCGAGCAGCTCGAGGTGGCGGTAGACCCCTCCGCGCTTCGACGTGAGGATCTGGTAGGTCGCGATCGTGACCGGCTTCACGTCCTTCACCGCGCCCGAGTACTCGCCGATCTCGTCTTCGGTGAGGCTCGTGCGGCGCAGCAGCTCGCTGCGCCACTGCCTGGCCGAGACGGTGTTGGTCACGAGGATGAGGGTGTTGGCCTTGATCTCGGCCATCGCGCCCGCGCCGACCAGGGTCTTGCCCGCGCCGCAGGGGAGGACGACGACGCCCGAGCCGTGGTCGACGAAGCTGGTGACCGCCTGCTGCTGGTAGTCGCGCAGGTGCCACGCGGTCTCGTCGAGGTCGATGTCGTGGGGCATGCCCGGCGTGAAGCCGGCGAGATCGTCGGCGGGCCAGCCCAGCTTGATGAGCTCCTGCTTGAGCTGCCCGCGTGCCCACGCCTGGACGGTGAACGTCGTGTCGTCGACGCGCCCGGTGAGGAGCGGGGCGACGCGCTTGCCGCGGGCGATCTCCGAGAGGATCGCCGGCTCGGTGGAGCGCAGGATGAGCTCGCCGTCGTCGCGGCGGTCGATGACGAGCCGACCGTAACGCGCGACGGTCTCGGCGACGTCGACGCTGACCGCCTGCGGCACCGGGAACTTCGACCAGCGGTCGAGCACGGCCAGGATCTCCTCGGCCGTGTGGCCCGCGGCGCGCGCGTTCCAGAGCCCCAGCCGGGTGACCCGGTAGGTGTGCACGTGCTCGGGGGCGCGCTCCAGCTCGGCGAAGGCGGCGAGCTCGTGGCGCGCGGCTTCGGCGTCGGGGTGGGCGACCTCGAGGAGCACGGTGCGGTCGCTCTGGACGATGAGAGGTCCGTTGGGCATGACCGTCGATTCTACCCGCGTCTGCGGGGGAGTCGGTCGGTGGGGCTGGGTGCTCAGGAGCTGCGCGGGCGCTCGCCGGGGGACTCGGAGGTTCGGGATGCGATGAGACGGGTGGGGGCGTCGGCGGCGGGAGCTTCGGGGGTGGACGCTTCGGGGGCGGATGCGTCGGCCGCCGGCGCGGTGACGTCGTCGATGCTGCGGACCGGCACGGTGCGCTCCACGCCCGCGGCGGTGTCGGAGAACCGCAGCCGCCCGCCCGAGAGACCGAGCGGCATCGCCACGATCTCGCGCCGGGAGCCGTCGGGCATCCGGACCCCGAGGCGCACCTGCTCGCGGGCGCGCAGTGCCCGCTCGAGCTCGCGGGTGTTCCACGCGGTGGTGTCGTCGGTGAGCGGCGGGGTGGCGGCGAGCAGGCGCGAGGCCAGCTGCAGAGCCTCTGCGGCTGCGGCGGCGTCGTCCCGCGCATTCGATGTGGCCGGATGCGCGATCCGCGCCCTCGACAAGGGGACCTCGTGCCCGTCCACCCAGGCGCTCGGGGCGTAGCCCGCGTCGACCAGCATCCAGTAGACGGCGTCGCGCGCTCGCGAGGTGACGAGGGTGGCGCTGTCGAGCTGCTCGAGCCGCAGTGCGGAGAGGGACTGGTCGACCGACATCTGCTCCGTGAGCCGCGGATCGTCGGCCCCGATGACCGTCTCGCCATCGACGGACTCCACGCGCAGCCGGCCGTGTGCGGCGGCGGCCTCCCGTAGGAGGTAGTCGAGCGCCTGCGGGATGCCGGTGAGGGAGATCCGGGTGAGGAGGTCGCGCATCCGCTGCTCGGTCTCGCCGGCGGAGAGCGCGCGGTCGAGGCTGGCGCGCGAGATCCGGTACGTGGTGGCGAGACCCCGCGACTCGACGGCCGCGAGGTCGCGGAGGCGCGCGTCGAGCTCGGGGGCGAGCGGACCGGGGGAGACGACCGACAGGTCGTCGAGGAGGTAGACCTGCTCGACGGGGGAGGGGAACGACGCGGCGATGCTCTCCGGATCCTCGGTCCCCGCGAGCACCGCCCCCAGCGAGGTGGGGCGGCCGGAGGCGATGAGCCCCAGCGCGTCGGCGGCGGCGACGGTGGCGGGCACGGACTGGAGGACGGCCTCCGAGACCGCGGGGTAGGCCGCTCGCACGGCCTCGTCGAGTGCGGATGCGACGGCCAGCAGCGCGGGACGGGCGACGACGACCGAGGCCAGCGGATGCGGCAGCGCCGCGGACCAGCCCGCGATGAGGCGGCTCCAGCGTTCAGGAGCCGGGAGCGCCGCCCAGGAGGCGGCCTCGTCCGTCGGGAGCAGGAGGTCGGACTCGATGGCCGCGAGGCCGGCGTCGATCGCGAGCTGGGCGAGCTGAGCGACGTCGGCGTGCTGCGGATCGAGGTCGGCGGTCAGCCGGCGCTCGTCGGCGACGGCGATGCCACCCCGGGCGCGCCAGCGCACGCGCGAGCCGCGGAGGGTGTCGAGCAGCTCGTGCACGCCGAGCACCGCGGCGGTGGCGCGTTCTGCCGCGTCCGCGTCGACGGGAGCCTCGGGGGTGGCCGGGATGGTCGCGGAGGCGTCCTTCGACGCGTCGCTCGCGGGAGCATCGGCGAGCACCCGGGAGGCCACCGCGATCACCGCGGCGAACGGGCGCCCGTCCCGGTCCACAAGCGACAGCCGTCGTGTGAGCAGGAGGCTCTCGCTCAGCAGGCCATCCGCATCCGCTGCCGCGAGGCGCTGGCCGGATGCGAGAAGCTCGATCACCGGGCGGGGAAGCGGCGCGAGGGCGGCCAGGATCGAGCCCTCGTCGAGCAGGGCGTCGGCCAGGTCGAAGAGATCGCGCAGCGAGCGCCCGCCGATGTCCCTGGCGGTCAGCAGAGCGGCCAGGTCGTCGGCGTCGCGAGCCGACAGCTCGCGCGCGAGGTCGAGCGGAGCGCTCACCGACCCCCGCGGTTCTCGCGTCCGCGCGCGCGGACGCTGATGATGAGGAGCACGAAGATCAGCACGAACCCGATCGGCAGGCCGATCACCGGCAGCAGCCCGATCACGGGCCAGGGGGCCGGCGTGAAGTCGTGGACGCCGACCGCGGTCGCGATGATGATCGCGAAGAAGCACAGCACCGAGAGGCCGATGACCGCGACGATCATGAAGCCGAGGGTGCGCTGGAGGCGGCTCGCGGGCTGCCGTTCGTCATCGCTCACGTTCCCAAGGATACGGGCAACGGTAAACTCGTCGGAGCCGCGAGAACCGCGGCGACAGCAATGAGGAGTTCGACAGATGCCGACCGGCAAGGTGAAGTTCTACGACGAGGAGAAGGGCTTCGGGTTCGTCAGCACCGACGACGGCCAGGAGGTCTTCCTGCACGCGTCGGCCCTGCCCGCCGGCGCGAAGGTCAAGGCGGGCACGCGGCTCGAGTTCGGCATCGCCGACGGCAAGCGCGGCGCGCAGGCGCTCTCGGCGCGGCTGCTCGAAGCGCCCGTCAGCATGGTGAAGATGTCGCGCAAGCCGGCCGACGACATGGCGATCATCGTCGAAGACCTCGTGAAGGTGCTCGATGCCGTCGGCGGCAACCTGAAGCGCGGGCGCTACCCCGACAACGCTCACAGCCACAAGGTCGCGACGCTGCTGCGCCGGGTGGCCGACGAGCTCGACGCGTGAGCGCGCCCGACGGCGCCGACGCGCCCGAGGTGACGGACGGCGCTCCGGTCGAGGCTGCGGATGCAGTGGAGGCTGCGGATGCGGGTGAGTCTGCGGATGCGGGTGAGGCTGCGGATGCGGTGGAGACTGCGGATGCGAGTGAGGCTCAGCCCGTGGATGCCGTCGAGTCTGCAGATGTGGTTGAGCCTGCGGGCGGCGATGCCGAGGTGACCGAGGACTCCGTGGGCGAGTCCTCTGCCGGGCAGGCCGAGGAGCAGGCTGATGCCTCCGAGACCGCAGAGGATAACGGGGCCGACGACGCCAAGGGCGAGCTGGTCGAGGCAGAAGAGATCGAGGCCGTCGTGTACGAGCCCGACCCGGTGCTGCTCGACTCGGTCGAGCTGGCGCGGTCCGGGCTGCGCGAGATCACCGACGACTCCACCATCGGCGAGGTCGTCGGCGTGCGCGCCGAGGGCGAGCACGTGCTGAGCATCCACTTCGCGACGAAGCTCCGCGGATACCCGGGCTGGCACTGGACCGCGACCCTGGCCCGCGTCGACGACGGCTCCGAGCCCACGGTGCTCGAGACCGAGCTCCTCCCCGGCGAGGAGGCGCTGCTGGCGCCCGACTGGGTGCCGTGGTCGGAGCGTCTCGCCGACTGGCGCGCGGCCCAGGCCGCCGCGGCCGAGGCTGCCGCCGAGGCGGAGTCGGATGAGTCCGACGAGGACGACTCCGAGGGCGACGACGACCAGCTCGACGGCGACGGCGACGAGGACGACTCGCTCGAGGACGACGACGACGACGAGGACGACGAGGACGAGGACGAGGAGGACGCGCTCGACGACCTCGATGAGGATGACCTCGTCGACGACGTAGACCTCGACGACCTCGACGACGAGGCCCTCGACCCCGACGCACCCGAAGCCGACGACGCGTCTACCTCCGACGAGGCCGACGAGGCCGACGACCGCCCGTAGCCCGCGCTTCAGCACCGAATACAGGAAAGCCCCGCAGATATCGCGGGGCTTTCCTGTAATCGGTGTCGAAGCGACGACGCGGTCGGCTCAGCCGAGCTGCGACACCACGTACTCGATGCAGGAGATCAGCGCACGCACATCCGACGGCTCGATCGCGACGAAGGTCGCGATGCGCAGCTGGTTGCGGCCGAGCTTGCGGTACGGCTCGGTGTCGACGATGCCGTTGGCGCGGAGGGCCTTCGCGATGGCCGCGGCGTCGATCGAGTCGTCGAAGTCGATGGTGACGACGACCTGGGAGCGGTGGTCGGGATCCGAGACGAACGGACGCGCGTAGCCGACGCCCTCGGCCCACGTGTAGAGCGCGTCGGACGACTCCTTCGTGCGGGCGGCGGCCCAGCTGAGGCCGCCGTTCGCGTTGATCCAGGAGACCTGCTCGTCGAGCAGCACCAGGGTGGAGACCGCGGGGGTGTTGAGCGTCTGGTTGAGGCGCGAGTTGTCGATCGCGTTCTTCAGGCTGAGGAACTCGGGGATGTAGCGGCCGGAGGCCGCGATCCGCTCCACCCGCTCGATCGCGGCGGGGGAGAAGAAGGCGAGCCAGAGTCCGCCGTCGCTGGCGAAGTTCTTCTGCGGGGCGAAGTAGTACACGTCGGCCTCGGCGGGATCGACGAACGCGCCGCCCGCGGCGCTCGTGGCGTCGATGACGGTGAGCGCGCCCTCGTCGCCCTGCACGCGCCGGACGGGGGCCATCACGCCCGTGGAGGTCTCGTTGTGCGGCCAGGCGTACAGGTCGACGCCCTCGAGCACCTCGACCTCGGCGCGCGATCCGCCGTCGGCGGTGATGACGTGCGGCTTCTCGAGCCAGGGGGCGCCCGCGGCCTTGGCGAACTTCGATCCGAACTCGCCGAAGGAGAGGTTCTCGGCGCGCTTCTCGATGAGTCCGAACGCGGCCGAGTCCCAGAACGCGGTCGAGCCGCCGTTGGCGAGGAGCACCTCGTAGCCCTCGGGCAGCGCGAAGAGGTCGGCGAGGCCGGAGCGGACCGAGCCGACGAGGTCCTTCACCGGGGCCTGACGGTGGCTGGTGCCGAGGAGGGAAGCGCCGCGCGTGACGAGCGCTTCGAGCTGCTCGCCCCGGACCTTGGAGGGCCCGCAGCCGAATCGGCCGTCGATGGGCAGGAGGTCGCGCGGAATCTCGATGGTCGCCATGCGGTTAATAGTATCGACGGCGCTTCCGCGTTCATGCGCGCGGGAAACACTAGGCTGTCAGCGATACGCGTCTGACGGCGAGGAGCTTTTCTTGACAGACCTCATCGACACCACCGAGATGTATCTCCGCACCATCCTCGAGCTCGAGGAGGAGAACATCATCCCGCTGCGCGCGCGCATCTCCGAGCGGCTGGGGCATTCAGGTCCGACGGTGTCGCAGACGGTGGGGCGCATGGAGCGCGACGGACTCGTCGTCGTGTCGGGCGACCGTCACCTCGAGCTGACGGAGCCGGGGCGCCGCAAGGCGGTCTCGGTGATGCGCAAGCACCGTCTGGCCGAGAGGCTGCTCAGCGACGTCATCGGCCTCGACTGGGAGCTGGTGCACGAGGAGGCATGCCGCTGGGAGCATGTGATGAGCGAGCAGGTGGAGCTGCGCATCCTCGACATGCTCGACCACCCGCGCGAGTCGCCGTACGGCAACCCGATCCCGGGCCTCGACGCCTTCGGCGAGGAGGCGACCGCTCCCTTCACGAAGGGTGTGGTGAACATCGTCACGCTCGTGCACGGCGCCGTGGGCCCGCAGCGGAAGACGATCCGGCGGCTGGGCGAGCCGGCCCAGACCGACCCCGAGCTGCTGCTGCAGTTGAAGCAGTCGGGTGTGGTGCCGGGCAACACGGCGGCGTTCTCGTCGGCGGGCTCGTACGTCCTGGTCGAGGTCGACGGGTTCGAACAGGGCCTCGAGCTGCCCAACGAGGTCGCGAGTCATATCTTCGTCGGCGTCTGATCGACGTCCGCTGTTACCAAAACGTTAAAGCAGCGTGTTGAGATGACAAGTCCCATCTCGTCGCGTAAGGTCTTCCAAGTCTGATCGGTCTTCCGGCCGATCCATGACGACGTCGAGGCACTTCTATGTCCCCGTCCCTCGACGACTAGAAGCACACGACAACGGTGCGGATGGGGACGGACTGGGGTCCGGGAAGTGCCGGAGGATAGAACTTGGCATCTGCTGGAGACGCGCTCAACCCGATGAGCACCGACACCAACCGCGCAGCCGACGGCAGCGCGAACGATCAGCCCCTCACCCGCCGCGAGCGTCGCGAGCGCGAGGCCCAGGCAGCAGCAGCGACGGATCGCGGCGACGCGATCGTCCTGTCCACGACGGCCCCCGCTGTCGTGCGTTCGACCGCTGCGCCCTCGCCGGTCTCCGCGCACCGCGCGCCGGCCCTCGAGGCCGCGCCGTCGGTGCCCGTCGCCACGGCGCCCATCGCCGCCAGCAGCTCCGTGGTCCCGGCCGCGTTCAGCGCCCGCGAGCAGCGCGCCCGTCTGCGGATGCCCCGCAAGCGCACCGTCGCCGCGGGCTTCGTGATGGTGCTCGCTGCGGGCATGTTTACGACGACCGCGCTCCCGGCCTACGCGTACGGCGGAGGCGGCAGCTTCGACCCCGAGGCGACGTCGACCGCCTTCGGTGAAGACCAGACGCTCCAGATCCCCAACGCCACCGCGATGCTCACGGTGAGCCGCGATGGCTACACCGCGCCCACGCCCGAGGAGCTCGCCGCGGCGCAGCAGGCTGCCGAGGCTGCGGCCGCAGCCACGCTCGCTGCGGAGCGCGCCGCGGCGACGCCCACCTCGAGCTCCGGGTCCTCCTCGTCGTCGTCGCCCTTCGCGGTGACCCCGCCCGCCGCCTCGTACAGCGGTGCCGCGGTCGTGGCCTACGCCCAGCAGTTCGTCGGAGTGGTCCCTTACGGCGCCGGCAACTCGCCCGACACCTCGTTCTCCTGCGACGGGCTCACCCAGTACGTCATGGGCGCGTTCGGCATCAAGCTGCCTCGAGGCGTGTCCGCTCAGGCCGCCCTCATGACTCGGATCGACCCGGCCGACGCTCAGCCTGGTGACTTCCTGGTCTACCCGGGTCAGCACATCGGCATCTACGCCGGCGGCGGCATGATGATCGACTCGCCCGACTGGGGTCGCTACGTCGAGTACCGCGGCATCTGGGGCTCGCCCTACTACGCCCGCTACACCGGCTGATCCGTTCGAGGATCGTTCCCTGACCCGGTCCCGGGTCGGGTGTAAACACTTCGTTACGCACCCGTGAATCGACGCGGCGCGCGGCCATGCGTGCATCCGTGTGGGTTATGGTGTCCCTGATCATCTTTCGAGGATCAGGAGAGCCCGATGATACGCCGCACGACCATCCGCACCACGGAATGCGTCGCGCTGCGAATCCGCAGGCACACGAGTGGACTGTGTCAGAGCCAGATATCTGAGCTCTGCATGTAAGGCGCTGTCATGTCGACAGCGCCTTTTTTGTTGCCCCCTCGCACTCCTCGACCCTCGGGAGACGGTGTGTGAATCGTCGAGCACCCGCAAGCCGTGCGGGAGTCTTCGAAAGGGAGAGCATGCGAACACTGGTCCTCAACGCGGGGTATGAACCGCTCGGTGTGGTGTCGTTCAAGCGAGCACTCGTCCTCGTGATGAACGACAAGGCGAGGGTGCTGGAGCGGGATGACGAGCATCCCGTGCACGGCATCGACGACGACTTCGACCGCCCGGCAGTCATCCTGCTCACCCGCTACGTGCGGGTGCCCCTCAACCGGATGATGCCCGTCACCCGCCGAGGCGTGCTCCGCCGCGACGGGCAGCGCTGCGCCTACTGCGGCGCATCCGCCTCGACGATCGACCACGTGCACCCGCGCTCCCGCGGCGGCAAGGACAGCTGGGAGAACCTCGTCGCCTGCTGCTTGCGCTGCAACAACATCAAGGGCAACCGCACCCCCGCCGAGATGGGATGGTCGCTCCGCTTCGAGCCGGCGATGCCATATCAGGCGGGCTGGACGGTGAAGGGCGCCGAGCGCGCCGAGCCCGCCTGGGCGGACTATCTGTCGCTGCCCGTCGCCGCCTGACGCCGGGCCGAACCCGGTAGAGTGGCGGGGTCAGCCTCTGTAGCTCAATGGAAGAGCAGTTCCGTCCTAAGGAAAGGGTTGGGGGTTCGAGTCCCTCCAGGGGCACCACTCTGCGAGGCCCCAGATCCCTGAATTCATGCGGATCTGGGGCCTTTCCCCTTCCCGGAGTGGCAGCGTTTGCCCACATTTTGCCCACACTTTTCCGGCGTCGCGAATAGCGGGTCGCCAAAACCGTACCATTATTGGTACGGTAATGGCGGAGAGGTGAGCAGATGGGTTATCGCCAGGATCTGTGGGAGATCGCGGCGTCGCGCAATGGTGTGGTGACCCTTGCCGAGGCCGAGGATGCAGGTGTGCCCGCCGTCGAGGTACGAAAACTCGCTGCTCGTGGCGCGCTCGACGCTTACGGGCAGGGCGTCTACGGGCACCGCGACGTGCCGAGGACACCGTTTGCTCAGCCGACGATCGCCGTCGCTCTAGCGGGTGAGGGGGCATTCTTGCATCGCGAATCCGTTCTCGATCTTGTCGGCCTCGGCCAGTTCAACCCACCGAAGGTGCGTGTGGGGACTCGGCGTCGGGTGAGGCGCGCTCTGCCGGACTGGATGGAGCTGGAGAGCCGACCTGACTTGCTCTACGACGATCTCACTAGCTACGAGGGCGTCGCGGCGACAACCGTTCGGCGGGCGCTTGAGGACATGCGGGATCGGATGCCGCCCGACCGGTGGAAAGCTCTGGTCGACGCTGCGCTCAGGAGGGAGCTGATCGGCGAGCGTGAGGCCACTCCGTGGAAGGCCGCCTCGGCATGAATGAGGTCACGCCACCGCTGAACGTCACACAGCTCAACGATCGGCTCGCGCAGGTCGCGGCGGAGTTGGACATCCCCGTCGCGCGAGCACGGGTGATGCTGTGCACGCTGATCGTGTCGCAGATGCTTCCTGATGCTGTCGCGGTCAAGGGCGGAATGGGTGTGAAGTTGCGACTGGGGGAGCGGGGCACTCGGGCGACCTCCGATCTCGATGTCTCCACGCGCGTTAGAGGCGAACAATTCGAGCAAACATTCCGCGCGCGTCTGGCTGAGGGGTGGGGAAGCGTCCCGGCCTCGAAAGGCGAGCTGCGGCGGAGATCGGATGCACCGGATCGCGTCGCGTTCACCGCGACCGTGCGGGCAGTGAAGCTCCATGATCCTGGGCTCGCCCGCCCGGAGTACGTGATGCATCCATATCGGGTGTCGATCGCCTTCCTCGGCAGCGCGTGGGGCGCACTCGATGTGGAGGTCTCTGACCCGGAAGTCGATCCGTATCCGCACGCGGCGATGGAGATCGACGGAGGGCTGCTGCAGTTCGGCGACTACTTTGGATTCGGTGAGCTCCAGCCAGTCGAACTGGTCGAGCTGGAGTACCAGATCGCGCAGAAAATCCACGCTGTCACCGACCCCGCCTACGTGCGGGCGCACGACCTGGTCGACCTTCAACTGCTCTGGAACGCGGGCCCCGATCTGCTGAGCCTGAACAGCCTCTGCGTGCGCACATTTGATTGGCGACGACAGCAGGCTTGGCCGCCGATTCCCGTGCGGCCCATGGGTGGGTGGGATCTCGCCTACTCCGACGCTCGCGCGGAGACCGAGGTTGATGGCCGGACGCCGGTGCTGTCGGATGTCTACACTGCGCGCGAGTGGCTGCGTCAGATAATCCAAGTCATTGCGTCATCGACTGACGGTGTCGCCAAGGACGCTTGATCTGGCGCCCAACACAGCCGAGGGCCTCGCTACGCCAGATTGATCGCCCAGCTCTTGCCGACACTCGCCTCGCGTGCCGCGTCCTGCATCTTGGCGGCCACCATCTCGAGGTCGTCGTCGAACAGATCGCCGTAGGTGTCGAGGGTCATGGCGGCCGAGGCGTGGCCGAGCATCCGCTGCACCGCTTTCACGTTCGCGCCGCTGCTGATCGCGAGTGACGCGGCCGTGTGCCGAAGGTCGTGCGGGGTGAGCGACGGGAAGTCGGGGTTCGCCTCTTGCGCGCGGCGCACGGCGTTCACGAACCATCCATCGACGGAGTCCGGCGACTTCATGTGGAAGGTGCCGCCACCGAACACGAGCTGCGTGGGTCCCTTGTCGGCGCACTGTTCGTCGAGGCCTGCGCTGAGCAGCTCCGGGTAGGGAACGGATCGGCGCTCATGCCCCTTCGTCGTGCCGAGGTGAATGACGGAGCCGACCTTCACGGCGTTCTCTTCAACGTTCAGCCGGCGCCGGAGGAAGTTGATGTGCCGCACGCGCAGCGCGGTCGCCTCTCCCCACCGGATGCCCGTGTAGGCGAGACAGAGCACGAGCGTCGGATGCGCAGACAGACCAGCGAGTGTGTGCACCTGATCGTGGCTGAGGTAGACACGATTCAGCTTCCCGGTCTTCCGGGGCAGCTTCACTCCGCGCGCCGGGTTCCGAGGAAGGCGACGGTCGGTGACGGCCATGTCGAGGATGCCCGCGAGCACTCCGTGTGCCCGGATCACCACGGAGGGCGACCTGCGACCCGCTAACTCGCTAACCCAGACCTGCACCTCGGAGGGAACGATGGTGGAGATTTCGCGGTGCCCCCATCGCTCTGCCACGTGCACGCCCCATGCGACCTCGAGCGGCTTTGACGATGAGGGCTTGAGCACCAACTTCGAGCGCAGCCACAGAGGAGCGAGGTCGCCTACCGAGACGCGAGCCAGAGCCGGATCAATGTAATCACCGGCCGCCTTTGAAACCGTCACCGAGGCGAGGAACAGCTCGGCCTCGCGCTTGGTCTTGAATCCCCGCTTGTCCGTCTGCGTGTGATCGGGCTTCCGATACCGCACGCGATATCGTTTGCCCTGCGAAGTGCTGTACGGGGTCACGCTGCCTGCCATCTCTAGCCACCTCAACTTTCTTCGCTACCCCGTCGCTAGACGCTATCGTCGCCGTGGTTCGACGCACATTCCTTCGGTCAATTCTGTAACGGACGGGAGACATCTGAGTGGCGCCCGTTGGGGGCATGCTTTTGGCCCCCTGCAGAGCATGGAAGCAGGTTGCGTGCTTGGCTCTTGATCGAATTTCCATGTTCGGCACCATGCTCGTGGGTATTCCATTACCTATTCCTCGGGCGGGAATAGGTAATGGAACGGTTTGTCCCTCTTCTCGCCTGCGCCACCGCCACCCCCGCGCAGGGCGCGCTTCCCAACCTCCCCCAAACATCGTTGCAGTTTGACGGAGGTTGGGAAGTAAAGGGGTGGCAGTGGCGCAGACGAGAAGAGATAACAAGAAAGTGAGTGGGGCAACCAGAACACAAAACAGAAATAGAGGCGTGGGCAGGGTCACCAAGCGGTGGTTCGTCGCTCATAGGGGAGGAGCGGACCGGAGAAAAACGGCGAAGCGGAGATGCTGGACCACTTAAGCGTGATTCGAGTCGCGAATCTCGCCGCGAACCGATGGACGCTCCGAGGATTTGCCTGGGCCGGGTGAGTCGATGTCGAACGTCGGGCCACAACATGTAACACGAAGCACGCCGAGGTTAGCTTTCCGGATCGGAGGCGGCCGAAATTTCCGGGCCGGTTGTGTGGGCGACTCATCAGTGGATCGGGAGATCGACCGGGATGTGGATGACAGCAGCCGAGACGAGAGGAAGGCTTCATAGTTCTCCTTAATTGCGTGGCCCAGATCAACCTTGATGCTGAGGCTTGGTAGACCATTCGCGCGTCTTCCGGGACTTCGCTAACGTAAGCGAGTGTCGGACCGAGCCAACGTCAGCAGGGAGTACCTGGAAGATGGTGCCACGCGCCGAGATCACGGCTCGCCCGTCGCTACCGAGCCAGTCGGAGCACGGATGCTGTGTGTCCTGTCGAACCCACCGCTGACGGACGGTGCGCGGACACTTGCGCGCCTCGAACTGGCTCGAGCCGCGCTCGGCGCTAGTGATCTGTCAGTCTGGAATCTGTTCCCTGAGGCGACCACTAGGACCGGCGATATCAGTCGTATCGGGCAGCAGGAAGCGCCATGGTTGTCCGCACGCGAACACCTCACTGGGGCCCTAACTGTAGCGGATTTGGTGTTACTGGCTCACGGCGTTGGCGAACCCTCCGGGCACGCGCGGAAACACTATCGGGCACAGGTTAGCTGGCTGCAGGAGCAACTTAGTCGCCACCACTTGTCGGTATACCGATTCGGTGATGGGCCCCGGCACCCCTCGAGGTGGCAACGGTGGACGAGCCGAACCTACCCCGGCGTGCCGTTTGCGGAGGCTGTGGAGCGTTCTCTGATGCGCGTCGACCTTGGCTGACGGCGAGCGTCAGCTTCGCCACCCGTCGCCGAACAGGTCGTATTCCAGGGCAGGCCGGTATTGACGTTGACCGGCAGAGGTAAGTACCTTGTGGGCGATTGGCGTAGTTAGCCGGCCGACTCGGCGAAGATTGAACCTGACTTCCTCAGCATCTTGGTCGATGCTTGCCTGCAGTTTCGGTGACACAAGTCCGAGTTCGTTCCGGTTGATCTTCTCCGTGAGCTTCTCCACTTGCTGCTTGCCCATCCTGCCGAAAGAATTGTCGAGCTTCTTCGCCTCGGTCAGAAAATTGCGGCGCCGCTTCTCCAGTGCTCGGCCGCGCTGCGTCCAGGACGATTGCAGTGCCACTGCAGTGAGATTCGAGCTGTTCATGAGGGCGTCCCCCTCGTCGCTGAAGACGACGAGGTCCAGCACATCCTCGGGCACGTGGAGCAGGTCAGCAAGATTTACTTCCCAAGGCGTGCGGTCATCGATGATTGGCGCGGGGATTTCGGGTCGGTCTGCCCTGGTTTCGGAGTCGATCGTGTTCGGCGCGGGACGAAGCCTGGCTAAAGTGAACTGCTTCAGTGAGGTCGATCGCTTTCCGTCCTCCCTCAGGGACAGATCGCACGGCTGCATGAGTAAGACGTAATAGGTTTCTGAAGCGTCGTCCGCCTGCACCTTGAAGACGTCGCCGACCTCGAGGGGGAGATGATTGCCGTTAACGTACGCGGCGTCGTCGTAGTCATGCTCCCATCGTTGAGCGTGCTCGGCGTCGGCGCGGGACGCGTCCAGCGGAATCATGATCGTCGCAGCGCTGCGGAGTACCAACATCGTCTTATGGTCGACATTGCGGCCGAGCGCGGCGACGGTCTCGCGGCGCAGTGCGCGGTTCGCGATTCGCAGTGGCCCGTCGAGCTCGTAGACGCCCTCATAACGTGCGTTCTGCATGGTGGTGATGAAGTCGTATGCGTCTAGTGAGGCCAGCGCTGCTGTAGCCGCGGCAACGCCGTCGCGGATCGAGTCGGCAATCGTTGTCGTGTGATGGATGACTTGCGCCAGAATCAAATATGTTCGCAGGCCGTCGAGGAACTGGACGGGATCTTTCGCGCGGTCCTTCCCCATCAACGGGAACGGTTTCAGAGCGTGTTGCGACCGGAGCCGCTCGACGAGCTGCTGTTCGGTCTCCGAAGACGAGGCCTCATGCGTGAGGATTCCCGCGATCACGGACGCGTCGGTTCTCTGTTGCAGCTCGCGGAGCAGGTCCGCTCCGGCGGTCGAGGAACGGTCTTCATGACGAAGGTCTAGGTCGAAGAAAACCAAGACGGTTCCGTCACCGGCCAGGATCATGTCTCTCTGCTCATCCCAGGCTGTCGCGCTTAGTGTCGAGACTTCGATCTCCGAAGGAAAGAACTCCCTGAAGTTTGAAATGGTCGCGGCGTCCGCATCCTGTTCCTGCGCTGGAGGTCGTTCGTCGGCGGTGGTTGGGACCGGTTCAGCGGCGATCTTGAGGGCCGCGAGCTGATCGCGTTGATCTGGATCGAGGCTATCCCAAGACTCACGTAGCAATTCCGCTGCCTGTTCGGCGGTATCGATGCTGGATCCGGTCCATGGCACGCCTGGCATTGCGGTGAACTCGCCAAGTGGGATCTCGCTCCGCTCCACCGCCAAGGTCAATGCGCCGAGATCGACCACCGCGTTCGGGTAGTAGTCATCCACGGCGACGACATGTGTGATCTCGAGCGCGTCGAACAGTGTGCGAATCTGATCGGCAACAATTGAGTTGTCGGCCCCCGGCGCCGACGTCCCCCCATCGGACATGCTCTTCCTTTCTATTCGTCCGCGCTAAAATCAAGCACGAAAGTGTGCAGTCGTCCGCGTTCGTTCCTGGGGCCGGCGAGCCGGATCGTGGCGCCGTCGGCTGCAAGCAGCTGACGAACCACGAACAGGCCGAGGCCTCGCCCCTGGTTGCGTGGCTTTTTCGTGACGAACGGCTCGAACAGTGAATGTTCGACCGTCGGATCGATGCCGGGGCCCGAGTCTTCGACCTGGATCTCGAAGTCGTCCACTGTAAGGCCCACCGTTGTAGGCAGACCTGATCGCGTGACCCAATAGCCGCTGTTGAGAAGCAGGTTGTCGAGCACCTGTTGGAGTCGGCCGCGATTCGCTTTGACGGTGAAGTCGCGTGCGACAGTGGCTGTGACGGTAATCCCGCGATCCGACCAAAGTTGCTGATAATAGTTGGCCAGATCGGTCACGAACTCGCCGATTCGGACGTCATCTCGTCGGTCGCGGACGTAGCGCAGCGACGGATCGAGGCGCGACACTTGCTTTGCCAATGCGGCTCCAGTGGCACGAGTGTCTTCGGCGAACGACCATATTCGCTGATCGGGGTTCGGTTCTGCTCGAAGGATGCCGAGTGCCTGACTGCTTCGGGTTTTCAACCGCTCGCTGAGGTTCATCAGTTCGTGGGAAAGGGTTTCAGCTACAAGGCCGAGCGCGATTGACTCCCAAACTTCCTCGAGCTGTTCCTGTTGCTCGTCGATCTGACCGACAAGTAGGTCCAGCAGCGCGCGTTGGTGTTCGAACTCTGCGAGCTGCTCTTGAGCTTGCCCGACCGCTGCACTCACTTCGTCATAGATCTCGGAGACTTCTCTGGCCGCAGTCGAAAACGCAGCACGGTCCTCAGCGTCGTGAAACAAATTCTCGGCGGAGGCGTGCTCGCGATCGACGAAGGTTTTGCTGAGGTCTTTGAGTCGTTCCAACCGGCGTTCGCTGGTGTGTAGAGCCGAGGCGGATTGTGAGAGAATTTCAGCTTTATCACGGGCTCGGCGAGCGATTGCCGAGGGTACGGCGTCGACTTCGTCGAGATGGGCTAACTGCTGCTTCTTGAGGGTACGGAAGGCGTTATAGCCGCGTCGAACCTCTTCTTGTACCTCGGCTCCGAACGAAAGCCAAGCGGCCTGCAAACGGAGGAAGTTCCGTTGCACTGGCGTCTCGCGGAAGGCCTCCCTATTGGTGGTCTCGCGAAGCTGCTCGTTGTCCTTGGAACTGATGTTGATGTAGCCGAGCGTGTTGTCTGGTCGCAGCGTGTAATAGGAACCGGCCGAGGTCCACTGCGATGCAAGGTTTAGCCAGTCGGGGGCTAATCGAATGCCGAAACCATCGCGGTACACGCGAACACCACTTAGTGCCTTCACGAAGGCGGAGTAATCGTCACGTCTTGAGAACAGCTCGGTCGGATCCCGGCGGAGGATGACGGCATCGACTCTGCCGGTAAAGGGTCCTGGATCGGCGACGATGAGAGCGGCGCGCTCGGCCTCCGTGGTGTCCTTTGGTAGCTCCGCGTCGCCCCCGGCGAGCTCGGCGAACTCAGCGCGGGTGATGAGTTCCGGTTCCGTCTCCATCACTAGCTTGGTCCCAGAAGCGTGCAACCAACCACGTCGGCCACCCGCAAGGATGTTGAGATCTGCTAATTGGTCTGCGCGATTCGCCCAGAGCCATGCGGTGAACTCGACGCCGCTATCCGCGCCTACGAATCGATCGAAGTCGGCTATGTCCTCCCGGCCCACCGGGGGCCTGAGGTACGCCAATGACACCGCGACGTCAGTCTCAAGGCGCCCACTCGCGTATGCGAGTTCGTAACTCACCGTCGAATGCTCGAGCACTGCGCTGGCCAGCTCGTGGAGATCGATGACCACAGCGCCAATCCGGAAGCCGACCCGAAACCCAGTATCAGCCTGACTTCGGTACGGCGAGATCATTCCGCTGAAGGACTTCTGGAGATCAGTGCGATCTTGGTCAGAGGCCGCTGCCCATCGCGGCAGATCGCGGAGCCCGATGATCTCAATAACAGACCCGTGATCGGACTCGTCCGCGGCGATCGATTCAAGGAGTATTGGAACGTTCTGCAGCGACTCAACATTATTGTAGGCGTCCCAGTCGATGGTGATTCGGTGCGCGGGCACATCCGCGCGAGTTCCTCCTTCGGGCACCCGCGGTGTGGTGGTGAGAATCAGTTTGCGGCCGAGTCGTTGTGCCCCCAGACGTCCGAGGCCCTTATCGCCAAGGGGTGCGCGACCTTCAATCTCACCGCGCTGGATCAGTCGGCGTAACTCACCCTTCTGGCTTGCCGAGACGGTGAGCCAGCCCTTGATGATTTGCTGACGGGTCATACCATCGCCGTCATCAGAGATCCTGATGCGGCCCGCCGGAACTGTCGTCGCTCGGGCCGGTTCTTCCTCTTCATCGCCGAGTGAGGGTTCGCCAGGCTTCGCCCCGTCTTTCTGCGGGATAGCCGACGTTGGTCCAGCCGGATCGGTAAACGAGGGGTCGATGAATACATCGCATCGGGTCGCCCCCGCGTCATAGCTGTTCTTCACTAGCTCAACGACAGCTTGAACGTCGTCGGTGATTAGGTCACGTCCCAGCTTGAAAACCACCGACGGATGGACGCTGAGGAAGACTCGGTCATCCTGGTCGGATGTGCTGGCTTCACTCATCTCAGCCCCTTTCCCCGGTTACTTGAGCCTAACGGCAAGGCAATCAACCGATTGCCTTGCCGTTACTCCTGCAGTAGCTCGATGTTCGAACGTCCGCCCGCCCCAGCTTTCCGCCCGCTATCGACTCTCAGCGCGGAGCCTGGGTGACGATGATGAACTCTTGGGCCATCGTCGTGCCCTCGCTGTTGCGCGGTCCGATCCGTCGCCGACGTGGCAACGCGCGCGTGATCTGCGCCACACCGACATGGTCGGCGGCAGCGAGAATGTCGTTGGTGAGTTCGACGAGCGGGAAGCCCCGTCCGCCCACGCGCCGCTCGCCAAGGGTGAAGAAGCTGTAGCCGCTGGGCGCCAGACGTCCGATGATCGACTGTATCGTGGCGACGTAGTCGCGGCTGAAGGCCAGGACTTTCTTTCGAAGGCTCGCCTGCGGCATTGACTGCGCAAACGCGGCCGTCGCGGGCGAGATCAACGTAAGGTCCCTCATAGCGGAATCGGCACCCACCAGAGATCCTCCCAAACTGCGACTATCGATCGCGCTAGTCGAGCTCATTACCTCGCGCGAAATGCCCCCCGGGATGTCGTGACCGTCGATCCACGCGAGGGGGAGGTAACTGTGCTGTCCATAGGGCACCGTCGTCTTGTTGTCGCCGTAAGGCGGAGAGGTCATTAGCACCTGTGGGCGAAGATCCTCCGACCATGCCGTCTCTGCCGGCCCTGGCAGAAGTAGAACATTGCCGTTAGGTGTTCCCTCTCGCTCTGCCTCCTCCGCGCGCAGCGCTTCGATGTTCGCGGAGACCACTGCGCGGAACGTGCGAACTGCGTCCAGCGAACGGGCTTCTGTCTCTTCGGCAGTGTACGCATGCAATTTGAACGTTGAGATTCGAGAGTTTGAGGTCAGGCGAACTGTCTCAGCCAGGCAGACCCAATAGAAGCGGCGGACCCGCCGTGACTCTAGCTGTCGAATCGCGAGGCGGAGCCGCCTAAGAGCTTCCTGCACTTCCGGCTCGAACCATTTGCTCAAGTTTGGGATCAGCGGAAGGCCGCCTCGAAGGCCGATACCAGACGCCGAGAGCACTACGCCGAACTGTTCCTTGGCGGCAGCGGCCGTTGGCGGCTCTGCCTTCAACGACATCAAAAGTAGCGCCATTGGGTTGATGTCGCTGCCGACGAAATTGTGTCCGCGGCGCAGGGCTTCGGTGAGCACTGTCCCCGAACCACCGAACGGGTCGTATACCAAAGCCGAGGGAGGCAAGACTTGGAAGACGTCGTCGAGAAGCGCCCCCTGCAGCGCTGGCACCATCATCGCCGGATACTGGAACAGTGCATGGGTGCCGTTGCGAGTACTTCCGCTCGCGAAATCCCAGTAAGACGGGTCCGCGGCCGATCGAGCCTGGAGACGGGCAGCAAGAATCTCTGCCTCGGGGGAACCGGGGGCAGGCTGGGAGAGTGCTTCGGGAGATGTCATAAGCGGCTTGCTCGATTCTGACGCAAGAGACGCAGTCGCACCAGGTGCGACCCGCGCCGCCCACTGATCTGGTCGTGTGGCCGCCCGCCGAATCACAGTCTCGGTGACCTACTTTCGTGTCGGTGCGGGTCACCGCCGCGCTGCCGCGTCCCGAGACCCGAGCATGTGATTGTCAAACTCACCGACTTGAGGGCATAAGCGCAGTTTTCCTGGCTATTCATACGTACAGCCTCTTAACCGTGCTGCGGAACTGGGAACTAACTTTGCCTATCGGTCGCCCTGTGATCCTCCAGCACTTCTCACCTACGTAGGTGCAGAATCTGTATTGGTCATCAGCGCGACACCAGCTCGGTCGCCGAGCTAGCCAAACCGGAAAACCGGAAAGCCGGGGACAATCTCATGGTTGTCCGAGCTATAGAGTGTGCGCGTGGATGGTTGGGGCCTGGCTTGGACGATCGTCGGCGCTTTGGCAGGCATTGGAGCCTTCGCCTATGGGGTCCGTTCCTATCAGCGCACCTTCCCGAAGCGCCGCTTAGAATTCGTCGTCGAGGATACCCCGCTAATGAACACACTCGTACCGGTCGAAGTGTCCTTCAAGGGCACGCAGGTGAAGCATCCGTTTCTGGTACAAGTTACGATCGCATCGAATAGTCGTGCCGACATTCCGAGTTCATCGTTCGACTCGCAGCATCCAGTTGCTCTCTCTGTCAGTGATCGAGTCGTGGCTGTAATCGATCAAGACGATACCGGCATACGGGCGGATCTGGATGGTTCGTCGATCGTGATCCCGCCGCAACTCATCCGAACCACCGCGGCCGTGTCGCTGTCTTTGCTCACCGACGGTAGGTACCGAGACGTGCGAGTATCCAATTCGCTGATAGACATTGAGTTCCGAGTGGGCAACAGTTTCAATGCGCCGCGAAGTAGCGCACGTGGAATGATCTCGATCGTCGTCAGCATTCTCGGCATGGCCGTGATCGCAGGAGTCTTAGTCACGGCGTGGCTAACGCCGCTCCTCGCCGGTTCGGGCGTCTTTGTCAACCATTTGCTCTCTGGAGTTTGAGTCAACGCGTGTGTGAGCCGAACTACGGTCTGTCTCTTGGCGTTGTGCGTATGTTGAGGAATCTCAGGACCGTCCCGTGCCCACATTTTGCCCACAATCGGTTTTAGAACAGCGTGATTCGGGGTCATCGACATGATCCAAGAACCGCGGAAATACGCGGGAGTTGCCAGATCGCGCGGGTGCTGCGGACCCGCCTAACGAGTTCGAGTCCCTCCAGGGGCACAGTGGAGCAGAAGCAATTCGCTGGTTAGCCGCCTACGTAGGCCACTGCTGACAAGGTGCCCGCGCGGCCCGCACCCTGGGTTGGGTGGAATCACCACAGTTCGGTTCGAGCGCGTGCCCTTCAGGCCCGCCGGAGGTCCGCCCCTGACTTGGACATGACGATCGCCTCTGCGATGCGGTCGACGCTCGCAAGAATCTCGGCCGGCGATCCGGCCAGTTCCAGAGCATGGCAGTGCACTGTGATCGGAGCTCCTACGATGCTCACCTTTTGAGGCGTCTCCTCGCCAGATGCGTAGATGAGGTGACCGTCGCGAAGTCCATACCGTGTGCAGTAGGTCACCATCTGGTAAATGTCGGCGTTGGGGTAGCCCGCCGATCTCACGGCCTTGTATTTGGCATCAATGACGGCCTCGATCCGTTCGTGGCGCTGCCAGACGATGTCCGGGCGCACTACTGTGTGTCCCAACGTGTCGAGCCTGTCGCTTCGTTGGCTGAGCGCTCGGCCGCCGGAACGTTCGAGTGAGTCTCGAAGTGCGACGGACACGAAGTCCTCGAACACCTGCGCGACGTCGACGAGGAACGCCGACGCCCTGTGCCCGCCGGCGCGGTGCTCTAAAGAGGCGTTAGAGAGAATAAGCCGAGCCAGGGACAGCGCGGGTTGATAATGCTCGCTGCGGTGATCGTCGCGGGTCCGGGGCAGAGGCAGCCCGCGCGGCAAGGCCTCGACCTCGGCGAACAGGCTTCGGAAGTGGAGCAACGTGCGCCGCAAAGCAGCGTCCAGGAGGGGGAGCCGCAGGAGCCGCTCGAGAGCAGCAGCGAGAACCCTGTTCTCGTCGATGTCGACGGTAAACTCATCGAACCGCAGCTCGAGTGGCGACGCGAGCCCCGGTCGTCGTTTGAACTGCTCCACGAAGTCGATTCGCCCGCGCACGACGGTGTCGCTGTCATGTCGCTCCCGGTACCCCTGCAGCAGACCCCTTTCGACGGCGACGCCGAGCTGCCGTAGAAATGCGGTCGCGATCGCGGCCAAGAGATCGGGAGCGGAGTCAAGGAGCGTCTCCTCCGCCAACCACAGCCGGCGGCGCGGGGCATAGCCGAAAAGGAAGAACAGCCTGCTGATCGGGAGTTTCGGACGGATGTCGACGCGATGTCCCTCGATCGTGAGTGAACCGACCTTCCGAACCTGGCTCACTGTCCAACGCCCATCGATCTCGGTAGGGACCACGGATGCTATGTGGCGCGAGTTCAGCGCGGATGCAACAGTACGCGGAAGGTCGACATCCCGGGGCGCGGCCCACTCATCGAGCTGGATGTGCACCGTCAAGCGGAACGGCTGTCGAGTTCAGCCCTGAGCGACTGGAGTCCGTATCGGGCGTCCACGTCGACCCCATCGCCATAGTGGTGCTCGGCGAGCAGAGGAAGTACCTCAAACATCCAGATCTCGTCGAGCCGGGTGGGGCTCAGGTCGCCGTCGCGTGCCATCAGGTAGCTCGGCCCGATGCGAAAGTCCCGGTCATCGATCCGATCGTTGAGGAGGGCGAACAGCTCTCCGACTTCTACCGGGAGACCGTTTGCCTGCAGCCAGCTGGGTAACACCCCGGCGATGGGTGCTTCGCCGGGGTGGAGCTCGATGAAGGCAAATCGTCTGCGCATGGCTGCGTCCATGAGCGCGATCGACCGGTCGCTGGTGTTCATCGTGCCGATGATGTACACGTTCGTCGGGAGGGCGAAGGTTGTCTCCGGCTCGTACAGGAGGCTGACTCCTTCGTCGCGATACTCGAGCAGGAAGTACAACTCGCCGAAGATCTTGGCGAGATTGCCTCGATTGATCTCGTCGATGATCAAGACGTAGTTGAGCTCCGGGTTCTTGGCTGCTTCGTCCGCGATTCGCTTCATCGGGCCCGCCTGCAGCTTGTAGGTGAGCGCGCCATCCTTCGTGGTGGGCCGGAGCCCCTCGAAGAAGTCCTCGTAGGAGTAGCTCGGGTGGAACTGAACGAGCCGGGCACCCCCGTCGCCTCCGGTGATGTGGTCGGCCAGCGCGCGAGCGATGAAGGTCTTTCCGGTGCCGGGTGGTCCGTAGAAGATGATCTGCTTGCGGCGATGGAGGACGGCAAGCGTTCGGTCGAGCCACTCGGTCCCGATGAAGACCCGTTGAGCCAGCTCCTCGGTCGCGCTTGGGAAGTCGGAGACCGGAGTCGGTGCGAAGTCCTCTCTGTCTTCCGTTGTCGGCGCCTCGTCAGGCCGCCACACTCGGAGGTACTCCTCGTCGTAGAAGTCGAATGGCTTGCCGCCCTTCTTCTGTAGCGCGAGCGAGATGCGATTCAGGTCGGCGTCGATGTCTCCGACCGAGCCGCCCGCGTCGCCGATGAAAGCGTCTCGGATGGCGAGCTTGTGGTCGGCGGCCACAATGGACTGGAAGAAGTCCGGCCGAATCAGATAGAGAAGGGCGTTTCGCTGCGTCGGGAAAGACTCGCCCGCGACCTCGTCGTAAACGAAGTCGCGCAGCCGCAGAGGATCTTCAAGAAGATCTTCCTGCCGCTCGGGCAAGAGTTCAGTCCATGCCTTCACCATGTTGACGATGATCGTCATGGCCTCGTACAACTGGCTGCCCATCCGCGTACCGGGGTTGAAGGCGCCAGTCGGCAATGCGGCGAGGATGGTTTCGGGAATGGTGACCGGATGCTCCATCAAGCGGAGGACGGTCTCGATGCGCGCCCGCTTCTTTTTCTCCCCGATGGTGCCGATCCAGATCGGGAGCAGCTGCCAGGTCACAAGTTCGGCCATGAGCAGCTTGGCGTCCTCCGGGGCATCCGCCAGTTGCTGGGACAGCTTCTCGAGGAAGGAACCGCCCACGACGTGCGGGTGCTCGACGAAACGGGTCACTAGCTCGTCGACATTCGCCTGCGTCCACACGGCCCGTCCGGGCGCGAAGACCGAATCGCCCCCGCCTGAGGCCGGCGTCCACGAAGACAGCCGCCGCATCGCGCACGGACTGGTCGCCTCGATCATTTGGAAGGATGACCGAGGCCAGTTGCTGCTGAAGCTCGGCATCGTCCTTGGCTGGCGTCGGCGTCTCGGCGAAACTCATCAACGTCCTTTCACGGGCGGTGTGGGCGGTACCAGGAACCATACCCAAAGCGGTGCCTTGGGCTGCGCCGTCCTGCGTTCTGAAGGGGCCCGCCGCGATGCCCGCTCACGCCTGGAATCGCGCGAACTTCGCGACCGCCTCGGGGGTGGCGGGGGTGAAGAGGTTCACGAGGTTGCCGTCCGGGTCGCGGAGCAGCAGGGAGCGGTTGCCCCACGGCATCACCGTGGGCTCGTTGACCCACGAATCGACGACATCGCGGAGCCGCGCGTAGTCGGCGTCGACGTCGGGGGAGAGGAACTCGATGATCGCAGACCGGTTCTGCGCGGGTTCCGCCGCTCCCGGAGCGAACGCCGGGACGGTGCGCGTGCTGCCGATCGCGAGGGTCGCGGACGGGGTCGCGAGTTCAGCGAAGACGTCTCCGTTGCGCACGGCGGTGGCGCCTGTGACGAGCTCGTAGAAGTCAGTGAGGCGGGCGACGTCGTCGGTGATGATGCGGACGGACACGAGGTTCATGGAGGCTCCCGGGATCAGGCGTCGAGAATGTCCCGACCTGACCAGCCTCGGAGGAACGCGCGACACCGTCCTGTCGGTGTTTACGGAGGATCTCAGAGCGTCAGCGGCTCGAGGGTTCCGTAGACGATGTCGATGTCCTCCGCCGTGAGCGTCCGCGGCGCCGGCGTCTCGGCAGTGACCGTGACGTCACGGATGCGGTCGATCCGGAAGGCGCGGAGGCCGTCGCGCATCCGACACCAGGCGATGAGATACCATGCTCCGCTCGACTCGACGTAGCCGAGGGGCTCGATCTCGCGGCGGGTCAGCGCGCCGGTGCGGTCGCCGTACTCGATCCGGAGCACCCGCGGATGCGCGAGAGCATCCGAGATGAGGCGCGGGACCCGCGCCGCGGTGGCTCCGTCGCGCAGGAAGTGGACCCGCCCCGCGAGCTCGCGGGCCGCCTCCGCGTCATCGCCGCTCATGGCGAAGACGAGCTTGCGCAGCGCGGTCTCCGCCGCGGATCGGAACGGCGACGCACCCATCGACTGCAGCGCGACGGCCATCGCGGTCGCCTCCTGCGGCGTGAAGTTGATCGGCGGCAGCGAGTGCTCGCGCGACACGCAGTATCCGCCGTTCCTCCCGGGCTCGGCCCAGATCGGGGTGCCGGACTGCTGGAGGGCGCTGATGTCGCGCTCCACGGTCCGCACGCTCACCTCGAACCGCTCGGCCAGCCACGTCGCGCTGCGCGGACGCGGCGCGACCGCACGCAGCTCCTCCACGATCGCGTAGAGCCGATCCGTCCTGTTCATGCTTCGACCGTAGGGGACTCCGCGGGAACTCGAGTCCTCGAGCCCTCGTCCCAGAGGGGTTCCGACCCCTATGCTGTCGTCGATCGCGCATTCCCCGGGGATGCGGAGCGAGGGGGCTGTGATGGGCGGACGTCTCAGGGTGGCGGCGGCGCGACGCATCGTCGGTGGAGGTGGCGCGGCGGCTCTCGCAGCCGCTGCGGTGCTGGTGCTCGGGGGAGCGGTGGCCGCTCCGGCGCAGGCCACGCAGATCCAGTCCCAGTCCAACGGCCTGCAGGGGTCGAGCGTCGTGGCAGACCCGCCGTCCGGGCAGCCTGAGATCCCCGTCACCCTCCGTACCGCGGAGAGCGGCAGCTACCTCCCTCAGGTCGAGGTGAGCATCAACGGCAGCGATCCCATCCCGATGATGATCGACACGGGCACGAACTTCATGGTCGTCTTCCCCGGGGCCCTCACCAACCCGACCACCCCCGTGTTCGACACCGGGATCGCGCAGGGGATCGACTACGACGGCACCTCCGCATCCGGCACCATCGCCCGCGGTCAGGTCGAGGTCGGCGGTGTCGCGACCACCCCGGGTGACGTGGCCTTCCTCGACGCGACGTCGTGCACGCCGCACTGCCTCGGCTACCAGGACGACATCGGCGGCGTGATCGGCATCGGCCAGCGGCTGGCCGACAAGAACAACCAGGGCGATCCCGCCAACGATCTCTACTCGCCGTTGGCCCAGCTCGGGGCCGAGCTCGGCGCCGGGTTCACCGTCGACTTCCTGGCCGCGGATCCCGTCATCCGCCTGGGGGCGCCGGCCGACGCCGGCGAGACCGACACCGTGCTCTACCGTGAGCAGAACGGCGACCTCTTCTACCCCAACGGTCAGCCGGTGTACTTCGAGCCCGAGGTCTGCTGGAGCATCGCCTACGGCTCCGATCAGGCCAGCGCCTGCAACGACACCGTCTTCGACACCGGCCAGAGCGGTGGGATCATCCACGGCGACCAGTTCACGCCCCTCGTCGACCCGGTGCACTCGACGCCCGAACCGGGGTCGGGCGAGCTCCTGCTCGGCTGGGTGAAGACGGGCGCCTCGGTGGACTGGTCGAGCTCCGCCGACGCCGAGCCGTACGCCGAGATCGAGGAGCCCGGCGTCCTGCCCTACACGTACGGCCTCTATGCCTCGGATGTGAACACCACGTTCAACGCCGGCAACGGCTTCTACCTCAAGCACACCATCGGCTTCGACAACGACACCGGCGAGGTGGTGATCAGTGCGACCGCGGGCACGCCCACCGGTCCGCGCGACGTCCGCGCCGAGGCGGGGGAGCAGTCCCTCATCGCGCACTGGGCGGCGCCCGAGGATGCGGGTGGCTCCGCCATCACGGGCTACTCGATCCGCGTGACGCCGGTCGGGGGAGGCGCCCCGGTCATCGTGAACGCTGACGCACAGGCCGACCACATGAGGGTCGACGGGCTGTCGGGCGGTCAAGCGTACTGGGTGTCCGTCGCCGCGGTGAACGACTTCGGGGCTGGCCAGCGCGTCCGTGCCGCCGGGCAGATCGTGCCGACCGGCGCGGCGACGTCACCGCCGGCCGGAGCGTCGCCCGCGCTGGCGAACACCGGCGACGGGACGGCGTCGGGCATCGCCGCCGTCGCGTTCGTGCTGGGCGCGGCAGGGGTGGGCCTGCTCCTCCACCGCCGCGATCGGCGCCGCGCGTCCTGAGCCGGCACCGCGCGTCCTGAGTCTCGGTCGTCATCGCTCGAGCCCGGGCGCGGGCGGAGCGCATGACGCCGACTTGCGCGTAACCGCCCTTCCCGAGTGACGCGAAGGGCCTCTTCTCGCCTTTCGGCGGGGATGGTCCTCGCGGGCGGGTTCTCAGACTCGGGTCTTGTGCTCGCGTGCCGCACGCGTTATCGTCGAACCGGTTCGAATCGAACCGGTTCGACGAGTAGGACGATGGAGACCTCATGGTGACGATCGGAGACGTGGCCCGCGTCGCGGGAGTGTCTCGGAGCACGGCGTCGTACGCGCTCTCGGGCAAGCGCTCCATCTCGCCCGAGGTGCGCGAGAAGGTCGAGGAGGCGGTCCGCAGCCTCGGCTACACGCCCAACGCCGGCGCGAAGGCCCTCGCCACCTCGCAGACCAAGGTGATCGGACTCCTGGCCCGCTTCCTCGAGGACGAGTTCGCCCCCGCGATGCTCCAGTACATCCTCGGCGTCACGAACCAGGCTCGCGAGCGAGGCTACGACACCCTCCTCCTCACCGATGAGGATGGGGTCGCCGCGCTCAAGCGCATCTCGAACTCGCGGATGGTCGACGGCTTCATCCTCCTCAACGTGGCCGAGAACGACGACCGGCTCGACATCCTCCGCCAGGCGCCTCAGCCCGGCTCGCTCGTCGGCCTCCCCGGCGACCCCTCCGGCATCGACGCCTTCGACCTCGACTTCGTGGCGGCCGGTCGGCTCATGGTGGAGACGCTGCACGAGCTGGGCCACCGCTCCCTCATCCTCGTCTCGCAGCCCGAGCACGTGCTCGAGCGCGGGGGAGCGTACGTCTGGCGCCTCGCCAACGCCGCCGAGCAGCGCGCCACCGAGCTGGGTGTCGAGCTGCACCACCACTTCGGATCGTCGAGCCAGCCCGAGATCGGTCTCGAGCTCGCGCAGCTGCTCGACGCGCATCCGTCGGCCACCGGCCTGCTGCTCAACAACGAGGCCGCCGCCGCCGCACTGCCGAACGTGCTGCACTCGCGGGGACTCTCCGCGCCGGCCGACATCTCGGTCATCGGCCGCTACTCCGACGACTTCGCCCGCACCTTCTCGCTCCCGTACTCCGCCATCGACAGCGCCGCCGACGACCTCGGTCGGCGCGCGGTCGAGCGCCTGATCTCCCGCATCGACGGCACCGTCGACGCGGACACCACCGTCGTCGATCTGCTCGCGCCCCGGATCGACGATCGCGGCAGCACAGCTGTGCCGCCATCCCGTCACTGACACCACGAGGTCCGGTTCCCCGGACGTGTTCAAGGAGGAACATCATGATCATCAAGACGATTCGAGGGCCGCTCGTCGTCGCAGTCGCGGCGTTGGCCGTCGGCGCTCTCGCCGGCTGCTCGTCCGGCTCCGGCGACACCCCGTCGTCCGACTCCGCCGGCGGCACCTACACCTGGTGGGATCCGTATCCGCAGCATGAGGACGGCTCCGACTGGGCCAACCGCGTCCAGGCCTGCGGCACCGAGGCGGGCGTGACGATCCAGCGCACCGCCTACGACACCACCGCGCTCACGAACCAAGCGCTCCTCGCCGCCCAGGAGGGCACCGCGCCCGACATCATCCTGCTCGACAACCCCGCCGTGTCGACCCTCGCCGACACGGGGATGCTCACCACGACCGACGAGCTCGGCCTCGACACGTCGGACATCGACGCCAACCTCCTCGCCGCGGGCGAGCTCGACGGCAAGGACTACGGCATCCCCATCGGCGCGAACACCCTCGCGCTGTACTACAACGCCGACATCCTCTCCGCCGCCGGCGTCGACCCCGCGTCCATCACCAGCTGGTCCTCGCTCACCGACGCGCTCGCCAAGGTGACCGCCGCCGGCCACAAGGGCATCACGTTCGCCGGCATCAACACCGAGGAGGGGTCGTTCCAGTTCCTCCCGTGGTTCTGGGGCGCCGGCGCCGACCTGACGAAGCTCGACTCGCCCCAGGCGGTCAAGGCCCTCGAGCTCTGGACCGACTGGGTGAAGAAGGGCTACGCACCGCAGTCCGTGATCAGCAACTCGCAGAACACCTCGTGGGAGGAGTTCCTCACGGGCGACTTCGCGTTCTCGGAGAACGGCACCTGGCAGGTCGACAGCGCCGCCGGTCAGCCGTTCAAGACCGGCGTCATCGAGCTCCCGGCCGAGACCTCCGGCGTCGCACCCGCACCGACCGGTGGTGAGTTCATCACCGCGCCCGTGCAGAAGGACACCGCACGCTACGACACCACGAAGAAGATCATCGACTGCATGACGACCCCCGAGGGGTTCGTCCAGACCGCCAACACGTTCGCGTACTACATCCCGCCGACCAGCGACGGTCAGGAGAAGCTGCTGTCCGAGCACCCCGAGCTCGAGACCTGGGTCTCCGCGGTGAAGGCCGCGAAGGGCCGCACGAGCGACAACCTCGGGACGGACTACCCGCTGATCTCCGAGCAGCTGTGGACCGCCGTGCAGAGCGCGCTCTCCGGCGCCTCCTCACCGCAGGATGCGCTGAGCGCGGCCCAGCAGGCTGCCTCCTCCGCGACCAACGGCAAGTGACGTCAGGTGCCGAGGCGGACGGCTCCTCCCGCCCGCCCCGGCACCTGATCCCCCCGGACGACAGCCGAAGCGGCACCCGAGCGATGAAGCACGGAAGCACAGCGATGAAGCAGAGAAGCAAGGAGAGATGATGGCGATCTCCACCGCGCCGGCGGCCCCGCCGACGCGCCCCACCCCGGCTGCGCCCGCCGAGGCGCGACGCCGCCGACCCGGCCGGCTCCAGGGCTCGCGCTGGATCGCCGTCGCGTTCGCCGCGCCGCTGGTGATCTACCTGCTCGCGTTCTACGCGTATCCGCTCATCCGCAGCATCGACCTCAGCGTCCACGACTACACCGTGCGCGCCTTCGTGCAGGGCAACGCCGAGTTCGTCGGATTCGACAACTACGTCACCGTCCTCACCTCGCCGCTGTTCGGACAGGCGCTCGCCAACACCGCCGTGTTCGTCGTGGCGTCGCTCGTCTTCCAGTACGCGATCGGCCTCGCCCTCGCGGTGTTCTTCCGCAACAGCTTCCGACTGAGCGGCGTGCTGCGAGCCCTGTTCCTCGTGCCGTGGCTGCTGCCCCTCATCATCTCGGGGTCGACCTGGGCCTGGATGCTCAACAGCGACAACGGCGTCGTCAACTCGTTCCTCCAGGCGTTCGGCCTCGGCCAGATCAACTGGCTGACCTCCCCCGACACCTCGATGCTCGCCGTCGTCATCGCGAACATCTGGCTCGGCATCCCGTTCAACCTGGTGATCCTCTACTCGGGGCTGCAGAACATCCCCACCGACGTCTACGAAGCCGCGTCGCTCGACGGCGCCGGCGCCTGGCGGCAGTTCTGGAGCGTCACGTTCCCGTTGCTCCGCCCGGTCTCCGCGATCACTCTGCTGCTCGGCCTCGTCTACACGCTGAAGGTCGTCGACATCATCTGGATCATGACCAAGGGCGGCCCCGCCGACTCCACGACCACCCTCGCGATCTGGTCGTATCGGGAGGCATTCGGCACCGGTCAGCCCGACCTCTCGCCGGCCGCTGCGGTCGGCAACATCCTCATCGTCATCGCGCTGATCTTCGGCTTCGTGTATCTGCGCACCCAGCGCCGTCAGGAGATGTCATGACCGCCCGCCGCCCCTGGTGGAAGACCGTCCTCGGCGTCGTCTTCACCGCCCTCATGCTCTTCCCCGTGTACTGGATGCTCAACGTCTCGTTCACGAAGACCCAGGACCTCCGCCTCAGCCCGCCCCACCTCTTCCCGTTCGACGCCACCCTCGACGGTTACACCGAGGTGCTGCGGCAGCAGCTGCCGAACCTCGGCACCAGCCTCCTCATCGGTCTCGGCTGCGTCGTGCTCACGGTGGTGATCGCGGCCCCGGCCGGATACGCGATCGCCCTGCTCAACCTCCGCGGCGGCCGCACGCTCAACTTCGTGCTGCTCGTCGCGCAGATGATCCCCGGCGTCGTCATGGCGATGGGCTTCTACGCCATCTACGTGCGACTCGGTCTGCTCAACAGCATCGGCGGGCTCATCCTGGCCGACTCGACCGTCGCGGTGCCGTTCGGCGTGCTCCTGTTCACCGCGTTCATGAGCGGTCTCCCGCGCGAGCTGCTGCAGGCGGCCCGGATGGACGGGGCCGGCGCCTGGCGGACCTTCGTCTCGGTCGTGCTGCCGCTCAGCCGCAACTCCGCCCTCACGGTCGCGCTGTTCGCGTTCCTCTGGGCGTGGTCGGACTTCGTGTTCGCCTCGACGCTGGCCCGCAACTCGGACCTCAAGCCCGTGACGCTCGGCATCTACGCCTACATCGGCAACAACACCACGCAGTGGAACGCCATCATGGCGACCGCCGTCGTGGCCTCCATCCCCGCGGCGATCCTGCTCATCGTCGCTCAGCGCTACGTCGCCGCCGGTGTCACCGCCGGCGCAGTGAAGGACTGACGCCGTGACCCTCTCCGCCAGCGTCGCCGATCAGCTCCCGGATGCCGTGGTCGCCATCGCGGCACCGGTGCGGCCGACGGGCTCGGCGACCCACGGCGTCGCCGTCACCGACGTGCGGCTCGACCCCGATGGCTTCTGGGGCGGACGCCAGGCCGTCAACAGCGCCGCCACGCTCGAGCACTGCCTGCGGTGGATGGAGCGGCTCGGTTGGCTGGCCAACTTCGACCGCGTCGCGCGCGGCGAGGAGACGCACGAACGCCCGGGATGGCAGTTCTCCGACTCCGAGGTCTACAAGCTGCTCGAGGCGATGGCGTGGGACCTCGCCCGGAGGCCCGACGAGCGACTCGAGGCGACCTTCGTCGCCCTGGTCGAGCGGATCGGCGCCGCGCAGGACGACGACGGCTACCTCAACACGGCCTTCGGGCATCCGGGGCTCCCGCCGCGCTACTCCGACCTGGCGATGGGGCACGAGCTGTACAACGCAGGCCACCTGATCCAGGCCGGTGTGGCCCGGTTCCGCACCGGGCACGACGACCGTCTCGTCGAGATCGCTCGACGTGCGGCCGATCAGATCTGCGAAGAGTTCGGGGAGGGCGGGCTGGACGCGGTCTGCGGCCACCCCGAGATAGAGGTGGCGCTCGTCGAGGGCGGGCGTGCCTTCGGCGAGCGTCGCTACCTCGAACAGGCGCGCCTGTTCGTCGAACGCCGCGGTCGCGGCACCCTGCACGTGCGGCCGCTGCTGTCGGCGGAGTACTTCCAGGACGACGTGCCCGTGCGCGAGGCGACCGTGCTGCGTGGCCACGCCGTGCGTGCGCTCTACCTCACGGCGGGCGCGCTCGATGTCGCCGTGGAGACCGACGACGACGAGCTGTTCGACGCGGTCACCCGCCAGTGGGAGCACACCGTCGCTCGCCGGACCTACCTCACCGGCGGCATGGGGTCGCGGCACCAGGACGAGGGGTTCGGTGACGACTGGGAACTGCCCGCCGACCGCGCCTACTGCGAGACCTGCGCCGGTGTCGGGTCGGTCATGCTCGCCTGGCGGCTCTACCTCGCCACCGGCGAGGTGCGCTACGCCGACCTGATCGAGCGCACCCTCTTCAACGTGATCGCCACCTCGCCGAGCGCCGACGGCACCTCCTTCTTCTACGCCAACCCGCTCCACCAGCGCGAGCCGGGCGCACCGGCCGGCGACGGCGTGAACAACCGCGCCGAGGGCGGCCTCCGTGCTCCGTGGTTCGACGTCTCCTGCTGCCCGACGAACGTCGCGCGGACGCTGGCCTCCTTCGGCTCCTACGTCGCCTCGGTCGACGCCGAGGGTCTCGCATTGCTGCAGTACGCCGCGGGTGAGGTCCGCGCCGGGGGGTTCGTGCTCGACGTCGACACGGCGTATCCCGCGGAGGGGACCATCCGGATCCGGATCGTCGACGCGCCGGTGGGGGAGCGGCGGCTGCGGTTCCGGATCCCCGAGTGGGCTGTGTCGGCGACCTTGCAGGTCGGCGAGGGGGCTCCGGTGCCGGTCGCCCCAGGATGGGCCGACGTGACGCGGACGTTCGTCGCGGGCGACCTCGTGGTGATCGAGCTCCCGACGGCGCCGCGGCTCACCTGGCCCGACCCGCGGATCGACGGGGTGCGCGACACCGTGGCGGTCGAGCGCGGGCCCCTCGTGCTCTGCCTCGAGTCGACCGACCTGCCCGACGGCGTCACCCTCGACGATGTGCGGGTGAAGGCGGGCGCCGCGCCGTCGTCGCACGGAGATGGGGCGCGATTGGCCGGCTCGGTCGACGTGCTCGGGAGCGTCGATGGAGCGCTCCCGTATGGTCCTCGACGCGGCCTCGCCGGTCAGTCGCGCCAGGTCGACCTCGCGCTCGTGCCGTACCACCGGTGGGCCGAACGCGGGCCCGCGACGATGAGGGTCTTCCTCCCCGTGGTGGACTGACTGCGGACGCCGCATCCACCCGCCGTCTTGCCGTACACCGTCTGGAGAGGTCATCCGTGACAGCACCATCCGCCCTGTCGTTCGACATCCGCGAGATCCCGTTCAGCCGTCGCGGCTCGTGGTTGGACGTCTCGCCAGTGGTGGGTCTGCACACCACGCGGGACCACCTGCACCTGGTGTCGCATCAGACCGGGATGCACCCGATCGTCCGCTTCGAGCCTGGTGCCGCTGCACTCGACGTCGAGGCATCACCGGCGCGACTGCGTTGGCGTGCGCCCGACGGTGTGGTCGAGGCGGTCTACGAGGACGACAGCACACTGCGGATGCGCGGACGAGGCCTGGCCATGATCATCGCCGACGCGACCAGTGAGCTCACCCCGTTCACCGGGTCGTTCCTCTTCCTCGACCCGGTCGACGGGGCAGCAGTCCTCACCTCCTACGAGACCGGCCGTCGCTACCGGTTCACGACGTTGGCCGGGGAGACCGTCGTCACGGGAGCGGAGCTGTTGGGCGCGGGCGACCGGTCCATCCTGGCCCGCGGCGACGAGTGGGAGATCGCGATCGAGGAGTACGAGACCGCACGGGCGCCCTACTCGGCCCGTCGGTCGTTCGATGAGCTCGTGGCGGAGGGCGAGGCGGAGTTCGACGCGTACGTCGATCTCGTGGCGCCCTGGCGGAGCGAGCGCACGCCCGCGGCGGCGGCGGCCTGCTACGTGCTCTGGTCGGCGACGGTGTCGCCTGGCGGCTTCCTCGAGCGCGAGTCGATCTTCATGTCGAAGCACTGGATGGACAAGGTGTGGAGCTGGGACCACTGCTTCAACGCCCTCGCGCTCGCGCCCGGACTTCCGCGCGAGGCCGTGGAGCAGTTCCGGGTCGTCTTCGACTTCCAAGACCCTTCGGGGGCGCTGCCCGATTCCGTCACCCACTCCGAGGTGCTGTACAACTTCGTGAAGCCGCCCATCCACGGGTGGGCACTGCGCAAGCTCCGCGCCACGCTCGGTGTGCCTATGACGCCGTCCGAGCTCGCGGAGACCTACGTCGCGCTCGCTGCGTGGACCCGGTTCTGGCTCGATCGCAGGCGGGTGCCCGGGCATCCGCTCGCCCACTACCAGCACGGCAACGACAGCGGATGGGACAACGCGACCACGTTCGACCGCGACCGCGTCATCGAGGCGCCCGACCTCGCAGCCTTCCTCGTCGTGCAGCTCGACGTGCTCGCCGACCTGGCGGAAGAGGTGGGGCGGGGCGGCGACGCGACGGAGTGGCGCGTCGAGTCCGGGTCGATCCGCGACGCCCTGCTGGAGCTCTGGGACGGCGAGGTCTTCGTCGCGAGATCTCCGTCGAGCGGACGCGAGAGCACGACGACGTCACTGCTCAACACCCTGCCGATCGTGGCCTCGCGGAGCCTGCCGGTCGAGGTGAACGAGCTCCTCGCGGCGCGGATCGAACGACACCTGACCGATTTCGGGCCGGCCACCGAGCTCGTCGACAGCGCCCAGTACGAAGCGGACGGGTACTGGCGCGGGCCCGTGTGGGCGCCGTCGACGGTGCTCGTCGAGGACGGCCTCCGGCAGGCGGGAGAGACCGCGCTGGCCGACCGGATCAGCGAGCGCTTCCGCCGCCTCTGCGAGTGCTCGGGCTTCGCCGAGAACTTCGACGCCCTCACCGGCGCGGGCCTCCGCGACCGCGCCTACACCTGGACGGCGAGCTGCTACCTCCTCCTCGCCCGCCAGTCCGAGGAGCGCGCCGCCGGCGTGTGATCACGCTGCCCGCGCCGGACCGCGAGTTTTCTCATGAGCCGGTCAATCGTAGGTATTTGCGAGAAAACCGCCTTTTCTCCGATTATGATCACATCATGGCGGGACGAGAAAACACGGAGTCGCTCTCGACGCTTCTCCGTGCGCTGCCTCCCGAGCTGGGGCCCGAACGTGACGGTGACGTCGTTCGCGTCTGGTGGGATCGCGAGGCGTGGGCACTCAGGCCGTTCTGGTCCGGTGAGGGACTCCCGGCCGACGCGAAGCGGATGACGGACCGGATCGCCCACGAGATCGGTGACTCGCGGACCATCCCGGTCGTGACAGCTCGTCGCGTGAGCCCCGGTGCCCGCGAGATTCTCGATTCCGCTGACCTCTCGTGGGCCGACATGAGCGGACGAGCGCACATCGTCGTGCCGGGGCGCCTCTACATCGCCCGGCTCGAGCCGGCTCGAGCCGAGACCAGACGCACGTTCGCCTGGTCGCCGTCTGCGGACGCGATCGCAGAGACCCTGCTCTCCTGGCGGGCGCACCAGCAGGCGGGTGCCGAGGCGCCGATCGCCAAGGGGGCGACCATCGCCGAGAGCGCGGGCGTGTCACCGGCCCAGGCCGCCCGCGTTCTCCGCCAATTCGACGAGCGGGGTTACACGGTCAAGACGGGGCCCGAACGCGGCAGTGCGGCGACGCGGCGATTCGTCGACCCGGGCCGCATGCTCAGTGATTGGGCGGGGCACTACGCGGTGAGCAGCAACCCCCGGCCCGACATGGAGTTCCATGTTCCGTGGCGAGAGCCGACAGAGTCGATGTCGGTGCTCCACAAGGCACTCGCGGGAATCGAGTGGGCGCTGACCGGTGAAGCGGCAGCGGACCGGATCGCTCCCTATCCCACGAGCGTGTCGGCAGTGGATCTCTACGTTCATCGTGATGATCTGTCGATCGTGAGTGATCTCCTCACCGATGGATCCGACGTGACGAGGGTGGACGCCGGCGGACGCATCCGAATGCGGGCAGCCGCCGATCACGTCTTCCGGTTGGCAGCGGAGAGTGGGGGCGAGCCCGCGGTGTCGCCCGTGCGGGTCTACGTAGACCTTCTCCGCGGTCGAGGCCGATCAGCCGAAGCCGGCGAGCACCTGCGCGAGGTGGCCATTGGATTCTGAACCCAGGAGCCGAGAGGCCTGCGCGGGCCGAGGAGACGCTGGTCCGCTTCGCTCTGCTGGCGGGCGACCACCGAGACGATGTCGTGGTGATCGGCGGACTGAATCCTGAGTTCCTCGCGCCAGAAGCCCCAGTCGCTCATCAGGGAACGACAGACGTGGATCTGCTCTTCGCGCTCGGGTTCGATGATGCCGCGGCAGGCCCGGACTACTCGTGGCTCGACGAGGCGCTGGCGATCGGCGGATTCAGGTCACTGAATGGCTGGCGATGGGATGCGACCCTCGGTGGCGCCCGGGTTCGTCTTGAGTTCCTCTGCGACGTGTGGGATCACACGGCGGACACCGTGCCCTTGCCCGGTTCCCACGTGGTCGCGAGCAAGCTCGCGGGGCCGGCCGCCGCGCTCGTGGATCCGGTGCTGCGCAGTCTGCCCGTCACGTCCTCTCTGCGTGGAGAGCACCCGGATGCTCCCGACGCTGTCGAGCTCCGTTTCGCCAACCTCGGTGGCTACCTCTTGGCGAAGGCCGCCGCCGCGCAATCGCGAATGCTCGCAAAGGACAAGTACGACCTCATGTACGTGACGTTGTACAACGAGGAAGGTGGCGCCGTGGCGGCAGCAGAGGCGGTCCGCATCCAGCTCGAACTCGCGGGGGACGCAGCAGCTCCCGATGACATCCGTTCGGTGATGAGCAGGTACGTCGATCCCGCCGGTTCGTGGGCGGGCACGTTCGCACAGACCATGATCTCCACCGGAGACGATGCGATCGAGACGGAGCTTCGGGCCGATGCCTCGGTGGGTGCCCGGCAATTCCTCGAGGCGCTCGAACCGTAGCGCGAGCCACGAGTTCGGGGGCACACGATACCCAGAGCGAACGGTCGCATGACGTTCAGCGAACCGCCCCCATCCGGGGTTGACGCGAGGGCTACTGTGGAGTCACCCTCCGTGGGTTCGCGGGGGTCACAGCCCGACGGCCGTCGTGAGCGCGGCGGGGCGCGAGACGAAGGGATGATCGACATGGGTTTCGTCACCACGGAGGACGGCGCGGAGATCTTCTACAAGGACTGGGGCAGCAAGGACGCCCAGCCGATCGTGTTCCACCACGGATGGCCGCTCTCGTCGGATGACTGGGACGCACAGCTGCTGTTCTTCGTCCAGCACGGGTTCCGGGTCGTCGCGTTCGACCGCCGCGGCCACGGCCGGTCGTCGCAGATCGCCACCGGTCACGACATGGACCACTACGCCAGCGACGCCGACGCGGTCGTGCAGCACCTCGACCTCCGCAACGCCGTGCACATCGGCCACTCCACCGGTGGCGGTCAGGTGGCCCGCTACGTCGCGAAGTACGGCGAGCCGCAGGGGCGCGTGGCGAAGGCCGTGCTCGTCGCGGCCGTGCCGCCGCTGATGCTGCAGACCGATGCGAACCCCGAGGGCACCCCGCTGTCGGTGTTCGACGGGTTCCGCAGCGCGCTCGCGGCGAACCGTGCGCAGTTCTTCCGCGACGTCGCCGCCGGCCCGTTCTACGGCTTCAACCGCGAGGGCGCCGAGGTGTCGGTGCCGGTGATCGACAACTGGTGGCGCCAGGGCATGACGGGCAGCGCGCTCGCGCACTACGAGGGCATCAAGGCGTTCTCCGAGACCGACCAGACCGACGACCTCAAGGCCATCAGCGTGCCCGTGCTCGTCGCACAGGGCGACGACGACCAGATCGTTCCTTACAAGGACGCGTCCCTGAAGCAGCACGAGCTGCTCCAGAACTCGACGCTGAAGATCTACGAGGGCTACCCCCACGGCATGCTCACCACGCACGCCGATGTCCTCAACGCCGACCTCCTCGCCTTCATCCAGGAGTAGGTCCCGGGCCTCACGAACCGAAGCGGCGCATCCCGACAGGAGATGCGCCGCTTCGGCGTTCAGGCTGAGGCGTTCAGGGGTGAGGAGGTCAGGGCGCCGCGGCGGGTTCGGGCTCGAGGGCGGCCTCGGCGCGAGCGGGTGTCCCGGCGTCCAGGTCGCGAGCCAGAGCACGACGTGTCGCGAGGTAGAGCACGACGCCCGTGGCGAAGACGACGACCTCCGTCACCGTCATCGCCCAGATGAGCCCGGGCAGACCGAACCACAGGTTCGCCACGATCACGATCGGGATGAACAGCACTCCCTGTGCCATCGACATCACGATCGCCGCCGTCGAGCGGCCCGCCGCCTGGAACAGGGTGGTGAACAGCCCGGTGAACCCGTTGACCACCGTCGCGACCAGCTGCGCCGTGAGGATGAGCACACCCACCCCGACCACCGCCGGATCGGACGAGAACAGCCCGAAGACCTGGTCGCGGAAGAGGAACACCGAACCCGAGAACACGAGCACGATCGCCCCGATCGCGAGCGCCGCCGCCCGCAGCGAGGAGTTCAGGCGCATCCGATCGCCCTTGCCGAACGAGTACGCCAGCAGGGGCAGGATGCCGATGGTGACGCCCATCACGAGGAACTCCGGCAGCTGCGCGATGCGCAGCCCGACGCCCATCGCGGCGAGGGTGCCGTCGCCGTAGGCGATCGCCAGGTTGTTCATCACGAGTGCGGTGACGATGAGGAACGACGACTGGAGCAGCTCGCCGACCCCCACGCCGAACACCGGCTTGAGGATGGCGGGCTTCACAGTGAACCACCGCGGGGCGAGGCTCATGTGCTCACTGCGTCGCTGGAGGAACCACGCGTAGTAGACCACGGCGATGAGGTTCGCGAGCCCGACCGCGAGGGCCGCCCCGGCGACGCCCCAGCCGAGCACGAGGATGAAGAGCACGTCGAAGACGAGGTTGCCCACGGTCGACGCGATGAGCCCGATCATCGACTGCTTCGCCGCGCCTTGCGCACGGACCAGCTGCTCTAGGCAGAACATAGACGCGAGCACGGGCACGAACGCGAGCATGACCGCGACGTAGGAGCTCGTCGCGGGGGCCGCGGCGGCATCCGCGCCGAGGAGGTGGACGAGAGGGTCGAGCAGCAGGAGCCCGGCGCCACCGACGACGACGCCGGCGATCACGGATCCCCAGAGCGCGAACGAGGAGACGCGCTTGATGTCCGCCGTCTTCGTGGGGTCGTGCTCGGCGGCGCCGAGCAAGCGCGACACGAGCGCCCCGCCGCCGACGCCGAAGACGCCGCCGACCGCCATGACCAGCCCCAGCAGGGGGAGGCCGAAGGTGATCGCCGCGAGGAGCGCGCTGTCGTGGAGCGAGCCGACGAAGCCGGCGTTGATGATGTTGTAGACGGCTCCGACGCTGACCCCGGCGGCCATCGGCACCGCCAGGTGCACGAGGGCGCGCCAGATGGGCGCGGTGGAGAGGTACCAGCGGTCGGTGCCGCGGGCGGGGGAGGCGTTCGGGGTGAGGGATTCATCCTGGATCGTCATGAGAGCTCCTTTCGGGCGTGACGGATCGCGCGACGGCAGGTCGCCGTGGCGTGGGGGAGCGCGCGGCGTCAGTGCGCCGGGGCGTGGGGGAGCGCGCGGCGGCGGAGGCCGGGGCGTGCGGGCAGGGACGGGGGAGGGTCAGCGCTCCGTGAGCGGGGGCAGCTCGTCCGTCACCTTCCTGAGCAGGGAATGCAGGTGCGAGCGCTCGGCGGGGTCGAGGGGCGACAGGATGTCGTCCTCCATGCCGAGCATCGCCTCGCGGAAGCCCGAGATGAGCGCGACGGCCTCGGGCGTGGCGTACACACGCTTCGCTCTGTCGTCGCCCTCCTCGCTGCGCCGCTCGACGAGGCCTCGCTTCTCGAGACCCTGCAGCAGGCTCGAGACGCTGGCCGCGCTCGTGCGGCTCATGCGTGCGATGTCGCGCTGCATCGCACCGGGGTTCTCGGCCAGCCACCCGATCGTGCGGCCCTGCTCCGGGGTGAGGCCGCGCTCGCGGTTCCACTCCTCGGCGGCCTTGAACTGGGCGAAGCCCACCCAGCGCATGAGGCCGAGCGTGCTGTCCATGAACTCCATGATCAGAACTATGACAGTTAGATATCTAACTGTCAAGCATCGAAGTACATTATGCTGGCGCCATGACCGAGACGCTCGTCATCCTCGTGGTCGCCCTCGTGGTGATCGCGTTCGCCACCCTCGTGGGGCCGAAGCTCGGTGTCGCGGCGCCACTCGTCCTGGTGCTCGCCGGGGTCGGGGCGAGCTTCCTCCCGGTGTTCGCCTCGGTCGAGATCGAGCCCGAGTGGATCCTCGCGGGCGTGCTCCCGCCGCTCCTGTACTCGTCGGCGGTGTCGATGCCGGCGATGAACTTCCGGCGCGAGTTCGGCGCGATCGGCGGGCTGTCGGTGGTGCTCGTGGTGGTCACCTCGCTCGCACTGGGGCTGTTCTTCATGCTGGTGATCCCCGACCTGGGCTTCGCGTGGGGCGTCGCGCTCGGCGCGATCATCAGCCCCACGGATGCGGTCGCCACCTCCATCATCAAGCGCACGTCGGTCTCGAAACGCGTCGTCGCCATCCTCGACGGAGAGAGCCTCCTCAACGACGCGACCGCGCTCGTGCTGCTGCGCACCGCGATCGTCGCGACGGCGGCCGCGTTCTCGTTCTGGGGTGCGATCGGCACGTTCGCCTACTCCGTCGTCGTCGCCGTGGTCATCGGATGGCTCGCGGCCCTGCTCGGGCTGCTGCTCCGGAGACGGATCTCGAACCCGACGGTCAACACCGTGCTGTCGTTCACCCTGCCGTTCCTCGCGTCGATCCCCGCGGAGCTGCTGGGCGCATCCGGTCTCGTGGCCGCGGTGGTGGCGGGCATCGTCACCGGCATCCGGGCCCCGCGCGACCTCACCCCGCAGACCCGGCTGTCGGATGCGCAGAACTGGCGCACGGTCGAGCTCGTGCTCGAGGGCGCCGTGTTCCTCACGATGGGCATCCAGATCACCTCGATCCTGGCCGACGTGGAGCGCGAGCACGCGGGCATCGGCCTCGCGGTGCTGATCGCCGCGGGCGCGCTGCTCATCACGCTGCTGGTGCGGGCCGTCTACGTCGGGCCGCTGCTGGCGGTGCTGTCGTGGCGCTCGGCGCGACTGGCCCGCATGAAGGACCGCGTGCAGGGCATGCAGGAGCGGATCACCTCGCCGGAGGGGGCGAAGGAGACCTTCGAGGAGGTGAACCACCGCCGCCGACCGCGCTCCGAGCGCGATCTGCAGCGCTTCGTCTCGCGGGTGACGCAGGTGGTCGCCGACGTCGAGTACTTCCTCCGCGCTCCGCTCGGGTGGCGCGAAGGCACCGCCGTGGTCTGGGCCGGGATGCGCGGGGCGGTCACCGTGGCGGCCGCCCAGACGCTGCCGGAGGGCACCCCGCAACGGCCGGTGCTGGTGCTGATCGCCTTCGCGGTGGCGGTGCTGTCGCTGCTCGTGCAGGGCGGCACCATCGGACCGTTGCTGAAGCGGATCGCGCCGCAGACCGATAAGGCCGCCGTCGCCCGGCAGGCGGACGAGGAGCGATCGCGCCTCTTCGAGTTAATGCGCACGAGCGGGGAGTCGATCGAGAGGCCCCCCGTCGACGGCGAGCGCAGCGCCGAGTCGTTCGAGCGGGCGAAGCAGTACCAGCTCGACCTGATCGCCGCTCAGCGCGCCGCTCTGCTCGATGCCCGCGACAACGGGACCTTCGACGCGGATGTGCTCGAGACCGCGCTGGCCAACCTCGACGCCTCGCAGATCGCCATCGAGATGCGCGCCACGATGGCGGAGTGAGCGTCAGCCGCTCTGCTCCACCCCGGCGGCGTGCAGCCTCTGGAGGCCGGTGACCCGCAGGAGGTCGAGGCGGGATGCGTCCTCGGATCCCGGTACCGCGGTGTAGACCACGATCCGGAGATCGCCGCCCGGGACGGTGAGCACGTCGCAGTCGAGCGTGATGCGCCCGACCGGGGTGTCGGTCACGGTCTTCCGGCTCGAGCGGTGCTCGGCGACGCGGGCGATCGACCAGCGCTCGGCGAAGTCGGGGGAGACCGTGCGCAGCCGGGCGACCAGGTCGGCGAGACGTGCGTCGGCAGGGTACCGGCCCACCGCCATCCGCAGATCGGCGACCAGGTCGGCCGAGAACTCCTCCTCGTGGAGCTCGTCGAACTCGGTCCCGGCGTGCCCGAGGGTGAAGTGGCGCCAGACCAGGTTCGCGTCGAGCCCCCGTCGGTCGCTCGGATCACCGGTGAGCGCGGCCCACAGATCGTTCCAGAGCAGGATGTCCCAGGTCGCGGAGAAGACGCCGAGCGGCACGTCTCCGAGCCGGTCGATCAGACGCTGCACGCCCGGCGTGACGAGTCGGGGGACAACCGTGGGCGGGGGAGGGGCGACGCCGGCGATCCGGTGGAGATGGTCGCGTTCCTCCGGTGTCAGCCGCAGGGCGTTCGCCAGCGCCCCGAGCAGCTGGGGTGACGGATGGGTGGAGCGCCCCTGCTCGAGCCTCACGATGTAGTCGACGCTCACGCCGGCGAGCGCCGCCAGCTCCTCGCGGCGCAGCCCCGGCGCGCGACGCGCGCCACCCGCGGGAAGCCCCACCTCGACGGGGTCGACGCGGTCGCGCCACGCCCGCAGCACACTCGCGAACTCGTCCATGCGTCCATCCTGCCCCGCGCCTCCGCCCGCACCCTGGTACCGCTGGTCCCACCGTCGACCGGGGCCTGGGTGTGTGTGGTCACGGGGCGGAGCATCGAACCATGACGAACACACTCATCACCGGAGCCAATCGCAGTCTCGGGCTCGAGACCGCCCGCCGCCTCGTCGAGGCCGGCCACACCGTCTACGCCGGGATGCGTGATCCCTCGGCGGGAGACGCCGTCCGCGAGCTCGGCGCTCACGTGCTGCAGCTCGACGTCACCGATCAGGGCAGCGTCGAGGCGGCGATGCGCGAGATCCCCGCGCTCGACGTGCTCGTCAACAACGCCGGCATCCTCGGTTCCTCGTACTCGCTCGACGATCTCGACGCGGACGCGATGCAGACGGTGCTCGACACCAACGTGGTCGGGATCGTGCGCGTCACGCAGGCCGCGCTTCCCCTGCTGCGGGAGTCGGCGCATCCGGTGATCGTCAACGTGGCGTCGGGCGTGGGCTGGCCCCGTGCCCTGCGGGCCGCCGGGCGCGACGAGCACCCGGTGCTCGCCGTGCCCTACGCGGCCTCGAAGGCGGCCGTGATCGCGCTCACCGTGCAATATGCGAAGAACCTGCCGGGCTTCCGGGTCAACGCCAGCGATCCCGGCTACACGTCGACCGAGTTCAACGGGTACAGCGGTCACCAGACCGTCACCGAGGGCACGGATGCGACGGTCGCGCTCGCGACGGTGGCACCGGACGGGCCGACCGGCGAGTTCCACGACCGTCATGGGCGGATCGAGTACTGACGGTCGCCCGCACCTGACATGATGTGCTCGTGACGAGCGCCCTCGACCATCCGAAGCATCCCGGCGAGCCGCACGTGGGAGGCATGGCCGCCCGCCTGAACTGGCTGAGGGCCGGGGTGCTCGGGGCCAACGACGGCATCGTCTCGGTGGCCGCCGTGGTGGTCGGCGTCGCGGGCGCCACCCCCGAGCTCGCTCCCATCGCGACGGCGGGGGTCGCGGCGCTCGTCGGAGGCGCGATCTCGATGGCGCTCGGCGAGTACGTGTCGGTGTCGAGCGCGCGCGACAACCAGCGGGCGCTCATCGCGAAGGAGGAGGGCGAGCTCGCGGCCGATCCGGAGATCGAGTTCGAGGAGCTCACCGCCCTCTACCGCGACAAGGGGCTCAGCGAGCAGACGGCGCGGCAGGTCGCGCGAGAGCTGACCGACCACGATCCGCTCACCGCCCACCTCGAGGCCGAGCTCGGCATCGACCAGGACGACATCGCGAGCCCGTGGCAGGCCGCCGCCGCCTCCGCCCTCGCGTTCTTCTGCGGCGCCGTGCTGCCGATGCTCGCCATCCTGCTGCCCCCGCCCGACTGGCGGATCCCCGTCACCGTGGTGGCCGTGCTCGTGGCGCTCGCCGTCACGGGGGCGGTCGCGGCGCGGATCGGCGGGGCGCGAGTGGTGCGCGCCACACTCCGGGTGGTCATCGGCGGTGGTCTCGCGCTGGCGGCCACCTATCTCATCGGGACGCTGCTCGACAGCTCCGGCATCGTCTGAGGCCCGACCGGCACCGGTCAGGTCACGGGTCACCCGCGGCGGTGCTCGCCGATCACGAGCGCCAGCACTCCGAGCACCAGTACCCCGACCACCGCGACCCCGAGCGCGAACAGCAGCGCGAGCATTGGTTCGCGGGTGACCAGGCCGACGGCGAGCCCGGTGAACACCGCCATCGCGCCGGCCAGGGCGAGCAGCTCGACCGGGCGCAGGGAGCGGGAGGGACGTGACGCCATGCGCTCTGAGCGGCTCAGTCGCCCGTGAGGGAGTGCTTGAGACGGCGCTGCGAGAGCGCGACCTGGGTCGACGCGCGCCCCAGGCCCTTGCGCAGGCGCTTGGCGCGCTCGACGTCGATGCCGTGCAGGCGCAGTCGTGCGTCGCGGGCGCGCTCCTTGCGCTTGCGCTTCGCCGCGGATCGGCGCCGCAGCACGATCAGGCCCGCCGCGCCCGCCACCAGCGCGAGCAGGACGATGCGGCCGCCGGGACCCTTGCCGTCGCCGTGGTCGAGGTCTGCCTGAGGGGACTGGGTCATGCTGCCCAGGCTGGCACCGAACCACGGTGCTCGCCAGGGGGCGAGCCTTCCGCGCGCCGGTGGTGCTCGCTACTCTGGCTGCACCATCGACGGCGAGGAGCCCCACCATGACCATCACGCTGAGTCCGTACCTCAACTTCCGCGACCAGACGGTGGAGGCCATGGAGTTCTACCACTCGGTGACGGGCGGCGACCTCACCATGTCCCGGTACTCCGAGTTCGGGGTGAGCGACGATCCCACTGAGGCCGACAAGATCATGCACGCTCAGCTCATCATGCCGTCGGGCCTCATCCTCATGGCGGCCGACGTCCCGAACCGCATGGAGTACTCGCGCGGCGTCAACGCTCTGTCCGTCTCGCTGTTCGGCGACGACGAGGAGGAGCTGACCCGTCTCTATGAGGGGCTCTCCGAGGGCGGCACGATCGGCGAGCCGCTCGCCAAGGCCCCGTGGGGCGACAGCTTCGGCTCGTTCACCGATCGGTTCGGCGTCGACTGGCTCGTCAACATCTCCCCGGCGCCGCAGGCCTGAGCGCCGCGGCCTGAGCCTCGGCGCCGCATCCGTGGTCGACGTCGACGCTAGAAGTCGTCGATGTGCAGATGGTTGCAGGTGTCGTCGAACTGGGTGAAGTTGCTCCAGCTGTCGCTCGTGCCCGCGCTGCGGCGGCAGTTGGCCTGACCCACGCGCGATCCGCTCGGCATCACACCGTTCAGCACGTCGATGAGCTGCAGCGAGGCCGAGTTCGCGCCGGTCGTGGCCGAGCCGCCCACCGAGGTGAAGTCGACGGCGTGGCCGCCACCATCGCGATAGTGCGCGGATGCGGTTCCCCGCCCCCTCGATCTGCCCGGTGCAGCGCCGACTGATGTCGCTGACGCCGGCGCTGCCGAAGGCGCGCACCGCGGCCACCATCGCCTGCAGGATCGACGTGTCGATGGTGCAGTTCGGCACCGTCTTGCCCTCGGCGATCCACTCGATCTCGAAGATGTGGTCGGGGTACGAGCCGTGGAACTGGCCGGACGCCACATATCCCATGAGCTCCTGCGCCAGCGACTGGTCGTCGGACGACACCGGTCCCACCGACTGTCCGCCGCCATGGGCCGCCGCCGCGGCGGCCGCGGCAGCTGCAGCGGCGGCGGCCGCCGCAGCAGCGACGCCCTCCTGGTACTGCTGCTCGGTGGTGGCGAGGTTCTGCTGGAGGCTGGTCAACTGCGCCTGCAGCTCGGCCTCGTGCGCGTTCTGCTCGGTGAGCGCGGCGATCATCGCCTGCTGAGCCTGTGCCGCCTGCTCGAGTGCGTCCTCTGCGGCCTGCTGGAGCTGCGTCAGCTCCTGCTTCGCCACGTCGGCCTGCGCCGACAGCGACTGCGCGGTGTTGCTGTCCTGCTTCGCCTCGGCGTAGATGCCGTTGATGGTCTCGGTCAGCTTCCCCATCGAGCTCAGCTTGGCGAGCACCTCGTCGGCCTGCGCGGCGTTGCTGCCGATGAGCACCGAGGTGACGCTGGGGCCACCGGTCTTGGCGAAGTCGGCCGCGAAGAGAGCCGCCTGGCGGCTCGCCGCATCCGACTTGGCCTGCCACTGCGCCGCCGAGGCGGAGAGCGCGTCGGCCTTGGCCTGGCCCGCGGTAAGCGCGGTCTGCGCGGCGTCGGCCTCGGACGTGCGCTGCTCGACCAGCGCCTGAGCGGCGGCCGCCTTCGCCTGAAGGTCGGCGATGAGCGCGGTGATCTGGTCGATCTCCGCCTGCTTGGCGCCCTCGCTCGCCCGTGCGTTCTGCACGTCGTCCCAGCTCGGGTAGTCGGCGGCGTAGGCGGGGGCGCCGATGACCGTGGCGCCGATGGTCAGCGACAGCGTGGCGAGGATCGCGGCCGCGAATCGGCCGGCACCTCGGCGCGCACCCGCACGACGTCGGGGATGGGGCATGGGACCTGTCCTGTCGGGATCGGGGCGCGCTCGCGCCCCGCACCGATCCTGTCTAACATCCGGCCGGGGCACTTCGTGGCGCGACGCGCGCGATCCGCGGTACTCGTAGCTGCGCTCCGGAGGGAGCCGAGACGGTCAGTCGGCGATGTCGCCCTCGCCACCGGGATCGGGATGGCCGTCGGCCAGCGCGGCCCCGCCGATCGGCTGCTCCGACCAGTGCGTCATGCGCCATCCGGAGCGGAACGATCCCTCCATGACGACCATGCCGGTGTTGTCGAGCCGCAGCCCCGCGGAGCTCTCCTCGTCGAGGTTCTCGGCCGTGCCGGCGCTCCACACGCGGATGGCGGCGCCGTGGCTGAACAGCGCCACGGTCTGGTCGTCGGAGTGCTCCGACGCGATCCGCTCGACGGCGCCGTCGAAGCGGGCGAAGAAGCCGTGGCCGTCCTCGCCGCCCTCGATCCGGGCCGACCGGTCGTGCCACCACGCCACGATGGGCTCGAGGTAGCCGCGGAAGGCCTCCTTGTCGGTGCGGTGCTCCCACACGCCCGCGTAGATCTCCTGAGCGCCGTCGACGACCTCGATCGGCAGACCACGGTGCGTCGCGAGCGGGGTCGCGGTGATCGAGGTGCGGATGAGGGTGGAGGCGTAGATCGCCGAGATCGGCTCGCTCTCGAGAGCCTGCGGGATCGCGGCGGCCTGGCGCTCGCCGATCTCGGTCAGTCCCGGTCCCGGGTACTCCGAGCTGATCTCCCCTCGGGCGTTCTCCGGCGTCTCCCCGTGTCTGATCAGCAGCAGTCTCATCGAGCCCAGCCTAGACGAGCGGGTATCCGCGCCGTCGGGCCGACGGGCCGGGGAGCAGGATCAGCGGGACGCTCAGCGGCGCGTCAGGCGCACCACGGGGATCACGCGGCCGGCCGCGCGCTCCTCGTACTGGCGGAAGCCCTCGGACCGCTCGGTGAACTGCGCCCACGCGGCATCGCGCTCGGCTCCGGCGAGCACCTCGGCGACGACGTCGACCCTCTCGACGCCCGTGTCTCCGGGCACCTCGAGCGAGGCCTCGGGCGTGTGGACGAGGTTGTGGTACCACGCGGGATTGTCGGGCGCGCCGGCCTTCGACGCGGCGATGAACCACGACCCGTCGGGCTGACGGAGGGCGAGGACGGGGCTCTCGCGCACCGCGCCGCTCTTCGCCCCGACGGAGTGGAGGATCACCAGATCGCTGCCAAAGCCCGCGGTCGAGACCGTGCCGCCGTTCGCGCGGAACTCCTCGATGATGCGGGTGTTGAAGTCGCTCATGCGGTCAGCTTGGCAGACACCAGCAGCTCTGCGGCGAGCAGCGCGAGCGAGCGCTCGCGGGCCGGGGTGGAGGTGAGGGGCTGCGCGGCCCACGCGCCACCCGCGGGCGACACCATGACCTCATCGACGCCGTAGCGCTCAGCGCCCTGGCGGATGCGGTCGGCGACGTCGGCGGGCTCGCCGATCATCCATCGCGCCTCCTGCTCGGCGATCGAGGCCTGCTCGGCCGCGGTGAGCGCCGTGGCCTGGGCGTCGTCGATCGTCAGCTGCGGCCCGAGGGTGCCGCCGGTGCGCAGACGCGCCATCGTGATGAGCTGGGGGAGCGCGGCCAGGCGGGCGGCCTCAGCGTCCTCCGCGACCGACGCGTTGACCGTGAGCAACGTCTTCGGGGCGGTGAGCGCCTCGGAGGGCTGGAAGCCCGACCGGTACAGGTCGAGCGCGCGGTCGATGCCCGGAGCGCCGAAGTGGTTGGCGTATACGAAGGCGAGACCGAGCTGCGCGGCGAGCGACGCGCTGTAGTCGCTCGATCCGAGCAGCCAGATCTCGGGCGCGCTCGTCGAGCGGGGCGTCGCCCGCAGCTCGTAGCTGCGGCCACGGATGTTCAGGCCCACGCCGGGCTGCTCGTCGCCGAAGGGCGCTGACGCGGGCGCCCGGTCGGAGCCGAGCAGGGCGGCCACGGTCTCGACGTCGCTGGGGAAGTCGGCGGCGGGATCCGCATCGGCTGGGCCGCGACGGCCGCGCAGCATGTACGCGGTGACGGGATCGGAGCCGGGGGCGCGTCCGATCCCGAGGTCGATGCGACCGGGGTGCATCGCCTCGAGCAGCGCGAACTGCTCGGCGACGGCCAGCGGCGCGTGGTTCGGCAGCATGACGCCGCCCGAACCCAGGCGGATCCGCTCGGTCGCCGTGGCGAGGTGCGCGATGAGGGTCGACGGCGTGGTCGACGCGACCGCGGGCATGTTGTGATGCTCGGCGACCCAGAATCGCGTGTAGCCGAGGCGGTCGGCGGTCTGGGCGAGCGACACGCTCGCCGCCACGGCCTGAGCCGTGGTCTGGCCGGCGCGCACCGGGATGAGGTCGAGGACGGAGAGCTGAGTCATGACCCTCTGTACAGCGCCCGTGGAGGGCGAGGTATTCCGATCCGGACGGATGCGGGCACCCAGACGAGGGGAATGTGGCGAAATCCGGCGAGTTTCCGCTGATCGACGAGGGCTCGACCTTATGGTGACCGTGTGTGGCGCGCCGATAAGAGACGAGACGCGGACGACCTGACGTCCGCGACCGACGCTGCCGAGACGGCCTGGGGTCGTCACGGCGCGTCGTCGTCGGAGATTCCCCTGGGTCAGGTCTTCACGACCGAGAGCCTCGTCGACCCTAGCCGCGAGGAGTGGCGGGCCGAGATCGCACAGCTCGGCGGCGTGAGCCCGCTGATCCACTTCGACGACTCCCCGCGGTCCCGGATCGAGCTCTCCACCACCCACCCGGGTGGGCTCGCGCAGTTCATCACGGGCAACGCGACCCTGCTGTCGAACCTCATCCGCGACGAGCTGGCCCTGCGCAACGCCCGTCTCGCGGCCGGTGTCATCACCGACAAGGGCGTCGAGCTGCGCTCGGTGCGCGGCATCGACGCCGTGCACCTCGCCATCGGCCTCGCCGAGTGGCGCACCGACGACGACTCCTTCCGCGCTCCCGTGCTGCTGCGCCCGATCTCGGTGCGCCGGTACGGTCGCGACTTCGAGCTCAAGCTCCGCGGCCGCGCCTACGTCAACCCCGAGCTCGTGCGCGCCCTCGCCGAACAGTTCCAGATCTCGGTCGACGAGCGCACCTTCGTCGAACTGGCCGAGCAGTCGGGCGTGTTCAAGCCGCAGCCGGTCATCGACCGCCTGCGTGGCCTCACCTCGCACCTGCCGTGGTTCTCGGTGCATCCGCGCCTCGTCGTCTCGACCTTCGCCGACGTCGCCAGCGCGATGGCAGCGGATGCGCGCGCCATCCAGCACCCCGTGCTCGACGCGATCGCCGGGAACCTCACCGCCCGCCGCGCCGTGCAGGACGGCTTCCACCCGGCCGAGCCGGCGCCGCAGGACCACCGCGCGCCCTCGACCGACACTCTCCTCCTCGACGCCGACAGCGAGCAGGAGAACGTCATCAGCCAGATCGCCGCGGGCAACTCGCTCGTGGTGAAGACCCTGCCCGGCACCGGCGGCACGCAGACCATCGTGAACGCCATCGGCGCTCTCGTGGGGCAGAACAAGCGCGTGCTCGTGGTGAGCCCCCGGCGGCTCAGCCTCACCGGCATCGACCGCCGCCTGTCTGACGTAGGCCTCCCGGGCCTCGCCGTCTCGCCCCGTACTCTGCGCCGCGACCTCATCAAGTCGATCGCCCGCAACGAGAAGTCGGAGGCGCCGCAGGTCGCCGACATCGACGACGCGCTCGTGCGCCTGCGCGCCGTGCTGCTCGACTACCGCACCTCGATGTCGCGTGTCGATCCGCTGCTCAAGGTGTCGGTGCTCGACGCTCTGCGCGAGCTGGCGCGCCTGTCGCTGCTGCAGAACCCGCCGAAGACCACCGCGCGCCTCGAGCGGTCGGCCCTCGAGGCGCTCGCGACGGGTCGCGCGAAGGCCGCCCGCATCCTGAGCAAGGCGGCCGAGCTGGGGCAGTTCCGCTACGGCCCCGACGACTCCCCGTGGTACGGCGCGTCCTTCACCTCGGGCGACGACGCCCATCGCACGCACGACGTCGCGAAGCGGCTCAGCCACCACGATCTCCCGAGCCTGCTCACCGGGGCGTACGAGCTCATCGGGCAGACCCGCATGCGGCCGTTCTCCACCATCAACGAGCTGGGCGTCTACCTCAGGCTGCTCGCCGACCTCCGCGAGACGCTCGACAAGTTCCAGCCCGTGGTCTTCGACCGCTCGCTCACCGACCTCATCGCCGCGACCTCCGCGCGCCGCGACGCGCCGCAGATGTCGTCCACCTCGCGTCGCCGCCTCAAGGCCCTCGCGCGCGAGTACGTGCGACCGGGAGTCCACGTCACCGACGTCAACGCCGCGCTCCGCCGCATCCAGCAGCAGCGCACGCTCTGGTACCGGTTCGCCGCCGCGGGCATCCCGCCGGAGATCCCCGTCGGCATCAACGAGGTGCAGATGGCGTTCCAGCGCGTCACCGAAGACCTCGCACTCCTCGACATCCCGCTGGGCCTCGTCGGCACCGGCAAGGAGCTGTCGAACCTCCCCATCGAGCAGCTCATCGAGCGCATCGAGGGCCTTGCCGAGGAGTCGGAGGTCATGGCGAACCTGCAGGAGCGCATGGAGTTGCTCGACTCGCTGCGCGAGCTCGACCTCGACGCCCTCCTCGTCGACCTCTCGAACCGGCACGTGCCCGAGTCGGCCATCCCCGACGAGCTCGAGCTCGCCTGGTGGCAGTCGGTGCTCGAGTCGATGCTGGCGTCCGATCGTGCCCTGCTCGGCGCGAACACCGCGGTGCTCGACCGCCTCGAGGGCGACTTCCGCCTCGTCGACGAGGCGCACGCCTCGATGAACGGGCAGCTCCTCGCGTGGCAGCTCGCCGAGACGTGGAGCGTCGGCATCGTCGACCACCCCGACGAGGCCGCGGGCCTCAAGACGATGCTGCGCTCCGACGACGTGACGAGCGTCGCGCTCGAGCGCACCGCGCCGCATCTCGCCAAGGCGCTCGCGCCCGTGTGGCTGGCCTCCCCGTACGAGGTGCCGCAGATCAGCGACTCGATCGCGTTCGACACGGTCGTGCTGGTCGACGCCGGCGCGACGACGCTCGCCGAGAACGTGCCCGCCATCCGTCGTGGCCGTCAGATCGTCGCGTTCGGCGACCCGGTGACCCAGACGCCGTCGTACTTCGAGACCGCCGTGCGGTCGGTCGACGAGCAGCGGGCGGTGCCCGACGCCGCCACCGTCGAGGGCCTGCACTCCGACTCGGCGCTCGCGCAGCTCGCCGACCTCGTGCCCACGCTGTCGCTCACCCGCAGCTACCGTGCGGGTGGCGAAGACCTCGCCGAGCTCGTGAATCACCGCTTCTACGGTGGGAAGATCGACTCGCTGCCGTGGGCCGGCACCTACCTCGGGCACGGCAGCCTCGCGCTGCACTACGTCGAGGGTCGTGGCGGGATGCCCGATCCCGAGTCGGGTGCGGTCGAGAGCGTCGACGCCGAGGTCGAGAAGGTGGTCGGCCTCGTGCTCGATCACGCCATCCACCACCCTCGCGAGTCGCTGATGGTCATCACCGCCTCGTCGAAGCACGCGGTGCGGCTCCAGCAGGCCGTCCTCGCGGCGTTCGCGAAGCGGAGCGACCTGGCCGACTTCATCCTCAAGGAGCGCGCCGAGCCGTTCATGGTGGCGACCCTCGAGCAGTCGGTCGCGCAGAGCCGCGACCGGGTCATCTTCTCGATCGGGTACGGCAAGACCGCCCACGGTCGTGTGCTCACCAACTTCGGCGGGCTCGCTCGTCCCGGTGGCGAGCGACTGCTCGCGGTCGGTATGACGAGGGCCCGCCGATCCATGGACATCGTCAGCTGCTTCACCCCGGCCGACATCGACGAGGACCGCATGAACTACGGGGTCGTCGCGCTCCGGCAGATCCTCACCGAGGCCGAGAGCGGTCCGACGCCCGACACCTTCTCGAGCCCGGGCGACGCCCTGCTCATCGACCTCGCGCGTCGCCTCGGCAACCGCGGACTGGCGGTGGCGTTCGAGCACCGCGGCAAGCTCACGCTGGTCGCCTCGCACGACGAGCGCGCCATCGCGATCGAGACGGATGCGGTGGTGCACTCCGCGAGCCTCCGCGAGTCGCTGCGCCTCCGGCCCGACATGCTGCGCCGACTCGGGTGGCACTACCTCCGGGTGCACAGCTTCGAGCTGTTCTCCGATCCCGAGGGCGTCGCCGCGCGTATCTCCTCGGTGCTGGGTGTGCGCGAGCTGTCGCTGGTCGAATCCGACGCGATGGCGACGGGCCCGATCAGCCGGATCTGATCCGAATCCGGCAGGATCGAGGGGTGAACGAGCCCCGCATCCGACGCGCAGGTCGCCGTCGCGTGATCACCGATCCCGTGCCGGGCAGCGACCCGACGCCTCAGGACCTCCCGAGGGAGGTCCCGGTGCGCGCGGCGGAGGACGCAGACGACGTCGCGCCCTCCACCCGCGGATCGGAGAACGACGAGCGCCTCAGGCGCGACGTCCCCCCGCACTGGTAGCCGCCATCAGGAGGTGGCGGAGCCGCCGTGCCTCCCGTGCGGCGGCGCATCCGTCACCGTGACCGAGCTCGCCGCGCTCGTGGCGCCGGTCGGCTGGTCGGCCGAGGGGCGGCCCTGCGCGAGCAGGTCGCGGATCTCGATGAGCAGCTCCGTCTCGGTGGGCGGCAGCTCCTCCTTCTCCTCCTGAAGGGATTCGGCCGGCGTCTTCTTCAGCGAGAACGCCATCTTCTTGAGGTGGTTGATGGGCAGCACGAACGCGAAGTAGACGACGACCGCGACGATGAGGAACTGCAGGATCGCACCCAGCACGGCGCCGAACTTGATCTGCGCCTCGCCGAACTGCACCACCAGGGCGTTGTCGAGGTCGCTGGCGTTGAACCATCCGCTGATCAGGGGGTTGATCAGGTTGGTCACGATCGAGTTGACGACTGCGGTGAAGGCGGCACCGACGACCACGGCGACGGCGAGGTCGATGACGTTCCCGCGGAGGATGAACTCCCTGAATCCCTTGAACATGGGGTCCAGCCTACGGAGGGTCGTCAGGAAGCGGAGGAGGACCCGCTGCCGTTCGACGACGATCCGCTCGATGACGAACCGCTCGAGGAAGACCCGCTCGACGAGCTGGAGCCGCCAGACGAGGAGCCCGTCCCCGACGACGACCCCGCGCCGGAGCTCGATGAGCCGCCCGACGCCGATCCGTTCGAGGACGATCCGCTGGACGACGAGGCCCTCGAGTCGGTGCGGTAGAAGCCCGACCCGTTGAAGGTCACCCCGACCGGGCTGAACACCTTCCGCAGCACTCCGCCGCAGGCGGGGCACTCGGTGAGGCTGTCGTCGGTGAAGGACTGCTGGATGTCGAAGGCGTTGCCGCACTCGGTGCAGCGATACGAATACGTGGGCACGGCTGGTCTCCGCGGGCGTTCAGTGCGAGAAGCGCACGATCCTGGTGGGTGTGACGGCCCCGTCGACCGGAGCGTCATGCACCTCCCGCGGGACCTCGTCAAGGATCTCATCGTCGAACACCAGCGCAAAAACGGGAGGGCAGCGCTCCATCGACCCGAGGGTGCGGTCGAAGTAGCCGCGTCCCCAGCCCATGCGGATGCCGCGGCCATCGACGGCCGATGCGGGCACGACGATCAGGTCGGCATCGTTGATGGCGATCGGGCCCAGGATCTCGCCCACCGCCTCCGGAACGCCGTTGAGGCCCTCCGTCTCGGACTGCCCATCACCCTCGGTCCAGTCGAGCAGGCCGTCGGTGCGGCCGATGGGGAGCAGGACGCGCCGGCCGCCGGTGACGGCCCAGTTGAGGAACGGCCGCGTGTTGGGCTCGGTGGGGGAGGAGAGGTAGGAGGCGATCGTCTGCGCCCCGTACGTGTCGGCGACGGCGATCAGGTTGCGCGTGAAGCCCTCGGTGGCCTCGTCGACCTGCTTCGAGGTCCGCGTCCGTCGTCGCTCGCGGAGCTCGGCGCGCAGTGCGCGCTTGGTATCGGTGACGTCTGCCGTCATACCGGAGAGTCTAGGCGGGCAGTGTGACGCGGGTGTTTCGGCAAGGGTCTCCTCCCGGGCCGCATCGTCGATACGCTGGGTCGCATGGCGAAACCACTCAGCAAGGCGGTCATCCCCGCGGCGGGCCTCGGCACCCGGTTCCTGCCGGCCACGAAGGCCATGCCGAAGGAGATGCTGCCGGTGGTCGACAAGCCGGCCATCCAGTACGTGGTGGAGGAGGCCGTCGACGCGGGGCTCTCCGACGTGCTCGTGGTGACCGGGCGCAACAAGACGGCGATCGACAACCACTTCGACCGGGTCTACGAGCTCGAGTCCACCCTGGAGCAGAAGGGGAAGGGCGAGATGCTCCGCGTGGTCAACGAGTCGACCGCGCTCGCCGACATGCACTACGTGCGCCAGGGCGACCCGCTGGGCCTGGGCCACGCCGTCCTCCGCGCGCGCATGCACGTCGGGAACGAGCCCTTCGCGGTGCTGCTCGGCGACGACATCATCGACGCCCGCGACGAGCTGCTGAAGCGGATGCTCGAGGTCACCGAGGCCAAGCAGGCCACCGTCATCGCCCTCATGGAGGTCGACCCGTCGATGACGCACCTCTACGGGGTGGCGTCGGTCGAGGCCACCGACGAGGACGACGTGGTCAAGGTCACCGGGCTCGTCGAGAAGCCGGAGCAGGGCTCCCAGCCCTCGAATCTCGCCGTCATCGGCCGGTACGTCCTCCAGCCCGAGGTCTTCGACATCCTCGAGAAGACCCCGCCCGGCAAGGGCGGCGAGATCCAGCTGACGGATGCGCTGCTCACCCTGGCCGACGACGACTCGATCGCGGGCGGCGTCTACGGTGTGGTGTTCCGCGGTCGCCGGTACGACACCGGCGACAAGCTCGACTACATCAAGGCCATCGTGCAGCTCGCGAGCGATCGCGACGACCTCGGCCCCGACCTCCGCCCGTGGCTCAAGGACTTCGTCGCCGGTCTGTAGACGCGGGCAGACGCTGCCGCGGCAACCGAGCGACGACGCTGTAGTGTTCGAGCGATGTTCATACCGACCCTGAGCGACGGTCCCATCTCGATCCGTCCGATCCGCGTGCGCGATGCGCGCCCGCTGGAGCGCGAGCTGATCGAGAACCGCTCCTGGTTGCGCACCTGGGAGGCGACCAGCCCGCACGGGCCGTCGTCCTTCGACACGAGGACGAGCATCCGCTCGCTGCTGGCCAACGCGCGGGCGGGGCTCGGCCTGCCGTTCGTGCTGGAGTGGCAGGGCGAGCTCGCCGGGCAGCTGAACGTCTCGTCGATCAGCTACGGATCGGTCGCCTCGGCCAGCATCGGGTACTGGGTGTCGGAGCGGTTCGCGGGCAAGGGCATCACGCCCACGGGGGTCGCTCTCGCGACCGACTACTGCTTCTACTCCGTGGGCCTGCACCGCGTCGAGATCTGCATCCGCCCGGAGAACGGGCCCAGCCTGCGCGTGGTCGAGAAGCTGGGATTCCGGTACGAGGGCCTGCGGCGCCGGTACATCCACATCAACGGCGACTGGCGCGACCACTTCTGCTTCGCGCTCGTGCGCGAGGAGCTCGCCGTCGGCGTGCTCAAGCGGTGGACGTCGGGCGACGTGCCTGCGGGGCAGGGCTCCGTGCCGGAGGCGGATCGTGTCGCCGCGGCTCAGCCGCTTCGGCTCGAGTCGCGCGGCTGAGGTCGCGCCTTCGCGTCGCCTCCGCGGGACCACGGAACATTTGAGGTCTCCATGAAAGGCGCCGCCCGCCCCGATGGACCGGTCGCGGCTATCCGATAATCGGGTGGTGACGATCCCGCCGCCCTCCGAGTACGCCGGCACCCTGCCGGATCCCGGCAAGCGGCGCGCCGTGCTGGCGAAGCTGCCGCGCATCCGCCGCCCCGACGGCACCCCGATCAGGGTGCTGCTGGTCGACGACGAGCCCGTGCTCACCAACCTCGTGAGCCTCGCGCTCGGATACGAGGGCTGGGTCGTCGATGTGGCCGCCGACGGACGCGAGGCGCTGGCGCTGTACGAGGCGTCACGGCCCGACCTCATCGTGCTCGACATCATGCTCCCCGACATCGACGGCGTCTCGATCCTGCGGCAGCTGCGCGAGAGCGGCGACTCGACCCCGACCCTCTTCCTCACGGCACGCGACTCGATCGACGACCGCATCGTCGGGCTCACCGCCGGCGGCGACGACTACATGACCAAGCCGTTCAGCCTCGAGGAGCTCGTCGCGCGCCTCCGGGGTCTGCTGAGGCGCACGGCGCAGTCCGAGCCGTTCGAGGTGACGCGCATCGAGGTCGGCGATCTCGTGCTCGACGAGGCGAGCTACGAGGTGACCCGTGGCGGCGACCAGATCTCGCTCACCACCACCGAGTTCGAGCTGCTGCGCTACTTCATGCGCAACCCCCGCCGTGTGCTCACGCGGGCGCAGATCCTCGACCGGGTGTGGAACTACGACTTCGCGGGCAAGGCCAGCATCGTCGACCTCTACGTCTCGTACCTCCGCAAGAAGATCGACCTCGGCCGACCGAAGATGATCCACACCGTCCGAGGGGTCGGCTACGTGCTCCGAGCCACGACGTGAGCACGGAGAGGGGTCGGGGGCGCTCGCCGCTGACGCTCCGCGCGCGGATCACGATCGGCGTCACCGTCGTGGTCGCCGCCGTGCTCGCCGTCATCGGCGCCGGCTACGTGGCGACGCTCAGCTCGTCGGTGACGACGGTGGTCGACAGCCAGCTCACCGGGTCGGCGGCCGCGCTCGAGCACTCCGTCGACAAGTTCGGCCCGGGCAGCCGCGGCGGATCGGGCTACTCGAAGCCCATGACGGGGTACGTCGGCCTCGGACCGGGCACCATCATCGCCTACCTCGACGACGGCGCCGTGGTCGAGTCGGCCTCCTTCAGCGACGCGGATGCGACCGCGCTCGATGCGGCAGCGGCGGCCGCGGTGCAGGATGCCGCCGCACAGGGAGACGGGCGCCGCGCCGTCGACGTGCCCGGGCTCGGCGACTACCGCATCGACGTGCACACGCGCCCCGACGGCTCCACCCTCGTCGCGGGGGTCTCCCTGAGCGTGGCCCAGGCGGCGATCATGCAGCAGACGATCGTGATGGTGCTGCTCGGCGTGCTCGCCCTGCTCGTCACCGTCGTCGGCGTCCTGATCGTGGTGCGGCTCGCCCTCCGTCCGCTCGACCGTGTCGCCCAGACGGCGTCCACCGTGGCGGCGCTGCCGCTCGCCACCGAGGACGTGTCGATCGCGCAGCGGGTCGATCCTGCCGACACCGACGCGCGCACCGAGGTGGGGCAGGTGGGAGCGGCGCTCAACCTGCTGATCGACAACGTCGACCGTGCCTTCGTGGTGCGCGGCGAGACCGACCGGCGGATGCGGCGCTTCGTCACCGACGCCAGTCACGAGCTGCGCACCCCGCTCGCTGCCATCCGCGGATACGCCGAGCTGACCCGCCAGGAGAGCGGTGACCTGCCCGAGCTCACCGAGTACTCGCTGCAGCGGATCGAGGCGGAGGCGAGCCGGATGGGGTCGCTCGTCGACGACCTGCTCCTGCTCGCCCGGCTCGACGAGGGCCAGGACCTCCGCATCGACGACGTCGACCTCGCCGAGGTCGTCGCGAACGCCGTGAGCGACGCGCGGGCGGCCTCACCCGACCACGACTGGGTGGCCGACGTGCCCGAGGAGCCGATGCTCGTCCGTGGCGACCACGAGCGGCTGCACCAGGTGGTGGCGAACCTGCTCTCGAACGCGATCGTGCACACGCCCGCGGGCACGACGGTCACCACGACCGTCGAGACCGTCGTCGGCGGAGAGCGGGTGCGGCTGATCGTGGCCGACGACGGGCCGGGCTTCCCGCCCGAGCTCGTGCCCGAGCTGTTCGAGCGCTTCGTCCGCGCCGACGGATCGAGGTCGCGACGGACCGGGAGCACGGGCCTCGGGCTCGCGATCGTGCGCTCCATCGTCGAGGCTCACGGCGGGTCGGTCGCGGCCGACACCACGGCGGCCGGAGCGCGTCTCGTGGTCGAACTCCCCGCGTCTTCGGACACGCTTCCTCGACACGCGCCCGGAGGTCATGAGAACAGCACCGGATCGGCCATACCGTTGTCGGCATGAGCACGGACTGGCTGGGAGGCGGACTCGTCATCGCCCTCGCCGCCGTGCTGTGGCTGGTCTACCTCCTGCCCTCGTGGTTCCGCAGCCGGCAGTACCTCGCCACCGAGCGCAACGCCGTCCGGCTGCAGCAGACGCTGCGCATCCTGGCCGAGACGTCCGAGATGCCCGACGAGGTGCGGCTCGAGGTGAACGCCCGCACGGTGCACGAGCAGCAGCGGCTGCTGAAGCGCGCCGAGGCGGAGGCCGTGCCCGCCGCGATCCGTGCCGCCGACCGCCTGCGCCGGACGCGCGCCGTCGCGAGCCTCGTGCTCGTCGTGTCGCTGATCTGCTCGGTGCTCGGCAGCATGCAGGCCGTCTACACCGGCGCCTGGGCGATCGCCGTCCTCGGCATGGTCGTGGGTGTGCTCAGCATCGTCGTGCTCGGGCGGCTGTCGCGCGCCGGGCGCCGTCTGCGCCTGCCCGCGCCCGCATCCTCCAGCGCCCCCGTCACGATGGCCGACGTCTACGACGACGTCGCCGATGAGCCGATGCCCGAGCTCGTGCTGCCCGACGTCGAGGAGCACCGCTCGACCTGGACGCCGATCGCGCTGCCCAAGCCGCGGTACCTCGCCGACGTCGAGGAAGCGGTGGCGGTGGCCGTCGAGGAGGAGCAGGCGGCGCCCGCTCCCGCCGCTGCGTCCGTGTCGACCGCGGTGCCCCGAGTGCGGCGTGTCGATCACCAGGAGTCGCTGCTGCGCGCCGCCGCCGCCGCGGAGGACGCCCTGCGGAGTCGCCTCGAGGCAGAGGAGGCCGAGGCGGAGGCGGACGTCGAGGAGTCGCCCGCCGCTCCGGCGGCGCGCCCCGCGCGGACGGCCCCGTCGCGCTTCGCGCACATGGGCATCGTCGACGATGTGCGCCCCGAGCTCGACCTCAACGAGATCCTCGCCCGCCGTCGCGCCGGCTGACCCGCGCATCCGCCTCTCTCACGTTTCGCCATGCTCAAGTGGTTTCGCCACGTCGACCGGTGTGGCGAAACCACCTGGGTATGGCGAAACGTGGCGTGTGAGCGCGCCCTCGTAGGATGACCTCATGGACGACGCCGCCCCGCCGACCGCGACGAGCCGACCGACGAAGGTCGCTTCGTCCGCCTCGTCGATCGACCTCTCGAAGCGCGACCTGACGCTCGACCTCGCGCGCGTCTTCTGCGTGCTGCTCGTGGTGGTCATCCACCTGCTCATGGTGGGTGTGGGCTTCGGTCCGGATGGCGGGCTCGAGATCTCGCGTCCGCTCGAGGCGCAGTGGTGGTTCGCGCCGGTCACGTGGGTGGGGCAGATCATGCCGCTGTTCTTCGTGGTGGGCGGCTTCGCCTCCCTCACGGCCTGGCGGAGCCTCACCCGGCGCGGCGGCACGGCGGAGGAGTACGTGCGCAGCCGAGTGCTGCGGCTGGCCCAGCCGGCGCTGCCGCTGTTCATCTTCTACGCGGTGGTGATCGGCGGCGCGAAGCTGCTCGGCGTCGACCCCGCGATCGTCGACGTGGCCGTGGTGGGTGCGGCCTCGCCGCTGTGGTTCCTCGCGGCGTACATCCTCTGCCAGTCGCTCGTGCCCGTGATGGTGCGGATGCACGCGACGGCTCCGCGCGCCACCCTCGTCGTGCTGCTGGCCGGCGCCATCCTCGTCGACACGGTCCGGTACGCCAGCGGTGTGCAGGCGATCGGGCTGATCAACCTGTTCTTCGTCTGGCTGCTCGTGCAGCAGATCGGCTTCTGGTACGCCGACGGCTGGTTCGCCGCCCGCCGCTGGTGGACGCTGGCCATCATCGGGCTCGTCGCCTTCGCGACCCTCATCCCGATGACGATGTGGGGTCCGTATGCGCCCGACATGCTCACCAACCTCAACCCGCCGACGCTCCCGCTGATCGCGCTGGCGATCTCGCAGACCTGCGCCCTACGCCTGCTGCGCCCCGCGCTGGCGGCGCTGATGAACACGCACGTCGCCCGTGGCATCGTCTTCCTCGTCGGCTCGCGGCTCATGACGATCTACCTCTGGCACCTGCCCGTGATCCTCGCGATCACCGGTCTCATGCTGCTCGTCCCCGCGATCAGCCCGCCGCCCGCCAGCCCCGCGTGGTGGTGGTCGCGTCCGGTGCTCTTCGTGCTGACCCTCGTCGCCCTCTACGGGCTGTCGTTCCTCGTCGGTCGCTGGGAGGCGCCGCGCGAGGTGGGCCCGACGCCGCCGCGAGCCGTCATCGCGATCGCCGCCGTGCTGGCCTTCATCCCGCCCCTCCTCGTGCTCCAGTTCTTCATGAGCCTCCCGCTCGCCATCCTCGGCAGCGTGCTCCTCACGGTGTCGGTGATGCTCCTGGGCCGGTGGGGGAGCCGCCTCGCCGCGCGCACCGAGCCCGGATTGGCGCCGAGGGCCGGTTGAGACGTAGACTGTCTGGGCTGTCGCGCACGCGACCGCGGGGCTATGGCGCAGTTGGTAGCGCGTCTCGTTCGCAATGAGAAGGTCAGGGGTTCGAATCCCCTTAGCTCCACCGAAGTGAGAAGCCGCCTCCGGGCGGCTTCTCTCGTCTTCGCCTGCGGTTCGAGACGACGCCGCAGAGCCTGTCCGGGCAGCCGTCCAGCCGGTAGAATGGGGCACCTCAGCAGAAGGAGGTGGACCGTGTCGATCACGACCCTGACTTCTGCTCAGCGTGCCGAGCGTGAGCGCCAGGTGGCCGAGGCCATCCACGCCGGTGAGATGGAGGGCCTGCCGACCAGCGCGGAGACGAAGGCCGACACTGACGACTACGTCGCCGGCGAGATCGATCTCGGTGAGCTCGAGGCGCGGGTCCGGGCCCGTTACGGGATTGCCTGAGTTCGTCGATCCGTACATCGACCCCGCGACGGGTGTTCTGAGGAACCTGGTCGGTGCCGTCACCAAGGCCGAGCTGGATGCGGTCGAAGGCGACCTCGTGCCGATTCGGATGCTGCGTCTCGCGGCCGAACCTCCGCCGCCGACCGGCGACCTGGCTGAGCTGCGGGCCATCCATCGCTTCCTATTCGGCCCCGTGTACGGCTGGGCGGGGGAGCTGCGCACGGTCGACATCCGCAAGAACGTGGAGGGCGCGGGCTACTTCGTTCCCGTCTCGATGGTCGAGCGCGCCGCAGGCTTCGCCGCGGAGGACCTACGGGCCGACGACGACCTCCGAGGCATGGGTCGGACGACGTTCATCGCCCGACTCGCGCACCACTACGACCAGTTCAACTACATCCACCCGTTCCGTGAGGGCAACGGCCGCACCCAGCGGTGGATGTGGGATCGGATCGCCCGCGATGCAGGCTGGCGGCTCGACTGGCTCGACGTCAGCGGCGCGGTCAACGATGAGGCGTGCCGCGCCGCCTCAGACGATCAGGATCTCGCGCCCCTCTTCGCGATGTTCGACCGGGTCGTCAAGCCCCTTCGGGAATGACCGACACGGCTGACTCCGCCAACGCTGCGCGGGCGGGGTCGAAGACCGCGGCGCCGGGCTCGTGCGTATTCGCACCCGCCACGGCCGACGCCGTGCGCAGGGCGGTGTCGAGCGGGGCCCCGGCCGAGAGGCGGTGGAGCAGGCCGGCGAGGAAGGAGTCGCCCGCGCCGACCGTGAAGATGCCGCCCCGCGGGGCCCGGACGCGCCAGACGCCCCGGTCGTCCTCGCCGACGCTGCCGTCCGCGCCGTCGGTGACGACCGCGATCCCGGCTCCGCGCACGCGGAGGCGATGAGCGAGCTCGGGGGTGGAGCCCGTGCCGACGGCGTCGGCCGCCTCCGAGCGGTTGACCTTCACCAGGGCCGGCCGGCACACCGCGAAGACGGCATCCAGCACGTCCTGGCGCACGTCGAGCGCCACCTGCACGCCGCGTTCGGTCGCGAGGGCGAGCTGCGCGGCGAGTGATGAGATCCGGTGCTCGGGGACGGACCCTGAGACCGCCAGCCAGCCCTCCGTCACCGTGGCGACGCGAGCGACGATCTCGTCCCACGCGTCGTCGGGGATCGGCGGCGCATTCTCGTAGATCTCGGTGAGCTCGCCCGCGCCCCCGTCGACGATCGTGATGCAGCGCCGGGTCGGGACGCCGGTCTCGATGACGTCGATCCGCGTGCGACCGTCCTCGCCGAGGAACCCGAGAGACGCCACCAGCTCCTCGCCCGTCGCGCCGCCCACGGGCACGATCGCGCACGCCTCCGCACCCAGCAGCGCGAGCGCTCGAGCCACGTTGAGCGACTTGCCCCCGGGCAGCGACAGCTGCCAGTCCGGCCGGTGGATCGCGCCGAGGCGCGCTGACGGGAGGCCGTAGGTGATGTCGAGAGCGGGGGCCAGTCCGAGGCAGGTGATCACCGTGCCGCCTGCTCCACCTGCTCGGCGGTGGCCTGCCCGCCCGTGCCGCCGGCCGCGCGCGTCGACAGGGAGCCCGCGACCGCACCCCAGCGCACCGCTTCCGCCAGCGGCATCCGTCGGAGCCAAGCCGCGAGGAACCCGGCGTCGAAGCTGTCGCCCGCACCGGTCGTGTCGACGACGTCGACCGTCAGGCCCGGGGCCCGCACGATCGCGTCGCCCGAGGTGGCGAAGCCGCCCCGCGCGCCGTCCTTCACCACGACCAACGGACCGCGGCGCGCCAGCAGGCGGGCGGCATCCTCCGTGTCGGCGGGGGATTCGCCGATCGCGCGGGCCAGCGCCCTCGCCTCGGCGGCATTCGGCAGGAGGACGTCGACGTGCGGGAGGCATTCCGCGACACCCTCCCACCGCTCCGCAGGGTCCCAGTTCGTGTCGAAGCTCGTCGTCACGCCCCGCGCCCGGAGCTCGGAGAGCACAGCGGGCAGCTCCTCCGCGAGCGCGGGCAGCAGGAAGAAGGAGGCGACGTGCACGTGGTCCGCCTCCGACGCGGCCGTGAGCACGTCCGCCCCGGTCAGGGTGGCGAGCGCGCCCGTGAGGGTGAGGATCGCGCGGTCGCCCGGCGTGGACAGGATCACCGACAGCCCCGTGGGCTCGTCGACGGCCCGCACCCGCGAGACGTCGACACCCGCCGATCGCAGCAGCTCCACCGTCCGCGCGCCGAACACGTCGTCTCCCACCCGCGCCGCGAGCGAGGTGGACACTCCGAGCCGCGCCAGGCCGGCGGCGACGATGCCCGCACTCGACCCGAGCACGAGGTCGGCCGACGACAGCAGCTGCTCCGCCTGTCCGAAGCGCGGCACGGTGTCGCCGCGGAGGATGAGGTCGAGGTTCGCGTCTCCCGCGACCACGACGTTCGCGGTCATCCCTTCAGTCCCGACATGGTCATGGTCGCCACGAACTGCTTTTGGGCGAACAGGAAGAACAGCACGAGGGGGAGCGTGGCGATCACGTTGCTCGCCATGAGGAGCGACCAGTCGGTGCGCCGGGCGCCCTGGAAGTTCGCGATCCCGAGCTGCACCGTGAACGCCGTGTCGTCGTTGATCGCGATGAGCGGCCAGATCAGGTCGTTCCACGAGCTCAGGAGTGTGAAGATCGCGAGGGTGGCGATGGCGGGCCGGGCGAGCGGGAGCACGACGCGGAGGAAGATCTGTAGGCGGTTCGCGCCATCCAGCGCCGCCGCCTCCTCGAGCTCGACGGGCAGGGTGAGGAAGAACTGCCGCATCAGGAAGATCCCGAAGGCCGAGGCCAGCCACGGCACGAACGCGGCGGCGAGGGTGTTGATGATCCCGATCTGCGAGAACAGCACGTAGGTGGGGATCATGAGCAGCTGCGTGGGGATCATGATCGTCGCGACGATGAGGAAGAACCCCATGTTGCGGCCCCGGAACTTGAGGCGGGCGAATCCGTACCCGGCCAGTGAGCACAAGATCACGTGGCCGATGATCGCGATCACCGACACGATCGTGCTGTTCAGCAGCCAGCGGAGGATGTCGGTGGTCGCGAACAGCTGGATGAACCCATCCAGCGTCAGCCTGGAGGGGATGAAGGGCGGCGGGAACTTCACGAGCTCGCTGGCCGGCGACAAGGAGGCCAAGAGCATCTGGGCGAACGGGATCACGAAGATCAGCGCGAGGGGAGCGAGCACGAAGTGCCAGCCGCTGATGCGGACCCGGCGCCGGGGAGCCGACGAGCGGACCTCGGGACGGGTGCGGTCGGGAGCCGTGGTCATCAGAAGGCCTCCGTGTTCCGGCGCCTGGTGTAGATCACCATGGCGGCAGTGATGAGGACGGTGACGGCGAAGAGCACGTACGCCGCAGCCGAGCCGTAACCGAACTCCAGGCTGTGGAAGGCCTTCTCCCACAGGAAGTAGACGATCGTCTTCGTGGCGTCGAGCGGCCCGCCTCGGGTGGTCGTGTAGACGAGGTCGAAGAGCTGCAGGGCCCCGATGGTCTGCCAGATGGTGACGAACACGGTGATGGGGCCGAGCTCCGGCCACACGATCCGCCAGAACGTCTGCCACCGGGAGGCGCCGTCGATCCGCGCCGCCTCGAGGAGATCGGGCGAGATGTCCTGCAAGGCGGCGAGGTAGATGACGGTCGTGAAGGCGGCCTGACCCCAGAGCGACATGATCGCCACGACCACCATCGCCTGCGACGGGTCCTCCAGCCAGCCCTGCGGCGGCGCGCCCACGGCCCGCAGCACGTTGTTCGCCAGGCCGTACTGCGGGCTGAACAGGTACGAGGCGAGGATGCCCGTGGCGGCCGCGGAGGCGACGAAGGGCACGAAGATCGCGGTCCGGTACAACCCGATGAAGCGGATCTTGCGGTTCAGAGCCACCGCGAGGAACAGACCCGCCAGCACGGAGGCCGGGACGAAGAGCGCGACATAGAGGCCCGTGTGGACGACCGCATCCCAGAACTCGGAGTCGGACATCAGACGGCTGTAGTTGTCGGTCCCGATGAACTCCGGGGTCGCGAACCCGTTCCAGTCCTGGAGCGACAGCACCAGCGCCCAGACGGCGGGGAAGAGGGAGAGCCCGAGCACGATCACCATGGCCGGGAGCACGAACCCCCAGCCGGCCAGATCGCTGCCGAGCCGCCGCCGCTTCCTGCGCGGTGAGGGAGGCTCCGTCGGCCGCTGCTCCGCCCTCTCAGGCGGGCGGGTCTGTGTCATCGTCATCGTTGACTCCCTGGCTGGTCTCAGGACAGGACGATCGAGCGCGTCAGGTGGCGGGGGTGGTCGGGATCGAGCCCGCGGGCCGTCGCGGCTCGAACAGCGTATCGCTGGGCTCGGACGAGCGAGACGAGCGGATCCTCACCCTCTCGCTGCCGCACCGTCGCGCCCGTCGCCTCGATGTCGCGGGCGAGGTCGTCGTCGGCCGTGCCGAGGAACCAGACCAGCGAGCCGGGGTGCGCGACGGCGAGCGGACCGTGCCGGTAGTCGAGGAGCGGATACGACTCCGCCCAGGCCTGAGCGGCCTCGCGGACCTTCAGCGCCGCCTCCTGGGCGAGGCCGTAGGTCCAGCCGGTGCCGAGGTACACGGTGTGGTCGTAGCCCGGGTCCTCCACCGCATCCTCGATCTCGAGCGACTCCTGGAGCTGGGCGGGCAGGTCCGCCACGTCCTCGCCGAGGGCGGCGCGGGCGAGGATGAGGAACGTCGTCGGGAAGCGCGTCTGCACGACCGAGCGTTCATCGGCGAAGTCGAGCAGCAGCACCTCGTCGGCGAGCTCGGCGCAGGGGGAGTCCGCTACTCCGGTGACGACGATCGTCGTCACGCCGGCCGGCACGCGGCGCAGGGCATCGGCCACCTCGGTGGTGGTGCCGGAGCGGGTGATCGCGACGACGCTGTCGTACGGGCGCCAGGCCCGCGGCTCGGAGGCGTAGGCCGCATCCGTCTCGCCGAACCCGGCCTGCTCGCGCAGAAGGGCGAACGACTCGGCGACGAAGGCGGAGGTCCCGCATCCGATCACGAGCATCCGCTCACCGGGTCGGGCGAGGACGCGGCGGGCCTCGGGGGTGCGGTCGAGCGCGGTACGCCACACGTCCGGCTGGCTGTCGATCTCGAGCATGGTGAGGTTCATGGTTCTCCAGGGATGGGGGCTGTCGAGGAATCGGCGGTGGGATGGTCAGTCGGAGAGGGCCTGGTCCGCCTTCGCGGCGGCGTCGTCGAGCGCCTGCTGGGCCTGACCCTGACCCTGGAGCACCGACGAGATCGCGGACCCCACGGCCTCCGAGAGGCCCACGTAGCCGGGGACGGTGGGGCGGGGGTTCACCGCATTGGAGGCGTTCTTCGCCATGACGTCGTACCCGGGGAGGGCCGCCACCTGCTCCTCGAAGGCGGGCGAGTCGAGCTCGCTGGTGCGGAGCGGCAGGTTGCCGTAGGCGATGTTCCACTTCTCGTCCTGCTCGGCCGAGGTGAGCCACTTCGTGAACTCGTACGTCCAGTGGTTCTCATTGGCGTCGCGGGTGTCGAACAGTGCCCAGAGATCGGCGCCCTGCACGGTCTGGTGGTCGCCGTCTGTGCCGGGGAGCTGCGTGACGCCGTACGAGGTGCCCGCGGTCTTCAGATCGTTCAGCTGCCAGGGTCCGGAGGTGATCATGCCGATGCGGTCGGCGGCGAAGAGCTGCCCGAACCGGGTGTCGGTCTGGTCGAGGTAGATGCTCTTGTCGTCCTGGGCCATGCTCCGCAGGAAGTCGAGGGCGTCGACGCCCTCGCTGCTGTTGAACGCTGCCTTGCCGTCGCCGTCGAGGATCTGGCCGCCGTTCTGCCACAGGTGCGGCCAGAACTGCCAGGTCGTCTCCTCGGATCCCGAGACGGAGTAGGCGTACCCGTACGTCTCCGTGCTCGGATCGGTGAGCTTCGCCGCCGCGGCACGGAAGTCGTCCCAGGTCCAGTCGTCGGTCGGATACTGCACGCCGGCGGCGTCGAAGACGGTCTTGTTGTAGAGCAACGACAGGTTGTCGACGACGGCGGGGAAGCCGATCGTCTTCGAGCCGGTGGGCTGTACGGTCTTGCGGGCGGCCTCGGAGAACTCGTCCCAGGCCACGTCGGGCTCCTTCACCTGGTCGGTGATGTCGAGCGTGCGGCCCGACGACTCGAGCTCGCTCGCCCAGGAGCCGAAGGAGTACGAGATGTTCGGGTAGCTGTTGCTCGCGAAGCCGGCCGACAGCTTCTGCAGCAGCTCCTCGGTGGAGGACGCTCCGGAGGAGACGTCGATGGTGACGTTGGGGTGCAGCTGCTCGAACTCGGCGGCGAGACCCTCGAGGATGGTCTCGGCCTCGTCGGCCTGCCCCGTCCACCACGTGATCGTGACGGGGGCGTCGGGGTCGAGCGTCGTGGACCCTCCGCCGGCGGCGCAGCCGGCGGTGGCGATCACGGCCGCGGTGGCGGCGAGCAGGGCGGTGGAGCGGATGATGCGGTTCACGGAGACCTCCAGTTGCGGACGATGCAGTGGGGAGTGCGCGGAGCTTCAGGCCATGATGCCCGCTCGTGAGCGAACGTGAAGGATATTGACCGAATCGCTCATTATGAATGCATGCTGATTGCTCTTCACGTCGCCAGAAGGCGAGGCTGATCCCATGTCAGAGAGAGCTCACGCCACCCCCGATCTCCCGCTCCGACTCTGGGAGCCGGTGTCGCAGCTGCGCGCGACCCGTACCGACCTGCCCCGTCCAGCCGTTCCCTGCATTGACGTGCACAACCACCTCGGGCGCTGGCTCGCGGACGACGGATGGATGATCGACGACGTCGACGCGCTGCTCGCGGTGATGGATGCCCGCGACGTCGAAGCAATCGTCAACCTCGACGGCCGCTGGGGCGACGAGCTCGACGAGAACCTGAACCGATACGACCGCGCCCACCCGGGTCGGTTCGTCACGTTCTGCCAGCTCGACTGGAGCCTGTTGCAGCATCCCGACGCGGAGGCCGCGCTCGTGGCACAGCTCGACGACAGCGTGCGTCGCGGCGCTCGCGGTGTGAAGGTCTGGAAGGACCTGGGTCTCGAGGTGGTCGACGCCGAGGGCCGGCTCGTCTCTCCGGACGATCCGCGCGTCGTCGCCGTGCTGCGTCGCGCGGGCGAGCACGGCATCCCCGTCCTCATCCACACCGCCGACCCGATCGCGTTCTTCGAGCCCCTCGACGAGCGCAACGAGCGCCTCGACGAGCTGGGCGCGATGCCGGAGTGGTGGTTCGGGGACCGCACGCGGTACCCCGGCTTCGACACGCTCCTCGAGGCGCACGCGCGGCTCGTCGCGGCCTGCCCCGACACCGCCTTCATCGGCGCGCACGTCGGCTGCGCCGCGGAGGACCTCGACCGCGTGGATGCGCTGCTCAGGTCGGCGCCGAACTACCACGTCGACATCGCCGGCCGCCTCGCCGAACTCGGGCGGCAGCCCCGTCGCTTCGCCCGGCTGGTCGCCGACCATCCCGACCGCATCCTGTTCGGCACCGACATCTATCCGGCGACCGAGGAGCAGTACGCGCTGCACTACCGCTTCCTCGAGACCGCCGACGAGGGCTTCTCCTACGCCCCCGAGGACCCCATCCCGCCGCAGGGGCGATGGGCCGTGTCGGCCGCCGACCTCGACCCGGCGCTCCTGCCCGGGCTGTACCGCGGCAATGCGCGTCGGCTGCTGGGCATCTGAGGCCTCGGTCCGCTGGCGGACGCCGGAGTGGTGGGGCGGTCAGCCCACCACAGCGGCGAGGTCGGCGACCAGGTGTCGGATCGAGTCGCGCACGGGCCCGGTGTAGGCGCGCGGGTCGACGAAGGCCGGATGGGCGGCGAGCTCCGCGCGCAGCCGAGCCGTGCCCGTCACACCCAGCGCCGTCCCGATGTTGACCTTCCGGATGCCCGCCCTGACCGCCTCGCGGAGGGCGTCCTCGGGCACTCCTGAGCTGCCGTGCAGCACCAGGGGCACGTCGACCGCGCGCCGCAGCGCGATGATGAGGTCGAGGTCGAGGCGCGCGCTGCGATCGGTCATGGCGTGCTCCGAGCCCACGGCCACGGCGAGGCCGTCGACGTCCGTCGCCGACACGTATCGCCGGGCGTCGTCCGGGTCGGTGCGCACGCCGGGAGCATGAGCGCCGTTCTTGCCGCCCACCTCACCCAGCTCGCCCTCGACCCAGAGACCGCGCTCGTGCGCTTCCGCCGCGACCTGCGCGGTCAGGGCCGCGTTCGCCTCGTCGTCGAGCTTCGCCGCATCGAACATGATCGATCCGGTGCCGAGCTCGGCGGCGCGGACCAGCACGGAGCGCGCGAGCTCGGGGTCCTCGACGTGGTCGACGTGCACGCCGACCGGGAGGGTCGACGCCACGGCGAGCTCACGACAGGCCAAGAGCAGGGGAGCGAAGCCCCCATGCCACTTGATCGCGTTCTCGCTCACCTGCAGCAGGATCGGCACACCCGCATCCTCGGCTCCCCAGATGATGGCCTCCGCCTGCTCGAGGCTCACCACGTTGAACGCGGGCACCGCCCGTCCCCGGGCATCGGCGTCGGCGACCAGCTCGGCCGCCGTGGCCAGGGTCACGACGTGCCCGCCAGAGTCCCGCCGAGGGAGGTGGGCAGGAAGGCCGCGTGCGCGGCGGTGAGCTCGTCGCAGAGGTCCCAGATCTCGTCCGGTGTCAGTGTCGAGCTGGCGTTCGCGTCGAGGAGGACGGCCCGGCGGACGAGCTCGGGGTCGCCGTCGAGCATGGCGCGGACCGTGAGGTCGGCCACCGAGAGGTACGTGCGGTTGAGAGCGGCACCCGCGGGCGGCAGGGCGCCCCACGTCTCGGGATGCACCCCGCTGCCGTCGACCGTGGCGGGCACCTCGACGGCGGCGCCCTCCGGCAGCTCGGCGATGAGGCCGGTGTTCGGCACGTTGACGTGGATCTCCCGGGCCGTCCCGGTGAGCAGGGAGTGGATGATCTGCGGCGCGTACTCGGCGGCGTCATCCGCGTCGTGCAGGGGCAGATCGCCGCCCTCAGCGAGGATGCCGCGGGCCTGCTCGAACTCGCGGACGTTGTCCTCCGAGATCCCGATGTACTCCAGGGGCTTCAGACGGAAGCGCTCGATCTGCGCGTCGGACCGCAGGAACCAGTCGAGGTACTCCGCCGAGTGCTCGCTGGTCTCGGTGGGGTAGTAGCCGATCCGGCGCAGGATCTCCACTCGCACCCGGCGCTGGAGCTCCGGGTCGGCCGCGATCCGCTCGCGCAGTCGCGGGTAGAGGTCCTCGCCGTCCCGGCTCCACTCCATGAGCCAGGCCTGGTGGTTGACGCCCGCGGCGCGGTAGTGGGTGCCCTCGACGGGGACACCGACGAGCTCGCAGAGGTCGTGCACCGTCCAGTAGACGCTGTGGCAGAGGCCGTAGGTGCGGATCTCGGGCGCGACGACCGACATCCACCACACGTTCATCGCCATCGGGTTGGTGTAGTTCAGGAAGATGGCCTCGGGGCAGAGCTCCCTCATGTCGGCGGCGATGCCGCTGAGCACAGGGAACGTGCGGAGGGCGCGGAAGACGCCGCCGACGCCGGTGGTGTCGCCGATCGTCTGGCGGAGCCCGCGGCGGGCCGGCAGCTCGAGGTCGACTCGCGTCGCCGCGATCCCACCGACCTGGATCATGTTGATCGCGAAGTCGGCTCCGGCCAGCGCCTCGCTGCGGTCGAGGCTCGCGCGGATCTCGACGGCCTTGCCGAGCTGCGCGGCGATGTTCTCGACGGTCCCGCGCGCGACCTCGAGACGCTCGGCATCGACGTCGTGGAGCACCAGGGTCAGCGTGGGGAGATCGGGGAAGCGGAGGAGGTCGGTGGCCAGCTGTCGCGTGAACACGACGCTGCCCGCTCCGAGGAAGACGATGGTCGGCATGCACCGATCATCCCGAGTAGTGCGCGAACGCGGCAACAGAATGCGCGAATTGACGCTCAATCGCTCACCTGTCATGATCGGTGCGTGGCCACCGCCTCCAGCACGACCTCCGTCGCCGAGTTGACCGGATCACGCAAGCGCTCCCGGCGACTCGCGGCGATCCTCGACGTGGTCGCCGAGCGCGGCGAGGTGTCCCTGCACGAGCTCCGCGACCTCTTCGGCGGATCGATCGCCACCGTGCGCCGCGATCTCACGGTGCTCGCCGACCAGGGTCTGATCGTCCGCACCCACGGCGGGGCGAAGGCGTCGAGCTCGGTCCTCGAGCTCCCGGTCGACCTCCGCGACACCCGGTTCCAGGACGCCAAGCGCCGGATCGCGCGGGCCGCCGTCGCGCTGGTTCCGCGAGAGCGGCACGCCGTGGCGCTGAGCGGCGGGTCGACCACCGCCGGGGTGGCGCGCGAGCTGGCCCACCACATGGACCTCACCGTCGTCACGAACTCGCTGTCGATCGCCTCGCTCGTGGCCCCGCATCCGCGGCTCAAGGTGGTGATGACGGGTGGCATCCTGCGCGCGCAGTCGCTGGAGCTCGTCGGCGTGCTCGCCGAAGGCACCTTCTCGGCGGTCAACATCGGCACCGCCATCCTCGGCGCCGACGGCGTCTCCGCCGAGGCCGGGATCACGACACACGACGAGACCGAGGCGCGGACGAACCACGCCATGGTCGCGCGCGCCCGGCGGACCATCGTGGTCGCGGACGGGTCGAAGATCGGGCACACCGCCCTCGCCCAGATGTGCGCGGTCGACCTCGTGCACGTCCTCATCACCGACGACTCCGCCGACCCCGCCGAGCTCGAGCGGCTGCGTGCCGCCGGCGTCGAGATCGTCGTGGTGTAGTCGCGCTTCTGCATCGCTCCCGCACCGTTCCAGGAAGGACGACCGTGCCCATCGACACCCAGGATCCTCGCCTCACTCCCCGCTTCACGGCGGCGCCGAGCAGGTACGACGACGTGCCCTACCTGCGCGCGGGAGCGAGCGGGGTGCTGCTGCCGCGCGTCTCGCTCGGGCTGTGGCAGAACTTCGGCCGCACCCGATCGTTCGAGGCGCAGCGCGAGATCATCCTCCACGCCTTCGACCGCGGAGTGGCCCACATCGATCTCGCCAACAACTACGGCCCGCCTTACGGCGCGGCCGAGACGACGCTCGGCACGGTCCTCTCCACCGACCTCGGCGTCTACCGCGACGAGCTCTTCCTCTCGACGAAGGCCGGCTACGACATGTGGCCCGGTCCCTATGGCGACGGCGGATCGCGCAAGTACCTGACACGATCGCTCGAGCAGAGCCTCAGGCGGATGAGCACCGACTACGTCGACGTGTTCTACCACCACCGCCTCGACCCCGAGACGCCGCTCGAGGAGACCACGCAGGCCCTGGTCGACATCGTCCGCGCGGGCAAGGCGCTGTACGTGGGCATCTCGAACTACCCGCCGGCGCAGACCCGGCGGATGCACGAGCTCCTCGGCGCCTCCGGGGTGCGCCTGCTGCTGCACCAGCCCAGCTACTCGCTGTTCGACCGCGAGCCGGAGCCCGAGCTCTTCCCGCTCCTCGGCGACCTCCGGGTGGGCGCCGCCGTGTTCTCGCCGCTCGCGCAGGGCCTCCTCACCGCGAAGTACCTCGACGGATCCGTGCCCGCCGACTCGCGGGCGGCCGACAGCCACTTCCTCGACGGCTCGGCGCTCACAGACGACTACCTCGCTCGCATCCGCGGCATCGCCGGCATCGCCCGTGACGCGGGAATCTCGATCCCGCAGCTCGCCGTGGCGTGGGTGCTCCGCGACCCCGTCGTCACGACGGCTCTCGTGGGGGCCTCGCGTCGGGGCCAGGTGGACGACGCGGTCGCGGCGTCCACGATCCGGCTCGACGACGGCCTCGTCGCCGCGCTCGAGCCGTTCGCGGCGCGCCCCGGCGAGGCGCTCGTCTGAAGATGATGGCGGGGGACCAGCGTCGCGTCGTCCGGGCCGGGTCCGAGGATGCGGCCGCGCTCGCACGGGCGGGGTGGGTCGTCGTCGCGCGCTCGTGGGCGGCGCAGCTCGACGTGGATGACGGACACCGCGGCGCGCTGATCGAGCGCGCGACCCGCGTCGCCGCGATCGTCACCGTCCGCGAGCTCGAGGCGGACGACGCGCCTAAGGTGCTCGCGCTGGACGCGCGGACGGCGGGCGACTATCCGGGCGACGTCGCGACCAGGCACGAGCCCCTCAGACGCGAGGCGGCGGTCCCCACGTCGGTGCACCGCGGCTGGGGCGCGTTCGACGCCGACGGCCGCCTCGTCGCCGTCACGTTCATCGTGATCGAGCCGGAGGTGGTCGAGACGGACTTCACCGTGGTCGACGCGGGGTGGCGAGGGCGGGGGATCGGCGCGGCGGTGAAGGCCGCGTCGGTGCTGTCACTGGCCGACGAGGGCCGGACGCGGTTCCGCACAGGCGGTGGCGCGGGCAACGCGGCCAGCGTCGGCGCCAACCTCGCCCTGGGCTACGTGGTCGACGAGGAGTGGCTGACCTTCGCCCCCGGAGCGCGGAGGTAAATCGTTGACAGGCAAGTGGGAGCTTGCATAAGGTGGCGGCGTGGTCGACGTGTACCGGGCGATCTCGGACGAGACAAGGCGGTTGCTGCTCGATGTGCTGCTCCAGCGCGACGAGCAGACGCTGTTCGAGCTCTGCTCGACGCTCGCGATGCGGCACGGGCTGACGCTCACGCGCCAGGCGGTGACGCAGCATCTCGACGTGCTCGAGCAGGCGGGCCTCGTCCGCTCCGAGCGCCGCGGCCGATACCGGGTGCACACCATCGACACGACCCCGCTCGCACAGATCGCCGAGCGGTGGCCCCCGAGAGAGACAAGACCGCGAGAGGCGAGACCGTGAAGCTCCAGACCGTGTCCATCTTCGTCGACGACCAGCAGCGCGCCGTCGACTTCTACACCTCCATGCTCGGCTTCGCCGTCGCGGCCGACGTCCCGATGGGCGAGCACCGCTGGCTCACCGTCGTCGACCCGGACAGGCCCGATGGCACCCAGATCTCGCTCGAGCCGAAGGCGCATCCCGCCGTGCCTCCGTTCGTCGACGCCCTGGTCGAGGACGGCATCCCGTACTGCGTCCTCGGGGTCGAGGATGCGCAGGCCGAGTACGAGCGGATGCTCGCCCTCGGCGTCATCTTCACCGTGCCGCCCACCGATGTGGGGCCCGTCATCATCGCGGTGTTCGACGACACCTGCGGCAACCTCATCCAGCTTGCTCAGAACACCATGTGACCCACTGGCGGAATTCCGCAGCGGGGGCAGGGTGGTGCGTGGGCGCAACCAGCGCCGACCACAAGCGGAAGGAGCAGCCATGGGACTCGGAGACAAGATCGAGAACGCGGCGCAGGACGTCAGCGGCAAGGCCAAGGAGGCCTTCGGCAAGGCGACGGACGACGACTCCAAGGTCGCCGAGGGCAAGGCCGACCAGACCTCGGCCGACTTCAAGAAGGCCGGCGAGAACGTCAAGGACGCGTTCAAGTAGACCTCACCCGGGAAGGGCGCTCGGCCAGACGGCGGGCGCCCTTCCCGCATGTCCCGCCCCGAGACCGGGAACGATTCCCAGTCCGCCGCGCCCCGCCGCGCCACTAGCCTGTCACCGCCGACGGACTGTTCGGCGCCGAGAGGGGACGGGCAGATGGACGTGGCACGAGCGGTCAGCCGCACAGCGAAGTCAGCCGCAGCGGTCGGGGCGGTGATGCTCGCGACGGTGCTCGTCGCTCCCGCGCACGCGAGCCAGAGCGTCGCCGCCGATGACGGCCCGTCGCAGCACATGCTCACCTGGGGCTACTCCACGTGGGGTCAGACGGGCACCGGCGTTCCGAACGACACCCTCCTCACGGAGCCCACGCTCGTCGCGACGGCCCCGGGCATCCACCTCGCCACCATCTCCTCCTCCGGCGACCACGCGCTCGGCGTCACCGTCGACGGCGCCGTCTGGGCCTGGGGGCAGAACACGTACGGCGCCCTGGGGCAGGATCCGGCCGCTCTTCCGGAGTCTCTCGTCCCGGTGCCGGTGACCTCGTTGCCCGCGGGGCGGTACATCGAGGTCGCCGCGGGCGAGGACTGGAGCGCCGCGCTCCGCGACGACGGCGCGGTCTTCGCCTGGGGCTGGGGCGCCTCCGGCCAGCTCGGCAACCACACCGTCACGCCGGAGGATCAGGCGAACCCCACCCCGGTGCGGGTGGAGTTCCCCGACGGGGTGCTCATCCAGTCGATCCAGGCGGGCGCCCTGTTCGGTGTCGCCGAGACCCCGGGCGGGTTCATCTGGACGTGGGGCGACAACATCTACGGGCAGCTGGGCGGAGGACCGTCCGTCCCGGTGATCCGCGATCACCCGGGCCAGGTGGTGATGCCCGAGAACGTCGACAGCTTCGCCCAGGTCTCCGTCTCGTCGATCAGCGTCGGCGCCATCACCCTCGACGGGCAGCTCTACGGCTGGGGATCGAACCTCGACGGCAACCTCGCGGTCGGGGAGTTCCAGGGCGGCTCGGCCTCGCCCGACGAGGTCGACCGGCCGACCCTCGCGCACATGCCCGACGGCGTCGACTACGAGGGCGTCGCGATCGAGGACTTCGTCGGGTTCGGCTTCACCGAGGACGGGACCATCTACGTCTGGGGCAGCAACGAGGCGGGCCTGTTCGCCGATGGCGGGGCCGCACCCGACCGTACGCATCCGGAGCCGATCGACCTGCCCGCGGGCGCCACGCCTCAGCTCGGCTGCGCCGCGCTGTCGTGCGCGGTGCGGACCGATGAGGGCGCGGTCTACGTCTGGGGCGACTCCCAGTCGGGGTGGTTCGGGACCACAGCCGGGCCCGAGATCCGGCTGCCCGAGGTGGTCCCGTACACGCAGACCCACCCCGTGACGGGGCTCCAGGTCGATGCAGACAACCCCTTCATCCTGGCGGGGGCGGATGCGCCGGCCCTCGTCACAGAGTCGCTGCGCGTCGCCTCAGTGGGTGAGCACTACAGCGAGCGGATCGCCACGGGCGGCACCCCTCTCGTAGCCACGAGCATCCTCGACGGGACGCTCCCCGTTGGCGTGCACTTCACCGACGGGACCCTCGAGGGTGAGCCCACCGCCGCCGGGGAGTACCGCTTCACCGTGCGCGCCTCCAGCCCGGCGGGTGTCGCCGACCGGGTGTACACGCTCAGGGTCGACGATCGCGCGGCCGCCGCAGCCGGGCACCGCGGGGAGTCGACGCTGGCCGCCACGGGCCTGACGTCGTCGGATGCGCTGCCCACGGGCGGCGCGGCGCTCGCCGTGCTCCTCGCGGGCGGCACGATCCTCCTCGCACTTGCCGGGCGACGACGGAGTCCCCGCCGACGATGACGTCATCGTCCCGTCCCCGCCCAGGACCGGTATCGTCGTGTCAGGGACACCGATCGCCGGGCGGGCACACCCGAACCCGACGAAGTCCGGTGGTGGGGACGGAGACGGTCTGGATGCGCGACGACACCGATCAGCGCTTCGAGGCCCGAGCCGACGACGCGATCGACGCCTCCCTCCGCGCGGCGGCCCTGGCCGACGATCCTGCGCGCCGCCGTGCGCTCGCGCAGCGCGCGGTGCGGACGGCGCTCAGGACCGGAGACCTCGTCCGGCTGAGTGACCACGCCGATCTGCTCCTCGATCTGGACGGGCCCCTCCTCGATCTCGTCCACGCGATCGGAGCCCTGCACGCCGGCGACCGGCGCGGCGCGCAGTCGCTGCTCGGCATGGTCGTGCTCGATCCGGGCGATACCGAGTCCCTCCTCCTCGCCGCTCGGATCAGCGCCGAGGCCGTGGTGCAGGCCGTGACCACGGCCGCCTGGCCGGATGCGGTCGAGGGCATCGCGCGGACCGCGCGGCTCCTCGACGGCGTCGGAGGGAGCGGCGGCGTCGGGAGCGGCCGTTTCGACGAGGGCGGCGTCGATGCGAGCGCTGGAGGCGAATCCCGGCGTGATCGTGCGCTCGACGACGTGGTCGCGGGCATCCGCTTCGACCTCCTGGGCGCGGTGGCGCTCGTGGAGTTCCACACGAGCCGGGCGACGTCGGCCCCCACCGAGGAGCTCTCGGCGCTGTCGTCGGCCCTCGCCCCGGCACGCTCGGCCAGGATGCTCGGTGCCCTCCACGGGTTCGCGCTGCTCGCCCAGGGCAGCGTGCTCGACGGCAGACGTGACCTCCGTGGGGCCGCCTCCGCACTGTCGGCGGCGATCCCGCTGCTCGCGTCCGCACGACCGGAGCTCGCGCGCTGGGCGCGGGCGGAGCTCGCCCTCGTGCGGGCCCGTCAGGGTCGCTGGGACGACGCGAGGGTGCTCGCGGCGGAGTTCGGCATGCCGTCCGACGCGGAGCGGGCGCCCGACTACCTCGCGCCCGCCGTGCACGCGGTGATCGCCGCCCTCGGCGGCCGTCTCAGCGAGACGCTCCGCCTGGCGAGGTCGGTGCCCACCAGCGGCGCGCATCCGATCCCGTTCATCACCTCGACGCTCGTCTCGCACGCCCGCGTCGCCGGCTCGATCGGCCGCAACGACTGGGCGGCCCTGAACGACACCCTCGACGACCTCGAGCAGCAGCAGCACCGGACCGTGTTCGACGAGACCGAGTGGATGGCGCTCCGCGCGCTCGCGCTGTGGCACCTCGACCGGTTCGACGAGTACCGTGCCCTCCATGCGCGCTGGGTGCAGAGCCCTGTCGCTGACAGCGCGTACTGCCTCATCCACTCCGCGATCCTCGCCCGGGTCGACGACCAGTCCGCCGAGACGCTCCGTCTGACGCAGCTCGCCGTCGAGACGCTCGACGGCGGGTACGACCCGCTCGGCCGCACCTGGGTGCGGATCGTCGCGGGCACCCACGTATCGCTCCTGGGCGACCCCGTCGAGGGTCTCACCCACTACGAGGACGCGCGGGCCGAGCTGCTCGCGCTCGGCGCGGACGGGTTCGCCGCGTTGTGCACCGGCATCATCCGCTCGACCAGCGACGCGCTCGTCGCCCAGCGGTCGGGCGACGTGCTCGCCGCGCTCACCGACCAGCAGCGCCGCGTGGCCCAGCTGGTGGCTGAGGGTCACACGAGCGCCGAGATCGGAGCGATGCTGCACCTGTCGCGGAAGACGATCGACTTCCACGTCGCGAACATCCTGGTCAGGCTCGACCTGCGCACGCGACGCGAGATCACCCGGATGCTGCGAGCCGAGCGACCCGTCTGACGGACCGCCCGGCTCGTCGGCGTCAGCGGCTCGCGCCCGTGCCCGTGCGGCTGCGGCGGAAGGCGCTCGCCACGGCGAGGCCGCCGAGGAGCAGTGCGCCCGCGGCGAGCCCGAGCGGGAGGATCGGATCGGATCCCGTGTTCGCCAGCGTGGCGGCCGATGACGTGGGCGCCGGGCTCGCGCTGGGCGAGGGCGACGGCGGGACGGGAGCGGGGAACGCGGCCTCGAACAGCGGCGCGAGCTGGCTCGCGATGAACGGCACACCCGTGGCGTTCGGGTGGAGCGAGCCGGGCACGGCCGAGGAGAGGTCGCTCGCGAGCGTGACCCCCTGCACGTACTGCTCGTCGGCAGACGCGCAGGCGCTGTGGGCGAGCGTGGCCTCGAACGTCGGCACGTAGGTGAAGCCTGCGATCCCCGCCTGCTCCTGCACCGCGACGTCGAGCTTCTCCTCGAGCTGGTGGAGGTACGGGACGTCGGTGTCGGTGAAGGGGAAGCTGTCGGGCACGGGCTGGAGGTTGTCGATCGGGCTCGTGTAGCAGCCTGCGGGTGGCGTGTTGGCCGCGTCCGGGGTGATGGCGGGGTAGCCGACGACGAAGACCTTCGCGTTCGGCGCCTTCGCCTTGATCGCCGCGAGGCCGTTCGCGATGTTCGGGATGACGACGTCGGTGAGGCGCTGCGCCAGCGAGTCGACCCCGCCCTGCACGTAGATGCTCTCGCAGTTCGGTGACTGGAACGGGTCGTTGGGGTTGGTTCCCGCCACCGGGCCGTTGGCACTCAGCGCGATGCACGACGCGGCGACGCTGGAGAAGCCGAGGTCGTTGCCGCCGAGGGTGACGGTGACGATGTCGGTGTCGTCGCTCAGAGCGCCCACCTGAGGCGGAGCGTCCTCGTCGGGGAAGTCCTGCGGGGTCGTCATGTTCGCCGCCCACGCACCCGCGCACGACACGTCGGTGAGCTCGAGCCCGTAGGTGGCCGCGAGCTGATGCGGGTAGTCGACGGCGGCCTGTGCGCATCCGGGCACCGGCTCGCCCGTGAGCGGCGTGAGGCCGTAGCCCGCGGAGTACGAATCGCCCATCGCGACGTACTGCAGCCCCGCCAGCGACGTGTCCTGCGGGGCGGCGTTCGCCGTCGCCGGGATCGCCACCAGCGCAGCGACGGCCAGTGCCGCCGATCCCGCTGCCATGGTCATCATGCCGAATCGACGTGTCACGTCTGTCCCCTCACCCTTGCGGTCTGGGAAACTCTATCGGCGCGGCGGAGCTCCGCCGTTCCCCCACAACGGGGGCTTCACGGTGTCTCACTTGAGCAGACGCGAGAGGACCCTGTCAGCGAGGGGCTTCCCTCCGGTCTGGCAGGTGGGGCAGTACTGGAAGTTCGTGTCGGCGAACGTCACCTGACGGATGGTGTCGCCGCAGATCGGGCAGGCCTCGCCGGTGCGCCCGTGCACCCGGAGACCCGACTTCTTCTCGGCCTTGAGCTCGGACGCCGCCAGCCCGTCGGCCCGCTCCAGCGCCTCGCGCAGGGTGGTCTGCATCGCCTCGTACAGGCGGGTCACGTCGTCGGACGCCATCGCCGCCGGCTTGTACGGCGACATGCGCGCCACGTGCAGGATCTCGTCGGAGTAGGCGTTGCCGATGCCCGCGATCAGCGACTGGTTGCGCAGCACGCCCTTGATCTGCGACCTGCCGGATGCGGCGAGGATCTCGGCGAACCGCTCCTCGGTGAACGACTCGTCGAGCGGATCGGGACCCAGGCGCGCGATGCCCGGCACCTCGGACGGATCGCGTACCACGTAGATCGCGAGGCTCTTCTTGGTGCCCGCCTCCGTCACGTCGAAGCCGGACCCGTCGTCGAGCACGAGCCGCGCCGCCAGTGCGGTCTTACCGGGCCGGCCGGCGGGCTTCGGCGCCGCCTCGCGCCAGCGCACCCACCCGGCGCGGGCCAGGTGCATGACGAGGTGGAGGTCGCCGATGGCGAGGTCGAGGAACTTGCCGTGCCGGCGCACGTCGAGCACGGACTGGTCGTGCAGCTGCGAGACGGGCGGATCGAAGGTCTTGAGCACGGCGAACGACACCACGTCGAGTCGATCGACCTGGCGCCCGACGAGCCGACCGCGGAGGTCGGTCACGAGCGCCTGCACCTCGGGAAGCTCAGGCATGCGTCCAGTGTGCACCGCACATCCGACGTGCGGGCGGGGTTCGCGGTCAGCGCACCTGCGAGGGTGCGTGCGCCCGGTCGTACGTGACGACACGCACCCCGCCGGGAAGGCGGACCTCGTCGACGGGCTGGAACAAGTGCGCGGTGAACGGACCGCCGACGAGCGGAACCCCCGATCCGATGACCGCAGGGGTGACCTTCAGTACGAGTCGGTCGATCTCCGGGAGCAGCGCATGCGCCAGGCCGCCCCCTCCCACGAGCCAGAGGTCGAGCCCCGCCTCCCGCTTGAGCTCGCGCACCCGCCCGATCGCGTCTCCGTTCACGAGCTCGATCGCCGGATCCGGCAGCTCACCGAGGGTCGACGAGAAGACCAGGTGGCGCAGGTGGGGGTAGGCATCCTCCACGCCGGCCGCCAGCCCGACCTCGTAGGAGCCGCGGCCTTCCAGGACGGTGTCGAACGCACGCCCCGGTCCCTCGAGACCGAGTGCGGCTCGGGCGGCGGCGGGGAGCGTCTCCGGGTACGTCTCGATGATGAAGCGCACGAGGTCGTCGGTCACGGGGAAGGAGGCGCGGCCGGTGGGGTCGCCGCGATCGGGTTCGGCGATGAAGCCGTCGATCGTGGTGGCCACGTAGTAGACGAGCCGCCTCATCGTGATTCCCCGGCGCGGTCGTGGGGAAGCGCTTCGTGGTGGCGGCGGCCGTGCGTGCGGCGGTCCTCCTTCATCTCCGCCTCGAAGAGGTGGCGGCGGCCGTCGACGAGCTCCTCTCGCGCGCGGCGCTCCGCGTCGCGGAACTCCGCCCAGTAGCCGTCGTCGAACTCCTCGACGATCTGGAACGTCCAGCGACCCTCGATCACGTTGCGGCCCACCAGCTCGGTCTCGAGCCGATCGGCGATCTCGGGGTGCCCGGCGTCGCGGAACAGGTCGACGGCCTCACCGAGCGCGAAGTCGGCCTGGCCGGTCATGCGGTGGAAGGCGTAGAGCATCCCTCGGGCGTTCTCGACCACCTCGAGCGCCTCGCTGAGCTTGCCGAGCGCCTCGACCGTGGCGTCGTCGACTCCCTTCGGTCGGCGGTGGTCGCGGTCGGGTCCGTCGGTCTCGCTCATGCGGCCCACCGTACCGTCGAGCGTCCGAGGCCGCTCGGGGCCCGAGCGTCGTGCGGGAGCCACCCGCCTCTCGGGGTCAGCCGCCGACCGGTGGGGCGGTCACCGTGAGCACCCGGTAGCCCTCGTCGTCGACCGCGCGCCAGAGATGACGACGGCCCGCGGCGAAGGCGATCGAGTCACCTCGACCGAGCGTCTGCACGGATCCGTCCTCGAGCTCCACCTCGAGGACACCCTCGAGCACGTAGACGAACTCGTCCTCCGCGTGCGCGGCGAACTCCCCGTCGCGCTCGGTGCCGACCATCTCGGTGCCGAACAGGCCGCCTGGCAGCTGCGCCAGCTGCCAGGCTCGTCGCGAGCCCGCGGCGGGGGAGGCGCGATGGTCGCCATGCACGACGTCGACTCCGTCGAGCTCCTCGCGGTCGGTCGCCTCGCGGGCGAGGAGCGCACCTGACCGGATGCCCAGCGCATCCGACACCCGGGCCATCGACGTGAGGCTGAGGCGCGCGTGCCCGCGTTCGACGAGGGAGAGGAAAGGCTGCGACATCCCTGTCAGGCCCGCGAGCTCGACGAGCGTGAGCCCGCGCTCGCGACGCAGCGAGCGGATGCGCTCACCCATCACGACGGCATCGTCGTCGAGGGGTGCCGTCGACCTGCCGGCGGATGCGGTCACCGCGACCCCTCTCACTGTTCACACGAGCGTAACAATATTTATGACATAAATATCTGCATGACCTCACCCCTCGTGCTCGCGATCTTCCAGTACATCGGACCCAACGGGACGATCGGCTCCGCGTGGCAGCATCCGGACGACACCTCGGCCGACTTCACCTCACTGCAGCACTGGATCCGGCTCGCGAAGACGTTCGAAGAGGCGAAGCTCGACTTCCTCTTCTTCGCCGACAGCTACGGCTTCCCGGCGCTCGACGGCGAGCTGATCCCCGCGTCGGTGCGCGAGGGACGCGGCATCCCGCACGGCGACCCGATGCCCCTCATCTCGGCGCTCGCCGCGGCGACCGAACACCTGGGGTTCGTGGTCACCGCTTCGACCACGGTCGAACCGCCGGCGGCGAACGCGCGCCGCTTCGCCACCCTCGACCACTTCACCGACGGGCGCATCGGCTGGAACATCGTGACCGGGTCGTCCGGAGCCACGGCGGCGGCCCTCATGGGCAAGCCGCTCATCCCTCACGACGAGCGCTACGACATGGCCGACGACTACGTCGAGCTCTCGCTGAAGCTCTGGGAGGGGTCGTGGGACGACGATGCGCTCGTGCGCGACAAGGCGTCGGGCATCTACGCCGACCCGGAGAAGGTGCGTGTCATCCACCACGACGGCCCGTACTTCCGCGCCGACGGGCTGCTCAACATGCCGCCGTCGAAGCAGCGCACCCCGCTCCTCGTGCAGGCCGGCACCTCGGGGCGCGGAATGGAGTTCGCGGGGAAGCACGCGGAGGCCGTGTTCGTCGCCGGCGGCGACCCGGAGCGGGTGGCCCGCAACATCCGCGGCATCCGTGACGCCGCGGTCGCCGCGGGCCGCGAGCCCGACTCGATCAAGGTGCTCGTCGGAGCGCTGTTCCTCGCCGGTGCCACATCGGAGGAGGCGCAGGCGACGCACGAGGAGATGCTCGCGATGTCGACACCCGAGGGGGCCGCGGCGATCTTCGCGGGCAACACCGGAGTCGACCTGCTCGCGCTCGATCCCGACAAGCCGCTCACGCAGCGGAGCACGGAGCTCGGGCTGTCGAACCTGCAGCGCTACCTCGGACGGGACGGCAGGCCCGCCCCGCTCGTGCGAGACATCATCGAGGACTTCCGGGTGGCGGGCATCAACGGCAGCGTCTTCGTCGGATCCGGCGAGGAGGTCGTCGACCAGGTCGAGGAGTTCGTGCGGGTCACGGGCGCCGACGGGTTCCTCATCCAGCCGCACATGACGCCGGGAACCTACGACGACTTCCTCGAGCACGTGCTGCCGGTGCTGCGCGCCCGCGGCCTGGCCCGCACGGAGTACGTGGGCGACACCCTCCGGGAGCGCCTCTTCCCCGAAGGCACCGCGCACCTGCCCGCGTCTCACCCGGGCGCGGCTCACCGCTCCGCCCCCGTGGGCGCCTGACGCGTCGCGCGGAAGGGGGGTCACCGCAGAAAGGTCGCCTGCGAGCGATCATGTCGCCGCATACGCGCCATGTCCGCTCTCAGGCGACCTTTTCGCGGCGATCGCGGCCACGATCCTCGGCCGCGGCCTCGATGCTCAGGAGGGGAGGCGCCGGAGGGAGGTGAGCGACCACTCGCGGACCCGACCGGGCCGGGTGGTGCCGCAGGTGGAGAGGAGCGGCGCCGACAGCGTCTCCGCGAGCTCGACGACGACACGCCCGCCGTCGGGGCCCGCGAGATCCACCACGTGGCGTCCCACGTCGCGGTCGTGGACGCTGCCGCCCTCGGCTAGCGGCGCGAAGGAGTCGAGGCGGTCGTCGCCCGACTCGAGGCGGGCGAAATGCTGCGCGGCCTGCACCGGATGCGAGAGCGACGTCCGGCCGCGGAACCACGGCTCTGCGACGCGGCCCTCGAGGTACTGCTGCGCGATCGCGGTCACGTCGGCGTCGTCGATCCGCCCGTAGGCGAGACCATGCGGGAAGAGCACCATCGTGGCCGCGAACCGGTCGCCGCCGAGGTGCGAGCACTCCCAGGTCTCCTCGGGGAACGCGGCCGCGAGCTCCTGGGCCGCCCGACGGCCGCGCACGGCGCAGCACTGGTCGTGGCGGCCGTGAGCGCAGACGGCGAAGACCGGCCGGTCGGTGGGGGTGCCCGCGGACCCGTCGAGGGGGACCTCCAGCAGGGCGGCCGGGCCGTCCGCCTCGCCCCAGCGCACCGATTCCGTGCCGGGCCGGGCGTCGACGACGGCCCACCGCCAGCGCGGCGCGCCCTCGCGGCGGCCGGGTCTGCGGATGGCGAGCGGCCGCATCCCCGCCCGCTCGATCCGCGACACCAGCGCGCTGCCCAGCTCCGGATCGAACGGCGGATCGAGCAGGGCCCGGGGACCCCATCCGCTGGCGAGCTCGACGAGGAACCACCGCAGTCCGCGGCCGGCGGTGCCCCACAGCGGATCGTCGCGTTCCCGTGATCGGTCGCTGCAGGGCTCCCACCCGCTGCCGCCGAGACCCGTGCTCGGAAGGGCGAGGGCACTCACGGCGCCAGAACCAGCACTGCCTCCCGCAGCAGCCGCTTCGCGACGACGACCGCCGACTCGGGGTCGAGCCCCGGCAGGTCGGCCACGGCGATCGGGTCGCCGGTGGCGAGACGACGCAGCGCCTCGGCAGCCTCGCCGGGCAGCGAGAGGGAGACCTCGCGGGCGCGGATCGAGACGCGTCCGTCCGACTCGACGAGGCGCGCGCGCAGGCCCGAACGCCAGCGGACGCGGGTGCGGCCGTCGAGGCGGGTGAGGGCGTCGACGGTCGCGAGCGGTGAGACCGGCTCGGGACGCGTCGAGTCGGCGAGCCGCGAGGCGAGGGCGTCGGCGACCGGCTCGACCACGCCCGTGGAGAGCTCGTCGGGCAGCGCCGCGCGCAGCGCCTCGAGGGTCTCCTCGACCAGCGGGCGCACCGCCTCGGGGTCGGTCCAGTCGACGCCGAGAGGGAGCGGGCGCCGCAGCTCGGCCGACTCGCCGAGCCGCGTGAGGATCGTCCGCAGCACGTCGTCGCGTGTGAACGACGGCATGCCGATCGTGAGGTGCACGGAGGTGCCGCCGAGCGCCTCGGCGGAGTGGATCCATCCGCGCGGCAGGTAGAGCGCGTCGCCGGGCCGGAGGACGGCGTCGATGACCGGCGACTGCTCGGCGCGGGCCGCCACCGCGGCGCGGTGCTGCGACCAGGGCTGGTCGCGCAGCGGATGCTCGTGGACCGGCGCGTGGATCCGCCAGTGCTTCTCTCCCGCGATCTGCAGCACGAAGACGTCGTGCACGTCGTAGTGGGGATCGAAGCCGCGCGACGAGGCGGGCGTGACGTAGGCGTTCACCTGCGCCGGATGCCCGAGGTCGTCGACCAGCTCGCGCGTGAAGTCGATGAGCGGCGGCCAGAGGCGGTGGAGGCCCTGCAGGACGATCGTCGCCCCGTCGGCGAAGCGCGCCAGCACCTTGGCCGAGTCGACCTGGTCGGCGATCTCGGCGCCGAACCCGCCGGATCCCGTGAACCGGGCAGGCGCCAGCACATCGCCCTCCTGGGCCATGCGGATGAACGGGGTGCGGACCCCGCGTCGGCTCACCAGCTCGTCGACCGCCGCGGAGCTGAAGAGGTCGTCGAAGTCACGCGGGAGCGCGCTCGCGGGGGTGAGCAGAGGGGCGACGCCCCAGTGGTCGCGCGCGAACACGTCGGGGGTGACGCCCACACAGCGAGAGAGCGCGGGCCGATCGCTCGGCCCGCGCTCGAGGTCGGTGCTCACGCGGAGCCGTCGGCCCCGCCGTCGTGGCCGTCGGGGTTCGCGCCGCCGTCGGCCGTGCCCTCGCCCTCCGACGCGGAGCCGTCGGCCCCGCCGTCGTGGCCGCCCGGGTTCGCGCCGCCGTCGGCGGTGCCCTCCCCGGCCGAGGCCGAGCCGTCGGCTCCGCCGTCGTGTCCGTTCGGGTTGGCCCCGCCGTCGGCGGTGCCCTCTCCACCCGCGGCTGCGCCGCCGGTGATGTCGTCGTCGCTGATGCTCATGGTGACTCCCATCGTCCGTCATGCCCGACCCCTACTCATCCCACCCCCGCCCGCCACCCCCTTCTCCTCCGAGCCCCCTCACGTGCGCCCACCACCACGCCCGCGCATGCGAACGCGCTAGAATCCTGTACATGACGACACTCTCCCTCGCCGACGCCCGTGCCGGGTTCTCGCGCCTCATCGAATCGGCGAACTCCACTCACGAGCGCTTCGAGGTCACTCGCAATGGGCGCCGGATGGCGATCCTCCTCAGCGCCGACGACTACGACGGTCTCCTCGAGACCATCGACGTGCTGAGCGATCAGGCCGGAGTGCAGGCGCTCCGCATCGCACTCGACGAGCTGCACGACGGAGAGGTGCACTCCGCCGACGACGTGCGGGAGGCGATGGCACGCCGCCGCTCTGCGACCGACTGATGTACGAGATCGTCTTCACCCGCTCGGCGAAGCGCGCGCTCGCCGAGTCGCTCCCCGAGTCGGTGGCCGCGGCCGCGTTCGAGTTCATCGTCGGCCCCCTCGCCGAGAACCCGAAGCGTGTCGGCAAGCGACTGCGCGAGCCCCTCGCTCCGATGTACTCGGCCCGCCGTGGTGAGTACCGGGTGATCTACCTGATCGACGACGACCGGATCGTCGTGCAGATCGTCACCGTCTCCCACCGTCGCGACGTCTATCGCGGCTGAGTCGACTCCGCAGCCGAGCGGGTCCGCGCTCAGTCCGTGGGGGAGTGGCGGGTGAGGAAGTCGTAGAGCTCCGTGGTGTCGACGCCTGGGAAGGCGCCCGTGGGCATGGCCGCGTGCAGCGAGGAGTTGAGGCGCGGGGTGGGGAAGGAGCGACCCGACCAGCGGCTCGACACCTCTGACGGCGGGCGGCGGCAGCACGACTCGTCGGGGCAGCGCGAGGTGAACCGGGTGGTGGTGTCGCGGCCGCGGAACCACTTCGCGTGCGCGAACGAGGTGCCGACGCTGACCGAGAACCCGCCGCGCGATGACGTCTGGATCCGCGACGTGCACCAGTAGGTGCCGGTCGGCTTGTCGGTGTACTGGTGGTACGGGCTGAAGCGGTCGGCCACGTCGAACACCTGGCGCGCGCTCCAGTAGCGGCACACCGTCTGCCCCTCGACGGCGCCGAGCGCATCCGTCGGGAAGAGCACGCTGTCGTTCTCGTACGCCTTCGAGATGGTGCCCTCCGAGTCGACCTTGAGGAAGTGCACCGGGATGCCGAGGTGCTCGGTCGCGAGGTTCGTGAACCGGTGCGCGGCGGTCTCGTAGCTCACGCCGAACGCGTCGCGGAGGTCCTCGACCGACAGCTCGCGCGCCTCCTTCGCGGCCACGAGCAGCGGAACCGCTCCTGCGGCGGGGATGAGGAGGGCCGCGGCGAGGTAGTTCGTCTCCACCCGCTGCTGCAGGAACTCCGCGTAGCTCTGCGGCACCCCGTGCCCCAGCACGTGCCCCGCGAGGGCCTGCAGCACGACCGAGCGCGGGTCCGCATCCGGACGCTGGCTCAACGGGACGTAGATGCGCCCGTGCTCGAGGTCGCGCACCGAGCGCACCGACGACGGCAGGTCGGGCACGTAGTGCAGGCTGAAGCCCAGGTGGGCGGCGAGCTCCGACACGAGTCGCTGCGACAGCGGTCCGGTCGAGTGCCCGACGGCGTCGAGCAGGTCGCTCGCGGTCGCCTCGAGCTCGGGGAAGTGGTTGTGCCGCAGCCGCATGGCTCCGCGCAGTTGCGTGTTCGCGCGGCGGGCCTCCTCGGGCGTGGCCGCCCGCTCGGTGTGTATGCGTTCGAGCTCGGAGTGGAGGCCCAGGATGGTCTCGATCGCCTCGTCCGAGAGCGACCGCCGCACGGGCAGCGGCGGGAGCCCGAGGCTGGCGAAGAGCGGACCTCGTTGCACCCGCTCGAGGGCGATCTCGAGAGCGGCTCGCCGCGACGGCGGGGTGGTGTCGAGCAGGTCGTCCAGTGAGACGTCGAGTGCGGTGGCGAACCGCTGCAGCTCGCCGAGGCGCAGCTCGCGCTTGCCGTTCTCGACCACGGAGACCTGCGAGGCGGCCCGCCCGATGGCGACGCCGAGGTCGTCGAGCGTGAGTCCGCGCTCGGTGCGCAGCTGGCGGATGCGTCGGCCGATGGTGAGCGAGTCGGGCATGACTCCATCGTCGGATGCGGTCAGTGACGTCAGCGTCATGGACCGACCCTGACATACGCCCCTTCTTCCGGCAAGCAGAAGAACGCGCGAAATTCTGTGGACTAATCCGGCTGGCTGCCCTCGCGAAGCCCGGATAGTCGAACTCACGCAGCATTTCGACCCGCTGCGGAGCCGCACACGCACCGTTCGAAGGAGCACACCATGACCAGGCCGGGCGACCAGACCCAGACCGCCGCCGAGCTCGAGACCTCGTGGAAGACCGAGGCCCGCTGGGACGGCGTGCAGCGCGACTACTCCGCTGAGGACGTCGTCGCCCTCCGCGGCCGGGTCGGGGAGGAGCACACGCTCGCCCGTCGCGGTGCCGAGCGCCTGTGGGAGCTGCTGAACACGGAGGAGTGGGTGCCGGCGCTCGGCGCGCTCACCGGGAACCAGGCGGTGCAGCAGGTGCGCGCGGGGCTCAAGGCGATCTACCTGTCGGGCTGGCAGGTGGCCGCCGACGCGAACCTCTCGGGCCAGACATACCCCGACCAGAGCCTCTACCCGGCGAACTCGGTGCCCAACGTGGTGCGCCGCATCAACAACGCCCTCCTCCGCGCCGACCAGATCGAGGCCGCCGAGAACATGAGTGGCAGCCGGGATGCAGCTACCGCGTCGGTGGACTCCGACTCTGACGCCGGGCGGGAACCGGCGTCGACAAAAACACAGTGGCTCGCGCCGATCGTGGCGGATGCGGAGGCCGGGTTCGGTGGGCCGCTCAACGCCTACGAGCTCATGAGCAGCATGATCGCCGCAGGCGCAGCGGGGGTGCACTGGGAGGACCAGCTCGCCAGCGAGAAGAAGTGCGGGCACATGGGCGGCAAGGTCCTCGTCCCCACGAGCCAGCACATCCGCACCCTCAACGCGGCCCGGCTCGCGGCTGACGTCGCCGGCGTGCCCACCGTCGTCATCGCCCGCACCGACTCGCTCGCCGCGAACCTGCTCACGAGCGACGTCGACGAGCGCGACCGCCCCTTCCTCTCGGGCGGGCGCACGGCCGAGGGCTTCTACGAGACCAGGCCCGGGATCGAGACCGTGCTGGCCCGCGGCCACGCCTACGCGCCGTACGCCGACCTGCTCTGGGTGGAGTCGGCGGAGCCCGACCTCGAGCTGGCCCGCACCTTCGCCGAGAGCATCCACCGCGAGTTCCCGGGCAAGAAGCTCGCCTACAACTGCTCGCCGTCGTTCAACTGGAAGCGCCACCTCGACGACGACACCATCGCCCGCTTCCAGCGCGAGCTGGCGAGCATGGGCTACGCCTTCCAGTTCATCACCCTGGCGGGCTTCCACGCCCTCAACCACTCCATGTACACGCTCGCCCGCGACTACTCCCAGCGGCACATGAGCGCCTACGTCGAGCTGCAGGAGGCCGAGTTCGCCTCCGAGGCCGACGGATACACCGCGACCAAGCATCAGCGGGAAGTCGGCACCGGCTACTTCGACCGGATCGCCACGGCCTTGAACCCGACCAGCGCGACCCTGGCGCTGGTGGGGTCGACCGAGTCCGAGCAGTTCCACTGATCCCCCGATGAAGGACACGACCATGAACGCACACACCAGGATGACGGTGCTCGGCGAGACCGACGAGCGCTACGACGAGATCCTCACCCCCGCGGCCCTCGACTTCGTCGCCCGGCTCCACGACCAGTTCGCCGGACGCCGGCACGAGCGGCTCCTCGAGCGGATGCGGGTCCGCAAGGCCATCGAGAACGGCCGCAACCTGCGATTCCTGCCCGAGACCGCCTCGATCCGCGAGGATCGCAGCTGGCGGGTCGCCGGAGCCGGGCCGGGCCTCGAGGACCGCCGGGTCGAGATCACCGGGCCCACCGACCGCAAGATGACCGTCAACGCCCTCAACTCCGGGGCGAAGGGCTGGCTCGCCGACCTCGAGGACGCGACGAGCCCCACCTGGCACAACATCATCGGCGGTCAGGTCAACCTCTTCGACGCCATCCGCGGCCAGGTCGACTTCACCTCGCCGGAGGGCAAGGAGTACCGGGTCGGGTTCGAGACGCCGACGATCATCCTCCGCCCGCGCGGCTGGCATCTGGTCGAGAAGCACATCACCTACACCGACCGGGCCGGGTTCACGACTCCGGCGTCGGGGTCGCTGGTCGACTTCGGGCTGTACTTCTTCCACAACGCGCAGGCGCTCATCGACTCCGGACGCGGGCCGTACTTCTACCTGCCGAAGATCGAGAACCACCTCGAGGCCCGGCTCTGGGACGACGTGTTCACGTTCTCCGAGAACGCGCTCGGCCTCGAGCGCGGGACGATCCGCGCCACGGTGCTCATCGAGACCATCACGGCGGCATTCGAGATGGAGGAGATCCTCTACGAGCTCCGCGACCACTGCGCGGGCCTCAACGCCGGCCGCTGGGACTACATCTTCAGCCTCATCAAGACCTACCGCGACCGCGGGCCGGCGTTCGTGCTCCCGGACCGCGACCGCATCACGATGACCGTGCCGTTCATGCGCGCGTACACCGAGCTGCTGGTCGCCACCTGCCACCGGCGCGGTGCGCACGCCATCGGCGGCATGAGCGCGTTCATCCCGAACCGGCGCGACCCGGACGCGACCCGGCGGGCGCTCGCGAAGGTGTCCGATGACAAGCACCGCGAGGCCGCCGACGGGTTCGACGGATCCTGGGTCGCGCATCCGGATCTCGTCGGGGTGGCCATGGCCGAGTTCGACGCCGTGCTCGGCGAGCGAGCGAACCAGGTGGACCGGCAGCGCACCGATGTGTGGGTCACCGCCGGCGACCTCCTCGATCTGTCGTCGATCGACCACGAGGTGACGGATGCGGGGGTCAGGGCCAACGTGTCGGTGGCGCTCCGGTACGTGGAGAGCTGGCTGCGCGGCACAGGCGCCGCCGCGATCGACGGTCTCATGGAGGACGCGGCGACGGCCGAGATCTCGCGATCGCAGCTGTGGCAGTGGATCCACCACCGCATCCGCACGTCCGAGGGCACGCGGATCACGCGCGACCTGGTCTCGGTGCTGATCGATCAGCAGCTGGCCACGACGCCGCGGACCGACGAGGACCGGTTCGACGACGCCGCGGCGATCGTGCGCATGGTCGCGCTCGAGGACGACTTCCCGACGTTCCTCACGATCCCGGCCTACGCGCACTACCTCGTCGACACCGCGTCGGAGGAGCGGGCCGACCGCCTCCCCGAAGAGGCCGCCGCTTAGGAACACCGCCGCCGCGTCGGGCTCACCCACCCGGCGCGGCGGCCGGTGCGGACGAGAGCACGGCGACGAGCAGGTACGTGGCGAGCGCGAACCCGCAGAGCGCGATGAGCCACCGCAGTACCGAGGCCGGGACGCGCCGGGCGATCGACGGTCCGATGAGCCCTCCGGCGAGGGCGCCGATCGCCAGCGGCCACACCGCCTGCCACACCACCGTGCCCGTCAGCGCGAACAGCACGGCGGGCGCGACGTCGGCGACCACGAGCACCACGTTCTTCACCGAGTTCGCCCGGTGCAGGACCGGTTCGGTGGTGGACAGCAGCAGGGCGATGAGCAGGATGCCCGAGCCCGCGCCGAAGTAGCCGTTGTAGAGGGCGACACCGACGGCGGCGATGCCCACGGCCGCCCGGGGCAGGGCGCGGCCGCCCCGGCGCTCCTCGAGTCGCGGCTGCAGCAGGAGCGCCAGCGAACCGGACGCGACGAGGAACGGCACCACCAGGTCGAACACACGCCCGGGTGTCACCACGAGCAGCACCGCACCGACCAAGGACACGGCGGCGAACCCCGGGAGCCATCGCCGGAGGGTGCTCGAGTGGCCTGTCAGATCGGGGCCGGCCCGCAGCGCGGAGCCCGCCCCGCTGCCGAGCAGCGCGACCGAGCTCGTGACGTTGGCGGCGAGCGGCGGGATGCCGATCGCGAGCAGCGCCGGGTACGACACGAGCGACGTGATCCCACCCGCGGTGCCGACGACGCCGGCCACGAGGCCGGCGGCGACGAGGTAGGCGATCTCGAGCACGTCGGGCACAGCATCACCCTCGCAGATCTTCGAGCGCGCCACCCGTTCTCGCGTCGGGCGGGAGACCGTCAGAATGGCGGGTATGGATCCCGTCGCGATCATCGTCTGGGTGGTGTCGTTCGTCGTCGTCACCGTGGCCGTCACGGGTCTCTCCGGCCGCGTCGGCTGGTCCGCGCCCGTCGCGCTCGTGGTGGTGGGGGCCGCGGTCTCGTTCATCCCCGGCGTCCCCCAGCTCGCGGTGGAGCCCGACCTGATCCTCTACGGCATCCTTCCGCCGCTGCTCTACGCGGCCGCCATCCGCACGTCGTTCACCGACGTCCGGGCGCGGCGCGACGGCATCCTGCTGCTCTCCGTGGGGCTCGTGGCGTTCACCGTCGTCGCAGTGGGCCTCACCGCGTGGATCGCGGTCCCCGTGATCACGCTGTCGGCCGCGTTCGCGTTCGGTGCGGTCGTGGCCCCTACTGATGCGGTCGCGGTCACCGCGATCGCGGGCCGGGTGAACCTGCCGCGTCGGCTCGTGACGGTGCTCGAGGGGGAGAGCCTCCTCAACGACGCGACCGCGCTGGTGGCGTTGAACGCGGCGATCGCCGCCATCGTGAGCACGGCGAGCGGCGGACCGGGCACCGTGACGGCGGGCGACGTCATCCTCGAGTTCGTGATCGCCGTCGTCGTCGGCGTGGGCATGGGCCTCGTCGTCGGGTTCGTCGTCGGCTTCATCCGTCGCCGACTGCACTCCGCCGTGCTCGACGCCTCCCTCTCGCTGGTGGTGCCGTACGTCGCCTTCATCCCGGCGCAGGAGCTCCACGGATCGGGTGTGCTCGCCGTCGTCGTGGCCGGGCTCTACCTCGGGTTCCGGTCGCCCGTCATCCAGACCGCGCAGGCCCGCATCGCCGAGGCGCTGAACTGGCGCACGATCCAGTACCTGCTGGAGAACGCCGTCTTCCTCTTCATCGGGCTGAGCGTGGCGTCGATCGTCGGCAGCGCGGTCGAGATGGGGATCGGCTTCGGGGAGGTGGTGCTCATCAGCATCGTGCTGCTGCTCGCCGTCTTCGTCTCGCGCTTCGCCTGGATGATGCTCACCACGACGATCTATCGTTTCGGCCCTGCCCGGCTGCGGGAGCGAGGGTGGAGCTACCGCACGGGCGTCGCGGTGTCGTTCGCCGGCATCCGTGGCGTGGTGACCCTGGCCGCGGTGTTCCTGCTGCCCGACGAGACGCCGGGGAGGGCGCTGCTGCAGCTGCTCGCGCTCGTGGTCGTGGTGGGCACCCTCATCCAGGGCGCGTTCCTGCCGGTCATCATCCGCGCGCTGAAGCTCCCGGCGCCCGACTACTCGCAGGAGGCGACCGAGAAGCATATGCTTCTCGCCGAGGCCCAGACGGCGGGGCTGCGGCGGCTCGAGGACCAGCTCGACGAGACCGTCGACCAGCGGGTCGTCGACCGCCTCCGCGCCAACGCCCGGTTCCTCTCGGATGCTCTCGACAATCCCGCGCCCGAGGAGGCCGAGCCGCTGCCGCGCTCGTACAACCGCCTGCGCCGCGACATGATCGCCGCCGAGCGGGAGGCGATCCTGCAGGCGCGCAAGGAGGGCCGCTACCAGGAGCGCGCGGTGCGCGCCGCCCTGGCCCGCATCGACGTGGAGGAGACCGAGCTCGACATCGCGAAGCCCCGCCCCGCGGAGTGATCCCCGGGGCGTGTCCACCGAAGGCACGCTCCCGGGCTTCGGAACGTGCCTTCGGTGGACGAACCCGGGGGTGGACCCGGGGTGGTCAGGCTCCCGCGCGCTCCGCGAGGAAGCCCTCGACGAACTCGGCGGTGTCGGGCCAGCCCTCGACCGCGACCGTGCGCACGCCGAGGCGCTTCACGGGGTAGTCGTTGCCGCCCTCGTCGAGGCGGTCGCCCACGAAGAGCATGTCGTCGAGCGGGATGCCGGTCAGCTCGGCGAGCTTCGTCATCCCGTATGCCTTGTCGATGCCCTGGCGGGTGATGTCGACCGACGTGGAGCCGCCGGAGCGCACCTCGAGATCGGGCAGCAGGGGGGCCACCGCGGCGCGGATGCTCTCCTTCTTCTCGCCCGTCGGGTCCCAGGCGACCTTCTCCTCGATCGGGGCGGACTGCCCGAGCGCGGAGAAGGTGATCTGCGAGCCGCGATCCTCGAGGATCGGGCCCCACGACCTCTCGGCCCACAGGCCGAGGCGCTTCGCCTCCTCCTCGACCGCGGTCATGGCGCGCTGCTTCTGCTCGTCGGTGAGGTTCTCGGCGTACACCTGCTGCCATCCGCCGTCGCGGAAGCGGTAGTACTGGGTGCCGCACGTGGGCATGAGGTGGAGGCGCTCCAGCAGCTCGGCAGGCGCATCCGGCAGGTTGGCCACGAGCTGGCTCGAGAACTGCGCGAACTGGCCGCCGGAGATGACGCACACCTCGACCGCGCGGAGCAGATCGATGAGGAGCGCGCCCATGCGGGGATCGATCGGGGTCTTCGACGGGGCGAGGGTGTCGTCCAGGTCGAAGGCGACGAGACGGTCGGTGGGCACGGCGTGTCCTCTCTGCAGGCGGATGGGGGCCACCGGCGCGCGGGCGCGGTTCGCGGGCGGTGGTGTCGGTCGATTGTCGCAGATCGAGGTTCAGGAGAACCCGATGACCTCGTCGCCCCAGGCGGTGCGCACGTCGGCATCGGGGTCGTCGACCACCGTCTCGCCCCGGTCGAAGATCAGGGTGCGGCGGGTGGTCTCGTCGTAGAGCGGCCACTCAGGCGCACCCTCCACGGGGTCGGGGGTGCCGGTGGTGGCGAACGTCGTCCAGCGGTGCCGCATCGCGGCCGACAACCGGTGGGCCTCGCGGCGTCCGCCGAGGCGGAACGTCGGATCCTTCGGCGCGACCTCGAAGTTGCCCCAGACGTAGCCGAGCTCGGCGCCGTGGGTGGCGCCGATCCCGAGCAGCTTCAGCATGGGAGTCGAGTGGTCGAACCGGTACATGCGCGTGGGTGCCACCCGGGAGTGCGCGGCCGCGACCCAGATCGACGGCATCCGGAACCCCGCATCGCGGGAGAGCTCGGACGGCGTGCGTCGTCGCGGGTAGTGCGGGTAGGCGCCCTCGATGCGTTCGGCGGCGTCGCCGAGTTCGGGCTGCTCGGCGGCGAGCTGCTCGAACATGGCCGCGACCGACGACTCGGTGACGGGCATGAGCGGCGACTTCATCAGCTTGAACAGCGACGCCTCGTCGCGGTTGGTGCCGATGATGAGGGGCACCCGCACCTGCGTGCCCGCCCGGTAGGCTTCGATCGGATGCACGGGCACGATGTCGCCGTCGACCACCGGCGCGAGGGCGAGCGTCCCGGGCGCATCCTTCGCGACATCGCCGATGAGCGCGAACGCGGCGTCGGCGAGCTCCTGGGCCGGCCACTCGCGGAGGAGCTCCGGGTGGGCGGGGTCGATCCCGGCGAGCTCGAGGAACCGCTGGGCGACCTTCGCGGCGCGCTCGGCGGAGTACACGCTCGTGGCGGGGGAGCTCTGTGCGATGGCGCGGTGGAACAGGCCCTCGGCGGCAGGGGACGTCAGGAGCGTCGTGACGCATCCGCCGCCGGCCGACTCGCCGAACAGGGTGACGTCGCCCGGGTCGCCGCCGAACGCGGCGATCTCGTCGCGCACCCACTGCAGCGCGGCGAGCTGGTCACGGAGCCCCGGGTTGCTGGTGAAGGTCGCGCTGTCGGAGCTGAGCGACGACAGGTCGAGGAACCCCAGAGCCCCGAGCCGGTAGTTGATCGTGACGACGACGACGCCCTCGGCGACGAGGTGGGCGGGATCGTAGAGCGCCTGCGCGCTCGAGCCGGCGAAGTACGCGCCGCCGTGGATCCACACCATGACGGGAAGAGGGCCGTCGGCGTGGGCCGGCACCGTCACGTTGAGCGTGAGGCAGTCCTCCGACATCGACACGTCGGCGGGCAGACGGACCGCGGGGCTCTTCGCCTGCACCGAGGCGTGGCCGAACACGACCGCGTCGCGCACACCGCTCCAGCGCTCGACGGGCTGAGGCGCGAGGAAGCGCCGCGGCCCCACGGGAGGGGCGGCGTACGGGATGCCGCGCCAGCTCCGCACGGAGCCGTCGGTGGTGCCGCGCAGGGCGCCGCTCGAGGTCTCGACGACCAGCGCGTCGGGCGAGAGGGTCGTCATGGTCCCTCACTGTAGCGACGCGGGCCGGTCGCGCAGAAGACCACCGGGGGCGATTGAATGGGGGGATGACCGCAGACACGCTCGTCCGATTCCGCGAGGACCTCACCGTCGCCGGCTTCCAGGTCGGAGCCGTCGACGCTCTCTGGGGGAGCGCGGCCGCGGAGGCGCTGTTCCGCGGACGCCTGCTGCCGGCCCGCCGGGCGATCGACCGTCTCCGCGAGAGCGAGGCGCTCACGCCGGCCGGCGTCCTCGCCGACCTGTTCGTGCTCGGGCGGCCCGTGTCGCGCGACGAGGCGCACCGTGCGGCGCCGCGCACCGGCGTCGACGGGTTGGTCGACCTCGGGCTGGTGCGCGCCACGGAGGAGGCGGTCGTGCCCCTCGCCGACCTCCGCCCGTACGAGTTCACCGACTCCCTCGGATCCGGGCAGTGGTGGGTCCGCTCCGACCTCGGCGAGGCCGTGCTCGCCCGGCCCCTCGACGAGGACCACGTGCTCGGCATCGGCGGCGCCTCCACCACGCTCGCGGGCCTCGCCGTGCCCGGGGCCGTCGACTCCGTGCTCGACCTCGGCACCGGATGCGGGATCCAGGCGATGCACGCCGCCCGCCGCGCCCGCCGGGTGGTCGCCACCGACATCTCCGACCGGGCGCTCGAGATCGCACGCTTCAACCTCGACCTCAACGGCATCGAGGGCGTCGAGCTGCGGCTCGGCAGCCTCTACGAACCCGTGGCGGGGGAGCGGTTCGACCGGATCGTGTCGAACCCGCCCTTCGTCATCACGCCCCGCACCGAGGGGGTGCCGCTCTACGAGTACCGTGATGGCGGCCGGGTCGGGGACGCGCTCGTCCGCGCGGTCGTCGAGGGCGCCGCCGATCACCTGGCTCCCGGCGGGATCGCCCAGCTGCTCGGCAACTGGGAGTACCGCGCCGACGAGGACGGACTGGAGCGTGTGCGTTCCTGGATCGAGCCCCTCGGGCTCGACGCGTGGGTCGTCGAACGCGAGCGGCAGGACGCCGCCACGTACTCCGAGACGTGGATCCGAGACGGGGGCACCCTGCCGGGCACCGCTGCGTTCGACCGCCTGTACGGCGCCTGGCTCGACGACTTCGCCGACCGCGGCGTTCAGTCGGCGGGGCTCGGGTACGTCCTCCTCCGCCGACCCGTCGGGGGGCCGGAGCTCTCGCGGTACGAGCGCCTGCCCGACGGCGGAGGGGCCTCACGGGTGGGGCTGGGCGAGCACCTCGCCGCCTGCCTCGCCGGGCACGACTGGTCGGCCGCCCGCGACGACGACGAGCTGATGGCCGCGCGCGTCGCCTACGCCTCCGACGTCACCGAGGAGCGGCACTACTGGCCGGGCAGCGACGACCCGGTGGTCATGACGCTCGTGCAGGGCGGCGGCTTCGCCCGGCGCATCGACCTCACCACCGAGCTCGCCGGGCTCGTCGGGGCCTGCGACGGCGACCTCGCACTGGGTGCCATCGTCGCGGCGCTCGCGGAGGTGCTCGACGTGCCCGAGCCCGCCATCCGCGACTCGGTGCTGCCCCGGGTGCGCGAGCTCCTCGACGACGGGATGCTCGTCCCCGTGCGCTGAGGGTTACGTAGCATGGAGTCCATGACGACTCGGGTGCACGAGACCGATGTCTGCATCGTCGGTGGCGGACCGTCCGGAATGGTGCTCGGACTGCTGCTGGCCCGTGCGGGCGTGCGGGTGGAGGTGGTCGAAGGTCGCGAGAGCCCACTCGAGGCTCGTGGCGCAGACCTCCTCGGAGCCTCGACGATCGCGGTGCTCGAGCAGCTCCTCGGGGCCGACGGGATGCGCGGCCTGCCGCGGACGCCGATCGCCACCGTCGATCTGGTGGTCGACGGCACACGGCTGCACCTCGACGGTCCGCACCCCGACGACACGGAGGGCCTGGTCGCCGTGGCGCGGCGCGACCTGCTCGGTGCGCTGGCGAGGGCGGCCGCCGCCGTCCCCACTCTGACGCTGCGGTCGGGCACCGTGGCGACCGGACTCCGGCGCGCCGGCGCGGCGATCACGGGGGCGACCGCGCGGGATGCCCGCGGCGACCTCGAGATCCGGGCCAGGCTGACCGTGGGCGCCGACGGACGGGGGTCGATCGTGCGGGCGGCCGCGGGACTGGTGCTCCAGCCGATCGCCGGGCCGGTCGACGTGGTCTGGGTGCGTGTGCCGCCCCGGCCGCAGGTCTTCACGCCGGCGTTCGTGGGATCGCACCAGATCGTGGTGGGCGCGGTCGACGACGGCGGCCAGCGGCTCGGCCTGCTCCTCGACTCCGGCGGTGCAGCACGGCTCCGGCAGGCCGGCCTCGAGGCCGCCGTCGTCGCGTTCGAGGCCGCGGTGCCGTCCGCGTCGAGCGCGCTGCGCGCGATCCGCACGTGGAGTGAGCTCACGACCGAGACGATCGACGTGTCGCGGTTGGAGGAGTGGCACCGGCCGGGCCTGCTGATGGTGGGCGAGTCGGCGCATCCGATGTCGCCCCTGGCCGGGGTGGGCACCGACCTGGCCGTGCAGGATGCGGTCGTCGCGGCCAACCGCGTCGCCGGCCCGCTCCTCGACGGACGCGCTCTCGCCCGCGAGCTGCAGGCCGTCGGCCGGCGCCGCGCCGCGGCGGCCGAGGCGGCGCAGTCGTTGCAGCTCACGTTCCACGCGGCGCTGGCGGGGCTCGCGTCGCGCCGCAGCCTCCATCGCCCGCCGACCCGCCTCGAGCGAGCGGCACTCCGGGCCCTGCTGCCGCCTCTGCGCTCGATCGTGCCCCGGCTGCTCCAGCGAGGTGTGCATCCCGAGAGGGTCTCGGACGTCGAGGCTCGCCCCTCCCGCGGGGTCATGCACAACTGACCGAGGGAAGCGCATGGACCGCGCACGGATGACGTGAGGCCGACACACAGCCGCTGCACAGCTCGCATCAGCCCGCTCACACGCGGCACGACGAGACTGAGGTGACCGATCCACGAAGGAGCGATCACCATGGGATTCCTCGACCGTCTGCTGGGCCGCGAGGAGCAGCCTCGAGCGGCCTACACCCCCGCCCGCGGGGTACGACCAGCCGGGTTACCAGCCGCAGAACGTGCCGACGCCGAACGCGCAGACGCCCGGCGGCCCCGCCGCATCCGGCCCGGCCGGCTCTGCACCCGGCGCTCCGGCTCGCAGCGACGACGAGATCGCCGTGGAACGCTACCGCTACCTGCTGCGGACCGCTCCGCCCGAGACGATCGAGCAGGTGCATGAGGAGGCGTTCACGAAGCTCACGCCCGAGCAGCGGCAGCTGCTGTTCCGGCAGCTCTCCGAGAACGCGCCCGCGGGGGAGGCGCCCCGCGGCGACGACCCCCGCTCGCTCGCCCAGTCGGCCACGCGGTCGGAGCTGCGTCAGCCGGGGACGCTCGAGCGGACGATGGCCCCGCAGAACGGCAGCGCCTTCGGCGGCGGAGGCGGCATGGGCTTCGGCGGGATGCTCGCCAGCTCGCTGCTCGGCTCGGTGGCCGGGTACGTGATCGGGTCGGCGCTCGTGAGCGCGTTCCTGCCGAGCCCCGCCGACCAGGGGTCCCAGGGCGACCAGAACGCGGGCGACCAGAGCGGGGCCGACCAGAACGGCGACCAGGGCACCGGCGCCGATCAGGGTGACGCGGGCCAGGGCGACGCGGGCGCGACGGACCCGGGCGCCGGCGACGTCACCGCCGACGGCGGCTGGGGCGGCGACTTCGGCGGTGGAGGCGACTTCGGCGGAGGGGACTTCGGTGGCGGGTTCGACTTCTAGGATCGCGCGCGCCCGGGCGGCGACCCGCCGATCCCGGGCGCGCCGGATGCCCCACGACGGATAGGGTCGGACCATGAGTGATGACCTCCGCATCGTCGAGCACGAGCAGGACGGTGCGCTGACGTTCTACGTGGTGGCCGACCTCAACCCGGACGACTTCCCGGACGCGCCCAACCTCGGGCCGTTCGACACCCGCGCCGAGGCCGAGGCCGCGGCGGCGGAGTGGGATCGCGAGATCGACGAGAACGTCGCCTCCGACGGGGCAGTCGACGCCTGATCCCGGCCTCAGGGCGCGCCGTCAGCTGTTCTGCAGCACCACGACGACCGAGATCGCGCCGACGCTCAGAGCGACGAGTCCGATGATGACGACCCAGGCGAGCGTGCGGGCCCGTCCGAGTCGGCCGAGGAAGCCCGACGGGCGATCGTCGAAGTCGTCGTCGTCGTTCTCCATGGCTCGACGATACCCGGTAGCGTGAGAGCGGGATGAACGACTACGCGAGCCGTCCGTGGCTGAAGAGCTACCCGGAGGCACTGGCCCCCACCATCGGCGACCTGACCAGCACCTCCGTGGGCGCTCTCGTCGACCAGGCGAGCGAGCGGTACGGCGACAGACCGGCCTTCTCGAACCTCGGATCGACGCTGACGTTCCGCGAGGTCGCGGCGCTCGCCGACCGCTTCGCCGCCTACCTCGTGGGCGAGCTCGGCCTCGCGCCCGGCGACCGCATCGTGCTGCAGATGCCGAACCTGCTGCAGTACCCGGTGGCGATCTTCGGCGCGCTGAAGGCCGGCCTGGTCGTCGTGAACGCGAATCCGCTCTACTCGCCCGGCGAGATGAAGAAGGTGTTCGTCGACTCGGGCGCCGTGGCCGTGGTCGTGCTCGAGAACTTCGCCGACAAGCTCGAGAAGGTGCTCGCCGAGACCTCGCTGAAGCACGTCATCCTCACGAGCGTCGGCGACATGCTGCCGCCCCTCAAGCGCACCGTCGTCAACTTCGCCGTGAAGCGCATCCAGAGGCTGGTGCCGAAGCACGGCCTCACGCGGGTGACCCGGTTCACCGACGCCATGAAGGCGGGCCGCCGTCACGAGGGCGTCGCGCTGCCCGAGGTGGCCCTCGACGACACCGCCCTGTTCCAGTACACCGGCGGGACCACGGGCGGCACCAAGTCGGCCGTGATCACCCATCGCAACCTGCTCTCGAATCAGGCGCAGATGCTGGCGCCGATGAGCCTGATCCTCGACGAGGGCGCCGAGACCGTCCTTGCCGCACTGCCGCTCTACCACATCTTCTGCTTCACGGTGAACTGCCTCACGTTCTTCGGCTACGGCCTTCACAACGTGCTGGTCACGAACCCCCGCGACACCAAGGGCCTCGTGAAGACGCTGGCCGCCGACCGGCCCACGGTCCTCATCCTGGTGTCGACGCTGGCACAGTCGCTCCTCGACAGCGGCGACTTCCGTCAGCTCACGTTCTCGCACGTGAAGCTCGTCGTGGCGGGCGGCATGGCGCTGCGCACTAGCACGGCCGCCACCTGGCAGGGCGTGACGGGCACACAGCTCTTCGAGGGCTACGGACTGACCGAGGCGTCGCCCGTGGTGAGCGTGAACCCGGTCTGGGCCACCCCGCGCGTGGGCACGATCGGGCTGCCGCTGCCGTCGACCGACGTCGAGATCCGCGACGAGGAGGGCGCGCCGGTGCCGCTGGGCGAGACGGGCGAGATGGCGATCCGCGGCCCGCAGGTGATGCAGGGCTACTGGAAGCATCCCGACGACACCGAGGCCGTGCTGCGCGACGGCTGGCTTCTCACCGGCGACATCGCGACCATGAGCGACGACGGCTTCATCACGATCGTCGACCGCAAGAAGGACATGATCGTCGTCTCCGGCTTCAACGTGTACCCCTCGGAGCTCGAGGAGATCGCGATGTCGCATCCCAAGGTCAGGGATGCGGGCGCCGTCGGCGTGCCCGACGAGCGCTCGGGCGAGACCCCCGTGCTGTTCATCGTGAGGGAGGACCCGACGCTCACCGAGGAGGAGCTGAAGGCCTTCCTCAAGTCGGAGCTCGCGGGCTACAAGCGTCCGCATCGCATCGTCTTCCGCGACGAGCTGCCCAAGTCGAACGTGGGCAAGGTGTTGCGGAAGGACCTCCGCGCCCTCCTCGACGACGAGAAGAGCTGATCCGCCTCAGTCGACGATCACGGGCGGACGGACGCGGCGGTACAGGATGGTCGCCGCCACCACCGCGGCCACGGTGAGCGCGATGAGCAGCACCACCACGGCGATCCCGACAGTATGGGCGATGAGCGGCAGGATCAGGACGACGACCGCCGCTCCGAGGCTCACGACCGGCGGGATGACGGTCGGTCCGGTGAGCGGGCGGTAGAGCACCCACATCAGGGTGAGGAACACCGCGACCGGGATGGCCACCCCGTAGGCCACGACCGTGGGGTCGACGCCGTCGTGGCCCTCCATCGACACGACGGCCGCCTCGAGCCCCGCGCCGGCGGCGGTGAGCGCGACGAAGATGCCGTAGTGCCCGTAGCCCCACCAGAACGACAGGCCCCGCCTGCGTTCGAGGCCCTCGTGGGCAGGCTCGAGGAAGTAGATCCACCACAGCCCGAAGAGCAGGGCGAGGGCGGAGGCGGCGAGCAGCACGAACAGGCCGGTCGCCGCTCCGGCATTGACGATCTGCTGCACGGCCACGGTCGAGGCGAGCACGGACTCGCCGAGCAGGATGATGACGAACAGGCCGTACCGCTCGGCGATGTGGTGCGGGTGCCACTGCGTCAGCTTCGGACGCTCGGCCACGAGCGGGACGGCCAGCTCGCACAGCGCCAGCGCGACGAACGCGGCGACGAGCAGCCAGTCGGGGAAGCCCTGGGTGACGAACAGCCTCACGATCCACAGCACCTGCACGATGCTGATGCCGATCGCGTAGCGGAGGGCGGTGGCCCGGCCCTCCGGGTCGGACACCGCGACGCGCAGCCACTGCGCCACCATGGCGAACCGCATGATCGCGTAGCCGATGGTGGGGAGCGTGTAGTCGCCCACCTCGAAGGCCTGCTGCACCCCGGCCGCGAGCACGAGCACGCCGCCCATCTGGACCATGGTGAGAAGGCGGTACGGCACGTCGTCGGTGTCGTAGGCGGAGGCGAACCAGGTGAAGTTCAGCCATGCCCACCAGATCGCGAAGAACACCATGAGCAGGGGCGCGATGCCCTCTGCCACGTGGTCGAGCTCGATCATGTGGGCGAAGGGCCCGACGGCGGCCGACACGGCGGCCACGAACGTGAGGTCGAAGAGCAGCTCCAGCGGGCTCGACACCCGGTCGCGCTCGTCGACGTCGCGGCCGCGCATCCTCACCAGCGGCACGAGGCCTGCCAGCCGTCGCGCGTTCCCCGGCGACCCGCTCATGCGCTGAGCACCAGCGAGACCGCCGACGAGACCACGCCGACCCCGAGCAGGATGCTGCCGCTGATCCGGAAGGCGCGGCCCTCGTGGCGGGGATCGTCGATCCGCCCGACGGACGGGTCGCGCGGGCTGACGTAGACGGTGACGCCGTCGCCCGGGTCGAGGACCTGCGTGTCGTCGTCGTCGGCGGGCGCCTCGTACAGCACCGCGTCGTCGCCCAGCCAGCGGTACGCGCGCCGCCCGCCCTCGTCGACGACGACCACGCCGTCGGTCTTGCGCCAGCCGCGGAAGTACGCGCCCCGCAGCAGGCCGATCACGAGCAGCACGATGCCGAGCGCCACCCCGATCCAGCTGAACGCTTCGACGATGAGCGACACCGAGGCCACGGGATCGTCCATGCTGCCACTGTATCGACCGGGCGGCGATCGCAGCGACCAGGACGCTTCCGACCTGGGGCGGGTCGTAGTCACTGATGAGGGTCGGGGTGGCTCATGAGGGTCGGGGTGACTCATGAGGTTCGGGGTGACTCATTAGAGTGAGGGACCATGAGGATCCCCTTCGGCGAGTCCGTGCCCGTGGTCGACGTGAGCGCGTGGATCGCGCCGACGGCGACCCTCATCGGCGCCGTCACCGTGCACCCCCGCGCCAGCGTCTTCTACGGCAGCGTGCTGCGCGGCGACACAGACTCCATCATTCTGGGGGAGCGGTCGAACCTGCAGGACAACGTCGTCGTGCACTGCGACACGGGCATCCCGACCACCATCGGCGCGGGGGTCAGCGTCGGTCATGGCGCGGTGCTGCACGGATGCACGATCGAGGACGACGTGCTCATCGGCATGAGCGCCACCGTGCTCAACGGCGCGGTGATCGGCTCGGGGTCGCTCGTCGCCGCCGGAGCGGTCGTGCTCGAGGGCACCGTGGTGCCGCCGCGGTCGCTCGTGGCCGGGGTGCCCGCCAAGGTGCGGCGCGAGCTCACCGACGACGAGCACGAGAAGATCCGCCGCAATGCCGAGACCTACCTGCGCCTCTCCGCCGGGCACGCGGAGGCGCTCGCAGGCGGACAGCCCGACTGAGGCGACGACGTGACCGAGTCGATCCTCGACGACGCGCTGCTCGAGCGCATCCGCTCCCGGGCGGCAGTCCACGACCGCGAGAACACCTTCTTCGACAACGACCTCCGTGACCTCGCCGAGATCGGCTGGCTGCGGATGCTCACCCCCATCGATCGGGGAGGACTCGGCTTCGGGCTCGAACGGGTGGCCGCGGAACAGACCCGGCTGGCCACCGCGGCGCCCGCGACCGCGCTCGGCATCAACATGCACCTGGTGTGGACCGGCGTGGCCAAGGCGCTGCTCGACCGGGGCGACGACTCGCTCGCCTGGGTGCTCGACGACGCTGCACGGGGCGAGGTGTTCGCGTTCGGGAACAGCGAGGCGGGCAACGACCTCGTGCTGTTCGGCTCCACCACCCGAGCCGAGCCGCGCGCCGACGGAGGTTACGCCTATACGGGTCGCAAGATCTTCACGTCGCTCGCGCCCGCCTGGACGCGCCTCGGGGTCTTCGGCCTCGACGACAGCGACGCCGCCCGACCCCTGCTGGTGCACGCGTTCCTCGATCGCGAGACCGCCGGGGTGACCACGCTCGACGACTGGGACACGCTCGCGATGCGCGCCAGTCAGAGCCGCACCACGGTGCTCGACGGCGCCGTCGCTCCGGCCGAGCGCGTCTTCCGGCGGCTGCCCGAGGGTCCCAGCGCCGACCCGCTGATCTTCGCGATCTTCTCGTGCTTCGAGATCCTGGTCTCCGCCGTGTACACCGGGATATCGCAGCGGGCGGTTGAGCTGGCCGTCGAGGCCGCGCACCGCCGTCGGTCGCTCAAGAACGACGGACGGCCGTACGCGCACGATCCCGACATCCGTTGGAAGGTCGCCGAGGCGAGCATCGCGCACGAGGGCATCCCGCCGCAGATCGCCGCGCTCGCGCGCGACGTCGACCAGCTCGCCGACCACGGCGTGGCCTGGTTCCCGAAGCTCGTGGGATTGAAGGTCAGGGCGACCGAGAGCGCCCGGTTCGTGGTCGACCAGGCGCTCCGGGTGTCGGGCGGCTCCGCCATCGCGTCGTCGAGCGAGCTGGGCCGCCTCTACCGCGACGTCGTGGCCGGTCTCTTCCACCCCTCCGACGGTGAGTCGGCCCACGGCACCGTGGCGAACGCGCTCCTCGGGCCCGTCCCCGACTGAGCCGCGGATGCCCGTGATCAGTCGCGGGGGCGTTCCTCCTCGCGTGCGGGCGCGGACGCCGACCGGGGATCGGCGACCGTGGTGGGCGCGGCCTGCGGGGTGGTGGGCGCGCTCTGCACCGTCGCCGGAGCAGCGCTCGTACCGGGCGCGGTCACCCGCGGCGCGACCGGGAACGTGCCACTCGGGTGGGGCGACGCGGCGCCCTCGGTGGCGGCCGATCCACGCGAGCCGGCCCCCGCGGCGCGACGGCGGCGGCTGAGCCGCACGAGCATCAGCACCACGAAGACCACGATCGCGGCGAGCACCAGCCACGGCAGCAGCACGCCGAGAAGCACGAGGAAGCCCGCCGCGGCCGTGGTGAGCGAGGCCCAGCCTGTGGCGAGTCCGCTCCAGAAGTCACCCGGGACGACCTCGGGGACCGCCGCCGGCGTCTGCAGGGTGAGCGTGATCGTGGAGTACGAGACCTGGTCGTCGAGGTACTGCTTCTGCGCGGTGAGGCTGTCGAGCTGCGTCTGGCGGTCGGAGATCGCGGTCTCCAGCTCGATGAGGTCGGCTGTGGTCGCCGCGCTGCCCACCAGGGCGAGGAGGCGGTCGATCGAGGCCCGCAGCGCCGTGATCTGGGCCTCGAGGTCGCGCGACTGCAGGGTCACGTCGTCGGCGGTGAGCGACACGGAGTCGATCGACCCGACGTCCTTCAACCGCTCGAGGGCCTCGTCGACCCGGTCGGCGGGCACCCGGAGCGTGAGCTGCGCCGACGCCGGCTGACCTTCGGTGCCCGCCTGCTGGCTGCGGTTGTCGATGCGTCCGTCGAGCTCGTCCACGAGCGCCACCACGGTGTCGGAGGAGGCGATCGGGTCGTCGGTGGTGATCGTGACCCATCCGGTGGTCACGACCTTCTGGTCGGAGGCCTGGACATCGGTCGACGCCTCGCCGTCTGCCGCGCCCGATCGGTCGCCCTGCTGCGGTGCGGGCCCACCCTCCTGGGCGACTCCACCGCCACCAGAGGACGAGCTCTGCGACGAAGCCGAGCATCCGGACAGCAGCAGCACGCCCGCGACGACGGCGGCGAGGACGGGGAGGACGGGGAGTCTTCTCATGCCGGTCACTGTAGGGATCGAGCATGCCGTACGCCTCCGGATGCGGCGATGGTCACCCGATCGTTATGGGTCGGTGATGAGTCCGTTATCAGTCCGCCGGATGCGGGCTGGGAGATCACGGGGAGGTCACGAGCGCATGAGGGTCGACCGTCATAGGTTGGACGGCGAGCAGACCTCACGGCTGCCGAGGACTCGAGGAAGGAGCGCCCATGGGAATCCTGGACGACGCGAAGGACGCAGCGAAGGCCACCGGCGAGAAGATCAGCCGAACGGTGGAGGACACCAAGGAGCGGATCGGCGACCGCATCGACGAGGCGAAGGCCGAGAACGATGTGAAGCGCGCCGAGGCGGAACGCGACGCGACCAAGGCCAAGAACGACTACAAGGAGTCGCTGCGCGACTGATCGCACAGCATCATCCTCGAGGGCCCCGGCGTCAGTTGTTGTCGTCGGGGTCCTTGCCTGTCCGCTCGCCGGTCTCCATCGTCGCGATCGCGGCGAGGTCGTCGGCGTCGAGCTCGAAGTCGAAGACGTCGAGGTTCTCGCGGATGCGCGACGGCGTCACCGACTTGGGGATGACGACGTTCCCGAGCTGGACGTGCCAGCGCAGGATCACCTGGGCGGGCGTCCTGCCGTGGCGCTCGGCGATCGCGGTGACCGGCCCGATCCGCTCCGGGTCGAGCACGTAGCCCCGGGCAAGCGGCGACCACGCCTCGGTGAGGATGCCGTGGGCGGCGTCGTAGGCGCGCACATCGGCCTGCGGCAGCCACGGGTGCAGCTCGACCTGATTGACCGCCGGCACGGTGTCGGTCTCACGTGCCAGACGGTCGAGGTGCTTGGTGTGGAAGTTCGCGACGCCGATCGATCGCACTCGGCCCTCATCGTGAAGCCGTTCGAGAGCGCGCCAGGTCTCGACGTAGAGGTCGTTCCTCGGCGCCGGCCAGTGGATCATGAACAGGTCGACGTAGTCGAGGCCGAGCCGTCCGATGCTCTCGTCGAACGAGCGGAGCGCCGAGTCGAAGCCGTTGTCGTCCTTCCACACCTTGGTGGTGACGAAGACGTCCTCGCGGGGGAGTCCACTGCGGCGGATGCCCTCGCCCACGGCGCGCTCGTTGGCGTAGAAGCTCGCCGTGTCGATGTGGCGGTAGCCGACCTCGAGCGCGGTCTGCACCGCCTCCGTGGCCTCGTCGTCGGGGATCTTGTAGACGCCGAAGCCGAGCTGCGGGATGCTCCGCCCGTCGTTCATGGTGAGCAGCGGTACGTGGGGAGTGGTCACCCGATCCAGCGTAGGCCAGGGGCCTCAGAGCTCGTCGGCGGTGCTCAGCTCGTGACGCTGACCGGCTCCGTGTCGGGGATGGGGCCCGCCTCCCGGCCGCGGAGATCGGGGTGCCATCGCCGCCCGAACGCGGGGACGAGGAAGCCGAGGAGAGCGATGCCCGCCGCAGCGAGGAACGCGCCCGTCGGGCCCACGCCGTCGATGAGGAAGCCGGCGACGGCCGAGCCCACCGCGGCCCCGATCAGCTGACCGGTGCCGACCCAGCCGTACGCCTCGGCGGTGTCGGAGAACTTCACGCTCGACGACACGATCGCGAACATCACCGCGAGAGCAGGCGCGATGCCGACGCCGGCGAGGAAGAGCAGCGCCCCGAGCCACCACACGTTGAGCCACACGGCGGCGAGTGCCGTGCCCACGAAGACGACGCCCATCCGCAGCGCCAGCGCCCAGGGGCCGATCGGCCGGTGGCCGAACGAGAGGCCGCCGACGAGCGAGCCGACCGAGAACACCGCGAGCACGAGGCCCGCCTCGAGACCGCCCTCGCCGAAGGTCGCGACGACTCCCGCCTCGATCGCGGCACAGGCGGCGATGAGGAGGAACCCGACGACGGTCGCCAGCAGCACGGCCGGCTTCTTGAGCACGACGCCGAGCTTCCGACGGCTGCGCGGGATGCGCACGCGCCCCACCTCGGGGCTGGCCACGAACCAGGTTCCGCCGACGACGAGGAACGCGACGGCCAGCAGGATGCCCGCGACCGTCGAGACCTGCGTGGCGGCGACGGTGGCGATCACCGGGCCGAGTACCCAGATGATCTCCTGGGCGGAGGCGTCGAGCGAGAACAGGGGGGTGAGCTGGCGTGAGTTGACGAGCTTGGGGTAGATGGTGCGCACCGCGGGCTGCACGGGCGGTGTCGCCAGACCGGCGATGAAGGCGACCGCCATGGCGGCGGGGACGGGCAGCCGCACCAGCGCGATGACCGCGATCCCGATGGCGCAGACGATCATCGTCACGATGATGACCGGCCGGATCCCGAGCCGTCCCATGAGCCGGCTGGTGAGCGGGCCGGCGATCGCCTGCCCGATGCTCAGCGCCGCGAGCACGAGGCCCGCCACACCGTAGGAGTCCCAAGTGTGCTCGATGTGCAGCAGGAAGGCGAGCGAGAGCATGCCGAACGGGAACCGGGCGGTCAGCTGCGCGGCGATGATGCGCGCGACTCCGCGGGTTCTCAGAAGATCGGCGTAGGAACTCACAAGCTGACGATCCTATCGCGTCCGCCTGGGATCGCATCCGGCGCGCTCGGCGGCTCGGTGGTCGGGGCGCGTCCGCGGGGATTCAGCCCGCGAGAGCCTTCTGAATGCGCTGCAGTGACACCGGCTCGGCGGTGCCGAGCTGCTGGGCGAACAGGCTCACCCGCAGCTCCTCGATCAGCCAGCGTGCACGCACGAGATGTGCGGGCGCCGACGGAGCGGCCGGGATGCTGCCGCCGGCGTCGATGAGCCTCGACGTCGCCGTCTCGACCTCGTTCTGCCACGCCCGGTCGCGTCCCGGGTTGTCGGGCAGCCGCTCGAGGCGGTAGGTGACGGCGTCGAGGTAGCGCACCAGGTGGCGCAGCCGGGCGAGGCCAGTGAGCGAGACGAAGCCCCTCGGCAGCAGCGCCGCGACCTGCTCACGCGCATCGCCCAGCGCCGACAGCAGCGACATGCTCGTCACCTGCTTGAGCGCCCGCTCGGTGCGCCGCGAGGCCTCGAGGATGCGCACGATCGTGCCCACCGTGTCGTCGAGGAGCCCGAGCACCGACCCGGAGAGCGCATCGCGCACCGCCTCGAAGTCGCCGGGCGTCCGGACGATCCCGTCAGGGTGCATCCGCCTCAGCACGTCGTCGGCGCAGGCGAGCATGGCGTCGTCGAGCAGCGCCTGCACGCTCTGATACGGGGCGGTCGCGAGCAGGAGACGCTCGTTCTGCGTCAGGTGCTCCTTCACGTAGCTCGCGGGGGAGGGCACGGCCAGCACGAGCAGCCGGCGCACGCCGCCCGGCGTCTCACGCGCCTGGTCTGCTGGGGTGGCGAGCAGGCGGATGCCCACGGTCGACCCCTCGTCGACGAGCGCCGGGTAGGCACGCACGACACCGCCCTGGCCCTTCGTGTCGACGTGGTCGGGGAGGTCGCCGAAGTCCCACCGGGTGAGGCCGGTGCGCTCGATCGGATCGCGGCGGGCCGCCGTGGCGACCTTCGCGACGCTCGACCGCGCGCGATCCTGGAAACGCTCCTGGAGCGACTCGAGATCCTTGTCCTCGCCGATGGTCCGGCCGCGGTCGTCGACGACCCGGAAGGTGACCCGCAGGTGGTCGGGGATCCGCTCCCGGTCGAAGTCGGCGGCGGTGACCCGCTCGTGGCCGAGGCGCGTCATGGCTCCGGCGAGCAGGTCGAGGAAGTCGGCCTGCGACACGTCGCCACCGGATCCGCGTGCCTCCGCCTCGAGGGTCTCGAGCAGTCGCGCCGCCCAGTCGGTCGCGGGCACGAAGCGCACGCGCAGCCGCTTCGGCAGCGACTTGATGAGCGCCACCACCAGGTCGCGGCGGAGGCCGGGCACCTGCGCCTCGAAGGCGGACTGCCGGAGACGCGGGAGGAGAGCGAGTGGCACGGTCGCGGTGACGCCGTCGTCGCGTGCGCCCGGTTCGAAGCGGTAGGCGAGGGCCAGACGCTGGTCACCCTGCCGCCAGCTCGTCGGGTACTCCTCCTCGTCGACCTCGGGCGCCCCCTCGGGGAGGAGGTTCTCGAGGGTCATGGTGAGGAGGTCGGGGTCGTCGGCCCGGGCCTTGCGCCACCAGCCCTCGAAGTCGCGCACCGTCGCGACGTCGCGCGGGATCCTGGCGTCGTAGAAGTCGAACACGGCCTCGTCGCCGGTCACGATGTCACGGCGACGGCTGCGCTCCTCGAGCTGCTCGAGCTGCTTCCGGAAGGCGCGGTTGGCGCGGTCGAACGCCTGCTGCGAGTCCCACTCGCCCTCGACGAGAGCGTGACGGAGGAACAGCTCCCGGGCGTAGGCCGGGTCGATCCGGGCGAACTGCACGCGGCGGCGCGGGATGATGGGCACGCCGTAGAGGGTGACGCGCTCGTACGCCACCGCGGCGCCCTGCTTCTTCTCCCAGTGCGGCTCGGAGTAGGTGCGCTTCAGCAGGTCGCGGGCCAGCGGTTCGGCCCACGCGGGGTCGATCGCGGCGTTCATCCGTGCGAAGAGGCGGCTGGTCTCGACCAGCTCGGCGCTCATCACCGCGGCAGGCTGCTTCTTCGCCAGCGCCGATCCCGGGAAGATCGAGAACCGCGTCTGGCGGGCGCCGAGGTAGTCGCGCTTCTCAAGATCGCGCAGTCCGATGTGGCTGAGTAGGCCGCTCAAGATCGCGCGATGGATGCCGTCGGGATCGACCCGCGGCTCGCCGATCTCGAGGCTCAGCGGCTTCGCCAGACGGCGCAGCTGACGGTACAGGTCCTGCCACTCGCGAACCCGGAGGTAGTTGATGAACTCGGCCTTGCACATCCGCCGGAATGCGCTCGACGACAGCTCGGACTGCTTCTCCTCGAGGTGGTTCCAGAGGTTCAGCAGCGACAGGAAGTCGCTCGTCGGGTCGGTGAACCGCCCGTGCAGCTCGTCGGCGCGCTGACGGCGCTCGAGGGGGCGCTCGCGGACGTCCTGGATCGTGAGACCGGCGACGATCGCGAGGATCTCACGCGTGTTGCCTGTGCGACGCGACTCGACGACCATGCGCGCGAACCGCGGCTCGATGGGGAGGCGGGCGAGGTCGCGGCCCACCCTGGTGAGCCGCGGGCCGTCGGCGGCGGTCGTTCCGGGCTTTCCCGGCTTTCCCGGCGAGATCGCGCCGAGCTCGGCCAGGAGGTCGAGTCCGTCCTTCACACCCCGCGAGTCGGGAGGCGTGAGGAAGGGGAACGCCTGGATGTCGCCGAGCCTCAACGAGATCATCTGCAGGATGACGGCGGCGAGGCCCGTGCGGAGGATCTCGGGATCGGTGTACTCCGGTCGCCGTTCGAAGTCGGTCTCGGAGTACAGGCGGATGGCGATGCCGGGGCTGGTGCGGCCCGAACGGCCGGAGCGCTGACGCGCCGACGCCTGCGAGATGGGCTCGATCGGCAGCCGCTGCACCTTCGCGCGAACGCTGTAGCGGCTGATGCGGGCGGTACCGGCATCGATGACGTAGCGGATGCCCGGCACGGTGAGGCTCGTCTCGGCCACGTTCGTCGCGAGCACGACGCGGCGGCTCACGCCGGGCGTGCTGCTGCGCTCGAAGACGCGATGCTGGTCGGCCGCGCTGAGCCGGCCGTAGAGCGGGAGCAGCTCGGTGCGCCCGGCGGCGCCGCCCTGGGCGGTGAGGCGGCCGCGGAGTGCCTCCTCCGCGTCGCGGATCTCGTTCTCGCCCGAGAGGAAGACGAGCACGTCGCCGGGCGCCTCGCGGGCGAGCTCGTCGAGGGCGTCGCCGATCGCGTCGAACAGGTCGCGATCCTGGGCGGGGGCACCGGCGTCGGCGGAGCTCCGCGTCGTCGCCCGGCGCGGAGCGTCGACGTCGGTGTCCTCCTCCGCGTCCTCGCCGGGATCGGTGACGTCGTCGTCGGGAGAGAGCGGGCGGTAGCGGATCTCGACCGGGAACGTGCGGCCCGACACCTCGACGATCGGCGCGGGCGTGCCCTCCGCATCCGCGAAGTGCCGCGCGAAGCTCTCGGGGTCGATCGTCGCGCTCGTGATGATGACCTTGAGGTCGGGGCGCTGCGGCAGCAGCTGCTTGAGGTAGCCGAGGAGGAAGTCGATGTTGAGGCTGCGCTCGTGCGCCTCGTCGATGATGATCGTGTCGTAGCGGCTGAGCAGCCGATCGTGATTCATCTCGTTGAGCAGGATGCCGTCGGTCATCAGCTTGATGCGGGTGTCGGCCGACGCGCGGTCGGTGAAGCGCACCTGGTATCCGACGAGACCGCCCACCTCCTGGCCCAGCTCCTCGGCGATGCGCTCCGCGATGGTGCGTGCCGCCAGCCGGCGCGGCTGGGTGTGACCGATGTGCTCGCGGCCGAGCTCGAGGCAGATCTTCGGCAGCTGCGTGGTCTTGCCGGAGCCGGTCTCACCCGCGACGATGACGACCTGGTTCTCGGCGATCGCGCGCGCGATCTCGTCCTTCTTCTGGCTGACGGGCAGCTCCGGAGGGAAGACGATGCGGGGGAGGGCCGAGGTGTCCGACATGAGCCCTCCATCCTACCGCCGGACGCCCGTGGGGGTGTGGTCCTGCCGGCGACGCCCGAGCCCGCTCCGCCCGTCCTAGGGTGGAGGGGTGAGCGAGTTCTCTGACGGATGGAACCGGTGGCGGCAGCAGCGATGGGCCGCGGTCGACGGAGAGTTCGGCATCGCCGCGCTTTCCGCGACGCACTGGCTCGGCACGACGCCGCAGGCGCTGCCCGGCCTCCCGGGTGAGTGGCGCATCGAGCGCGGCGACATCGTCGGCGACGATCTGACGATCGAGCCGGGCGCTGAGGTGCTGATGAGCGGGGTCCTGCTCAAGCACATGCATCGCGACGACCAGATCGCCCTCCGGGTCTTCGATCCGGAGGCGCCGAGCCGGGCCTCGCTCGACCGGATCGCGGTCTTCCCCCTCGACGCCCAGTGGAAGACGCACGGGGTGTTCACGCCCGCCGTGGACGAGTCGCTCGGCATCGAGGCCATCGACGGGTACGTGCAGGACACGACCGTCGCAGGTCACGTGCGCTTCGAGATCGGCGGAGAGACGGCATCGTTCGTCGTGACCGGCGAGGGTCCGGAGAAGTTCGCCACCTTCGGCGACGCCACGAACGGCGTCGACACGTACGGGTTCCGGTTCCTCAAGATCCGCGTCGAGGGGGACGACGGCGCCGCGATCGTCGACTTCAACCGTGCGTACCTCCCCAACTGCGCGTTCGCCGACGGGTACGTGTGCCCGCTCCCGCCGGCGTCCAACCGCCTTCGAGTGGCCGTGCCCGCCGGCGAGCGGGCCGTCGTGCGAGCGGACTGAACCCCATGGCCGGCCGCCTAGCAGACGCGATCAGCCCCTACCTGCGCTCCCACGCCTCCAACCCGGTCGACTGGTATCCCTGGGGGTCGGAGGCGTTCGACGTCGCGCGTGAGCGAGATGTCCCGGTGCTGGTCTCCATCGGATACGCCACCTGCCACTGGTGCCATGTCATGGCCCGCGAGTCGTTCTCCGACCCCGCGCTGGCCGCCTACCTCAACGAGCGCTTCGTGGCGATCAAGGTCGACCGGGAGGAGCATCCGGACGTCGACGCCGTGCACCTCGCGGCCGCGGGCGCCTTCACCCGCGACCTCGGCTGGCCGCTCAACGTGTTCGTCACGCCCGCCGGCGCGGCCTTCTACGCCGGCACCTACTGGCCGCCCGTGCCCGTGCAGGGTCGGCCGTCGTTCCGGCAGGTGCTGGATGCGGTGACCGAGGCGTGGACGCAGCGGCGCTCCGACGTCGACACGATCGCGAGCGAGCTCGCGGCGGCGCTGTCGTCGGCGGGGGAGGCGTTCGCCCCCGGGGGCGACGAGCTTCCGGAGGTCGACCTGGGGGCGGCGGTGAGCGCGCTCGCGGCGGTCGAGGACACCGCCCACGGCGGGTTCGGGACCGAGCCCAAGTTCCCGGTGGCGCCCGTCCTGCGGTTCCTGTTGCGGTCGGAGGGGGCCGGCGTCGACCTGTCGCTGCGGACGCTGCGCGCCATGGCGGCATCACCTCTGCGCGACGCCGTCGAGGGCGGCTTCTTCCGCTACGCGACCCGCACCGACTGGAGCGACCCGCACTACGAGCGGATGCTCTACGACAACGCCGTCCTCCTCGACGCCTACATGTCGGCGGCCGCGCGCACGGGCGAGAGCTGGGCCGCGGACGCGGCGCTCGGCATCGCTGGCTTCCTCCTCGACGTGCTGAGGGTCGAGGGAGGGGTGTTCGCCTCCGCTCAGGACTCGGAGAGCATCGTCGACGGGACCCGCACCGAGGGCGGCTACTACGCGCTCTCGGCCGCCGATCGCGCCCGCCAGGATCCGCCGGCGCTCGACCGTAAGGTTCTCACCGGATGGAACGGCCTGGCGATCGGCGCGCTCGCCCACACGGGTCTCGCCCTGGAGCGGCCTGACTTCGTGTCGGCCGCCGCGGAGACCGCCGACTGGCTGCTCGCGCACCACGTCGGGGCCGACGGGATGCTCGTCCGCGCTTCTCTCGGCGGCTCCGTGTCGACCGCGGTGGCGACGCTCGAGGACCACGGTATGTTCGCCGAGGGGCTCGTCCGCCTGGCCTGCGTGACCGGGTCGGCGCGGTACGCCGGCTTTGCGCGGAGGCTCGTCGATGGCGTGATCGACGCGGGACTGTCGGCACCGGGGACCGGTGACCCCGTGCTCGCCGCACGTGGCGTCGCGGTGAGCCCCGACCCGTCGGAGGGCGCGTACCCGTCGGGGCGCAGCGCCACCGCATCCGCCGCCCTCACGCTGTACGACCTCACGGGCGACGCCCGGTACCGGGCGGCTGCGGTCGCGCTGGTCGCCCCGCTCGCCGCCCCGGCAGTCGGGCAGCCGATCGCGTTCGGTGCGCTCCTCGACGTGGTGGCGCGCCTCCAGGGCGCGCACGAGCAGGTGGTCGTGGTGGTGCCGGACGCGGCGGCGCCGGACGCGGGGGCGTCGGACGCGGGGGCGTCGGTGTCCACGTCTTCCGGCGGCGTGCTCGGGGTGGCGCGCACCCTCGACCGCGCGACGGTCGTGGTGGCTTCGGAGTCGCAGGCGACGGAGCTCGCGGCCGCCGGGTTCTCGCTGCTCGAGAGCCGCTCCACGATGGAGGGCCGGCCGACCGCCTACCGCTGCCTCGACTTCGTCTGCCGCCTCCCCGTCACCTCAGCCGAGGCTCTGCGCGCCCAGCTCGCCTGAGCGGCCCGCCCACCTGGGTTGACGGGCGCGCGACGTCGTCAGTCATTCGCTCGCACCTCGCGTCGGCGCCACGTGAGGACCATGCCCGCCACCCCGGCGAGCGCGATCCCTCCCGCGGTCAGCGCGCCCGCGAGTGCGACGGCGCCGTCATGCCCGGTCGATGCGAGCGCCCCGCGACCCGTCGCGGCAGACCCCGAGCCGCCACCGGCGGCCGGGTTCCCCGCTGAGCCCGAGCCGCTTCCGCCCGCGCCGGTCGTGCCGCCTGAGGTCGGGTTGGGTGACGGGGTCGGCACGACGGCCGGGGTCACGATGATCTCGGCCGGCTGCGGATCCGATTCCCCGACCTTGTTCATTGCGACGAGCTGGAATCGATACGTGCCCGCGACGGTGGCAGTGCCTGAGAGCGTGCCTCTGATCGGGTCGAGTGTCAGCCAGCTGGGCAGATCCACCGCAGCGAAGGAGGTCGGATCGAGTCCCCCCGACGAGGTGACCGAACTCGTGAAGGTTCCTCCTTCTGGGATGCTGGCCGAGATCGCGGGGGAGCTCATCTCGGGCAGCAGAGGTACCGCCGAGATGGTCGGATCGCTTCCCCACGAGGTGTAGAGGATCTGCCGATCGGACATGACCAGGCTCTGTGCCGTCCCCTTCGAAGCGAACTTGACAACCGGAAGGGGAGAGTCGCCGCCGGCATGCGGCATGGTCCTGAGAACTCTCGAATCGGTGTCCACGAAGTAGATGTCTCCCGCGCTGTCGAGCGTGATGTCGAAGATCTTCTTCGGCCACACGGTCGACCTGATCGTGCTCCCGGACGGGCTGGATTCGCTGATAGTCGTGTAGGTGTCGTTGTACACCACGAAGCTGCCGTCCTTCCGCACCTCGATGTCCGTCAGATCCGCACCACGCGTGAGGGTGACCAGGACGTCGGTGAACGTCCCGTCCGCGGCGATCTTGGAGATCGTGCCGTCGTCGTTGGCGGTGAGGACGTCTCCCGAGGGAGAGCTGCCCACATCGCCGACAGGCGCGTGAGCCACCATGAACAGATCGAGGGCACCCGCCGGGTTGAGACGGTAGACGTTCTTCGACCCGAAGGACGCGATGTAGATCGTCCCGTCGGCTCGGACGTCGATCGCTGAGGGGCTGCCGGTCGGAACGGGCAGCCACTTCTTCTCGAGGCCGGCGGTCGGGCTGATCCGAGCGATCGTCCCGAGTCCGTCGTCGGCGACGTACACGTTGCCGAGCCCGTCGGCTCCGATGTCTCTGGGTAGCGACGCTGGATCGAGGTCATAGCGCGCCAAGCGATCACCATCGGGACCGTACTTGTCGATCTTCATGTCACCGAGGTTCACGATGTAGACGTTGCCGCCGGAGTCGACGGTCATGACCCCGGCGGTGCCTGTGGACTGCACCCACGGGTCGATCGGTGCTGGGGCTGCCTGAGCGACTGTGGGCAGTCCGGCGACTGCCGCAATGACGCCCGCCGCTGCGGCGACGAGCAGAGCACGAGAGCGGAACATGCTGAAGCACCTTTCGATTGACGATGAGGGCCGATGCAGAGTGAGAGGCTCAGCACGTCTGACGTGGGAGCCTCGCGCCCCGACTTCAGCGGGCGCGGCTGCGACGTGCCCTGGTGAAGGCTGCGGCGGCGCCCGCGGTCATCAGCAAGCTGGCCATGAGGATGAGGGGTTCGGCGTCGAAGCCCGTGGAGGCGAGTGTGCCTCGACTCCCGGACGAGCTCGTGTTCGCGCTCCCTGTGCCGTTACTGCCACCGGTGCTGCCACCCGCCGTGGATCCGCCGGTGGGCGAGGGCGTCGGGCTCGGCATCGGGCCTCCGCTGATGGTGATCGTCGCTGTCTGGTCGGGCGTGTCGCCGAGCGCGTTCGACGCTGAGTACTCGAAGGTGTACGTCCCGGCCTCGGTGGGCGTGCCGCTGACCGTGTTCGTCACGGGGTCGAACGTGAGCCACGCGGGAAGTGTGCCGGTCGAGACCATGACGTCATCGAGGCCGGACGTCGTGATGACGGTAGAGAACGGCGTCCCGACGGTGCCCGTGGAGTTGATGGTCGGCGAGGTGATCTTCGGCAGGAGCGGGACGTCGACCACGATGCCTAAGCGGGAGTATGAGAAAAGAAGCTGCTGATCGGCGGTCATCGTCACCGCCGCAGCTGCGCTGCCGGGGATGAACGACGCGACCGTGGTGGGTGTGGAGTCCGCGTGCGGCATGCTTTTCACCGTCGAGGTCGACGCAGAAGCGAAGTATGCGGATCCGCGTGAGTCGAGGGCGATCTCGAAGACGTCCGTGAGGCCGCTGCTGCTCACCCTCGGAGCGCCAGGGGTTGCTCCGTACTCGAAGAGCTTCCGCGTGATGGCGTCGAGAACGAAGAGGCTCCCGTCGTCGCGGACGGCGAGGTCCTCGGGGTCGACACCAGCTTCCAGGCCGATGTAGCTGTCGTCGATGACGCCGGCGGGCGTGATCCGCGTCACGGTAGGTCGCGAGGTCGCAACGTAGACATTGCCGGCCGCGTCGGAGTCGACGTCACGCGCAGTTCCGAGGAGCGTCTTCACGGAGGCTGTCGTATCGGCTTGCGTGAAGGTCGCGAGAGTGTTCGTGCCGCTCGCGACGACGTGGACGGTGCCGTCCGTCTCAACGTCGATGTTCCCCGCCGTGTAACCCATGGGCATCGAGCGCCAAGATGGGGTGAAGGTGCCCGAACGGGTGATCTGAGCGATCGCCCCGGCGTTGTCGGAGACGTAGACGTTGTCCGCCCCGTCGATCCCGATGTCACGCGCTATCGCACCTGCACCGAGTGTGTAACCGAACGGCGTGGGGTTGCCCGGTGAGTAGCGCAAGACCTTGTTGTTCGTCGTGTCCAGGACGAACGTGTCTCCCGCGGAGTTCATGACCGTAGCATCGGGAGTCGAGCCGCTCGGGACGGTGATGTACGGATCGATGACTTCTGGTGCCGCCGAAGCGGACGAGGCGAAGCCGAGGGCGGCTACCGCGACGATGCCGGTCGCGACCAGGCAGGTGAGTGCGCGAGATCTGTGCATGAGTGAGAATCTATCAGCAAAAGTGGAGCTTCGCTCACTAATGAGAGCGCGAGCCCCTCTGACGCGCCGCCGGGCTCGCGTCAGCGGCACGTGAGCGCCGCGTCAGCGGCCGGGAGGAGGGTGGTCCTCGTCGATCCGATCGGGGTCGGCGTGAGACGCAAGGAGAGACCGTGACCACCACGGAGTGGGCCGTCGAGGCCCATGGGCTCGTCAAGACGTTCGGCGCGAACAGGGCGGTCGACGGTGTCGACCTCACGGTGCGCGCCGGGACCGTGTACGGGGTGCTCGGCCCGAACGGGGCGGGCAAGACCACGACCATCCGGATGCTCGCCACGCTGCTGAAGCCCGACGGCGGGAGCGCGACCGTGTTCGGTCATGATGTGGTGCGCGAGGCGCAGATCGTCCGCCAGCTGGTCGGTGTGACCGGGCAGTACGCGTCGGTCGACGAGACGCTGTCGGCCACCGAGAACCTGGTGCTCTTCTCGAGGCTCAACGGCCTGAGCGTGAGGGACTCGAAGGCGAAGTCGGCCGAGCTGCTGGAGGAGTTCGGGCTCACCGAGGCGGCGACGCGTCCGCTGAAGAAGTTCTCGGGCGGCATGCGCCGACGCCTCGACCTGGCGGCGAGCCTCATCGCTCAGCCGCCGTTGATCTTCCTCGACGAGCCGACCACGGGCCTCGATCCGCGGACGCGGTCGCAGATGTGGGACACCATCCGCCGGCTCGTGTCGACCGGCTCGACGGTGCTGCTGACGACGCAGTACCTCGATGAGGCCGACCAGCTGGCCGACCGCATCGCCGTCATCGACCGTGGACTGGTCGTGGCGGAGGGCACGGCCGACGAGCTCAAGGCCTCGGTCGGCAGCTCGTCGCTGCAGCTGACTCTGGGGGATGCCACCCAGGCCGACGCAGCACGTCGTGCCATCGCCGAGGTGCTCGGCGTCGATGCGGTGCTCTCGCCCGAGGCAGGGCGCATCACCGCACCCATGTCCGACGCCGACACGGTCACCGACCTCCTCATCCGGCTCCGCTCGGAGGGCATCGGGGTCACCGAGCTCTCGGTGCAGAAGCCGAGCCTCGACGAGGTCTTCCTCACGCTCACCGGACGACCGGCGAGCGACGACGACGGCGCATCCGACACGGATGCCGCCCCCGAGCGCGAACTGGAGACCACCCGCGCATGAGCACCCTCACCATCACCCCGGGCACCGAGCGGCGGCTCGTCAACCACGTCAGCCTCGGCCAGTCGGTGCGCAACTCGTTCACCATGGCGTACCGCGGGCTGCTGAAGATCCGGCGCACGCCCGAGCAGCTGATCGACGTCACGCTCCAGCCGATCATCTTCACGTTGATGTTCACCTACATCTTCGGCGGCGCCATCGCCGGCGACGTGGCGAGCTATCTGCCGATCATCATCCCGGGCATCCTCGTGCAGACGGTCATCACGACGTCGGTCGTCACGGGCATCCAACTCCGGGAGGACATGGACAAGGGCGTGTTCGACCGCTTCAAGTCCCTCCCGATCGCCCGGATCGCGCCCCTCGCGGGGGCACTGCTGGCCGACACCGTGCGCTACGCGATCGCGACGACACTCGTGTTCGTGATGGGTTTCATCATGGGATTCCGTCCCGAGGGCGGGCTCCTCTCGGTGGTCGTCGCGGGGCTGCTCGTCATCGTCTGCTCGTGGGCGCTCAGCTGGATCTTCGCGTTCTTCGGCGTCATCGCGCGCAGCGCGTCGAGCGTGCAGGGCATCTCGTTCCTCGTCCTGTTCCCGCTCACGTTCCTGTCCAACGCCTTCGTCAACCCCGACACCATGCCCACCTGGCTGCAGGGCTTCGTGAACGTGAACCCGGTCTCGCACCTGGTCTCGGCGGTCCGCGATCTCACGAACAGCGGGGCCTTCGGGGCGGATGCCTGGCTGGCTCTCCTCGGAGCGGCCGTCATCGTGGCGATCTTCGCCCCGCTCACCGTCCGTGCCTACATGAAGAAGGCCTAGCCGGCGGGACGACAGCGTGACGCGAGGTCACGCACGAGACGGTGACCACGGCCCGGGCTCGCGCAGCAGCGCTGCGATGAGCTCGGGCCGTCCGGCGTCTGGGATGGCGGCGGCCCACGCCCGTGCGTCGTCGACGGCCGCCGCGCCGAGCGAGGTGCGGAATCCGTCGAGCCGGGCCGGGATCCGGAGCGATGGCGCATCCTGCCGGGCCCCGAGCGCCTCGCCCAACGCGACCAGCCGCAGTCCCACCTCGGCGTCGAGCGACGCCGGAGCGCCACGACGTGACAGCGACGGCGGCACCGGGAAGCGCTGGGCGCCGATCCAGACGCCGAGCCCGACGATGCTCGACCCCAGGACGGGCCGGTCGACGAAGAGGGGCGACCACCGCAGACCGGCGAGCGTCCGCCCGCGGAGGCGCCGCGCCAGCGCGGCCGCGTCGCGCGGATCGGCGAGATCGTCGTCAGACATGATCGCGAGCGTCGAGGCGAGCGCCATCCGGAACCACGGCGACGCCTTCTCCCGTGCCGACTCGTAGGAGTCGATCGACCTCCGGTAGAGGCTCAGGGCGCCCGTGCGGTCACCGCGAGCGTGCGCGATCTCGGCCAGGCCGGCCAGTCCGATCGAGCGCAGCTCGACCTCGTCATTTCGACCGGGGTTGCGGATGACCTCCTCGAACAGCCGCTCGGCCTCGTCGAGCTCGCCGAGGGAGACGTCGTTGATCGCGATCATCCAGTCGAGCTGCCGGAGATCGTTGTCGGCCCCGAGTAGCACCATGCCGCGGCGAGCGCGTCGCGCCCACTCGATGGCCTCGACCGGGTGCCCGGACTGGCTCTGCAGCTGCGAGAGCAGCAGCGACGCCATCGACTCGCCCCACGTGTCGCCGAGCGACACCGCGGTCGACACGGCCCGGCGGGCGAGCAGCGCCGCCTCCTCGGTGCGTCCGTCGTTCTCGGCGCTGCTCGCGGAGGCGAGCGAACCGAGCAGCACCGTGTGCGGATCGGCCGACGCGAGGGCCTCCTGCGCGACCGACTCGATCCGCTCGAGACGACCGGCCGAGAGCACGAGGCCCGTCATGGCGACCGCTCGAGGGTCGGTCGGCGGATGCGCCCCGACGAGGCGTCGCAACCGAGCAGCGGCGAGCATCCCGACACGGTCGCCGGCGATCATCATCGTCGCCGCGATGATGACGAGGGCGAACACCGCGGAGTCGGCGGTGGAGTCGTCGGGCTCGTAGGAGCGGATCGCGTCGTACGCCGCGGGGGAGAGCGCGATCACCTCGCTGTGCGCGCTCCGGAGCGACCAGTAGTAGCCGAGCAGGGCGAACAGCCGCACCACCGCATCCGGACGATCGGCCGCCATGGCTCGACGCAGGGCATCGAGCAGGTTGTCCTCGTCGAGGTTCACCCGGCGGAACGCGCCGACCTGGGTGGAGCCGGAGAGCTCGCCCACCGTCGACTCGGCGAACCCGGTGGCCCAGCCGAGGATGCGGTCCTGCGCGAGGTGCAGCTCGCCGCGCAGCCCGAGCTGCAGCCGCCCGAACTCGCGCACGGTCTCGAGCATCCGGAAGCGCAGCACCGAGTCGCGCTCGGTGACGAGGACCAGCGACTGGGCGATCAGCCCGTCGAGGATGTCCTGGGTGGCGAACACGTCGGGCGCCGCGTGCTCGCCGTGCCCGGGCGCGCCGCGATCGTCGGCGAGGACGGTCGCGGCCGCGTCGAGACCGAAGCCGTCGGCGAACTCCGAGAGCCGGGCGAGCGCCCGCTGCTCGGCATCTCGCAGGAGGTTCCAGCTCCACTCGATGACGGCGAGGAGCGTCCGGTGCCGTTCGGGCGCGGCACGATCGCCCGTGGTGAGGAGCGCGAAGCGGTTCGAGAGCCTGCGCTCGATCTCGTCGAGCGGCATGCTGCGGATGCGCGCCGCCGCCAGCTCGATCGCCAAAGGCAGCCCGTCGAGTCGCGCGCACAGCCGGGCGACCGCGTCGCGAGGGAGGTTCGCGCCCGGCCGCGCCGCCGTGGCGCGGGCGAGGAAGAGCTCGACCGCGGGGTCGGCGCCGTCGGGCCCGCGCTCGGCACCGAGCGGGGGCAGCGCGTAGACCCGCTCGCTCGAGATGGCGAGCGGAGTGCGACTGGTGGTGAGGATGCGGAGGCCCGGCAGGTCGGCGGTGAGCGCCGCCGACCACTCCGCCGCCGCGTCGATGACGTGCTCGCAGTTGTCGAGCACGAGCAGGGCGTCGAGACCGTCGAGGGTGCTTCGGATGCGGTCGCCGAGATCGGCGCGCACGACCGTGTCGCCGAGCCGTCGGCTGCCCGCGACCTCTCGGATGCCGAGCGCCGTCCCGAGCGCGAAGACGACGTCGTCGCCCGTCCGGACGCCGGCGAGCTCGACCACCACGACCGCGTCGCACTGCTCGGCGCGCCGATGCGCGATCTCCTGCGCCACCCTGGTCTTGCCGATCCCGCCCGGGCCGAGCACCGTGATGACGCGGGACTCGGCGAGGAGCGCCTCGACCTCGTCGAGCGACCTCTCGCGGCCGAGCAGGGGGTTCGGCGCGGCGCGGAGACCGCGGATCAGGCGCCGACGGGACGGCGTGGGCGCGACCGGGTGCGGTCCGCCTGCCATCCGGCGGGTGCCGACGGGTGAGGGCTCGCGGTCGAGGAGGTCGAGGTTGAGCTCCTGCAGCTCGATGGCGGGCTGCGAGCCGAAGGCGTCGGCGACGCGCTCGCGGAACGCGGCGTAGACCGCCAGCGCGTCCGTCGACCGCCCCGCTGCGTCGAGACAGCGCATGAGGAGGAGATGCGCCGTGTCGTCGAAGGGATGGCGCTCGGTGAGGCGCCGCGCGGGGGCCTCCGCCTCCGCCCCGTGTCCCAGATCGAGCTCGGTGCGCACGACGAGCGTCTCCAGGTCGTCCTGCACGGCGATCGCGGCGCTCTGAAGCTCGTCGGCGAGGGCGCCCGGGGGAAGATCGGCGCCGGCCTCGCCGCGCCACAGCTCGAGGCCCACCTCCGCAGCGGCGCCGGCCTCGACCACGGCGCCGGTCTCGTACTCGGCGCGGGCGTGCTCGAGGAGAGTCTCGGCGCGCCCGAGGTCGGTGAGCCGGCGATCGACGCCGAGTCGGTAGCCCGAGCCGGTCGATTCGACGAGGTCGTCGCCGAACGCTGCGCGCGTGCGCGAGACGAGGGTCTGCAGAGCCGCCTTCGCGCCGCGGGGCGGGTCGTCCTGCCAGATCTGCTCGATGAGCCGCTCGGCCGAGACCGTGCGCGGCGCCGGGAGCAGGAGCGCCGCGAGCAGCGCCTTCGCCCGCGGGCCGGCGGCCTCGACGAGAGCGGCCCCGTCGCCGGGCGCGGCGCTGACCGGTCCGAGCGCGCCGAGGCGGGCCGACCAGGGCGCCGCCGCGTCGATTCCGGTCACGCGTGGAGTCTACCGACGGCGTCCGACCCCGCCCGCGACGCTGCACAGGGGGTGCACAGTGCGGCGTGGCATACTGACGGCAGGACCGGAGATCGGTCCTCCGGACGAGGGAGCAGTACCCGGAGCGCGACAAGACTGACTCACGAGGAGTGAGCCGTCATGGCGTGGATCGTTCTCATCGTGTCCGGGGTGCTCGAGGCCGTCTGGGCCACCGCGCTCGGCAAGTCGGAGGGCTTCAGTCGTCTCTGGCCGACCGTGATCTTCGGCGTCGGCATCGTCGCGAGCATGGCGGGCCTGGCCTTCGCGATGCGCTCCATCCCCACCGGCACGGCCTACGCCGTGTGGGTGGGCATCGGGGCGTCGCTCACGGTGCTCTACGGGATGTTCTTCGGCGGCGAGGGATTCTCCCTCGTCCGCACGCTCCTCGTGCTGGGGATCGTCGCGTGCGTGATCGGGCTCAAGCTCGCCCACTGACGCTGGCTCGCACGGCAGCCCTCCGGGCCGTCGCGCCGACGTCGCTCAGTGACCGCGACCACGTCGCTCAGCGACCAGCGCTGAGCAGCCACACCGCGACGAGCGACAGCACGGCGACGAGCGCCCACGAGGCGAGCCCCACGATGAGCGCGCGCCATCCGGTGCGGGCGAGGCGGGCGAAGCGGATGCTCGTCCCGAGCCCGAACAGGGCGGCCGCGAGCAGAGCGTTCTGCAGCACGTCCGCGCCGGTGAGCACCGCCTCCGGCAGGGGCACGAGCGTGCGCACCAGCACGGCGGCGAGGAACCCGATGATGAAGAGCGGCACGATCGCCGGCCGCTTCGCCGGCACCGCCGCGGTCTCTGCGGCGTCGGTGGCCGGCAGCGCCTGCGCCGCCCGGCGGTCGCGGGCACGCTCGACCAGCCCGACGATCGCGACCATGGGCGCCAGCGTGAGCACACGCGTGAGCTTCACCACCACCGCGCTGGCCAGCGCCACGCCGCCGGCGATCTGCGCGGTCGCGACCACCTGACCGACGTCGTGCACGCTGAGGCCCACCCACAGCCCGAACTGCTCGTCGTCGAGCCCGAGCGGATACCGCAGCGCAGGCAGGATCGCGATGGCGAGCGTGCCGCAGAGGGTCACGAGCGCGACCGGGGTCGCGGTGTCCTCGTCCTTGCTCCGCGCCACCGCGCTCATCGCCCCGATGGCGGACGCGCCGCAGATCGAGAACCCGGCGGCGATCAGCAGCGGCTGCGTGCCCGGCAGGCGCATCATCCGCCCGAGAAGGAGCGTGCCGGCGAACGTGATGCCGACGATGAGGACGATCGCGAGGATGGTCTCCCAGCCGAGGCCGAGGATGTCGACGAGGCTCAGCTTGAGTCCGAGCAGCACGATCCCGATGCGGAGCAGTCGCCGCGACGCCTGCGCGATCCCGGGCTTCAGCACGCCGTCGAGCAGCCGCTGCGTGGCGGGGACCTGCCCGACGACCATCCCGAGCGCCACGGCGATCGTGAGCATGGGCAGCACGGGGAACGCGAGGTGGAGCAGCCAGGCGACCAGCGCCGCCACGGCCGCGACGAGGATGCCCGGCACCCAGGTCGGCGATCGCCGCGCGATCAGCGCCACGTGGGGAGCCAGTAGTGGAGGCTGAGGAACCAGGAGGGGATCGGCATGGCCGTCCAGACCGGCCAGAAGAACGCGCTCACCAGCACGCACAGCGCGAGGAAGGAGCCGACGATCCACAGAGCCCTCGTGCGCACCGGTCTCGGGTCGCTGCGCGAACCCAGCACGAGACCGATCACGAAGGTGAGCGCCAGGATCATGTAGGGCTCGAACGCGATCGTGTAGAACTGGAACACCGTGCGCTCGGTGTACATCAGCCACGGCAGGTAGCCGGCGACCATGCCCATGAGGATGAGGCCCACCTGCCACTCGCGGAACCGCACGATGCGGTAGACGAGGTAGAACACGGCCGCGGCGGCGCACCACCAGATGATCGGGTTCGCGATCGACGTGATGTTCTCGTAGCAGAGCTGCCCGCCGCACTGGCTCGGATCGGCCTGCTCGACGTACATCTGCGTGGGCCGCACGAGGAACAGCCAGCTCAGCGGGTTGGCCTGGTACGGATGCGGCGAGTGCTCGTTGACGTGATAGTTGTAGATCGCCGTCTCGAGGTGCCACCAGTTCTGCACCGAGAGCGGCACCCACGAGAGCATGCCCTCCCACGGCTTCCCGGAGGTCTGGGCCCACTCGCGGTAGTAGCCCCCCGAGGTCGCGAACCAGCCGATCCACGTGACCAGGTAGCTCACCACCGCGAGCGGCGCCATCACGAGGAAGGTCGCCGGGGCCTGCTTCAGCACCGCGCTCGAGAACCAGAACGGGATGCCGAGACGGCGCCGGGCGAGTGCGTCGACGACGATCAGGTAGACGAACAGGGCCACGAGGAAGTACGCGGCCGACCACTTGATCGACGAGCCGAAGCCGAAGGCGAGGGCCGCGGCGAGCAGCCACGGACGCCACCAGAGCGTCGGCCCCCATGAGGGCGGCTTCCCGGTCGCCTCCTCGCGGGTGGCGACGGCAGAGGCGAGCCGTCTGGCGTGCCACTCGCGGTCCATGAGCACGGCGCCGACGCCGGCGAGGCAGAAGAGCGCCAGGATGCCATCCAGGATCCCCACACGGCTCATCACGATGGCGTGCCCGTCGATCGCGAGGAGGAACCCGGCGATGGTGCCGAGGAGGGTGCTCTTCAGCAGCTTCGTCGCGATGAGGGCGGTGAGGAGCACGAGCAGGATGCCGCAGATCGCGACGGAGAACCGCCATCCGAAAGAGCTGTCGGAGCCGAAGAGCGCGATGCCCGCCCCGATGATCCACTTGCCGAGCGGCGGATGCACGGCGAACGAGCCGGCGGTCTGGAAGATGTCCGTCTCGCCCGAGGCGAAGCGGCCGTCGGGATCGGAGGGCCAGCTCGCCTCGTAGCCCAGGTTCCAGGTCGACCAGCCGTCCTTGACGTAGAACGTCTCGTCGAAGACGAGGGAGTGCGGGTTCGCCAGATCGACGAGCCGGAGGATCGCGGCCAGCAGCGTGACGGCGACGGGCCCCGCCCAGCGCCACAGCCGCTGGCGAGCCGGCGTGCCCGCGACGCGGAGCCACCAGTCGTCGAGGCGCGACCCGCGCGGACCGTCCCAGACCTCGGGCTCGGGGGTGGGGCGGTCGGAGGCCGCGACGTCGGTCACCAGGACATGCTAGCGGCGGCCTGCGAACCGCTCCGGAGGTTGCCCTGGTGACACACTGTGAGCATGCTCATCCTCGCGGCCACCCCGATCGGCAACCTCAAGGACGCGTCCCTGCGTCTGGTCGAGCTGCTCGAGACCGCCACCGTCGTCGCGGCGGAGGACACCCGGGTGACGCAGCGCCTCCTTCGCGGACTCGACATCGAGAACAGGCCGCGGCTCGTCGCGGTGCACGAGCACAACGAGCGGGAGCGAGCCGCGGGCCTTGTCGAGCAGGCGCGCGACGGTGACGTGGTCATGGTGACGGATGCGGGCATGCCGACGGTCTCCGACCCCGGTTACGCGCTGGTCGCCGCGGCGATCGAGGCGGGCGTGGGCGTGACGATCGTGCCGGGGCCATCCGCGGTGACGGCGGCGCTGGCGCTCTCCGGGCTGCCGACGGACCGGTTCGCGTTCGAGGGCTTCCTGCCGCGGAAGGCGGGGGAGCGGCGGAAGACGCTCGAGGCGCTCTCCACCGAGCGGCGGACGCTCGTCTTCTTCGAGTCGCCGAACCGCGTCGCCGAGTCGCTCTCCGACCTGGCCTCGGTGTTCGGCGCGGATCGCCCTGCCGCCGTGGCGCGCGAGCTGACGAAGATGTACGAGGAGGTGCGCCGCGGCGGGCTCGCCGAGCTGGCCGAGTGGGCCGCCGACGGCGTGCGGGGCGAGATCGTGCTCGTGGTGGGCGGCGCGCCCGAGGTCGCCGCCTCCGTCGACGAGGCGCTCGCGCAGGTGCTCGCGCTCGTCGCGAGCGGCAGCCGCTTGAAGGAGGCGTCGGCGGAGGTCGCCGAGGCGAACGGCCTGTCGCGCCGCTCCCTCTACGAGGCCGCCCTCGCCGCCCGCACCTCCTGAACGACCGATTTCGAGTGTCTCTCATATACTCGGGTGATGGAGCTCGGAATGTACTTCGCCCTCGATGATTCCCAAGCGAAGCGACTTCTCGATCAGGTCGGAACCGAGAGCCTTGACGACCTTCTCGACGAGATCGAAGAGAACGATTCCGCCGTACTGAGATGCGAATGCGACAAGGCATGGGATGCCATCCTCTGCGCGCTCTCACCCGACGGATACGAACGATCCGATCGAACCTGGCCCGGGCACGGAGTGGTCCTCGGGGAGCGTGACCTCAACGTCGACGTGTTCGACCGGCTTGTGAGCTACTCGACGCCGGAAGCGGTACAGCAAGTCAGCGACTATCTGGCGGGATTGTCGAAGGACGACTTCGAGCTCCTCTACGGGGCGATGCCCGAGGAGAACCGGCAGGACGAGTACGGCACGGAGGAGTGTTCGTACGCCTGGGGCTGGCTGGAGCAGGTGCGATCGTTCTTCGCCGATGCCGCAGAGGCTCGACTTCACGTGGTCTTCAGCGCCGAGTACTGACACGACTCTGAGGACTGACCACTCTGACTCTGCACAGCCCGAGACGCCGGTCGACGTCCCACCGACCGTCACATCGGCGGCCGGTCTCCGAGCCCGCCTCTAGGATGGTCGGCTGCCCTCGCCGCCCGCACGACCTGAAGCAGGCAGCAGCACGCGACTGCCGGAAGGGTCTCAACTCAAGCGGAAGACCACGGAGCGCTTCTCGGCAGCCGCTTTCCGATAGACCCTCGTCACCACCGAGAGCGCGTTCTCGAGTTCCGCGAATACGAACTCGCGGTCCGCGTAGTCGTCGACTCCGTAGATGGAACCGTCGTAGATCGATTCGGCGTCGATCCGGTTGCGGATCGCTGCTGGATCTACGCCCTCCAGCGCCTGAAGCGCGGCACCGACCTCGGCCGCGAGAACTACGACCATCGACTCGTCGTCGTCTTCGGCGAAAGGGTCCCTGCCGAGCACAGCGAAGCTCAAGGGGTTGTCCCGATCGGGAGTCGTGCCCGGGAGTCCCGTCAGAGCGAAGTGGAGGGCGTGCCACATCTTGTCGATGTCCTCACCGCCTTCCGTCTCCGAAAGAGTGTCGTACAACTCGAACTGCTCTTCCGCGGGAGAGTCGCGAAGCTCACGCAACTGGCTACTGTCCAAGGTGACGTACTCGGCAAATAGAGACATGTCGCCAGCATATATAGAAAAGTGATTAATGCTCAGTGGCGACAGGGGGGCGCCTGGATCCCAGTACGTTGCAACGTCACATCGGCGGCCGGGCGAGGAGCCCGCCTCTAGGATGGTGGGCATGTCCGACGGGTCCTCGTTCTACATCACGACGCCGATCTTCTACGTGAACGACGTGCCGCACATCGGCCACGCCTACACGGAGGTCGCGGCCGACGTGATCGCGCGCTGGCACCGTCAGGCGGGCGACGACACCTGGTTCCTCACGGGCACAGACGAGCACGGCCAGAAGATCCTGCGCACCGCCACGGCCAACGGGGTCACCCCTCAGCAGTGGGCCGACAAGCTCGTCGCCGAGGCGTGGGAGCCTCTGCTCGAGACCATCGACATCTCGAACGACGACTTCATCCGCACCACCCAGGAGCGGCACGAGAAGAACGTGCAGCGCTTCCTGCAGAAGCTCTACGACGACGGGCACATCTACACCGGCGACTACGAGGGCTACTACTGCGTGGGCTGCGAGGAGTACAAGCAGCTCACCGACCTGGTCGACGGCACCGGGGAGTACGCGGGCCAGCTGGTCTGCGCCATCCACTCCAAGCCGGTCGAGCTGCTCAAGGAGCGCAACTACTTCTTCCGCATGAGCGCCTTCGGGCAGCGCCTGCTCGACCTCTACGAGTCGCGGCCCGACTTCGTGCAGCCCGACAGCGTGCGCAACGAGATCATCCAGTTCGTCAAGCACGGGCTCACCGATCTCTCGATCTCGCGCCAGACGTTCGACTGGGGCATCAAGGTGCCGTGGGACGAGTCGCACGTCATCTACGTGTGGTTCGATGCGCTGCTCAACTACATCACCGCCGTGGGCTACGGGGAGGACGACGAGCAGTTCGCCCGCCGCTGGCCCGCCACGCACATCGTGGGCAAGGACATCGCCCGCTTCCACGCGGTCATCTGGCCGGCCATGCTGATGGCAGCCGGGCTCGACGTGCCCACCCAGGTGTACGGGCACGGCTGGCTGCTGGTGGGCGGCGAGAAGATGTCGAAGTCGAAGCTCACCGGCATCGCGCCCGAGCAGATCACCGACACGTTCGGCTCCGACGCGTTCCGCTACTACTTCCTCCGCGCCATCACGTTCGGACAGGACGGCTCGTTCAGCTGGGAGGACCTGTCCGCCCGCTACCAGGCCGAGCTCGCCAACGGCTTCGGCAACCTCGCCTCACGCGTCGTCGCGATGGTCAACCGCTACTTCGACGGCCGGATCCCGGAGGCCGCCGAGCTGACCGACTCCGACCAGCGCATCCGCGACACCGAGCAGCAGGCCACCGCGCGCGCCGACGCCGCCATCGAGCGCCTCGCCGTGCACGAGGCGATCGCCGCCGTCTGGCAGCTGGTCGACGAGCTCAACGGCTACATCACCGAGCAGGAGCCGTGGGCGCTCGCGAAGCAGCCCGAGAACGCGGCCCGCCTGGCCACCGTGCTGCACACGGCGGTCCACGGAGTGGGCACTCTCGCCATCCTGCTCGCCCCCGTGCTGCCGAAGGCGACCGCGAAGCTCTGGTCGGCTCTGGGGCGGGAGGATGCGGTCGACGCGCAGCCGATCCGCTCCGCTCACGAGTGGGAGGCGGTGGGCCGCGTGACGGCACTCGAGGCGCTGTTCCCGCGCATCGAGGTCGAGGCCGCCTCGTGAGGCCGGGCGAGAAGAGCTCATCCCACGTCCGGTTCCGCGAGGACGACGGGCGCGACACCTCGTACCCGCCGCTGCCGCCGGCCCTCACCGTCCCGGTCTACGACAACCACACGCACCTCGAGGTGGCCGACGGCGACCAGCCGCTCGACTACACCGAGCAGCTCGACCGTGCGTCGAGCGTCGGCGTCAAAGGCGTGGTGCAGGTGGGCGCCGACCTCGAGACGTCGCGCTGGTCGGCCGAGCAGGCGATGCGAGAGCCGCGGATGCTCGCTGCCGTCGCCCTGCATCCGAACGACGCCCCTGAGTACGCGGAGGCCGGTGGCCTCGACGCCGCGCTCGCGGAGATCGCCGAGCTCGCAACGTGGCCGCGGGTGCGAGCCGTCGGCGAGACCGGGCTCGACTACTTCCGGACCACCTCCGACGAGGGTCGGGCACACCAGATGCGGTCGTTCGAGGCGCACATCGAGATCGCGAAGCAGAACGGCATCGCACTGCAGATCCACGACCGCGATGCGCACCGTGAGGTGATCGAGACGCTCCTGCGGGTGGGCGCGCCCGAGCGCACGGTGTTCCACTGCTTCTCGGGCGACGCCGAGATGGCGCGCGTGTGCGCCGAGAACGGCTGGTACCTGTCGTTCGCAGGCAACGTCACGTTCAAGAACGCGTCGAACCTCCGCGAGGCGCTCGAGGTCGCGCCCCGCTCGCTGGTCATGGTCGAGACCGACGCGCCCTACCTCACACCGGCGCCGTACCGCGGTCGCCCGAACGCGCCGTACCTCGTGCCGCACACGCTGCGCTTCATGGCCGACCATCTCGGCACCGACGCGTCGATGCTGGCGGCGCAGATCTCGTCCAACACCGAGCTGGTCTACGGGCGGTGGGAAGATGACCCGGTCGAAGCATCCTGACGAGCCGTCCGCGCTGCTCGGCCCGGCCGAGATCCGCGACCTCGCGGAGATGCTCGACGTCACACCCACGAAGAAGCTCGGTCAGAACTTCGTGCACGACCCCAACACGGTGCGCAAGATCGTGCGCGTCGGCGGGGTCGAGCCCGGCGATGTCGTGGTCGAGGTCGGCCCGGGGCTCGGGTCGCTCACCCTCGGGCTGCTCGAGGCCGGCGCGAGCGTGGTGGCGATCGAGATCGACCGTCGGCTCGCGGCGCAGCTGCCCCTCACCGTCGCCCAGCTCGCCGACGCGTCGAAGCTGACGGTCATCGCCGACGACGCCCTGCGTGTCGTCTCGCTGCCCGAACCTGCCTCGCGGTTGGTCGCGAACCTCCCGTACAACATCTCGGTGCCCGTTCTCCTCCATCTGCTCGAGCACGTGCCGTCCATCCGTTCGGGTGTCGTCATGGTGCAGGCAGAGGTGGGTCACCGGCTGGCCGCCGAGCCGGGCTCGAAGGTGTACGGCGGGCCCAGCGTGAAGGCGGCGTGGTACGGACGATGGCGCGTCGCCGGCCAGGTGAGCCGCCAGGTGTTCTGGCCGGTGCCGAACGTCGACTCCGTGCTCGTCGGGTTCGAGCGCCGAGCGTCGGAGGACGAGCTCGGCGACGAGGAGCTGCGGCGGCGCACCTTCGACATCGTCGACGCCGCGTTCGGTCAGCGGCGCAAGATGCTCAGGCAGGCGCTGATCCCGGTCTTCGGCGATTCCGGTCGTGCCGCATCCGCGTTGGCCGCCGCCGGTCTGCCCGAGACGGCGCGCGGCGAGCAGCTCGATGTCGACGCGTTCGTGGCGCTCGCACGGGTGGAGCCCGGCTCATGAGCGCCGCACCCGTCTCCCTCGCCACACTGCACTGGGGCCCCGGCACGGGGCCTCAGGTGCTCCTCCTGCACGGCATCACCTCGTCGGCCGGCACCTGGTGGCAGGTGGCGTCGCTCCTGGCCGAGCAGGGCGTCTCCGTCACGGCGGCCGACCTCCGGGGACACGGTTCCTCGCCGCGCTCCACCGACTACGCACTGGAGTCGTACGCGGCCGACGTCCTCGCGGTGCCGCGGCCCGCATCCGGAGCCTGGGATCTCGTGGTCGGGCACTCGCTCGGCGGCGCGGTGACAGCGCTCGCGCTGGCCACCGACGCGACCTGGACGCGAGCGGCCCTCCTCGTCGACCCGCCGCTCGTGATCGCCGCGGCCGACGTCGACGACCTGGTCGAGGGCATCCTGGCCGACCTCGAGCCGCCGTCGGTCGGCGAGCTCGCCCGGCAGCATCCGCACTGGCACGTCGACGACGCGTTCCAGAAGGTGCAGGCCGCGGGTGTGGTCAGCCCGTTCACGGTCGAGGCCACGATCCGCGGCAATGGGGCTCGGGCGGGGGAGTGGAACCTCGAGGCGCTCTTCGGCGGCAGCGAGGCGCCCGTGATGATCCTCGGCGCCGACCCCGCGCAGGGGGCGATGTTCTCGGTCGAGCAGGGCGAGCGGATCGCCCGGCTGAGCGATCGGGTCGCCTACGACATCGTGGCGGGCGCCGGGCACTCCATCCAGCGCGACGCTCCCGGCGTGGTGGTCGAGCACGCGCTCCGCCTGCTGCCGAACAGGGGTTGAACGGGGCCGTCAGCGGCGTGGACTAGGTTGGATCCATGACCACGAGCGGCCTGCCACGGACGGTTCACGTCCGGGCCCCCGGCAAGCTGAACGTGTTCCTCAAGGTCGGCGCCGTGCTCGACGACGGGTACCACGACGTCGCCACCGCGTACCAGGCGGTGTCCCTCTACGAGGACGTCTACGCCACTGCCGCCTCCGACTTCTCGGTCTCCTTCGGCGGTCACATCGACACGGCGGGGCTCGAGACCGACGGGTCGAACCTCGCCATCCGCGCCGCCCGTCTTCTGGCGCGCCGCACCGGCTATCGCGAGGGTGTGCGCCTGCACGTCGACAAGAACGTGCCCATCGCGGGCGGCATGGGCGGCGGATCGGCCGACGCCGCGGCCACCCTCCTCGCCTGCGATACGCTCTGGGGCACCGACGTGGGCCGCGACGAGCTGCTCACGCTCGCGTCGGAGCTGGGCGCCGACGTGCCGTTCGCGTTCACGGGCGGTACGGCCGTGGGAACGGGGCGGGGCGATCAGCTCAGCCCCGCACTGGCCAAAGGCCAGTTCCACTGGGTGCTCGTCATCCCTCCGAACGGCCTCTCCACCCCCGAGGTGTACCACGAGCTCGATAGGCATCGAGAGCGTCACGCACAGGACATCTTCCCCTCGCGCGGCCAGCCGGTCGTCGACTCCGACGTGCTCCAGGCCCTCCGCGCCGGCGATCCGCACATGCTCGCCGAGTCGCTGCACAACGACCTCCAGGCCGCGTCGCTGCACCTCGACCCGTCGCTGTCGGGCATCCTCGAGCTGGGCGAGGCGAACGGTGCGCTCGCGGGCATCGTGTCCGGCTCCGGGCCCACGGTCGCCTTCCTCGCCGCCGACATCGACAGCGCGCTCGAGCTCCAGGTCGCGCTGAGCGCCGCCCGCCATGAGGCCGTGCGCGTCACGGGCCCCGTCGCCGGCGCCCGCGTCATCGCCGACTGACCCCGCCCGCGGCCGTCCGGCTCGCGCTCCCCGCAGCCAGCCCGGCTCGCCCTGTCCTCGGCTCGCCCGCCCGCCGGCGTAAGCGGTTTTCGCGTCCTGTTCGGCGTTTCGCGCCACCATCGGGCGCGCGGAAGCGCAGAAGTGGCAGCGAAAACAGCGGTGGTACCCGCGGACAGCAGGGTCCCGACCCGCACCTGCGGACTCGACCAGACCGGCGGGCGGCGAGCTGCGGGGCTGCCGGCTGCGGGCGGCGGGCTGCGGGCTGCGTGTCAGAGGGTGAGCAGGGAGCGCACCTCGACGTCGGCGGGGAGCGCGGCGCGCCCGCCCAGCGCCTCGAGCTCGATCACCACCGCGACGCCGGCGACCACCCATCCCGCGCGCTGCATCAGGCGGATCGTGGCGGCGAGCGTACCGCCGGTGGCGAGCACGTCGTCGACGATCACCACACGCGTGCCCGGGGCGAGGGTGTCGGGGTGCACCTCGATGGTGGCGACGCCGTACTCGAGGTCGTAGCTCTCGGCCAGCACGTCGCCAGGCAGCTTGCCCGCCTTGCGCACGGCGAGCATCCCCTTGCCCGTGGCCACGGCGGCGGCGGTGCCGAAGACGAAGCCGCGTGCCTCGACCCCCACGACGGTCGCGGCGTCGAAGCCGTCGACGAGAGCGGCCGACACGGCGCGCAGCCCGTCCGCATCCGCGAACAGCCCCGACAGGTCCCGGAACAGGATGCCCTCGGAGGGGAAGTCCGGCGTCTCGGTCATGCCCGCGCGGATGACCCGCTCGATCTCGTCACTCACCGGCCCATCGTATCCGCGCTGAGCGAGGCCGCCCGTCCGGCTCGGAGGGTATGCGCTGCCCGAACGGGTAGGGTCGTCCGGTGGCCCATCTGCTGGGCGCGGAAGCGCTGCACCTCGAGTATCCGACCAAGGTCGTCTTCGATTCGGTGACCCTCGGGCTCAACGAGGGTGATCGGGTCGGCATCGTCGGCCGCAACGGCGACGGCAAGTCGACGCTGCTCGCCATGCTCGCGGGGCAGCTCGAACCCGACTCCGGCCGCGTCACCCGCCGACGGGATGTGCGGCTCGGCGTGCTGGACCAGGCCGACACGCTCGACGACGACCAGCGTGTCGCCGAAGCCGTCGTGGGCGGCATCGAGGAGCACGTCTGGGCGGGCGACCCGCGCATCCGCGACGTCATCGCCGGTCTCCTCGGCGGGATCGACTGGCTGGCCCCGATCGGCGGCCTCTCCGGTGGACAGCGTCGCCGGGTCGCCCTCGCGGCCCTGCTCGTGGGCGATTGGGACGTGCTGTTCCTCGACGAGCCGACGAACCACCTCGACGTCGAGGGCATCGCGTGGCTCGCACAGCACATCAAGGGCCGCTGGTCGGCTTCCGACGGGGCGATGGTCGTGGTGACGCACGACCGGTGGTTCCTCGACGAGGTCTGCACCGCCACCTGGGAGGTGCACGACCGCCTGGTCGAGCCCTTCGAGGGCGGTTACGCGGCCTACATCCTGCAGCGCGTCGAGCGCGACCGCATGGCGGCGGCGAGCGAGGCGAAGCGGCAGAACCTGATGCGCAAGGAGCTGGCGTGGCTTCGTCGCGGCGCGCCCGCCCGCACCTCGAAGCCCAAGTTCCGGATGGACGCGGCCGCCGAGCTCATCGCCGACGAACCGCCGATCCGCGACTCCGTGAGCCTGACGCAGATGGCGACCGCGCGACTCGGGAAGGACGTCGTCGACCTGGTCGACGCGGGGGTCGAGCTCGGCGGGCGGACGATCCTCGAACACGTCGAGTGGAGGATCGCGCCCGGCGAGCGCACCGGCATCCTGGGCGTCAACGGCGCGGGCAAGAGCACGCTCCTCGCCCTGGTGTCGGGCGCGCTTCAGCCCACCAGCGGGCGCGTGAAGCACGGGAAGACGGTGCGGATCGCGTCGCTCACCCAGCAGCTCGACGAGCTGAAGGACGTGTGGGACGACCGCGTGCGCGAGGTGATCGGCCGCTACCGCACCGCCTACGTCGCCGGCGGCAAGGAGCTCACACCGGGGCAGCTGCTCGAACGGCTCGGCTTCTCGAGCGCGCAGCTGTCGACCCCGGTCAAGGACCTGTCGGGTGGCCAGAAGCGCCGACTGCAGCTGCTCCTCATCCTGCTCGACGAGCCGAACGTGCTCATCCTCGACGAGCCCACGAACGACCTCGACACCGACATGCTCGCCGCCATCGAGGACCTCCTCGACTCCTGGCCCGGCACCCTCCTCGTCGTCTCGCACGACCGCTACCTCATCGAGCGCGTCACCGATCAGCAGTACGCCGTGATGAGCCACCGACTCCGCCATCTGCCGGGCGGTCTCGACGAGTACTTGACGCTGCGGGCCGAGGAGGAGCGGGCCATCGCGTCCGGCGGCAGCTCGGTGTCCCCGTCCGCTGCGGGGGCCGCGGCGCCCGTACTGGCGGGCGCCGATCTCCGGAACGCCCAGAAGGAGCAGTCCTCCATCGAGCGCCGCATCGAGAAGCTCACCACGCAGATCGAGAAGCAGCACGTGAAGATCGCCGACTTCGACCAGTCAGACTACGTCGGGCTCGGTGCCCTCACGGCCGAGCTCACGACCTTCGAGACCCAGCTCGCCGACCTGGAGACCCGTTGGCTCGAGCTCGCCGAGCTGCTGGCGTAGGCACGATCCCGGCCCTGCCGCGAGGGGGTGGTCCGCACCCCACGCCGATGCGACCGTGGGGCGCGGGGGACCGATCGGTCGCCACGCGCGACGGGAGGCCGACATGAAGGCACGACGAGCCGAGTTCACACCGCAGATCGTGCCCGGCGTGCATCGCCTCGAGCACGCGGGCGTCAACTGCTACCTGCTCGAGGGGCAGGACGGTCTCACCCTCGTCGACACCGCGCTGCCGGCCACCTGGCGCTACCTGGTGCAGGCGCTCGACCACCTCGGCCGCACGCCTGCCGACATCCGGGCGGTCGTGCTGACCCACGCCCACTTCGACCACGTCGGCATGGCGCGTCGACTCCTCGACACCCAGCTGCTCGAGCCGTTCGTCGACCCGGGCGACGCCTACATCGCGCGCCATCCGTACCGGTACCTGCACGAGCGGATGCGCCTGCAGTACCCGCTGCGCTTCCCGAGGGCGCTGCCGGTCCTCGTCGAGATGACGGTGGCGGGGGCGCTCGCGGTCCGCGGGGTCCCCTCGGCCGACCTCCACGTCCTCCGCGACGAAGGCGGAGAGGGCGGCGAGCTGGCCGTCCCCGGTCGCCCGCGCGTGCTCGCGACCCCCGGACACACGAAGGGGCACGTCGCCCTGCACCTTCCCGAGGCCGACGCGGTCATCTCGGGCGACGCCATCGTCACCCTCGACCCCTACACGGGCGCGGTGGGCCCGCGGATCGTCGCCGGCGCGGCGACGGCCGGCTCGCGCCTCGCGCTGGGGCCGGTCGAGGCGATCGGCCTCACGGGCGCCGGGACGGTGCTGCCGGGGCACGGCGAGCCCTGGCGCGAGGGTGCCGCCGCCGCCGCAGAAGCCGCCCTCCTGGCGGGCCCGTCCTGAGCGTGTGCGCGTGTCCCTGTCTCCGCGTTCGGGCTCGCGCTCGCGTTGCGAGAGTCAGCCCATGTCGAGGGCGAGGCGACGGAGCAGGGCGGCGAGCCGCGCCTGATCCGCCGCGCTGAGCCCGGAGAGCAGCTGCGCCTCGGCCGCGACGAGCTGCGCGATCGCCGCGTCGACTCGGGCACGTCCGTCGGCGGTCATCGACACGAGCACACCCCGCCCGTCGTTCGGGTCGCCGCGCCGCTCGACCAGTCCCCGCCGGACCATGCCGTCGATGCGGTTGGTCATCGTGCCGCTCGAGACCCCGGTCTGCTCGAGCAGGGCCTTGGGGGAGAGCTCGTGCGGTGCGCCGGCGCGGCGCAGCGCAGCGAGCACGTCGAACTCCCATGTCTCGAGCCCGGCGACCTCGAACGAGGCGCGGCGGGTGCGCTCCAGCCGACGCGCGAGCCGGGTCACCCGCGACAGGATCTTCAGCGGCGAGAAGTCGAGCTGCGGATGCTCGCGCTCCCACGCATCGACGATGTCGTCGACGGCGTCGCGGGAGTTCGGGGTGGCCATCCCCCCATTATCCCGGCGAGCTCGCCTCCTCCCCAGGTGGCATGCATCCGCAGTTCTTCCACAGATGGCGAGCGGGCCGGGTGCGGGCGGATGCCCGTGGCAGACTTGTGGCTGCGTCGGGCCGGTCGGCCGGATGCGTTCCGCCTTGGTGTAATGGCAGCACGACAGCCTTTGGAGCTGTGAGGTCCAGGTTCGAGTCCTGGAGGCGGAGCCCGCGACAGCACACAGGGACGGCCCCGCACCGGTAGCCGACCCGGGAGGAGACACGCGCGTGGTGGACGAGAGACTGGCAGTCGTCGTACTGGCGGCAGGGCAGGGCACGAGGATGCGATCGGCCACGCCGAAGCTGCTCCACGAGATCGCCGGGCTTCCGATGCTCGCGCACGTGCTCGCCACGGCGAACGCGCTCGATGCCGCCCACGTCGTCACGGTCGTGCGGCACGAGCGCGACCGGATCGTCGGGGTCGTCGAGGAGCACCTCGAGAACCCGGTGACCGTCGACCAGGACGAGATCCCCGGCACGGGCCGCGCGGTCGAGCAGGCGCTCGGCGCGCTGCCCGACGGGTTCGACGGCGACGTGCTCGTCGTGAACGGCGACGTGCCGCTGCTGGACGCCGACACCCTCACCGACCTCGTGGGCCGCCACCGCTCGAGCACCGCGGCGGCGACGATCCTCTCCGCCGAGCTGGCCGATCCCACCGGCTACGGCCGCATCGTGCGCACCGGCGACGGGCTGCTCGACCGCATTGTCGAGCAGAAGGACGCCAGCGACTCCGAGCTGGCTCTCCGCGAGATCAACGCGGGCGTCTACGTCTTCGGTGTCGCACAGCTCCGCGACCAGCTCGCGAAGGTGAGCACCGAGAACGCCCAGGGCGAGAAGTACCTCACCGACGTCATCGGGCTGCTGCGGCGGGCCGGCTCCGACGTCTCCGCGGTCGTCGTCGACGAGGCGTGGAAGATCGCCGGAGTCAACGACCGCGCCCAGCTCTCCGAGGCCGCGGCGAAGCTGAACGCGCTCATCGTGCGCGGGTGGCAGCTCGCGGGCGTCACCGTTCAGGATCCCGCGAGCACCTGGATCGATCTCAAGGCGACGCTCGCGCCCGACGTCACGATCCTGCCGAACACGCAGATCAAGGGTGCGACGAGCATCGCCACCGGCGCCGTCGTCGGTCCCGACACCACCCTGGTCGACTGCGAGATCGGCGAGAACGCCACCGTGCGGCGCACCGACGCCACGCTCGCCGTCGTCGGGACGGGCGCCACCGTCGGCCCCTGGGCCTTCCTCCGTCCTAACACGGTGCTCGATGCTGACGGCAAGATCGGCACGTTCGTCGAGACCAAGAACTCGCACATCGGCTCCGGCAGCAAGGTCCCGCACCTGAGCTACGTCGGCGACACCGAGGTGGGCGTCGGGTCCAACGTGGGCGCGGGCACGATCACCGCCAACTACGACGGGGTGAACAAGCACCGCACCGTGGTCGGCTCGCATGTGCGCACCGGCTCGCACAACGTGTTCGTCGCCCCCGTTAGGATTGGTGACGGCGCTTACACGGGAGCCGGGACGGTCGTCCGCAAGGACGTGCCGGCAGGCTCTCTCGCGGTGAACGTCGCCCCACAGAGGAACATCGCGGGTTGGGTCGTCCAGAACCGCCCCGGAACCGCCGCTGCTCAGGCCGCGGAGGAGAGCGGAGAATAGGTGTCCGTCATCAAGGCGTCCGGTGAGAAGAGCCTCGTCCTCGTCTCCGGCAGGGCACATCCCGCGCTAGCCGATGCGATCGCCGCAGAGCTGGGCACCGATCTGGTCGACACCGAGGCCCGGACCTTCGCCAACGGCGAGCTCTACATCCGCTATGGCGAGAGCGTGCGCGGTGCCGACGCCTTCGTGATCCAGTCGCACACGGCGCCCATCAACGAGTGGCTCATGGAGCAGCTCATCATGGTCGATGCGCTGAAGCGCGCGTCCGCGAAGCGCATCACCGTGGTCGCCCCGTTCTACCCGTACGCCAGGCAGGACAAGAAGGGCCGCGGCCGCGAGCCGATCTCCGCCCGCCTCGTCGCCGACCTCTTCCTCGCCGCCGGCGCGAATCGCATCATGTCCGTCGACCTTCACGCCGCGCAGATCCAGGGCTTCTTCGACGGGCCCGTCGACCACCTGTTCGCCATGCCGGTCCTCCTCAACCACATGCGGGAGTCGCTCGATCCGTCGACTCTGACGGTCGTGTCGCCCGACATGGGACGTGTCCGCGTGGCCGACATCTGGAGCGACAAGCTCGGTGCGCCGCTGGCGATCATCCACAAGCGCCGCGACCCCCGCGTGCCCAACCAGGTGAGCGTGCACGAGATCGTCGGCGACGTGAACGGGCGGGTGTGCCTCCTGGTCGACGACCTCATCGACACCGGCCGCACCATCGTGGCCGCCGCCGAGGCGCTGAAGAAGAACGGGGCCACCGGCGTCGTCGTGGCCGCCACGCATGCGGTCTTCTCCGACCCGGCCACGACCATCCTGCAGAGCGAGTTCATCGACTCCGTCGTCGTCACCGACACGCTGCCGCTGCCGCAGGAGAAGCAGTGGGACCGCCTCACCATCCTCCCCATCGCCCCGCTCATCGCGCGGGCCATCAAGGAGGTCTTCGAGGACGGGTCGGTCACGTCGATGTTCGACGGCGACGCCTGAGCGCGCGACCACTCCGACACCGACCACCACGAGCAGACGTACCCTGGGATCATGACCTCGACCGCCTCCCTCTCCGACTTCCTCCCCGCCGACGGCACCATCACCATGTTCAGCACGAGCTGGTGCGGCTACTGCGCGCGGTTGAAGAAGCAGCTCGACGCTGAGGGCATCGGGTACCGCGTCGTCGACATCGAGGAGGTGCCCGGCACCGCCGAGCTCGTCGCCTCCGTGAACGGCGGCAACCAGACCGTGCCGACCGTCATCTACCCCGACGGCACCACGGCCACCAACCCCTCGGTGCGCGCGGTCGCCGAGCAGCTCGCCTGATGGCCGAGCGCTGGTCGCTGGGCTCCGCTCTGCGGGGCATGTTCGCGAAGCGGACCATCGACGACGAGACCTGGACCGACCTCGAAGACGCCCTGATCAAGGCCGACTTCGGTCCCGACGTCACCGAGCAGGTGGTCGACGACCTCCGGGGCAAGGTGCAGCGCTACTCCACGACCGATCCCCGTGACCTGCAGCGGATGCTCCGCGAGACGATCGAGGAGAAGCTGTCGGCCTTCGACACCACCCTCAAGCTGAGCGAGCGTCCGGCCGTGGTGCTCGTGGTCGGCGTGAACGGAGTCGGCAAGACCACCACGATCGGCAAGTTCGCGCGGTTCCTCCGCACCTACGACCGGACGGTGCTCATCGGCGCGGCCGACACCTTCCGCGCCGCTGCGGTCGACCAGGTCGCCACCTGGGCCGAGCGTGCGGGTGCGGGCATCGTCCGGCCGCAGCACGAGGGCCAGGATCCTGCGTCGGTCGCGTTCCAGACCGTCGAGAAGGCGAAGCACGACGGCACCGAGATCGTCATCATCGACACCGCCGGGCGGCTGCAGACCAAGGGCGGTCTGATGGACGAGCTCGGCAAGATCAAGCGCGTGGTCGAGAAGCAGGCGCCGATCTCCGAGGTGCTCCTCGTGCTCGACGCCACCACGGGTCAGAACGGACTCGCCCAGGCGGAGGCGTTCATCCAGCATGCCGGGGTGACCGGCCTCGTGCTCACCAAGCTCGACGGCTCGGCGAAGGCCGGCTTCGTGCTCGCGGTGCAGGAGCGCACCGGCATCCCGATCAAGCTCATCGGGCAGGGCGAGGGCATCAACGACCTCACCGGCTTCACCCCGCACGTCTTCGCGCAGAACCTCGTCGGCTAGCTCCACCGACTCCTCGTTTCGCCACATTCCTGGAGTTCCGCCACACGCATGAGCATGGCGAATCTCCAGGAATGTGGCGAAACCGGGGGCGGACGCTAGAGGTCGGCGACGTCGATGAGGACCTTGCCGACCGTTCCGTTCGAGACGGCGTCGTGCGCGGCGGCGGTGTCCTCCAGCGCGAACCGGGTGAGGGGCAGGCCCGCGTCCTCGCCGACGGGCAGGGCGCCGTCGAGGAGTGCGGCGGTGATGTCCTCGGCCGCGGCGTCGAGGGCCTCCTGGCCCACGGTGTAGAGCAGCACGAACTGGTACCGGGCGTTGAGCACGAAGTGCGCGCGCACGTCGAGCTCCATGACGTCGCCGCCGTCGGTCGCGTACACGGCGATGCTGCCGTGCGGCGCGAGCACCGCCGCGTCGAGCGCGGCGTTGCGCGCAGGGGAGACCTCGACGATGAGGTCGACCCCGTCGGGCGCGGCCTCGCGGATGCGGGCGGCCGCGTCCTCCTCGCGGTAGTTCACGACGACGTCCGCTCCGGCCGAGGCGGCGAGCGCGGCCTTCGCCGCGGACGAGATGGTCGTGATGACGGTGGCTCCGGCCCAGTGCGCGAGCTGGATGGCCGCGTGACCCACCGCTCCCGCTCCGCCGGCGACGAGCACGGTGCGCCCCTCGAGGGCTCCGCGGCTGAGCCGCGCCGGGCCGCCCTCGTGCACGGTGAGTGCCCGGTGCGCCGTCATCGCGGGCACACCGAGCGACGCTCCGACGTCGAACGAGACGCCGTCGGGCAGCCGCACGGCATGGGTCGCGAGCACCACCGCGTACTCCTGGGCCGTCCCCGACGGCCGCTTGTAGGCCGAGAGGTAGAGCCACACGCGGTCGCCCGGTGCGAAGCCGTCGACGCCGTCTCCGACCGCGTCGACCACGCCGGCGCCGTCCTGGTTGGGGGTCTGCTCGTCGAGCGTGTTCGCGCCCGACCCGCCGCCGCTTCGGTTCTTCCAGTCGGTCGGGTTCACGCCCGACACGGCGATCCGCACGCGCAGCTCACCCGGCCCGGGTTCGCGTACCGGGCGGTCCTCCAGTCGCAGCACATCCGACGTCCCGTTCTCCGAGTACACGATCGCTCTCATGTCTCCATCCAACTCCCGTGGGCGCCATCCCCTTCCCCTCGACGCTCGCGGCGTGCTCAGGCGGCGCGGGCCTCAGCCTCGTCGGCCGCGAGCTCGTCGCGGACGTCGTCGACGCTGAGCGCGCCCGTGGGCAGGTCGGCGGCACGCCGTCGTCGCAGCCACGCCGCGCCGAGCGCGAACGCGGCGACCCCGGCGAGCGCTGCGAGTCCGAGGCCGTAGCGCGGGCCGAAGGCATCCGCGACCCAGCCCACGATCGGGGCGCCGATCGGCGTGCCACCCATGAAGATCGCCATGTAGAGGGCCATCACGCGTCCGCGCATCGCAGGCGATGTCGTGGTCTGCACCGTGCCGTTCGCCATCGTCATGATGAGCTGCCCGCAGAACGCGATGCAGATGGTCGCGGCCGCGAACGACCAGTACGTCGGCATCACCGCCGCCACCAGCGCGGCGAGCCCGAAGCCGCCGCTCGCGAGCACGACGGTGCGGATGCGCGGCCGGTCGCGACTGGCCGTGACCAGCGCGCCGACCACCGATCCGATCGCCATGATCGACGTCAGGACGCCGAACGCCGTCGACCCCTCGCCGAACTCGATCGTCGTCATGGTCGAGGTGAAGATCTGGTAGTTGAAGCCGAGGGTGCCGATCACGAAGACGATCGCGAAGATGACGAGGAGGTCGGGCCGCCCGCGGACGTAGCGGAAGCCCTCGAGCAGCTGCCCCTTCGCTCGGGGCGGGCGCGGTGTGCGGAACAGTCGCGAGGGACGGATGAAGAACAGCGACGTCAGCACGGCCGCGAACGAGACCGAGTTGAGCACGAACACCCACCCGGCGCCGACCGCCGCGACGAGGAGCCCGGCCACCGCGGGCCCGATCGTGCGCGCCGCGTTGAACGACGCGGAGTTGAGCGCGACCGCGTTGGCCACGTTCGATCCGCCCACGAGCTCCGAGACGAAGGTCTGGCGCACGGGCGCGTCGAATGCCGAGGCGATGCCGAGCAGCAGCGCGAAGAGGTACACGGTCCACAGCTGGGCGACGCCGAGGAGCAGCACCAGGCCGAGCCCGGCACCGAGCAGCGCCATCGCGCCCTGCGTGACCATGAGCGTCCGCCGCCGGTCGAACCGGTCGGCGACGAGCCCCGACAGCGGCACGAGAAGCAGCTGGGGGCCGAGCTGCAGGGCCATCGTGATGCCGACGGCGACCGCGTCGTGGTCGCTCAGCTGCGTCAGGACGATCCAGTCCTGAGCGGTGCGCTGCATCCACGTCCCGATGTTCGACACCAGGGCGCCGGCGAACCAGATCCGGTAGTCCACGCTCGCCAGGGAGCGGAACATCGCGCTCACGACTGCATCATCGACCCGAGGATCTCGACGGCGCGACGCACCGTGGCAAGGTCGTCCTCGTCGAGCTCCGCGAGCCGCCCGTCGAGCCAGGCGTCGCGGCGACGCCGGGTCTCCTCCACGACATCCCGACCCGCCGGGGTCGCGTCGATCAGCAGCCGTCGTCCGTCGTCGCCGACGGGGGAGCGGCGGGCGAACCCACGCGACTCGAGGGCGTTGATCGTCCGGCTCATCGACGGCGGCGACACGTGCTCGAAGTCGGCCAGCGCGGTCGGCGACGTCGCGCCATGGCGCGTGAGGTAGGCCAGGACGGTGAGCTGCGGATCGCTGAGCTCGTCGACCGCTCGCTCCTGGCGGATGCGACGGCTCAAGCGCATCGTCGTGGTCCGCAGCTCGGTGCTGAGCGAGAGGCCGGACCGAGCGGAGGCGGGGAACGGCGAGGAGTTCATGTACTTAGCCTAGCTCATTAGCACGAAGCAACTACCCGCGGAGGTGCGCTCTCGGCGGACACCGAGCGGGGCCGGAGGGGGAGGTCCGTCATCCCGGCTAAAATGGCCGGATCATGGCTACCTTCGGATCCCTGTCAGACCGGCTCGCCGACACCTTCAGAAACCTCCGCACCAAGGGCAAGCTGTCCGCGGCGGACGTCGACGGCACCGTCCGGGAGATCCGCCGCGCCCTGCTCGACGCCGACGTCGCGCTCGAGGTGGTCAAGGAGTTCACAGGGAAGGTGCGCGAGCGTGCCCTCAGCGACGAGGTGAACCGCGCCCTCAATCCGGCGCAGCAGGTCGTCCAGATCGTCAACGAGGAGCTCATCCAGATCCTCGGTGGCCAGCAGCGCCGCCTCGAGTTCGCGAAGAAGCCGCCGACCGTCATCATGCTCGCCGGGCTCCAGGGCGCCGGAAAGACCACGCTCGCGGGCAAGCTCGCGAAGTGGCTCGCGAAGGACGGCCACACCCCGATGCTCGTCGCGGCCGACCTCCAGCGTCCCAATGCGGTGAACCAGCTGCAGGTCGTGGGCCAGCAGGCAGGGGTCGCCGTGTACGCCCCCGAGCCCGGCAACGGGGTGGGCAACCCGGTGCGCGTGGCCAAGGACTCCATCAAGTACGCCCTCGACAAGCAGTACGACACCGTCATCGTCGACACCGCCGGTCGTCTCGGTGTCGACGCCGAGCTGATGAAGCAGGCGTCCGACATCCGCAAAGCCGTCGACCCCGACGAGGTGCTCTTCGTCATCGACGCGATGATCGGTCAGGACGCCGTCGCGACCGCGCGCGCGTTCCAGGAGGGCGTCGACTTCACCGGCGTCGTGCTGTCGAAGCTCGACGGCGACGCCCGCGGTGGTGCTGCGCTCTCGGTCGCGAGCGTCACCGGTCGCCCCATCATCTTCGCCTCGACGGGGGAGTCGCTCGATGACTTCGAGCCCTTCCACCCCGACCGCATGGCGAGTCGCATCCTCGACCTCGGCGACATCCTCACCCTCATCGAGCAGGCGCAGAGCGCGTTCGACGAGGAGGAGGCGCGCAAGGTCGCCGAGAAGTTCGCGACCGACTCGTTCACCCTCGACGACTTCCTCAAGCAGATGCAGCAGCTGCGGAAGGCCGGCTCGATCAAGAACATGCTCGGCATGCTCCCCGGCGCCGGCGGACTCAAGCAGCAGCTCGAGAACTTCGACGAGAAGGAGATCGTCCGCACCGAGGCGATCATCCAGTCGATGACCAAGCAGGAGCGCACCAACCCGAAGATCCTCAACGGTTCGCGCCGTCTGCGCATCGCCAAGGGTTCCGGCATGACGGTCACCGACGTCAACCAGCTCGTGCAGCGCTTCGAGCAGGCGGCGAAGATGATGAAGACCGTGGCCAAGGGCGGCATGCCGAACATCCCCGGCATGGGGCCTGTGCCCGGCGCCTCGTTCGGCGGCGGATCGCGCAAGAACGCCAAGAAGAAGGGCGGCAGCGGCTCGCGCTCCGGCAACCCGGCCAAGCGCGCGGCCGAGAACGCGGCGCGGGCATCCGGAGTGAAGCCGGCGGGTGCCGAGCCCGAGAAGTCCGGCGCGGGCTTCGGCCTGGGGTCGAAGGCGCCGAACGGGTCGCAGAACCCGTCGGCCGAGGAGCTCGAGGCTCTGCAGCGCTTCTTGCGCTGAGCAGCGCTTCCTGCGCGTCCGTGACGTCGTCGCCGACTCCGCTCGCGCAGGTATGCGGGCTGACTCCCAGGCCGGATGGGGAAGCTTAGGCTACCCTTATCCATATGACCCGGCTCAGCACCCAGACCGCGACAGCGCCGTTCCGCCTGCACGAGGTCACGCTGGTCCGTCGGCGGCCGATCTCGCCGAGCTTCGTGCGGTTCACGTTCTCCGGTCCTGAGCTCGACCAGTTCGCCGACAAAGGTCTCGACCAGCGCATCAAGCTGATCTTCCCCCTCGACGGCGTGGGCCTCGCGGCCGTCCCGATGGGCGACGACTGGTACGCCCGATGGCGCGAGCTGCCCGATGAGCTGCGGAACCCCATCCGCACCTACACCGTGCGCGCCGTCCGCCGGGAGCAGCGCGAGATCGACGTCGACATCGTGCTCCACGGCCTCACCGGCCCCGCGTCGCGGTGGGCGTCCTCGGCCGAGCCCGGCGACTCGCTCGTCATCCTCGGCCCGAACGCGGCGTACGAGGGGTTCCACGGCGGTGTCGACTTCCTCCCGCCGCGTCGCTCGGGCCGGGTGCTGCTCGCGGGCGACGAGACAGCCCTGCCCGCGATCGCGAACATCCTCGAGGCGCTGCCGGCGGATGCGCGGGGCTGCGCGCTCGTAGAGGTCCCTCATCCGGATGACGTCGCCGCTCTGCCGGTGCACCCGGGATTCGACGTGGTCGTCGTGCCGCGCGGCTCCGGGACGCATGGCGAAGCCCTCTCGCCCCTCGTGAGGGAGAAGGTCGACGGACTCCTCGAGGCGCTCGACTCCGAGCTCGAGATCGACGACGTCGACGTCGACGCCGGGCTCCTGTGGGAGGTGCCGAGCGATGACGCCGGCCACGCCGCGCTCGACGAGGCGCCGCTCTACGCCTGGCTCGCGGGCGAGGCGAGCGTCATCAAGGCGCTCCGCCGGCACCTCGTGGCCGAACGCGGGATGGACCGCAAGGCGGTCGCGTTCATGGGCTACTGGCGGCTGGGGCGCAGCGAGCAGAACTGACATCTCGCAGGAGTAGCGTGAGCGCCATGACGACTCCTTCACGCCCTGTCCGGGTCGGGGTGCAGCTCGCACCCCAGCACCACTCCTCCTACTCCGAGGTCCGCGACGCCGTCGTACGGCTCGAGGACATGGGGATCGACGTGCTGTTCAACTGGGACCACTTCTTCCCGCTGTCGGGCGACCCCGAGGGGACGCACTTCGAGGGCTGGTCGATGCTGGCGGCCTGGGCCGAGCAGACCTCGCGTGTGCAGTTCGGGCCCCTCGTGTCGTGCAACAGCTACCGCAACCCCGAACTCCTCGCCGACATGGCCCGTACCGTCGACCACATCTCGAAGAAGGACGGCGACACCGGCCGCCTCATCTTCGGCATCGGATCGGGCTGGTTCGAGCGCGACTACGTCGAGTACGGGTACGACTTCGGCACGGTGGGCTCGCGCCTCGATGCCCTCGCCGAGGACCTGCCCCGCATCGAGTCGCGCTGGTCGAAGCTCAACCCGCAGCCCACGCGCCACATCCCCGTCCTCATCGGCGGCGGCGGCGAGAAGAAGACGCTCCGCCTCGTGGCGAAGCACGCCGACATCTGGCATTCCTTCAGCGACGTCGAGACCCTGAACCGCAAGCTCGGCGTGCTCGACGAGTGGTGCGCGAAGGAGGGCCGCGATCGCAGCGAGATCGAGATCTCCACCGCGGTCCGCGCCGACTCGGGAGGCGACTTCTCGACCCTCGACGCCCAGCTCGAGGCCGGCGTCACCCTCTTCACTCTGAGCATCACGCCCCCGGACCCCGACTTCGCCGCCGCCGAGTCCCTCGTCCGCTGGCGAGACTCCCTGTAGGCCGCGCTACCTTTCACCGTAGAGCGGGGCGAGAGGGGGTCACGGGTCGTCGTCCTGAGTCGCTTCCAGGCGCCTTCGGCGCCCGCCAGGCCCAACCAGCGACTCAGGACGACGACCCGCGACCCCCTCTCACCCCTGAGTCTCTGTCGCACGCGAGTGGATGCCCCGTACCCGCGATCTTCGAAGAACGGAGGCGGGAGGTGGTTGTCGGGTCTTCGTCTCGAGTCGCTGGCTGGGTCTGGCGGGCGCCGAAGGCGCCTGGAGGCGACTCGAGACGAAGACCCGACAACCACCTCCCGCCGCTAGGCCCGACCAATGCGGACCGACGCCAGGTTCCCGCGTTCAGGCCCCGAGTCCGTGTCGCAGCTCGCGGGTGAGCGACGACACGACGGCCTGGAGACTCCCCCCGTTGGCCTCGGCGACCGCGAGCTGCCGCTGGTAGCTCGCCCCCTGCGACAGGATGAGCTCGACGTTCCCGAGCTCCGCGGAGCACCCGAGTCGCTCCGCCACGGGCGCGAGTCGCTCGAGCTCCCGGCGCACAGCGTCCGTCACGAGCTCCTCATCGCCCGCCGAGTCGAGGATGATCTCCGCCTCCATGCCGTACCGGGCCGCTCGCCACTTGTTCTCGCGGACGTACCAGGGCTGCATCGTCGGCAGGTCCTCGCCGGCGTCGAGTCGCTCGCTCATGTCGTCGACGAGGCACTGGATGAACGCGGCGACGGCTCCGATCTCCTCGGGGCTGGAGAGTCCGTCGCAGGCGCGCATCTCGACCGTGCCCCACTTCGGCGAGGGGCGGATGTCCCACCGCACCTCGCTGTGGTCGCTGATCACGCCGGTGCGGATGAGGTCGTCGACGTACTCCTCGTAGTTCGCCCAGGCGCCGAACTGGTAAGGGAGACCCGCTGTGGGCAGCTGCTGGAACATGAGGGCCCGGTTCGACGCGTAGCCGGTCTTCACGCCTCCCCAGAACGGGCTGGAGGCGCTGAGCGCCTGCAGATGCGGGTAGTAGTTCAGGAGCGAGTCGACGATCGGGAGGGCCTTCTCAGCGGCGTCGATCCCGACGTGGACGTGGATGCCCCAGATCATCATGTTGCGGCCCCACCACTGGGTGCGGTCGATGAGCTTGTGGTAGCGCTCCTTGTCGGTGATCTCCTGGTCGAACCACTGTCCGAACGGATGCGACCCGGCGCACATGAGCTCGACGTCGAGGGGGTCCGTGATGGCACGCACCTCGGCGAGCTGTCCCTGGAGGTCGTCCACCGCATCCGACACCCGATGGTGGACGCCCGAGACGAGCTCGACGGTGTTGAGGAGCAGCTCGTTGGTGATCTGCGGATGCGGTTCCCCGTCGGGGCCCTGGAGCGCGGTGAGCACCTCGTTCGCCACGGACACCAGGTCGCCGGTGGTGCGGTCGACCATCGCGACCTCCCACTCGATGCCGAGCGTCGAGCGCTCCGACGGCGCGAAGTCGATCTTCATGGACGCGTGTCCCCTCCGTGTCCGCCGGGCTGATTACCGCCCGGACGCCGATATCTGTCAGAATAGTCAGTCGAGTGTGCGCCCGCCCGACCCTCTATCTGGCGGCGCCCCACTTCGTTGAGCTTCCGCCGAGTGTGCCCCCACGCCCACGGCAGTCAGTTCGTCCGCTTCACACATCCAACAGGAGAACCGTGGCCGTCAAAATCCGTCTCAAGCGCCTGGGCAAGATCCGCGCGCCCTACTACCGCATCGTCGTCGCCGACTCGCGCACCAAGCGCGATGGTCGTGTCATCGAGGAGATCGGCAAGTACCACCCGACCGAGCAGCCCTCGCTGATCGAGGTCGACTCCGAGCGAGCCCAGTACTGGCTCGGCGTGGGCGCTCAGCCTACCGAGCAGGTCGAGGCCATCCTCAAGCTCACCGGCGACTGGGGCACCTTCACCGGTGAGGGCCCCACCGAGTCGCGCGTCGAGGCCCCGAAGGGCAAGGACGAGTTCGTCGCAGACGACAAGAAGAAGCCCGTGCTGAAGCCGAAGAGCGAGCCCAAGGCCGCTCCGGCCGAGGAGACCGCTCCCGCCGATGAGGCTGCGGAGACCGAGGCCGCCGAGTCCACCGAAGACCAGGCCTGACCTTGCTCGCCCCGGCTCTCACGCACCTCGTCAAGGGGATGGTCGACAACCCCGACGAGGTGACCGTGGTCACGAAGAGCTCCCCTCGCGGCGAGGTCCTCGAGGTGCGTGTGCACCCCGAGGACCTCGGTCGCGTGATCGGTCGATCGGGACGCACGGCGAAGGCCCTGCGCACTCTCGTCACCGCGCTCGCCGACGGGCGTCGCGTGCGCGTCGACGTGGTGGACACCGATTTCTGAGAAGACCCAGCTCCGGGTCGGTCGCCTCACGAAGGCCCACGGGCTGAAGGGCGCGATCAAGCTGGAGCTGTTCACCGACGACCCGGAGCGTCGGTTCGTCCCCGGCGCGGTGTTCTCGCTCCAGGTGCCGGCCGAGTCGCCGTGGCACGGGAAGACCCTCGAGCTGACCGAGCTCCGCTGGTACAACCAGCATCCGGTCGGCTTCTTCGAGGGCATCTCCGACCGCTCGGCCGCCGAGTCGCTGATCAAGGCCATCCTCTGGATCGACCTCGATCCTGAGGCCGACGCCCCGGGCGACGACGAGTGGTTCGACCACCAGCTCGTGGGGCTGTCGGTCGTGCGCGACGGCGTCGCCATCGGCACGGTGAAGCTCGTCGAGCACCTTCCGGCGCAGGACCTCCTCATCGTGAAGACCGCCGATGGCGAGGTCATGGTGCCGTTCGTGAAGGAGATCGTGCCCTCCGTCGACCTCGACGAGGGCGTCGTCACCGTCACCCCGCCGGCGGGCCTCTTCGAGGATATCCCCGACGACGATCCCGAGCCCACCCCCGGCTCCACACCGTCGGAGTCCGACTCCGAGGACTGACCGTCGAGAGGTCGCCTGAGAGCATCGACGAGGCGCATATCGCCTCGTGTTCGCTCACAGGCGACCTTTTCGCGTTCACTCTCCACAGATCTCGGTGTGTGCGTGTGCGTCGGCGAGCCGTCAGCGGCCCTCGAGGGTCCGCGGTCATCGCTCCGCGTGGCCCGCGGCTACCCTGGTCGGATGCGCATCGACGTGGTCACGATCTTCCCGGAGTTCTTCGGGGTGCTCGACATCTCGCTGCTCGGCAGGGCGCGGCAGGCGGGAATCCTCGAGGTCGTCGCACATGACCTGCGCGCACACACGCACGACCGGCACCGCACCGTCGACGACACGCCCTACGGCGGCGGGGCCGGCATGGTGATGAAGCCCGAGCCCTGGGGTGAGGCGTTCGACACGCTGCTCGAGGGCACTCCCGCCCACGATCCGGGCACGGTGGTGCTGTTCCCCAGCCCCGCCGGGCAGCTGTTCAACCAGGCCATGGCGCATGAGCTGGCGGCGAAGCAGCACCTGGTGATCGGATGCGGTCGCTACGAGGGCATCGACCAGCGCGTCTTCGACGAGGTCGCCGACCGCGTCGAGGTGCGACTGGTCAGCCTCGGAGACTACGTGCTGAACGGGGGAGAGGTCGCCGCGATGGCGATGATCGAGGCGATCGGGCGGCTGATCCCGGGGGTCGTCGGCAACCCGGAGAGCCTCGTCGAGGAGTCGCACGAGGACGGCCTGCTCGAGTATCCGAGCTACACGAAGCCCGCCGTGTGGCGCGAGCGCGAGGTGCCGCCCGTGCTGCTCAGCGGCAACCACGCGGCGATCGCCGCCTGGCGCCGGGAGCAGCAGGTCGAACGGACCCGTCGCGTGCGCCCGGAGCTGCTGCCGCCCGGCGCGAGCTGAGGGGCGCCCGAAGCCGCTGCAGCCTGCGGCTCAGTCGCGCGCGGTGAGGATGACCGGGCCGTCGTCGGTGATCGCGATGGTGTGTTCCATGTGCGCCCCGTTCGACCCGTCGGAGGACCTCAGCGTCCAGCCGTCCTTGTCGGTGTAGATGCGGTCGGTGGTCTCGAGGAACCACGGCTCGATCGCGATGACGAGTCCGGGCCGGAGCGGGAGCCCGCGGCCGGCGCGGCCCTGGTTCGGCACGTGGGGGTCGCCGTGCATGGTCCGGCCCACGCCGTGTCCGCCGAAGTCGGTGTTGACGCCGTAGCCCGCCGCCGTGGCCACGGCCCCGATGGCCGCGGAGATGTCGCCGATCCGACCGCCGGGCTGGGCGGCGGCGATGCCCGCGGCCAGCGCCTCGGTCGTCACCTCGATGAGGCGGACGTCCTCGGGTGAGCGCGGGCGGCCCGCGATCACCGTGAGGGCGGAGTCGGCGACCCACCCGTTCACCGACGCCGCGAAGTCGAGGCTCACCACGTCGCCCTCGCGCAGAACGTAGTCGAAGGGGAGCCCGTGCAGCACGGCGTCGTTCACCGACGTGCAGAGCACCTTGCCGAACGGGGAGGCGCCGAACGAGGGGTGGTAGTCGATGTAGCACGACTCGGCGCCGCGGTCGCGGATCATCTGGTGCGCGATGCGGTCGAGGGCCAGCAGGTTCGTGCCGACTGTGGCTCGCGACGCCAGCTCGGTGAGCACCGAGGCCACGAACTCGCCCGCGGGACGCATCTCCTCGATCTCCGCGGGGGTCTTCAGCTCGATCATCTGTGCTCCTTCCATGCCGGTGCTCAGGGCACCATATGACTGTACCCATCCGGGTCACAGCGAACGCCCGGAGTCTGCGCCTACCCTGAAGAGGTGTTGGTGAGACGGGCGTTCTACTACTGGCAGTTCCCTGCGGCCGTCATCCTGCCCACCTGGCTCCTCATCGGCTGGGCCATCTTCGCAGCCTCCGGCTGGGAGCTCCTGGGGATCATCTTCTTCGCCGGCATGCTCACCGTGGGCATGCTGGTCACGGCCGGGCTCATCCTCGCCCGCAAGGGAGTGCGCGAGCACCGCGCCGTCTCGTGGATCGACGTGGGGCTCCTCACCGTGCTCCACGGGCTGATCATCGCGAACGGCTTCTACACCGAGGCCACCGGTCTCCTGTCCGTGCTCGCCGTCGTCGCTCTGATCGCCCTGTTCTGGTCGGGCATCATCCAGCTGGTGCTCGAGACGCGGCGCCGGGTCCGCCAGGCCTTCGCGTCGTACGAGGAGCAGGCCACCCGCCTGACCGGTCGTCCCCGCTCGCCGCGAGCCGACGGTGAGTACATCGTCATCGAGACGTCGCAGCCCCACGCCCCGCCCCGCGTCTGACCGCTGCTTTGCGCGTCACCACGCGGCTGTGGCAGAATGGACGCTTGTGCCGCCGCCAGGCTCTGCCGACGGGGGAGCCGAAGACGGCCGGGCGTGCACTCCACACCTCCACTTCCATCCGTACCCGACCCGTGGCGAGTACAGAGAGCGAACACTCATGCATATCCTCGATTCCGTCGACGCAGCCTCGCTGCGCAGCGACATCCCCGAGTTCCGCGCCGGCGACACCGTCAAGGTGCACGTGAACATCGTCGAGGGCAACCGCTCCCGCGTGCAGGTCTTCCAGGGCGTCGTCATCGGCCGCTCCGGTGAGGGCGTGCGCGAGACCTTCACCGTCCGCAAGATCAGCTTCCAGGTCGGCGTCGAGCGCACGTTCCCCGTGCACTCGCCGATCATCGACCACATCGAGGTCGTCACCCGCGGTGACGTTCGTCGCGCGAAGCTGTACTACCTGCGCGAGCTCCGCGGCAAGAAGGCCAAGATCAAGGAGAAGCGCGACGCGTAATCTCCGAATACGCCGCACGCAGCGCGTGCGACGGATCGGTTTCTGAGCTCCCGGCCACTACAGTGGTCCGGGAGCTCAGGCGGTTAAATGACAGACACTTCAGTCCCCTCGTCGCCATCTGCGGGGGAAAGCGACACGGGTACGAGGAAGCGCAAGCCGCGCAGCGGCTGGATCTTCCTGCGCGACCTGCTCATCATCTTCGTCATCGCGCTGCTCGCGTCGGTGCTCATCAAGACGTTCCTGGTGCGGTCGTTCTACATCCCCTCGGGGTCGATGGAGAACACTCTCCAGATCAACGACCGCATCCTGGTCAACCAGCTCGAGCCGGGCCTCATGCCGATCGAGCGCGGCGATGTCGTCGTGTTCAAGGATCCGGGCGGCTGGCTCCCCGCGAAGGCCGAGCCGGCGAAGAACCCGATCGTCGCCGCTCTCGACTGGGTGCTCGAGGGAGTGGGCCTCGCGCCCGACGACGCCGACGACCACCTCATCAAGCGTGTCATCGGGCTGCCGGGCGACGAGGTGACCTGCTGCAATGCCCTCGGCCAGATGGAGGTCAACGGAGTCCCGCTCGACGAGTCGTCCTACCTGAAGCTCCCTGACGGCGTGAGCGCCGTGTCGCAGCAGCCGTTCGACGTGACGGTGCCCGAGGGATCACTCTGGGTGATGGGCGACAACCGGTACAACTCCGCGGATTCGCGGTACAACCAGGACAAGCCGGGCGGCGGTTTCGTGCCCATCGACGACGTCGTCGGCCGAGCGATCATCGTCACCTGGCCCATCGACCACTGGACCTGGCTCGACAACCACGGCTCCGTGTTCCAATCGGTGCCCGCTCCGTCCGGAGGGGGAGGATGACCCCTCCCACTCCCTCACTCCGCTTCGAGCGCAAGCTGGAGTCGCCGTCGGGTCTCGTGATCGGATGCGACGAGGTCGGCCGTGGGGCCCTGGCCGGTCCGCTCGCGGTCGGCATGTGCGTCGTCGACCTCACGAAGCGACGCCGGATGCCGGAGGGGCTGCGCGACTCGAAGCTCCTGTCGGAGGCGCGGCGCGAGCAGCTCGAGCCCGTCACGATGCGCTGGAGCGTCGCGCACGCGATCGGCTTCGCCTCAGCGCAGGAGATCGACCGCTTCGGCCTCATGGCCGCCCTCGGCATGGCGGCCCATCGAGCCCTCGACGAGCTCCGGATGCTCGGGGTGCCGGTCGAGGAGGTGCCGGTCGTTCTCGACGGCAACTACGACTACCTCGGCAGGGCGGTGCCGCACCGCGTGACGGTGCACACGAAGATCAAGGCCGACCAGACCTGCGCCAGCGTGGCCGGCGCCTCCGTGTTGTCGAAGGTGGCGCGCGACCGCATGATGATCGAGCACGACGGCGTGCATCCGGGCTACGGCTGGTCGCGCAACAAGGGGTACGGCAGCGAGGAGCACCGCGAGGCCATCACCCGCCTCGGCACGACCGACCTTCACCGCCTGACCTGGCTCCGGGCCGAGGAGGAGCGCGCCTCCGTGGTCGCCCTCCCCGGTTTCGACGACGGCGGAGAGCAGGACGACGCGATGCGCATCGGGGCGCCCCTCGTGTCCGCCGTGCTCGACGTAGACTGAGCGGACGATGGACGAGGACGAATTCGACGACTACGACCGCGAGGTCGAGCTGGCCCTGTACCGCGAGTATCGCGACGTGGTCTCCCAGTTCAAGTACGTGATCGAGACCGAGCGGCGCTTCTACCTCGCCAACGAGGTCGAGCTCGCCCGCCGCGACACCGAGCACGACTTCTACTTCGAGCTCACCATGAGCGACGTCTGGGTCTGGGACGTCTACCGCTCCGACCGCTTCGTGAAGTCGGTCCGCGTGCTCACGTTCAAGGACGTCAACGTCGAGGAGCTCTCCACCAAGGAGTTCGAGCTGCCCAAGGAGCTCGCTCTCGACGAGTGAGCCCGTTCCTGCACAGGCGGGCGATGACACCGTGATCTGAACAGATCGCCTCTGACCCGCCCGTACGCTCATGCTCTCCGCGACCCTGGTCGCGGAGGTTCCGATGAGAGCGAAAGACACACTCGGGCGGCGCGGAGAGCAGGCGGCCGCCGACCACCTCGTAGCCCAGGGGCTCGAGATCCTCGACCGCAACTGGCGCTGCGAGATCGGCGAGATCGACATCGTGGCGCTCGACGGCGAGACCGTCGTCGTGGTCGAGGTGAAGACCCGGTCGACGAGCGCGTTCGGCCACCCGTTCGAGGCGATCAACGGTGAGAAGCTGGTGCGCCTGCATCAACTCGGCCGACGCTGGCGGGTGGCGCATCCCGATCACCGACGGCGGCGGATGCGGGTCGATGTCGTCGGCGTGCTCTGGCCGGGCTCGGAGGCGCGCATCGAGCGCCTGATCGAGGTGGCGTGATGGTCGCGAAGACCCTCTCGGTCGCGCTCCTCGGCGCCACGGGTGCCCTGGTCGAGGTCGAGGCCCACATCGCGGATGCGATCCCTGGCTTCCAGCTGATCGGCCTGCCCGACACGGCCCTGTCCGATTCGAAGGACAGGGTGCGCGCGGCCGCCGCCAACGACGGCTGCCCGCTGCCGTCGCGGAAGATCGTGGTCAACCTCTCCCCGGCGTCCCTGCCCAAGACCGGCTCGACGTACGACCTCGCGATCGCCGTCGCCGTGCTGGCGGCCGAGGGTGTGGTGCGGCCCGAGGTGATCGACGGGGTGGTGCACCTGGGCGAGCTGAGCCTCGACGGGCGGCTGCGCCCGATGACCGGGGTGCTTCCCGCCATCGTCGCCGCGCGCGCAGCGGGGTGCCGCCGCTTCGTCGTGCCCGCCGGGAACGAGCACGAAGCGAGGTTGGTCGACGACGTCGAGATCGAGACGGTCGCCTCGCTGCGCGAGGCGCTCATCCGACACGGCGCCGACCTCGATGCGGGCGAGACCGAGCCGTTGCTGTCGCCGTCGCCGGTCGAGGAGGTCGCTGCCCCGCTCGACCTCGCCGACGTGGTCGGCAACGCCGAGGCGGTAGAGGCTCTCGTGACGGCCGCCGCCGGCGGTCATCACCTCCTCATGATCGGACCACCGGGGGCGGGGAAGACGATGCTGGCGCAGCGTCTGCCGGGCATCCTGCCCGACCTAGACCACGAGCAGGCGCTCGAGGTCACGAGCGTGCTGTCGCTCGCGGGCACGCCGCAGCACGGCCTCATCCGTCGACCGCCGCTCGAGAGCCCGCACCACTCCGCGTCGGCCGCGGCGCTGGTGGGCGGCGGCAGCCGCGTGATCCGTCCCGGGGCCGCGGCGCGGGCCACGCACGGCATCCTCTTCCTCGACGAGGCGCCGGAGTTCGCGCCCGCGGTGCTCGACTCGCTGCGGCAGCCGCTCGAGTCGGGCACGCTCACGGTGAGTCGCGCTACCGCGGTGGCGCACTTCCCCGCGCGGTTCCAGCTCGTGCTCGCGGCCAACCCCTGCCCCTGTGGGTCGTTCGGGAGCCGCGACCTCGACTGCACGTGCACCTCGATCATGCGGCGACGGTACCTGGGCAGGCTGTCCGGGCCCCTGCTCGACCGGGTCGATCTGCAGCTGCGCGTCGATCGCGTCACGGCGGCGGCGATCCGGACCCAGGCGGACGCGCCGCCGCAGGTCACCTCGGCTGTCGCCAGGAAGCGCGTGCTCGACGCCCGGGCCGCCGCGGCCGTGCGCCTGCAGTCGACGCCGTGGCGGGTCAACGCGCACGTGCCTGGCGCGTGGTTTCGCAGCGGACAGCGTCGGCTCTCGCACGAGGTGACGGCCCCCATCGACCGTGCCCTCGAGCGGGGCAGCCTCACGATGCGCGGCTACGACCGTGTGCTCCGCGTCGCATGGACGCTGGCCGACCTCGACGGCGTCGAACGCCCGGGGCTCGACCACATAGGTCGAGCCCACATGCTGAGGCGGGCCGTGGCATGACCCTCTATCAGCTCGATGCCGCGGTGGTCCGCGAGGCGGTCACGGCCGCGCGTCCTGATTCTCGCGACGATGGGGAGGCGGTGGCCGCGGCGTTCGCCCGGGCCGCCTGGTCGGTCCTGTGTGAGCCCGGTGACGGTGTCGCGGGCGACGTGGTCGCGGCGTGCGGCGCCGATCGTGCGCTGTCGCTCCTCCTCGAGCGCGCGGATCCGGAGCGCTGGGTAGAAGCGGGTGAGGGGAGGCTCGATGTGGGGGCGACGGAGATCGCGGCGGCCCTCGAGCGGTGGTCGCCGAGGCTCTCCGCACGCGGCGTGGTGACGGCGCTGACGTCGGCCGCGCGGCTCGGCGCTCGACTGCTGCTCCCCGGGGATGCCGCGTGGCCGTCCGGCGTGGACGACCTCGGGCGACACGCGCCCCTGGCCCTCTGGGTCCGGGGCCTGCCGACGGCCCTCGAGCCGCCGGCAGGGAGTGTGGCTGTGGTCGGATCGCGCGACTCGACCGCCTACGGGGAGCACATGGCGATCGAGATAGCATCCGGGCTCGGCGACCGCGGCTTCTCGGTGGTCTCGGGCGCGGCGTACGGCATCGATGCGGCGGCGCATCGGGCCGCACTCGCGGTCAAGCGCACCACGGTCGCGTTCGTCGCGGGTGGTGTCGACCGCGCGTACCCGGCGGGGCACCGCGACCTGCTCACGCGGATCGCCGCCTACGGCGCGGTCGTCGCGGAGCTCCCGTGCGGGGCGTCGCCCACACGCTGGAGGTTCCTCCAGCGCAACAGGCTCATCGCCGCGTGCTCCCAGGCCGTGGTCGTCGTCGAGGCGGGCAGGCGCTCCGGCTCGCTCAACACGGCGGGGCACGCGGCCGCGCTGGGGCGTCCGCTCGGGGCTGTGCCCGGCCCGGTCACGAGCGCGCTCTCGTCGGGGTGCCACCGACTGCTGCGCGAGTACGACGCGGCGTGTGTGACGAGCGCCGACGAGGTGGTCGAGCTGGCGCTCGGCCGGGCGTCCGAAGAGCAGCCCACGTTGCTCGACGGGATGGCCGACGGCGCCGAGGCGGTGCGCGTGCTCGACGCGCTCAGTCCCCGATCGGCTCGGGCCGCCGATGAGCTGGCGCGGAGGACGGGCCTCGCACCCCGCACGGTGGCGGCGACGCTCGGGCTCCTGGCTCTCGCCGGGAGGGTTCGCGAGGAAGCGGCCGGCTGGGTCCGAGCGTGAACAGGGGACGAACAGCCGCGCGCCCACGCGTTGCTCGGGCGGACGACGGCGGACGGGATGCGAGACTGAGGGCATGGCTCAGTACGGTCGGCCCCTGCACACCATCGCCCATATCAGCGACACACACTTCCTGGCCGATCGGCGGCCGCTCTACGGCGCGGTCGACACCGACGCCACGCTCGTCCGCCTGTTCGAGCAGCTCGACCGCTCCGGCATCCGGCCCGAGCTCCTGGTCTTCACCGGCGACATCGCCGACCTCGGCGAGGCCGACGCGTACCAGCGCATCCGATCGATCGTCGACCCCGCCGCCGAGCGCCTCGGCGCGCGAGTGCTCTGGGTCATGGGCAACCACGACGACCGGTCGAGGATGCGCACCGAGCTCCTCGACGAGGCACCGGGCATCGAGCCGGTGGTCACGAGCATCCGGATCGGCGGCCTGCGCGTCGTCGCGCTCGACACCAGCGTCCCCGGGTACCACCACGGAGAACTGCAGGCGCCGCAGCTGGAGTGGCTGCGATCCGAGCTCGCCGAGCCCGCCCCCGAGGGGACGATCGTGGCGCTGCACCACCCGCCCATCCCGACCACTCTGCCGCTCATGCCCATCCTCGAGCTGCAGCGCCAGCACGAGCTCGACGAGGTGCTGCGGGGGAGCGACGTCCGAGCGGTGCTCGGCGGGCACCTGCACTACTCGACCACCAGCCTCTTCGCGGGGGTGCCGGTGTCGGTGGCGGCGGCGACCTGCTACACGATGGACCTCACGGGCGCCGCCGGCGCCTTGAGCGGTGTCGACGGCGGGCAGTCGTTCTCGCTCGTGCAGGTGTACGACGACCGCATCGTGCACTCCACGATCCCGATCGGCGACTACGCGGTCGTCTCCGGCTTCGATGCGGCCTTCGTCGAGAAGATGGCGTCGCTCGACGACGACGGGCGGATCGCCGCGTTCTCGCGCCACCCCGACCAGGCCTGATCCCGACCCGGGCCGGGTGGGGCAGCATGGTCCCATGCTGATCCCGGATGCGCGCGAGGCCTATGCCGAGCACCTCCGGCTCGAGCGCGGGTACTCACTCCAGACGGTGCGGGCGTACGGTGCCGACCTGGCCGACCTCGAGCGCTTCGCGGGCGAGCGCGGGGTGACCGACACCGCGGGGATCGACCTCGCGCTGCTCCGCGACTGGCTCTGGGACGGATCGCAGCGCTCGCTTGCGAAGGCGACTCTCGCACGCCGCTCGGCGAGCGCGAAGACGTTCGCCGCGTGGCTCGATCGCACGGGCCGAGAGGTGGGCGGCGGGTCCGCGCGGCTCAAGGCCCCGCGCCCGGACCGGACCCTGCCACGCGTGCTCGGCGTGCGCGCGATGGACGAGGTGCTCGACGCGGTGCAGTCGCGTGCGGCGGAGGGCGACCCCGTCGCGGTGCGCGACGTCGCGGTGGTCGAGCTGCTCTACGCCTCGGGGCTCCGCGTCTCGGAGCTCGTGGGCATCGACGTCGATGACCTCGACCTCGACCGACGGACGGTCAGGGTGACGGGCAAGGGCGCGAAGGAGCGCGTGGTGCCGTTCGGGCGCCCCGCGCAGCATGCGCTCGCCGACTACCTGGCCCGGGCCAGGCGCACTCTGCTGGAGCGCTCGGCGGCCGCCGCGTCCGGTGAGGCCGGCGCGTCGCGGACTGCGCGCGTCGAGTGCGCCCTGTTCCTGGGCGCGCGGGGTGCGCGGCTCGGAACCCGCACGGTGTACGGCCTGGTCTCGTCGCTGCTGGCGGAGGTGCCGGGCTCGGGTCCTTCCGGCCCGCACGCGCTGAGGCACACCGCCGCCACGCACCTCCTCGACGGCGGCGCGGATCTCCGCGGCGTCCAGGAGGTGCTGGGCCACGCGAGCCTCGGCACCACCCAGATCTACACGCACGTCACGATCGAGCGCCTCCGCGACACCTACCGCGCCGCCCACCCCCGCGCGTAGCCCAGACGCCCGCACGGACCGACGCTCCGACACCGAATCCGGTGCAGCCCGGCCGAATACGGGGGCGGTTTCGCGGAATCGGTGTCGAAGCGACCACGACCGGCATCCGCGACCGGTCCGGTAGACCGACGCTCGTCACCGAATCCGCGCATGCCCGGCCGAATACGGCGGAGGTCTGGCGGAGTCGGTGTCAGAGGGACGGGGATCGGTGTCGAAGTGACCACGACCGGCCTGCGCGACCGGTCCCGTAGACCGACGCTCGTCACCGAATCCGGGCATGCCCCACCGAGTACGGGGGAGGTGTCGCGTACTCGGTGATGAAGCGACGAGGCGACGAGGCGACGACGCGCTGGCCCCGACGAGGATCAGCACCCAACACCCGACGCGGCGGGCTGAGCCGGGCCGCCACGACCCACGCGGGCGCCACAGGCGCGACGGCCACCGCCGGCAGCAGGACCGCGCGCGGGATGCCCACGATGAGGGCGCGCGGGTCGAGGTACTCGCCGCGGAGCCTCACGCCGAAGTGCACGCAGCCTGTGCAGTGCCCACCCTCGGCGACCGCGCCCACGGGCTGCCCCCGCGTCACGGTGTCGCCCACCGCGAGCGTGGACGACACCGGCTCGAGGCTCGACCGGTACCCGCCGCCATGCTCGAGCGCCAGCACAGGTCGACCGGCCACCTGCCCCGCGAACGCCACCGTCCCGTCGGCAGGAGCCAGCACCACGCCCCCGACCCCCACCGCGAGGTCGAGCCCGCGGTGTCCGGCGCCGTAGCGGGTGGCCGGCGCCTCGTACCCCCGCGCGACAACAGGCGCACCCTCGACCGGCCAGGCCCAACGTGGGTGGCGAGCCCCGGCCGAAGGTGGACCGAGGAGGACGAGCACCGACGACACGAGCGCGAGGAGGACACGGAGCATGCGACCACCATCGAGCTCCGGACAGCGTTTTCGCGCGCCGGGATGCCCACCGGTGGAGAGTTGGTGCCAAGATCGTGTCTGTGGGGGAGCGGCGCCACTGGCACCGCGTGGACGCGAGCAGGACGGCCGTGAGGCCGAGCTAGGAGTGGTCAGATGTCCGATTCGACTGCAGGGTCGCAGCAGACGGGGACCGCTTCGGCGCGTCCTGCCGGAGCGCTCGAGAAGAAGCTGCGCCGCAAGATCCTCGCCCTCTCGATAGCGGCGGCCCTCGGAGGGTTCCTGTTCGGCTTCGACTCCTCCGTCATCAACGGCGCCGTGCAGGCCATCGAGGCCGACTTCAACCTCACGGATGCGCCGCTGGTGTCCGGGTTCGTCGTCGCGTGCGCACTCCTCGGCTGCGCCATCGGCGCGTGGTTCGCGGGTCGCATCGCCGACCGGATCGGCCGCATCCCCGTCATGCTCATCGGCTCCGCGCTCTTCCTCATCAGCTCGATCGGCTCGGCGTTCGCCTTCGCGACCTGGGACCTCATCATCTGGCGTGTGCTCGGTGGTCTCGGCATCGGCATCGCCTCGGTGATCGCCCCGGCGTACATCTCGGAGATCGCGCCCAAGGCCGTGCGCGGCAGCCTCGCGTCGCTGCAGCAGCTCGCGATCACCCTCGGCATCTTCGCCGCTCTGCTCTCGAACGCGCTCATCGCGGGCGCGGCGGGCGGCGCCAACGAGCCGTTCTGGTTCAACGGCGACGCGTGGCGGTGGATGTTCGCCGTCGCGGTGATCCCCGCGGCGATATACGGCATCCTGGCGCTGCGCCTGCCCGAGTCTCCGCGGTACCTCGCGGGCAAGGGGCGCCGCGACGACGCCCGTCGCGTGCTCGCCTCGGTGACCACCGACTCCGAGGTCGACAACGCCCTCAAGGAGATCGAGGACTCGATCGCGAAGGACAAGGAGTACGCCCGCACCGGGTCGCTCCGCGGCAAGCTCCTCGGCCTGATGCCCGTGGTGTGGATCGGCATCCTGCTGTCGGTCTTCCAGCAGCTCGTCGGCATCAACGTGATCTTCTACTACTCCACGACGCTCTGGAACTCGGTCGGGTTCGACATCGGGAACGCCAACACGTCGTTCATCATCTCGGTGATCACGAGCGTCATCAACGTGGCGGTGACGTTCATCGCGATCTTCCTCGTCGACAAGGTCGGTCGTCGGCCGCTGCTGCTCGTCGGGTCGGCGGGCATGGCCGTCTCCCTGGGAGCCATGGCGCTCGCGTTCACGCAGGCGGTCCCCGGGGTCGACGGTGCCGCGCCGACGCTGCCCGGAGCCTGGGGCATCATCGCCCTCGTCGGTGCGAACCTCTTCGTCGTCTTCTTCGGCGCGACCTGGGGTCCGATCGTCTGGGTGCTGCTCGGCGAGATCTTCCCCAACCGCATCCGGGGCAAGGCCCTCGGCGTCGCGGCAGCAGCTCAGTGGCTCGCGAACTTCGCGATCACCGAGACCTTCCCCGGCCTGTCGGGCTTCTCCCTCGGCTTCACGTACGGGCTCTACACGCTCTTCGCGGTGCTGTCGTTCGTGTTCGTCTTCTTCGCCGTGCCCGAGACGAAGGGGCGGTCGCTCGAGAGCATGGACGACCTCTCGCCGGCTCGCCAGCGGCGGAGCGATCGGGCGGGCGCTCAGAAGGCCACGTCCGCATCCTGATGGTATAGTCGTCGTGCACCCCGCGAAGTCGGGGTGACTTCGCGTGCCCTCTCGGCGCAAGCCAACCTGCATCCACTCGGTCCGCTCGACCAGGCTCCGGTCTGACCGTGCGGCGGATGCGCAGGGCACCAGGATCGCGACGATCGTCGCCGCGATGACAACCGATCAGGTGCGTTCGACCGTCGTGTCGCGCGTGCCGCAACACGAGGAGAGACCGGCCATGGCCGTCGTCACCATCCGCCAGCTGCTCGACAGCGGCGTGCACTTCGGGCACCAGACCCGTCGTTGGAACCCGAAGATGAAGCGCTTCATCTTCACCGAGCGTTCCGGCATCTACATCATCGACCTGCAGAAGTCGCTGGCCTACATCGATCGCGCCTACGACTTCGTCAAGGAGACCGTCGCCCACGGCGGCACCATCCTCTTCGTCGGCACCAAGAAGCAGGCGCAGGAGTCCATCGCCGAGCAGGCGACCCGCGTGGGCCAGCCCTACGTGAACCAGCGCTGGCTCGGTGGCCTCCTCACCAACTTCTCCACGGTGTCGAAGCGCCTCGCCCGCATGAAGGAGCTCGAGGAGCTCGACTTCGAGGACGGCTCGAAGAGCGGCTTCACCAAGAAGGAGCTCCTCATCAAGCGCCGCGAGCTCGACAAGCTCCACAAGTCGCTGGGCGGCATCCGCAACCTGACGAAGACCCCGTCGGCGCTCTGGGTGGTCGACACCAAGAAGGAGCACCTCGCCATCGACGAGGCGAAGAAGCTCGGCATCCCGGTCATCGGCATCCTCGACACCAACTGCGACCCCGACGAGGTCGCCTACCCGATCCCGGGCAACGACGACGCGATCCGCTCGGTGGCCCTGCTCACCCGCATCGTCGCCGACGCCGCGGCCGAGGGCCTCATCCAGCGTCACCAGAAGCCCGAGGAGGGCGAGCCCGCCGAGCCTCTGGCCGAGTGGGAGCGCGAGCTCCTCCAGGCGTCCGAGACGCCGGCCAGCGAGGCCGAGCGCATCGAGGCCGTCGACGGTCTGGTCACCGGCACCGAGGACGCCGAGGCCGTGGCCGAGGTCGTCGCCGCCGAGACGCCGACCGAGGAGAACGACGCCGACGCCGTGGCCGCAGCTCACGACGCCGAGGCCGACCCGACCCTCGTCCCCGAGCACCACGTCGAGAGCGACGCCGAGACCGAGGCGAAGATCGAGGCCGAGGCGACCGAGGCCGAGAAGCGTCCCGCCAAGTAATCACCCACACTTCAAGGGAGTAACAAGCACCATGGCAAACATCAGCCTGGCTGACGTCAAGACGCTCCGCGAGCGTCTCGGCACCGGAATGGTCGACACCAAGAACGCTCTCGTCGAGGCCGACGGCGACATGGAGAAGGCGGTCGAGATCCTCCGCCTCAAGGGCGCCAAGGGCAACGCGAAGCGTGCCGACCGCTCCACCAGCGAGGGCCTCGTGGCCGCGAAGGAGAACGGCAACGGCTCCGCGACGCTCATCGAGCTCGCCTGCGAGACCGACTTCGTCGCCAAGGGCGACAAGTTCGTCGCACTGGCCGACAAGGTCCTCGACGCGGTCGCCGCGTCGGGCGCGTCGACCGTCGACGAGGCCCTGGCCGCCCCCGCGGGCAGCCAGACCGTCGCCGAGCTCATCGGCGACGAGGCCGCCATCCTCGGCGAGAAGATCGAGCTCCGTCGCGTCGCCCTCGTCAAGGGCGAGGCGTTCGCGATCTACCTGCACAAGACCTCGAAGGACCTCCCGCCCCAGGTGGGCGTGGTCGTCGGCTACACGGGTTCGGATGCGGACACCGCGCGCTCGATCGCGCAGCACATCTCGTTCGCCGACCCGCAGTACATCTCGCGCGACGAGGTGCCTGCCGATGTCGTCGAGAAGGAGCGCGAGATCGTCACCGAGATCTCGCGCAACGAGGGCAAGCCCGAGGCCGCCCTGCCGAAGATCGTCGAGGGTCGCCTCGGCGCGTTCTTCAAGCAGGTCGCCCTGCTCGACCAGGAGTACGCGAAGGACAACAAGCTCAGCGTGAGCAAGGTCCTCTCCGACGCGGGTCTGACCGTGACCGGCTTCGCCCGGTTCAAGGTCGGCGCCTAGCACATCCAGTCGCACGAAGGGGGTTCGGATTCACGATCCGGACCCCCTTCGTCGTGTGTAGCCTGAGATCACAACACCACGAGGGAGAACCGTCAGACCATGGCAGAGCCGAGCAAGCGAAGGGTCCTTCTGAAGCTCTCCGGAGAGGCGTTCGGCGGGGGAGCGCTCGGCGTGAACCCCGACGTCGTGTCGTCGCTCGCCAGGGAGATCGCCCGGGCGTCCGAGAAGGTCGAGATCGCGATCGTCGTCGGCGGAGGCAACTTCTTCCGCGGCGCGGAGCTGTCGCAGCGCGGCATGGACCGCGGGCGTGCCGACTACATGGGCATGCTCGGCACGGTGATGAACGCTCTGGCGCTGCAGGACTTCCTGGAGCAAGCCGGCGCCGAGACGCGGGTGCAGTCGGCGATCTCGATGACCCAGGTGGCCGAGCCCTACATCCCGCGACGCGCCATCCGTCACCTCGAGAAGGGCCGCGTCGTCATCTTCGGCGCCGGTGCCGGGCTGCCCTATTTCTCCACCGACACGGTCGCCGCGCAGCGTGCGCTCGAGATCCTCGCCGACGAGGTGCTCGTGGCGAAGAACGGCGTCGACGGCGTGTACGACGCCGACCCGCGCACCAACCCCGACGCCACCAAGCTCGCGACCATCACCTACAACGAGGCCCTGCAGCAGGGGCTCAAGGTGGTCGACTCCACGGCGTTCAGCCTCTGCATGGACAACGGCATGCCCATGCACGTGTTCGGGATGGAGCCCGAGGGCAACGTCGAGAAGGCGATCCTCGGGGCGCGCATCGGCACGCTGGTGTCGAACTCGAACTGAGCGCGCACCCTAGACTGGACAGACGCAAGACCTAAGGAGTTCCCCGTGATCAGCGATGTGCTGTCCGATGCGACCGAGCGTATGAGCAAGGCCGTCGACGTGGCCAAGGAAGACTTCGCGACCGTGCGAACCGGCCGGGCCAACCCCGCGCTCTTCCAGAAGATCCTCGTCTCGTACTACGGCACGCCCACGCCGCTGGCCCAGTTGGCCTCGCTGCAGAACCCCGAGGCGCGCACGCTGGTCGTCACCCCGTACGACAAGAGCGCTCTGCGCGACATCGAGCAGGCCATCCGCGACCAGCCGAACCTCGGCGCGAACCCCACCAACGACGGCACGCTCATCCGTGTCACGCTCCCCGAGCTCACCGAGGAGCGTCGCAAGGAGTTCGTGAAGATCGTCCGGACCAAGGCGGAGGACGGCAAGGTCTCGATCCGCAACATCCGCCGCAAGGCGAAGGACGACCTCGACGCGCTGAAGAGCGAGGTCGGCGACGACGAGGTGGCTCGTGGCGAGAAGGAGCTCGAGTCGCTCACCAAGAAGTTCGTCGACACCATCGACGAGGCGCTGAAGCGCAAGGAAGCGGAGCTGCTCGAGGTCTGACCTCGAGTCACCGATCCGCATGGCCGACGAGACAGAGCCGCCTCGCCCGAGCTCGGGTCGGCGCGGGCGTCCGCTCTCGAAGAACGAATTCCAGGCCCAGGTGAAGGCCGGCCGCGAGCGTTTCGAGGAGGCCAACCAGAAGATCACGGCGCGCACGGGTCGCAACCTGCTGTACGCGATCCTCATCGGCGTGGCGATGGGCGCGGTGCTCGTGGTGAGCCTCGTGCTCATCAAAGAGGTCTTCATGGTGCTCGCCGCCGCGGTGACGGCGTTCTGCACTCTCGAGCTCATCATGGCGTTCCGCAAGGCGACGCCGGTGCACGTCCCGCGCATCCCCTCGATGATCACGGCGATCGCCGTCGTGCCGGCCGCCTACTACTGGCAAGCCGCGGGACAGTGGCTGGTGTTCCTCGGCGGCGTGCTGCTGATCGCCCTCTGGCGTCTCGCCGAGGCGGGCCTGCGGAGGCCCGCGGTGGACGACGGGCGCCGTCTGCTGCGTGATCTCGCCGCCGGCACGTTCGTGCAGGTCTACGTCTCGTTCCTCGGCAGCACCGCCATCCTGCTGCTGTCGAAGGACGGCGGGCAGTGGTGGGTGCTCGCCTTCATCGCCGTCGTGGTGCTCACCGACACCGGCGCGTACGCGACGGGCCTGAACTTCGGCAAGCACCCCATGGCGCCGACGATCAGCCCGAAGAAGACCTGGGAGGGCTTCGCCGGCGCGGTCGTCATCGCGGTGATCGGCGGCGTGCTGCTCTCGATCTTCCTGCTGCACGAGCCGTGGTGGTTCGGCCTCCTGTTCGGTCTGCTCATCTCCCTCACCGCCACCGTGGGCGACCTCTGCGAGTCGCTCCTCAAGCGCGACATCGGCATCAAGGACATGAGCTCCTGGCTCCCGGGCCACGGCGGCCTGCTCGACCGGCTCGACTCGATCCTGCCCTCGGCGGCCGTGGCGTACGTGCTGTACGTCCTCATCACCGGCTGACGGGCGCGGGTGGGGGATGCCGCGGGTGGGGGATGCTCAGGGTCGGCTTGTCGAGAATGGCACAATAGAGCCGTGAGCAGCCCCTTCCCGCATACCAGAGGCTCCAAGCTCGGATACGACACCGACGAGGTCGACGAGTTCCTCGCGCGCGCCCGCGACGCTTATGACGCCCGGGCAGCCGGAGGGCCGGCGATCTCCAGCGACGTCGTGCGGCGCACGGCCTTCACGATGCGCAAGGGAGGGTACTACCCACCCGCCGTCGACGCCGCCCTCGAGCGGCTCGAGGACGCCTTCGCGCTCCGCGAGCGCGATCAGGCGTGGACCAAGGTGGGCGACGAGGCGTGGTTCGCCAACGCTCGGTCGCGGGCGAGGGAGATCCTCAACCGCATCGAGCGGCCCGACGGGCAGAAGTTCACCCGCGCGGGCTTCCTCCGCATCGGGTACCACCCGAAGGACGTCGACGCCTTCACCTACCACCTCGTGCAGTACTTCCGCGCCGGCGCCGACCTCTCGGTCACCGACGTCCGCACCATCACGTTCCGGTCGAAGCGCGGCGGTTACGACGAGGCACAGGTCGACGCGGTGCTCGACGCCGTCGTCGACGTGATGCTCGCCGTGCGCTGACGCAGGTTTTCTGCGGAGGCGCGCAACATATCGGCGTGGTGCGCTGATCTCCCGCGTCGTTGTTTCTATCGCGTAAAGAAGCGTCGGGGGATTTTGCCCCCATTCGGTGGACATGGTCCTATGTATCTCCTAAGCACACAGCACCCGCGTGCCGTGGCCGCATCGTCGCGGCGCGCGAACCCATCAGGAGGTATGACGGATATGACATCCGCTTCCACGATCGCCCGTCGCGCGCTCGTCGTCGCCGCGGGGGGCGTCGCGTTCTCTCTCGTCCTCGCCGGCTGCTCGAACGGGGGCTCTCCGGAGTCGACCGGCGGGTCCGGTGAGACGATCATCGTCGGCACGACCGACAAGGTCACGACCCTCGACCCCGCGGGCTCGTACGACAACGGTTCGTTCGCCGTGATGAACCAGGTGTTCCCGTTCCTCATGAACACGCCGTACGGCAGCCCCGACGTGGCGCCCGACATCGCCGAGAGCGCCGAGTTCACCGCTCCGACGGAGTACACGGTGAAGCTCAAGTCCGGGCTGAAGTGGGCCAACGGCCACGACCTCACCTCCTCCGACGTGAAGTTCTCCTTCGACCGGCAGCTGAAGATCGCCGACCCGAACGGGCCGTCGTCTCTGCTCTACAACCTCGAGTCGGTCGACACCCCCGACGACACCACCGTCATCTTCAACCTCAAGAGCCCCGACGACCAGGTCTTCCCGCAGATCCTGTCGAGCCCGGCCGGCCCGATCGTCGACGAGGAGGTCTTCTCGGCCGACGCGGTGACCCCCGACAAGGACATCGTCGACGGCGACGCCTTCGCCGGCCAGTACACGATCTCGAGCTACGACTTCAACAACCTGATCTCGTACGAGCCCTACGCCGACTACAAGGGCCTCCTCGACCCCGCGGCGTCGCCCATCAACGTCAAGTACTACGCCGACTCGTCGAACCTCAAGCTCGACGTGCAGGAGGGCAACATCGACGTGGCGTTCCGGAGCCTCTCCGCGACCGATGTCGAGGACCTCCAGGGCAACGACAAGGTGAAGGTCTACGACGGCCCCGGCGGCGAGATCCGCTACATCGTCTTCAACTTCGACACGCAGCCCTTCGGCGCCACGACCGCGGAGGCCGACCCGACCAAGGCGCTCGCCGTCCGTCAGGCGGTGGCCGACCTCATCGACCGTGACGAGATCGCCGAGCAGGTCTACAAGGGCACCTACACCCCGCTGTACTCCTTCGTCCCGGCGGGCCTCACCGGCTCCACCGAGGTGCTCAAGGAGACCTACGGCGACGGCAACGGCGGCCCCTCGGTCGACAAGGCCAAGCAGACCCTCGAGGCCGCGGGTGTGACCACCCCGATCACGCTGAACCTGCAGTACAGCCCCGACCACTACGGTCCGTCCTCGGGTGACGAGTACGCGCTGATCAAGGACCAGCTCGAGGCATCGGGTCTGTTCACCGTGAACCTGCAGTCGACCGAGTGGGTGCAGTACGCGAAGGACCGCACGGCCGACCTGTACCCGGCATACCAGCTGGGCTGGTTCCCCGACTACTCGGACGCGGACAACTACCTCACCCCGTTCTTCCTCACGGAGAACTTCCTGTCGAACCACTACTCGAACCAGCAGGTGAACGACCTCATCCTGCAGCAGGCCTCCACCCCGGATGCGGCCGAGCGCACCCAGCTGATCGAGCAGATCCAGGAGCTCGAGGCGGCCGACCTGTCGACCGTCCCGTACCTGCAGGGCGCTCAGGTCGCGGTGGCCGGAACCGACATCGGCGGCGTCACCCTCGACGCGTCGTTCAAGTTCCGCTACGCACCGCTCACCAAGGGATGACGCTCCAGTAGCGTCAGCCCACCCACGCGCAGGGGCGGCCGGTCGCCGGTCGCTCCTGCGCGTCTCGCCCTGTAGAGCCGCGCTCGACGAGCACGATCCTTTCGACGATTGGCCCCGATGACCACCAGCATGCTCCCCACCGACGCGCCGTCGGTGGTCGCACCCCGGTCGAAGAGCGCCGGGGGCGGCCTCGGCCGCTACATCCTGGTCCGCTTCCTCCTGATCTTCCCGACCATCTTCATCCTGGTCACCCTCGTGTTCCTGCTCATGCGCACGATCGGCGATCCGATCACCGCCGCGCTCGGCGGACGGCTCACCGCCGACCAGCTGCAGGAGCGCATCCACGAGGCGGGTTACGACCGCCCGGTGCTGGTGCAGTACTTCGAGTACCTCGGCCAGGTGTTCACGGGGAACTTCGGCAACACGATCTCCGACAACCGGCCGGTCACCGAGGTGCTGCTCACCTACGGCGGCGCGACGCTCGAGCTGGCCTTCTACGCCCTCGTCGTCGCGTTCATCGTGGGCATCCCGCTCGGCATGCTCGCCGCCTACTTCCGCGATCGGCTGCCGGATGCGGTGCTCCGGATCTTCGCGATCCTCTGCTACGCGACCCCGGTCTTCTTCGCCGGCATGCTCCTCAAGCTCGTCTTCTCAGTCTGGCTGGGCTGGCTGCCCGTGGCAGGTCGCGCCTCGACACGGACCGAGCTCGCGATGCAGACGGCGGACGTGCACACCGGCATCTACCTCATCGACGCGATCGCCTCGGGCAGCTCGGCCGCCATCGGCGACGTGCTCGCGCACGCCGTGCTCCCCGGCATCGCGCTCGGCCTCCTCACGGCGGGCGTCTTCCTCCGCCTGGTCCGGACGAACGTGATCGGCACGCTCTCGACCGACTACGTCGAGGCGGCGCGCTCCCGCGGCGTCTCCGAGGCGCGGCTCGTGCGCAAGCACGCGTACAAGCCCGCGCTCATCCCGATCATCACCGTCATCGGCCTGCAGATCGCGCTCCTGCTGGGTGGCGCCGTGCTCACCGAGACGACGTTCGAGTGGAAGGGTCTCGGGTTCCAGCTCGCGTCGTACCTCGCCGCTCGCGACTTCGTCGCCGTGCAGGGCATCGTCGCGCTCCTCGCCGTCATCGTCGCCGTGACCAACTTCATCGTCGACATCATCGCGGCGCTCATCGACCCGAGGGTGAGGTACTGACGTGAGCTTCGACTCCGCAGGCGCAGACCTGATGAAGCCCGAGCCCCTCTCGGCCGCCGTGCCGGAGAAGCCGGACCTCTGGCACCGCATCCCCGTGATCAAGCAGCTGAGGCAGAGCTCGGGCCTCCAGCGCGGGATGCTCGTCGCCGGTCTCGTGATCACGGCGCTCTTCGTGCTCACCTCGATCTTCGCGCCGCTCCTCGCGCCGTACGGCTTCGCGCAACTGCGCGACGCCGACGGTCCGTTCGGCGCCCAGCAGCCGCCCAGCGCCGCGCACCTCATGGGGACGACGGTCGGCGGCTACGACGTCCTCTCGCGGGTGATCTGGGGTGCGCAGACGGCGCTCCTCGTCATCATCATGGCCGTGGTGTTCTCGATCGTGATCGGCATCCTCCTGGGACTGGTCTCGGGCTACATCGGCGGCTGGCTCGACCGCGTGCTCGTCGTGATCGGCGACGCGATCTACGCGTTCCCGTCGCTGCTGCTCGCCATCGTGCTCTCGATCGTGATCAGCGGCGGGCAGTCGAGCCTCTGGGGCGGCATCACCGCGGCGGCGCTGTCGATCACGGTGATCTACATCCCGCAGTACTACCGGGTGATCCGTGCCGAGACGATGCGCATCAAGGCCGAGCCGTACGTCGAGTCGGCGCGGATGCTGGGCGCCTCGGTGCCGCGCATCATGTTCCGGCACGTGCTGCGGAACGCCACGCGCACGCTCCCCGTGCTGTTCACGCTGAACTCGTCCGAGGCGATCCTCACCCTCGCGGGCCTGGGCTTCCTCGGCTTCGGCATCGAGCCCACGGCCGCCGCCGAGTGGGGTTACGACCTCAACAAGGCGCTGTCCGACGTGACGAGCGGCATCTGGTGGACGGCGCTCTACCCGGGCCTCGCCATCGTGATCTCGGTGCTCGGCATCACCCTGGTGGGGGAGAGCCTCAACGACCTGTCCGATCCGCGCCTGCGCGGTCGGCGGGCGTCCAGGCGCAGCCGCCGCCACGACCGCTCCGCCGCGGCCGTATCCGCGTCGGCCACTCCGGCGGCCCCGGCCACCACCGCACACTCCGAGGAGGCGGGCGCATGAGCGTCGTCGACGTCGAGGACCTTCGGGTCACCTTCCGCAGCGGATCGGGCGAGGTTCGCGCCGTACGCGGCGTCTCGCTCTCGGTCGCGGGTGGAGAGGTGCTCGCCATCGTGGGCGAGTCGGGCAGCGGGAAGACCGTCACAGCCCGCACCATGCTGGGGCTGCTCCCCGAGACCGCCGCTGTCTCGGGCGCGGTGGTGCTCACGAGCGCCTCCGACGGCTCGGTCGACGTCGTGTCGGTCACGGGCCGACGGCTCCGCGAGCTCCGCGGACGCGACGTCTCGATGGTGTTCCAGGAGCCCTCGACCGCCCTGAACCCGGTCTACACCGTCGGCTGGCAGATCGCGGAGGGCCTCCGTGCCCACGGCCGAATCTCCCGCGCCGAGGCGAAGCGCGAGGCGATCGAGATCCTGCGCGTCGTGGGCATCCCGGATCCCGAGACCCGCGTCGACCACTACCCGCACCAGTTCTCGGGCGGCCAGAAGCAGCGGATCGTGATCGCGTGCGCGCTCGTGCAGCGACCGGGTCTGATCGTCGCCGACGAGCCGACCACCGCGCTCGACGTGACGGTGCAGGCCGAGATCCTCGACCTGCTCCGCCGTCTCCGCGACGACCTGGGTACGGCCATCGTGCTCATCACGCACAACATGGGTGTGGTCGCCGACCTCGCCGACCGGGTCGCTGTCATGTACAACGGCGAGGTCGTCGAGCAGGCGGATGTGCGCACGCTGTTCGCGTCTCCGCAGGCCGACTACACGAAGGCCCTCCTCGCGGCGGTGCCCCGTGTCGGCGCGCGCACCCAGGAGCGCCGGCAGCTGGAGAGCACCGCGACCCCGGTCGTCGAGGCCGACCGGGTCGAGATCGAGTACCCCGGCCGCTTCGGGCGCAAGGCGTTCCGCGCGGTCGACGGGGTCTCGTTCCGCATCGCCCCGGGGGAGGTGCTGGGACTCGTCGGGGAGAGCGGGTCGGGCAAGACCACCATCGGTCGCGCCATCGGCGGTCTCACCCGGGCGACCGGCGGATCGCTGAAGGTACTCGGAGCGGAGATGGTCGGCTTCTCAGAGCGCCGCTTCAAGCCGCTGCGCGCCGACATCGGGTTCGTGTTCCAGGATCCCGCGGCCAGCTTCAACCCGCTGCTGACCATCGCGGATGCGGTGGCCGAGCCTCTGGTCATCCATGGCCGTGCCCGGTCGACGGTGCAGGCGAGGGGTCGCGTCGACGAGCTGCTCGAGGCGGTGCAGCTGCCGCGTGCCTACGGTGACCGGTTCCCGCATGAGCTCTCGGGCGGTCAGCGTCAGCGGGTGAGCCTGGCTCGCGCGCTCGCGCTCGAGCCGAAGCTGGTGATCGCCGACGAGCCGACCTCGGCCCTCGACGTCTCGGTGCAGGCCCGCGTGCTCGAGCTCTTCGCCGAGCTGCAGTCGAGCCTCGGCTTCGCCTGCCTGTTCATCAGTCACGACCTCGCCGTGGTCGACCTCCTCGCGGATCGCATCGCCGTGCTCTATCACGGAGAGCTGGTCGAGGAGGGGGATGCGGCCGAGGTGCTGACCTCACCGCAGCACGACTACACCAAGCGGCTGCTCGAGTCGCTGCCGGTGCCCGACCCGGTGGAGCAGGCCGCTCGGCGGGCCGCGCGGGGCGCGTAGCCTGGGCGCGGGCTGGGCTCCGGTCACGCTCGTGGGCTAGGATGATGCGATCGTGGGAAAGCATCGACTGGAAGACGCTCGCTCCACGTCCCGTCCGGGGCGAGGCGGCGTCACTCACCGAACCACCACGTCGGCTGCACGCTCGGCGTCGACGACCGTGTCGACCGCGGCACCGGTGACGACGCGTCGGCCTCCTCGGCGGTCCACGGTGCAGCGGGTCGGACTCCAGGTGGTCGGGCTCTCCGCGGTCGCCGCGTGCGCGTTCGTCTTCGTCGCCGGCCCCAACACGGTCGCCTCCGCGACCCAGTTCCAGGGCACGTTCGCCGACTACAGCCCCGACGGCCAGGTCATGGCCGTCGACGGTGCGTTCGCGGCCGACGTCTCGCGCGACGCCTACTCCGTGGCCGCGCCCCCGCCGCCTCCCGTGGTCGCCGCGGCGCCCACCACCGACTCGACGAGCAGCAGCTCGTCCGGCGGGTCCTCGTCCGACTCGTCGTGCCCGACACCCGCCGTCTCGGCCGACCCCGAGGGTGCGAAGGCGGTCGCTCGCGATCTCGCCGCCGCCCGAGGCTGGACGGGCGAACAGTACGACGCGTTGGAGAAGCTCTGGATGCGTGAGTCGGGCTTCCGGATCAACGCGCTCAACAAGTCCAGCTGTGCCTACGGCATCCCGCAGGCGCTGCCCGGCAAGAAGATGGCCTCCGCCGGCGCCGACTGGCAGACGAACCCCGCCACCCAGATCACGTGGGGGCTCAACTACATCGCGGGCGTCTACGGCGACCCGGTCAGTGCGCTCGCGCACTCCGACTCCTCGGGGTGGTACTGAGATGTCGCTCAAGCGCGACGTGCATCCGGGTGTGCGGATCGGCCTGCAGGTCGTCGCCTTCAGCGTCGCCGCGGCCTTCGTCGGGCTGTTCGCGCTGCAGCCGCGCACCGCATCCCTAGCCAACGCCTCCGACTTCTACGCGCCCGGCAACCCCGTCGGGGTCTCGGCGTCGCAGTCGATAGCGAGCGGCTCCGCGTCATCGACGGTGTCGCGCGACGGCTACCAGGTGACCGAGCCGCCGGCTCCCGAGCCCGTCGTCGCCCCGGTCGCGGTCGCCGCGCCCTCCGGGTCGTCGAGCTCGTCCAGCGGGTCGAGCGCACCCTCCGAGTGCCGGGCCCGTTCCGTGCCCACGCCGGGGCTGCCCGATCCGGGGACGCCCAAGGGCATGGCCTACCAGCAGGTGCTCGCCCACGGGTGGGACGACCTGGAGTACTACTACCTCCTGGCGCTGTGGAACCGCGAGTCGGGCTGGAACCCGAGCGCGTCCAACTCCTCGAGCGGTGCGTACGGCATCCCGCAGGCGCTGCCCGGCAGCAAGATGGCCTCCTTCGGCGATGACTGGCAGACCAACCCCGCGACGCAGATCGCCTGGGGCCTGTCGTACATCGTCGGTCGCTACGGCACTCCGTGCGAGGCCTGGGGCTCCTCGGAGGACCGCGGCTGGTACTGAGCCGCCCCTCCGCTTCTCGCGCGGTCACGCGCCTCCGACGCCGGCGCTGACCCGCCCGAGGGCGCCGCTTCGCTAGAGTGGCGGCATGCGGCCGGAGATCATCGCTGTGATCGGGCTGATCGTCATCGTCGCCCTCGCCGCGCTGGCGCCGAAGCTGAGGCTCGCCACGCCCCTCGTCGTGGTCATCGTCGGCCTCGGCGTCTCCCTCATCCCGGGCGTGCCGCCGATCACGATCCCGTCCGAGTGGGTGCTCGCGGTGGTGCTCCCGCCGCTGCTGTACTCGTCGGCCATCAACGTGCCGCTGGTGGACTTCCGGAAGAACCTCGGGTCGATCACCGTGCTGTCGGTGGTGCTCGTGTTCGCCAGCGCGTTCATCATCGGACTCGGGCTGTGGGCGATCGTCCCGGGGATCGGCTTCCCCGCGGCGATCGCTCTCGGCGCTGTGATCAGCCCCACGGATGCGGTGGCCGCCACCTCGATCGGCAAGCGTCTCGGGCTGCCCCCGCGACTGATCGCGACCCTCGAGGGCGAGAGCCTCGTGAACGACGCCTCCGCGCTGGTGCTGCTGCGTTCGGCGACGGTCGCGATCAGCGGCGGCGTCGCCTTCGGCGGAGTGGTCATCGACTTCTTCACCTCCTCGGTCATCGCCGTGGCGATCGGCCTGGTGGTCGGGTTCCTCGCCGTCTTCGTGCGTTCGCGTCTCCGCGACAGCGTGCTCAACACGGCGCTGTCGTTCACGATCCCGTTCGTGGCGTACCTGCCGACCGAGGTGCTGAACGCCTCCGGGGTCCTCGCCGTCGTCGTCGCCGGGCTCTACACAGGGCATCACGGAGCGAGGCGGTTCACCGCGGTGACCCGGCTCAGCGAGCGCCTCAACTGGCGCACCATCAACTTCCTGCTCGAGAACGGCGTCTTCCTCCTCATGGGCCTCGCCCTGAAGGAGATCGTGACCACGGCCGTCGTGCGCGACCACGGAGCGGCGTCGCTCGACGCGACGGGCGCCATCCTCTTCGGCGTGCTGGCGGCCCTCGCCCTGCTCGGGATCCGCTTCGGCTTCGTGGCTCCGCTGCTGTTCGTCCAACGGTGGTGGGCGAACCGCAGAAGGACGATCGGGCGTCCGCATGAGAGTCCCGTCGGGATGCGCGGCAGCGTGGTGCTCACCTGGGCGGGCATGCGCGGCGTGGTCACGGTGGCCGCCGCGCAGAGCCTCCCGGAGGGCACACCGTTCCGGGCGCAGCTCATCCTCATCGCGTTCACCGTCGCGGTCGTGACGCTCCTCGGGCAGGGGATGACCCTGCCCGCCGTGATCCGGCTCTCGGGCGTGCGCGGGGTCGACAAGGCGGCCGACGAGGAGTCGTTCGCCACGCTGGTCGACGAGCTGCGGGAGGCCGGGGAGGAGACGCTCCGGGCCGAGGGGGTGCGGCTGCCGAGCGGCGAGGCCGTCGAACCGATCGTCGTCGAGCGTGTCCGCACCGATGCCCAGCTGCGCAGCGAGTCGGCCTGGGAGAACGCGCGCGAGGCCGACGAGGACGCCGGCACGCCCCACCGGCAGTACCGCGAGCTGCGGCTCGAGGTGCTGAAGGCCGAGCGCGGCGCCCTGCTCGATGCGCGGTCGCGGGGCGACTACCCCTCGCGGGTGCTCGCCCGTGCTCAGACGATGCTCGACCAGGAGGAGGCACGCCTCTACCAGGCGGTCGCCGACGACGACGAGTGACGGCTGAGCGCAGGCCCCGCCCGTCCGTGACTTCGTAGACTGAGGTCATGCCCCGCCATCACCGCCGTCGTCCCCAGGACGACGGGCCCGACGAGCGGATGGAGAGGCTCGTCGCCGGCTGGCGTCGGGTCGAGGTGCGGCGCGGGGTGGAATGGAACGTCCAGCCCGTCTCCGGCGCCTCCGCGGTCAAGGAGTACGTCTGCCCGGGATGCGGGAGGGCCGTCGAGCCCGGAACCGCCCATCTCGTCGCCTGGCGGGCCGACGGAGTGCTCGGCGACGCCAGCGACCTCTCCGGACGGCGGCATTGGCACGCCCACTGCTGGAAGATCGGAGTCTGACGTGGCCGACATCGAGATCCGCAGCACCACGCTGCTCCCCGCCGTGCGGGAGGACATCGAGCTGCACACCGCCGACGGGCTCACGCTCGTGGGAGAGCTCGCCCTCCCCGAGGGGCGGCCGCCCGTCGCGACGCTCGTGACCCTCCACCCCCTGCCGCCCGGCGGCGGCTTCATGGACTCCCACATCATCCGGAAGGCGGCCGCCCGCCTTCCTGCTCTCGCCGACCTCGCGGTGCTGCGGTTCAACACCCGAGGCACCTCGTCGCCCCGGGGGACCAGCGAGGGCGCCTACGACCACGGCGAGCGCGAGCGGCACGACGTCGACGCCGCGATGGCGTTCGTCCACGAGCGGGGGCTCCCGCATCCATGGCTCGTCGGCTGGTCGTTCGGCACCGAGCTGGCGCTGAAGTACGGCGCTCGGCACGAGATCGAGGGCGCCATCCTCCTGTCGCCGCCGCTGCACCGCACGTCGGCCGAGGAGGTGGCCGCATGGGACGGCAACGGCAAGCGGCTCGTCGCGCTCATCCCCGAGCTCGACGACTACCTCCGCCCGCCCGAGGCCCGCGAGCGGTTCGCTGCCGTCTCCGACATCGAGCTGATCGAGGTCGAGGGCGGCAAGCACCTCTGGGTGGGGGAGAACCAGACACGGCGCGTGCTCGACGAGATCGTCGCCCGCGTGAACCCCGCCGTGCCCCTTCCGCTGCCGACGGTCTACCACCTGCCCGACTGAGCATCCGGGGGCGGGCGAACACGTCGGCGCTCGTCGTGGACGGGGCCGTCAGCGCTCGTTCTGGATGGGGATCACGACCTGCTTGATGATGAGCAGGATCGACGCGGCGATCGGGATCGCCACCAGCGCCCCGAGCACACCGAGCAGTGTGCCTCCCGCGAGAGCGGCGATGACGACGAGCGCACCCGGCACCGAGACCGCGCGGTTCATGATGCGCGGGCTGAGCACGTACGCCTCGACCTGCATGTAGACCACGTAGTAGATGCCCGCCACCAGGGCGAGGATCGGGGTGGTGAGGCCCTGGATCAGGCCGTTGCCCGTCGACAGCCCCGGGATGAGACAGACGAGCACGATGATGACCGAGCCCGAGATCGTCCCGACCAGGGGGATCACCGACAGCATGCCGGCGAGGAACGCGAGCACCGCCGGGAACGGCGCTCCGATGATGCTGAGGAAGATGAAGCTCAGGATGCCGTTGATGAGACCCAGGCTGATCTGACCGACGACGAAGCGGCCGACCGAGTGGGTGATCTGCTCGGCGAGGTCGGCGAACCGCTCGCGCTTGCTCGCCGGCACCAGACGGTACGCGGCCCGCTTGATGCTGTTCAGCGACGCGGTGAAGTACAGGGTGAGGATGAGCACGATGACGACGCCGAAGGCGCCGCTGGCGATGCCGATGCCCACCTGGAGGGCGCCGCCGGCCAGCGCCGTGATGTTGCTCGTGTCCTGGAAGTAGCTGAGGACGGCGTTGTACACCTCGTTGATGTCGATGAAGCCGCCCAGCTGCTGGGTCAGGCTGGCACGCCACTTCTCGTCGATCACGCGGTTGACGACGTCGGGCACCGTCGTGATCAGCTGCGAGGTCTGCTCGACGATGATCGGGACGACCGCGAACACCAGCCCGGTGAAGACGCCGAGCACCACGATGAGCACGGTGACGAGGGCCAGCCAGCGCGGCCAGCGCTTGCGCTCGAGCCACGTGATGATGGGGTCGAGACCGAGGGCGATGAAGAGCGCGACACCGACGTAGGTGAGGATGGTCGCGAGCGAGGCGACGGCCCCGAGGATGAGCAGTCCGACCCCCACACCCAGCGTGGCGACCAGGCCCAGCGTGAACGCGTTCTGGATCTTCACGGTTGCTCCCGCCGGATCGATGCATCGAGTGTCGCTCAATCCTAGGGGTGACCTGAGACGCCCGCCGCAGCATCGACCTGCATGCTTCCTGGGTGCAGCCTGTGCGGACTCACCGGCAGCGTCGGCTATCGTGGATTGTCCTCGTTCGGGAGCTGATACGTGCGTTTCATTCTGGCCATCCTCGCCTTCATCATCGCCACGGCGCTGATCGGATACGGCGTCGCTCAGCGCACCTTCTTCCTGCCTCCGTCCACCGTCGAGTCGACGGTGCAGACGGGCGACGGAGTGGCCTACGCCGTCATCGACTCCGACGCGCTCCGGTCGCATGAGGGTGCGCAGACGCTCACCGTGAGCAGCGGCAACGGCGGCACCGTCTTCGCCGCCTACGGGCGCACCGCCGATGTCGAGGCGTGGCTCCAGGGCTCCGCCTACGACCGCATCAGCACCGGTGACCAGGGCCAGGGCCTCGTGATCGAGTCCGTCGCCGCCGATCCGGACGGGGCCGAGAACGTCGCGAGCGGCTCCGCCGACCCGGCCGCGAGCGACCTCTGGCTCGAGCGCTTCAGCTCGGAGGGCACGCTCTATCGCACGCTCAACCTGCCGGAGGGCTACTCCGTGATCCTCGCCTCGAACGGCACCGATCCCGCTCCCGCCGAGGTGAAGATCTCCTGGCCGGTCTCGAACGCCACGCCCTGGGTCGGTCCGACCCTGGTCGCGGGCCTCGTGTTCCTCCTCGTCGGCATCGTGCTGCTGATCCTCGGCCTCATCCACATGCGCCGATCGCACGGCCCGCGTCGCAAGCCCCCGGCACTGCCGAAGGGCAAGCGCTTCTCGTCGTCGCGCACGAACGCGATCGAGTCGAGCGTCACCCGGCGTCGCCGTTCGATCAAGGCTCCGATGGCCGTCGGCATCCCGGTCGCCCTCGCCTCCGCTCTCGTGCTGAGCGGCTGCTCGCCCGACTACTGGCCGCAGCCCGCGGCGGCGCCCACCGCGGTCGCCACCGACGACGCCACGCCCGCGCCGACCGCTGTCCCCGACGACGCCACGCCCGAGCCCGTGGTCACCAGCGAGCAGTTCGCCTCGATCCTCGCCGACGTCTCGTCGGTCGCCGCCGAGGCGGATGCCGCGGCGAACCGCGACCTGCTCACCTCGCGCTTCGAGGGCCCCGCGCTCGACCTCCGCGCGGCGACCTACGCCATCCGCGCCGCCTACCCGGAGTACGCGGCGCCGCAGGCGATCCCGTCGACCCCCGTGCAGGTGCTGCTCCCGCAGGCCACCGATTCCTGGCCGCGCACCGCCTTCGCCATCGTGGGCGGCGACGACCCGTCGGTCCCGCCCGTCGCGCTCTTCCTCACCCAGGACACCCCGCGCGCCGACTACAAGGTCTACTACGAGATCGCCCTCGAGCCGAACACGACGCTGCCCGAGGTCGCCGCGGCGACCGTCGGAACCACCCGCCTCGGTCCGGAGTCGAAGCTCCTCGCGCTGACGCCCGATCAGATCAAGACGGCGTACTCCGACATCCTGCTGAACGGCGACGCCAGCCAGTACGCCGCGCAGATCGACCCCACGGGCGACACGCTGCGCTCGCAGGTGGGCGCCGACTACAAGAACACGACCAAGACCACCCTGTCGGCCACCGCTGCCATCGAGTTCGCCTCGGTCGCGGCGGCGGGCGACAGCATCGCCCTCGCCACGAGCGACTCCGGAGCGCTCGTCGCGGTCGACATCGGCGAGACCACCACGGTCAAGCCCGTCCAGGCCGGCGCCACGATCAAGCCGGAGGGTGCGGTCAAGGCGCTCTCCAACGTGACCGAGACCGGCAAGGGCACCGAGGCCACGTACGACTACCAGCTGCTGTTCTACGTCCCGCCCCAGGGGACGCCCGGCGCCAAGGCTCAGCTGCTCGGGTTCACCCAGGGCCTTCTCTCCGCGAAGGAGCTCCCATGAGCATGACGCCCCCGCTGCCCGGCAACCTCCGTGGCGCCGTCGATCTGTCGAGCCTGGTCTCGCGCGCGCAGGCGCCCGCCTCCGCTGCCGGGGGATCCGCGGCGGGAGGCGTCGGCGCATCCGGTGAGGCGTCGCCGCTCATCGTGACCGCGTCCGACGCGAACTTCCCGCAGCTCGTCGAGCTCTCGAACACCGTTCCGGTGATCGTCGACCTCGCTGCGTCGTGGGCCGAGCCCAGCCAGGAGCTCTCCGCGGTGCTCGACCGGGTCGTCACGTCGTACGGCGGGCGCGTCGTGCTCGCCCGCGTCGACGTCGAGGCGAGTCCCCAGATCGCGCAGGCCTTCCAGGCGCAGTCGATCCCCACGGTCGCCGCCATCATCGGCGGGCGCCCCGTCGGGCTCTTCGCCGGCGTCTACCCCGAAGACCAGATCCGCGACGTCATCGAGCAGGTGCTCCAGCTCGCGCAGCAGAACGGTGTCACCGGCACCGTGCCGGTCGAGGGTGCACCCGCCGACGGCGAGGCCGCCGAGCCCGTCGAGGAGCCGCTGCCGCCCCACCACGCCGAGGCGTACGAGGCGATCTCCACCGGCGACTACGACACCGCCATCGCCGAGTACCAGACCGCGATCGCCCAGAACCCCCGCGACACCCTCGCCGTGGCCGGGCTGGCGCAGGTGCAGCTGCTCAAGCGCCTCGACGGCGTCACCCTCGACGAGGTGCGCGCCGACGCCGCCGCCCGCCCCGACGATCTCGATGCTCAACTCCTCGTCGCCGACCTCGACGTCTCCGGCGGCCACATCGACGACGCCTTCGGTCGCCTCCTCGACCTCTTCCCGAAGCAGGACCAGGCAGGGAAGGACCGCATCCGCGCTCGCATGCTCGACCTGTTCGAGGTCGTCGGCACCGACGACCCCCGCGTCGCCAAGGCCCGCACCCGTCTCGCCGCCCTGCTGTTTTAGGCCTATCTCTCGCCGCCGCCCCTGCGGCGAGGTGCGGTGAGTGCGCACGGCTCGTGTTGCGCCGCCCTCGGGCGCGGGAGGCGCCGTCACGCCGCCGCCTCCCGCGGGCGGGGCGCCGCCGTGCTTCCGCGCGCCACGGGCGGCGGTGGGGGTGGGGGTGGGGCCGGGCTAACTCCGGAGATTTCGAGGGACGCGCCGCGAGAGTTCCGGAGTTGTCTCCAGGACGGGCGGAAGTCCGGAGTCAGCTCCCGCGCTCCCCGCGCGATGTGAGGCCCGACGCACATCCGTCGAGCGGCGAGAAGGGGCCCCTTGCGGATGCGGGATTGGGCGTGTTCTCGCCGCTGGGCGCCTGAGCTGTGACCCCCGTAAGGCTCGATCCCGCCGAATGGCGGGAAGGGGACCTTTGCGGGTGCGGGAAAGGGCATGTTCTCGCCGTTCGGCGGGCAGGGACGCAGGTCCGTCAGGGGCGTTCGTCCCTCAGGGGTCGCGAGTGGCGAGAAGTGGCCCCTGACGGGTGCGGGAGAGGGCGCGTTCTCGCCGTTCGGCGCTCCGGGACGCGGGCACGGGGCGCGAACGGCGAGAACCCGCCCGTTCCCGGGGCGGGAGGGGGCGGGTTCTCGCTGCTCGACGCGGGCGGCGGGAGCGGGGACTACGGGGCCGGGGTGCGGCGGGGGCGGAGGTAGAGGGCGGCGAGCGGGGGGAGGGTGAGCTCGGCCGAGAAGGGGCGGCCCTGCCACGGGACGGGCTCGGCCTCCACGGAGCCGAAGTTGCCCACGCCCGAGCCGCCGAACTCGGCCGCGTCGGTGTTGATGAGCTCGTCCCACACGCCCTCGACGGGGAGCGCGACGCGGTAGGGGCCCACGGGCTGGCCTGAGAAGTTCATGAGCACCGCGACGGGGTTGCCCTCGTCGTCCCAGCGCAGGAACGACACGAGGTTCTGGCTCGAGGAGCCGCCGTCGATCCACTCGAAGCCGCCGGGCTCGTTGTCGCGCTTCCAGAGCGCCGGGTTCTCGCGGTAGACGCGGTTGAGCTGACCGACGAGCCCGAGGAGGGCCTGGTGCACGGGCTGGTCGAGGATCCACCAGTCGAGCCCGCGCTCCTCGCTCCACTCGGACGGCTGCCCGAACTCCTGTCCCATGAAGAGCAGCTGCTTGCCCGGGTGCGCCCACATGAAGCCCAGGTACGCCCGCAGGTTCGCGAGCTTCTGCCAGTGGTCGCCGGGCATCTTCGACAGCAGCGAGCCCTTCCCGTGCACGACCTCGTCGTGCGAGATGGGGAGGATGAAGTTCTCGCTGAACGCGTAGAGGAACGAGAACGTGATCTCGCCGTGGTGGTACTGGCGGTACATCGGGTCCTGCTCGATGTAGTCGAGCGTGTCGTGCATCCAGCCCATGTTCCACTTGAGGCCGAACCCGAGGCCGCCCCGGTTGGTGGGATGCGTGACGCCCGGCCAGCTGGTCGACTCCTCGGCGATCATGACGATCCCGGGGTGCAGCTTGTAGGCCGTCGCGTTGACCTCCTGCAGCAGGCTGATGGCCTCGAGGTTCTCGCGCCCGCCGTACATGTTCGGCAGCCACTCGCCCTCCTTGCGGGAGTAGTCGAGGTACAGCATGCTCGCCACGGCGTCGACCCGGAGGCCGTCGACGTGGAACTCCTCGAGCCAGTAGAGCGCGTTCGCGACGAGGAAGTTGCGCACCTGGCTGTTCCCGAAGTCGAACACGAGGGTGCCCCAGTCGGGCTGCTCGCCGCGGCGCGGGTCGGGATGCTCGTAGAGCGCCTCGCCGTCGAACCGCGCGAGCGCCCACTCGTCCTTCGGGAAGTGCGCGGGCACCCAGTCGACGAGCACGCCGATGCCGGCCTGGTGCAGCCGGTCGACGAGGTACCTCAGGTCGTCGGGGTGGCCGAACCGCGAGGTGGGCGCGTAGTACGAGGTGACCTGGTAGCCCCATGAGCCGCCGAACGGATGCTCCGCCAGCGGCAGGAACTCCACGTGCGTGTACCCGAGCTCGGTGAGGTAGGGGATGAGCTCATCGGCGACCGTGCGGTAGTCGAGCCCGGGCCGCCAGGAGCCGAGGTGCATCTCGTAGACGCTCATGGGGGAGTTGTGGGGGTCGGTGGCCGCGCGGGTGGCCATCCACTCGTCGTCCTGCCACTCGTGCCGGGCGCGGCCGATCTTCGAGGCCGTGAGCGGCGGCACCTCGGTGTAGCGGGCCATCGGATCGGCGCGCTCCACCCATCCGCCGTGCTGGGTGAGGATCTGGAACTTGTACGCCCCGCCCTCGCCGAGCTCGGGGATGAAGAGCTCCCACAGGCCGGTGCTGCCGAGGCTGCGCATGGCGTGGAGGGTGCCGTCCCAGCCGTTCATGTCGCCGATGACGCGGACGGCGCGAGCGTGTGGAGCCCAGACGACGAACGTGGCGCCGGAGACCTCCTCGCGCACGCCGGTGAGGGCGCGGACGTGCGTGCCCACGACCTTCCACAGCTTCTCGTGCCGGCCCTCGCCGAACAGGTGGAGGTCGACCTCGCCGAGCGACGGCGCGAAGCGGTAGGGGTCGTCGCTGGTCCACACACCGCCGTCGGCGTAGCGCGCCTCGATCCGGTAGTCGTCGCGGCCCGTGAGGGTGAAGCCCTGCCAGATGCCGTGCGCGAGATGCGTCAGCTGCACGCGCGCGCCGGTGGAGAGCACGGCCGAGACCTCCTCGGCCAGCGGCCGCAGGGTGCGGATCACGGTGACCGGGTCGGTGAGGCCCGGCGCGTGCACCTCGTGCTGGCCGAGCACCGAGTGCGGGTCGTAGTACGAGCCCGTGCCGACGGCGGCGAGGACGTCGTCGCCGATCGAGGGCAGGTCGAGGACGGTGGACGCATCCGGAGTCGACATCAGTCGTCTCCTCTCTCGTGCTGGACGTGGAGGATGTGGGCGGGCTGGGTGAACGCGTCGAGACGCACGTAGTCGTGCTGGCCCCAGACGAACTCCTGGCCGGTGAGGAGGTCGCGCACGGTGAACTCGCTGTCGGTCTCGAGCCCGAAGCGGGTGGGATCGAGGTGCACGGTGGTCTCGCGGACCGAGTGCGGGTCGGTGTTGACGACCACGATGATCGTGTCGCTCACGCCGTCCGGCGTGAAGCGGCGGTCGAGGTGCTTCGAGTAGACGAGCACCGCGTCGTCGTCGCTCCAGTGCACGTCGATCGTGCGGATGTCGCGCAGGGCGGCGTGCTGACGGCGGATCGAGTTCAGCTGCGTGATGAGCGGCGCGAGCGAGGTGCCCGCGGCCTCGGCGGCAGCGAAGTCGCGCGGCTTGTACTCGTACTTCTCGTTGTCGAGGTTCTCCTCGGACCCCGGGCGCGCGATGTTCTCGACCAGCTCGTACCCGGAGTAGACACCCCACGAGGGCGACGCCGTCGCCGCGAGGATGGCACGGATCTCATAGGCCGGCCGACCGCCGAACTGGAGGTACTCGGTGAGGATGTCGGGCGTGTTCACGAACAGGTTCGCCCGGTAGTAGGGCGCCCACTCGCCGAGCATCTCGAAGAACTCGGTGAGCTCCTCCTTCGTGTTGCGCCAGGTGAAGTACGAGTACGACTGCTGGAACCCGACCTTGCCGAGCGTCTGCATCATCGCGGGTCGGGTGAAGGCCTCGGCGAGGAACACCACGTCGGGGTGGCGGCGGTTCACCTCGTGGATGACCCACTCCCAGAAGTCGACGGGCTTGGTGTGGGGGTTGTCGACCCGGAAGATCTTCACCCCGAACGCGATCCAGTGCAGCAGGATGCGCAGGGTCTCCTGGCGGATGCCCTCCGGATCGTTGTCGAAGTTGATCGGGTAGATGTCCTGGTACTTCTTCGGCGGGTTCTCGGCGTAGGCGATGCTGCCGTCGGGGAGGGTCGTGAACCACTCCGGGTGCTCGGTCACCCACGGGTGGTCGGGGGAGGCCTGCAGGGCGAAGTCCATGGCGACCTCGAGGCCCTGGCGGGCCGCCGCGGCCACGAACTCGGCGAAGTCGGCCTGCGTGCCGAGATCCGGGTGGATGGTGTCGTGGCCGCCGGCGGCACCGCCGATGGCCCACGGCGATCCCGGGTCGCCGGGCTGCGGGTCGAGGGTGTTGTTGCGCCCCTTGCGGAAGGCCGATCCGATCGGATGCACGGGCGGGAGGTAGACGACGTCGAAGCCCATCTCGGCGACGGCGGGCAGGCGCTCGGCGGCGCTGCGGAGGGTGCCGCTCGTCCACGAGCCGTCGGGAGCCTGCTCGGCGCCGATCGAGCGCGGGAACAACTCGTACCAGGCGCCGACGCCTGCGCGCGAGCGCTCGACGACGAGGGGATACCACTCCGAGTGGGTGACGAGGCTCTGCGCCGGGCGTGCGACGAGCGCGTCGACGACGGCGTCGGAGTGGATGGGAGCCAGTCGCTCCTCGACGGGGAGCCGCTTGTCGGCGAGCGTCTGCGACACCGTCTTGAAGAGCGCCTTCGACGGGACCGGGCGACCCTTCTCCTTGGAGAGGCGCTTGAACAGCTCGGCGCCGATCGTGAACATCAGCTCCACGTCGACGCCGTTGGCGATCTTGATCGTCGCGTTGTGCTCCCAGGTGGCGAAGTCGTCGGAGAACGCGCGGATGCGGAAGCGCCAGGCGCCCTCGGACGTCACCTGAGCGAGAGCCCGGTACTCGTCGTCCCAGGAATGGACCCGGCTGAGGGGGACCTCGACCACGGCGCCCGTGGGCGACTGCAGCTCGAGGTGGGCTCCGACGGCGTCGTGGCCCTCGCGGAACACGGTCGCACTGAAGGGGAGCACCTCGCCGTCGTAGGCCCTGGCGGGCCAGCGACCGCCGTCGACGACGGGCGCCACGTCGAGGATGGGGATCCGGCCGATCGCCGGCGAGAACGACGGGAGCTGTTCCGACTCTGAGACTCGTGCCACGAGACCGACCGTACCAACATCGGGTGACCCCGCAAGGAACGTCCAGGTACCTGCTGTTCACACCTCCGTCATGGGACTGCCGTAGGGTGGCGGTGCCGCACGACGCGCGGCGCGTACGACGACCGATGGCCGCCATGCCGTCGTGGGAGTGAGGGGTTCGAGTGAGGGCTATCCGTAGGTTCACGGTCAGGAGCGTCCTGCCCGAGTCGCTGTCGGCTCTGAGCGAGCTCGCGGTCAACCTGCGCTGGGCGTGGCACGAGCCGACCCGCCAGATCTTCGCCCACATCTCGCCCGAGGTCTGGACCGCCACCGAGGGCGACCCGGTCGCGGTGCTGGGCGCCGCCGGTACCGAGCGCCTCGAGGGCCTCGCCGCCGATCCCGGCTTCGTCGCCTGGGCGAACAGCCTCCGCGACGACCTGCACGCCTACCTCGGGGGCGAGCGCTGGTACCAGCAGCTCGAGGGTCAGAAGCCCGCCTCGATCGGGTACTTCTCGCCCGAGTTCGGGATCGCCGCCGCTCTGCCGCAGTACTCCGGCGGCCTCGGCATCCTCGCCGGCGACCACCTCAAGGCCGCGAGCGACCTCGGCGTGCCCATCATCGGCGTCGGACTGTTCTACCGGTCCGGCTACTTCAACCAGGCCATCTCGCGCGAGGGCTGGCAGCTCGAGAGCTACCCGCTCCTCGACCCCGACGGCCTCCCGCTGTCGGTGCTGCGCCAGGCCGACGGGAGCCCGGCGCAGATCGTGCTCGCGCTGCCCGACGATCGCGCCCTCTACGCGCGCATCTGGCAGGCGCAGGTCGGCCGTGTGCGCCTGCTGCTGCTCGACACCGACATCCCCGACAACGACGACGACCTCCGCTCCGTCACCGACCGGCTCTACGGCGGCGGCGGCGAGCACCGTCTGCTGCAGGAGATGCTCCTCGGCATCGGCGGCGTGCGGGCGCTCACCATCCTCGCCGAGCTGACCGACACCGAGCCGCCGGAGGTGTTCCACACCAACGAGGGCCACGCGGGCTTCCAGGGTCTCGAGCGCGTCTCCGACCTCATCGGCAACGGTCTCACCTTCGACGAGGCGTTGCAGGTGGTGAGGGCGAGCACGGTCTTCACCACCCACACGCCCGTGCCGGCCGGCATCGACCGCTTCGAGCGCTCGCTCGTCGAGCGCTACTTCTCCACCGACATGCTGCCCGGGCTCGAGGTGGAGCGCGTGCTCGCCCTCGGCGCCGAGGACTACGAGGGCGGATCGCCCGACGTCTTCAACATGGCTGTGATGGGTCTGCGCCTGGCGCAGCGCGCCAACGGCGTCTCGGTGCTGCACGGTGACGTGAGCCGTGGCATGTTCAACGGCCTCTGGCCGGGCTTCGACAAGGCGGATGTGCCGATCACCTCGGTCACCAACGGCGTCCACGCCCCCACCTGGGTCGACCCGGCGCTGCAGGAGCTCGCCCGCGAGCGCCTCGGCACCCAGGACACCACGGCCGCCGACTGGATGTCTCCCGCCGTCGGCGACGGCGAGCTCTGGGCCGTGCGCGGTCGCATGCGCCGGCAGCTGGTGCTCGACGCGCGGCGCCGCGTGACCGAGGCGTGGCGGGCCCAGAACCCGGCGTCGATCGCGCCGGCGTGGTTCAACGGGCTCCTCGACCCCGACGTCCTCACCATCGGGTTCGCTCGTCGTGTGCCCACCTACAAGCGGCTCACCCTCATGCTCCACGACCCGGCGCGCCTGAAGTCGATCCTGCTGAACCCCGAGCGGCCGATCCAGCTCGTGGTGGCCGGCAAGTCGCATCCGGCCGACGACGAGGGCAAGCGCCTCATCCAGAAGCTCGTGCAGTTCGCCTCCGACCCGGAGGTGCGCCACCGCATCGTGTTCCTGCCGAACTACGACATCGGCATGGCGCAGACGCTGTACCCGGGCACCGATGTCTGGCTGAACAACCCGCTGCGTCCGCTCGAGGCGTGCGGGACATCGGGCATGAAGGCAGCGCTCAACGGCGGCCTCAACCTGTCGATCCTCGACGGCTGGTGGAACGAGTACTACGACGGCGACAACGGCTGGGCCATCCCGACGGCCGACGGCGCGCCCGACGCCGAGGAGCGCGACCGCCTCGAGTCGGAGGCGCTCTACGACCTCCTCGAGCACCAGGTCGCGCCGCGGTTCTACGACCGCGACGCCGACGGCATCCCGGCGAACTGGATGTCGTCGATCCGGCACACCCTCGCCACCCTGTCGCCCGAGCTGTCGGCCGAGCGGATGGTGCGGCAGTACGTCGAGCGCCTCTACGTGCCCGCGACGCTCGCGGAGGAGCAGATGACCTCCGACGACTACGAGCACGCCCGCGAGCTCTCGGCGTGGAAGGACCGCATCCGGGCCGGATGGCCTGGCGTGGCGGTCGTGCACGTCGAGTCGGGCGGGCTCGACGAGACGCCGCAGGTGGGAGAGGAGCTCCACGTGCGTGCTCAGGTGCAGCTGGGCGATCTCGCTCCCGACGACGTGTCGGTCGAGGTCGTCTACGGCCACGCCACGAGCGCCGACGAGCTCACCGAGACGTCGACCGTCCGGCTGTCGTCGGCGGGGGAGCCCGCCGACGGCGCCGCGCGGATCTTCACCGGGACGGTGCCTCTGGCGTCGTCGGGCACGTTCGGGTACACGGTGCGTGTCGTGCCCCGTCACACGTACCTCGCCTCGGAGGCCGAGCTCGGGCTCATCGCGGTCGCTCACTGAGCGGCCGCGGGCCGGGGGAGGCGGCGGGCCCGGCTGCCCGCCAGGCCGCTCTGCCGAGGGCTGAGGGTCGGCGTCAGGCCACGGTCTCGGTGCCGAGCACCGCGTCGGTGACCTCGGCGGCGCACGGATTCACCCCGGCGTTGTCGGGGATGCGCAGCCCCAGCACGGTGTTGATGAGCATCCCGTCCGCCAGGAACCGTTGCGCCTCATCGGCGCTCATGCCGCCGTCGGTGCGGAGGAACTCGAACACCGACAGGAAGCCGTCGCGAGCGCACGGGCCGATGACCGGATGCGAGCCCAGCGTGAACGCGTGCATGAGGCAGAGCAGCACGTCGCGATCCTGCGCCAGCACATAGTACGAGTCGCCGAGCGCCGTCTCGATGCCCGTCTCGGGGGAGCGCGTCGCCAGCGCGTCGCGGAACGACTGCATGACGAGGTCGAGGGCGCGCGTGAGCACCGTGATGAACAGGTTCTCCTTGGTGCCGAACATCCGCACCACGTAGGGCTGGCTCACGCCCGCGGCCCGCGCGACGGTGTCGGTGGTCGTGCCGTGGTAGCCGGCCTCCGCGAACACCGAGGTGGCCGCGGCGAGTACGAGATCTCGACGGTCGTCTGAGGACATCCTGGAGCGCTTCTCGGTCACGCTTGACATGTTATCAGTCGATTACCTAATGTGGCCTGAGCTAAGTGATCATTCGATTACTTCCTGTCCAGACCGAAGGGATCGCCGTGTCGACGACCGCAGCAGTGCTCGAGGAGCACGAGACCACGCCGACGCGGATCCGGCGGCGTGTGCCCGTCTGGCTCGCCATCGTCGCCGCCTCCATCCCCACGTTCATGGCGACGCTCGACAACCTCGTCGTCACCAGCGCCCTGCCCGTCATCGGCCAGTCGCTCGACGCGTCGATCGAGCAGCTCGAGTGGATCGTGAACGCGTACACCCTCGGCTTCGCCGGGCTCATGCTGTTCGCGGTGGCGCTCGGCGACCGCTTCGGGCGACGCACGGTCTTCCTCGGCGGCATCGGGCTGTTCACCGTCGCGTCGGCGCTCTGCGCGGTCGCGACCGAGCCGTGGCTGCTCATCGCCGCCCGGGCCGTGCAGGGCGCCGGCGCGGCCGCCCTCATGCCGTTGTCGCTCACGCTGCTCGTCGGCTCGGTGAGCGACCGGATGCGCCCCCTCGCGATCGGCATCTGGGGCGGCATCTCGGGCCTCGGCGTCGCCCTCGGCCCCCTCATCGGCGGCGCCGTGATCGAGGGCTGGAGCTGGGACGCCATCTTCTGGCTCAACGTGCCGTTCGGGGTCGTCGTCATCCCGCTCGTGCTGTGGGCGCTGCCGAACTCGTTCGGCGCCCGCCTCCGCGCCGACGTCGTGGGCGTGCTCCTCGCGGGCATCGGCGTGCTCGGCGTGGTCTACGGGATCGTGCGCGGCAACGAAGCGGGGTGGACGAGCCTCGAGGTGCTCGGCTCCATGGGGCTGGGCGCCGTGCTCCTGATCACGTTCGTCGTGTGGGAGTCGCGGGTGTCGAATCCGCTGCTGCCGCTGCGCCTGTTCCGCGATCGGAGCTTCACTGTGGCGAACGTGGTCGGCCTCGTCTTCAGCTTCGGCGCATTCGGGTCGGTGTTCATCCTCATCCAGTTCCTGCAGATCGTGCAGGGGGCGAGCCCGCTCGAGGCGGGAGTGCAGACCATCCCCTGGACGCTGGCGCCCGTCGTGGTGGCTCCTCTCACCGGACTGCTGGCGCCGCGCGTGGGCACTCGGGCCCTGATCGTCGCCGGGCTCGCGCTGCAGGCGATCGGGATCGGCTGGCTCGCCCTGGTGATGAGCGCCGACGTCGCGTACACGACGCTGCTCCCCGCGTTCGTCTTCGCCGGGGTGGGCATGAGCCTCGTGTTCGCGCCGAGCTCGACGGCGGTGCTCGCGAACATGAGCCCGGCCGACAACGCCAAGGCGTCGGGCACGAACTCCACCCTCCGCGAGCTGGGTGTCGCGCTCGGCATCGCCGTGCTCTCCGCGGTGTTCACCGGCGCGGGCGGGTCGTTCACCCCGACCGGGTACGTCGATGCCGCGATCCCCGCGGTCGCGGTCGGCGCGGGTGCGCTGGCGCTCGCGGCGCTCCTCGCCCTCCTGCTGCCCGCGGGCCGCGAGCGGCTCGCCCCCGCCCACTGACCCCCTCCCCACCTGATCCGTCACCTTCGGCTGGTGCGGAGGCCGCGGACCAGCCGAAAGTGACGGATCAGGAGTTCGTCGGGGCGGGGAGGGGCGCGGTCAGCGGGCGCGGAAGAGCTGCAGCGAGGTGGGGGAGACCTCCACCACGGAGCCGGGAGCCCAGCGGGGGAGCACCTCGTCGTGGTGGTACTGGGGCGGCGCCTCCTGGGCGCTGTCCCAGAGCAGCTCGTAGTGCTCGACGCCCTCGTGCAGCGGCAGCGTCACCTCGGCGGGCGACTCGACGCCGTGGATGACGAGCAGGATGCGGTTGAAGTCCTCGTGCTCCGGGGTGGAAGCGGCCACGTACTGCAGCGTGCGGTTCTCGGGGGCGTTCCACTCCGCGACCGACATCGACTCGCCGTGCAGGTCGTACCAGTCCATCTGGCTCGCGCCGGGCATCCGCTCGCCGAACACCCCGTAGCGCACCGGCCGGAGGGCCGGGTTCTCGCGCCGCAGCCGGAGCAGGTACTGCGTGGTGCGCCACAGCTCCTTCTGCCAGGTGCGGCGGTCCCAGCTGAGCCAGGTGAGCTCGCTGTCGTGGCAGTAGGCGTTGTTGTTGCCCTTCTGGCTGCGTCCGAACTCATCGCCGGCGGTGATCATCGGCACCCCGGCCGAGAGCAGCAGCGTGCCCATGAGGTTGCGCATCGCGCGCCGCCGGGTCTGCTCGATCGCACGGCTCGACGTGGGGCCCTCGATGCCGTGGTTGTACGACATGTTGTCGTCGGATCCGTCGCGGTTGTTCTCGCCGTTGCCCACGTTGTGCTTGATGTTGTACGCGGTGAGATCGGCGAGGGTGAACCCGTCGTGGGCGGTGACGAAGTCGATCGAGGCGAGCGGTCCGCGGTTCTGCGAGAAGGTGTTGCTCGATCCCGCCAGGCGCGTCGCGAGCATCCCCACACCGTCGCCGGGGGAGCCGTTCTCGCGGATCGACTTCACGTCGCGCAGCCAGAACTTGCGCATCCGGTCGCGGAAGCGGTCGTTCCACTCCAGCCATCCGTCGGCGAAGTTGCCCGTCTGCCAGCCGCCCATGCCCACGTCCCAGGGCTCGGCGATCATCTTCACGTCGGCGAGCGCGGGGTCGTCCACGATCGCCTCGAGCAGCGGATGCTCGCGGTCGTAGTAGTGGTCGGCGTTGCGGCCCAGCGTGGCGGCGAGATCGAAGCGGAACCCGTCGATCTGCACCTCGTTCGCCCAGTATCGGAGCGAGTCGAGCACCAGACGCGAGACCGCCGGCACCGAGGTGTTGACGGAGTTGCCGCATCCGGTGACGTCGATGTAATCGCCTCGGCTGGTCTGCCGGTAGTAGTTCGCGTTGTCGATGCCGCGGAGGCTCGTGGTGGGGCCGAGCCGGCCCTCCTCGGCCGTGTGGTTGTAGACCACGTCGAGGATGACCTCGAGGCCCGCTTCGTGGAGGAGCTTCACCATCCCCTTGAACTCGCGGAGCACCGCATCCGGACCCTCGGCCTGCGCCTGCTTGGAGGCGTAGGCGACGTGCGGGGCGAAGAAGCCGAGCGTGTTGTAGCCCCAGTAGTTGACGAGCCCCTGCTTCTGCAGACGCTGCTCGGAGGTGAACGCGTGCACGGGCAGCAGCTCGACGGCCGTCACCCCGAGGCTCTTGAGGTAGCCGATGGTGCTGTCGTGGGCGAGGCCGGCGTAGCTGCCGCGGAGGTGCTCCGGGATGCGCGTGTTGAGGCGCGAGAGGCCTCGCACGTGCGCCTCGTAGATGACGGTGTGGTCGAGCGGGGTGTTCGGCTTGCCGACGCCGTTCCAGTTGAACTCCTCGTCGACCACGACGCTGCGGAACTGCTCGCGCCCCGAGCGGGCGATCGCGCGGCCGTACGGGTCGAGCAGCGTCAGAGACGGGTCGAACGCGTGGGTCGGGCCCTCGGGACCGTCGACGCGGAGCGTGTAGCGCCGACCGGGCACGAGGCTGCGGGTGCGGGCGCTCCACACCCCGCCCTCGCCGCGGGTGAGTGGCACGGACTTGTAGACCCAGTTCGGATCCTTGTGGTCGTAGAGGCAGAGCTCGATGGAGGTGGCGTTGTCGCTCCACACGCGGATCTCGCCGCCGTGGGACGTCTGACGCACTCCGAGTCGAGCCAGGGGGTCGGCCGCGATCATGGACTTACAGTAGTGAGGTGCTCGCCGCCGCCCGAAATCGGGCTTCGGGGGCGAGGTCAGGAGCGCTCATGCCGGTCTATCTCGATCACGCCGCGACCACGCCGCTCGTCCCCGAGGCGCGCGACGCGATCCTCGCCGCGCTCGACGTCGTCGGCAACCCGTCGTCCATCCACTCGCAGGGGCAGGATGCGCGACGTGTGCTCGAGGAGGCGCGCGAGGCCGTCGCCGCGTCGCTCGACGCCGATGCGGTCGAGGTGACCTTCACCTCGGGCGGGACGGAGTCGATCAACCTCGCGGTGAAGGGCCTCTTCTGGCGGCGGCAGACCGACGCGTCGCGCCCGGTCGTGCTCGCCGCGACGGGGGAGCACCACGCCACCGCCGACGCGGTCGAGTGGCTCGAGCGGCACGAGGGTGCAGAGGTCGAGTGGCTCCCGATCGACTCGTCGGGGTTCCTGTCTCCCGCGCTCGTCGCGGAGGCGCTGGCCCGTCACGAGGGTCGGGTCGCGCTCCTGACCTTCCTCTGGGCGAACAACGAGGTGGGGACGGTGCAGCCCGTGCGCGCCCTGGTCGAGGCGGCGTCGGCGCACGACGTGCCGGTGCACGTCGACGCGGTCTCGGCGTACGGGTACGTTCCCGTCGGTCTCCACTCGTCGGGCGCCGCCGCGATCTCGGTGTCGGCGCACAAGATCGGCGGACCCGTCGGCGCGGGGGCCCTGCTGCTGGCTCGGCGCTGGGAGGTCGAGCCGCTCATCCACGGCGGGGCCCAGCAGCGGGCGCGGTCGGGCACGCAGGACGTCGTCGGCGCCGCGGGCTTCGCCGCCGCCGCACGAGCCCTGTCGACGTCGTCGCACGTGTCGTTCGTCGAGGGTCTCGCGGTGCTGCGCGATCGGCTCATCGAGGGCCTTGCGGCCGCGGTTCCGGATGCGGTGCTGCGCGGTCCCGATCCGGCCCACGGCGAGCGACTCCCGGGCAACGTGCACGCGACCTTCCCCGGGGCGGAGGGCGACTCGCTGCTGTTCCTGCTCGACATGGCGGGCTTCTCGGTCTCGACCGGCTCCGCGTGCACGGCGGGGGTGCCGGAGACGTCGCACGTGCTGCTCGCGATGGGCGTGCCGGAGGACGACGCCCGCGGCGCGCAGCGCTTCACCCTCGGCCACGGCACCACCGCCGCCGACGTCGACGCCCTCGTCGCGGCGCTCCCCGCCGCCTACGCCTCCGCCCGCGCCGCGGGCCTCGCGTCCCGCTCCCGCTGAGCTGCGCTTTGCGTCGATGCCGGGGCATCGGTTGAGCCGCGCTTCGAGGCCGACTCCGCCTGGGCCAACTCCGGACTTTCGCCGGGACACGCCGGAGGGAGTCCGGAGTCAGCTCACAGACGGCCGGATCTCCGGAGTTGGCCCAGACCGAGCGGGGAGCGCGCGGGCGGGACCCCCGGGGCTGCTCAGAGGGAGAGGGTGGTGACGAGGGCGAGGTGGTCGCTCGCGCCGGCGCGGAGGGTGATGTTCGACGTGGCGTCCATGCCGCGGATGAGGACGTGGTCGGGGCGCGTGAGGGGGAAGCCCGCCGGCCAGGTGAAGCCGAGCCCGCCGCCGGACTGGTTCGGCTCGGCGAGCTGGTCGGTGAGCGCGGCGAGGTTGCGGTCGGAGGTACCCGCGTTGAAGTCGCCCATCATGATGAGGCGGCTGTTCGGATCGCGCTCGGCGTAGTCGGCGAGGTTCGCGAGCATGGTGTCGCGGTCGGCGTGGTCGTCGGGGCGGGCGGATGCGGCGTGGATCACGTAGATCGAGACCAGCCCGACGGGGGTCGACAGGTCGGCGGCGATGCCGCGCTGCCAGCCGAGACCGAGGTCGAGCATCTGCGCGTTCTCGATCGGGTAGGTGCTCCACAGCCCGACGGTGCCGATCCCGTACGAGTAGGCGAAGCGATCGTCGAGCACCGCGTCGACCTCGGCGCGGGCGGCATCGTCCATCTCCTGCAACGCGATCACCTGGGCGCCGGTCGCGGCGAGCGCGGTGGCGGAGTCGGCGGCGGTGCCGGAGTCGGCCTCGACGTTCTGGCTCGCCACGGTGAGCGTGCTCGCGGCGTCGGCCGGGGCTGCCGACGACGACAGCGGCAGCAGGGCGGGAACGAACGCGACCGACCACACCACCGCGGGGACGATCACCGCTGCGATCGCCCCCTTGCTGTGGGAGATGAGGGCGAAGATCAGCAGCACGGGGATCGCGACGCCGAGCCAGGGCAGGCCCGACTCGATGACGAGGCGGAGTCCGCCGGCGTCGGGGATCCACCGATGAGCGGCGAGCACCAGGGCCAGCGCGAGCGAGAGCACCACGCACACGACCGCGAGCCCGACCCGGGGCCTGCGGCGGCGACGCGGGGCTCGGGCGGTCATGGTCTGGCGGGGCTCATCGATCAGGGTGGCCATCGCTCTCGATTCTGCCCGGAGACTCTGAAGAGCAGCCGCGACACTCCTGACGAACTCCGCAAGGCGCGTCCGACCGACCTCGCAGGGCGTTCACACCGCAGCGCGCTCCGGCCCGGGCTGCTGTCGGATGCCCGCCGTAGACTCGAGGCCATGAAGGTCCTTGCTGCCATGTCGGGCGGAGTCGACTCCGCCGTGGCCGCCGCGCGCGCGGTCGACGCCGGTCACGACGTCGTCGGCGTGCACCTCGCGCTGTCGCGCATGCCCGGCACGCTCCGCACCGGCAGCCGGGGCTGCTGCACGATCGAGGACTCGATGGATGCGCAGCGCGCCGCCAACGTCATCGGCATCCCCTACTACGTGTGGGACTTCTCCGAGCGCTTCAAGGAGGACGTGGTCGACGACTTCGTCAGCGAGTACCGCGCCGGCCGCACACCCAACCCGTGCATGCGCTGCAACGAGCGCATCAAGTTCGCCGCCCTGCTCGACAAGGCGCGCAGCCTCGGGTTCGACGCCGTGTGCACCGGGCACTACGCGAGCATCCTCGTCGACGAGGACGGCGACCGCGAGCTCCACCGTGCCGCCGACTGGGCGAAGGACCAGTCCTATGTGCTGGGCGTGCTCACGGCCGAGCAGCTGGCCCACAGCATGTTCCCGCTCGGGTCCACCCCGTCGAAGGCCGAGGTCCGCGCCGAGGCGGCCGCCCGCGGCCTGTCGGTGGCGGCGAAGCCCGACAGCCACGACATCTGCTTCATCCCCGACGGCGACACCGCCGGCTGGCTCGCCGACCGCGTGGGCGTCGCGCCGGGGCCGATCGTCGACGCTGCGGGCGCCGTCGTCGGTGCACACGAGGGTGCCCACCGCTTCACCGTGGGGCAGCGGCGTGGTCTGAACCTCGGCGTCCCGGCGCCCGACGGGCGGCCGCGGTTCGTCCTCGAGGTGCGTCCGGTGTCGAACGAGGTGGTCGTGGGGCCGCGCGAGGCGCTCGCGGTCGCCGAGCTCGCCGGTGCGCGGTTCACCTGGGCCGGGCGCCCGCCCGCCGACGCGCACACCGACTTCGCCTGCCAGGTGCAGATCCGGGCGCATGGAGATCCGGTCGACGCGACCGCACGCATCCGCTCGAGCGACGGAGACGGAGACGGGGTCGACGAGCTCGTCATCACCCCGGCCAGCCCGCTCGACGGCGTCGCGCCGGGCCAGACGGCGGTGGTCTACGTGGGCACACGCGTGCTCGGCCAGTGCACCATCGACCGCGCGGTGAGTGCCGTACCGGCCCTGGTCGACGGGGCGGCCGCCCGATGAGCGACGCGACGACGACCGACGCGCTCCCCGAGGAGTCGGCCCCCGACCTCGTCGCGGCGAAGGAGGAGGCCGACCGCCTCACCACGCGCATCCTCGAGCTGCGCGACGAGTACTACGAGAACGACGCCTCGACCGTCACCGACGCCGAGTACGACGCCATGGTGCGTCGCCTCGGCGAGCTCGAGCGGCTGCATCCCGAGCTGCAGTCCGCCGACAGCCCCACGCAGACCGTAGGCGGCCGCGCCGAGACCACGCTGTTCGCCCCGGTCACCCATGCCGAGCGGATGCTGAGCCTCGACAACGTGTTCAGCGAGGAGGAGCTCGACGAGTGGGCCGCGAAGGTCGAGCGCGACGCCGGCCGCGCTCAGGTGCGGTACCTCAGCGAGCTGAAGATCGACGGCCTGGCCATCAACCTCCGCTATGAAGACGGTGTGCTCGTCACGGCCGCCACCCGCGGCGACGGCGTGGTGGGCGAGGATGTGACGCAGAACGTGCTGCAGATCGAGTCGATCCCCGCGCGTCTGCTCGGGTCGGGGCATCCGCCGCTGGTCGAGGTGCGCGGCGAGATCTTCTTCCCGGTCGAGGCCTTCGAAGAGCTCAACCGCGGGCAGATCGAGGCCGGCGAGCGGGTGTTCGCGAACCCGCGGAACGCCGCGAGCGGATCGCTCCGGCAGAAGCGCGAGGGCAAGAACGACCGCCAGCTGGCGCTCATGCACGCACGGCTGTCGCGGTTGCGGATGCTCGTGCACGGCATCGGCGCATGGCCGGATCCGCCGGTGGCGGCGCAGTCCGAGGTCTACGACCTGCTGAAGGGCTGGGGTCTGCCCACGTCCACGCACTACCGCGTGTTCGACACGATCGGCGAGGTCGCCGAGTTCATCCGCTACTACGGCGAGCACCGCGCGAGCGTCGAGCACCAGATCGACGGGATCGTCGTGAAGGTCGACGATCTCGCACTCCACGGCGAGCTGGGCGCCACCAGCCGCGCTCCGCGCTGGGCCACCGCGTACAAGTACCCGCCCGAGGAGGTCAACACCACGCTCCTCGACATCGTCGTCTCGGTCGGCCGCACGGGGCGGGCCACGCCCTTCGCGGTGATGGAGAAGGTGGAGGTCGCGGGCTCGGAGGTGCGGCAGGCCACGCTCCACAACCAGGACGTCGTGAAGGCCAAGGGCGTGCTCATCGGCGACACGGTCGTGCTGCGCAAGGCGGGGGACGTCATCCCCGAGGTGCTCGGCCCGGTGGTCGAGCTCCGCGACGGCAGCGAGCGCCCGTTCGTGATGCCCGAGAACTGCCCCGAGTGCGGCACCCGCCTCGCCCCGGCGAAGGAGGGCGACATCGACCTCCGCTGCCCCAACTCGCGGAGTTGCCCGGCGCAGGTGCGCGGGCGGGTCGAGCACGCGGGCTCGCGCGGCGCCCTCGACATCGAGGGCCTCGGCGAGGTCTCCGCGGCCGCGCTGACGCAGCCGATCGAGCCGGCCACCCCGCCGCTCATCACCGAGGCGGGGCTGTTCTCGCTCACCATGAGCGACCTCTTCCCCATCCGCGCGGTCGTGCGCGACAACGAGACCGGGCTCGAGAAGCTCACCGAGTCGGGTGAACCGAAGCTCGTCACGCCGTTCCGTCGCCGCCGCACGAAGAAGGATCCGGCGTTCGACGAGACGGCGGCCCCCGGCACGCCTGAGTTCTGGGGCGACGCCGAGAGCGTTCCCTCGTCGGCGGCCGTCGAGCTGCTCTCGAACCTCGAAGCGGCGAAGACCAAGCCGCTGTGGCGCATCCTGGTCGCCCTCAGCATCCGGCACGTCGGCCCGGTGGCGGCGCGCGCGCTCGCCGAGTGGTTCGGCTCGCTCGATGCCATCCGCTCCGCCACCCGCGACGAGCTCGCCGCCGTCGAGGGCGTGGGGCCGATCATCGCCGACGCGCTGATCGACTGGTTCGCCGTCGACTGGCACGTCGATATCCTCGACCGCTGGGCGGCCGCGGGTGTGCAGTTCACCACGCCCGGGCATCCCGGGCCAGGAGCCTCGGTGGGGGCGGGCGGTGTGCTCGAGGGGCTCACCGTGGTCGCCACGGGCTCGCTCGAGGGCTACACCCGCGAAGGCGCCCAGGAGGCGATCATCAACGCGGGCGGCAAGTCGGCGTCGAGCGTGAGCAAGAAGACCGACTTCGTGGCCGCGGGCCCGGGGGCGGGGTCGAAGCTGACCAAGGCGGAGCAGCTGGGCCTGCGCATCCTCGATGCGGCCGAGTTCCACCTGCTCGTCACCCAGGGCCCGGAGGCGCTGGGCCCGAGGGGCGGGGCCGAGCCGGACGGCGCCGAGGAAGCCGAGCCGGAGTCCGCCGAGAAGGCCGCCGACAGGTCCCCCGAGGGCACTCCGGCACAGGAGGGCGACGGGTCCGCCGAGTAGGATCGTTCAGTCCCCGAGCCGACCACGACCACGGAGCAGCATGTCCGAGATAACCCCCGAGCAGGTCGCCCATCTGGCGACTCTGGCTCGCATCGCGCTCACGTCCGACGAGATCGAGAGCCTCACCAGCGAGCTGCGGTCGATCGTCGACGATGTGGCGAAGGTCTCCGAGGTCGCCACGCCCGACGTGCCGGCGACGAGCCATCCCATCCCGCTCGAGAACGTCTTCCGCGACGACGTGCCCGGCGAGACGCTGACCACCGAGCAGGCGCTCGCCGGCGCCCCCGACCATGACGGATCGCGCTTCCGGGTCACCGCGATCCTCGGTGAGGAGCAGTGATGCAGCACGCCCACGAGATCATCCGCCTCGACGCCTCGGCCCTGGCCGAGAAGCTCGCCACTGGTGAGGTGTCGAGCGTCGAGGCGACGCGTGCGCACCTCGACCGCATCGCCGCCGTCGACGGCGACGTCCACGCGTTCCTCCACACCGACGCCGAGCTGAGCCTCGCCGCGGCGGAGGCGATCGACCGCCGTCGCGCCGACGGCGAGCAGCTCCACACGCTCGCGGGAGTCCCGCTCGCGGTGAAGGACGTCATCGTCACGAACGACATGCCCACCACGAGCGGCAGCCGCATCCTCGAGGGCTGGCGCCCGCCGTACGACGCCACCGTGATGACCAAGGTGCGCGCGGCCGGGCTCGTGCCGATCGGCAAGACCAACATGGACGAGTTCGCCATGGGCTCGAGCACCGAGCACTCCGCTTACGGCCCCACCCGCAACCCGTGGGACCTCGAGCGCATCCCCGGCGGCTCCGGCGGCGGTTCGGCGGCCGCAGTGGCTGCCTTCGAGGCGCCGCTCGCACTCGGCAGCGACACGGGCGGCTCGATCCGTCAGCCCGCTCACCTCACCGGCACGGTGGGCGTCAAGCCGACCTACGGCGGCGTGAGCCGCTACGGCGCGATCGCTCTGGCGTCGTCGCTCGACCAGATCGGCCCCTGCAGCCGGACCGTGCTCGACTCGGCGCTGCTCCACGACGTCATCGCCGGGCACGATCCCTTCGACTCCACCTCCCTCACCGACCCGTGGCCCTCGATGGCCGAGGCCGCTCGCCGCGGCGATGTGAAGGGGCTGCGGATCGGCGTGGTCAGCCAGCTGAGCGGCCAGGGATTCCAGCCCGGTGTGCTCGAGCGCTTCCGCGAGGCCGTGACCGCGCTCGAGGCGGCCGGCGCCGAGATCGTCGACGTCAGCCTGCCGAGCCTCGAGTACGCCATCTCGGCGTACTACCTAATCATGCCCGCCGAGGCCTCGTCGAACCTGGCGAAGTTCGACTCGGTGCGCTTCGGTCTCCGCGTGAACCCGCCAGGGGGCGGCACCGTGGAGGACGTCATGTCGGCCACCCGCGAGGTGGGCTTCGGCCCCGAGGCGAAGCGCCGCATCATCCTGGGCACCTACGCGCTCAGCGCCGGCTACTACGACGCCTACTACGGCAGCGCCCAGAAGGTGCGCACGCTCGTGCAGCGCGATTTCGCGGCCGCGTTCGAGCGGGCCGACGTGCTGGTGTCGCCCACGGCGCCCACCACAGCGTTCCGGCTGGGCGAGAAGACCGACGACCCGATGGCCATGTACCTCGGCGACATCGCCACGATCCCGGCGAACCTCGCCGGCATCCCCGGCATGTCCGTCCCGGTCGGCCTCGCCGCAGAGGACGGCCTTCCGGTCGGCCTCCAACTGCTCGCCCCCGCGCGAGAGGATGCCCGGCTCTACCGGGTCGGCGCCGTGGTCGAGGGTCTGCTCGAGTCGCGCTGGGGAGCTCCGCTCCTGACGAAGGCGCCCGATCTGACTCCGGGCGAGATGGCTGCTGCTGAGGGAGGGGTGGTCTGATGGCCCGCGACGAACTGATGGACTTCGACGAGGCCCTCGAGCGGTTCGAGCCCGTGCTCGGCTTCGAGGTGCACGTCGAGCTCAACACGAAGACCAAGATGTTCTCCTCGGCGCCGAACTTCTTCGGCGGCGAGCCCAACACGAACATCACGCCGGTCGACCTCGGACTCCCCGGATCGCTGCCCGTGGTCAACGGACAGGCCGTGCGGTACAGCATCTCGCTGGGCCTCGCGCTCGGCTGCAGCATCGCCGAGTCGAGCCGCTTCGCCAGGAAGAACTACTTCTATCCCGACCTGGCGAAGAACTACCAGATCTCGCAGTTCGACGAGCCGATCGCGTTCGACGGCCAGGTCGACGTCGAGCTCTCCGACGGGCGCATCATCACCGTGCCCATCGAGCGCGCCCACATGGAGGAGGACGCCGGCAAGCTGACGCACGTCGGCGGCGCGACCGGGCGCATCCAGGGTGCCGAGTACTCGCTGGTCGACTACAACCGTGCCGGCGTTCCTCTGGTCGAGATCGTGACGCGCCCGATCTTCGGTGCCGAGAAGGACGCCCCGGAGATCGCGAAGGCGTACGTGGCGACCATCCGCGACATCGTGATCGCCCTCGGCATCTCGGATGCGCGCATGGAGCGCGGCAACCTCCGCTGCGACGCGAACGTCTCGCTGCGTCCGCGCGGCCAGGAGAAGCTCGGCACGCGCACCGAGACGAAGAACGTCAACTCGCTGCGGTCGGTCGAGCGAGCGGTGCGCTACGAGATCCAGCGCCAGGCGGCCATCCTCGCGAAGGGCGGCACGATCACGCAGGAGACCCGGCACTGGCACGAGGACACCGGCGCCACCTCGGCGGGTCGGCCCAAGTCCGATGCCGACGACTACCGGTACTTCCCCGAGCCCGACCTGCTCCCCGTGGTGCCCTCGCGGGCGCTCATCGAGGAGTTGCGCGCCGCCCTGCCCGAGCCGCCCGCGGCGCGTCGTCGGCGCCTGAAGGCCGAGTGGGCGTTCACCGACCTCGAGTTCCAGGACATCGGGAACGCCGGACTGGTGGCGAGCGTCGAGCAGACGATCGCCGCCGGCGCCGCTCCGCAGTCGGCCCGCAAGTGGTGGTCGGGCGAGATCTCGCGCCTGGCCAACGCCCGCGAGGTCGACGCCGCCACCCTGGTGTCGCCCGAGCATGTCGCCCAGCTCGTCTCGCTCGTCGAGGCGGGCACGCTCACCGACCGCCTCGCCCGTCAGGTGCTCGAGGGTGTCATCGACGGCGAGGGCTCCCCGCAGGAGGTCGTCGACGCTCGTGGCCTCGCCGTGGTCTCCGACGACGGCGCGCTCATCGCCGCGATCGACGAGGCCCTCGCCGCGCAGCCCGATGTCCTCGCGAAGATCCGCGACGGCAAGGTGCAGGCGGCGGGCGCGGTGATCGGCGCCGTGATGAAGGCGATGAGGGGTCAGGCCGACGCCGCTCGCGTGCGCGAGCTCGTGCTCGAACGCGCCTCCGCCGAGTAGGCGCTTCACCGGCTCACGATCAGCGGCTCCCATCGATTCACCTGATGGGAGCCGCTTTTCGCATCCGTCGGATGTCGGTGGTCGGCGATAGCGTGGAGCCATGCAGGTCCTCATCGCCCAGGCCATGATCGCCACCATCAGCGTCGCCGGGGGAGCGCTCATCGCTCTCGCGATCGAGCGGTGGCGAGGCAGGCGCAGCGAGCGCCTCACCGAGGTGGGCGCGCTCCGGCTTCTCATCGTCGAGATCGCCGCCCGGCGGGCGCTGGCGCCCGACTTCACCGCGCCGCCGCTCACGCTCGACCGGGCCGACCCGTCGTCCGACCTGAACTCGGCGGTCCGGTCCATCCGCCTGCTGCGGAAGGACGTGCGGGCCGCTCGCGCTCAGCTGCGATCGACCTCGCCCGCGTGGCCGGCGCTCGACGAGATGGTCGCGGCGTGCAACGTCTTCATCGAGGCGACGGAGGCGCATCCGCTCGATCTCGCGGTCGAGGTCGATCGGCTCCGCAGCCGGCTCGAGGCGGCGGTGCGAGAGCTCGTGGCGCTCTACCCCGAGCTCGAGCTGAGGCTGCCGGGCTCGATGGCGTACGCCTCGCGCTGAGGCGGGTGGACGCCGGCCCGCGGCGACCCGTGAGCGGCCGGTCAGGCCGCTGCTGCGCGACCCGCGCCGCTACCGAGGGTCGCGTCCCGTGACCGCGAGCAGACGCACGAGGAGCGGGGCGTCCTCCGGCACCACCACGGGAGAGGCGTAGAGCCCGCTGGCCTCGAGGGTGTCGCGCTGGGGCTCGAAGACGGTCCACACGGCGGCGACGAGGTCGTCGTCGAGCTCCTCCGAGGCGCCGACGGCCCTGGCGAGGTCCCAGGTGTGGATGGTCACGTCGGCGACCTGCTCTTTGAGGTAGTCGATCACGTCGACCGTGTCGTACGACAGGTTCACGCGCGATCCGGGTTGGGCGTCGCGCCACGCGGTGGTCGCCGCGAGCGAGTACCGGTGCCACTCCATGCGGAGGTCGTCCTCGATGCGATCGAGCCGCGAGCGGGCCTGCTTCGTGCTGAGGCCCGAGAGGAGCCACGGCACCCACTGCTGCTCCTCGATGACGTGCGCCACGAGGGCGGCGACGTCCCACTCGGTGTCGGGCGTGGGGGCGGACCAGTCGGTCACGGCGGCGAGGCGGGTCGCGAACTCGCGGTGGGCGGTGCGCTGGTGGCGCAGCCAGGTGGTGGTCTCATCGGTCAGGGCGGGGGTGAGGGACATGGGGACCTCCGATCGGGGCTCGATCACGTCAAGCCGAGTCCAGGGGAGAGTATTCCACCCGGTACGCTCGGATCCCGTGCCGATCGTGTTCCGTCCGCTGTCCGAGAACGATCTCGCCCGGGTGGTGGATCTCAACACGGAGGCGGTGCCCGCCGTCAACGAGCTGACGCTCGACGAGCTGCGCACCCTCGTCGGTCGATGCGCTCTCGCGCTCGCCGCCGCGGACGACGACCGTCCCGTCGGCTTCCTCCTCGCGCTCGAGCCGGGAGCGGACTACGCCAGCGAGAACTATCGCTGGTTCTCCGAGCGCTCGGAGAACTTCCTCTACGTCGACCGGATCGTCGTCGATCCCTCGACCCATGGTCAGGGGATCGGCCGGGGGCTGTACGAGCAGGCGTTCGCCGTGGCCGCCGAGGGCCGGCGAGACAGGGTCTGCTGCGAGGTCAACACGCTGCCGCCGAACCCGGAGTCGATGGCGTTCCACGCCCGCCTCGGCTTCAGCGAGGTCGGGCGACAGGCCACGAAGGGCGGCGCGGTGGAGGTGGCCCTGCTGGAGCGGATGCTCTGACGGCGAGAGGCCGTCACCGCTGCATCTGCGCCCATCTCTGCATCGGTGCCTATCTCTGCATCGGTGCCGATCTCTGCATCTGGCTGAGCATGCGCAGCGCGTGCCGGGTCGAGAGCGTCGGCAGGTAGGCACGCGCGATCGCGGCCCCGATGGCGGGCAGCTCGATCGGGTCGCGGTAGCAGAGTGACAGCTCGCGCAGCTCCGGCCGGAACTTGAGCTTGAAGCGCAGCAGCGAGCTGAAGCCGTACACGGGCTCCAGGGCGCGTGCGATGAAGCCGAGGAACGCCGTCGTGGCGCTCGAGGGCGCCTCCGCGGCCTGGTCGCCGTCGTCGGGTGCGCTCGCCACCGCGAGGGGCGCCGCCGACAGGCTGACGAACTCGATCCCCTCCTGCGCGGCTCGCAGGATGGTCTCGGCGATGAGGAACTCCATCACGCCGTTGATGCTGTCGGGGTGGCGACGCATGAAGTCGAGGGTGAGGCCCACCCGCCGACCGTCGCGGAACGTGGGGAGCCAGCTCGTGACACCCTGGACGCGCCCGTCGTCGTCGATGGCCAGCATGAGGGCGACCTCGGGGTCGGCCAGCTCGTCGACCCCGCCGAGGGTGAACCCCATCTCGGGCAGCCCCTTCTCGGCCACCCACAGCTCCGAGATCTCGCGCACCTGGGCGGCGAGGTCCGGGGTCAGCGACGGGTACGTCGTCCACACGTCGTGCACACCCTCGCGAGCGGCGCGGTTGATGGACGAACGGATGTCCTGCATCCGCTTGCCCTCGAGGGTGAAGTCGCCGGGTCGAACCACCGTCTCCTCGGCGACGCGCATCGACTGCCAGCCGTCGGCGGCGAGCTCGGCGCGCAGGTCGTCCGACACGGAGTAGAACGCGCACGTCCACCCGTGCTCGATGCAGAAGCGCTCGAACTCGAGCGCGACGGCGTGCTGGCGATCCGCCGGCGCCAGCGGCTCCGCCGTCGTGATCGCGACGTTGCCCTCCACTCGATAGGCCACCGCTGATCCGTCCGACGCGAACCAGTACTCGTTGCCGCTCCACGTCGCCATCCACGCCAGGTCGCCGCCCGCGCCGGCCTTGACCAGCTCGCGGATGCGGGCGGGCCCGCTGCTCTGGCGCACCAGCCGGACGCGGCGCATCCCCACGATCGCGAGCACCATGACCGCCACCCAGTACACCGTGCCGACCCATTGGTACATCGCGATCGCGACGGGTCCGGTGGGGAAGACGTCGACGGGCTCGAACGAGAGGAAGCTCGCGGGGATGAACCGCTCGGGCAGATCGAGGAGCAGCGCGGTGAGGGAGGCCGTGGGCGAGAACTGGTGACGCACGAGCAGCGACAGGCTCACGTAGGCGGTCGCCACGACGACGAACAGCCCGACGGCCACGGCGAAGAACCGCAGCGCGGTGCGCACCCCGGCCTCGCGCGGGAAGAGGCGAATGCTCGACACGAGCGCCACCGCGACCGCGAGCGGGAACAGCACCGACACGACGACGAACACACCGTAGTGCTCGACGGCGGAGGTCTGGAACACCGTGGTCTCGGTCGGGGCGACCAGCGGGAAGAAGCCGTAGTAGACCGCCGCGAGGAGCGTGAGCATCACGTTGATGCCCACGGCGAGCCAGAGTGCCATCCGGCGACCGTGCCGGATGCCCCACGCCGCGAGGAGGAGGGCGACCAGGGGGAGGAACGAGAGGGCGACCGCCCCCGGACCGTCGAGGCGGGAAAGAGCGAGGGCGTCGACGCACTTGCGGCTGAAGTCGCCCGTGGCGCAGTGCTCCGCGATCCGCTGGTAGTCCCGCAGCGGGTCGCGGAACAGCTGACCGAGCGGGTTGAGCAGGCTGGTCGAGTCGGGCGCGACGAGGGTGATGAGCGGGCCGAGCCCGGTGATGGCGACGACCGCGGCGAGGATGGTCCTCGCCTCGCGATGGGTCGAGCGGGGGATGCGCAGGGTCACTCGCCGGTCGGCCAGCAGCATCCCGAGGAGCAGGCCCACCACCGCGGCGAGCAGACGGAAGATGTCGGACTGCTGGCCAGAGTAGAGCACGAACGTGACCAGCGTCACGAAACCGAGGACGCGGATGCGTCGACGCAGCACCGGTCCGGTGAACGCGGTCGCCGTCATCAGCACGCCGACGACGGCGATGATCGGGTCGAGCGTCCGCGTCCCCCGCGACTGCTCGGCGGGGTACAGGTGCACGGCGACGCCGAGCGAGTCGAGCAGGAGCCCCAGCACGATGCCGAGCACGGTCACAACGAGGAAGGCCACGGCCGTGCGCCAGTGCCCCATCCGCCTCTCCGACCAGCCGAGGCACAGCACGGCGACGATCGCGACCACCACGAGGAGGCCGGCGCTGCGGACGAAGAACACCGACGACAGCACCGAGAACCAGTCGTGGCGGAGGAACACGGCATCGAAGCCCGTCGAGACGAGCGTGTCGAGCTGAGCCGACATCCGCCCGGCGTGCAGCGACAGCCGCACGATCGTCGCGGCGATCACGAGGCCGACGATCACCCAGGTCACCGGGATCGACCGTGCCCACCGCCCCGCGGCGCGGAGACGGTGGGCGAGCCGGGCCTTCATCGGTTCAGCCCCCAGCGGTCGGCGATGAGACCGAGGCCCTGCTCGAACGTGTAGGCCCACGCGGTGGCGTCGTGGGCGCTGTCGGGCGCCTCGATGTAGACGGCGTCGATGCCCGCCGCGAGGGCGGCCTGGTAGAGGGTCTGCACACCCGGCATGAAGCCGGAGTCGTTCGCCCCCACGCCGAAGACGGCGTACATGTTCGTGTAGGGCGCCTTCGCCGCCATGATCGCCGTCGGGGCAGCGGCCGCGTACGCGGCCTGGTCGCCGCCGAAGCCCTGGTCGATGGTCTTCTGCTCGTCGCCGAGGGAGGGCACGAGCTCGCCGGAGGCGTCGAGGATCGCGCTGAACAGCTCCGGATGCGCGGCGCCGAGCTGGATGGAGCAGGTGCCCCCCTGTGAGAGACCGCCGACGCCCCAGAAGTCGGGGGAGTCGAGCACGGGCAGGTTCGACTTGATCCAGGTCGGCACGTCGACGGTGAGGTACGTCGCCGAGTTCCCGAGCGGGGAGTCGATGCACATCGGGTTCGCCTGGGGGCTGCCCAGCTGGTCGGGCGAGACCACGATGGGCGCGAGCCCCTGATGCTGCGCGGCGTACGCGTCGAGGCTCCGCTGAAGCTTCGCCGCCGAGAGCGGCGCATCCGGGTTACCGGGCTGGCCCGACATGACGATGAGCACGGGCAGCAGCGGGGGGTTCGCGGTGAGGGCGGCGGGCGGCAGGTAGACGTCGGCGGGCCGCGCGGGAAAGCCCGAGACGGTGGCCGGGATCACCGTCTCGCCCACGACGCCCTTGTCGGGCATGCCGTCGGGGGCGGTCCAGGTGGCGATCGTGGAGCGCGGGGTGCCGGCCGGGGGAGTGGCGATCTGCGGCAGCGGGTTGTCCTGGTAGGCGCTCAGCCCCAGGGCGCTCCGCACCGTGGGGTACTGCCCGATGTCGATGTTGATGCTCATCGCGGTCGTCGCGGCGAACAGCAGCAGCGCCAGGGCCGAGGCGATGACGCGGCGCCAGGATGCGCGCACGAAGGAGGCGATCGCCAGCGCCATCCCGGCGAATCCGATCCCGATCCAGGTGTGCACCACCGTGGAGAGGACGACGCCGAAGACGTTCGCCCAGTCGCTGACGATCCACGTCGTGACGAGGCCCACCGCGGCGCCGACGATCATGGCGAGGACGGCCACGAGGAGCCAGCGGCGCCGCGGCCAGCGCCGGCTCGGTCGCACGGCGATGAGCAGCAGGGCGGAGACCGCGGCGAGCACGTAGACGACGATCACCAGGGGACCCGAGATGATGCTCAGGTCGAGGATCGCTGTCATGCCGTTCCCGTCGGTCGGTGGCGCTGCCCGCTGGGAGGGCAGCCTCCAGTATCGCGGGTGAGCGCTGAGTCTGCGATGAGCGCCACCACAGGAGTGGATGTCAGGGGGCAGTCGATGTCGGGGGCGGCGTCTAAGCTCGGACCCATGTCCGGACTTCTCGAGCCGAGTCCGCCGATCATGCATGTCGACATGGATGCGTTCTTCGCGTCGGTCGAGCTGCTGTCGCGTCCCGAGCTCCGAGGCAAGCCCGTCATCGTGGGTGGCCGATCGCCGCGCAGCGTCGTGACCAGCGCCACCTACGAGGCCCGGCGGTACGGGGTGCACTCGGCGATGCCCGTCGGCGCGGCGCTCCGACTGTGCCCGAACGCGATCGTCGTCGAGCCCCACATGAGCCGCTACCGCGAGTACTCGCGCCAGGTCATGGCGATCTTCCGCGAGGTGACCCCGCTGGTCGAGCCCCTCAGCATCGACGAGGCCTTCCTCGACGTCTCCGGCGCGCGGCGACTGCTCGGCGAGTCCGACCGCATCGCCGCCGACCTCCGGGCGCGGGTGCTGGCAGAGACGGGCCTCACCTGCTCCGTCGGCATCGCGGCGACCAAGTTCATGGCGAAGCTCGCGTCGGGCCGGGCGAAGCCCGACGGGATGCTCGTCATCCGGGCCTCAGAGACCCTCGACTACCTGCATCCGCTGCCGGTGCGATCGCTGTGGGGAGTCGGCGCACGCACCGCGGAGCAGCTGGAACGGCTCGGGCTGCGCACGGTGGGCGACATAGCCGAGGCGCCGCTCGACACCGTCGTGCGTGCCGTCGGCCAGGCGACGGGGACGAAGCTGCACGAGCTCGCGCTCGGGCACGACGACCGTCAGGTCGAGACCGAGAGCACCGAGAAGAGCGTCGGGCACGAGCGCACGTTCGACACCGACGTGTCCGACCTCGACGAGCTGCGGCGCGAGGTGCTCGCCCAGGCGGGCCGGGTCGCCGCGCGGCTGCGCGCCGCCGGGGTCGAGGGGCGGACGGTGGCGCTGAAGCTGCGGTTCTCCGACTTCACCACCATCACCCGCTCGCACACGCTCTCAAGCCCCACCGACCTCGGGCGGCGCATCTTCGACGAGGCCTGGGAGGTGTTCTCGGGCATCGACCTCGCCGGGCGCGCCGTCCGGCTCATCGGGGTGCGGATGGAGCAGCTGGCGCCCGCGGGCCAGGCCTCCGCGCAGCTGGCGCTGTTCCCCGGCGACGACGAGCCCGCCGAGGAGTGGCACGACGCCGAGAAGACCATCGACCGCGTCACGGCCCGCTTCGGGATCGACTCCGTGCGCCCCGCGTCGCTCCTCCGAGGCCCGCGCTCGGGAGAGACCGCCGACCGCAACGGCACCCGCCGCTGACGCGCCGCTCGGGCGCACGTCCGCCCGAGCGTCTCGCGCTTTCGCCGAGTCGCGGGAAGGCGCCCTTCCTGAGCGTCGGGAAGGGCCGTTTCTCGCCGCTCGAGTCGTTGCTTTCGCCGAACGGCGAGAAGTTGCCCCTTCGGAACGCTGGAGAGGGCCGTTTCTCGCCGCTCGAGGTGCCGCGCGCTCTGACTGCTCGATCCGCGCCCGTGTCGTGTGCGTCTGCGTAGGACGCGATACTGATGACATGGGCAGGCCGGCGACGTTCCCCTTCAGCCCGACTTCGGCGACTCAGCTCCGTCTAGGGGACGTCATCGCGGTCGCTCGGGGCGATGGGCGCTGGGGATGCCTCCAGGTCACCGATCTGAAGGCCAGCGGCGTCGGATCACGGTCGAATCTGGTCGTGGGCGTCCTTCCCTGGGTGGGCGAGAGGCTCCCGGACATGGCGGAACTGGCGGGGATGAAGGTCATCCAGCAGGGGCTGACCGGCATCAGGATCTTCACCGAGGGCGGGGCTGAGGTCATCGGCTGGGTGGAGCCCGTCCCCACCGGCCTCCCCTCGAACTTCCGGGACTTCGGCGTGGGAACGGTCACCCAGGTGTGGGGTTGGCGCGCCGCGCTCGCACGGTCGGAGGCGCTGGTGCCTACCTGAGTCCCGCTTCGCCGCTCGAGTAGGTGCTTTCGCCGAACCGCGAGAAGACGCCCCTTCGGAGCGCGGGGAAGGGCCGTTTCTCGCCGCTCGCGGGGCCGCGTGGCGGCGCCGTCAGGCGCGGCGGGCGACGACGACCGAGTGCGGGGCGCCGAGCGACTCGGCGGACGGCGGCTCCGCGCGCAGGAACGCGGCGGTGTCGAGCAGCGGCTCGCCCGCCTGCGGGGCGAGCGTGCTCACGTCGATCCGCGCATCCGAGAGGTTGACCACGAGCACATACGGTGCCCGGTCGAGCACCAGCCAGCGGGCATCCTCGTCGAAGGTCACGTCGACGTCGTCGAAGGTCAGCTCGGCCAGTGCGGGACGCAGCTCGGCGAGGCGGCGGTAGAGCGCCAGCATGCGCGCGTGCTCCGGCTGCTCGGGCTCGGCCCAGTCGAGCTTCGAGTGCTCGAAGGTGGCCGGATCCTGCGGGTCGGGCACCGAGGACTCGTCCCAGCCCATCTTCGCGAACTCCGCGATGCGGCCCTTCGCGGTCGCCTCGCCGAGCTCCGGCTCGGGGTGCGAGGTGAAGAACTGCCAGGGAGTCGCGGCCGACCACTCCTCGCCCATGAACAGCATGGGGGTGAAGGGTCCGAGCATCGTCAGCGTCGCGGCGATCGCGAGGCGGTCGGCGTCGAGCGTGGCGGTGAGGCGATCGCCGATCGCGCGGTTGCCGATCTGGTCGTGGTTCTGGTTGGCCACCACCAGACGCCAGGTCGCCGTATTCTCGCGGTCGATCGGGGCGCCGTGGTCGCGCTCGCGGAAGCTCGAGTACGTGCCGTCGTGGTAGAAGCCCTTCGTGAGCACCTTCGCCAGCGCGCCCACCGACTCGAAGTCGGCGTAGTACCCGGTCGTCTCGCCCGTGAGGTTGACGTGGACGGCGTGGTGGAAGTCGTCGCTCCACTGGCCGCTCAGCCCGAGACCGCCCTCGGAGCGCTCGGTGAACATGACCGGGTCGTTGAGGTCGGACTCGGCGATGAGGGCGACCGAGCGTCCCTCCGACTCCTCGAACTCGTCGACGGCGGCCGACAGTTCGGCGAGCAGGTGCACGGGGCCGTGATCGACGAGAGCGTGCACGGCGTCGAGTCGCAGACCGTCGACGCGGTAGTCGTCGAGCCACATGAGGGCGTTGTCGATGATGAACGACCGCACCTCGGTCGACCCGTCGCCGTCGAGGTTGATCGACGCGCCCCAGGTGTTCGCCGAGGCGTCGTGGAGGTAGGGGCCGAACTTCGGCAGGTAGTTGCCGCTCGGGCCGAGGTGGTTGTAGACCACGTCCTGGATGACGGCGAGCCCCGCCTGGTGGGCCGCGTCGACGAACCGGCGGTAGCCCTCCGGGCCGCCGTACTGCTCGTGCACGGCGTACCAGTCGACGCCGTCGTAGCCCCAGTTGTACTCGCCGTTGAAGTCGTTCACCGGCAGCAGCTCGATGTGCGTCACCCCGATCGAGCGCAGGTGCTCGAACCGCGTCGCGGCGGCCTCGAGAGTGCCCTCCGGCGTGAACGTGCCGATGTGCAGCTCGTAGATCTCGGCCCGCGACAGCGGCACCGGCTGGAACCCGTCGTGCCACTCGAAGCCGCGCGGATCGTCGGTGCGCGACAGGCCGTGCACGCCCGTCGGCTGGCGGCGCGAGCGCGGGTCGGGGAAGGGGCCCTCGCCGTCGAGCACGTAGCCGTAGTCGACGCCGCCGCGCCAGGGCACGTCGATCGTCCACCAGCCGTCGTCGGTCGAGGTCATCGGATGCGTCTCGCCGTCGAGGACGATCGAGACGGTGGACGCGCGGGGAGCCCACACGTCGTAGTCGCAGCGCAGCACGGGTCAGTCCTCCGGAACGGTGACGAGCGCCACCGGGTAGGTCGAGAGCAGGTCGGCGAGTCGGATGCGGCCGCCCGGGAAGCGCCGCCCGGTGAGGACGTCGACGAGGTCGCCCTCGGGGAGCTCGAGCTCGGTGTCGCCCCAGCCACCGCGGGCGGCCAGGCCGATCGGCAGACGCGTCGCGACAGTGATCGCGCCCCCGCGGTCGAAGGCGAGCGCGTGGTCGGCGGCCTCACCCACCGCGGTGAGTCCCCGGTATCCGGTGAACAGCTCGGGGCGGTCGCGGCGCAGCCGCAGAGCGCGAGACACGACGAGGAGCTTCGCCGCGCCCTCGTCGTCGACCTCGGGCGTCCAGCCGCCGTCGAGGCGGTCGAGCGTCGTCACGCGGGCGCGGTAGTCGACCGGGCGGCGGTTGTCGGGGTCGACGAGCGATCGGTCCCAGAACTCGGTGCCCTGGTACACGTCGGGCACGCCGGGGGCGGTGAGCTGCACGAGCTTCTCGCCGAGCGAGTTCGACAAGCCGGCCACCCGGAGGCGGTCGACCACGCTCTCGACGACGTCGCGCACGGCCGGGTCGTCGAACGCGGCGTCGACGGCCGCGTGCATCCGCGCCTCGAACTCCTCGTCGACGTCGAGCCACGCGGTCGAGTCGCCGGCCTCGCGGGCCGCCTTCTCGGCGTAGGCGTGGGCGCGCTCTCGGGAGAGCGGCCACGCGCCGACGACGGCCTGCCACAGCAGGTTCTCGAACGAGCCGTCGCCCACCGGCGCCGCGGCGCGGAGGCGGCTCAGCGCATCCGCCCACTCGTCGGGGACCTCGGCGACGGCGCTGATCCGGGCCCTGGTGTCTTCGGAACGCTTCGTGTCGTGCGTCGACAGCGTGGTCATCGAGTCGGGCAGCACGGAGGCGCGCTGCTCCTGCAGCTCGTGGAAGCGTGCGGGGGAGACGCTGAACTCCTGCGGCTCGGCCCCCACCTCGGTGAGGCTCGTGAGCCGCGTGTAGCGGTAGAAGGCGCAGTCCTCGACGCCCTTGGCCATCACCATGCCCGAGGTCTGCTGGAAGCGGATGCTCGGCGCCGTCCCGGTGCGCTGGAACGCGGCGGCCAGGTCGTCGAGCACCTCGCCGAGGTCGGGCCGGTGCTGCTTCGCGGCCTCCAGCGTCTCGCGCCACGCCTCGGTGCCGTGAGGCAGGTAGGAGCGGTAGACCGGGAAGCACGTGAGCAGTTCGGCGATGCCGTCGTGGAGCACCGCGGCGTCGTCGGTCGCGTCGATCCCGCCGGCGCGCACGAGGTCGCGGGCCAGGCGCCGCACCTCCGACTGCAGGATGCCGTCGGCGACGGCGCGCTTCGTGTCGTGGATGAGGTCGGCGTAGCTCTGATGCCGCCCGCGCAGCTCGTCGGCGAGCGCGGTGAGCGGCGTCTCGCCGGCGGGGTCGACGAAGACGCGGTCGAGGATCGCGAGGGCGTCGTAGCCGGTGGTGCCCGCGGAGGGCCAGTCGGGGTGCAACGGCTCGTCGCCCTCGAGGATCTTCTCGATCAGGACGTAGCGGCCGCCGGTCAGCTCGGCGAGGTCGGTGATGTAGCCCCCGGGATCGGCGAGGCCGTCAGGGTGGTCGACCCGGAGGCCGTCGACGAGGCCCTCGTCGAACCAGCGCCTGATCTCGGCGTGCGACTCGTCGAACACCTCGGGCACCTCGACCCTGATCGCCGCCAGGGTGGAGACGGCGAAGAAGCGCCGGTAGTTGAGGTCGGTGCTCTCGAGCCGCCAGTCGACCAGCCGGTAGTGCTGCCGGTCGTGGACCGCCTGGGCGTCGTCGCCGCCCGTGCCGGGGGCGATCGGATACCGGTTGTCGAAGTACACGAGCTCGTCGCCGTCGACCGTGAGATCGGCCGTCGACGCGTCGCCCAGCACGGGGATGAGGATGCGGCCGTCGCCGGCCTCCCAATCGACGTCGAAGGCCTCGGCGTAGCGCGACTCCCGCCCGTAGGTGAGGAGATCCCACCACCAGGGGTTCTGCGCGGGCGTCGCGACACCGACGTGGTTCGGCACGATGTCGACGAGCAGCCCCATGCCCGCCTCGCGCGCCGCGGCGACGAGGGCATCGAAGCCCTCCTCGCCGCCGCGCTCGCGGTCGATGCGGGAGTGGTCGGTGACGTCGTACCCGTGCTGCGAGCCGGCCTCCGCCTGCAGGATCGGCGAGACGTAGACCCAGTCGACGCCGAGCCGGCGCAGGTACGGCACCAGCTCCGCGGCGTCGGACAGGGTGAACTCCGGCGTGATCTGCAGCCGGTAGGTCGACCGCGGGACGCGGATCTCGTCGCTCATCGCGCTCCTCACTGGAGGTTGGGCAGGGTGATCGCCGAGGTGACCACCGCATCCGCCTGAGCCGTGAGCGATGCCGCCACGGAGTGGTCGGGCTCGAGCTCGGGCTCGCTGTGGGCGATCAGCACGACCATCGACTTCTGCTCGACGGTGATGGTCTCGCCGGCCTGCACCGTGAGAAGGTCGGCGGAGGCGCCCGCTGTGTCGATCACCACATCCCAGGCCTCGCTGTACTCGGCCTGCGGGATGGTGAAGGTCACGTCGGAGTCGTCGGCGTTGAAGTAGACGAGGAAGTTCTCGTCGACGAGCGCCTGCCCGCGGGCGTCGCGGGCGCGGATGCCCTGCCCGTTGAGGAACACGCCCACCGAGCGCGAGAGCGGGGCGTCCCACTCCTCCGGCTCCATGGGGGTGGCGTCGGAGTTGAGCCACACGATGTCGGGCAGAGGCTCGCCCTCACCACGGCGCACGGGGCGGCCGTCGAAGAAGGTGGAGCGCCGGAACGTCGGATGGTCCTTGCGGAGCCTGGTGACGGCCGCGGTGAACTCGACGAGCGGGGCGTCCTCGGTCTCCCAGTGGATCCAGGTGAGCTCGTTGTCCTGGGCGTAGGTGTTGTTGTTGCCCTCCTGCGTGCGACCCATCTCGTCGCCGTGCAGCACCATCGGCACACCCTGCGACAGCAGGAGGGTGGCGAGGAAGTTGCGCTGCTGACGGGCGCGGAGGCCGAGCACGGCGGGGTCGTCGGTCGGACCCTCGACGCCGCAGTTCCACGAGCGGTTCGACGACTCCCCGTCGTTGCCGTCCTCGCCGTTGGCGTCGTTGTGCTTCTCGTTGTACGAGACGAGGTCGCGCAGCGTGAAGCCGTCGTGCGCGGTGACGAAGTTGATCGACGCCACCGGGCGGCGGCCGTCGCGCTCGTAGAGGTCGGCCGAGCCGGTGAACCGGCTGGCGAACTCGCCGAGGGTGGAGGGTTCGCCGCGCCAGAAGTCGCGCACGGTGTCGCGGTACTTCCCGTTCCACTCCGTCCACTGGGGAGGGAAGTTGCCGACCTGGTAGCCGCCGGGGCCGACGTCCCAGGGCTCGGCGATCAGCTTCACCTGCGACACCACCGGATCCTGCTGCACGAGCTCGAAGAAGCTCGACAGGCGGTCGACCTCGTAGAACTCGCGGGCGAGCGTGGCGGCGAGGTCGAAGCGGAAGCCGTCGACGTGCATCTCGGTCACCCAGTACCGCAGCGAGTCCATGATGAGCTGCAGCGAGTGCGGCTGGCGGACGTTCAGCGAGTTGCCGGTGCCCGTGTAGTCCATGTAGTACTTCGGGTCGTCGTCGACGAGGCGGTAGTAGGCCGCGTTGTCGATGCCTCGGAACGAGAGCGTCGGCCCGAGGTGGTTGCCCTCCGCGGTGTGGTTGTAGACCACGTCGAGGATGACCTCGATGCCGGCGGCATGCAGGGTCTTCACCATCCCCTTGAACTCCTGTACCTGCTGACCGTGGTCGCCGGTCGACGAGTAGGCGTGGTGCGGGGCGAAGAACCCGATCGTGTTGTAACCCCAGTAGTTCGAGAGGCCCTTGTCGATGAGCGTGGAGTCGTTGACGAACTGGTGCACCGGCATCAGCTCGATCGCGGTCACGCCGAGCTTCCGCAGGTGGTCGACGACGGCCGGATGCGCGACACCCGAGTAGGTGCCGCGCTGCTCCTCCGGTACCGCGGGGTGCAGCTCGGTGAGACCCTTCACGTGGGCCTCGTAGATCACGGACTGGTTGTAGGGGATGCGCAGGCGGCGGTCGCCCGACCAGTCGAAGAAGGGGTTGATGACGACGCCGTGGGTCATGTGCCCGGCGGAGTCGTCGTCGTTGCGCGAGTCGGGGTCGCCGAAGTTGTAGGAGAACAGCGAGTGGTCCCAGTCGATGCCGCCGCTCGTCGCCTTCGCGTACGGGTCGAGCAGGATCTTGTTGGGGTTGCAGCGCAACCCCTTCTCGGGCTCGTAGGGCCCGTACACGCGGTAGCCGTAGCGCTGACCGGGCTGCACCTGGGGGAGGTAGGCGTGCCAGACGAACGCGTCGACGTCGATGAGCTCCACTCGCGTCTCGACACCCTGCTCGTCGAAGAGGCAGAGCTCGACCTTCTCGGCCACCTCGCTGAACAGGGCGAAGTTGGTTCCGCTCCCGTCGTAGGTCGCTCCGAGCGGATAGGCCGTACCGGGCCAGGACTGCATCTGATCTCCTCAGGGGATTCGGTTGTCGCGTGCTCACCGTACCGGGATCGGCTGACCGCGCACACGGGTTGGGTGTGCCCATGCGCGCGGGGGCCGACAGCGGTACCGTGGATGCATGACTCAGCTGGTCGAGAAGGTCGCCGAGCCGCTCAAGCGCCTCGGCGTGGAGGCGTCCTACGGGGCTCCGGTCGACATCGACGGCGCCACCGTCGTCCCGGTCGCCCTGGTGTGGTTCGGCTTCGGCGGCGGCAACGGCAACACGGGTGGCAAGTCCGACGCCGATGCCGAGGGCGAGGGCTTCGGCGGGGGAGGGGTGAGCATCCCGATCGGGGCGTACGTCACCACCTCGCTCGGCGTGCGGTTCCAGCCCAACCTCATCGCGCTCGTCGCGGTCGGCATCCCGTTCGTGCTCGTGGCCGGCCACGTGCTCGCCAAGCTGGTGAAGGCCGCCAAGAAGTAGGCGGCCCCGTCCTGGGGTAGGATCGCCACGAAAACACGGGAGTCCGGTGAGCCGGGCTGAGAGGGAGGTTCTCAACCTCCGACCGTCGAACCTGATCTGGGTCATGCCAGCGCAGGGAGGCAGTTCTCCTCATCGCCGTGTCCGCACACGGGCGGATACGGCGACCCGTGCCCACCGCATCACGCGATCGAAGGGGCACGACGTGCACACCACCATCAGTTCCACCACCGCTTCCGGTCTCGGCTCGGGACGTCGCCGCTCGTTGCGCTGGAGGGTCGTCGACATCGTCGTCGCCAGCGTCGTCGGCGTCGCCGCCGGGCTCGTCTTCTGGGTCTGGAACCTCGCCTACGCCCCGGTCGGAGCGCCGCTCGAGGCTCTGCTGCCCGGGGCTCAGGCCCTTCTCTACGGCGTCTGGCTGTTCGCCGGCGTCCTCGGCGGGCTCATCGTCAGGAAGCCAGGGGCGGCGCTCTACACCGAGCTCGTCGCGGCCACCGTCTCCGCGCTCGTCGGAACGCAGTGGGGTGTGGCGACCCTGCTCTCGGGGCTCGCCCAGGGACTCGGCGCCGAGATCGTCTTCGCGATCTTCCTGTACGCCAACTACCGCGTGTACGTCGCGATCCTGGCCGGTGCCGGGGCGGGCGTCGGCATGGCGGTCAACGACCTCATCACCTGGTACGTCGGCGCCGACACGGCGTTCATGGTCGTGTACTCGGTCTGCTCCGTCATCGGCGGCGCGATCGTCGCGGGGCTGGGGTCGTGGCTGATCGTGCGGGGACTGGCGCGGACGGGGGCTCTCAACCGCTTCGCGGCCGGACGCGAGGCGGTCCGCCGAGCGTGAGCGCCGAGTCGCTCCGCCCAGACGCCGCCCGCGTGTCGGCCGCCGGATGGGGTTGGCGCCATGCCGGCCGCGAGGAGTGGGCGGTCCGCGACCTCGATCTCGTCATCGAGCCGGGTGAGCGCGTCCTCCTCCTCGGAGCATCGGGAGCGGGCAAGTCGACCCTCCTGCAGGCGATGGCGGGCGTCTTGGGCGGTGCCGACGAGGGCGACGAGGTCGGTGAGCTCCTGCTCGACGGCGCGCGTCCGGAGGGCGTGCGCGGACGCGCCGGGCTCCTCCTGCAGGACCCCGACGCCCATCTGGTGCTCGCGCGCGTGGGCGACGACGTCGCCTTCGGATGCGAGAACCTCGGCGTCCCCCGCGACGAGATCTGGCGCAGGGTCGAGGAATCGCTCGACGCTGTCGGCCTCGACCTGCCGCTCGATCACCCCACCTCGGAGCTCTCGGGCGGGCAGAAGCAGCGGGTGGCGCTCGCCGGGGTGCTCGCCATGAGGCCGGGGCTGATCCTCCTCGACGAGCCGACCGCGAACCTCGATCCTGACGGGGTCGTCGAGGTTCGCGACACGGTGGAACGGGTAGCGCGGTCGACGGGCGCGACCCTCGTCGTCATCGAGCACCGGGTCGACGTCTGGCTCGACGTCGTCGAGCGCATCGTGGTGCTGGACGCCGAGGGCGGCGTGCTCGCGGACGGCCCGGCCCGGGAGGTCGTCGAGGCGGAGGGACGCCGGCTCGCGGACGCCGGGGTCTGGGTCCCGGGCATCGATCCGCTCGGCGGGCGGGCGGCACGTTCCTCGGGGACGGACGCTCCATCCGCCGACGACGCGGTGGCGCCCGCGCTCCTCACGGCCTCCGGGCTCGCGGTATCGCGTGTGCCCGGCCGGCCCGTCGCCGCCGGCATCGAGCTCGTCCTCTCCGCCGGCCGGGCCCTCGTCGTCACCGGCCCGAACGGTGCCGGGAAGTCCACTCTCGCGCTCACGCTCGCGGGTCTCATCCTGCCCGAGGCGGGCGAGGTGCGGGCCTCGGACGAGCTGGCGACGGGTGCCGGCCCGCATCCGGCGCGGTGGCGTTCTCGCGAGCTCCTCACACGCATAGGCACGGTCTTCCAGGATCCCGAGCACCAGTTCGTCTCGGGCACGGTCGAGGACGAGCTGGCGGTGTCGCTCAAGGCACTTCGGCTCCCGAAGGCCGAGATCCACGCGCGGGTGTCCGCGATGCTCGAGCGGATGCGGCTCGCTCCGCTCGCCCGGGCGAACCCCTACACCCTCTCGGGCGGGCAGAAGAGGCGCCTCTCCGTCGCCTCCGCCCTGATCGCCCGGCCCCGGGTGCTCGTGCTCGACGAGCCCACCTTCGGGCAGGACTCGCGCACGTGGGCCGAGCTGGTGCTGCTCCTCGGCGACCTCCTCGACGGGGGATGTGCGGTGATCGCGATCACGCACGATCGCGCGTTCATCCGTGCCCTCGCCGACCAGGAGCTCGTCGTGCGCGACGGCGGCGCCCTCGTCGTGCCGAGGGGGATCGCGGCGTGAGCGGCGTGCTGGGCTCGGTCCGGGCACCCCGGCTCGCGGCGTTCAACTCGGTCGCGAAGATCGCGGCCGGCCTCGGGCTGAGCCTGCTCCTGCTGGTCACGATCGACTGGGTGTCCGCGCTCGTCGCTCTCGCGCTCGAGGCCGTCTTCATCGCGTGGAGCGGGATCGGGCTCCGGGTGCTGCTGCGTCGTACCGTCGCGCTGTGGATCGCCGCGCCGCTCGCCGCACTCACGACCGTGCTCTACGGCGTCGCGTCCGGGACGACCTACTTCCAGTGGGGCCTCGTCCACATCTCCGACGGGTCCATCGCACTGGCGATCGCGACGGCCCTGCGCATCCTCGCCATCGGCCTGCCCGCCGTCGTGCTCTTCATCACGATCGACCCCACCGATCTCGCCGACGGTCTGGCGCAGGTCTGGCACCTGCCGTCGCGGTTCGTGCTCGGCGCCCTCGCGGGGATGCGCCTCGTCGGGCTGTTCCTCGACGACTGGCGGCAGCTCGAGCTGGCGCGGCGGGCGCGTGGGCTGGGCGACACCGGACGGATCCGGCGGTTCGTCGGCCAGGCGTTCGCCCTGCTCGTGCTCTCCATCCGCCGAGGCAGCAAGCTCGCCACGGCGATGGAGGCCAGGGGGTTCGGCGCCCGGACCGACCGCACGTGGGCCCGGCCCTCGCGGTTCCATGCCCGGGACTGGGTGCTCCTCGCGGGCGCCCTGCTGGTCGGTGCGACGGCGCTCGCGGTGTCGATCGCCGTGGGCTCGTTCACGTTCGTGGTGCGCTGAGCATGGTCGTCCTCCTCATCGACGGACCGTCCGGCTCGGGCAAGACCGACCTGGCGGCGACGATCGCCCGGCGGTGGTCCGATCCGCAGCTGCCCCAGGTCGTGCACCTCGACGACATCTACCCCGGGTGGGGCGGGCTGCGGGCCGCGAGCGAGCATGTCGTCGACGAGCTGCTCCGACCGCTGCGAGACGGGGGAGCACCGCGGTGGCAGCGCTGGGACTGGGAGCGCGGCGAGCTCGCCGAGTGGCACGACGTCGATCCGGAGAGGCCGCTCATCGTCGAGGGCTGCGGGGCTCTCAGCCGCGCGAGCGCGCCGCTGGCCGATCTGACGATCTGGGTCGAGACCGACGACGTCGAGCGCCGTCGCAGGGCCCTCGCCCGCGACGGCGAGGTGTACGAGACGCACTGGGACGAGTGGGAACGTCAGTGGACGGCGTTCGTCGTCGCGGAGCATCCGCGGTCGCTCGCCACGCTCATCATCCCGACGTAGACGCAGGGGCGTCGGTCAGGCGCGCGTCACCAGTGCACGAGGATGTGGCCTCGCCGGGTCGAGACGCGCACCCAGGACGATGCCTCGTACACCGCGGCGTCGTCATCACGCCGGATGAATCCGAGGCTGTACGCGGCGAACGCCGCGGCGGCCGGCACGCGGGCGCCGACGTCGGGGATCGGCCGGGTCCACACCGCACCCCGGAGCTTCCGCACCACCTGCTCGCCCACCTCAGACGGGACCGCATCGGCGATCTCGGAGATCCCCGCCTTCGCGATCTCCTCGAGCTGCCTGGGGTCGGTCGTGCCGACGCGCCGCCAGCCGCCGCGCGGCGGGCTGATCCCGGCCCAGGCGACGCCGGCGTCGGGGAGGGGGAGCGGCACCTCGATGGGGCCGCCTTCCCGGTCGACCGAGAGGGAGAGCATGGCGAGGCGGTCGAGCAGCCCCCTGATCGAGACCACCACGTCGAAGTCGTCGGTGGAGGCGAGAGCGAACGTGCGCAGCCCCAGCACGGTGGGCGAGGAGTCGAGCAGACCCTTCGGCGTGAGCACGGGCGTGTAGACGGCGAGCACCCCGAGGCTGCCGATCAGCCTCACCGAGCCGTTCTCGACCCGGGCGGAGCGACCGAGGAAGACCTTGAGGTCGCCGAGGGACGGCGCGTCGACGAGGGAGAGGCTCTGGATCATCAGTGCTGTCTAAACTACTTCACAGACGACTCACCGGCACGTCACCTGGAGGTCCTGTTGCCCGATCCGCTGGCCGCATTCCTCACCACGCTCGACCTCGCCGACACCGGCGCCCGCACCACGGAGGACATCTTCACCGGTCCGAGCCAGGAGATGCCGGGCGGTCGTGTGTTCGGCGGCCAGGTGCTCGCGCAGTCGGTGATCGCCGCCGCGCGCACCGTCGCCGCCGACCGTCCCGTGCACTCGCTGCACGGCTACTTCCTCCGGCCGGGCGACGCGACGAAGCCGATCACCTTCGCCGTCGACCGCATCCACGACGGCCGCTCCTTCTCCACGAGGCGGACGCAGGCCTACCAGAACGGCGTCCCGATCCTCTCCGGCATCATGTCGTTCCAGACGGAGGACGAGGGGCTCGAGCACCAGATCGAGATGCCGACCGGCCTGCCCGAGCCCGACGACCTGCCGAGTGCACGCGAGGTCCTCGACGGCATCGACCACCCGATCGCGCGGGTCTGGGCCGAGACCCGGGCGTTCGACATGCGTCACGTCTCGTCCCCGGTGTACGTCGCCGTCGAGGGCGAGCGGGTCGCCAGCCAGGCCGTGTGGCTCAAGGCGCTGGGCCGACTGCCCGACGACCCGACCATCCACCGTGCCGCGCTCGCGTACGTGAGCGACTACACCATCCTCGAGCCCGTGATGCGTCGTCACGGCGTCTCGTGGGGCCGCCCCGACTTCGCCATGGCGAGCCTCGACCACGGGATGTGGTGGCACCGGTTCGCCCGGGCCGACGACTGGATCCTCTACACGCAGGAGTCGCCGACCTCCGGTGGCGGGAGGGGTCTCGCCCTCGGGCGGATGTTCGATCGCGGCGGACGCCTCATCGCCTCGATCGCCCAGGAGGGCATGATCCGCGTGGGAAAGCGCCCCCTCCTGACGGTGGGCGGACGGACACGGGTCGAGCTCGGGCGTCGCGCCGACCTCGGCGCCGACTGCGGCGAGTGCTTCGGGCTGTGCTGCGTCGCCCTGGCGTTCGCGAGGTCGTCCGACTTCCCGTTCGACAAGGCCGCCGGCGACCCGTGCGAGAACCTCGACGAGGGCGACGGGTGCCGCATCCATCCGCACCTCCGAGAGCGCGGGTTCAAGGGCTGCACCGTGTTCGACTGCTTCGGCGCCGGCCAGAAGGTCTCCCGGCAGACGTTCGCCGGGCGATCCTGGCGCGACGACCCGCAGACCCGGGAGGCGATGTTCTCCGCGTTCCCCATCGTCCGGAGGCTCCACGAGCTGCTCTGGTACCTCGACGAGGCCATCACGATGGTCGAGTCGGATCGCGACCCCGCGCCCTGGATCGCCGCGTTCGAGCGCATCCGGGGGCTGAGCGACGAGGATCCGGAGACCCTCGCCGGTCTCGACGTCGACGCCGAGTTCGACGCCGTGCGGGCACTGCTGGTGACGGCGAGCGAGGTCGCGCGCCGGGGACACGTCGCGCCGCCTCGTCGCAGCCGACCTCTTCAGCCGGGCAGCGACCTGATGGGAGCGTCGTTGGCCGGCGCCGACCTGCGCGGAGCGAGCATCCGGGGGAGCATCGCCATCGCCGCTGACCTCCGCCGGGCGCGGTTGCAGCGGTGCGACGTGCTGGGCGTCGACCTGCGCGACGCCGATGTCCGCGGAGCGCAGCTCGACGGCGCGATCTACCTCACCCAGATGCAGGTCAACAGCGCCCGCGGCGACTCGTCGACCGTCCTGCCCGAGGGGTTCGTCCGGCCGTCGCACTGGGGCACCGCCTGAGCGGCGCGTGCTCCGCTCCTGTCGTCGTGTCTCTCGTCAGAAGCGACGGCGGAAGGCGATCGGCTCGTCCATGAAGCCCGACCACGCGGCGCGGGCCTCGTCGGAGATCCGGATCGGCCGCCCGGTGGACGCGTCGACCAGCACCAGAGTGGTGGAGGCGCGCACGAACAGCACATCCTCCTCCGATCCCGCCGGGCTGTGGATCTCGTAGAACAGCTCCATGCTCGCGCCGCCGATGTGCGCGAACCAGAGCTGCACGTCGAGCGGGCGACGGAGGTACGGGATGGGCTGGAGGTACTCGATCTCCTGGCGCGCGAGCACGCTCTGCGTCTCGGAGCCGTGGAGCGCGTCGAGCACCGCGGTGCCGGAGCCCGAGTCGACCGCGTCGGGGTCGGCCCAGAACACCACGATGCGCGCCTCCTCGAGGATGCGCGCCACGGCCACGTTGTTGACGTGGCCGTACGCGTCGAGGTCGCTCCAGCGGAGCCCCGTGGGGACGTGCAGCCGAGGCATCAGTCGCGCGTCAGCTTGCGGTACACCGCCCGGTGAGGGGTCGCCGCCTCGGGGCCGAGGCGCTCGATCTTGTTCTCCTCGTAGGCCTCGAAGTTGCCCTCGAACCAGTACCAGTTGGCCGGGTCGTCGGCGGTGCCCTCATAGGCGAGGATGTGCGTGGCGATCCGGTCGAGGAACCACCGGTCGTGGGTGATCACCACGGCGCAGCCAGGGAACTCGAGCAGCGCGTTCTCGAGGCTCGAGAGCGTCTCGACGTCGAGGTCGTTGGTCGGCTCATCGAGCAGGAGCAGGTTGCCGCCCTGCTTGAGGGTGAGCGCGAGGTTGAGGCGGTTGCGCTCGCCGCCGGAGAGCACGCCGGCCTTCTTCTGCTGGTCGGGACCCTTGAAGCCGAACGTGGAGACGTAGGCGCGAGACGGGATCTCGGTCTTGCCGACCTGGATGTAGTCGAGCCCGTCGGACACGACCTCCCACAGCGTCTTGTTGGGGTCGATGCCGGTACGGCTCTGGTCGACGTACGAGATGTCGACCGACTCGCCGACCTGCAGGTCGCCGCCGTCGAGCGGCTCGAGGCCGACGATGGTCTTGAAGAGCGTGGTCTTGCCGACGCCGTTCGGGCCGATCACGCCCACGATGCCGTTGCGGGGCAGGGTGAAGCTGAGGTCGTCGATCAGCACGCGCTCGCCGAACGCCTTGTGCAGCTTCTTCGCGTCGATCACCTGGGTGCCCAGGCGCGGGCCGGCCGGGATCTGGATCTCCTCGAAGTCGAGCTTCCTCGTGCGCTCGGCCTCGGCGGCCATCTCCTCGTAGCGCGCCAGACGCGCCTTCGACTTGGCCTGGCGGCCCTTGGCGTTGCTGCGCACCCAGTCGAGCTCGTCGGACAGGCGCTTCGCGAGCTTCTGGTCCTTCTTGCCCTGGATCTCGAGGCGCTCGCGCTTCTTCTCGAGGTAGGTCGAGTAGTTGCCCTCGTAGGGGTAGAGGCGACCGCGGTCGACCTCCGCGATCCACTGGGCGACGTGGTCGAGGAAGTACCGGTCGTGCGTCACGGCGAGGACGGCGCCGTGGTACTGCGACAGGTGCTGCTCGAGCCAGAGCACGCTCTCGGCATCGAGGTGGTTGGTCGGCTCGTCGAGGAGCAGGAGGTCGGGCTTCTGGAGCAGGAGGCGGCAGAGCGCCACACGGCGCTTCTCACCACCCGACAGGTTCGCCACCTCGGCGTCGCCCGGAGGGGTGCGCAGCGCATCCATCGCCTGCTCGAGCTGAGAATCGAGGTCCCACGCGTCGGCGGCGTCGATCTCCTCCTGCAGGGTGCCCATCTCGGCCAGCAGCGCGTCGAAGTCGGCGTCGGGCTCGGCCATCGCGGCGCTGATCTCGTTGAAGCGGTCGACCTTGCCCTTGATCGGGCCGAGGCCCTCCTGCACGTTCTCGAGCACGGTCTTCGACTCGTCGAGCTCGGGCTCCTGCATGAGGATGCCGACGGTGTAGCCGGGGGACAGCTTGGCCTCGCCGTTGCTCGGGGTGTCGAGCCCGGCCATGATCTTCAGGATCGTCGACTTTCCGGCGCCGTTCGGGGCCGACCACGCCGATCTTCGCGCCAGGCAGGAACGCCATGGTGACGTCGTCGAGGATCAGCTTGTCGCCCACAGACTTGCGGGCGCGCACCATCGAGTAGATGTATTCGGCCATGCCTAGAAGTCTATCGGCCGGGTCTGGCCGATCAGGCACCCGCCGGTGCCGAGCACGGGCATGACCTGGCTCTCGTAGGTGCCCTGGCCGTACTGGCCGATGAGGCAGCCGTCGGAGAGCCGCACCGAGAACTGCACCGAGTCGGCCTTGACGCCCACCGTGGTCATGTCGGGCGTGAGCTGCATGGCGTTGCCGTCGAAGCCCGCGTTGCGGAGGGTGACGATGAAGTCGGCGCCGCCCGCGTTCGGGTTGGCCGCGATGACCCCCTGGTTGAGCTGGTCGAAGACCGGCTTGTTCGCCGCGGCGCCCGCGTTCGGGTCGTACACCGCGGCGGGCGGAGGCGCGGCCTCGGTGGGGGTCGGCGTGGCGACGTCGGTCGTCGGGCTGGGCGACGGAGCGGCGTCGGGCGTGCAGCCGGCGAGCGCGAGGCCCAGGGCGGCGGCGAGCACGAGAGGTGCCGCGATCCTCAGGCGTGACCTGGTGGACGGACGGGCATCCCCGCTGGGGAGAATGGGCATCGCGTGTTCCTCTCGAGTGCGGTGCTGCGCGGGGATCTCCGGCAGTCTATGCGTTCGGCCCGCGCTCGCCCCTGGGAACGTGCTGAGGCGTGGTGCGTTGGATGCGGCCGCCTCGGGCGACCGCCTAGCCCTCGCCGCCGCGGACGAGAGCAGCTCAGAACGGCACCGGCTCCGCCTCGCGAGGGGCGGGCACGAGGGCGCCGGCCGCCGTGTCGGGCACGGTCTCGGGGAACGACTCCTCGGCGGCGGCGCCGGAGCCGGAACCGGCGCCCGGGCCGTGCTCGGGGGCTGTCGTGCGCACCCGGCTGTAGACGGACGTGCCCCACGACAGGTCGTGCCCGATGGTGTCGGCCTCGAGGTCGACCGAGCTGCCCGACCGCTCCGCCTGCTCCCACTGGCGGATGCGCAGCCGGCCCACCACGATCACGCGATCTCCCTTGACGAGCGATCGGCCCGCGTTCGAGCCGAGGTGGCGGAACGCCGTCACGGAGTACCAGTTGGTGTCGCCGTCGATCCAGCGCCCCGCGGCACGGTCGAAGCGGCGCTGCGACGACGCCAGTCGGAAGCTCGTCATCTGGACGCCGCTCGTGGTGGTGCGGGACTGCGGGTCGGTCGCCACGATCCCGGTGAGGGTGAGGGTGTCGTTCATCGGTGGTGCTCCTTCGCGATCAGGGTGTCGAGCGGATGCTCGTCCCGAGTCTCGCGAGAGCGACCGGCGCACGGGAGCGGCAGCGCGCATCCGTGGACAACCGGCGTGAACGCCCCTGTTGTGCAGGAGCGGGCGGGGGTGATGAGCGCCCTGGGTGCAGGAGCGGGTCAGGCGGCCTTGATGTAGCTCGCGTAGGCCTTCCGCACCTTGTTGACCTTCGGCACGGCGACGGCCATGCAGTAGCCCTGGCCGGGGTTCTTGGCGAAGAAGTCCTGGTGGTAGTCCTCGGCGTCGTAGTACGCGCCGAGCGGCTCGATGGTCGTGACGACTCCGCCGTCCCACAGCTCGCCGGCTCGATCGCGGGCGGCCTCGAACAGCGCCTTCTGCTCGTCGTCGGCGTAGAACATCGCGGAGCGGTACTGCGTGCCGACGTCGTTGCCCTGGCGGTTGAGCTGGCGGGGGTCGTGCAGCGTGAAGAACACGTCGAGGATGACCTCGTCGGGGATGACCTCCGGGTCGAAGGTCACGGCGACGGCCTCCGCGTGCCCGGTCGTGCCTGTGCAGACCAGCTCGTAGCTCGGGTCGGCCGCCGTGCCGCCGGTGTAACCGGAGACGACGTCCTGGACGCCACGGAGAGTGCGGTACACGGCGTCGAGGCACCAGAAGCAGCCGCCGGCGAGAACGAAGGTGTGCATGCTCCGAGCCTACGACCTCCGTCTCCGGTGTCGGTGGTCGCCCGTAGCGTCATGACCACAGATGACGGGAGGCGATCATGGCGACGGCGACGGCTTCAGCGCTCCGGCGCATCCGCGAGGGGTACTGGCGGGTGAGCGCGGCAGACGGCCGTGTCCTCGGCTATGTCGAGGAGACCCGGCCCGGCGGCCACCTCAGGTACGCGGCGACGCGCCTCGTCGCGGTGTCGCCCGCGATCGCCACGCTGCCCATCGGCGAGTTCCACGACCGGGAGGACGCCGCGCGCGCCCTGCGCTGAGGGCTCGCCTCGCTGACGGCTCCGGCCGCCCTCGGCCTGATCACGATTCGGCCGTCGTCGGCTCGTCGTCGTCTCGGGCGGGCGACGCGGAGGTATCGTGCGGCGCATGGAATGGTGGAATGGGTTCGTCGGGTGGCTCGGGAGCGACACCGGCGCGTACGTCGTCTCCGGCATCGTCATGCCGGCGATCGCGATCCTCGTCGCGGGTGTGCTCGCCGCGCTGATCGCCAGGGGCGCCGTGAGGAGCCTCCTCGCCAAGCACGACCGCGAGCTGAAGATCGCCGCGATCGCCTCGCTCATCGACGCGGCGGAGCAGGCGGCCGTCTGGAACTCGCTCACTCCGCAGGAGCAGATCCTCTCCGACCGCGCCAGCGGGCAGGCCGACATCCAGGTGCGGCTGCTTCCCATCAAGGGCGCCGACGTCGCCGCCAACTGGGCGTCGCACGCCCTGGCCGAGATGAAGCGCAACTCCGCGACGTTCGGGTACCAGGTCGAGCCTGCCGTCATCGAGTTCCGCGATCGTCTCGTCGAGTGGCAGCAGCGCCCCGGCCGTGCGCGCCGCGTGTTCCAGAGCGACCTCGAGCGCTGGTCCACCGAGGACACCACGAGCGAGAGCTCGCTGCTGGCCGACCAGGACCGCTGGGTGGCCGAGCGGCACCACGACCGCTTCGCCCGGCCGAGCGGATCCACGCAGTCGGCCTCGCGCTCCGGCGCCCCCACCGAGCCCGCCATCCGTCTCGACGAGCGCTTCAGCACGTCGACCGCGGCGCTCGCGTCGGCGGCGGTCTCGCCCGCCGCCCCGCTGCCGCCCACGAGCGACCCGCGGCCCACGGTGCAGCAGGTCGCGGCCGGGCGCGGTTCGCGGGTGGCGGCGACCGACCCGCTGCTCAGCGAGCTCGACGCCGTCGATCCCGGGGTGAGCGGCGCGGCGGTGCCGCCGCCGGTCAACGCCTTCCCGCCGCGCGAGTCGTCGAAGGCCTGACGCGAGTCACTGCCGTCCAGCCCGCACAGGCCGGCGGCAGGCGCATCCGGTAGCCTGGATCAGGCCGCCCCCGTAGCTCAGCGGATAGAGCAGGAGCCTTCTAATCTCTTGGTCGCAGGTTCGATTCCTGCCGGGGGCACCGTGAGGCGGGGCATCTCCGCCGGTCGCGGCGAGGAGCTCCGCCGGTCGCGGCTAGGAGACGAGGGCCACGATCCCGACGATGGCCGAGACGACGGCGAGCAGCAGCGAGATGCCGATGAGCACCGCGTGCACCATGAGGAACCGCGTCGGTCGGCCCGAGGAGTCGCGAGCACGGGGATCGCGGTTGACCCGCTTGAAGAACTGCGGCCAGACGATGAGGTTCCAGGCGGCGTTGACGAACAGCAGCACGGCGAGGGTCACGATCACCCCTCGAGTCTAGGAGCGGGCGAGTCCGCGATCGGCCGTCGGGGCCTCCCGCCGGGGCGTCGGAGGCGCGTGACTAGACTTCACCCATGAGTTCACTGTCCGACCGTCTCGTCTGGATCGATTGCGAGATGACGGGGCTCGATCTCGAGATCGACGAGCTCGTCGAGGTCGCGGTCGTCGTCACCGACTTCGACCTGGACCTCGTCGACCCCGGCTTCAGCATCGTCATCAAGCCCGACGCCTCCGCCCTCGACAACATGGGCGACTTCGTCAGGAACATGCACGAGACGAGCGGGCTGGCTGAGGAGATCCCGAACGGCGTAAGCCTCGCCGACGCCGAGTACCAGGTGCTCGAGTACATCCTCAAGCACGTGCCGGGGGAGCAGTCGGCGCCGCTGGCGGGCAACACGATCGGCACCGACCGGTCGTTCCTCGCGAAGTACATGCCCCGCGTCGACGGGCACCTGCACTACCGCAGCATCGACGTGTCGAGCATCAAGGAGCTGTCGCGCCGCTGGTTCCCGCGGGTGTACTTCAACGCCCCTGAGAAGGCGGGCGGTCACCGCGCGCTGGCCGACATCCTCGAGTCCATCCGCGAGCTGCAGTACTACCGCAAGGCCGTCTTCATCGCCGAGCCCGGGCCGACGTCGACCGAGCTCAAGGAGGTCGCCGCAGACGTGGTGCGCGAATTCTCCGCTCACATGTAATAAGATGATTTGTCGTTGCCCCTCGGGGCAGCGACCATGGTGGGTATAGCTCAGTTGGTAGAGCGCTGGCTTGTGGTGCCGGATGTCGCGGGTTCGAGTCCCGTTACTCACCCCATGATCGACCTGAGTGCCGACGAGTTCGAGCAGCTCGTCGCCGATGAGCTCGACGAGCTGCCCGACGACATGCTCGACGGGCTCGACAACGTCGTGTTCGTCGTCGAAGACCGGCCGGAAGACGGCTCTCTCGACCTCCTCGGTCTCTACGACGGCGTGGCCGTCACCGAGCGGGGTCAGTACGGGTTCGGCGAGATGCCCGACCGCATCACGCTGTTCCGCGAGCCGCTCCTCGCGATCTGCGAGTCGCTCGACGAGCTGCGCGATCAGGTGCACGTCACGCTCGTGCACGAGATCGCGCACTTCTACGGCATCGACGACGCGAAGCTGCACGAGCTCGGCTGGGGCTGACGCTCCGCCGCACGCCCGGGTGACCGGGGTCGTCCAGCTCTCGGCGTGCTGACGGCCCGGCGACGGATGCTCCACCTAGCCTGGAGGGCATGGCAGGGAGCGCGGGTCGCAAGGCGATCAGGGTGGTCGTCGTGGTGCTGGGCGCCGTCCTCATACTCGCGGTGGGGGTCTACGGGCCGGCGACGCTCGTCGGGCCGCTGCCGACCGCCGAGGCGAGCACGGTCGACCCCTCGGCCGAGGTCGCCCCCGCCGGTCTGCCGACGATGCCCACCGAGGGTGCGAGCGCCGTCATCGGCGCTGACTCCACGGCGCCGCTCGCGGCCGCAGGCCTGACCGAGGCGGTGCCCCTGGGCGGGACCGTGAAGGTCATCACCGCGCTCGTCGTGCTCGACGCGAAGCCGCTCGCCGCGGGCGACCAGGGGCCCGCCATCACGATCAGCCGCGAGGACTACGACGGCTTCCTCGGCTACATCACCGAGAGCAGCCGCGCGGTGCCGATGATCACGGGCGAGCAGTGGTCGCAGCGCGACGTGCTGACCGCGATGCTCCTCGGGTCGAGCAACGCCCACTCCGATGTGCTCGCCCGCTGGGCGTTCGGCTCGATCGACGGCTACCTGGCCGCCGCGCAGTCGTGGCTCACCGAGAAGGGGCTCTCGAGCGTGCAGCTCGTCGACGCGACGGGGCTCGACGAGGGCGACGTCGGCACCGCATCCGACCTCGCCCGTATCAGCGCGCTCGCCTTCGCCGACCCGGCCATCGCCGAGCTGATGGCGCTGCCGGACGCCACCGTGAGCGGCAACCGGCGCGTGCAGAACCTGGCTGTGCACGCCGCCGATCTCGGGATGCGCGGGCTGTCGCTCAGCTACACCGACCAGGCCGGGCTCTGCTTCCTCTTCGCTCTCGACGTGACCCCCGCCGACGGCGACCAGGTCACCCTCTACGGCGCCTTCCTCCGCGAGCCCGACTGGGACACCCTCGACGCCGATCTCGAGGCGCTCTCCACCTCGGCCACCGCCACCCTCACGAAGACGGCCATCGTCACCAAGGGACAGACCTTCGCCGTCTACACGACCCCGTGGGGCGAGACCGCCCACGCCGTCGCGATGGGCACCGAGTCGCGGATGCTGTGGACCACCGCTCCGCTGACCTACACCGTCGACGTCCAGCCCCTCACCAGCGGCTCGGCGGGCCAGCAGGTGGGCACGGTCTCGGTCGACACCCCCGATGGCACCATCACGGTCCTCCTGCAGCTCGACGCCCGCCTCGCCGAGCCCGGCCCCCTCTGGCGCCTCACCCACCCCATCCCGATGATCAGCACCTTCTTGGACTCCCGCTTCTCCTGAGCGCCCGCGTCTGCAGGGCCGCAGTCGCGCGGCATTGCGGCCCCCGTCTATGCCGTGCCAATTCCGGACTTTCCCGCCGACGCGCCGTGAGAAGTCCGGAGTTGGCTCATGCGGGGCCGGATTTCCGGAGTTGGCACCCGGGGCGGGGGCCGTACGCGGGTGGGTTCCCGGCGAAGGGTGGCCGTCGAAAGGTCGCGTCAGAGTGCACATGCGGCGTAGATCGCGCCGTGCGACGCCTGACGGTACCTTGTGACCGTCACTCCGGCGAGCGGCGTTCGCGGTCTTCTCACCGCCGTCCGCCGAACGGCGAGAACACGCCCCTTCAGGGCCCCGGGAAGGGCGCCTTCTCGCGACTCGAGTGCGCGGAGGGCGCACTCTCGCGAGTCGACGCGCACCGCGTGTAAGCGAGCGGGCGGGCGGGTCAGAGAGCGCGGGCGGAGGCTCGGCCGGCGGTGCGGCCCGAGAAGAGGCAGCCGCCGAGGAAGGTGCCCTCCAGGGAGCGGTAGCCGTGCATGCCGCCGCCACCGAAGCCGCTCGCCTCGCCGGCCGCATAGAGGCCCGGCACCGGGGCTCCCGAGGCGGACAGGGCCTGCCCGGTGAGGTCGGTCTCGATGCCGCCCAGCGTCTTGCGGGTGAGCACACGCAGGCGCACGGCGATGAGCGGCCCCGCGGCCGGATCCTGCAGGCGGTGCGGCGACGCGACGCGGATGAGGCGGTCGCCCAGGTACTTCCGCGCCCCGCGCAGGGCGGTGATCTGCGCGTCCTTCGTGAACTCGTTCGCCATCTCGCGGTCGCGCGCCTCCACCTCCTCGACGACGGACGAGGCGGACAGCGGCCCGGAGGGCTCCAGCGCCTGCATGCCCTCCACGAGCGACGAGAGCGAGTCGGCCACCACGAAGTCGCTGCCGCGCTCCTTGAACGCCTCCACGGGCCCGGGGGCGCCCGGGCGGACGCGCTGGGCGAGCAGTCCGAGGTCGCGACCGGTGAGGTCGGGGTTCTGCTCGCTGCCCGAGAGCGCGAACTCCTTCTCGATGATCTTCTGGGTGAGCACGAACCAGCTGTGGTCGTATCCGGTGGCGAGGATGTGCTCGAGCGTGCCCAGCGTGTCGAAGCCCGGGAAGAGCGGTACGGGCAGGCGCCGTCCGGTCGCGTCGAGCCAGAGCGATGACGGGCCGGGCAGGATGCGGATGCCGTGCCGCTCCCAGACGGGGGAGTGGTTCTCGATCCCCTCCGTGTAGTGCCACATCCGGTCGCCGTTGATGAGGTGGGCGCCGGCGTCGGAGGCGATGCCGAGCATCCTGCCGTCGACGTGGGCGGGGACGCCGGACAGCATGCGCGCCGGCGGCGTTCCGAGGCGCGAGGGCCACATCCGCCGGACCAGGTCGTGGTCGCCGCCGATGCCGCCGGCCGCGACGACGACCGCGCCCGCGCTGATGGTGAACTCGTCGATGACCTCACGCGAGCTGGCCTCGCCGCGCGAAGCGGGAGACGGAGTGAGGACCGACCCCTGCACACCCACGACCGCACCGTCGGTGACGACGAGCTCGTCGACGCGGTGACGGAACCGCAGGCGCAGACGTCCCTCGCGCTCGGCCTGGAGGGCCTTCTCGGCGAAGGGCTCGACGATCCCCGGGCCGGTGCCCCAGGTGATGTGGAAGCGGGGCACGGAGTTGCCATGCGAGCGGGCGGTCCCTCCGCCTCGCTCGGCCCAGCCGACCACAGGGAAGAACGACACCCCGAGCGACCTCAGCCACGACCGCTTCTCGCCCGCGGCGAAGTCGAGATAGGCCTCGGCCCAGCGCCTCGGCCAGGCGTCCTCGGGGCGGTCGAACCCGGCCGACGCGAACCAGTCCTGGCGGGCGAGCTCGAGCGAGTCGCGTACGCGCATGCGACGCTGTTCGGGGCTGTCGACGAGGAACAGCCCGCCGAACGACCACCAGGCCTGGCCGCCCAGGTTGGCGCGCGGCTCCTGGTCGACGATCGTGACCCGGCGGCCGGCGTCGAGCGCCTCGCACGCGGCCACGAGTCCGGACAGGCCGGCGCCCACGATCACGACATCGGTCGAGCTGGTCGAACCCATGGGCGCTCCTTCGCGTCTTGTCCCGTCACGGCCGCGTGGGCCGCAGTCTCACTCCTCGAACGTGTTCACCATGGCATGCGCGGCACGTTCGAGATAGTCCCAGAGCATCTCCTCGTCGAGCGGAGACAGCGCGAGCGAGTCGACGGCCACGCGCATGTGGGCGAGCCAGCGGTCGCGCGCATCCGGGTTGACCTTGAACGGCATGTGCCGCATGCGCAGCCGCGGGTGCCCACGCTGTTCGCTGTAGGTGCCCGGACCGCCCCAGTACTGCTCGAGGAACATCGTGAGGCGCGTGATGGCGCCCTCCATGTCGTCGGGCGGGTACATGGGCGCCAGCACGGGATCGTCGGCGACACCGCGGTAGAACTCGCGCACGAGCCGTTCGAAGGTCTCGTGCCCGCCGACCTGGTCGAAGAACGAGCGCCCGGGAAGGGCGGGGACGTCGCTCATGTGGCATCTCCTCCGGTGTCGCCGGTGCTGCCCTTGCCCGGCTTCGACGGGCGTCGCGACCCGCGCGACCCGTGCGGCGCGGACGTGCCCGCGGCCGGCGCGTCGCCGCTCGTCGGCACCGGCGTGGTCTTCGGCGGACGCGCTCCACGCACGCTGGTCGCCTCCTCGAAGCCCGTCAGCACGACGGTGTTGAGCGAGGGCAGCGTGATCCCCATGGCGTCGAGCGCGCTCTTCAGCCGGGCGCGCAGCTCGCGGGCCACGTCGTCCTTCGCGGTGCTGCGCGTCTTCACGACGAGACGGATGACGAGGGCCTCCGCCGAGATCGACTCCAGTCCCCAGATCTCCGGACGCTCGAGGATGCGAGAGCGCCACTTGGTGCTCTCGGACATGTCGACCGCCACCTGCAGCATGCGGTCCTGCACCGCGTCCAGATCGCTGTCGTAGGGCACGGCGAGGTCGATGATGACGCGGGACCAGCCCTGCGACATGTTGCCCACCCGCAGGATCTCGCCGTTGCGCACGAACCACAGGGTGCCGTTCACGTCGCGGACGGTCGTGATGCGGATGCCGACCCGCTCCACCACGCCGGTCGCCGGCCCGAGGTCGACGACGTCACCGACCCCGAGCTGGTCCTCGAACACCATGAAGAGGCCGTTCAGGACGTCCTTCACGATGTTCTGCGCACCGAACCCGAGCCCGGCGCCGAGGGCGGCCGTGAGCAGGGCGAGCGACCCGAGGATGTTCGGATCGATCGTCGTGACGACCCACACCACCGCGACGATCACCACCGTCACGTTGATGACGTTGGTGAGCACCGTCCCGATCGTCCGTGTGCGCTGCACGACCCGCACCGCGGCGAGCGGCGACGCCTGCGCCTGCAGCGCCTGCGTGTCGGTGACGTTCTGCTTCCGCTTGACGCCCCGGACGACCTGGTCGACCAGCCGACGCACGAGCGAGAGCAGGATCAGCCGCCCGACCACCGCCACCACGAGGATGAGGAGGATCGTCAGGGGGATGCGCCAGTCCGTCAGGAAGGTGCCGACACCGGTCCAGAAGGAGTCCCACGTCATAGGCCGCTCCTATCGGGCGTCGCGGGCCTGCGCGGCCAGTGCCCGTTCCACTCCGGCGAGGTTCTCGATCAGGATGCGTCGCAGCGCCGGCGGCTCGGGGTTCTTGTCGAGCCAGGCGAGGGTCGCATCGCGGAGCGCCTCGTTCGCGAGGGGAGAGGGGTAGAGGCCGTTGATCACCGACGCCGCGATGGCGTAGCTGCGGGTGTCCCAGATGCGCTGCAGCGCATCGAAGTAGGGCGCGACCAGCGGCTCGAGCACCGACGGGTCGGCGGCGCGCTGGTAGCCCAGCCCGGTGGCGCGGACGATCGCGTTCGGGGCGGTGTCGACGTCGACGAGCGACGCGAACGCGGCCTCCTTCGCGGTCACCGTGGGGATCGCGGCGCGCGCGTGCGCGGCCGACTGCTGACCGGATGCGGTGTTGTCGGCGTCGAGGGTGGCCTGGATCTCGTCGGCTCCGGCCTTGCCGCCCGCGACGAGGGCGATGAGCAGCTCCCAGCGCAGGTCGGTGTCGATGTCGAGCCCGTCGAGCTCGATGGTGCCGTCGAGGAGGTGCGAGACGTTCTCGAGCTGCTCGTCGGTGCCGGCGAGCGCCGCGAAGACCTTCACGAACTGGAACTGCGCATCCGACCCGGACTCGGCCGCGAGGGCGAGCTTCCACAGCGCGGTGGCGGCCATCGCGACGGTCTCGTCGCGCGCGTCCGGAGCGACGTACTGGGTGGCGGTGAGCACGAGCTGCCCCAGCACGGTGCGGATGGTCGTCGACTCGGTCTCGGTCGCGATGTTGCCGAGCACGAGGCGCACGAAGTCGCGGCCGCGGGTCTCGGCGTCGCGCGTGGAGTCCCACACGGAGCCCCAGACCAGCGAGCGGGCGAGCGGGTTCTCGATCGACGCGAGGTGCTCGATCGCGACATCGAGCGACGCCTCGTCGAGCCGGATCTTCGCGTAGGCGAGGTCGTCGTCGTTCAGCAGCACGAGGTCGGGACGTGTCATGCCGACCAGCTGCGGCACCTCGGTGCGCTCGCCGTCGACGTCGAGCTCTTCCCGGTGCGTGCGGACGAGCGTGCCGTCCTGCAGCGAGTAGAAGCCGATCGCGAGACGGTGCGGGCGGATCGTGGGGTAGTCGGCCGGGGCCTCCTGCAGCACGGCGAACGACGTGAAGCGCTGGTCGGTGTCGACCGAGAACTCCGGGCGCAGCGTGTTGACGCCCGCGGTCTCGAGCCAGAGCTTCGACCAGGAGGCGAGGTCGCGGCCGCTGGTGGCCTCGAGCTCGACGAGGAGGTCGTTCAGCACGGTGTTCGAGAACTGGTGCTTGTTCACGTACGCGGCGACGCCGGCCATGAACTCCTTCTGCCCGACCCAGGCGACGAGCTGCTTCAGCACGGAGGCGCCCTTGGCGTAGGTGATGCCGTCGAAGTTGACCTGGACGTCCTCGAGGTCGTTGATCGTAGCGACGATCGGGTGGGTCGAGGGCAGCTGGTCCTGGCGGTACGCCCAGCTCTTCTCCATGGCGGCGAAGGTGGTCCAGGCCTCCTTCCACTCCGTCGCCTCAGCGGTCGCCAGCGTCGACATGTACTCCGCGAACGACTCGTTCAGCCAGAGGTCGTTCCACCAGCGCATGGTGACGAGGTCGCCGAACCACATGTGGGCCAGCTCGTGGAGGATCGTGACCACGCGGCGCTCGCGCACCGCATCCGTCACCTTCGAGCGGAAGACGTAGGTCTCGGTGAAGGTCACCGCACCCGCGTTCTCCATCGCGCCCGCGTTGAACTCGGGCACGAACAGCTGGTCGTACTTGGCGAAGGGGTACGGGAAGTCGTACTGCTCCTCGTAGAAGGCGAAGCCCTCGCGGGTCTTCTCGAAGATGTAGTCCGCGTCCATGTACTGGGCGAGCGAGGCGCGGCTGAACACGCCGAGCGGGATGGTGCGGCCGTCGGCGCTGGTGAGCTCGCTGCGCTCGACGATGTAGGGGCCGGCGACGAGCGCGGTGATGTACGACGAGATGCGGGGGGTGGGCTCGAAGGTCCACGTCGCGGTGGAGTCGGCGCCGGGCAGGGGCTCGGGCGTGGGGGAGTTGGAGACGACCTCCCAGTAGTCGGGCGCCGTGACGGTGAAGGTGAACTCCGCTTTGAGGTCGGGCTGCTCGAACACGGCGAACATGCGCCGCGAGTCGGGCACCTCGAACTGCGAGTACAGGTAGACCTCGTCGTCGACCGGGTCGACGAACCGGTGCAGGCCCTCGCCGGTGTTCGTGTAGATCATGTCGGCGTCGACCACGAGCTCGTTCTCGGCGGCGAGACCGTCGAGCTGGATGCGCACGCCGTCGGCGACGACGGCCGGGTCGAGCGAGCGGCCGTTGAGCGTCACGGCATGCACGGTGCGGGTGATCGCGTCGATGAACGTCGACGCCCCCTCGCGAGCGGTGAACCGGACGGTGGTGGTGCTGCGGAACGTCTCCGGGGAGGTGGTGAGATCGAGCACCACGTCGTAGCTCCTCACCTCCAGCAGCTCGGCTCGCTCTCGGGCTTCGTCGCGGGTGAGGTTCTCGCCAGGCACTTGGTCGCACACTCCTTGTACTTGCTGGATGCGGTGGGCGTCGACGGACACGGGATCGCCGCGCCATCGCCGCCCAGCCTAGTGCGAGGATGAGTGGGTGACCTCTGAGAACACCGCTCCCGTTGCCGCCGGAACCACCGCGGTCGAATTCTGGTTCGACCCCTCCTGCCCCTGGGCGTGGATGACGTCCCGCTGGGTCGACGAGGTCGCCCCGCACCGCGACCTCGACGTCACCTGGAACATCATGAGCCTCGCCGTGCTCAACGAGGACAAGGACGTCTCCGAGTCCTACCGCGCGTTCTTCCCGCGCGCACTCCGCTACACCAGGCTCGTCGCCGCCGCGAAGGAGCTGCACGGGCAGCAGATCGTGAAGCCGCTGTACGACGCGCTCGGCACGCGCATCCACCCGGGTGGGTCGACCGACTCGGATGCGGTGATCGCCGGCGCGCTGGAGGAGGTGGGTCTCCCCGCCGACTTCGCCCGCTACGCCGACAGCGACGAGTACGACGAGCCCATGCGCGCCTCGCACTTCGCGGCGATCGAGCGCGTGGGGAACGACGTGGGCACGCCGGTCATCGCCGTGAACGGCACGGCGTTCTTCGGCCCGGTCATCAGCCCGACGCCCCGCGGCGAGCAGGCGCTCACCCTGTGGGACGGCGTCGTCGCCGCGGCGTCGTTCGACGGCTTCTTCGAGCTCAAGCGCTCGCGCACCCGCGACCCGCAGTTCGACTGAGCGCGACGCCGTCCGGATGCGCATCGGGATCGCCGGCCTCGGCCGCATGGGCGGCCCGATCGCGCAGGCCCTCCACCGCGACGAGGCGATCGACCTCGTCGCGTACGACGTCGATCCCGCCGCGGTCGCCGCGCTGCCCGAGGGGCTCTCCGCGACGACCGACGCCCGTGAGCTCACGGGCCTCGACGTGTTGGTGACCGTGCTGCCCGGTCCGGTGGAGGTGGTCGCCGCTCTGGGTGGTGAGGAGTCGCTGCTGAAGGCCGTTCACCGAGGTGGGGTCTGGCTCGATCTGACGAGCAACGACCCCCGTGCCGCGGCCGAGATCGCCTTGCTGGCGGCGGCTCGGGGCGTCGCATCGGTGGCTGCGCCCATGCGGGGTGGACCCGCCGAGGCGCGCTCCGCGACGCTCGACTTCGTCGTGGCAGGCGACCCGGGGGCGGTGCACCGAGTCACCCCGCTCCTCCGTGGGCTCGGGGCTCGCGAGGGGCTCGTGAGCGCCGGAGATGACGTCGCCTCGGCCCACGTGGTGAAGCTGCTGGGGAACGCGCTCTGGTTCGTCCAGGCGCTGGCGACGACGGAGGCCCTGCTCGTGGCGCGGTCGGCCGGGCTCGATCCGGATGTCGTGGCGGCGCTGCTGCGCAGCGGTCCCGGCACGAGCAGGGTCCTCCAGAGCGAGGTCCACCACCTCCTCGCGGGCGATGTCATGGAGGACTTCGCGATCGACAGGGTGGTCGACGAGCTGCGGTCGGTGTCCGCGCTCGCGGCGGACGGCGGGGTCGAGGCGAGCGTGCTCGACGCGAGCCTGCTCGTCCACGACGCGGCGCTGGAGCGCTACGGACCCGTTCTCGGCGAGCTGCTGGGCGCGCGGCTCGTCGAGGACCGCTCGGGCGGGCCGCTGGCCCCGACCCGGCCGAAGGACGGCACAGCCCAGGAGGACTGACGCCGCTACGCCCGGCGGCGCGGGCCTCCGGTCGGGCGCATGCCGGTGCCGAGGATGGTCAAGACGACGGCGGCGAGCACCAGGGCGAGTCCGGCGGCGCCGATGCCGCCGGTGAGCACGGACACGACGACGTCGATCCACGGTTCCCCGGCCGCCGCGGCACGCACGGCGGCGACGACCGCGCCGACGACGGTGGCCGCGGCGACGAGCCCCCACACGGCGGCGGCGATCCGCGCATCCGCGGCGGGCAGAGGGCGTTCCGGCCGGCGGCGGAGCCACAGCGCCGCCCACACCACGATCCCGACGAGGCCCAGAGCCGAGCTGGCGTACTGCACCCACGACGCCCACGCGATGTCGAGCGGCCCGTCGGAGTCGAGGACGGGGACCAGCCGCGCGCCGAGTCGCCCGACGTGGCTGAACGCATCCCACACCACGTGGGTGACGACGCCGATCTCGATCGCCGCGAGCATCAGCAGCGCGCCGGAGGCGCTGCGCGGCAGGGAGGCGAGGCCGTCTCGCCATGTCCCCGTCCAGTCCGCCGGCAGCCGGGAGGCGATCGCGGCGGGGGTGAGCGCGCTCGCCCAGGGGCGCAGCAGCACGCGCCACGCGATCACGATCAGGAGACCGATGGCCAGGCCGGTGATCGGGAAGAAGGGCGCCTGGTGGGTGAGCGCGTAGCCGTTCCCCCCGGGCAGGAAGATGGGCAGGTCCGGCGCCATCGCCCCGGCCGCGATTCCGACCGCGGGGATCGGCGTGCGGGCGAAGGGGATCGCCACGACGGCGTGACTCGGCGTGAACGGCACGGGTGGAGCGTAGCCGACGGGCATACGATGCGAGCAGGTCGATGGAGATCTGAAGGAGAACCCATGATGCGCAGCCCTTACGCCGACGAGGTCATCCCCGACGTCAGCGTGTTCGACTTCCTGTTCGCCGATCTAGCGGACGACGACGCGGGCCGCGTCGCCCTGGTCGACGGCTCGAGCGGAGCCGAGACCACGTTCGGCGAGCTCAAGGCGCGGATCGAGGCGTTCGCCGGCGCGCTCGCGGCGAGGGGCGTCGGTCCGGGCGACGTGGTGGCGCTCCATTCGCCCAACGTGCCCGCGTTCGTCGTCGCGTTCCACGGCATCCTCCGGAGCGGTGCCACCGCGACCACGGTCAACGCGCTCTACACCGCCGCCGAGGTGGCGCGCCAGCTCACGGATTCCGGGGCGACGATGGTGGTCACCGTCAGCCCCCTGCTCCCGCAGTCCGGCGCGGCGGCGGAGGAGGCGGGCATCGCCCGCGACCGCGTGATCGTGCTCGACGGTGCGGAGGGGCACCCGTCGCTCGCCGATCTGCTCGCCGAGCGGGCGCCGGCGCCGGCCATCCGGATCGACCCGGCGACCCACGTCGCCGTGATGCCGTACTCCTCGGGCACGACCGGCTTCCCGAAGGGAGTGAGGCTCAGCCACCGCAACCTCGTGGCGAACGTGGTGCAGTGCGCTCCGGTGCTCGACGTCGAGTCGGACGACGTGGTGCTCGCCGTGCTCCCCTTCTTCCACATCTACGGCATGACCGTGCTGCTCGACCTCGCGCTCTCCCGACGTGCCCGCCTGGTGACGATGCCCCGGTTCGATCTCACCGAGTTCCTGCGCATCATCCAGGACCACCGCTGCACCTACCTCTTCATCGCGCCGCCCATCGCGGTGGCGCTGGCGAAGCATCCGCTCGTCGACCAGTACGACCTCTCGAGCGCTCGGGCTCTGCTCTCGGGCGCCGCTCCGCTCGACGAGAAGCTGGCCGGCGCGGTCGCCGATCGCCTCGGCGTCCGGGTGCGCCAGGGGTACGGGATGAGCGAGCTGAGCCCGGTGTCGCACGTCATCCCGCCGGAGCGCGACGACCTCTCGCTCGGCGGCATCGGCGTGCCCATCGCGAACGTCGAGTGCCGGCTCGTCGACCTCGAGACCGGTGACGACATCGACGTGCCAGACGAGGGCGAGAGCCGGCCCGGCGAGCTCGCCGTGCGGGGCCCGAACGTCATGCTCGGCTACCTCGGACACGACGACGACACCGCGCGCACCATCGACGCCGACGGCTTCCTCCACACCGGGGACGTGGCCGTCGTGCTCGCCGACGGATCTTTCCGCATCGTCGACAGGGTGAAGGAGCTCATCAAGTACCACGGCTATCAGGTCGCCCCGGCCGAGCTGGAGGCGGTGCTGCTCGCGCATCCGTCCATCGCCGACGCCGCCGTGATCGGGGTTCCGGATGCGGACGGGCAGGAGATCCCGAAGGCGTTCGTCGTGCGCGCGGCCGGTCACGACGACCTCGACGGGGCCGCGGTGATGGCCCATGTGGCGAGTCTCGTGGCACCGCACAAGAAGGTGCGAGCGGTCGAGTTCATCGACGTCGTGCCCAAGTCGACGTCGGGCAAGATCCTCCGGAAGGACCTCCGGCCCGCGCCCTAAGCTGGAGCCATGCGCATCCACCTCGGCACCGACCACGCCGGCCTCGAGTTCAGCAGGACCATCAACGGGCACCTCACCGCCGCCGGTCACGAGGTCGTCGACCACGGCCCCACCGAGTACGACCCCATCGACGACTACCCGTCGTTCTGCATCAACGCCGCGCAGGCGACGGTGAACGATCAGCGCGCCGGGGTCGAGGCGCTCGGCGTGGTGTTCGGCGGCTCGGGCAACGGCGAGCAGATCGCCGCGAACAAGGTGCAGGGCGCCCGCGCAGCGCTGGTCTGGAGCGAGGCGACCGCCGTGCTCGCCCGCCAGCACAACGACGCGAACGTCATCTCGATCGGCGCCCGTCAGCACACGGTGGAGGAGGCGCTGCACTTCGTCGACCTGTTCCTCGCCGAGCCGTTCAGCTTCGAGGAGCGCCACGTCCGTCGCATCGCGCAGCTGGCCGAGTACGAGGCGACCGGCGAGATCGCCGGGAAGGTCATCGAGAAGTAGCGCATGCCCGAGGGTCATTCCGTCCATCGCATCGCGCGCCAGTTCGCCAAGAACTTCGTCGGTCACCGGGTCACCGCGTCGTCGCCGCAGGGGCGGTTCGCCGCGGGCGCGGCGCTCCTCGACGGCCACACCATGGTCGAGGCGAAGGCCGTGGGCAAGCAGATGTTCCTCCGCTTCGACGACGACCGGTGGCTGCGGGTGCACCTCGGCATGTACGGCGCGTGGGACTTCGCCGGCGACATCTCCACCGACGCGACGATCCGGTCCGCGTCAGGGCGGATGGGCCAGACGAACCAGCGCGGCACCGATCCGACCGACGACGAGGGGACCGACCTCGACGATGCCGCGGGGGAGGACTCCGTGTCGAGCATCGGAGCGCCCCGTCGATCGCGGTTCCGCATGGCGGAGAGCGAGTCGGCCGGGGCGGAGTACGAGACCTGGCCGCCGGAACCCGTGGGCCAGGTGCGCGTGCGCCTCCTCACCGACACCGCGGTCGCCGACCTCCGGGGGCCCACCGCCTGCGAGGTGCTCGATCCTCCCCAGGTCGAGGCCGTGCTGGCGAAGCTCGGCCCCGATCCGCTGGTCGACGATCTCGACGAGGGCGAGCGGCGCTTCGTCGAGGTGGCGTCGCGCAAGCCCACGCCCATCGGGCTGCTTCTCATGGACCAGTCGGTCGTGAGCGGCATCGGCAACGTGTACCGCGCCGAGCTGCTCTTCCGCGCCCGGCTCGACCCGCACACGCCCGGCCGGGCGGTGCCCACCGACGTGCTGCGTGCGCTGTGGCGCGACTGGGTGCACCTGCTCGACATCGGTGTGCGCACCGGCCAGATGCTCACGATCGACGATCTGACGGGCGAGCAGCTCGCGCAGGCGATGGCGAACCGGGCCGACCGCCACTGGGTGTACAAGCGCGAGGGGCTGCCCTGCCGCGTCTGCGGAACGAACGTCGTGCTCGAGGAGATGGGCGCCCGCAAGCTCTACTGGTGCCCCAAGGATCAGGTGTGATCGCATGAGGGAGAACCCGAGCTTCGCGCTCACGGAACGCGACGAGATCGCCCGACTGGTGCGCGAGCATCCGTGGGCCACCATGGTCAGTCGCACCGCCGACGGGCTGGTGGCCTCGCACTACCCGTTCCTCCTGGAGGAGACGACCGGCCCCGAGAGCGACGAGCTGGTGCTCGTCACGCATGTGGGCCGACCCGACGAGCGACTCCACGAGCTGGGGGAGCACGAGATCGTCGTGATCGTGCAGGGTCCGCATGGGTACATCTCGTCCGGGTGGTACGGCGACGCCCCGTCGGTGCCCACCTGGAATCACATCTCGGCGCACCTCTACGGCACGCCCGAGATTCTCTCCGCCGACGAGAACCTCGCCGTGCTCGAGCGTCTCGTCGAGCACTTCGAGCGCGAGCAGCCGTCGCCGCGCCTCATGCGGGGCACGCTCGCCGACTCGGAGTACGCCGATCGGATCAGCGCCGGCACCGTCGGCTTCCGCCTGCGCGTGACTCGTGTCGTGGCGAAGGCGAAGCTGAGCCAGAACAAGCCGAGCGAGGTCGTCGAGACCGTCCTCGCCGAGCTGGAGGGCGACGGGCCTTACGCGCAGCCGGCGCTCGCGGCCGAGATGCGGCGTGTGCATCCGGACCTCGGGCGAGAGGATCGGGCATGAGCCCGACGACGGTGCTCCGCGGAGCGCGGTTCTCGGGCGACGAGACCCCGCTCGACGTCGAGTGCACCGACGGTGTGATCACGCGGATCGTGGCGGCGGGCGACGGTCGTGGCGACGAGCTGATCGAGGTGGACGGCGTCCTCCTCCCGGGTCTCTGGGACAACCACGTGCACGTCGGGCAGTGGGCCGCCTACTCCCGTCGGCTCGACGTGAGCTCCGCCGGGTCGCCGTTCGAGGCGGCGACCGCGATCGGCGAGGGACTGCGCTCGCGCCCCGCCGACGACGACGGGCCGTTCGTCGCGGTCGGCTTCCGCGATGCGCTGTGGGCGGATGCGCCTGTCGCCGCGATGCTCGACGCCGTGGCGGGCGACGTCCCCGTCGTGGTCGTGAGCGCCGACCTCCACGCCGTGTGGCTGAGCACCGCCGCCCTCCGCCGGTTCGGCGCCGACGGCGACGGGCTCCTCCGCGAGGACGCCGCGTTCGCCGTGCATCGAGCACTCGACGACCTCGACGACACCACCCTCGACCGCTGGGTCGAGCAGGCAGGACGCCGGGCCGCCACCCGCGGAATCGTCGGAGTCGTCGACCTCGAGATGGCCTGGGGCCCGGGCGACTGGCGCCGCCGCACCGCCGCCGCTCCGCCGATGCACCGGGTCGAGGTCGGCATCTACCCCGACCACCTCGAGCACGCGCTCGCCGACGGGCTGCGCACCGGAGACGCGCTCGACGACGACGGCCTCGTCACGGTCGGCCCGTTCAAGGTGATTACCGACGGCTCGCTGAACACCCGTACCGCTCACTGCGTCGACCCGTACCCCGGCCTCCATGGCGACGGCGCGCACGGGATGCAGACCGTGGCGCCCGACGAGCTCGTCGCCCTGCTCGCCCGAGCCCACGAGGGAGGCCTGACGGTCGCGGTCCACGCGATCGGCGACCGTGCCGGTGAGATCGCGCTCGACGCGATCGAGGCGGTCGGATGCACGGGCTCCGTCGAGCACGCGCAGCTGCTCACCGCCTCCGACGTGCCGCGGTTCGCCGCCCTCGGCGTGACGGCGAGCGTGCAGCCCGAACACGCGATGGACGACCGCGACGTCGCCGACCGGTACTGGGCCGGGCGCACCGAGCGGTCGTTCCCGCTCGCCTCGCTCGTGCGGTCGGGTGCTCGGCTCGCGCTGGGTTCCGATGCGCCCGTGGCGCCTCTGGACCCGTGGATCGCGATCGCCGCGGCCGTCACCCGCACCCGAGACGGCCGTTCCCCGTGGCATCCGGAGCAGTCGATCGACATCGACACGGCGCTCGCGGCATCGACCCGGGTGGGGCGCGTGCGACCCGACGTGGGCGACCCCGCCGACCTCGTCGTCGTGGGCGACGATCCGCGTGAGGCCGCCGCCGATCCGACGGGGGAGCGCCTCCGGTCGATGCCGGTGCGCCTGACGATGGTTGCGGGCCGCGTGACCCACCAGGCGTAGCTCCCGCTCCGCACGTCGCTCCCCGTCTGGGTCATCCGCGCCCGTCACGCTGCGGAGAGACGACGAAGGGCGCGCATCCGCCGTGGATGCACGCCCTTCGTGAGAGGTGTCAGATCACTCCGAGATGTGCGCGAAGAGGAACCAGCGGTCCTTGTCGAGACCGCGAGCGATCTCGATCGCGACGTCCTGGCTGGTCTGATCGATCTCGTCGAGCTCCTTGACCGCGTTGTTCACGGCGGCGAGCGCGGTGTCGATCTGGTCGATGATCTGGGCGATCACCACATCCGACTTGTGGAAGCCCGCGCTGAGCGGCTTGGCGGTGGTCTTCTCCGCCACCGTCTGGATGCGGGCGTCGACCGGGAGGCCGAGCGCGACGACGCGCTCGGCGGCGAGGTCGGCGTAGGCCTGCGCGTGGTCGACCACGTCATCGAGCAGCTCGTGCACGCCGATGAAGTTCGCGCCGCGCACGTGCCAGTGCGCCTGCTTGCCGTTGACGGCGAGGGCCTGCAGTTCAATGACGACGGGGCTCAGGAACTGGGCAGCCGCGGCGGCGACGTCGGGGTTGGTGGTGCTCTTCGGGGTGACGATGACTTCGCTCATTGTTCGGTCCTTCCTTCGCGTAGGAACCACGCTACTCAGCGGAGAATTCCTCGCAAGCAAGCGAAGGCTGGGCTAAACCGTTCTGAGGCGAGGCTATCCTCGGGCCTTCGCCGCGAGGCGCTCCTCCGAGATGCGGCGGAAGTACGCGTTCGAGTCGGGCAGGTACATGAAGACGATGGCCGCGATGGTGACGAGCACCGAGGCGATGGTGGTGCCCGGCGCCGTGGTCACCTGGGTGAGGGCGGACCCGACGCCGATGACCCCGAGGATCGTGAGCGTGTACTTCGCCCACGTACGTCCCCGCAGCACCGAGAAGGCGCACAGGGCGCGGAACAGGGCGACCACGATGAGGAGCACACCCACCGCGATGGTGATCCCGGTCGTGGTCGACGCCAGCGATGGATCGATCCCGGCGGCGAGCGTCGGTCCGTAGCTCAGCACGAGCACTCCGTTGATGATCGCGATGAGCGCCTCGGTCAGCCAGAGCCAGAACGCGGCCTTGGTCGGCCAGGGCGCGGCGAGGAGGGCGGGCTCACCTGAGAACTCGGTGTCGTCGAAGTCGTCGCTGCGCAGGTGGTCGGTCATCGGTCCTCCGGATCGTCCCATCCCTGCTGAGGGGTCTCGCAGGTCTCTCGGAAAACATACTGTGAGGCGAGCTTGCGTTCGTGACTCGACCAGTCGATGGCGGGTCGCCGTTGCTCCTGCGGCACGTAGCCGAGGCGGTAGACGGCCATCAGCTCCAGCTCGGCAGGCACGCGGAGCAGTTGCTCGATCTGCGTCCACTTGCCCGGCACCTCCATCGGGAACGACACGAACTGGATCCCCATCCCGAGCTCGACCGTCGTCAGCCAGACGTTCTCCATCGCCGCGCCCATGCTGAAGACGGAGTAGAACGACGACAGCTCGCCCGGTCGGTACTCACTGCGGTCGAGCATCACGCCGAGCAGCAGCGGAGAGCCGGCGACGAGCTTCCGGTTCTCCTCGCCGAGCGTCTGCGGCACCCGGAAGGTGTTCATCATCTTCTGGCCGCGCGGAGTGAAGACCTGCTTCGTGAACGGCTTCAACGCCGCGGGGAGGCGATCGAACAGCATGCCGCTGCGCTTCTCGCCCATCTCCTCCGCGCTGAACCGGAAGTACGGCTTGTAGCGCTCGAAGAACGTCCCGTTCGACATTGCCTCTGTCATGCTCTCACCGCTGATCTCGGCGACCCGCTCGATCGTGTCGCGGTTCTCGACGATCACGAACCGCCAGGGCTGGCTGTTCAGCTGCGACGGCGCGCGACCGGCCACCTCCATGAGCAGGCGCTGATGCTCCGGGCGCACCGGGTCGGGGAGGAACGGGCCGTTCGTGGTCTTGCGCCGCCTGACGACGTCGAGGAACTCCATGCCGTGCTACCTCTTCCTCTTGTTCTTCTGCTTCGGGGCGTGGCGCCGGCCGCGCGCGGAGGCGACGAGAGCGCCCACGAAGAAGGGAGCCGCGCTCAGGGCGATCCCCACGTGCCCTCGGGTGCGGGCGCTCACCGACGGGATCGCGATCAGCGGGATCGCGGCCGGCAGCAGCGCCCAGCCGGCGCGGCTGCGGCTCCAGAGGAGCGAGGTCGCCGCGGCGGCCGCGAGGGCGCTCGTGCAGATGTAGAGGGCGTGGTGCACCCAGTGCGCCCGGCCGGTGTGCAGGCGACCCGTGGCGACGGCGGTCCCCAGTGCGCAGTTCGCGGCGTAGCTCGCCGTGGCGGCCACGAAGAGCGGATGCGGGTCGACCGGTGCCTTCGCCTGCCGCGCCCGCGCGGGGGCTCCACGCCTGGCTCGGCGCTGTCGCTGGTCGTCACGCTCCCGGTGCACGTGCCTCACCCTACGGCGTCTCCGCTTCTTCCCCCTGTGGGTGGACGCGCGCCCCCGGAAGGGTGGCATCGCGCCCACGCGGATGCCAGACTCGGAGTGTGACGAATCCACAGGAACCCACGTCCCGCCGCCCCGAGGAAGGGAACGGCAGTCCGGTGCCGCCGGTCCCGCCGATGCCCGACGGCATCGGGTCCGCGCCCGCGGCGCCGCCGCCGTCACCCGATCTCCCGCCGTACCCGGGCGCCCCTGCGCCCGCATCTGAGCCCTCAGCGGGATCCGAGCCGTCGGCGGAGAGGTCCGCCTCGGAGGGCGCTGAGGATCCGACGCCGGCCGACGTGCCGGTGTCCGAGCCCGTCGCCCCGGAGGACCGTGTCGTGGTCGAGGACGTCGTCACCGAGAGCGACACCGTCGCTCCGGACGAGATCGTGACCGAGGAGGTCACCGCCGCGGAGGAACCGCCGCTCGGCGAGACGGCGGCGGCCGAGGAGGCCGCGACCGCCGAGGGCAGCGCCGCAGAGCCGTCGGCTCCGCCCGCGCCGCCCACCGCGCCGACGACTCCCTTCGTCTCGAGCCCGCCGCCGACGGCGCCGACGACCCCGTTCTCGAGCGGCGCCGGCTCCACGCCTCCCGCACCTCCCGCACCTCCCACGGTGGGCTACGGCTCGTCCGTCCCGGGGTCGGCTCCGACTCCGCCCCCCTCGTCCGCCCCCTCGGCGCCCGTGCCGCCGTCGGGTGGCTTCGGCTCCGCCCCGACGAGCAGCCAGTCCTACGCCTCGACCCCGCCTGGTGGGCAGGGCTACGGCCAGACTCCGCCTGGCGGTCAGGGCTACGGTCAGACCCCGCCCGGCGCGCCGCCGAGCTACGGGCAGCCCGCGAACGTCGGCGGATACGGCGCCCAGCCGCCGTCGCCCTACGGCGCGCCGCCGGTGCCGCCAGGGGGCAGGTTCAACGGCTTCGGGCTCGCCGCCCTGATCGTGGGCATCGTCGGGTTCCTGCTCGCGTTCGTGCCGTTCGCGGGATGGGTGGGCATCTTCTTGGGCGTGGTGGGCCTGATCCTCGGCATCGTCGGCCTGGTCATGAAGAACCTCCGGAAGACGATGGCCCTGATCGGCACCATCGTCTCGGGGGTCGCCATCATCGCGACCATCGTGATGCAGGTGATCTACGTGAACGTGCTCGTCATCGCACCGATCAACGACACGATCGACGACTTCCAGAACTACACGTTCACCCCCGCCCCGCTCCCCACCGACGATGACGACGCCTTCACATCGACACCCGACCCGATCCCGTCCGACGACGTGATCACCGCGAAGTTCGGTCAGCAGGTGGAGTACGACGACGGCGTGACCATGCTGGTGTCCGCGCCGGCGCCGTTCACCCCGTCCGCCTCGACGCTGGGTGCCGATCAGGCGAACAACATCATCGTCACGATCACCATCACGAACGGCAGCAGCACCGGGCTCACCCCGTTCGTGCTGTCGACCGTCACCTCGAAGGGGACCACCGCGTCCCTCATCGCCGATCCGAGCCAGAACCTCAACGTGATCCCGCCGACCGACCCGATCGCGCCCGGCGCCTCGCTCACGTTCCAGGAGGCCTGGTCGGTCGCCGATCCGACCGACATCACGTACGACACCAGCCCGAGCTACTCGTACCAGTCGACGGTGTTCACGTACTGAGCACCGGAGGCTGAGGCCCGGAGACGACGAAGGGGGCGACCGTGATACGGCCGCCCCCTTCGTGCAGAGCAGAACGTGGAGGGGATGACGGGAGGCCCCGCCCGCCACCGGGACGCGCCAGACATGCCTGGCTGGGCGGGCCCCGAACATCTTGGCTACGGCAGGTTTCCTCGTCCAGTCTGTCTCCCGTGCGGCGGAAGAGCGCTCTGCGACGGGGCCGGAATCGCAGATCGATTCATGAAGGAGGTTTCACGTTCGGTCCAGATGCGGGTACGCCCGAGCTCAAGGAGTTTCGAGCGGCCCTCTCTGCTCGCCAGGCGATGGACCCCAAGTCCGGATACATTGAGTCGTGGGTGATCCCGTTTGCAGCCAATCTCTCTCGTAGCTCTGCTTTCCAGGATGATGGAATTCGGATCGTCCAGCCCAGAGCGGGCCACTTGGTGTCTTGCATGGAAGACTGAGGAGAGGAGAAGAAGCCGACGCAAAGCATGCTTATCTTCTGACGTTCCGACACGCGCAGCTGATGGGTGTGCCACATGTTGAGGTTTGCGTATGCGCGTTGGACGCCCCCAACAAGAAATCGACCCTGCTGGGCTACCATTCGAGGATCGAGGGGTTGTTCGTCCACGAGCCTGACCGACTGAGTCCACTCCGCTGCCGCCTGGCCACCGGGCCGAACGTAGGTGGTCCAGGGCAGTTCGTCCGTACCTCGCAGGACCAGGTCCGGCTGATCATTGAGCCACAACACGAACAATCTTCCGTCGCGCGCGTCCAACTTCTCGACCGCGAAGTACAGAGCTTCCAGGGGCTTCAATGAGACGTCTAAGAGCCGAGTAGGAGCGGAGTGATGTTGCAAGATCATGAGCAGTTCGCCCCGGGAGATCTCCTTCAGCAGACCGTGGCCTGCCGCTTCGTCGATGATTGCTGCCTCGACTTCACCGAGGAGTGCCTCCGATAGCGGTGTGCTGCTCTCGTTCGCGATCAGACGATGCAATGAGGATGACAGGCCGTACCCGCCGTCGGCCTGACCCCGGAAGAACAGGCGTCCCTGGGCCGTGGCCCCACGGATTCGAGAGTTGGTGCTCCAGTCGCGCAGATCGAGCCCCTGCTCCTCCGTTAGAGCACTCCAAACTTGATCGGGGGTATCGACTAGCCCCGAAGTGTGTCTGTTCAGCTCGCGAGCTGAGAAAAAGTCGCCAGGAAACTCTGGCCCATAGCGGTTTGGCAGATTCGTCATTGGATCCCCCCAGATCGACGGCTGATCGACGATAGACGAAGCAGTTGCCCCTGTGTACACCCCCACTTTCTGGGTACTTGCGTTTCGCTAGATAGCCCGAGGTGTTCGACTACGGTGACGTCGACTTATGAGACACAGGTTCATCGGCGACCATACGGTGCTTATCGCGGGTTTGCCGACCCGGCGCGGGCATCTTCAACGGTGCATCGTGCAGTGTCGCCGGGCAGGTTCTCGGTAGCCCGCCCTTCGTCCGGCCTCGGACGGAGGATCCACCGCCGAAAGGTCGTTCGGGATTAGAAGTAGTCAGCGGTACTGAGGCCTAAGCAGTCTCCGCCTCCTGCATGGAGGGGATGACGGGAATCGAACCCGCGTAATCAGTTTGGAAGACTGAGGCTCTACCATTGAGCTACATCCCCGCACGGGCATACGCCCGGGCACCAGAACATCGTAGTACACGGCGCGGCATGCCGTAGACTTGCCGAGGCCATTTCGCCGGAGCACGTCCGTTCGTGAACCGGAGCGGGTCACCGGCCCGCTCATCCGGGCGACCGGGGCGTAGCTCAGCTTGGCTAGAGCGCCCGCTTTGGGAGCGGGAGGTCGCAGGTTCGAATCCTGTCGCCCCGACACGTTCACCACCCAGGCCCGTGGGCACCGCAGGCCGCAGGAAGATCCAGGAGACACCAATCGTGAAGAGCACGATCGAGAAGCTGAGCCCGACCCGGGTGAAGATCGCCATCTCGGTGACGCCCGAGGAGCTGAAGCCCAGCATCGACCACGCGTACGAGCACATCGGCGCGCAGATCCAGGTCCCCGGCTTCCGCAAGGGCAAGGTGCCGCCGCCCGTCATCAACCAGCGCGTCGGCAAGGAGGCCGTGCTCGAGCACGCCGTCAACGACGGGATCGACGTCTTCTACCGCCAGGCGGTCTCCGAGAACGAACTGCGTCCGCTCGGCCGCCCCCAGGCCGACATCGTCGAGTGGCCGAAGGCCGCCGACTTCTCGGGCGACCTCGAGCTCGCGATCGAGGTCGACGTGCGTCCCGAGATCGAGCTCCCCGACTACGAGGGTCTCGCCGTCGAGGTCGAGCCGGTCGACGTGTCCGACGACGACGTCGACTCCGAGCTCGAGCGTCTCCGCACCCGCTTCGGCACCCTCGTGACGGTCGACCGTCCGGCCAAGACCGGCGACTTCGCCCAGATCGACCTCGTCGCCACCGTCGACGACGTCGAGGTCGACACCGCGTCGAACATCTCCTACGAGATCGGCTCCGGCGAGCTGCTCGAGGGCATCGACGAGGCCCTCGACACCCTCACCGCCGGTGAGAGCACCACGTTCACCGCGCCCCTGCTGGGCGGCGAGTACGCAGGTCGCGATGCCGAGGTCAGCGTCACGCTGAACGCCGTCAAGGAGCGCGAGCTGCCCGAGGCCGACGACGACTTCGCCCAGATCGCCAGCGAGTTCGACACGCTCGACGAGCTGAAGACCAGCCTCAAGGACCAGGTCGCCAGCCAGAAGGCGTTCGGCCAGGCCTCCGAGGCTCGCACCAAGATCGTCGAGACCCTGCTCGAGCAGGTCGAGGTGCCCGTGCCCCCGGCCCTCATCGAGGACGAGGTGCACCGTCACCTCGAGAGCGAGAACCGCCTCGAGGACGACGAGCACCGCGCCGAGGTCACCGAGTCGAGCGAGAAGACCTTCCGCACGCAGATCCTGCTCGACGCGGTCGTCGACCGCGAGGAGATCAAGGTCAGCCAGGATGAGCTCACCCAGTACCTCGTGCAGTCCTCCGCCCAGTACGGCATGGACCCGAACGAGTTCGTGAAGCTCCTCTCCGAGTCGAACCAGATCCCCGCGATGGTCGCCGAGGTCGCCCGCAACAAGGCGCTCGCGGTCGTCCTCGACAAGGCGAAGGTCACCGACACCAACGGCAAGGCCGTCGACCTGTCGGAGTTCACGCAGCTGGCTCGTGAGACCGGCGGCGAGAACCTCCTCGAGGCCGACGACGACCACGAGGGTCACTCGCACTGACCCGAGTCCGCGCCCCGCGCATCCGGAGGGCCGTCCCGCACACCGCGGGGCGGCCCTCCGTCGTTCCGCCTCTCGCACCACCCGGGCTTTGTCCACCTTTCCGTCGCGTTTCGCCGGTTTCGGGACGGAAACATGGACAAAGCCCGGGGGGCGCTCTGCCGACGGCGAACAGGGGCCCGGGGCGCCGCGCCGCCCAGTAGATTCAGAGCACTGCAAGTGAATGGGAGCGACTACACATGGCCGATCAGGCTTTCCCCGTCAGCGTCTTCGACCGACTGCTCAAGGACCGCATCATCTGGCTCGGCTCCGAGGTGCGCGACGACAACGCCAACGAGATCTGCGCGAAGATCCTGCTGCTCGCAGCCGAGGACCCGAAGCGCGACATCTACCTCTACATCAACTCGCCCGGCGGCTCGATCACGGCCGGCATGGCGATCTACGACACCATGAAGTTCGTGCCGAACGACATCGTCACGGTGGGCATCGGCATGGCCGCCTCGATGGGGCAGTTCCTGCTCACGAGCGGCACCAAGGGCAAGCGCTACATCACCCCGAACGCGCGTGTGCTGCTGCACCAGCCGCACGGTGGCTTCGGCGGCACGGCGTCCGACATCCAGACGCAGGCGCAGCTCATCCTCAGCATGAAGCAGCGCCTCGCCGAGATCACCGCGGCCCAGACGGGCAAGTCCGTCGAGCAGGTCAACGCCGACGGTGACCGCGACCGCTGGTTCAGCGCCCAGGAGGCACTGGAGTACGGCTTCGTCGACCACGTGCGCGAGTTCGCGACCGACGTCGTGGGTGGCGGCGGCACCGACGAGCCCCAGTCCTGACCCGCACCCGAACGACACGAACTCGAGAAGAGAGAACTGCAATGGAGACCCCCACCTTCCGTTCCGCGGGTGACGCAGGCCAGGCTGCGGCTGCCGCCGGCATGATGCCGTCGAGCCGCTACATCCTGCCGAGCTTCGAGGAGCGCACCGCCTACGGCTTCAAGCGCCAGGACCCGTACGCTAAGCTGTTCGAGGACCGCATCATCTTCCTGGGCGTGCAGATCGACGACGCCTCGGCCGACGACATCATGGCGCAGCTGCTGGTGCTCGAGTCGCAGGATCCCGACCGCGACATCGAGATGTACATCAACTCTCCCGGTGGCTCGTTCACCGCGATGACCGCGATCTACGACACGATGCAGTACGTGCGCCCCCACATCCAGACCGTGTGCCTCGGCCAGGCGGCCTCCGCCGCCGCCGTGCTCCTCGCCGCCGGCACCCCCGGCAAGCGACTCGCGCTGCCGAACGCCCGCATCCTCATCCACCAGCCGGCCGTCGGCCAGGCCGGTCAGGGGCAGGCGTCCGACATCGAGATCCAGGCTCGCGAGATCCTGCGGATGCGCACGTGGCTCGAGACCACCCTCTCGACCCACTCGAACCGCACGATCGACCAGGTCAACAAGGACATCGATCGCGACAAGATCCTGTCGGCCGACGAGGCGCTCGACTACGGCCTCATCGACCAGGTGCTCGCGAGCCGGAAGAACGTCCCGGCGCTGGTCGGCTGAGTCCACTCGCGCGAAGAGACGATCGCCATGAAGGGCGCATCCAGGAGTCCGCTCCCGGATGCGCCCTTCGTCGTGAATGCGGGCGTTTCACGCGTGGATGCCCGTGGGCGTCCGAGGTTCGGGTTAGGCTTCATGGAACCGCAAGCGTGAGGAGGCCGTGCGATGGCACGCATTGGTGAGAGCGCCGACCTGCTGAAGTGCTCTTTCTGCGGCAAGAGCCAGAAGCAGGTGCAGCAGCTCATCGCTGGCCCTGGCGTGTACATCTGCGACGAGTGCGTCGAGCTGTGCAACGAGATCATCGAGGAGCGGCTCTCCGAGACGGGCGAGGAGGCGGCGAGCGAGTTCGAGCTGCCGAAGCCCAAGGAGATCTACCAGTTCCTCGAGGAGTACGTGATCGGGCAGGATGCCGCGAAGCGGGCCCTCTCGGTGGCGGTCTACAACCACTACAAGCGCACCCGGGCGCGCAGCGCCATCGTCTCGGCCGAGGCCAAGGCCGACGAGGTCGAGATCGCGAAGAGCAACATCCTCCTCATCGGCCCCACCGGCTGCGGCAAGACCTATCTGGCGCAGACGCTGGCGAAGCGGCTCAACGTGCCGTTCGCCGTCGCCGACGCCACCGCGCTCACCGAGGCGGGCTACGTGGGGGAGGACGTCGAGAACATCCTCCTCAAGCTGATCCAGGCCGCCGACTACGACGTCAAGCGGGCCGAGACCGGCATCATCTACATCGACGAGGTCGACAAGATCGCCCGCAAGGCCGAGAACCCCTCCATCACGCGCGACGTGTCGGGTGAGGGTGTGCAGCAGGCCCTGCTGAAGATCCTCGAGGGCACGGTCGCCAGCGTGCCGCCGCAGGGCGGCCGCAAGCACCCGCATCAGGAGTTCATCCAGATCGACACGACGAACGTGCTGTTCATCGTGGCGGGCGCTTTCGCCGGTCTCGAGGAGATCATCTCTCAGCGTGCCGGCAAGCGCGGCATCGGCTTCAACGCGCCGCTGCAGTCGAAGCGCGACGACATCAACCTCTTCAGCGAGGTGCTCCCGGAAGACCTCCACAAGTTCGGTCTCATCCCCGAGTTCATCGGCCGCCTCCCCGTCGTCACCACGGTGACGCCGCTCGATCAGGAGGCGCTGATGGAGATCCTCACCACTCCGCGCAACGCGCTCGTGCGCCAGTACCAGCGCATGTTCGAGCTCGACGGCGTGCAGCTCGAGTTCGAGCAGGAGGCTCTGGAGGCGATCGCCGACCTCGCCGTGCTCCGGCAGACCGGCGCTCGAGGTCTCCGCGCGATCATGGAGGAGGTGCTCGGTCCCATCATGTTCGAGGTGCCGTCCACCGACGAGGTCGCCACGGTCATCGTCACGAAGGATGCCGTGGTCGCGAACGCGGCGCCCACGATCGTCCCGCGCACGGCGCGCCGCGAAGAGAAGTCGGCCTAGCCTGCTCCAGCCCATCGCGGCCGGGCTCGTCTCGGTCATCACGGGGTTCGCGTCGTCGTTCGTCCTGGTCATCGCGGGGCTCCAGGCCGTCGGCGCGTCGCCCGAACAGGCGTCGAGCGGACTCCTCGCGCTGAGCGTGCTCACCGGAGTGTGCTGCATCGCGCTCGCGCTGCGGTTCCGCATCCCCATCTCGTTCGCCTGGTCGACGCCGGGTGCCGCTTTGCTCGTCGCGGCCTCGGCCACCACGGGCGACTTCCGGGCCGCGGTCGGCGCCTTCCTCATCTGCGGCCTGCTCATCGTGCTGTGCGGACTCTGGCCGGCTCTCGGCCGCGCCATCACGTCCATCCCGCGCTCGCTCGCGGGCGCGATGCTGGCGGGCATCCTGTTCCCGATCTGCGTCGCCCCGATCACGGCCGCCGTCGAGGTGCCCTGGCTCGCCCTCCCGGTCATCGGCGTGTGGCTGCTGCTGTTCCGGCTGGCGCCGCGCTGGGCCGTACCCGCCGCGATGCTCACCGCGGTGATCGCCATCCTGGTCAGCGCCGGCACGGGGTGGCTCGACCAGGCGCACGTGGCGCCGTCGCTGCAGTTCGTGGTGCCGTCCTTCGATCCGCTCGTCATCGTGGGCCTGGGACTGCCGTTGTTCATCGTCACGATGGCGGGGCAGAACGTGCCGGGCTTCGCCGTGATGTCGACGTTCGGCTACTCGGTGCCGCCACGGGCCGCGCTCGTCACCTCCGGTGCCGCCACGGCGGTCGGTTCGTTCTTCGGCGGCCACGCGCTCAACCTCGCCGCGATCACGGCGGCGATCATGGCCGGCCCTGACGCACACCCCGACCGCTCGAAGCGTTGGATCGCCTCGTTCACGGCGGGCATCGCATGGGTGGTCCTCGGGCTCGGCGCCGGCGTCGCCACCGCTCTCATCGGCGCCGCGCCGCCCGTCCTCATCACCGCCGTGGCGGGCCTCGCCCTGCTGGGTGCGCTGGTGACCGCGGTGGGCAACGCGCTCGAGGAGCCGACCCAGCGCATCCCGGCCATCGCGACGTTCCTCGTGACGGCGTCCGGTGTCTCGATCGTCGGCATCGGGTCGGCGTTCTGGGGTCTCGTCGTCGGCGCGGTCATCATGCTCTGGGCTGCCTTCCCCTGGCGGGGGCGCCGCGCGACCGGGGAGCCCGCGAAGCCCTAGTCTGGGGCCATGGCAGCCCACGAGCAGTACACCCATGGCCACCACGAGAGCGTCCTGCGCTCGCACACCTGGCGCACGGCCGAGAACTCGGCCGCGTACCTCCTCCCGCATCTCTCGCCTGGCATGAGCCTCCTCGACGTCGGCGCGGGTCCGGGGACGATCACCGTCGACCTCGCGAGGCGGCTCGCGCCGGGACGGGTCGTGGGCGTCGACGCGGCCGAGGCCATCGTCGACCAGGCGAACTCACTGGCCCGCGACCAGGGCGTCGACACAGTCGAGTTCCTTGTCGGCGACGCCTACCACCTGCCGTTCGACGACGACACGTTCGACGTGGTCCACGCGCACCAGGTGCTGCAGCACCTCGCCGACCCGGTCGACGCGCTGCGCGAGTTCCGTCGGGTCGTGAAGCCAGGCGGGATCGTCGCCGCGCGCGATGTCGACTACGGCGCCACCGTCTTCTCGCCGGAGCTGCCGGGCCTCGTCGCCTGGCTCGACCTGTACCACGAGGTCGCGCGCTCGAACGCGGGTGATCCGGATGCCGGCCGCAGCCTCAAGGCCTGGGCCCTCTCGGCCGGCTTCGACGAGGTGGAGACGACGGCGTCGACGTGGTGCTTCGCCTCGGACGCGGAGCGGGAGTGGTGGGGCGGCTCCTGGGCCGACCGTGTCATCGAGAGCGCCTTCGGTTCGCGCGCGCTCGAGATCGGCGCCGCGACGCGGTTCGAGCTCGAGGCGATCCGCTCCGCCTGGCTGGAGTGGGCCGACACCCCGTCCGGAGTCTTCGCCTTCCCGCACTTCGAGATCATCGCCCGGGGCTGACCCGGCGGTGTGGTGCGGGTTGCGCCCGCTGAGAGCGTCGGCGGCCCTCCCGGGGCCTCGAGCGCACGCTCAGCGGGCGCAACCCGCATGCGGTCTCGACGGACGCTACTCGCCCGGGGTGATCACGGCCTCGTCGGCGGCGGGGTCGTACTCGATGACCGTGTCGTCGTCGAGCTCGACGACGGGACGGCCCTCCAGCCAGGTGAGCGTCCACTTCCAGTCGGCGACGTCGACGCCCTCCTCCGAGAGCTGCGCCTCGACCTCGAGCACGGCGTCGGTCACGGCCTGCGGCAGCGACGAGGGCGCCTCGTCGCCGACCGACCAGCGGGTACCGAGCTGGATCACGCGAGCTCCTTGTCGTAGGTGACCCACGTCGTCTTCTGGGCGACCTGGTCGTAGAGGCCCTGCGCGGTCTCGTTGTCGTCGGCGGTGATCCAGCGCACGATGCTCGCGTGGCGGCCCTTGCCGATCTCGGCGACCGCCTCGATCAGCTGCTTCCCGATGCCCTGGCCGCGCTGCGCGGGAGAGACGAAGAGGTCGTCGAGGTACACGCCCTTCGACCCGGCGAGCGGGCGCAGGAACGTGCGGTGGTGCGCGAACCCGACGAGCGCGCCCTCATCGTCGACGGCCACGAGGGCGTCGAGCTCGGCGGCCGGGTCGATGATCCAGCTCCACACCAGCACAGCGGACTCATCGGAGAGCGGGGTCTCGTAGAAGTCGGCGTAGTCGGCGAACAGGGCGTACCAGGCGAAGAACTCGCTCTGTTCGACCGGCCTGATCGTGATGGGCATCGTCGCCTCCGTGGGGGTGATCGCTGTGGGTGAGCTCATGTGGCGCGTCGGGCTCATTGAGCGGGTGCGAGAACTATATCGCCGACCGAGAGTTCCTCACCGGCACGGTACTCGAGCGTCGCGATCCGGCCCACCGAGGTGAGGTCGGCCTCGACGAGCCGGAGTGCGGCGAGGTCGGACTCGGGCCCGGTGATGACGGCGCTCAGCACAGGCGCCTTCTGCGAGACCTTCGCCGCGGTCTTGGCGCCGCGGATGCCGGTGAGCGCACGGCCCGCCAGCTCCAGGAGCCCGGCGTGGGTGCCGGAGGCGTCGTCGGACGGCGTCGGCCAGGAGGCGGTGTGCACCGATCCGTCGTGCGTCCAGGACCACACCTCCTCTGTCGCGAACGGCAGCACCGGCGCGAAGAGCCGCAGCAGCACGTCGATGGCCTCGCGGAGGGCGAGCACGGCCGACGCCTTGCCCTCGGGCGCCGACGCGTCGGAGTAGGCGCGCTCCTTCACGAGCTCGAGGTAGTCGTCGCAGAAGGTCCAGAAGAAGGTCTCGACGGTCTCGAGGGCACGAGCGTGGTCGTACGACTCCAGCGCGTCGGTCGCGACGCGCACGACTCGATCCAGCTCGGCGAGCATCGACAGGTCGAGCGGCTCCGTGACGCGATCGAAGCCCTCGGGTGCCTCGAAGCCGTAGACGAACTTGGCCGCGTTGAGGATCTTGATGGCGAGACGGCGGCCGATCTTGATCTGCGTCGGATTGCGCTCGTCGAACGCCGCGTCGGTGCCCAGGCGAGAGGATGCGGACCAGTAGCGCACCGCATCCGAACCGTGAGCCGCGAGGATGTCGGCGGGCGTCACGACGTTGCCCTTCGACTTCGACATCTTCTTGCGGTCGGGGTCGACGATGAAGCCGGAGATGGCGGCGTTCGTCCAGGGCTTGCCGCCCTCCTCGAGCGCGGCCCGCAGCACGGTGGAGAACAGCCAGGTGCGGATGATGTCCTGACCCTGGGGCCGCAGGTCGAACGGGAACACCGCCGCGAACAGCTCCGGGTCGCGCTCCCAGCCGCCCGCGAGCTGCGGGGTGAGGGAGGAGGTGGCCCACGTGTCCATCACGTCGACCTCGCCCTGGAAGCCGCCGGGCACGCCGCGCTGCGACTCGTCGTAGCCGGGAGCCGGATCGCTCGAGGGATCGACCGGCAGGATCTCCTCGGGCGCGATGATCGGCTCGTCGAACACCGGGTTGCCGTCGGGGTCGAGCGGGTACCAGACGGGCAGTGGCACGCCGAAGAAGCGCTGACGCGAGACCAGCCAGTCGCCGGTGAGCCCGCCCACCCAGTTCTCGTAGCGCACGCGCATGAAGTCGGGGTGCCAGTCGAGCTCGCGGCCCAGTTCGACGAGCTTCGCGCGGAGCCCCTCGTCGCGGGCGCCGTTCGTGATGTACCACTGGCGGGTCGACACGATCTCGAGCGGACGGTCGCCCTTCTCGAAGAACTTCACCGGGTGCGTGATCGGCTTCGGGTCGCCGATGAGCTCACCCGACTCGCGCAGCAGCTCGACGATCGCCTGCTTCGCCGAGAACACCGTCTTGCCGGCCAGCTGCGCGTAGGCCTCGCGGCCGGTCTCGGTGTCGATCGCCGCGGGCGGCTCGCTCACGATGCGTCCGTCGAAGCCGATGATCGCCCGGTTGGGCAGGTCGAGGTCGCGCCACCACGTCACGTCGGTGATGTCGCCGAAGGTGCAGATCATGGCGATGCCCGAGCCCTTGTCGGCCTGGGCGAGGTGGTGGGCCACCACCGGGACCTCCACGCCGAACACCGGCGTGGTCACGGTGGTGCCGAAGAGCGGCTGGTAGCGCTCGTCGTCGGGATGCGCGACCACGGCCACACAAGCAGGCAGCAGCTCGGGGCGTGTGGTCTCGATGTACAGCGGCTCGCCGTCGGCGCGGTGGAACTCGAGGCGGTGGTAGGCGCCCGGCTGCTCCTTGTCCTCCAGCTCGGCCTGGGCCACCGCGGTGCGGAACGTCACGTCCCAGAGCGTGGGCGCCATCGCCTGGTACGCCTCGCCGCGGGCGACGTTGCGCACGAATGCGAGCTGGCTGGTGCGGAGCGAGTCGTCGCCGATGGTGCGGTAGGTCTGCGACCAGTCGACCGAGAGGCCGAGCTCGCGGAAGAGTGCCTCGAACTGCTTCTCGTCCTCGACGGTGAGGCGCTCGCAGAGCTCGATGAAGTTGCGACGGGAGATCGGCTTCTGGTCGGCCGCCTTCGAGCTCTTGTTGTCGCCGCCCTCGAACGGCGGCACGAAGTCGGGCTCGTAGGGCAGTGACGGGTCGCAGCGCACTCCGTAGTAGTTCTGCACGCGGCGCTCGGTGGGGAGGCCGTTGTCGTCCCAGCCCATCGGGTAGAAGACGCGCTTGCCGCGCATCCGCTGGAAGCGGGCGACGATGTCGGTGTGCGTGAACGAGAACACGTGCCCGATGTGCAGCGACCCGGATGCGGTGGGCGGGGGAGTGTCGATCGAGTACACGCAGTCGCGGGTGGCGCCCTCACGGTCGAACAGGTAGGTGCCCTGCGACGACCAGGCCTCGTCCCACTTGGACTCCAGCCCCTCGAGTGCGGGCTTCTCGGGCACGGTGGCGGGCATGGGTCCTCCTGCGATGTAGACGGCACCGCGTCGGTTGGTGCCTCACTGTGTGATCGCTCAAGGATACCGTGTGGATTCGTCAGCTCACCAGCAGGCGCCTGGCCAGCTCGCGTACGGCCTCAGCCTCCACTCCGTCGAGGAGAGGCGCGATGAAGGGCTCGGTCTCGCCGGTGAGATCGTGGAGCACGCTTTCGAGGTCGCCCGACGCGAGTGCGGAGCTGGCTCTCACCGATCCATCCCGGCCACGGAAGAGGGTGATGCTGTGCATACGTCGGCCGAACGGTCCGATGACGATGAAGTCGGAGGCGGACGACAGCGTCGCCTCACCCAGGAGGACGATGCGACCGTCGAGCCGGACGTCGCCGTCTCGTCGGCGAGAGTGGCCTCTTCCGCGAGAACCGCCTCATCGCGGAGCCAGCTCCGGCCGGAGAGCGAGACGCCGCCCCCGACGCTCACCCATCCGCCCGGCTGACCGCTCCTGACGCCGTGGAACGGCAGGTCGACCGCGGCTCTGACCCGCCGGAGTTCCCCGAACTCGGTGTGGAACGCCGTCTCGTCGGTGACGAGAACATGAGCATCGATCATGTCGACAGGGTACTGCCCCGCGAGGGCCAGGTGGTGTTCGGACCTCGCGGGGCAGAGCAGGGTGGGGTCGCCCGCAGCTGCCACTGCGGGCGACCCGGCTCGCACGGGTGCCTCTCCCGTGCGAGAGCGTGGCTACCGCAGGCTCGCCTTCAGACTGCTGAGCTCGCGGCGGAGGCGGGCGGGGATGCGGTCGCCTCCGATCTCGTCGAAGTACGACTCGATCTCGGCCGCCTCCCGCGACCACGCCGAGCGGTCGACCGAGAGCAGCGACTGGAGGTCCTCGTAGCGGACGTCGAGGCCGTCGACGTCGATGTCGCGCACGAGCGGCAGGCGGCCGATCGGAGCCTCGACCACGTCGACCGCGCCCTCGAGCCGGCGGACGATCCACTCGATGACGCGCGAGTTCTCGCCGAACCCGGGCCAGAGGAAGCGTCCGTCGTCGCCGCGGCGGAACCAGTTCACCTGGAAGATCGCCGGCGCGTTCTCGCCGAGCTCCTCGCCGACCTCGAGCCAGTGCGCGAAGTAGTCGGCGATGTCGTAGCCGCAGAACGGCAGCATCGCGAACGGGTCGTGGCGGAGGCGCCCGACGGCGCCCTCCTGCGCGGCGGTGGTCTCGGAGGCCATCGTCGCCCCCATGAACACGCCGTGGCCCCAGTCGCGGGCCTGCGTCACGAGCGGCACCGTCGACGGCCGGCGGCCGCCGAAGAGGATCGCGTCGATGACGACGCCGTCGGGGGAGTCCCAATCGGACGCGATGGTCGGGCACTGATCGGCCGCGACGGTGAAGCGCGAGTTCGGATGCGCGGCGGGCGTCTTCGACTGGGGCGTCCAGTCCTCTCCGCGCCAGTCGGTGAGGTGCGCGGGCGGGGTGGGGGTGAGCCCCTCTCCACCAGACGTCGCCGTCGTCGCGGAGGGCCACGTTCGTGAAGATCGTGTTGCCCCACATGGTGTCGACCGCGGCGGGGTTCGTGGCGATGCCGGTGCCGGGGGCGACGCCGAAGAAGCCGCGCTCGGGGTTGATCGCGCGCAGACGGCCGTCGGGCCCGGGCCGCATCCACGCGATGTCGTCGCCGATGGTCTCGACCCGCCACCCGGGGATGGTGGGCATGAGCATCGCGAGGTTGGTCTTGCCGCACGCGGACGGGAAGGCGGCGGCGAGGTGGTACGAGCGACCCTCGGGGCTCGTCACCTTGATGATGAGCATGTGCTCGGCGAGCCAGCCCTCGTCGCGGGCCATGACCGACGCGATGCGCAGGGCGAAGCACTTCTTGCCGAGCAGGGCGTTGCCGCCGTAGCCCGAGCCGTACGACCAGATCTCCCGGGTCTCGGGGAAGTGGGAGATGTACTTCACCGGGTTGTTCGGCCACGGGACGTCGTCGCGACGGGTGCCGTCGGCGTCGACGAGCGGGTACCCCACGGAGTGGAGGGCAGGCACCCACTCGGTGTCGGGGCCGATCAGGTCGAGCGCCTCGGTCCCCATCCGGGTCATCAGCTGCATGCTGACGACGACGTAGGGCGAGTCGGTGATCTGCACGCCGAGCTGCGAGATGGCGCCGCCGAGCGGACCCATCGAGAAGGGCACGACGTACATCGTGCGCCCGCGCATGCTGCCGGCGAAGAGGGTGGTCAGCTCCTCGCGCATGGCGAACGGATCGCGCCAGTTGTTGGTGGGGCCCGCATCCGCGCGGTTCTCGGAGCAGATGAAGGTGCGGTCCTCGACCCTGGCGACGTCGTCGGGGTCGCTGCGGGCGAGGAAGCTGTGGGGGCGCCACTCGGGGTTGAGGCGGATGAGGGTGCCGTTCGACACCATCTCCTTGGTCAGGTCGTCCCACTCGCGTGCGGAGCCGTCGCACCACACGATGCGGTCGGGCTTCGTGAGGGCGGCGACGTCGGCGACCCAGTCGTTGACGGCGGCGTTGCGGCTGGGGCCGTCGTCGAGGGCGGTGGGGGCGGTCTCCAGGATGCTCATGGTGTAGATCCTTCGAAAGTGTGAGGTGTGTCTTCCACTATTCGCGTTCTCAGCGCTATCTTCGGAGGAAAGTCGTGTAAAGAACGGCAGATCTTTACAAAGGAGCAAGATGGCGTACGGCACCGACCTCATCACGCTGGGGCGACGAATCCGGCACCACCGTCGTGAGCGCGGGCTGACGCTCGACCAGCTCGGCGCCAAGGTGGGTGTCGTCGGCAGCCAGCTGTCGCTGATCGAGAACGGTCGGCGTGAGCCGAAGCTCTCGCTGCTGCAGGCCCTGTCGGCCGAGCTCGACGTCCCGATGCCCGACCTGCTGCGCGACGAGGCGCCCGACGAGCGCACCGCGCTCGAGATCGAGCTGGCGAAGGCGCAGGCGGGCCCGCTGTACTCCACGCTCGGCCTCCCGATCGTGCCGCCGAGCCGCTCGCTGCCGATGGAGACCCTGCAGTCGCTCGTGGGCCTCCACCGGGAGCTCGATCGGCGGGCTCGGCAGTCGATCGCGACACCCGAGGAGGCCCGCCGCGCCAACACAGAGAACAAGGCGGGCATGCGCGAGCGGGCGAACTACCTGCCCGACCTCGAGCAGGCGGCGCAGGATGCCCTCGCCAGCGTGGGCCACACCACCGGCGCGCTCACGCATCGCAGCGTGTCGCTGCTGGCGGAGCGGCTCGGCTTCACGCTCGTCTACGTCGACGACCTCCCGCACTCGGCGCGATCGGTCACCGATCTGCACAACGGCCGCATCTACCTCCCGCCGGCGTCGATCCCCGGCGGCCACGGTCTGCGGTCGATGGCGCTGCAGGCGATGGCCCACCGCATCCTGGACCACACGCCGCCCGAGAACTACGCCGACTTCCTCCGGCAGCGGCTCGAGATCAACTACTTCGCCGCGGCCTGTCTGATGCCGCTCGAACAGTCGGTGCGCTTCCTGCAGGCGGCGAAGCAGCGCAAGGACCTCTCGGTGGAGGACTTCCGCGACGCGTTCGGCGTCACGCACGAGGCGGCCGCGCTGCGCATGACGAACCTCGCCACCAGCCACCTCGACATGCGGGTGCACTTCCTGCGGGTGGGGGAGGACGGCGCCGTCTACAAGGCGTACGAGAACGACGGACTCCCGCTGCCCACCGATGTGACCGGGGCGGTGGAGGGGCAGCCGGTGTGCGACAAGTGGGCGGCCCGTGGTGCGCTGGCCCGCACCAACCGCACGACGGAGTTCTACCAGTACACCGACACCCCGGCCGGCACCTTCTGGTGCGCCACCCAGACCGGGTCGATGAGCGATCAGGGCGAGTTCTCGATCACCTTCGGAGTGCCGTTCGCGGAGGCCAAGTGGTTCCGCGGGCGCGACACCCAGCAGCGCCGGGTGTCGACCTGTCCCGATGAGTCATGCTGTCGGCGCCCGAGCTCCGAGCTGGCCGAGCGCTGGTCGACGGCGGCCTGGCCGAGCGCGAAGCTGCACGCGCACATCCTGTCGCCGCTGCCGTCGGGGAAGTTCCCCGGTGTCGCCGAGAACGAGGTGTACCAGTTCCTCGAGCGCCACGCCGGCACGTTGAGCTGAGCGTCAGGGCGTCTCGATGAGGCCTGCGCGGCCGAGCTGCTCGGCCAGGCCCGCGCCATCCGGGGCCGAGACCCAGGGGATCTCCGCCGGCCCGGTGTCGGGCGTGTTCGCTCGACCACCCGCGAGCACGGCCTCCGCGGGGGAGAGGCGCCGGATGGCCACGGCCGCGACGTTCTCCGGGTGCTCGCGGGCGAAGCCGGCGTAGATCTCCTCGTCGTGCTGGCCGTCGTCGCCGATGAGCAGCCAGCGGACGTCGGGGAACTCGCCGGCCAGGCGGCGGAGGTTCTGCTCCTTGTGCTCGCGTCCGTTGCGGAAGAAGCGGTCGTGGGTCGGGCCCCAGTCGGTGAGCAGCAGGGGGCCCTGCGGGTAGAGGTTGCGGCCGAGGAAGCGGTTGAGCGTCGGCGCGACGTTCCACGCCCCGGTCGAGAGGTAGATCACGGGCGCCCCGGGGTGCTGCTGCGCGAAGTGGTCGAGGAAGACCGCCATGCCGGGCGTGGGCGTGCGGGCGTGGACGTCGAGCACGAACGTGTTCCAGAACGCCAGGAACGGGCGCGGGAGCGCGGTGACCATGACCGTGTCGTCGATGTCGCAGACGACTCCGAAACGCGCATCCGGCGGGACGACGTACACGGGCGCGTCGACGGTCTCCGAGTGCTCGGTCCGCAGGGTGATGGTGTGCCAGCCCGGTTCGAGCTCGACGTCGACACCGGCGTCGACCACTCCGCCGCGGTCGGCCTTGACGACGTGCTCGGTGCCGCCCGCGGTGACCACCACGTCGACGTCGCCGACGGGCACGCTCGTGAAGCTGCGCCAGCCGCGCACCCGCTCCTCGCGGCGGAGCATGAGCCGGGCGTCCCTCGATCCGGGCCGTGGCGTCTTCGTCAGCAGCACGCGACCCAGCACGCGGATGCGCGTGGTGGTGCCGTAGCCGGTGTACGGGATGACGGTCGGAAGGTGCCCGCGACGGCGCGCCAGGCGCTCTCTCACGTCGTGCACGAAGTCGTCGAGCCGAGCCCACCCCTGCAACGGGGTCGAGGTCGCCGGGATGCCCACGAGACCACTCTGCCATGATCGGCAGGGGATGTTCTCGATGAGGATTCGTCGTGAGGTGTATTCCAGCGCATCGACGCTCGCTAGAATCGGTGAGGGGTCACGGGAAGGAATGGGCTACGTGTCTTTCAACGAGCTGATCGAGGGCGCTCTCACGATCTCGGAGCGAGTGCGCAACGAGCCCGTCCAGGCGCGGAGCAGTGAACGCATCTCGGCGCTGCTCGACGCGGCGTCCGCCGTCGTCTCGGAGGTCGGCATCGAGCGGCTCACCACCGCGATGGTCGCGGATCGCGCCGGCGCCTCGATCGGGACCGTCTACCGGTACTTCCCCGATCGCATCGCCGTGCTCGCCGCGATGAGCCTGCGCGGCTACGAGCGATTCGTCCGTCTGGCGGTCGACAACCTCGAGCAGTCGTCGCCCGAGACCTGGGAGGACGCGGTCGACCGCGTGATCGACGCCTCCGTGCACCTGCACCGCACCGAGCCGGGATACACCTCCCTCCGCCTCAGCGACCAGGTGGCGCTGCCGGACGTCGACGGCGTCTCGATGATCGCCGCCCGCTTCGCCGCCCCGTTCGCGAAGGTGCTCGTGTCGGAGTACTCGCTCACCGACGACGGGTCGCTCGCCGACCGCCTCGACACCGCGCTCACCGCGGTCGACGCGCTGCTGGTCCGCGCGTTCCTGCGCGACCGCAAGGGCGACGAGCGCGCGATCGAGACGGCGCGTCGGATCGCCCGCAGCGTGCTCGCCGCCGAGGACTCCCCGCTCGTCGCCTGACACGGCACCGTCGACGGCCGCCTGCTCACCTGAGGCGGCCGGTCACCTGGGACCGCCCGCTCTGCCTCGGCGTGTCGGCGATGTGACGCCGGGTGTCGACCCGCTTGGCGTCCAGGCCGAACCGTGTTTGGCTTGCTGGGTGGGTTGTGTCCGACGACCCCTCGGACGATAGGGCCGACATGATCGAGTTCCGCTCGGTGACCAAGACGTACCCCGATGGCACTCAGGCAGTGGCGTCGTTCGACCTCGTGATCCCGCCCCGCAAGACCACCGTGCTGGTGGGATCGTCGGGCTGCGGCAAGACCACGCTGCTGCGGATGATCAACCGCATGATCGACCCGACCTCGGGCAGCATCCTCATCGACGGCGAGGACACCTCCTCTCTCGAACCGGTGCGGCTGCGCCGGCGCATCGGGTACGTCATGCAGAACTCCGGTCTGCTCCCGCACCGCAAGGTCGTCGACAACGTCGCCACGGTGCCGGTCCTGAACGGCGTCCCGAAGGCCGAGGCGCGAGCGCGCGCGCTCGAGCTGCTCGACACCGTGGGCCTGGACCGCTCGCTCGCCTCGAAGTACCCGCGCCAGCTCTCGGGCGGCCAGCAGCAGCGTGTGGGCGTGGCCCGTGGGCTCGCTGCCGACCCGAACATCCTCCTCATGGACGAGCCGTTCGGCGCCGTCGACCCGATCGTCCGCACCGAGCTGCAGGACGAGACCATCCGGCTCCAGCGGGAGCTGGGAAAGACCGTCGTCTTCGTGACCCACGACATCGACGAGGCCTTCCGGTTGGGTGACCAGATCGTGATCCTCCAGCGCGGCGGCCACATCGCGCAGAAGGGCTCGCCTAAGGAGATCCTCGCCGCCCCCGCCGACGACTTCGTCGCCGAGTTCGTCGGCGCCGACCGCGGCAAGCGGGCGCTGCACATCGAGTCGGTCGACGGCCGAGAGGTGGTGGTGACCGGGGACGGCACGCCGGCAGGAGTGCTCCAGCGGTGAACTGGGTCTTCTCCAACGTCGAGCTCATCCTGAGCCTCACGGTCACGCACGCCTACCTCAGCGCGATCCCGATCGTGCTGAGCTTCGTGCTGTCGGTGCCGCTGGGGTGGCTGGCCAACCGCTTCCGCCTCACGAGAGGGGTCCTCCTCACCGTGGGCGGGCTGCTCTACACGATCCCCTCGCTGCCGCTGTTCATCTTCCTGCCCGCGCTGACCGGCACGCAGATCACCGATCCGATCAACGTCGAGATCGGCCTGACGATCTACGGCGTCGCGCTCCTGCTGCGCACCACCGCCGACGGGCTCCGCGGCATCGACCCCGACATCCTGCAGTCGGCGAGCGCCATGGGGTACTCGGGCGTGCAGCGCTTCTTCCGGGTGGAGTTCCCGCTGTCCGGTCCCGTGCTGCTCTCCGGCCTGCGCGTCGTCTCGGTGAGCACCGTCAGCCTCCTCACGATCGGCTCCGCGGTCGGCGTCACGAGCCTGGGCTACCTCTTCATCAACGGCTTCCAGCGCAACATCCCGGCCGAGGTGCTCACCGGCATCGTCATGGTGGTGGTCATCGCGTTGATCTTCGACGGCATCCTCGTGCTGCTCGGTCGCCTCCTCATGCCGTGGACACGCCGCGACCGCGTCGCCCAGGCGCGCTCGCGTGGCGAGGCGACGGCACTGACCGCGGGAGGGGCGAGCGCATGAGCCTCTTCGGCGACGCGATCGCGTGGCTCCTCGACGCCGCGAACTGGCAGGGCCCGCAGGGGATCGGCGCGCGACTGCTCGAGCAGCTGGCGTACACGTTCGGCGCGGTGCTGATCGCGCTCATCATCGCGCTTCCGCTCGGCGTGGTCATCGGTCACACCGGCAAGGGGCGCGACGTGGCGGTCGCGGTGTCCGGCGGCCTGCGTTCGCTGCCGAGCCTGGGTCTCCTCATCCTGATCGCGCTCGGGCTCGGCATCGGGTTCCGCGCGCCGCTCATCACGTTCGTCATCCTCGCCATCCCGCCGGTGCTGGCGGGGACGTACGCCGGCATCGAGGCCGTCGATCGCAAGACCGTGGATGCGGCGCGGGCGATGGGCATGACCGAGTGGCAGATCATCACCAAGGTCGAGCTGCCGCTCGGGCTGCCGCTGCTCATCGGGGGGATCCGATCGGGCGTACTGCAGGTGGTCGCCACGGCGACGCTCGCGGCGTACGTCACGGGCGGGGCGCTCGGGTCGTTCATCTACCTCGGCTACTCGACCCGCAACTACACGATCATGCTCGGCGCCTCGATCCTCGTGACGCTGCTGGCGATCGTGCTCGAGCTGCTCCTCGCCCTGACCCAGCGGCTCGTCGTGCCCAGGGGCGTTGTCGCCGGTACAGCGGAGAATGTCCGGGAGAGGCCGACCAGGCTTCGCCCGGTGATGGGAACCCCCATCCGAGAAGGGAAATGAATCACATGTTCACAGCAAGGAAGAAGGGCCGGCTCGCCGTCATCGGCGCGGTCGCGGTCAGCGCAGCAGTGGCGCTGGCAGGGTGTTCGTCGAGCAGCAGTCCGCTCGACGCCGGGTCGACGTCCGGCGCGTCGACCCCCAGCTCCGACACGATCGTGATCGGCTCGCAGGCGTACTACTCGAACGAGATCATCGCCGAGATCTACGCGCAGGCCCTCGAGGCCCAGGGCGTCTCGGTGCAGCGTCAGTTCAATATCGGCCAGCGCGAGGCGTACATCCCGTCCCTGGAGGACGGCAGCGTCACGCTGTTCCCCGAGTACACGGGCAACCTGCTCCAGTACTTCGACTCGAGCGCCACCGCCACCTCGCCCGACGACGTCTTCACCGCTCTGCAGGGCGCCCTGCCGAAGGGCCTCGAGGCCCTCGACTACGCCGAGGCGACCGACCAGGACTCCTACAACGTCACGAAGGAATGGTCCGAGCAGAACGGCGTCACCAGCCTGGAGGACCTCTCGAAGGTCACCACGCCGCTCACCGTGGGCGCCAACTCCGAGTTCCAGACCCGGCCCTACGGCCCCGATGGGCTGAAGAGCGCCTACGGCGTCACCGTGACGGTCACCCCGATCGAGGACTCGGGCGGCCCGCTGACGGTGAAGGCCCTGAAGGACGGCCAGGTCCAGCTGGCCGACATCTACAGCGCCGACCCGAACATCGCCACCAACGACCTGGTGACCCTGAAGGACCCGAAGGGTCTCATCCTGGCTCAGAACGTCGTGCCGATCATCAACTCGGCCGCCGCGACCGACCAGGTCAAGGAGATCATCAACAAGGTCAGCGCCGCGCTCACCGTCGACGACCTCATCGCCCTCAACTCCAAGAGCGTCAACGATCAGGAGTCGACCGACAAGATCGCGTCCGACTGGCTGACCGAGAAGGGGCTCAAGTAGCCGCGGTACCGCTCCCGGAATCGTCGACGCCCCGTCGTCCTGCCGCCCCATCCTCGGCGGCAGACGACGGGGCGTCGTCGTCCGCCTCCGACATGTGCCGGCGCTCGGCGCGCTGGATGAGCTTCTTCACCACGACGACCAGCACCGCGAAGAGCACGATCACGCCGACGAACGCGTAGCCGGCCCAGTGCAGCTCGCTCGACAGCTCCCGGTAGCCGCCCGCGGCGAACGTGCCCACGCTCACGTAGGCGAGGGCCCAGATGATGCACGCCGGCACCGTCCAGGCCATGAAGCGGCGGTAGCGCATCCCGCTCATGCCCACGGTGAGGGGGATGAGCGAGTGGAGCACGGGGATGAAGCGCGAGAGGAAGATCGCCAGCCCGCCCCGACGCGCGAGGTAGGTCTCGGCGCGCACCCAGTTCTTCTCGCCGATGCGTCTGCCCACCCGGCTCGCCCGGATCCGCGGGCCGACCCAGCGGCCGAGGAAGAAGCCGAACGACTCTCCGCACAGGGCGCCGATGATCACGACCACGACCATCGACGTGTATTCAAGCGGGTTCGAGACGGCCGTGCTCGCGACGAGGACCACAGTGTCGCCCGGAACGATCAGGCCGATGAGGATGCTGGTCTCGAGCGCGATGGCGATTCCCGCGAAAAGCACCCTGAACAGGGGATCTATGCTCGAGACGAAGTCGAGCAGTGTGCTCAGCAGCTCGTTCATGGCTGTATTCCACAGGGCATTCGCCCACGGTACCGTGCACAACAGAGGAAACGCTGAATCGGTTCGGAGCTTGTATACAAGGCGGGTAGACTCGATCCGAATCGGAGGTCACACCCGTGAACGACCTGCTGGACCCGCTGCTCCTCTCGCGATGGCAGTTCGGTCTGACGACCATCTACCACTTCCTCTTCGTGCCGCTGACGATCGGCCTGGCCACGACGGTCGCGATCTTCCAGACGGCGTGGGTGCGCACCGCCAAGGCGCACTACCTGCAGCTCACGCGCTTCTTCGGGTCCCTGTTCCTCATCAACTTCGCGATGGGTGTGGTGACCGGCATCGTGCAGGAGTTCCAGTTCGGCATGAACTGGAGCGACTACTCACGGTTCGTCGGCGACGTCTTCGGCGCTCCGCTCGCGCTCGAGGGCCTGCTCGCGTTCTTCCTCGAGGCCACCTTCATCGGGTTGTGGATCTTCGGCTGGAACAGGCTGCCGCAGAAGCTGCACCTCGTCACGATCTGGGTCACGGCGGTCGGCTCGATCCTCTCGGCGTACTTCATCATCGCGGCCAACGCGTTCATGCAGAACCCGGTCGGGTACACGATCAACGCCGACAAGGGCCGGGCCGAGCTCGCCGACATCGGGGCGGTCCTGACGAACAAGGTGGCGCTCGCCGCGTTCCCGCACACGATCTTCGCCGCGTTCATGGTGACCGCGGGTCTCATCATCGCGGCGGCGGCGTGGCATCTGGCCCGCAACCAGCACCTCGAGTCGATGCGTCCGGCGCTGAAGTTCGGGCTGTGGATGATGGTGATCGCGGGGGCGCTCACCGTGCTGAGCGGCGACCAGCTGGGGCTTGCCATGGTCGAGACGCAGCCGATGAAGATGGCGGCGGCGGAGGCGCTGTACACCACCTCGACCGGTGCGGATGCGTCGTTCTCGATCTTCACGTTGGGCACACCCGACGGCGTGCACGAGCTGTTCTCCATCCGCATCCCGTATCTGCTGAGCTTCCTCTCGACGCACACGCTCGACGGCACCGTCGAGGGCATCAACGACCTGCAGGCGCAGTACACGCAGCTCTACGGCCCCGGCGACTACACCCCGACCATCTGGGTCACGTACTGGGCGTTCCGCTGGATGATCGGGCTCGGCATGCTCCACGTGCTGGTCGCGGTCGTCGGCCTCTGGCTCACCCGCAAGGGCCGCATGCCGAAGAACCGCTGGGTGTGGCGCGCCGCGGTCTGGAGCTTCCCGCTGTCGCTCCTGGCCATGGTCGTGGGCTGGGTGTTCACCGAGATGGGCCGGCAGCCGTGGATCGTGTTCAGTCTCCTGAAGACCGAGGACGCCGTGTCGCCGGGAGTGACCGGGCTCGACGTGCTGATCTCGCTGGTCGCCTTCACGCTGATCTACGGGACGCTCGCGGTGGTGGAGTTCCGGCTCATCGTCCGCGCCATCCGCAAGGGTCCGCCCGAGCCGCCTGAGAAGGACGAGGCCACGGGCGAGGTCACGCACCACGCGACGGTCTACTAGGAGCTGATCATGGACCTCCCCACCCTCTGGTTCTTCATCGTCGGGTTCTTCTTCGTCGGGTACTTCGTGCTCGACGGCTTCGACTTCGGCGTCGGCATGTCGTTGCCCTTCCTCGGCAAGGACGACACCGACCGGCGCGTGCTCATCAACACGATCGGCCCGGTCTGGGATCTCAACGAGACCTGGGTGATCGTGGCGGGCGCCGCGATGTTCGCCGCGTTCCCCGAGTGGTACGCGACCCTGTTCTCGGGCTTCTACCTGCCGCTGCTGCTCATCCTCCTGGCGCTGATCGCCCGAGGGGTGTCGTTCGAGTACCGCCACCAGCGGCCCGAGGCGAGCTGGAAGCGCCGGTTCGACCTCATGATCACGGTCGGCTCGGCCGTGCCCGCGTTCCTCTGGGGTGTCGCCTTCGCGAACATCGTCCAGGGCGTGCCGCTCGATGCGCACCACGACTTCACCGGGTCGCTGCTCACCCTGCTGAACCCCTACGGCCTCCTCGGCGGGCTCACGACTCTGCTGCTGTTCTTCACCCACGGCGTGGTGTTCGTCGCGTTGAAGACCGACGGGGAGATCCGCGGGCGTGCTCGTCGGCTCGCCACCCGGGCGGGAGTCGTCACGATCGTCGTCGCGGCGGCGTTCCTGGTCTGGACCTCGGCCGCCTACGGCACCCCGGCGGGCATCGCCCTCGCGGGAGCGGCAGCCGTCGCGCTCGTGCTGGCCGTGCTGTCGAACGCGGCGGGCCGGGAGGGCTGGGCGTTCGGGCTCATGGCGGCGACCATCGCCTTCGCCGTGCTCAGCCTCTTCCTGTCGCTCTTCCCGAACGTGATGCCGGCCTCGAACGATCCGGCGAACTCGCTCACCATCGCCAACGCGTCGTCGTCGGAGTACACGCTGTCGATCATGAGCTGGGTCGCACTGGTGTTCCTGCCGCTGATCCTGGGGTACCAGGCGTGGACGTACTGGATCTTCCGCAAGCGCGTCACACGGGCTCACATCGGCGAGCCGAAGACGGCCGACGAGGCGGGCGCTCAGCCCGAGGGCGCACACTAGGACGATGCGTCCCGTCGATCCCCGGCTGCTGCGCTACGCCGTCGCAGCCAGGACGTTCTTCGCCCTCGGCGGCCTCGCCGGGTTCCTGCAGACCCTCGCGATCGCCGCCTTCGCCTGGTCTGCGAGCAGCCTCGTGGTGCGGGCGATCGGCGGCGCGTCCCTCGCCGACCTCGGGCCGCTGATCGGCGCGCTCGCGGCGTCGATCGCCGTCCGTTTCCTCGCCACCTGGTGGGCCGACGCGAACGCCGCTCAGGCGGCGGCGCGGGTGAAGAGCGAGTTGCGCCGATCCGTCGTGGCGAAGATCAGCGCCCTCGGGCCGGCCTGGCTCGCGCGCCGCAGCAGCGCCTCCGTCTCGACGACCGTGGGCCCGGGGCTCGACGCGCTCGACGGGTACTTCTCTCGCTACCTGCCCCAGCTCATCCTCACGGCCGTCGCCACGCCGCTTCTGCTGGCCGTGGTGTGGTGGGAGGACTGGCTGAGCGGACTCATCGTCACCATCACCCTGCCCATCATCCCGGTGTTCATGGTGCTCATCGGGTGGGCGACACAGTCGATGCAGGCCCGGCAGTGGGAGCGGTTGACCCGTCTCTCGAGCGCGTTCCTCGACGTCGTCGGGGGTCTCTCCACCCTCATCCTGTACGGCCGTCAGCATCGGCAGGCGCAGCGCATCCGCTCGGTCAGCGACGAGTCCCGGGTGCAGACGATGAAGGTGCTGCGGCTGTCGTTCCTCTCCGGGTTCGCGCTCGAGCTCGCCGCGAGCCTATCGGTCGCCCTCGTCGCGGTCTCGATCGGCATCCGGCTCATCGACGGCGACCTGGGGCTCGGGGTGGGGCTGTTCGTGCTCCTGCTCGCCCCGGAGGTCTTCCTGCCGCTGCGGAGCGTGGGCACGCAGTTCCACGCGGCCGCCGACGGCGTGGCCGCGGCCGACGACGTGTTCGCGATCCTCGACGCGCCCGTCGCCGAAGCGTCGGCGTCGGCCGGGGCACCGGTACCGCGGGGGTCGTCGGTGGTGCTCGAGCGGGTGCGCGTGATGCGCGAGGGCGCGGCCCTCGGCGCCGTCGACGCCGTGTTGCCGGCGGGCCGGGTGACCGCGATCGCCGGCCCCAGCGGCAGCGGAAAGTCATCGCTGCTCGCCGCGCTCGTCGGATTCGCTCCGCACGACGGCCGGATCCTGGTGGCCGGTCGCGACGCGACCCACGATGCGCCGCCGCGGCCGTGGATCAGCTGGTCGGGCCAGCGGGCCGACCTGGTGGAGGGCGATCTGCTCGCCAACGTCGCCCTGGGCGACGACGACCCCGACGTCGCGCTCGCCCGCCGTTGTCTCGACGAGGCCGGGGCTCCCGAGCTCGAGCTGACGAGATCGGCGGATGCGGAGGGCCGCGGGCTCTCGGGCGGCCAGTCCCAGCGTGTGGCGGTCGCCCGGGCGGCGTACCGCGCCCGCCGCCTCGACTGCGCCGTGGTCGCCCTCGACGAGCCCACGTCAGCCCTCGACGCCGTGGCCGAGGATGCGGTCGTGCGGCTGGCCCGCGCGCTCGCCGAGGAGGGCCGCGCCGTCGTCGTGGTGAGCCACCGGGAGGCCGTGCTCGCCTCGGCAGACTCCATCGTCGCGATCCGCCCCGAGCCGGCCGCCGAGGTCGCGGGCAGCGCCGCCGAGGTCACGGGCAGCGCCGCGGACGAGAGCGTGGAGGTGGTCTGAGTGCAGCGATCCGACGTCCTCCGCCTCGCCATGCCCCGCGGTGGCCGCGCGGTCCCCGGCATCCTGCTGGGGCTGCTGAGCGCGCTCTGCGCCGTCGCCCTGCTCGCGACGTCCGCCTACCTCATCACGCGCGCCGCCGAGCAGCCGCCCATCCTCTACCTGTCCGCCGCCATGGTGGGGGTGAGGGCCTTCGCCCTCGGGCGGGCGTTCTTCCGCTACACCGAGCGGCTCGCGAGCCACGACGCGGCCTTCCGCGCCATGCCCGAGCTGCGGGTGGGGCTCTACGAGCGCCTCGTCCCGCGCTCGCCCGACGGACTCGGCTCGACGCGCCGCGGCGACCTGCTGTCTCGGCTCGTCTCCGACGTCGACGACCAGCAGGACCTCCCGCTCCGCGTGGTGCAGCCGATCCTGGTCTCCGGTCTCACGGCCATGGCGAGCGTCGTCCTCGTGTGGATCCTGCTGCCTGCGGCGGGCCTGACCCTGCTCGCCTGCCTCGTCGTGGCCGCCGTGGTCGGCACCGCCGTCGACTCCGCGGTCGCGCGGGGCGTCCAGCGCGGCGTGGCGGTGCTCCGCGGGGAGCACCTGGCCCGCCTCGGCCAGTACCTGCGCTCTCTCGACACGCTGATCGCCTACGGGGCGGCGCCGGCCGCCGAGCGGCGCCTCGACGAGGCCGACCGCGCCCTCACCGCCGCGGTCCGGCGCCGGGTGGCGGGCGCGAGCATCGCCTCGGCCCTCACCACCCTGCTCGCCGGAGCGGCGACGCTGCTCGCCGTGCTGGTGGGGGTCCCCTCGCTCGGCAGCGGCGGCTTCGACGGGCCCGCGCTCGCGGTGGTGGTGCTGGTGCCGCTCGCCGTGTTCGAGGTGTTCGGCATGATCCCGCTCGCGCTCGGCTCGTGGCGCCGGGTCTCGGCGTCGGCGCAGCGGATCGCGCAGGTCGTGCCGGACGAGATCCCCGCCGAGATCCCCGCTCAGCAGGCGCCGACGACGGCCGCGGCCCTGCCGGAGGGGCGGGGCATCCGCCTCCGCGGTGTGTCGGCGCGGTGGCCGGGCGCGGCGGAGCCGGCGGTCTCGGGCGTCGACCTCGACGTCGAAGCGGGGGAGTGCGTGCTGGTCACCGGATCGAGCGGAGCGGGCAAGACGACGCTCGCCCACGTGCTCGTGCGATTCCTTGAGCACGGCGGACGGTACGAGATCGACGGGGTCGACGTGCGCGACCTCGCCCCGGACGATGTGCGACGGGTCATCGGGCTCTGCGAGCAGTCGCCGCACCTCTTCGACGACGACATCCGCCAGAACCTGCTCTTCGCCCGTGAGGACAGCGACGACGCCGAGCTGCTCGCCGTGCTCGACCGGGTGGGTCTGGGGGCGTGGGCGGCCGAGCGGGGCGGTCTGGATGCGCGGGTCGGCGAACGCGGCTCGCTCGTCTCCGGGGGCCAGGCGCAGCGGATCGCGCTCGCCCGCGCGATGCTCGCCGATCGGCCCGTCCTCGTGCTCGACGAACCCACCGCGGGGGTCGACGCCGACCGTGCGGACGCTCTCGTCGCCGACCTCGTCGGTGCCGCGCGCGCATCCGGCCGGGCCGTGGTGCTCATCTCGCACGCTCCCGTCGATCCCGCCCTCGTCGACCGTGCCCTCCACCTTTAGTACTGTTGACGAGGTGCGTCTTCGAGCGCACCGTCCTCCCGCGGCACCCCCAGACCCTCCGGCCTCTTTCTCGTGCCGCACGCGCCTGCAATGAAGTGAGAACCACGTGGTCATCGACAACAGCCCCGTCAGCGAGGGCGGCAAGGCCGCCGAGGAGTCCGAGCGCTGGGATCCGGCGAGCCTCCAGGCCAAGTGGATGCCCGTGTGGGAGGACCTGAAGCCCTTCCGCACCGACATCCCGGGCGACACCCGCCCGCGCAAGTACGTGCTCGACATGTTCCCGTACCCCTCCGGCGACCTCCACATGGGGCACGCCGAGGCGTACGCCCTCGGCGACGTCATCGCCCGGTACTGGCGCCAGCAGGGCTTCAACGTGCTGCACCCCGTCGGGTGGGACTCGTTCGGCCTGCCGGCCGAGAACGCCGCGATCAAGCGCGGCCTCGACCCGCGGCAGTGGACGTACGACAACATCGACCAGCAGCACCAGAGCTTCAAGAAGTACGCCAGCTCGTTCGACTGGAGCCGGGTGCTCCACACGTCCGACCCCGAGTACTACAAGTGGAACCAGTGGCTGTTCCTCAAGATGTACGAGAAGGGCCTGGCCTACCGGAAGGCGAGCTGGGTCAACTGGGACCCGGTGGACCAGACCGTGCTCGCGAACGAGCAGGTGCTGCCCGACGGCACCTCGGAGCGCTCCGGCGCGATGGTGGTGAAGAAGAAGCTCACGCAGTGGTACTTCCGCATCACCGACTACGCCGACCGTCTGCTCGACGACCTGAAGCAGCTCGAGGGCACCTGGCCGTCGAAGGTCATCGCCATGCAGCGCAACTGGATCGGCCGGTCCGTCGGCGCCGACGTCGACTTCGCCATCGAGGGTCGCGACGAGCCGGTCACGGTCTTCACCACGCGACCCGACACGCTCTACGGCGTGACCTTCATGGTCGTCGCGCCCGATTCCGATCTCGCGATCGAGCTGGCCGCCGGTTCGACCCCCGAGGTGCAGGAGCGCTTCCAGAAGTATCTCGCCGAGGTGCAGAAGACGTCCGAGACCGAGCGTCAGAGCACCGACGGACCGAAGACGGGCATGCCGCTCGAACGCTGGGCCGTGAACCCGGTGACGAAGGAGCGCATCCCGATCTGGGCCGCCGACTACGTGCTGGCCGACTACGGTCACGGCGCGGTCATGGCGGTTCCCGCGCACGACCAGCGCGACCTCGACTTCGCCCGGGCGTTCGACCTGCCCGTGCGTGTGGTGGTCGACACGAACCAGCCCGTCACCGGTGTCATCCCGGTGATCGACCTCGACAACCTCGACGACTTGCCGCCGCTCGACCCGAAGTCCACGGGCACCGCGCTGACCGGCGAGGGGCGCCTCATCAACTCGGGCCCGCTCGACGGCCTGTCGAAGTCGAACGCCATCCGCCGCATCATCGAGCTGCTCGAGCAGGCGGGCACGGGGCGTCCGGCCAAGAACTACCGCCTGCGCGACTGGCTCATCTCGCGTCAGCGCTACTGGGGCACGCCCATCCCGATCATCCACGGAGAGGACGGCTCCGAGCATCCGGTGCCGGAGGATCAGCTGCCCGTCGTGCTGCCGCCCACCGAGGGACTGAACCTCACGCCGAAGGGCTCGTCGCCGCTCGGCGCCGCCGAGGACTGGGTGAACGTGCCGAACCCGGTCGACGGGAGCCCGGCCCGCCGCGACCCCGACACGATGGACACGTTCGTCGACAGCTCGTGGTACTTCCTCCGCTTCCTCTCGCCGAACGACGACACGCAGCCGTTCGACCCGAAGGAGGTCGAGAAGTGGGCGCCCGTCGATCAGTACGTCGGCGGCGTGACCCACGCGATCCTCCACCTGCTCTACGCCCGCTTCATCACGAAGGTGCTGTTCGACCTCGGCTACGTGCCCTTCACCGAGCCCTTCAGCGCCCTGCTGAACCAGGGCATGGTGCTCATGGACGGCTCGGCGATGTCGAAGTCGAAGGGCAACCTCGTGCGGTTGTCCGACCAGCTCGACGAGCACGGCGTCGACGCCGTGCGCCTCACGATGGCCTTCGCCGGGCCCCCGGAGGACGACATCGACTGGGCCGACGTGTCGCCCTCGGGTTCGGCGAAGTTCCTGGCGAGGGCCTGGCGCCTCTCGGGCGAGGTCACGAGCGCGCCCGAGGTCAACTGGCGCGACGGCGATCGCGCACTGCGCAAGGTCACCCATCGCTTCCTGGCCGAGGCGCCCGGGCTCATCGAGGCGTTCAAGTTCAACGTCGTGGTCGCCCGCCTCATGGAACTGACGAACACGGTCCGCAAGGCCGTCGACTCCGGCCCCGGTGCCGGTGACCCCGCCGTCCGCGAGGCCGTCGAGACGATCGCGCTGGGGCTCAGCCTGTTCGCGCCGTACACCGCCGAGGACATGTGGCAGCGGCTCGGCTACGAGCCCGCGATCGCAAACTACGGATGGCGCAAGGCCGACCCGTCGCTCCTCACGGAGGACGCCGTCACGGCGGTCATCCAGGTCGACGGCAAGGTGCGCGACCGCGTCGAGGTGTCGCCGAAGATCGGCAGCGCCGAGCTCGAGGCGCTCGCCCGCACGCTCCCCGGAGTGGTGCGGACGGTCGGCGACCGCGAGATCGTGACGGTGGTCTGCCGTCCGCCGCGTCTAGTCAACATCGTCACCAAGCCGGTCGGCTGAGGTGCGACCGGCTCAGGCTCCGCGCGGGGCCAGTCCTTCGGCGTCGAGCTCGTCCCAGAGGGCGGGCGGGATGTCGACGGCGGCGCGCTCGGTCGTCGACCGCACCTGGCTCGCGACGCGAGCACCGGCGACGACGCTGACCACCGCGGGGAACCGGAGCGGGTACTGCACCGCCGCGGCGGGCAGCGGCACGCCGTGGCGGGCGCAGACCTCGGCGATGCGCCTGGCCCGCTCGACCATGGCGGGCGGCGCCTCGGCGTAGTCGAAGTGCGCGTTCGCGGGCACGACGTCGCGGCTGAGGAGCCCCGAGTTGTAGGGCGCCGCGGCGACCACGCCGACGCCGCGCTCCACGGCGAGCGGCAGCAGCTCCTCGGTCGCGCTCTGGTCGAGCAGAGTCAGCCGTCCGGCGGCCATGACGACGTCGACGTCGGTGCGCCGCACGAACTCGGCGAGCATCGCCGCCTGGTTCATCCCGGCGCCGATCGCGCGGACGACGCCCTGGTCGCGCAGCTCGACGAGCGCGTCGACCCCCGTCGTCGACGCCGCCTCCCAGTGCTCGTCGGGGTCGTGGAGGTACACGATGTCGAGGTAGTCGGTGCCGAGCCGGGCCAGGCTCGTCTCGACGGATCGCAGGATGCCCGAGCGGCCGAAGTCCCGGACACGCCGTACGGTGGCCGGCACCGCGAACCCCTCGTCGTCCTGCCTGCCGGCCGTCTCCGGACTGTCGACGAGGAGCCTGCCGACCTTGCTGGAGACTGCGACCGCGCTCCGGGTGCCGGTGCGCTGCAGGATGTCGCCCAGGCGGCGCTCGGAGAGCCCCAGACCGTAGTGCGGGGCCGTGTCGACGTAGCGGATGCCGGCCTCGAGCGCCGCGGTGTACGCATCGGCGGACGCCTCGTCGGTGGTCTCACGGAACAGGTTGCCGAACTGGGCCGTGCCGAGCCCGATCTCGGTGAGTTCGACGCCGGTGCGGAGGCGCCTGGTCCTCACACCGATACCCCGGCGCCCGCCGCCTCGAGCGACCGCTCCTCGGCGCGCGCCCTCGTCCAGTAGCCGCCGTCGGGGAAGGAGAACTCCGCGATCGACTCCTCGTGCATCTCGGCGGAGTAACCCGGCAGGGAGGGCAGGACGTAGTTGCCGTCGACCACGATGCAGGGGTCGGTGAAGTGCTCGTGGAGGTGGTCGACGTACTCGGTCACCCGCCCATCCAGCGATCCGGAGACGGCGACGAAGTCGAAGATCGAGAGGTGCTGCACGAGCTCGCAGAGGCCCACCCCACCGGCGTGCGGGCAGACCGGGACGTCGAACTTCTTCGCCATGAGGTACACGGCGAGGATCTCGTTGATGCTCGCCAGCCGGGCGGAGTCGAGCTGGCAGAAGTCGATGGCCTCGGCCTGGAACATCTGCTTGAACAGCACCCGGTTCATCCCGTGCTCACCGGTGGCGACCCCGATCGGCGCGACCGCCCTGCGCACGGCGGCGTGGCCGAGCACGTCGTCGGGGCTGGTGGGCTCCTCGATCCAGAGCGGCTTGAACTCGGCGAGGCGGCCCACCCACTCGATGGCCTGGGGCACATCCCAGACCTGGTTGGCGTCGATCATGAGGTGGGCGTCCCACCCGATGACCTCGCGCGCGATGCCGCAGCGGCGGATGTCGTCCTCGAGGTCCGCTCCGACCTTCAGCTTGAGGTGCCGGTAGCCCTCGTCGATCGACTCCTGGAGCAGCCGCCGCAGCTTGTCGTCGCTGTAGCCCAGCCAGCCGGCGCTCGTCGTGTAGCAGGGGTAGCCGCCGCGCCGCTCCAGCTCGGCGATGCGGTCACCGCGGGTGGGCGCCATGTCGGTGAGGATCTGGAGCGCCTCCTCACGGGTGAGCGCGTCGGAGAGGTAGCGGAGATCGGCGACGTCGACCAGCTCCTCCGGGGTCATGTCGGCGAGCAGACGCCAGAGCGGCGTGTCCGCCCGCCGGGCCGCCATGTCCCAGACGGCATTCATCACCGCGGCCATGGCGAGGTGCTCCACGCCCTTCTCCGGACCGAGCCAGCGCAGCTGCGAGTCGGCGGCGAGCTCTCGGTAGGTGCCCCCGAGATCGCCCACGATCTCCTCGACGTCGCGGCCGATCAGGGGCAGCGCCCGCTGTCGCGACATCTCGGTGACGACATCGTTGCCGCGCCCGATCGTGAAGGTGAACCCGTAGCCGCGGAGGTCGCCGTCGGTCTTCAGGACGACGTAGGCCGCCGAGTAGTCCCCGTCCTTGTTCATGGCGTCGGAGCCGTCGAGGCTGAGGGAGGTGGGGAAGCGGACGTCGAACACGTCGACCCCGGTGATTCGAGTCATCTGCAGAGAACCGTTCAGTCGTGGATCCGCATGCCACCCGGCTTCTCCGCGCGGCACCGGGGTCAGGCTAGCTCGCAGAGCGGCCGGTGGTCAAACGTTTGATCAGACAACGGCATCAGCTCGGAACGCCGAGGCGCGGCGGAGAGTTCTGTCGTCAGTGGGCTGCAGGCGCCGTCGACTCCCGGGGGATCAGCTCGGGCGGCGGGTCGCTGACGACGACCCGGGGCACGCTGCCGCCGCGGATGCGCTCGTACAGAGCTGCCATCGCGGCACGCCCGAGCTCGTAACGGGGCATCCTCACCGTGGTGAGCGGCGGCCAGGTGCTGTCCGCGGTCCACGCGTCGTGAATGGCGACGACCGATACGTCGTCCGGAACGATGAGGCCCCGGCTGCGGAGTTCGAGCAGCACGCCGAAGCCCGCGTTGATGTTCGCCGCCACGATCGCCGAGGGTCTCGCGCGCTGCTCCAGGATCCGCCCGACCGCCGTGCGGCCCGCCGTGAGCTCATAGCCGAGGTCGGTGACGAGGGCCTCGTCCACCGGCAACCGGGCATCGGCCATGGCCTCTCTGAAGCCCGCGACCCGTCGCCGCCCGGTGACCGAGGACGGCAGACCGCCGACGAAGGCGATCCGCTCGTGCCCGAGGTCGACGAGGTGGCGTGTCGCGACGGCCGCGCCCAGCTCGTCCTGCAGGTCGACGAAGCCGGCGTCGTCGGGATGATTGGAGTTGACGTAGACGACCGGCAGACCCTCGTCGATCTGCTCGCGGAGCTCGGCGGGAGGCGTGGCGTCTCCGGCCTGGACGAGCGCCCCGTCGATCCTGCCCTCACCGAGCAGGCGCGGGAGGGCGTACCCCTCGAGCTCGCTCTCGGCGCGCGCGAGCAGGACCATGTACCCGCGGTCATGGCCCTCGTCCTGGACACCGCGCAGAAGATCGCTGACGATCGCGTTCGGCAGGTCGGGCACGACGAGCGCGATGACGTTCGTGCGCGCGAGCTTCAGGGCACGCGCCGCGTGGTTCGGCCGGTAGTCGAGCTCCCGGGCCGCATCGCGGATGCGCTGGCGCGTGGCGTCGCTGACCCGGGCGCCGGCGGCGCCGGTGAGCACGCGGGAGACGGCGGAGACGGACACCCCCGCCCGAGAGGCCACGTCGCTGAGGGTCGCCATGCGGATCAGTCTAGGGAGACGGGCCCGCCCCGTCGCTGCGGGCCGCGGAACGGCGGGGACTCCGAGCACCGAGATCTCACAGCCGCGGCGAGCGGTCGGGTTCTCCACAGATCCGGTTCTGGACGACCCTCAACGGAGGGCTCGACCTACCGTGGGCGCCATGTCCGATCTCGTCCCCGATCCCACGCCGCCCGCCGACCTCCCCGAGACACGTCCGCGCACGCTGCGGATCGGCGTCGGCGCCGCCATCGTGCTCGTGGTCGTCGCGCTGGTGGTCGCCGTCGTCGTGAGCGCGGCGAGCCCCGTCGGCTCCGCCGGCGTGGTGGCGCCCTCGGCGTCTCCGGGTCGACCGTCGCCCGCGGCCACGGGAAGCGCGTCAGATCCTGGGGATGCCGAGGTCTCGCCAGACGGCGGCGAGGCCCTGCTGGTCCACGTCCTCGGCGCCGTCGCGGTGCCGGGTCTCTACCGGGTGGTCGCTGGGGCGCGCGTGGTCGATGCGGTCGCGGCGGCGGGCGGCTTCGCGGCGGACGCCGATCGCGCGAGCGTCAACCTCGCCCGGCCGCTCGCCGACGGCGAACAGCTGCGTGTGCTCGCCCAGGGTGAGGCGCCCCCGCCCGACGCGGGCGGGGGTTCCGGGGCCGACGGGGGCGGCACGGCCGGCCCGATCGATCTCAACCGAGCCACTCTGGCTCAACTCGACGAGCTCCCGCGCATCGGTCCCGCCACCGCGCAGCGGATCATCGACTACCGCGAGACGAACGGCCCCTTCGCCTCCGTCGACGACCTGCTCGAGGTGCCTGGCATCGGCGACAAGACGCTCGGGGGCATCCGCGACCTCGTCAGGGTGTGAGGACGAGTGCGTCTCGTGCCGGCCGCTGGGTGCGCATGGAGCGCGGCAGCGGCGACCGCCCTGTGGCCCGGGTGCGCGCTGCCGCTCGGCATCGTGCTCTGGTGCGTCGTCCTCGTCCTCCTGGCGCTCGCGCTGCTTCTCCGTCGCACCACACGGGGCGGTCTCTGGGGAGCGCTCGCCGTCGCGGTGGCCGCCGCCGCGCTGGTCGTCGGGGTGGTCCTCGCGGCCGCCCCGCTGCGGCACCCGCCCGCCCTGGAGGGCGCGCGCCACGGTCTCGCGACGGTCGAGATCACCTCCTTCGTGGCGGCGCGGGAGAGCGCCGCACTCCGGGGATCGGGGGAGCATGACGAGGACGACCGCGCGTCCGTCGCCGTGCGGTTCTCGGCCACGCTGGAGTCGTTCGAGCGCGGAGGCGACGTCGTCGACGCGGCCATGCCGGTGACCGTGCTGGCCGAGGTCGACGATTCGCGAGCGCATCCGCTCGGAGAACGGCTCCGGTTCGACTCCACCCTCGTGGGCGATCCCTCTGCAGCACGAGCGCCGCTCCTCATCGCCGAGGGGCCGCCGGAGGTCCTGTCCCCACCACCCTGGTGGCTCGGGTGGGCCGACGCGGTGCGCCGCGCCTTCCGCGACGTCGCCGACGGCCTGCCCGGCGACGGGGGCGACCTCCTCACCGGCCTGGTCGTCGGCGACGACAGCGAGCTGCCGCACGATCTCGAGCAGGCGATGCTCGACACGGGGCTCACCCACCTCACGGCCGTCTCCGGGGCGAACTGCGCCATCGTCGTCGGAGCGGGCGTCGCGGTCGCGGCCGCCGCGGGTGCAGGGCTCCGGTCGCGTCTGGTCATCGGCGGTGCACTGCTCGTGACGTTCGTCGTGCTCGTGACACCGCAGCCGAGCGTGCTCCGAGCCGCGGCGATGGCGGCCGTCGTGCTGGTCTCCACCGCCCTCGGGAGATCGCGCCAGGGCCCTGCCGCCCTCGCGCTGGCCGTCGTGGTCCTCCTCGTGGCCGAGCCGGCGCTCGCGGTGAGCGCCGGCTTCGCCCTCTCCGTGGCGGCGACGGCCGGACTCCTCCTCGTGGCGGCGCCCGCGGCGGCTCTCCTCGCCCGCGTCATGCCCCGGTGGCTCGCGGCGGTGATCGCCGTCCCCATAGCGGCGCAGGTCGCCTGCCAGCCGATCCTCTTCCTCCTCGAACCGAGCATCGCGCTCTACGCCGTCCCGGCGAACCTGCTCGCCGAGCCGGCGGCCGCCTTCACGACCATCACCGGGTCGGTGCTCTGCGTGCTCGCGCCGCTCTGTCCGCCTCTCGCGGGCATCGCCGGCTGGATCCCGTGGGTCGGCTCGTCGTGGATCGCCGCTGTGGCCCGCACGCTCTCGTCCCTGCCCGGCGCGGTGATCCAGCCGGAGGGCGCTCCCCTGGTCGTCGCACCGCTGGTGGCGCTGTGCTGCGCCGCCGTCGGAGCGGGCATCGTCGTCCTCGCCCGGCGGCCTCGGCTGGGGGTCGGGCTGCTCGCGGGTTCCCTGGTCGTCGTGCTGGCGGCCGTGGCGATCGGGGTGGGCCGGACGGTCGCCCGATCCGTCTCGATCCCCGGCGACTGGCTCGTGGCGGCATGCGACATCGGCCAGGGCGACGCCCTCGTCCTGCGAAGCGCCGGCCATGTCGCGCTCATCGACGCGGGGCCCGATCCCGCCCTGCTCGAGGCGTGTCTGGAGCGTCTGAGCGTCTCGCGGCTCGACCTCGTCGTGCTCACCCACTACGACCACGACCATGTCGGCGGCGCCTCCGCCGTCGTCGGGAGAGCGGGAGACGTCCTCGTGGGGCCCGACCCCAGCGGCAGAGGAGCTCGCCTCCGCGACGCGCTGACCGCCGGCGGGGCGCGGATCCTTCCCGCCGCGCGAGGGCACCATGGTGTGCTCGGCGACCTGCGGTGGGACGTGCTCTGGCCGCGCGGGGGATCGCGCGACGAGGGCAACGACGCGAGTGTCACCCTCCTCGTCACCGGCGCGCTCCGGATGCTGTTCCTCGGCGACCTGAGCGAGTCGGCTCAGGTCCGGCTCCGTTCGGCCGGGCCGCTCCCGGCCGTCGACGTCGTGAAGGTGTCGCACCACGGGTCCGCCGACCAGAGCGAGGCGCTCTACCGCGAGGTCCACGCGACGGTCGGCCTGATCTCGGTCGGGGCGGGGAACGACTACGGACATCCGACCGAGAGACTGCTCGGCATCCTCGAGAGCGTCGGGACGGCGGCGCTCCGCACCGACCTCGGCGGGCTCCTGCTGGTCGCCGGGACGCCGGGGAGGATCACGATGTGGTCGGAGCGCGCACCGCCGGAGGCGGGTCGCGTCGGCCCGCGAGGGTGGTCGGATGTCGCGGGTAGGCTTCACGAGGGCGTCCGAGCGGGCGCCGGGCGGCGATGAGGAGAGCACCATGGCGACGAGCCGGTCACGCACCGCGCCTGCGCGCGGGGGCTCGACCAAGGCCCCGAAGGCGGCCATCCCGCAGTTGAGCTGGAGCGAGGTCCGTCCGGCGCCCGTCGTGCTGGTCACCGGGCCCGAGGGCTTCCTCGCCGACCGTGCGGGGCGCATCCTGCGCGACCTCCTGCGCGCCGAGGATCCGAGCCTCGAGGTGAACGACATCGACGCGGCGTCGTACGCCCCGGGCGAGCTGCTCACGCTGGCCAGTCCTTCGCTCTTCCAGGAGCCCCGGCTCATCCGCGTGTCCGCGGCCGAGAAGGCCTCCGACGCGTTCCTCGTGGAGGCGCTCGACTACCTCGCCTCGCCGGCCGACGACACGTACGTCGTCATCCGGCACGCGGGTGGTGTGCGGGGCAAGAAGCTCCTCGAGGGCATCCGCGCCGCCTCGGGCACCGCGATCGAGATCGTCTGCGCCGAGCTGAAGAAAGACACCGAGCGCTACGAGTTCGCCGTCGCGGAGTTCAAGGCCGCGGGCAAGCGCGTCACACCGGGAGCGGTGCGGGCGCTCGTCTCCGCCTTCACCGACGACCTGGCCGAGCTCTCGAGCGCCTGCGCCCAGCTCATCGCCGACGCCAGCGACGAGATCACCGAGGCGACCGTCGAGCGCTACTACGCCGGTCGGGTCGAGACGAACGCGTTCTCCGTCGCAGATGCCGCGATCGCCGGCCGCTACGGCGAGGCGATGGCGCTGCTGAGGCACGCGCTCGCCTCCGGGGCCGATCCTGTGCCGATCGTCGCCGCGTTCGCGATGAAGATCCGCACGATGGCGAAGGTCGCCGGAACCCGGGGCGGCTCAGGCCAACTGGCGGGTCAGCTGGGGCTCGCGCCCTGGCAGATCGACCGCGCTCGGCGCGACCTCTCCGGCTGGACCAGCGAGGGCCTCGGCCGCGTGATCCAGGCCCTGGCCGCCGCCGACGAGAACGTCAAGGGCGCCTCGCGCGACCCGGTCTACGCACTCGAGACGGTCGTCGCCACGATCGCCGCCCGCGGCGCCCGTCCCTGATCGCGCCCGGCGTCGAGACACGAGGTCGGGCCGCCCTCGCAGGCCGGGGCCGCCCTCACGGGGCGACGAGGGTGCCCTGGTGGAACACGAGCACCGGTCCGTCGGTCCGCCAGAGCGACGAGTGGCGGCTCTCCACCCCGTCACCTCGGATGACGTAGGTCACGAGCACCAGGTTGTCCGCCACGCGATGGAAGAGCCAGTCCGACGTCGCCGGGGTGGGCCGCTCGGGTTCGTCGGCGAGCGAGTCGACGATCTCCGTCCCGGTCCACCGCCGCCCGGAACGCCCGATCTCGACGAAGTCGTCGGCGAGCAGCGCCGCCACCCGGTCGGGGTCGCGGCGCGTCCCCGACGTCAGGAGCGAGAGCTCCGCATCCTTGATCGCGGTGAACGCGTCCGCATCCGGCTCCCACATGCCTCGACCGTAGCGCTCGGCCTCGAGAGCACGAAGCCCGGGCCGTTAAACGCGAGGAGCCCCGCCGAGGCGGGGCTCCTTCACGCGAGGTCGGCTCAGAGAGCGGAGACCTGCTTGGCGATGGCCGACTTGCGGTTCGACGCCTGGTTCTTGTGGATGACGCCCTTGCTCACGGCCTTGTCGAGCTTCTTGGCAGCCACGGCGTACGACGCCTCGGCCTTCGCCTTGTCGCCGGCGGTGACCGCGGCCTTGGTGGTGCGGATGGCGGTCTTGAGCTCGCTCTTGACGGCCTTGTTGCGCTCCTGCGCCTTCTTGTTGGTACCGATGCGCTTGATCTGCGACTTGATGTTTGCCACGGGGAATAACCTCTTGTGTCTTCTTCGGATGGATGCGGTGCGGCCGTTCGAGGCGCGTCGCGCGTCGCGCGGCCGCTGTTCGCATCCTTCGAAAACCTGCGGATGCGTAAGCCAACAGACAACATTACCAGGTCGTCGGGGGCGGGACAATCGGACGGAGTAGCGTGGACGACTATGCCGCGCCTCGCGTCCCATACCGACACCGTTCCCCCGTCCGGCATCCGTCGTGTCTTCGAGCTCGCGCAGTCGCTCGACGACGTCGTGTACCTCGCCGTCGGTGAGCCCGACGTCGAGGTGGCGCCGCACATCCTCGAGGCCGCCGCGGCAGCCTGGACGGCCGACGACACCGGTTACACGCCCAACGGGGGCATCATCCCGCTGCGCGACGCGATCCGCGACGACCTACGGGCGCGTCACGGGGTCGAGGTCGACCGTGAGCGGGTGTGGGTGACGAACGGGGCGACCGGCGCGCTTCACCTGGCGATGAACCTGGTGCTCGACGTCGGCGACGAGGTGCTCGTGCCCGATCCGGGGTACACGACCTTCACGATGAACGCGCACCTGCTGTCGGCCGCGCCGGTGCCGTACCCGCTCCATCCCGACCGGGGCTTCGAGCCCGATCTCGATGAGCTCGCCCGGCTCGTCACCGACCGCACACGGGCCATCATCGTCAACTCGCCGTCCAACCCGCTCGGCGCGATCTTCCCGCGCGAGACCATGGAGCGCATCCTCGCCTTCGCCCGCGAGCACGACCTCTGGGTGATCAGCGACGAGGTGTACGAGCGGTTCACCTACGGTGCAGGCCACACGAGCATGCTCGGGCTGGGCGACGACGAGCGCGTGCTCGCGGTGTTCTCCGCATCGAAGACGTACGCGCTGACCGGCGCGCGTGTGGGCTGGCTCATCACGCCGCCCGGATTCGCGCCGCTGCTCCGGTCGGCGCAGGAGGCGATCGTGAGCTGCATCAACACCCCGGCGCAGCACGCCGTGGTCGCCGCCCTCACCGGCGAGCAGGAGCACGTCGAACGCGCCGCGGAGCACTACCGCGAGAACCTCGACATCGCGACGGCGCTGCTGCGCGAGCGGGGGATCCGGTACCTGGAGCCATCCGGAGCCTTCTACCTCTGGGTCGACCTGTCGTACGCCACCGAGGGCGACGTCGCCTCGTGGGCCGAGCGCTTCCTGCTCGAGCAGCGTGTGGCGGTCGCCCCGGGCAGCGCCTTCGGGCGGATGGGGGAGGGCTGGATCCGGGTGTGCGTCGCCGCCTCGGAGGCCGACTTGCTCGAGGGGCTCGGCAGGCTCCCCGGCCCCCAGAACGAGGGTGTGAGCGCGGCGGGGCGCGCCGAGGCCGTCCGATGACCATCGCGGTGATCGGCGCCGGCGCGATCGGCGGCACCGTGGCCGCCGCGCTCGACCGCGCCGGACACGACGTCGTGGTGACCGCCCGCGGTGAGCACCTCGACGCGATCCGGCGAGACGGGCTCCTGCTGACGGGAGGCTGGGGCGACCACCGGGCTCATCTCACGGCGCAGGAGCGTCTCGACGAGCGCCCCGACCTCGCGATCATCGCGGTGAAGGCGCAGGACGCCGATCGCGCCGTCGCCGACAACGCCGAGGCGCTGCGCGGCACCGACGTCCTGGTGATCCAGAACGGCCTCGGCGGGGCGGAACGCGTCGCCGCCGCCCTGCCCGGATCGGCCGTCCTGGGCGGCCTCGCCCTCTACGCCGCCTCGTTCCTCTCGCCCGGCAGCGTGGCGATCACGACCCCGGGGCCGACGATCCTCGGCGCGGTCGACCACCGGAAGGACGCCGCGGTGCTCGACCGTGTGGCGGCGACGCTCGGCAGCGCCGTGCCGATCACGACGACCACGAACCTCGTGGGCGCCCAGTGGACGAAGCTCATCGTCAACCAGGTCAACGCGCTGCCCGCCATCACCGGCATGAGCGTGCAGGACGTGGTGCGCGTGCCGGTGCTGCGCCAGGTGATGACCGCGTCGATGCGCGAGGCCGTCGTGGCGGCCCGAGCCCGTGGCGTCCGCTTCGAGCCGATGTCAGGCCTCGGCGAGGGGCTCCTCACCGTGTTCTCGATGGCGCCGCTCCGCTGGGCCGAGATGCTGCCGAAGCTGATGGCGCGGCGGATGGGGGCGACGCCCAATCCGGGCTCGACGCTGCAGAGCATCCGCCGTGGTCAGCCGACCGAGATCGACCATCTCAACGGAGCCGTCGTCTCGGAGGGACGGGTCGCCGGTCTCCCGACCCCCGTGAACGAGCGCCTGGTCGCGCTCGTCCACGAGGTGGAGCGGACGGGCCGCTTCGTGCCGCCCGCGCGGGTGCCGCGGGCGGTGTTCCGCCGCCTCTGAGCGACCTGGCCCCGTGACGGGCGGCGTGGCCCCGAGGTCACAGCGGCGTCGCCCTGTGAGAAGGCGTCAGCCGGCGTAGGAGCCGCTGCGCAGCTCGTCGACGAGGGTGGGGCCGTTGGGCTCCCAGCCGAGGTCGATCCGCGCCGCGGTGCCGCGCGCCTGCTGATCGAGAAGCAGGGCATCGCCGAAGGGCACGCCCAGCGTCGCGTGCACCTCATCGACCGTCGTCGGGGCCACCCGCCCCTCGAGGCCGGCCGCGGTGGCGGCGGCCACACCGAGCTCGCGCACGGTGGGGTTGTCGCCGTTCGCGCCGATGTAGCGCGAGCCGCCGTCGGCGAGGTCGAAGGCCAGCACGTAGAGCTCGGCGAGGTCGTCGACGAAGACGGTGGTCCAGTGCTGGTCGCCGGATCCGATGAGCTGGAGCGCGCCATCGACCTGCGCGGCGCCGGCCACCATCGCGGGGATGCCGCCGCCGTGTCCGTAGACGATGCCGGGGGCGATGACGGTCGTCTTCACGCCCTCCGCGTTCTGCACACGCTCGTCGAGCGGGACGCGCCACGCGGTGAGCGCGGGCGGATCGAGCGGCGACGTCTCGGAGATGTCGGCGTTCGAGCCGTAGACCCAGATGCCCGACGTGTGGACGAACGGCTTGTCGCTGCCCTCGAGGCCGGCGAGGACCGCGTCGACGAACGTCTCGGTGACCTCGGCGTCGGATCCGTCGCCGGGAGCGGCGAGCTGGATCACACCGTCGCTGTCGGTGGCGAGCTGCTCCACGAGCCCGCGGTCGCCGATGGTGCCGACGACGGCGGTCGCGCCGGTCGCCTCGACCGTCCGCGCCTTCGACTCGTCGCGCACCAGAGCGACGACGTCGCGGCCCTGCGCGCGCAGGGCCTGGAGGACATGGGAACCGATGTATCCGGTCGCGCCGGTGAGGAGGATGGCCATACATGGCACAATAGGTCGTCCCCGGAAATCCTTCCCGACCAGAGGGAATCCTTCCCGACCAGTAAGGAAAGCGTGAGCCCTACAGCGCTGAAGCCGCTCGAGCCCGCGTCGACGAACCCCGCGCAGATCCGCAACTTCTGCATCATCGCGCACATCGACCACGGGAAGTCCACCCTCGCCGACCGCATGCTGCAGATCACGGGCGTGGTGTCCGATCGCGACATGCGCGCCCAGTACCTCGACCGCATGGACATCGAGCGCGAGCGCGGCATCACCATCAAGAGCCAGGCCGTGCGCATGCCGTGGTCGGTGAGCGGCGAGACCTTCGCGCTCAACATGATCGACACGCCGGGCCACGTCGACTTCACCTATGAGGTCAGCCGCTCGCTCGCCGCGTGCGAGGGCGCGATCCTCCTGGTCGACGCCGCGCAGGGCATCGAGGCGCAGACGCTCGCGAACCTGTACCTGGCGCTCGAGAACGACCTCCAGATCATCCCGGTGCTCAACAAGATCGACCTGCCCGCGGCCGAGCCCGACAAGTACGCCGCCGAGCTGGCGAACCTCATCGGCGGCGATCCCGCCGACGTGCTGCGCGTCTCGGGCAAGACCGGCATGGGCGTCGAGGACCTCCTCGACCGCGTCGTCGACCTCATCCCCGCCCCGAAGGGCGATGCGGATGCGGCGGCCCGCGCCATGATCTTCGACTCCGTCTACGACGCCTACCGCGGCGTCATCACCTACGTCCGCATGATCGACGGCGAGCTGAAGCCGCGTGAGCGCATCCAGATGATGTCGACGAAGGCGACCCACGAGATCCTCGAGATCGGCGTCTCGAGCCCCGAGCCCACGCCCAGCAAGGGCCTGGGCGTCGGCGAGGTGGGCTACCTCATCACCGGCGTGAAGGACGTCCGCCAGTCGAAGGTCGGCGACACCGTCACGACCGCGGCGAAGCCGGCCACCCAGGCGCTGCCCGGCTACACCGAGCCGCTGCCGATGGTGTTCTCCGGTCTCTACCCGATCGACGGCAGCGACTACCCGCTGCTGCGCGAGGCGCTCGACAAGCTCAAGCTGTCGGATGCGGCGCTCGCCTACGAGCCCGAGACCTCGGTCGCGCTGGGCTTCGGCTTCCGCTGCGGCTTCCTCGGCCTCCTGCACCTCGAGATCATCAGCGAGCGCCTCGAGCGCGAGTTCGGCCTCGACCTCATCGCCACTGCCCCCAGCGTGATCTACCACGTGGTGACGGAGGACAAGAAGGAGATCGAGGTCACCAACCCGAGCGAGTTCCCCGCGGGGAAGATCGCGAGCGTGTCCGAGCCGGTCGTGAACGCCGCGATCCTCGCGCCGAAGGACTACGTCGGCGTGATCATGGAGCTCTGCCAGAGTCGCCGCGGCACCCTGCAGGGCATGGACTACCTCGGCGAGGACCGTGTCGAGATCAAGTACACGATGCCGCTCGGCGAGATCGTCTTCGACTTCTTCGACCAGCTCAAGTCGAAGACGGCCGGCTACGCCTCGCTCGACTACGAGCCCGCCGGTGAGCAGGAGGCCGACCTCGTGAAGGTCGACATCCTCCTGCAGGGCGACCGTGTCGACGCGTTCAGCGCGATCGTGCACCGCGAGAAGGCCTACGCGTACGGCGTGCTGATGACCGGCCGACTTCGCGAGCTGATCCCTCGGCAGCAGTTCGAGGTGCCCATCCAGGCGGCCATCGGCGCCCGGATCATCGCCCGCGAGTCCATCCGCGCCATGCGCAAGGACGTCCTGGCGAAGTGCTACGGCGGCGACATCTCCCGCAAGCGCAAGCTCCTCGAGAAGCAGAAGGAGGGCAAGAAGCGCATGAAGATGGTGGGCCGCGTCGAGGTCCCCCAGGAGGCGTTCATCGCCGCGCTCTCCGGCGATGTCGAGAAGAAGGACAAGAAGTGAGCGCCGAGACGGCGCGGCCGGTGCGGCGCACCTCGGCGGGCGTGCCGCTGACGTACGCCGCTGTCGGCGCGACCAAGGCCGCCGACCTCCTCGCGTATCCGCCCACCGGTTACCGGCCGATCGAGCGCCGGGTGCGGCTCGGCAGCGGCGACGCGCGCTTCGCCGCGGCGTCGGCGAAGCTGCTCGCCTGGGGTGTGCAGCGCGGTGCCGGCATGGAGGTCCGCAACATCCAGCTCCCCGCACCGAGCGACACCGACTACGCGGGCCTGCTGTACGACGAGGCGGGCGCCGCGGTCGGGACGCGCGTCGCGCATCCGGAGCAGACGTACGAGGCCGACGGCACCCCGCAGGTCGCCGCCGGCGCCACTGCCGACCTCACGATCCGCGCGTTCGGGCGCTCCTTCGTGGCACCGGTCCGCGTCGTCTACGAGGTGGCCGAGCCCGGCCGTGTCGGCTTCGCCTACGGCACGCTGCCCGGGCATCCGGCGAGCGGCGAGGAGTCGTTCGTGGTCGAGCACTACCAGGACGACTCGGTCTGGCTGGTCGTGCGTGCCTTCTCGCGCCCCTCGACCTGGTACTACCGGCTCGCAGCCCCGCTCGTGCGCTTCATGCAGGCCGGCATCACGCGCCGCTACCTCCGAGCGCTCTCGCCCGCCAGCGGAGCCTGACGGTCGTGGCTGGCGCTCTTCCCCTCGGAGATCCGGCGCCGCCCGACGGACTCCTGCCCCTCGCCGACGCCGAGCTCTCGGCCTCGCGCGACCTCGGCCTCTACGTGCACGTGCCGTTCTGCCGGGTGCGCTGCGGCTACTGCGACTTCAACACGTACACGTCCGGCGAGCTCAAGGGAGCGCGGCCGTCCGACTACGCGTCGCAGGCGTCCGCCGAGCTGCGCCTCGCCGCCGGGGTGCTCGATGGCTCGGGGATCGCGCCGCGGCCGTTCTCGACGGTGTTCTTCGGCGGCGGCACCCCGACGATGCTGCCGGCCTCCGACCTGGTGCGGATGCTCGCCAGTGCTCGCGACGTCACCGGCGTCGCGGAGGGCGCCGAGGTCACCACGGAGGCGAACCCCGACTCGGTCGATGAGCGCTACCTCGCCGAGCTGGCGGCGGGCGGCTTCACCCGGGTGAGCTTCGGGATGCAGTCGGCGGTGCCCTCGGTGCTCGCGACGCTTGAACGCACCCACGATCCGGAGCGCATCCCGCACGTGGTGCGCTGGGCACGCACGGCGGGGCTGCAGGTCTCGCTCGACCTCATCTACGGGGCGCCGGGGGAGACCCTCGACGACTGGCGCCGCTCGGTCGAGGCGGTCCTCGAGAACGGGCCCGATCATGTCTCGGCGTACGCGCTCATCGTCGAACAGGGCACACGTCTCGCGCGGCAGATCCGCACCGGCGCGGTCCCCGAGCCCGACGACGACCTCCAGGCCGACATGTACGAGCTCGCCGACGATGCCTTCGGCTCCCACGGGTACGAGTGGTACGAGGTGAGCAACTGGTCGCGCTCGCCCGAGACGCGCTCGCGGCACAACCTCGGCTACTGGCTCGGGCACGACTGGTGGGGCGTCGGCCCGGGTGCGCACAGCCACGTCGGCGCGACGCGCTGGTGGAACGTGAAGCACCCGTCGGCGTACGCCTCCCGCATCGCGGAGGGGGTTTCGCCCGCCGCGGGCCGCGAGAGCATAGGCCCCGCGTCCGCCGAGCTCGAACGCGTCCTGCTGCTCACGCGCGTCCGTGAGGGGATCGCGCTCCCGTCGCTGGCCGACCCCGCGCGCCGCGAGGTGGCGGGCCTCATCGCCGACGGCCTCATCGACCCCGCCGCCGCGTTCGCCGGCACCCTCACCCTCACCCGCCGCGGCCGCCTCCTCGCCGACGCCGTCGTCCGCCGCCTCACCTGACCCCGCCCGCGGCGCGTTCCTCGCGCTCGCGCGCCCAGGCCGTCTGCGCGCATCCGTCGACTGGCGCCTGACCGCCCTTTCAGACGCCCGGGAAGGGCCTCTTCTCGCCCTTCGCCGCCGCGGGACACCCACCCCGCGGGCCGAACGGCGACTTCCCGCCCTTTCCCGCGCCCGGAGGGGGCGTCTTCCCGCAACTCGCCGCCCGCGGCTCAGGCCCGTGCGCCGACGGCGACCTCCCGCCCTGCCCCGCTCGCGGATAAGAGCACCTTCGCGCAACTCGCAGCCCGTCGCTCCGGCCGATGCGCCGAACGGCGACTTTCCGCCCTTCCGAGCGTCCGGAAGGGGCCGCTTCCCGCAACTCGCCACCCGCGGCTCCGGCCCATGCGTCGACCGGCGACCTTCCGCCCTTTCCCGTGCCCGGAGATGGGCGGGATCGCGCGACTCGGCGGGAGCGGGCGTGGGCGAGCCCCGGACGCGGGCTTGTGGAGAACGCGCGGCGGCTGTGGAGGGCACGAGCGGGCGAGCGTCCGGGCCGCCATGATGTCCGGATGCGACCACGGACACCACTGCCCGGACCCCTCCGCCGCGCCCCCTTCGCCGTCGGTGACGGGCGTCTCGCCGGGCTGAGCGACAAGCGGATGCGCGGCGCCGATCTGGCACGGCCGTTCCGCGGAGTGCGCACGGCACGCGCCGACGAGGAGGACCTCCTCACGCTCTGCCGCGCGTACGCCGCCATCATGCGCGCGGACGCCTTCTTCACCCACGCGACCGCGGCCCTGCTGTGGCACTGCCCGCTCCCGCTGCGGTCGGCGCAGCTCGACGCCCTGCATGTCTCGACCCGCGCTCCCGCTCGCGCGCCCACGGGTCGACGGGTGATCGGGCACAGCATCACGCTCGGAGAGGGGTCCGTCCGCGAGCGCTACGGCCTGCGCCTGGCCGATCCGGCGACCGTGTTCCTGCAGCTCGCCAGCACGCTCCGCCTCGAGGATCTGGTCGCCGTCGGCGACCACCTCGCCCACGCGCCGCGGTACCCCGCGGCCGACGACCCGCGGCCCCTCGTCGGACTGGACGAGCTGCGGGAGCGCGCTGCGAGCGCCGACGGTCGCGGATGCCGCCGCGCGCGGCAGGCGGCTGCGCTCGTCCGCTCGGGGGCGGAGTCGCGCCCCGAGAGTCTGGTGCGCGTCGCCCTGGTACAGGCCGGGCTCCCCGAGCCCGAGCTGAACCCCGACATCGTCGACCAGCGCGGCACGTTGGTCGGGCGCACGGACATGCTCTACCGGGCGGAGCGGGTGATCGTGGAGTACGACGGCGAGCAGCATCGCACGGACGACGGCCAGTACGACCGCGATGCCGTCCGCCTCGAGCGGTTCCAAGCGGAGGGGCACCTCGTGCTCCGCGCCCGCAAGGGAGACCTCGCACATCTGGGACCCTTCGTCGCGCGAGTGCGCGCTGCGCTCCACACCCGCACGGGGGCGTGATCACCGTGACGCCGAACAGCGAGAAGGCGCCCTCCCGGATGCTCCGGAGGGGCGCCTTCTCGCTGTTCGGCGAAAGAACTACTTGATGAAGCGGAAGTTGAAGAAGTAGCGGTAGGTGCCGCCCTGGTTCACCTTCACGCCCGCGATGATCGCGAAGATGAGGCCCACGATCTGCACGGCCCAGGCGAGGATGAGGAAGAGGAAGCCGATGACGATGACGGACAGGATCGTGCCGAGGATGTAGAGGCCGACGGCGAAGATCGCGACCGTGATCTGGAAGTTCAGCGACTCCTTGCCCTCCTGGTTGGTGAGGGGGCCGCGGTCCTTGAAGATCAGCCAGATGATGAGCGGCGGGATGAATCCGAGGATGCCGCCGAGCTGCGCGAGGAACGCCCACTGCTTGTCCTCGGCGGGGCTGAGCGGCGCCGCGGTGGGCGCGCCGTAGGGCTGCTGGTACCCGGGCTGCTGCGGCTGCTGATAGCCGGGCTGCTGCGGCTGCTGGTACCCGGGCTGCTGGTACCCCGGCTGCTGAGGCTGCTGGTAGCCGGGCTGCTGCGGCGGCTGCTGCGGGTATCCGCCCTGCGGGGGAGGCGTGGGCTGACCGGCGTTGGGGTCGTAGGGGTTGTTGGGGTCGGTCACGTCTGGGCCTTTCGCTTGGAGACACATGCCTCTGTCGGGTGCCAAGATAGCGGCACACCGGCCTCGCGGCAATGACCGTTGCTCAGGATGTCGGGGGACGACGTCAGGCTGGGCGCGATAGGATTGGCAGTCCAGCGGTCCGAGTGCCAGGATCGCAGCGCCGGTCGGGAGGCCCGCGGCGCAGGTGGCGAGAGGAGGTCCGGCATGGTGTCCGAACGCAGCCTCGAGGTCCTCCGGGTCATCGTGCAGGACTACGTGGCCAACCGCGAGCCGGTGGGCTCCAAGACGATCGTCGAGCGCCACTCCTTCGGCGTGTCGGCCGCGACCATCCGCAACGACATGGCGCAGCTGGAGGAGGAGGAGCTCATCGCGGCTCCCCACACGTCGTCCGGGCGGGTGCCCACCGACAAGGGGTATCGCCTCTTCGTCGACCACCTCTCCGAGCTCCGTCCGCTCTCGTCGGCGCAGCGGCACGCCATCGAGGCGTTCCTCGGGGCCTCCGCCGACCTCGACGACGTGCTCGCCCGCACGGTCCGGCTCCTCTCGCAGCTCACGCACCAGGTGGCGCTCGTGCAGTACCCGTCCAGGCACCAGGCGCGGGTCCGTCATGTCGAGCTGGTCTCGCTGGCGCCCCGTCGGCTGATGTCGGTCGCCATCTTCGACTCCGGCCAGGTCGAGCAGCGTGTCATCGAGACGCCCGCCGACGTCGACGCGAGCACCCTCGCCGACTTCCGTGCCGTGGTGAACAACGTCGTCGTCGACCGCGGCCTCCTCGACGCGGCCGCCGCCCTCGACGTGCTGGCCGCCGACGCGCGCGACGGCGTCGAGTCGAGCATCCTCGCCACCCTGCAGGAGCAGTTCGCCGCGAATCGCCAGGAGAAGCTCATCATCGCCGGCGCCGCCAACCTGGTGCGCACCGAGGAGGACTTCCGTGGCAGCATCCTGCCCGTGCTCGAGGCGGTCGAGGAGCAGGTCACGCTCCTGCGCCTGTTCAGCGAGATGGAGGCCGACCAGCGCGGCGTCTCGGTGAGCATCGGGCGCGAGAACGAGTCGTTCGGCCTCGGCGAGACCTCCGTGCTCGCCAGCGGCTACAGCGGCACCGGTGCGGCGGTGTCGCGCCTCGGCGTGCTCGGCCCCCTGCGCATGGACTACTCGAGCAACATCTCCGCCGTGCGCGCCGTCGCCCGGTACCTCACCCGTCTCCTCGGCGAGGCGTGACGGCGCGTGCCGTCCTGCGACCTGCGCCGTCCGGATCCGATCCACACGAAGGAGTAGCCCCTGGTGGCTGACCACTACGACGTCCTCGGCGTCTCGCGCGAGGCGACGCCCGACGAGATCAAGAAGGCCTACCGCAAGCTCGCCCGCGAGCTGCACCCCGACGTCAACCCGAGCCCCGAGGCGCAGGAGAAGTTCAAGCAGGTCACGCACGCCTACGACGTGCTGAGCGATCCTGGCGCCCGCCGCGACTACGACCGTGGCCCGCAGCCCGGGTTCGGCCAGGGCGGTGGCGGATTCGGCGGGTTCGGCGACATCTTCGAGACCTTCTTCGGCGGCGCGACCGGCGCCCAGCGCGGCCCGCGGTCGCGTGCCGAGCGAGGTCAGGATGCACTGCTGCGCATCGAGGTCGACCTCGGTGAGGTGGTGTTCGGCACCCATCGCGACATCGAGGTCGACACCGCGGTGCTCTGCGAGACCTGTCAGGGCAGCTGCTGCCAGCCGGGCACCCAGCCGGTGACGTGCGACGTCTGCCGCGGCTCGGGCCAGATCCAGCGCACCGTGCGCTCGCTGCTCGGCAACGTCGTGACGAGCGCCCCCTGCGGCACCTGCCGCGGCTACGGCACCGTCATCCCCTATCCCTGCAACACCTGCCAGGGCCAGGGCCGCGTCCGTGCCCGTCGCACCATCCCCGTCGACATCCCCGCGGGCGTCGAGTCGGGCCTGCGCCTGCAGCTGCCCGGCCAGGGCGAGGTCGGCCCCGCCGGCGGCCCGCAGGGCGACGTGTACCTCGAGATCAAGGTGCGCCACCACGACGTCTTCAGCCGCGCCGACGACGACCTGCTCTGCACCCTCGAGGTGCAGATGTGGGATGCGGTGCTCGGCACGACCACGACCGTGCAGGCCCTCGACGGCGACATCGAGCTCGAGGTGCGCCCCGGCGTGCAGAGCGGCGACGTGCTCACCGTGAAGGGCCGCGGCATCACGCACCTGCGCGGCTCGGGCCGCGGCGACCTCAGGGTGGGTGTGCACGTGCTCACGCCCACGAAGCTCGACGGCAAGCAGAAGGAGCTCATCCGCCAGCTCGCCGCGTCGCACAAGGGTCAGAAGCCCACGCTGGGGCACTTCCAGCAGGGTCTGTTCTCCAAGCTCCGCGACCGCTTCCTGGGCTGATCCCCACATGAGCTCGTTGTTCCTCCGCGACGACCTCGCCGACCTGCCGCACGCGGTCGGCGACGAGGTCGAGCTCGTCGGCGACGAGGCGCGCCACGCGGCGACGGTCAACCGGATGCGCGTGGGCGAGTCGACGAGCGTCGGCGACGGCCGCGGTCTCGTCGTCTCCGGCACGGTGACCGCCGTCGAACCCAAGCGGGTGGTGGTCGCCGTCGACGACGTGCGGCACACCGACCAGCCCGCTGTGCGTCTCACGCTCGTGCAGGCGCTCGCGAAGGGCGACCGCGACGAGCTCGCCATCCAGGCCGCCACCGAGCTGGGGGCGGATGCGGTGGTGCCGTGGCAGGCCGAGCGCTCGGTCTCGAGGTGGTCGGGCCCCAAGGTGGCGAAGGGCGAGGAGCGCTGGCGCTCGATAGTGCGCGAGGCCGCGAAGCAGGCGATCCGGCCGTGGGTCCCCGAGGTGGGGTCGCTCCTGTCGACCGCCGACCTGGTCGGTCTCGCCGGGCGCAGCCGGATGCTCGTGCTCGAGCCCACCGCCTCCGAGCGGCTGGCCGGGTGGCGGCCCGAGCCCCCGGGCGGCGATGACAGCACGAGCACCGGCGGTGACAGCACCAGCACCGTCGAGGTCGTCCTCGTCGTCGGCCCGGAGGGCGGCATCTCGCCCGGCGAGCTCGAACGCCTGCAGACAGCCGGCGCGACGCTCGTCCGACTCGGCCCCGAGGTGCTCCGCACCTCCACCGCAGGCCCGGCCGCGATCGCGGCGCTCGCGGTCGCGCTCGGGCGCTGGTGACCCGGCCGCATTGCGCCCGCAGCGATCACGCCCGTGCGGGATCCGTTCGGCCCGTCCGCTCGTCGGCGGTGAAACCTAGGATGGACCCATGACCGACGCCACCATCCACGACCAGGCAGAGCCCTCGATCTTCACGCGCATCATCCGCCGTGAGATCCCCGCGTCGGTCGTCGCCGAGGACGAGCACCTCATCGCATTCCACGACATCGCGCCGCAGGCGCCGGTGCACGTGCTCGTCGTCCCGAAGACCGAGCAGTACCGCGACGTCGCCGAGCTGGCGGCCGGAGATCCGGCCCTCCTCGCCGAGATGGTCGCGTTCGCCCAGAAGATCGCACGAGACCTCGCCGACGGCGACTTCCGTCTCGTGTTCAACACCGGCCCCGACGCGGGGCAGACCGTCTTCCACGTGCACGCTCATGTGCTGGCAGGCGGCGTGAAGGAGGATTCACTTGGAACGACCGGCTGACGACACCGCAGCCAGCCAGGCGCGCACAGAGGCGCGCCTGCACGTGGACGGCATCGAGATGGTGCGTCTGCTCGGCCCGCAGGACCGCCTGCTCACCACGCTCGAGCGGCAGTATCCGCTCGTCGAGGTGCACGTCAGGGGCAACGACATCACCATCAGCGGTGAGCCCGATCAGGTGGCCGATGCTCAGCGTCTCGTCGAGGAGCTGCTCCAGATGGTCCGCAACGGCCAGGAGCTGACCCCGATCGAGGTGTCGAGCTCCGCGCGCATCCTCGAGCGCGATCGTGGAGGCGTGGGCCCGGCCGAACTGCTGAGCCAGGCCATCCTCACGGCCCGGGGCAAGAGCATCCGACCCAAGACGATGGGCCAGAAGCAGTACGTCGACGCGATCGACCACAGCACCATCGTGTTCGGCATCGGCCCCGCCGGAACGGGCAAGACCTACCTCGCGATGGCGAAGGCGGTGCAGGCCCTCCAGCGCAAGGAGGTCAATCGCATCATCCTCACGCGCCCCGCGGTGGAGGCGGGGGAGCGCCTGGGCTACCTGCCCGGCACCCTCACCGACAAGATCGACCCGTACCTGCGGCCGCTGTACGACGCGCTCAACGAGATGATGGATCCGGAGATCGTCCCCAAGCTGCTCGCGGCGGGCACCATCGAGGTGGCGCCGCTGGCGTACATGCGCGGTCGCACGCTCAACGACTCCTTCATCGTGCTCGACGAGGCGCAGAACACCACGCCGGAGCAGATGAAGATGTTCCTCACCCGTCTGGGCTTCAACTCCAAGATGGTGGTCACGGGCGACATCACGCAGGTCGACCTCCCGATGGGCATCAGCGGCCTGCAGGTCGTGTCGCGCATCCTCGACCGGGTCGACGACATCCACTTCGCCACGCTCACGAGCGACGACGTGGTCCGTCATACCCTGGTGGGGCGCATCGTCGATGCGTACACGAAGTACGACCAGGAGCAGATGGCCAAGCGGCAGCGCGACGACGCCGCCCGCGGGGCCGGCGGGGGTCAGGTCAGCGAGCGCGATCGGCGCTACAGGGCGAGCAGGCGGTAGAGATGACGATCGAGATCAACAACGAGTCGCAGGTCGAGGTCGACGAGACCGCGATCCTGCGCCTGGCCGCCTTCGCGCTCGAGCAGATGCACGTGCACGCCGACGCCGACCTCGCCATCGTGCTGGTCGACGAGGGCGCCATGGAGCAGCTGCACGTGCAGTGGATGGACGAGCCCGGCCCCACCGACGTGCTGAGCTTCCCCATGGACGAGCTGCGCCCCGGCACCGAGGAGTCGCCCACGCCGCCCGGGCTCCTCGGCGACATCGTGCTCTGCCCGCAGGTGGCCGAGGTGCAGGCCGAGTCCGCGGGGCACTCCACGCTCGAGGAGCTGCTGCTCCTCACCACGCACGGCATCCTGCACCTGCTGGGCTTCGACCACGCCGAGCCGGATGAGGAGCGCGAGATGTTCGGCATCCAGCGCGACATCCTGGTCGGCTTCGCCATGGTGGAGCGCCGTCGACGATGACGATCGTCGCGTTCCTCCTCGTCGCACTGCTCCTGGCCGCCTTCGGCGGTCTGCTCGCGGCGGCCGACGCGGCCATCCTCTCCCTCTCGCGCGCCGACATCCTCGACCTCGCGGCCACCACACGTCCGAAGCGCTCGCTGCGGGCGATCGCCGAGCAGACCGATGCGCACCTCAACGCCGTGAACTTCGCTCGCGTCGTGTCGGAGATGACCGCGGCCGTGTTCGTGACGATCGCGCTGTCGTTCGGCATCGACGTGCTGTGGCTCGCGCTGCTGCTCTCCGCGCTCATCATGACGGCGGTCTCGTTCGTGCTGGTGGGATCGAGCCCGCGCAGCGTGGGCCGGGTGCGGCCGCGTGAGGTGCTCCGCTGGGCGGCGCTGCCCGTGCACGTCGTCCGGCTGATCCTCGGCCCGGTCGCACACGCGCTGGTCGCGATCGGCGATCGTGTCACACCGGGTCGACCCGGTTCGGGCACGTTCGCTTCGGAGGAGCAGCTGCTCAGCATGGTCGACGAGGCCACCGAGCTCGCGGTGCTCGAGGAGGAGGACCGCGAGCTCATCCACTCGATCATCGAGTTCAACGACACGGTCGTGCGCGAGGTGATGATCCCGCGCACCGACATGGTCACCGTGGGCAGCACCGAGACGGTGGGGCACGCGCTCGGGCTGTTCCTCAGCCGGGGCGTCTCGCGCATGCCCGTCGTGGTGGGCGACGACTCCGACGACGTGGTGGGCGTGCTCTATCTGCGCGATACCGCGCGGCTCAGCTACGAGCGACCCGAGTCGATCGACTCGGCCCTGGTCGAGGCGTTCATGCGCCCTGCGGTCTTCGTCCCCGAGTCGAAGAAGGTCGACGACACGCTCCGCCAGATGCAGGCGCAGTCGAACCACCTCGCGATGGTGGTCGACGAGTACGGCGGCATCGCCGGTCTCGTGACCCTGGAGGATCTCATCGAGGAGCTCGTGGGCGACATCTCCGACGAGTACGATCACGACACCGACGACGTGACCGACCTCGGCGACGGCGCCTTCCGGGTGAGTGCGCGGCTCCCCGTCGACGAGCTCGGCGAGCTCTTCGGCCTCGAGCTCGACGACGACGACGTCGACACCGTCGGCGGCCTCGTGGCGAAGCTGCTCGGCAGGCTCCCGGTGACGGGATCGACCGTCGAGGTCGCCGGCCTCGTGCTCACCGCCGATCGGGTGGAGGGGCGCCGCAAGCAGCTCGTCACCGTCGTGGCCCGCCGGCAGGGCGAGCAGGGCACGAGCAGGACCAGATCGAACGACCGGATCGAGCAGAAGGAGGGTGCGGCGTGAGGAGCGGATTCGTCTCGTTCGTCGGACGACCCAACGTGGGCAAGTCGACGCTGACCAACGCGCTGGTGGGCGAGAAGATCGCGATCACCAGCGCCAAGCCGCAGACGACGCGGCGGGCGATCCGCGGCATCGTCAACACCGGATCGGGGCAGCTGGTCATCGTCGACACGCCGGGGATGCACCGGCCGCGCACCCTGCTCGGCGAGCGCCTCAACGCCCTCGTCGAGTCGACGCTGGGTGATGTCGACGTGGTCGGCTTCTGCGTGCCGGCCGACGAGAAGATCGGACCGGGCGACCGCTTCATCAACCAGCAGCTCGACTCCTTCCCGCGCGCCAAGAAGGTCGCCATCGTGACGAAGGTCGACGACGCCTCCAAGCAGGCCGTCGGCGAGCAGCTGCTGGCCGTCTCGCAGCTGCGCGACTGGGATGCGGTGGTCCCCGTCTCGGCCGTCGACCGCTTCCAGCTCGACATCCTGGTCGACGAGCTCACCAGTCTCATGCCGGAGTCGGAGCAGGCGCTGTATCCGGACGACACCGTGACCGACGAGTCGGAGGAGGAGCGGATCGCCGAGCTCATCCGCGAGGCGGCGCTCGAGGGCGTGCGCGACGAGCTGCCCCATTCCATCGCGGTCACGATCGACGACATGCGGAAGCGCGACGACCGAGACCTGCTCGAGATCTTCGCGAACCTCTTCGTCGAGCGCGACAGTCAGAAGGGCATCATCATCGGCCCGGGCGGATCCCGGCTCTCCGCAGTGGGCAAGCGCGCGCGGGCCGAGATCGAACAGCTCGTCGGCTCGCAGGTGTACCTCGACATCCGCGTGAAGGTCGCGAAGGACTGGCAGAGAGATCCCAAGCAGCTCGGCCGGCTGGGGTTCTGACGGCTGCGAACCGATAGCCTGATAGACGTGTCTGCACAGGAGAATCCGTTCGGCCAGGTGCTCGTCGCCATGGTCACGCCCTTCACCGCCGACGGCGAGGTCGACTGGCCGGGGGTCGAGAGGCTCACCGACGACCTCATCTCGAACGGCGCCGACGGCATCGTCGTCTCGGGGACGACCGGCGAGACGTCGACGCTCACCGACCCCGAGAAGCTGAAGCTCGTCGAGGTCACGAAGTCGGTCTCATCGGGCCGGGCGAAGATCATCACGGGTGGCGGCTCGAACGAGACCGCGCACGCCATGCAGCTCGCCCAGCAGAGCGAGAAGGCGGGCGCCGACGGCAACCTCGTGGTCACGCCGTACTACAACAAGCCCACGCAGGCCGGCATCCTCACGCACTTCCGCATGATCGCCGACGCCACCGACCTGCCGGTGATCCTCTACGACATCCCCGGCCGCACCGGTGTGCCCATCCGCTACGAGACCCTGCTGCGCCTGGCGAAGCACCCCAACATCCTCGCCGTGAAGGATGCCAAGGGCGACTTCAGCGAGGTCAGCCGCGTGATGAACCAGACCGACCTGATGTACTTCTCGGGCGACGACGCGAACGTCCTGCCGCACCTGTCGATCGGCGCGGCCGGGCTCATCGGCGTCACCGCCAACATCGTCCCCGGCGCGTACCGCACCATCATCGACGCCGTCAACCGCGGCGACCTGCCCGCGGCCACCGCCATGCACCAGGCGCTCGAGCCGCTCGTGCGCGCCGTGATGACGCACGTCCCCGGCACCGTCGCGGCCAAGTATGTGCTGCACGGCCTCGGCCGCATCGCCAGCCCCCGCGTGAGGCTGCCGCTCGTCGGCCCCGAGGAGTGGGAGGCCGCCGACATCGAGAACGAGATCGACCTCGTCCGCTCCATCCCCGGCCTCGACCTGTCGAGGTTCCGCCCCGATCGCAATGCAGCCGCCGGTGGCGCGCTGCCCAAGGTGGCCGGCACCACCCGCTGAGGCGTGCCGTCCGCATCCATCGCTCGAACGCCCTAGGAGGCCCATGAAGAGCACCATCGTCGATCCCCCCGCGCTCCAGCCGGGCACCCTCCGCATCGTCCCCGTGGGCGGTCTCGGAGAGATCGGCCGCAACATGACCGTGTTCGAGTACGAGGGCAAGCTGCTCATCGTCGACTGCGGCGTGCTGTTCCCCGAGGAGAACCAGCCCGGGGTCGACCTGATCCTGCCCGACTTCAGCGTGGTGCGCGATCGCCTCGACGACGTGGTGGGCATCGTGCTCACGCACGGCCACGAGGACCACATCGGCGCCGTCCCGTACCTGCTCAAGCTGCGCGAGGACATCCCGATCATCGGCTCCCCGCTCACGCTCGCCCTCACCGAGGCGAAGCTCAAGGAGCACCGCATCACGCCGTACACCCTCGACGTGCGCGAGGGCCAGACCGAGCAGCTCGGCCCGTTCGAGTGCGAGTTCGTGGCGGTCAACCACTCGATCCCGGATGCACTGGCCGTCGCGATCAAGACGCCTGCGGGCGTCGTGCTGCACACGGGCGACTTCAAGATGGACCAGCTGCCGCTCGACGGCCGGCTGACCGACCTGCGCTCCTTCGCCCGTCTCGGCGAGGAGGGGGTCGACCTGTTCCTGGTCGACTCGACCAACGCCGACGTGCCCGGCTTCACGCCGCTCGAGAAGGACATCGGCCCGGTGCTCGAGTCGATCATCGAGCGGGCGCCCCGCCGCGTGATCGTGGCGAGCTTCTCCAGCCACGTCCACCGCGTCCAGCAGGTGCTCGACGCCGCCCACGCCCATGGCCGCCGCGTCGCGCTCCTCGGACGCTCGATGGTGCGCAACATGACGATCGCCGCAGACCTGGGCTACCTCAAGGTGCCCGAGGGTGTGCTCATCGACTTCAAGAAGGCCGGCGACGTGCCCGACGACCGGATCGTCTACATGTCGACCGGATCGCAGGGCGAGCCGATGGCGGTGCTCAGTCGCATGGCCAACCTGGAGCACCAGATCGAGGTGGGGGAGGGCGACACCGTCATCCTGGCCTCGAGCCTCATCCCGGGCAACGAGAACGCGGTCTACCGCGTCATCAACGGGCTGACGAAGCTCGGAGCGACGGTGGTGCACAAGGGCAACGCGAAGGTCCACGTCTCGGGCCACGCCGCCGCGGGCGAGCTGCTCTACTGCTACAACATCCTGAAGCCGAAGAACGTCATGCCCGTGCACGGCGAGTACCGGCACCTCTTCGCGAACGCCGCCCTGGCGGTCGCGACCGGTGTCCCGGAGTCGCACACGATCCTCGGCGACGACGGCACCGTGGTCGATCTCCGCGACGGCGTGGCGAAGGTCGTCGGTCAGTACGACCTCGGCTTCGTGTACGTCGACGGCTCGAGTGTGGGCGAGATCACGGATGCCGACCTCAAGGACCGGCGGATACTCGGCGAGGAGGGGTTCATCTCCATCATCGTCGTGGTCGAGGCGCAGACCGGTCGTGTCATCGTGGGTCCCGAGATCCACGCCAAGGGCTTCGCCGAGGACGAGTCGGTCTTCGACGGCGTCAAGCCGAAGATCGCGGCGGCGCTCTCGGAGGCCGTCGAGAACGGCACGCGCGACACCTACGCCCTCCAGCAGGTCGTGCGTCGCACGATCGGCCGCTGGGTCAACACCAAGCTGCGCCGTCGTCCGATGATCGTGCCGCTGGTCATCGAGGCCTGACCCGCCTCTCCCTCCTGCACAGGCCGATCATGCCGGCCGGGTCTCGACACCCGGCCGCCATGACCGGGCTTCGCGACCCCTCCCGGGTAGCGTGAGACCATGGCCACGAGCAGCAAGTCGACCACGCGCTCCCGCGCCGGCTCGACGCGCGGAGGCACAGCCGCGAGCACTCGCGCGTCCTCACCGAAGCGCACCACGACCGCCCAGAAGACCCTGAAGTTCCCGGCGGCGGAGGCCCGGCCGAACCCGCTGGTCTCCGGCTGGATCGGCCTCGCGCATCTGGTCGGCGGTGCGGCTCGGGCCTTCGGCCCCGAGAAGCTCGAGAAGGAGGAGCGCCGCGACGGCCTCCCCTTCCTGTTCGTGCTGCTCGCCGTGATCGGCGCGGTGGTCGAGTGGTTCCTCGCCTCGAACGCGGTCGCCGCGGTGCTGAACGCCTGGTCGTTCGGCGGGCTGTTCGGCCGCGTCTCCTACGCCCTGCCGGTGGTGCTGCTGCTGGTCGCGTTCTGGCTCTTCCGCCATCCCGCCTCCGTGAACGACAACGGCCGGATCGGCATCGGCCTGGGCCTCCTGATCGTGACGACGTCGGGCATCTGCCACATCTGGGGCGGCCGTCCCGACCCCGCGGCCGGCATCGAGGGCCTCGCCGTCGCCGGAGGCGTCATCGGGTGGCTCGTCGGGGCGCCGCTCGCGGCCGTGATCACGCCCATCGGCGCGACCGTGCTCCTCGGGGCGCTCCTGCTGCTGTCGCTGTTCATCCTCACCAAGACCCCGCCGAACCGCGTCGGGCGCCGCCTCCGCGAGCTGTACGCCTACCTCTTCGGCGCCACCGCCGAGGAGGAGCCCGCGGTCGATGAGGCGTCTGCCGCCCGCAAGTCCAAGCGGGGCAAGCGCGGCGCGACCGACGACGAGGGCGACGACGCGGCCGACGCCGAGCTCCCGTGGTGGCGTCGCAACTCCAGCGGTCGCGAAGAGGATCCCGCGTTCGACACGCCGCTCATCCGCCCCACGATCGAGGACAGGACCCCGGCCGCCGAAGAGCCCTACGACTCCGCCGCCGAGCTCGCCACCGAGTCGTTCGGGCAGGGCAGCTTCGACGACGTCGTCTTCGGCGACATGGCGGCCGCCGAGCAGGCGATCAAGCGCGTCACCGGCGAGATCCTCCCCGGCAGGCCGTCGGCGACGAGCCTCCTCGACGACTCCGGGTCCGATGCGCTGCCCGCGTTCTCGGGCGCCACCATCCCGGTCGAGCTCCCCGAGTCGCTCGCGACGACGGGCGAGCTCTCGCCCGCCCCCGACACCTCGGCCGCCGACTACCGCCTGCCCAGCGTGACCGCGCTCGAGGCCGGTGCGCCGTCGAAGGCGCGCTCGGCGGTCAACGACGACGTGGTCCGGGCCATCACCGACGTGCTGCAGCAGTTCTCGGTCGACGCCACCGTCACGGGGTTCTCCCGTGGTCCGACCGTCACGCGCTACGAGATCGAGCTCGGCCCGGGCGTCAAGGTCGAGCGTGTCACGGCTCTGTCGAAGAACCTCTCGTACGCGGTCGCGTCGAACGAGGTCCGCATCCTCTCGCCCATCCCCGGCAAGAGCGCCATCGGCGTCGAGATCCCGAACACCGACCGCGAGACCGTCGTGCTCGGCGACGTCCTCCGCTCGGCCAAGGCGATGAACGACCCGCACCCGATGACCATCGGCGTCGGCAAGGACGTCGAGGGCAAGTTCGTGCTCGCGAACCTCGCCAAGATGCCTCACCTCCTGGTGGCCGGCTCCACCGGATCCGGAAAGTCGAGCTTCATCAACTCGATGGTCACGTCGCTGCTCATGCGCGCCAAGCCGAGCGAGGTGCGCATGGTGCTCATCGACCCCAAGCGCGTCGAGCTCACCGCGTACCAGGGCGTCCCGCACCTCATCACGCCCATCATCACCAACCCGAAGAAGGCCGCAGAGGCCCTCTCCTGGGTGGTGAAGGAGATGGACATGCGGTACGACGATCTCGAGAGCTTCGGCTTCCGGCACATCGACGACTTCAATCGCGCCGTCATCAACGATGAGATCACGCTGCCGCCGGCCAGCCAGCGGGTGCTGAAGCCCTACCCGTACCTGCTCGTGGTGGTCGACGAGCTCGCCGACCTCATGATGGTCGCCCCGCGCGACGTCGAGGACTCGATCGTCCGCATCACCCAGCTCGCGCGCGCTTCTGGCATCCACCTCGTGCTCGCCACCCAGCGGCCGAGCGTCGACGTCGTGACGGGCCTCATCAAGGCCAACGTCCCGTCCCGTCTCGCCTTCGCCGTGACGAGCGTCACCGACTCCCGCGTCATCCTCGACCAGCCGGGGGCCGACAAGCTGATCGGTCAGGGCGACGGACTGTTCCTTCCCATGGGGGCCTCGAAGCCCATCCGCGTGCAGGGCGCCTGGGTCACCGAGAGCGAGATCGCCGGCGTGGTGCAGCACGTCACCCGCCAGGCCCGGCCCGAGTACCGCGACGACGTCACGGCGGTGGCGGAGAAGAAGCAGATCGACTCCGACATCGGTGACGACCTCGACCTCCTGCTGCAGGCGGCCGAGCTCATCGTCAACAGCCAGTTCGGGTCGACGTCGATGCTGCAGCGCAAGCTCAAGGTCGGCTTCGCCAAGGCGGGCCGCCTGATGGACCTCCTCGAGTCCCGCGAGATCGTCGGCCCCTCAGAGGGTTCGAAGGCCCGCGACGTGCTGGTCACCCCCGAGCAGCTCCCCGAGGTGCTCGCGATGCTGCGCGGAGGCGGCTCGCCCACTCCGGCGGCCTCGACAGGGCACGGCGGAGGTGCCGCGAGCGGTTCCGACGGTCGCGACCCGGTGTCGGGGTTCGATGCCGGGCTATACCCTGAGGAGGAGGTGTCCGACGAGGACGCCTGGCAGCTGACCGGCAGGGAGTAGACGTGACCAACGCGGGAGGGCCCCTGACCCCGGCGTCGAAGCCCAGCAACCTCAACGTGCCCAACGTGATCACGATCGTGCGCATCCTGCTCGCGCCGGTCTTCCTGGTCATGCTGCTCGTCGACAACGGGCAGGATGGCCCGCTCCGCTGGGCGGCGGCCGCGCTCTTCATCGTGGCGATCGCGACCGACGGCATCGACGGCCACATCGCCCGCAAGTACGACCTGGTCACCGACCTGGGCAAGCTGCTCGACCCGATCGCCGACAAGGTGCTCACCGGCGCGGCCCTCGTGGGGCTGTCGATCCTGGGTGAGCTGTGGTGGTGGGTCACGATCGTGATCCTCGTCCGCGAGATCGGGATCACCGTCTGGCGCTTCCTGGTGCTGAGCGACCGTGTCGTGCCGGCGTCGCGCGGCGGCAAGCTGAAGACCCTGTTCCAGTCCTTCGCCATCTCGTTCGCGCTCGTGCCGCTGCCGAACCTCTTGGGCGACTGGATGTACTGGGTCAACTGGGTCCTGATGGCGATCGCCCTCGCGCTCACGGTCGTGACGGGGATCGACTACATCGTGCAGGACCAGCGGCTCAACCGCCGCCCCGCGCAGCGATGAGCACCGCAGCGCGCCTCGTCGCGATGCTCACCGCCTCGCACACGAGCCTCGCGGTCGCCGAGTCGCTGACGGGCGGGATGCTCGCCGCCGAGATCGTCTCCGTGCCGGGGGCCTCCGCCGTGTTCCGCGGCGGAGTCGTGGCCTACGCGACGCCGGTGAAGCACTCGCTGCTCGGTGTCGCGGCCGAGACGCTGGCCGCCCACGGCGCGGTGCACCCCGACGTCGCCATGCAGATGGCGAGCGGCGTGCGCGAGGCGCTGCAGATCGGAGGGGAGGCCGCGGCGATCGGTCTGGCGACCACCGGTGCGGCCGGGCCCGATCCGCAGGACGGTCAGCCCCCGGGCACCGTGTTCATCGGCGTCGCCATCGGCTCCGACGTCCGCGCGGTGGCCGCGCGCTTCGACGGCGACCGCGAATCGGTGAGGCGCCAGACCACCGAGCGCGCCCTCGCCCTGCTCGAAGAGCTGCTCACCGCGTGAGGGCGGGAATGCGCGCTGTGTCGATCTGGTTACAGGTGATGTCGTTCACAACAAAACATCAGTGCCCGTCGTCTAGAGTTTCTGCTACGAATCACTCCTCGGAGAGGTTCAGCACCACTTCAGAGACGGTGACGTGACACGCGAGGAGGGTCCAGTGATTCTAGTTCGTCAGGAAATCGGCGACGTGCTTCGGGACTTCCGCCTGCAGAAGGGCCGTACGCTCCGCCAGGTGGCGAGCAAGGCCAGCGTCGCGCTCGGTTACCTCAGCGAGGTCGAGCGCGGTCAGAAGGAGGCGTCGAGCGAGATCCTCGCCTCGGTCGCCGATGCGCTCGACACCCCGATCTCCGTGATCATGCGAGAGGTCGGCGAGCGTCTCGCGGTGCTGGAGGGCCTCGAGCCCATCCCCGACACCGTGCCCGACGACTTCGTGGCGGATTTCGACGCCGATCTCGTTGCTCGGTGACGGTTGACGCCACGGCTGTCAGCCGCGGTCAGGAGAGACGCCCATGCGGCTGAGTGAGTTCCGCCGTGCCGTCGACGACGAGTTCGGGCGTGGGTACGGCGCGGTCGTCACCAACGACCTCGTCATCTCCGACCTAGGCGAGCGCACGGCCGAGGAGGCCCTTCGAGCCGGGCGCACACCGCGAGAGGTGTGGTTGGCGCTGTGCAAGGCGGCCGATGTCCCGCGGTCGCACTGGCACGGAGCGGGTCGGCCCGAGCCCAAGCGCTGAGCAGGCGCCAGAAGACACCACGAGAGCCCCGGATGCGAGAGCACCGGGGCTCTCGCCATGTCCGGATCGCGGCGTGTCGCAGTCGAAGACAGTTTCGAACTCGCGTAGGCTCCTGCACAGCGAGAGAATCGAACACGTTCTGCACAGATTGCGGCCGGACAGCGACGATGTCGGTGGCCATCCGTAGCGTGTGAGGTGTTCGACACTCCCGTGACGCCCTGTCGCCCGTCTCGTGGTTCGAGCGGGAAACGACAGCCTATGGGCACACCACCGCGGCGCGGGCCGCACCAGCAGAAGGAGCAGACATGCCCACCGAAGCCAACCGCGAGAAGGCACTCGAGACCGCCCTCGCTCAGATCGACCGTCAGTTCGGCAAGGGCTCGGTGATGCGCCTCGGCAGCGACGAGCGCGCGCCGGTCGAGGTCGTGCCCACGGGTTCCATCGCCCTCGACGTCGCCCTCGGCATCGGCGGCATCCCCCGCGGCCGCATCGTCGAGATCTACGGCCCGGAGTCCTCGGGAAAGACCACGCTGACGCTGCACGCCATCGCCAACGCTCAGCGCGCCGGCGGCATCGCCGCGTTCATCGACGCCGAGCACGCCCTCGACCCCGACTATGCGCAGAAGCTCGGCGTCGACATCGACTCGCTCCTGGTGTCGCAGCCCGACACGGGGGAGCAGGCGCTCGAGATCGCCGACATGCTCGTCCGTTCCGGCTCGATCGATCTCATCGTGATCGACTCGGTCGCCGCTCTCGTGCCCCGCGCCGAGATCGAGGGCGAGATGGGCGACGCCCACGTCGGCCTCCAGGCGCGACTGATGTCGCAGGCGCTCCGCAAGCTGACCGGTGCGCTCAACCAGACCAACACCACGATGATCTTCATCAACCAGCTCCGCGAGAAGGTCGGTGTGTTCTTCGGCAGCCCCGAGACCACCGCGGGCGGCAAGGCGCTGAAGTTCTACGCGTCGGTCCGCCTCGACATCCGCCGCATCGAGACCCTCAAGGAGGGCACCGAGGCGGTCGGCAACCGCACGCGCGTCAAGGTCGTGAAGAACAAGATGGCGCCGCCCTTCAAGCAGGCGGAGTTCGACATCCTGTACGGCGTCGGCATCTCGCGCGAGGGCAGCCTGATCGACTTCGGCGTCGAGCACGAGATCGTGCGCAAGTCCGGAGCCTGGTACACCTACGACGGCGACCAGCTGGGCCAGGGCAAGGAGAACGCCCGTCGGTTCCTGCTCGAGAACACCGACATCGCCGCTGAGATCGAGACCAAGATCCTCGCCAAGCTCGGCATCGGCGCCGCGAAGGCGGAGGCTCCGGCGCCCGTCGAGTCGCTGCAGGCCAAGATGGCCTCGAAGAAGGGCGCCTGACCAGCACGATGAACGACATCATCAGCCTCGACGCCGTGCGCCGTGAGCGCACCGCCGCCGCTCACGGCGTCGAGGCCGATCCCGTCGAGACACCCGAGACCGACGAGGAGCGCCTCGCGAGGGTGAGCGACACGGTGATCCGCGCGCTGGGTCGGCGTCAGCTCTCGGCGGCCGAGACGGTCGACCTGCTCATCGCGCAGGGGGCCGAGGCCGACGAGGCCGAGGTGATCGTGGCCCGGTATCGCGAGCTCGGCTACGTCGACGACCGCATGCTGGCCGAGGTCCTGGTCGAGAGGTTGAGGTCGCGCAGCAACAAGAGCCGAGCGGTCATCTCCCGCGAGCTGTCGGCTCGCCGCATCCCCCAGGAGTGCATCACCGATGCCCTGTCGGTGGTCGACGACGAGGAGGAGCGCGAGCTCGCCGAGGCAGCGGCGCTGAAGCGGGTGGGGCAGCTCTCCTCCTACGACGACGACACCGCCGAGCGCCGGCTCATGGGGTTCCTCGCACGCCGCGGCTACCCGTCGCCGGTCGTGCGCGAGGCCACGCGCGTCGCGATGGCGACCCGGAGCGAGCGCCGCGGACCGCGGTTCGTCTGACGGGCTCGAGTTCGTAGACTGGTCGCCTCATGACCATTCTCAGCGATCCCCGAACGGCCGCCGGAGCGACCGCGATCTCGCCCTCGTCGGCCGCCCTCGACCACGAGGGGCGCGCCCGCACCTACGAGGTGCGCACCTACGGCTGTCAGATGAACGTCCACGACTCCGAGCGGCTGAGCGGCTCCTTGGAGGCCGCCGGCTACGTGCGGGCCGAGGGGGTCGAGCCCGACGTCGTGGTCATCAACACCTGCGCGGTCCGCGAGAACGCCGACAACAAGCTCTACGGCAACCTCGGACACCTCGCCGCGGTGAAGCGCGGTCACGAGGGAATGCAGATCGCCGTCGGCGGCTGCCTCGCGCAGAAGGACAAGGGCGTCATCCTCGAGAAGGCGCCGTGGGTCGACGTCGTCTTCGGCACCCACAACATGGGTTCCCTGCCCGCGCTGCTCGAGCGGGCACGGCACAACGACGCCGCCGAGCTCGAGATCCTCGAGTCTCTCGAGGTCTTCCCCTCGACGCTGCCGACCAAGCGCGACTCCACGTACAGCGGCTGGGTGTCGATCTCGGTCGGCTGCAACAACACCTGCACGTTCTGCATCGTCCCGTCGCTGCGCGGCAAGGAGAAGGACCGTCGTCCTGGCGACGTGCTGGCCGAGGTGCAGTCCCTCGTCGACGACGGCGCGATCGAGGTCACGCTCCTCGGTCAGAACGTGAACTCCTACGGGGTCGAGTTCGGCGACCGGCTCGCGTTCGGCAAGCTCCTCCGCGCCGCGGGCGCGATCGAGGGCCTGGAGCGCATCCGCTTCACCAGCCCGCATCCCGCCGCATTCACCGACGACGTGATCGACGCCATGGCCGAGACCCCATCGGTCATGCCCCAGCTCCACATGCCCCTGCAGTCGGGCTCCGACCGCATCCTCCGGGCGATGCGGCGGTCGTACCGGTCGGCGAGGTTCCTGGGCATCCTCGAGCGGGTGCGTCACCGCATCCCGGATGCGGCCATCAGCACCGACATCATCGTCGGCTTCCCCGGCGAGACGGAGGAGGACTTCCAGGACACCCTCCGCGTCGTCGAGGAGGCCCGCTTCGCTTCGGCGTTCACCTTCCAGTACTCGATCAGACCCGGTACCCCTGCGGCGGAGTACGGGGACCAGGTACCTCGCGAGGTGGTGCAGGAGCGCTACGAACGCCTGATCGCCCTGCAGGAGCGCATCAGCCAGGAGGAGAACGATCGGCTCATCGGGCGTGAGGTCGAGGTGCTCGTCGCGAACGGCGAGGGTCGCCGCGACGACGAGACCCACCGCATGAGCGGGCGGGCGCGCGACTCACGCCTCGTGCACTTCGACGTGCCCGCCGGCTCGGCGCGGCCGCGGCCGGGCGACGTCGTCACCGTGCGGGTCTTTCGCGCGACGCCGTTCTACCTGATCGCCGGCCCCGACGGCGAGCGCCTCGACGTGCGCGCGACCCGGGCGGGCGATGCGTGGGACCGGGCGCAGGCCGAGAGCTGCGCGGTGCCGGCGCATGGAGCGACGGCGGCCGGCGGTTCCGCGGGGCCGGTGTCGCTGGGCCTCCCCACGCTGCGCGTGGCCACGTCGCCGATCTACAGCCCCACCGACGACCTGCGCACCGCCGCCGAGCGTCGAGGTTGAGCGTGGCCGCCGACGGTCGTGTCCTCGCCGTCGTCGGAGCGACGGGGACGGGGAAGTCCGACCTCTCATTGGCGATCGCCGACGCGCTCTCCGCAGCGGGGCGGCGGGCCGAGATCGTCAACGCCGACGCCATGCAGCTGTACCGGGGCATGGACGTCGGGACGGCGAAGCTCTCACCCGACGAACGGCGGGGCTATCCGCACCACCAGCTCGACGTCCTCGACGTGGTCGACGAGGCATCGGTGGCGGCGTACCAGCGCCACGCGCGTGCCGACATCGACGCCGTGGTGGCCCGTGGCGCGGTCCCCATCCTGGTGGGCGGATCGGGCCTGTACGTCTCCAGCGTGCTGTTCCCGTTCGAGTTCCCGGCGCGCGACGAGGCCGTGCGGGCGCGCCTCGAGGGCGAGCTCGAGCAGCGCGGCCCCGGCGCGCTCTACCGCGACCTCGTGGCGCTCGACAGAGCGGCCGCCGAGGCGATCGGCCCGCGCAACGGCCGACGGCTCGTGCGGGCCTTGGAGGTGGCCACGGTGACCGGTGAGCCGGTGTCGGGGCGCCTCCCCGGGGAGGCGACCCCGTGGCGTCCGTCCACGGTCATCCGGCTGGGCATCGACCGAGCCGATCTCGTCGAGCGTCTCGATCGTCGTGTCGAGCGGATGTGGGCATCCGGCCTGCTCGACGAGGTCGCCCTGCTCGCGGAGCGGGGGCTCCGCGAGGGCTCGACGGCCGCCAGGGCGATCGGGTACGCCCAGGCTCTCGATCAGCTCGACGGGGTGCTGGCCCGCGACGAGGCGATCGCGTCGACCCAAGCGCTGACCAGGCGTTACGCTCGCCGTCAGGTCAGCTGGTTCCGCCGTTACGACGACGTGGTCGACCTCGACCCTCGCGACCCCGAGGCGGCCCGCGAGGTCGTGCAGAGCGTGGTGCGGGCGGTCGTAGACTGATCGGCATGTCCGTCGACCTCCGCTTCACCAAGGGCCAGGGCACGGGCAACGACTTCGTGCTGTTCCTCGACGCCGATGGCGCCCACGACCTCGCGCCCAGCGAGGTGGCGGCGCTCTGCGATCGACGTTTCGGCATCGGCGCCGACGGCATCCTGCGGGCCGTCCGATCCGAGAACATCGCGGCGGGGGGCGCCTCCCTCGCCGAGGACCCGGCGGCCGAGTGGTTCATGGACTACCGCAACGCCGACGGCTCGATCGCCGAGATGTGCGGCAACGGCATCCGCGTCTTCGTGCGGTACCTGCTTGAGAACGGCGTCGTCGAGCTCACCCCGGGTCAGACCCTGCCCATCGGCACCCGCGCCGGGGTGCGCGACGTGCAGCGCAGCAGCACCGGGTTCCAGGTCGACCTCGGCCGCTGGCGGCTCGAGCAGGAGGAGACCCTCGTGAGCGCGCGCGACCTCCCTGTCGCCCGCCCGGGTCTCGGCATCGACGTCGGCAACCCGCACGTCGTGGTGGCGCTCGCCGACGACGCCGAGCTCGGGGCGGCCGATCTCACCGTGGTCCCGCACCTCGACCCCGCGCCGATCGACGGCGCGAACGTCGAGTTCGTGGTGCCCCACGAGCCGCTCGTGCGCGACGGCGTCGGGCGCATCCGGATGCGTGTGCACGAGCGGGGGAGCGGCGAGACGCTGTCCTGCGGCACCGGCGCCGCGGCGGCCGCACTGGCCGTGCGGCACTGGGCGGGCGCCGGAGCGCCGAACGAATGGCGGGTCGACGTGCCAGGCGGCACGGTCGGGGTGCGCATGTTCCCCGCCGAGGACGGTGAGCACGTCGCGCTGTCGGGTCCGGCCGAGCTGGTCTTCGAGGGCGACCTCTCGATCGGCTGACGTCTCGGACGCGCGGGCGTGCCGCGACGGGCCTCAGGCCGGGCGGAGAGCCCTGCGCCGGGCGTGCAGGACGCGGAAGCCCTTGTTCGTGCTCGTGCGCTGGAACGCGAGCTCGCCGAACTCCGTCTCCATCCACCGAAGCAGCGAGTCGGCGCCGAGGTTCTTCTGCACGACGAGCCAGGCGTTGCCACCCTCGTCGATGCGCGGCATCCAGCGGCGGAGCAGGTCGTGCAGCTCGTTCTTGCCCACCCGGATGGGCGGGTTGGACCAGATCGTGGTGAATCGCACCGAGTCGGGAACATCCTCGGGTCGGACGGCGTTCACATTGGTGAGATGAAGTGATTCAGCATTACGCCGGACGAGATCGAGCGCCCTCTCGTTCACATCGACTGCCCACACCGTCGAGTGCGGTGACTCCAGGGCGAGCGTGAGCGCTATCGGTCCCCAGCCGCATCCGATGTCGAGCAGGTTCCCGCCCGGCGGAGGCGTCGGCACCGACGCCAACAGCACCTGCGTGCCCGTGTCGATGCGATCGGGACTGAAGATCCCCGACGCGGTGGTCAGTCTGACCCGCGTCCCCGCCAGCGTGACATCGAGGTCGCGCAGAGCCGCTTCCCCCGACGGTTGCGTCGAGAAGTAGTGCTCGCCCTCCATGAGAGGGAAATCTAGCAAATCAGGAGACTATTCTTTATGCCGATGACCCCATCCACCACAGAAGACCGAAGCAGAGACGACGACGCCGTCGCCCGCGTGCTCGCCGCAGGAGACTCCACGGCGTCGTACGCCCGCTTCGGCGGGTCGGCTCAGGCCCTGCAGGGGGCCGAGACCGCCGGGGGCAACCAGTACGACGGCGAGCAGTTCGATCGCGAGGATCGGCAGGCGCTCCGGCGTGTGTCCGGCCTGTCGACCGAGCTGCAGGACGTCACGGAGGTCGAGTACCGACAGCTGCGTCTCGAGAACGTCGTCATCATCGGCGTCTACTCGCAGGGCAGCCTCGACGACGCCGAGAACTCGCTGCACGAGCTCGCCGCCCTCGCCGAGACCGCGGGTGCCGTGGTGCTCGACGGGCTCCTCCAGCGCCGGCCCCACCCCGACCCGAGCACCTACTTCGGTCGAGGCAAGGCCGAGGAGCTGGCGGGCATCGTCGCCGCACTCGGAGCCGACACCGTGATCGCCGACACCGAGCTGGCCCCGAGCCAGCGCCGCGCGCTCGAGGACGTCGTGAAGGTGAAGGTGATCGACCGCACGGCCGTGATCCTCGACATCTTCAGCCAGCACGCGAAGAGCCGTGAGGGCAAGGCCCAGGTCGAGCTCGCGCAGCTCGAGTACCTCCTCCCGCGACTGCGCGGATGGGGTGAGTCGATGTCCCGCCAGGCCGGTGGCCAGGTGGGCAGCGCGGGTGCCGGCATGGGCTCGCGTGGCCCCGGTGAGACGAAGATCGAGCTCGATCGTCGCCGCATCCACACGCGCATGGCGAAGCTCCGCCGGCAGATCGCGGGCATGAAGCCCGCGCGCGAGGCCAAGCGGGCGAACCGCAAGCGCAACGCGGTGCCGTCGGTCGCGATCGCGGGGTACACCAACGCGGGCAAGTCGTCGCTGCTCAACCGGATCACGCACGCCGGTGTCCTGGTCGAGAACGCCCTGTTCGCGACTCTCGACGCCACCGTGCGCCGCACGATGACCGACGACGGCAGGCCCTACACGCTCACCGACACCGTCGGGTTCGTGCGGCAGCTGCCTCACCAGCTCGTCGAGGCCTTCCGGTCGACGCTCGAGGAGGTGGCCGACGCCGATCTGCTCGTGCACGTCGTCGACGGGTCGCATCCCGATCCCGCGAGCCAGATCGCGACGGTGCGCGACGTCGTCGGCGATGCCGGCGCGCGCGACGTGCCCGAGATGATCGTCTTCAACAAGAGCGACCTGCTCTCCGACGACGACCGCCTCGTGCTGCGCGGCCTCGAGCCGGGAGCGCTGTTCGCGTCGGCCCGAACGGGCGAGGGCATCGCCGAGCTGCGCGACGCGATCGCCCGGCGCATCCCGATGCCGAGCATCGAGGTCGACCTGCTCGTCCCGTACGAGCGCGGCGACGTCGTGACGATGCTGCACGAGCGCAACATTGTGCTGAGCACCGACTACGAGGAGGGCGGCACGCACGTGAAGGCCCTCATCAACCCGGAGTTCGAGGAGCGCCTGGCGGTCTTCACCCGCTGAGCGGAGGCTCCGCCGTCGTGGCGGTGCCCTGCGCGGTCAGACCGCGCGGAGCACCGCCACGACCTTGCCGAGCACGGTGGCGTAGTCCCCGAGGATCGGCTCGAACGCGCTGTTGCGGGGGAGCAGCCAGGTGTGCCCGTCGCGCTGGCGGAAGACCTTGACGGTGGCCTCCTCGTCGAGCATCGCGGCGACGATGTCGCCGTTCTCGGCCGTGTTCTGCTGTCGGATGACGACCCAGTCGCCGTCGCAGATGGCGGCGTCGATCATCGACTCGCCCACCACCTTGAGCATGAAGAGCTCGCCGTTGCCGACGAGCTGGCGGGGGAGCGGGAACACCTCGTCGACCTGCTGCTCCGCCGTGATCGGGATGCCGGCGGCGATCCGCCCGACTAGGGGGACGAGCGTCGCGTCGCCGACGGGCGGTGCGGTGTCGATGTCGGAGCTCTCGCTGCCGGGGACGTCGATCAGCACCTCCATGGCCCGGGGACGGTTCGGGTCGCGACGCAGGTACCCGCTCAGCTCGAGCTGGTTCAGCTGGTGCGTGACGCTCGAGAGCGACGCCAGGCCAACCGCGTCGCCGATCTCGCGCATGCTCGGCGGGTAGCCGCGGGCGGAGACCGACCGCTGGATCACGTCGAGGATGGCCAGCTGCTTGTCGCTCAGGCTCTTGCGTCGCCTGGTACGGCCGTTCTCGGTGCCCACGGGATCCTCGTTCCGTCGTGACGGCCCCTCGCCCGGGGCCGATGTCGGTGGTCTGCGATTCGATGTCGGTGGCAGGTGATTCACTTCACCTGTCGATCGAAACTGTATCCGAGAACGACTCGAGAACGCACGCGTGTTCGAGCGTGTCGTCGGATGTCTTCGATCGAATCGAGCCTTGACAGTTCGAACAGTAGAACGTATATTCGGAACACAGCTTCGTCGCGGCGGCCCCGGCCGGTCGCCGCGACGATCTCCACGAGGAGGCACCGATGAGCACCACCACCGCAACCGCAGGAGCACCCGCTCGCGTCCGTCTGCGCATCACGCGCAGAGGCCAGGTCGTCCTGGCCTCCATCATCGGTCTGGCCTTGGCCCTGACCCTCGGCCTGGTGGCCCTGTTCGGCGGCGGCTCCGCCACGGCGACCGGGTCCGCCGGGTCCGACGACTTCTCCTACGTCACCGTCCACGCCGGACAGAGCCTGTGGGCGATCGCGGAAGACCTGGCGCCGGGCGACGACCCGCGCGAGGTGATCGCGTCGATCCGCAACCTCAACGGTCTGAGCGGCTCCGAGGTGCAGCCCGGCCAGAAGCTGGCCGTGCCCCAGCAGTACGCCGACTGAGCGCCGCGAGCCGTGGCGCCCCGGTCGGTAGCATTGCAGGGGTGACCACTCCGCTCGACGCTCTGCCCCTCCGCGACGACCTCCGCGGCCGCCTGCCGTACGGTGCGCCCCAGCTCCACGTGCCCGTCGAGCTCAACGTCAACGAGAACACGCATCCCATCCCGGAGGACGTGGCCCGCGACATCATCGAGCGCATCGCCGCATCACTGCTGACGATCAATCGCTACCCGGACCGCGAGTTCACCGAGCTCCGTCAGGCGCTGGCACGCTACCTCGGTCACGACCTCACCGAGGCCAACATCTGGGCCGCGAACGGCTCCAACGAGGTGCTGCAGCACATCCTGCAGGCCTTCGGAGGCCCGGGTCGGCGTGTGCTCGGCTTTCCGCCCACGTACTCGATGCACTCGATCATCGCGGCCTCCACGGGCACCGAGTGGGTCGAGGGTGAGCGCGATGCGGGCTATCAGATCTCGCCCGAGACGGCGGTGCGCTGGATCGAGCAGACCGATCCCGATCTCGTCTTCTTCTGCGCGCCCAACAACCCGACGGGCACGCCGCTCCCGATCGAGACCATCGCCGCGGCCTACGACGCCGCTCGCGGCATCGTGGTCGTCGACGAGGCCTACGAGGAGTTCGCCCCGGCGGGCACGCCGAACGCGCTTAGCCTGTTGCCCGGGCGGCAGCGGCTCATCGTGTCGCGCACGATGAGCAAGGCGTTCGCCTTCGCGGGGGCTCGGCTCGGCTACCTGGCAGCGGACCCGGCGGTCGCCGACGCGCTGAGGCTCGTCCGCCTGCCGTACCACCTCTCGGCGCTCACGCAGGCGGCGGCGGTGGCGGCGCTCGACCACACCCCCGAGATGCTCGCGATGGTCGACGACATCAAGCGTCAGCGCGACCGCATGGTCGAGCGCCTCGGTGAGCTGGGGTACGAGGTGTGGCCGACGGCGTCGAACTTCGTCCTGTTCGGCGGAGTCGACGACCCGGCCGCCCTGTTCGAGTGGCTGCTCGCGCGCGGCATCATCATCCGCAACCTCGGCATCCCGAACCACCTCCGGGTGAGCGCGGGCACCGAGGCCGAGACCACGGCGTTCCTCGACGCCATGGCCGAGTACACGGCTCGGTAGGATGGTCGCCATGGCGTCCTCCCCCCGTACCGCGAGCATCCACCGGGAGACCAGCGAGTCGAGCATCGAGCTCGAGCTCGACCTCGACGGCACCGGAGTGGCCGATCTCGAGACCTCCGTCCCGTTCTTCGACCACATGCTCACGGCGTTCGCCAAGCACTCGCTCACCGACCTCAGGGTGCGGGCCCGGGGCGACATCGACATCGATGTCCACCACACGGTGGAGGACATCGGGATCACGCTCGGCACGGCCATCAAGCAGGCCCTCGGCGACAAGGCGGGGATCTCCCGCTTCGGCGATGCGCTCGTCCCGCTCGACGACGCCCTCGCACAGGCCGTGGTCGACATCTCCAACCGGCCGTACCTGGTGCACTCGGGCGAGCCCGCGGGCTTCGAGTTCCACCTCATCGGCGGCCACTTCACCGGGTCGATGGTCCGGCACGTCATGGAGGCCATCACGTTCAACGCCGGGTTGACGGTGCACCTCACGCTCCTCGCGGGTCGCGATCCGCACCACATCGCCGAGGCCGAGTTCAAGGCCTTCGCGCGCGCCTTCCGTCAGGCCAAGTCCTACGACCCGCTCGTGACGGGCATCCCGTCGACCAAGGGCGCCCTGTGACGAGCCGTCCGTCCGTCGCGGTCCTCGAGTACGGAAGCGGCAACGTCCACTCCGCGGTCAAGGCGCTCGAGCGCGCCGGGGCGGACGTCACGCTCACCTCCGATCGCACCACGGTGATGGAGGCCGACGGCCTGCTCGTCCCGGGCGTCGGCGCGTTCGACGCGGTGATGACCCAGCTGCGGACGGTCAGGGGCGACGAGCTCATCGACCGCCGTCTCGCGGGCGGCCGTCCGGTCCTCGGGGTGTGCGTGGGCATGCAGGTGATGTTCGGCCACGGCATCGAGCGCGGCGTTGAGACCGAGGGTCTGGGCGAATGGCCGGGTACGGTCGAGCTGCTCGAGGCCGACGTCGTCCCGCACATGGGCTGGAACACGATCGAGTCGCCGACCGACTCCGTGCTGTTCGACGGCCTGCACGACGAGCGCTTCTACTTCGTCCACTCGTACGCCGCGCGTCGCTGGGAGATGGACGACGACGGTCGCCGCGCGCACCCGGTCGTCACCTGGGCCACCCACGGGGAGCCCTTCATCGCCGCCGTCGAGAACGGTCCGCTGAGCGCCACCCAGTTCCACCCCGAGAAGTCGGGCGAGGCGGGCATCCGCCTGCTGTCGAACTGGATCGGCAGCCTGCGCTGACCGGCGATCGTCACCCGAGGAGCACCAGCACCATGACAGAGTTCATCACCGCGCCCGCGCTCACCCTGCTGCCGGCCGTCGACGTCGCCGACGGCAAGGCGGTGCGTCTGACGCAGGGCGAGGCGGGCACCGAGACCTTCCACGGCGACCCGGTCGATGCCGCGGTCGACTGGGCCGAGCAGGGCGCCGAGTGGATCCACCTCGTCGACCTCGACGCGGCGTTCGGGCGGGGGAGCAACCTCTCGCTGATCAAGCGCATCATCCGTGAGGCGAAAGACGTCTCGGTCGAGGTGTCCGGGGGCATCCGCGACGATCGCAGCCTCGAGACCGCGCTCGACAGCGGTGCGAAGCGCGTCAACCTCGGCACGGCCGCGCTCGAGAACCCGGAGTGGGCCGCCAGCGTGATCGCGAAGTACGGCGAGGCGGTGGCCGTGGGCCTCGACGTGCGCGGCACGACGCTGGCCGCCCGAGGGTGGACGGAGGAGGGCGGCGACCTCTGGGACGTCCTCGCCCGGCTCGAGGACGCAGGGTGCGCGCGCTATGTGGTGACCGATGTGACGAAGGACGGCACGCTCCAGGGCCCGAACGTCGATCTCCTGCGTCAGGTGATGGACCGCACCGATCGGCCGGTCGTCGCCTCGGGCGGCATCTCGAGCCTCGACGACCTGATCGCGCTGCGCGAGCTGGTGCCCGCCGGCCTCGAGGGCGCGATCATCGGCCGCGCCCTGTACTCGGGTGCGTTCACCCTCGCCGAGGCGCTGGATGTCGCCGGACGCTGAGCACGATCCGCACCTGGCCGACTCCGCGGGTCAGCCCTGGAAGGGGCGCCACTTCGAGTCGCACGGCTACGAGAGCGACGACGGGGCAGCATCCGCCGCGCTGATCGGCGCGCTCACGGCCTTCCGTGAGGGTCGTGCCGGACAGGCCGACGTCGTCGACGCGGTGCGGAGCGCGCGCCTCCTCGTGCCGCTCGTCGCGCACGCGGGCGACGAGGGGCTCACCGCCGAGGGGCTGCGCGTCGACAAGACGCAGGAGCTCTCGCTGGTCACCGTCGCGGGTCCCGACGGACGCACGGTGCTCCCGGTGTTCAGCAGCGTCGAGGCGCTGAGCGTGTGGAATCCCACCGCCCGCCCGATCCCCGTCGCCTCGCGCCGGGCGGCCCTGGCCGCGGCGGCGGAGCAGACCGACGTCATGGTGCTCGACCCGGGGTCCCCCACCGAGTTCGCCGTCCGCCGTCCGGCGCTCTGGGCGATCGCGCAGGACGCACCCTGGACCCCGGCGGCCGAGTCGCCCGAGGTCCTCGCCGGGTTCCGCGACTCGGTCGCGAAGGAGTCGGCGGTCACCGGGGTCGCCGTCGCGGCCGGCGATCCGGATGCGCGTCTCGCCGCCCCGGAGGTCGTGGTCGAGCTCTCGCTGGTGCCCGGACTCGACGCCGCGGCGCTGTCGGCGCTGCTCGGGCGGCTGCAGGAGTCATGGGCGTCCGACGAGGTCATCGCCGGCGCCGTCGACTCCCTGGCCGTCAGGCTCCGCTGACCGGAGGAGGCCGCGCCCTAGGAGACGGGTCCGGTGTACTTCTCGCCGGGGCCCTCGCCGGGTGCGTCCTGGATGGGCGACGCCTCGCGGAACGCGAGCTGCAGCGACCGGAGGCCGTCGCGGAGGCTCCGCGCGTGCTGATCGCCGAGGAACGGGGCCGACGCCGTCACGAGACCGGCGAGGGCGGTGATGAGCTTCCGCGCCTCGTCGAGGTCGGTCTCGAGCGACGGGTCGTCGGCCAGTCCGCACTTCACGGCGGCGGCGCTCATGAGATGCACCGCGGTGGTCGTGATGACCTCGATCGCCGGGACCTCCGCGATGTCGCGGAGGGCCTCTGCCTCCAGCGTCTCGTCGTCGATCGCGTGGTCGTGGGCGTCGGTCATCGGGTTCCTCACTGCTGGGACGGAGTGTCTGCTAGACTCTATGCGGCTGAGGCTCGCCCTCGGCTCGAAAGTGGAGAATCTCCCACCCGCGCATACCGCCTCAACAGGTTACCGGGTCGATTGCACTCCGCTCGTGACGACGGCCTCGGCCGGCGGACGAGTAGTCAGGGTGCGTTGTGTGTCGACGTGCATCACGTCGCACGGTGAGCAGCTCCGCCTTCGCGAGCCCCGGATCGGGCGCTCGACACGAACGAACTAAGGAGCTACGCATCAGCGATCCCCGTACCAACGACCGTATCCGAGTCCCCGAGGTCCGCCTCGTGGGTCCCGGCGGCGAGCAGGTCGGCGTCGTCAGCATCGACGTCGCGCTTCGGCTTGCCCAGGAGGCGGACCTCGACCTCGTCGAGGTGGCACCCAACTCCAAGCCCCCGGTCGCGAAGATCATGGACTACGGAAAGTTCAAGTACGAAGCCGCGCAGAAGGCCAAGGAGGCCCGCCGGAACCAGGCGAACACCATCCTCAAGGAGGTGCGCTTCCGCCTGAAGATCGACGTGCACGACTACGAGACCAAGCGCAAGCGCGCCGAGGGCTTCCTCAAGGCGGGCGACAAGGTCAAGGCGATGATCCTCTTCCGCGGTCGCGAGCAGTCCCGTCCCGATCAGGGCGTGCGCCTGCTGCAGCGGTTCGCGGAGGATGTGGCCGAGTGGGGTCAGGTCGAGTCCAGCCCCACCATCGACGGCCGCAACATGGTCATGGTCATCGGCCCGTTGAAGAACAAGGCGGAGGCCAAGGCCGAAGCCAATGCGAAGCGTGAGACCCGCCCGCCGCGCGAGAGCGCGCCGGAGGAGTCTGCACCGGCCGAGCCGGCCGGCAACTGACCCATACACAAGGAGAAACCCCGATGCCCAAGAACAAGACCCACTCCGGGTCGAAGAAGCGCTTCAAGATCACCGGTAGCGGCAAGATCATGAAGCAGCAGGCCGGCATGCGCCACAACCTCGAGGTGAAGGCCCCCGGTCGCAAGGCGCGCCTCAACCAGGACCAGGTCCTGTCCCCGGCAGACGCCAAGACCGTGAAGAAGCTTCTCGGCCGCTGACCAGCGCCCGACGATACGACCTGAAGGAAGAGTCAGATGGCAAGAGTGAAGAGGGCGGTCAATGCCGCCAAGAAGCGTCGCGTCGTACTCGAGCGCGCCGAGGGCTACCGCGGTCAGCGGTCGCGCCTGTATCGCAAGGCGAAGGAGCAGGTCACCCACTCCCTCGTCTACTCCTACCGTGACCGTCGTGCGCGCAAGGGCGACTTCCGTCGCCTCTGGATCCAGCGCATCAACGCCGCGTCGCGTCAGAACGGCCTCACCTACAACCGCCTCATCCAGGGTCTCGCCCTGGCCGGCATCGAGGTCGACCGCCGCATCCTCGCCGAGCTCGCCGTGAACGAGCCCGCGACGTTCGCCGCGCTGGTCGAGAGCGCTCGTGCCGCTCTTCCCGCCGACACGTCGGCGCCGAAGACCGCTGCGTAGGTCACGACGCCTGTAGCCTCGCCTCATGCTGGACAATCCGCGTTCACCGCGCGTCCGGGCTGTGGCGAAGCTCGCCAAGAGAGGAGCCCGGTCTGAGACCGGGCTCTTCCTCGTGGAGGGACCGCAGTCCGTCCGCGAGGTCGTGAGCTTCGACCCCGGTCTCGTCGTCGATCTCTTCGTCACCCCCACCGCGCTCGAACGACACGAGGCGATCGGCGCGCTCGCCGAGGCGAACGGCATCGAGGTGGAGTTCGTGACCGAGCAGGTGCTCGACGCGATGGCCGACACCGTGACCCCTCAGGGCTTCGTCGCGGTGTGCCGCCAGTTCCCGACGGCGGTGAAGGAGATCTTCGCGCAGGAGCCCAAGCTCATCGCCGTGCTCGAGGAGGTGCGCGACCCGGGCAACGCGGGCACCATCATCCGGGCGGCGGATGCAGCGGGCGCCGACGCGGTCATCCTCACGGGCCGCAGCGTCGACCTCTACAACCCGAAGGTCGTCCGCTCGACCACGGGTTCGCTGTTCCACCTCCCTGTCGCCATCGACGCCACGCTGTCGGATGTGCTGGGTCGCGCCTCCGCCGCGGGCCTGGTCACCCTCGCGGCCGACATCAAGGGAGACGACCTGCTCTCTATCCGCCGGGAGGGCGTGCTCGAGCAGCCCACCGCCTGGGTCTTCGGCAACGAGGCTCGAGGGATGAGCGACGAGCACCTCACCCAGGTCGATCGTGTGGTGTCGCTGCCCATCTACGGGCAGGCCGAATCGCTGAACCTGGCGACCGCCGCGTCCGTCTGCCTGTACGAGAGCGCGTTCGCCCACCGCTCCTGAGGAGGGGGCTTCACGAGCCGGTCGCCGCGGGCGACTAGAATCGGTCCTCGTGTCTGATGCCCACGCCATTTCGGAAGCCGAGGTCGCGGAGGCGGTCGACGCCGCACTCGCGGCGCTGGCCGGCGCGACCGACTCCGCCACGCTCCGCGCCGCCAAGGCGGCCCACATCGGCGAGTCCTCGCCCCTGGCCGCGCTGAACGGTCGCATCAAGTCCTTGCCCGGCGACCAGAAGGCCGCCGCGGGGAAGCTGGTGGGGCAAGCGCGTGCACGCGTGAACCAGGCGTTCGCCGAGCGCGAGGCCGAGGTCGCCGCCCTCGAGGAGGAGCGGCGTCTGGCCGCGGAGGCCGTCGACGTGACCGCGGTCGCTCCACGCCACAGGCTCGGTGCCCGCCATCCGCTCACCCTGCTGCAGGAGAGCATCGCCGACATCTTCGTCGGCATGGGGTGGGAGGTCGCGGAGGGCCCCGAGGTCGAGAGCGAGTGGTTCAACTTCGACGCGCTCAACTTCGACGAGGACCACCCGGCGCGTGCGATGCAGGACACCTTCTTCATCGACCCGCCGTCGTCGCACCTCGTGCTGCGCACGCACACCTCGCCGGTGCAGGTGCGCTCGCTGCTCGAGCGCGACCTGCCGGTCTACGTCATCGCCCCCGGGCGGGTGTACCGCACCGACGAGCTCGACGCGACCCACACGCCCGTCTTCAGCCAGGTGGAGGGCATCGCCGTCGACCGCGGCCTCACCATGGCGCACCTGCGCGGCACGCTGGAGCACTTCGCCCGCCAGATGTTCGGTGAGGAGGCGCGCATCCGCCTCCGCCCGAACTACTTCCCGTTCACCGAGCCGAGCGCCGAGATGGACGTCTGGCAGCCGAACGCCAAGGGCGGCGCGCGCTGGGTGGAGTGGGGCGGCTGCGGCATGGTGAACCCCAACGTCCTGCGCGCCGCGGGCATCGACCCCGACGAGTACTCGGGCTTCGCGTTCGGCATGGGCATCGAGCGCACCCTCCAGTTCCGCAACGACCTCAACGACATGCGCGACATGGTCGAGGGCGACGTCCGGTTCAGTCAGCAATTCGGAATGGTGGTCTGACATGCGCATCCCCGTCAGCTGGCTCGCAGAGTACGTCGACCTGCCCGAGGGCGCCTCGATCGACGACATCCACGCCGCCCTGGTCAAGGTGGGCCTCGAGGAGGAGGGCTCCCACCACTTCGAGGTGAGCGGCCCCGTCGTGGTCGGCGAGGTGCTCGAGTTCACCGAGGAGCCGCAGAAGAACGGCAAGACCATCCGTTGGTGTCAGGTGCGCGTCGCGCCCGAGGGGCACCGAGCCGCCGACGGCGGCGACGACGTGCGCGGCATCGTCTGCGGCGCCGGCAACTTCGTCGTGGGCGACAAGGTCGTGGTGACGCTCCCGGGCGCCGTCCTGCCCGGCGGCTTCGCCATCGCCGCGCGCAAGACCTACGGTCACGTCTCCGACGGCATGATCGCCTCCGCCCGCGAGCTCGGGCTGAGCGACGAGCACGAGGGCATCCTGCGCCTGGTGACCCTGGGACTCGACCCCGAGGTCGGCACCGACGCGATCGCGCTGCTGGGCCTCGACGACTCGGCCGTCGAGGTCAACGTCACGCCGGACCGCGGCTACGCGTTCTCGATCCGCGGCATCGCGCGCGAGTACTCGCACTCGACGGGGGCGGCGTTCCGCGACCCGGTCGACCGCGTGACGCCGGCAGCGGTCTCCGGGTTCCCGGTCGCCATCGTCGACGAGGCCCCGATCCGCGGACGCGTGGGCGCCTCCGTCTTCATCACCCGCGTGGTGCGGGGCGTCGACGCGACGCGTCCGTCGCCCCCGTGGCTCGTGACCCGCCTCAAGCTGGCCGGAATCCGCTCGATCTCGCTGGTGGTCGACATCACGAACTACGTGATGCTCGAGTACGGGCAGCCCATCCACGGATACGACCTCGACACGCTGCAGGGCGGAATCGTCGTGCGCCGGGCCGCGGAGGGGGAGACGCTCCTCACCCTCGACGGGCAGACCCGGTCGCTCCACCCCGAAGACCTGGTCATCGCCGACGACCGCGGGGCCATCGGTCTCGCGGGTGTCATGGGCGGCGCCGAGACCGAGATCTCGTCGTCGACGACCGACGTGCTGGTCGAGGCCGCGAACTTCGACCCGGTCTCGATCGCGCGCACCGCGCGTCGGCACAAGCTGCCGAGCGAGGCGTCGAAGCGCTTCGAGCGCTCGGTCGACCCGAAGGTCGCCGAAGCGGCTGCGGCACGAGTCGTCGAGCTGCTCGAGCAGCTCGCGGGGGGTCGGGCGGATGCGCTGGGCTCGGTCCACGTGGCCCACTCCGACCCCGCGGCCATCCACCTGCCGCTCACCTACGTCCCGGAGCTCATCGGCGCGGGGTTCACCGACGACGAGATCATCGACTCCCTGCGCCAGATCGGTGCGGCCGTCGAGCGCGAGGACGACGCCCTCGTCGTGACGCCGCCGTCGTGGCGCCCCGACCTCACCGACAAGGCGACCCTCGCCGAGGAGGTCGCCCGCATCGTCGGGTACGACCGCATCCCCTCGGTGCTCCCGGTCGCGCCTCCCGGCCGAGGCCTCACCCCCGGTCAGCGCGCCCGTCGTCGCACCGGCGACTCGCTGGCCGCGGCCGGCCTCACCGAGGTGCTCGCGTATCCGTTCGCGTCGGAGCAGCAGACGAGGTCGTTCGGATCGCCGTCGGGCTCCGCGGTCCCGGCCGTCCGAGTGGCGAACCCGCTCGACCCGGCGGCGCCGTTCCTCCGCACGTCGCTCGTGCCGGGTCTCCTCGACGTGGCCCGCCGCAACGTCTCGCGCGGCCTGACCGACCTCGCCCTCTTCGAGGTCGGGCTGGTCTTCCAGCCGCTGGAGGGTGTGGCCTACGGTGTCGCGTCAATCCCGGCCGGTGCCGAGCTGCCGACAGAGCCGGTGCTCGACGAGCTCCACCGGAGCATCCCGCCGCAGCCGCGCCACGTCGCCGCGCTCTTCCTCGGCGATGCCCTCGAGCGTCGACCCGGGCGCCCGGCGGTCCCTGCGGGCCTCGCCGACGCGCTCGACGCTGTTCGGACCGTGGCGCAGGCGCTCGACGTCGAGGTGCAGATCGCCCAAGGAACGCACGCCTCGCTCCACCCGGGCCGGACGGCCGAGGTGTTCGCCGTGTCGGGCGGCGAGAAGCGCTCCGTCGGCTTCGCCGGCGAGGTGCTGCCCTCGCTCACCGCGGAGCTCGACCTGCCCCGCGTGGTCGCCGTCGTCGAGCTCGACTGGGACGCCCTGTTCGCCGCCGCGCGACCGATGGCCGACGTGCATCCGATCAGCGGATACCCGGCCGCCACGCAGGACCTCTCGCTGGTCGTCGCGGTCGACATCCCCGCGGGCGATGTCGAGCGGTCGGTCGCCGAGGGCGCGGGCGAGCTGCTCGAGGCGATCGAGCTGGTCGACGACTATCGCGGGTCCGGCCTCCCGGACGGCACCAAGTCGCTCACGTTCGCACTGCGGTTCAGGGCCGACGATCGCACGCTCACCGCCGCGGAGGCCAGCGAGGCCAAGCTCGCGGGCGCCGCGCGCGCCGCCGAGGAGCACGGAGCCGCCGTCCGCGAGTGACGGGATGAGGCCTCCCGCGGGCGTCGCGGGCGGCAGATAGATTGGACCCATGACCTACTCCGTCGCGATCGCCGGTGCGAGCGGCTACGCCGGGGGAGAGATCCTCCGGCTCCTCGCCGCGCATCCCGAGTTCGAGGTGCGCACCGTCACCGCGCACGCGAACGCCGGGCAGCCGATCCTCGCCGTGCATCCGCACCTGCGCTCGTACGCGGGGCTGACGCTCGTCGACACCACCGTCGAGAACCTCCGTGGGCACGACGTCGTCTTCCTCGCGCTGCCTCACGGCAAGTCGGGCGAGCTCGCCGATGCGCTGTCCGACGCGCGTCTCGTCGTCGACTGCGGCGCCGACCACCGCCTCACGAACGGCGCCGACTGGGATCGCTTCTACCGGAGCGAATGGTTCGGATCGTGGCCGTACGGCCTGCCCGAGCTGGTCGTCGGGTCGGGTGGCAAGCAGCGCGACGCGCTCGCCGGCGTGAATCGGATCGCCGTCCCGGGCTGCAATGTGACCGCGGTCTCCCTCGGCCTCGCCCCGGGCATCCGGGCCGGGGTCATTCAGGCCGCCGACCTCGTGGCGGTGCTCGCCGTGGGGCCGTCCGGGGCCGGCAAGTCGCTGCGCACCGACCTCCTGGCGAGCGAGCTGCTGGGCAGCGCGCACGCGTACGGAGTCGGGGGAGTGCACCGTCACGTGCCCGAGATCGTGCAGAACCTCACGCTCGCCGGCGGCGAGGGCGTCTCCGTGTCGTTCACGCCCGTGCTCGTGCCGATGGCGCGCGGCATCCTGGCCACGAGCACCGCGCGTCTCGCGCCCGGTGTCGGCGCGGCCGACGTCCGCAGCGCGTGGGAGCTCGCCTACGCCGACGAGCCCTTCGTGCACCTGCTGCCCGAGGGGCAGTTCCCGAACGTGAGCGACGCACTCGGCGCGAACACCGCCCTCGTCGGGCTCGCCATCGACGAGGATGCGGAGCGCGTCGTCACCGTCACGGCCCTCGACAACCTCGTCAAGGGCACCGCGGGCGCCGCGATCCAGTCCACCAACCTCGCCCTCGGTCTCCCCGAGACCCTCGGCCTTCCCGTGAACGGAGTCGCCCCGTGAGCGTCACCGCCCCCGCCGGTTTCGAGGCGTCGGGAATCCGCGCCGGCATCAAGACGAGCGGGTCGCCCGACCTCGCGCTCGTGGTCAATCGCGGTCCGTCGAACGCGGCGGCGGCGGTCTTCACATCGAACCGGTGCAAGGCCAACCCGATCCTGTGGTCGGAGCAGGTCATCACCGACGGCAGGGTCTCGGCCGTCGTGCTGAACTCGGGCGGCGCCAACTGCTACACGGGCTCATTCGGCTTCCAGACCACGCACGCCACCGCCGAGGCGGTGGGCGAGGCCGTCGGCGTGTCGGCGGGCGACGTGATCGTGTGCTCGACCGGGCTCATCGGCGTGGGCGACCAGACCTTCCGCGACGCCGTCGTCGGGGGTGTGCCGCTCGCCGCCGCCGCGCTGAGCGCTGACGGTGGGGCGGATGCGGCGATCGCGATCATGACCACCGACACCAAGCCCAAGGAGGCGGTGCGCGCCTCCGCCGAGGGCTGGACGATCGGAGGCATGGCCAAGGGCGCGGGAATGCTCGCTCCGGGCCTCGCGACGATGCTCGTCGTGCTCACGACCGACGCCGACCTCCCGTCCGACGTGCTCGACCGCGCGCTCCGCGCTGCGACGCGCGTGACGTTCGACCGGCTCGACTCCGACGGCTGCATGTCGACGAACGACACGGTCGCGCTGCTCGCGTCCGCCGCCTCCGGTGTCGTGCCCGACGAGGCCGACTTCACCGGCGCGCTGACGGAGCTCTGCCGCGACCTCGCCCTGCAGCTGCAGGCCGATGCCGAGGGTGCGAGCCACGACATCGCCATCGAGGTCGTGAATGCCGCCACCGAGGACGAGGCGGTCGAGGCGGGCCGTGCGGTGTCGCGCAGCAACCTGTTCAAGGCCGCGGTGTTCGGCAACGACCCCAACTGGGGCCGGGTGCTCGCCGCGCTCGGCACGACAGCGGCCCGGTTCGATCCGTACGCGGTCGACGTGTCGATGAACGGCGTGATGATCTGCCGCACCGGCGAGCCCTACGAGAGCCGCGACCTCGTCGACCTCACGCCCCGCGCGGTGCACGTGCTCATCGACCTCAAGGCCGGCGACGCGACCGCCACCATCTTCACCAACGACCTCACGCACGACTACGTGCACGAGAACAGCGCGTACGCCAGCTGATGATCACGAACCCCGCCGCCGACACCGGTCTCGCTCACGTCAAGGCCGAGACGCTCATCGAGTCGCTGCCGTGGCTGAAGCGCTTCCACGGGCAGGTCATCGTCGTGAAGTTCGGCGGCAACGCCATGGTCGACCCCGACTTGCAGCGCACCTTCGCCGAGGACATGGTCTACCTCCGGTACGCCGGCATCCGTCCCGTCGTGGTGCACGGCGGGGGCCCGCAGATCACGCGGATGCTCGACAGGCTCGGCATCGAGAGCGAGTTCCGCGGCGGCTACCGCGTGACGAGCCCCGAGGCCATGGAGGTCGTCCGCATGGTGCTCACCGGCCAGATCAGCCGCGACATCGTCAGCCACATCAACGAGCACGGTCCGCTCGCCGCGGCACTCTCCGGTGAAGACGCCGGTCTGTTCGAGGGCCGGCGTCGCACCATCGAGGTCGACGGCGAGCAGGTCGACATCGGACTCGTCGGCGACGTCATCGGCGTCAACCCGGAGGCGGTACTCGCTCAGCTCGACGCCGGCCGCATCCCCGTGGTCTCGTCGATCGCGCCCGACATCGACGAGCCCGGTCAGGTGCTCAACGTCAACGCCGATGCGGCGGCCGGAGCCTTGGCCGCGGCCCTCGGGGCGGCCAAGCTCGTCATCCTCACCGACATCGCCGGGCTCTACGCCGACTGGCCGAACCGCGACTCGCTCGTCTCTGTCATCGACAGCGACGAGCTCCGCGCCCTGCTGCCGACGCTGGAGTCGGGCATGATCCCGAAGATGGCGGCCTGCCTCGACGCCGTCGACGCCGGTGTCGCGAAGGCGGCCATCATCGACGGCCGAGAGCCGCACTCCGTGCTGCTCGAGGTCTTCACCCCAGGCGGTGTCGGCACGGAGGTCGTGCCCGCCGCCGCCCACTGACCGGAGGAGATCGTGACCCACGACGACACCGCCGCACTCGCCGCCGACTGGAGAGAGCGGTTCGCCGACCGCATGATGCGCACCCTCGGCACCCCGCAGCTCTTCCTGGTGCGCGGTGAGGGAGCGCGGGTGTGGGACGTCGACGGCCGTGAGTACCTCGACTTCCTCGCCGGCATCGCGGTGAACTCGCTGGGCCACGCGCATCCGGTCTTCGTCGAGGCGGTCTCCCGTCAGGCGGCGACCCTCGCGCACGTCTCGAACTACTTCTCCACGCCGCCCCAGCTGGAGCTCGCCGAGCGGCTGTGCCGTCTCACCGGCGCGGGTGACTCCGGCCGCGCCTACTTCTGCAACTCGGGCGCCGAGGCGAACGAGGCGGCGTTCAAGCTCGCCCGCCTCAACGTCGGCGACGGTCGGCGCCGCCGTGTCCTGGCGCTGACGAACTCCTTCCACGGACGCACGATGGGCGCGCTCGCCCTCACCGGGAAGCCGCCCATGCGCGAGGCGTTCGAGCCGCTGCCCGGCAACGTCGAGCACATCGACACCACGATAGAGGCCCTCGAGGCGGCGATCGACGACACTGTCGCGGCGCTGTTCGTCGAGCCAGTCAAGGGCGAGGCCGGCGTCGTCGATCTCCCGCCGGGCTTCCTCGTCCGTGCCCGGGAGCTGACCGAGCAGCATGGGGCGCTCCTCGTGATCGACGAGATCCAGACCGGCGTCGGGCGCACCGGCGAGTGGTTCGCCTACATGCACGACGGCGTCGTGCCGGATGCGGTGACCATCGCCAAGGGCATCGCCGGCGGATTCCCGATCGGCGCCCTGGTCACGTTCGGCCGTGCGTCGGAGCTCTACCAGCGTGGGCAGCACGGCTCGACCTTCGGGGGCAACCCGCTCGCCTCCGCCACGGCGAACGCCGTGCTCGCCGAGATCGAGGAGGCCGACCTCGTCGCCAACGCCGACCGCCGCGGTGCCGAGATCCGGGAGGCCATCGCCGCGATCGGCTCGCCGCTGGTCGAGGAGATCCGCGGCCGTGGGCTGCTCATCGGCGTGGGCCTCACCGAGCCGGTCGCGAACGAGGTGAACGCGGCGGCGCTCGCCGAAGGCCTCATCGTCAACGCGGCCAACGACTCGAGCATCCGCATCGCGCCGCCCCTCATCATCGGCGACGACGAGGTGGCGGTCTTCGCCACCCGGTTCGCCGCGGCACTCCGCGCCGTCGAGCGCGCGTAGCCGACCGCTATCCTGATCCTTTCGACGAGACACCCGAAGGCGACGCATGACACGGCACTTCCTCCGCGACGACGACATCACCCCTGCTGAACAGGCCGAGATCCTCGACCTGGCGGAGCGCCTGAAGGCCGACCGATTCCAGGCGCGTCCGCTCGCGGGGCCTCAGACAGTCGCGGTCATCTTCGACAAGTCGTCGACGCGCACCCGGGTGTCGTTCGCGGTGGGCATCGCCGACCTCGGTGGCAGCCCACTGATCATCAGCACGGCCTCCAGCCAGCTGGGCGGCAAGGAGACCGCGTCCGACACCGCGCGTGTGCTCGAACGCCAGGTCGCCGCGATCGTCTGGCGCACCTATGCGCAATCGGGGCTTGAGGAGATGGCGCTCGGCACCCGCGTGCCCGTCGTCAACGCGCTCTCCGACGACTTCCACCCGTGCCAGCTGCTCGCCGATCTGCTGACCATCCGCGAGCACCGCGGAGAGCTCGCCGGGCTGAGGGTCTCCTTCCTCGGCGACGGCCGCAGCAACATGGCGCAGTCGTACCTGCTCGCCGGGGCGACCGCGGGCATGCACGTCACGATCGGCTGCCCCGAGAGCTATGCCCCGACCGCGGATGTGGTGGCCGACGCCGAGCGCCGCGCGGGCGAGACCGGTGGCTCCGTCCGCATCACGTCCGACCCGGTCGAGGCCGCCTCCGGCGTCGACGTCGTCGTGACCGACACCTGGGTGTCGATGGGCAAGGAGGACGAGAAGGCGGAGCGCGTCGCGACCTTCGGCGCCTTCACCGTCGACTCCGAGCTCATGAAGGCGGCGAAGGAGGACGCGCTGTTCCTCCACTGCCTGCCCGCCGACCGCGGCTTCGAGGTGACGGCCGACGTCATCGACGGGCCTCAGAGCGTCATCTGGGACGAGGCGGAGAACCGTCTCCACGCGCAGAAGGCCCTGCTGGTCTGGCTGCTCGAGCGGGCGGGGGCGAGCGCATGAGCGACGTCGCGAACCGGTCGGGCGAGGCGGGCGCGCTCTGGGGCGGCCGCTTCCAGGGCGGCCCCGCTCCCGAGCTGGTCGAGCTGAGCCGCTCGACGCACTTCGACTGGCAGCTCGCGCAGTACGACATCACCGGGTCCCGGGCGCACGCCCGCGCGCTCGCCCGCGCCGGATACCTCACCGACGACGAGCTCGAGGGCATGCTCTCCGCCCTCGACGCGCTGTCGACGGCGGTCGACGACGGCACGTTCCGGCCGCTGCCGGAGGACGAGGACGTCCACTCCGCGCTCGAGCGCGGTCTCATCGACATCGCCGGCGCCGAGCTGGGCGGCCGGCTCCGGGCGGGCCGCAGCCGCAACGACCAGATCGCCACCCTCGTCCGGATGCTCCTGCGCGATCACGCGCGCACGCTCTCGGCGCTGCTGGTCGACCTCGTCGACGCCATCGCGGTGCAGGCCGGCGATCACCTCACCGCGATCATGCCCGGCCGCACCCACTTGCAGCACGCGCAGCCAGTGCTCCTGGCGCATCAGCTGCTCGCCCACTGCTGGCCCCTGGTGCGCGACCTCGAACGCCTCCGCGACTGGGATGCGCGGGCCGACGCGTCGCCCTACGGGTCCGGAGCGCTGGCGGGCAACACCCTCGGGCTCGATCCCGGCGCGATCGCCGCCGAGCTCGGCTTCTCGGCCGTGGTCGAGAACTCGATCGACGGCACCGCATCGCGCGACCTCGTCGCCGAGTTCGCCTACGTCTGCGCGCAGGTCGGCATCGACCTCTCGCGGTTCGCCGAGGAGATCATCCTCTGGAACACGAAGGAGTTCGGCTTCGTCACGCTCTCCGACTCGTACTCCACGGGCTCGTCGATCATGCCGCAGAAGAAGAACCCCGACATCGCCGAGCTGGCCCGCGGAAAGGCGGGCCGCGTGATCGGCAACCTCACGGGGCTGCTGGCGACCCTCAAGGGTCTCCCGCTCGCGTACAACCGCGACCTGCAGGAGGACAAGGAGCCGGTCTTCGACTCGATCAAGACCCTGGAGGTCCTGCTGCCGGCGTTCACCGGCATGGTCGCCACCATGGAGTTCCACACCGAGCGGATGGCGGAGCTGGCGCCCCAGGGCTACTCGCTGGCGACCGACGTCGCCGAATGGCTGGTGAAGCAGCACGTGACCTTCCGCGATGCGCACGAGATCACCGGTGCGCTGGTCCGCTTCGCCGAGATGCACGGCCTCGAGCTCGACGAGCTCACCGACGAGCAGTACTCCGCCCTCTCGCCCCACCTCACTCCGAAGGTGCGCGACGTGCTGACGATCGAGGGCTCCGTGGCGAGCCGCTCGGGCGCGGCGGGCACCGCACCCGAGAGGGTCCGCGAGCAGCTGGCGGGTCTCACCGCGCGCATCCGGACGCTCTCGTCCGAGCTCCAGCCCGTCGAGGGGAGCGTGGCATGAGCGCGTCGAAGCCGCCCCGCGATCCGGGCGACCCGGGCTTCTGGCGTCGGCCCCTGCCGAAGTGGGCGGTCTGGACGCTGATCGGTGTGGCCGCCGCGATCGTCGTCGCGGCGATCGTGGTCTCGCTCTCGCTCGGCGTCAGGCTTTTCTGACCCTCCCGATGTCTCTCGACCTCGCTGCGCCCGCTGTGGTGGTCGCGCCCGCACTTCTCGGCGCCGTCCTCAGCCACGACTCGCCCGACGGACTCGTCGCGCTGCGGATCACCGAGGTCGAGGCGTACCTGGGCATGGGGGAGGACCCGGGCTCCCATGCCCACCGTGGGCAGACGCCACGCAACTCGGTCATGTTCGGTCGCCCCGGCACGCTGTACACGTACTTCACGTATGGGATGCACACCTGCGCCAACGTGGTCTGCTCACCGGAGGGCACCGCCTCCGCGGTCCTGCTCCGCGCGGGTGAGGTGCTGGAGGGGGAGGAGCTCGCCCGCGCACGGCGGGGCGAGAAGGTCTCGGCGCGCGATCTCGCCCGAGGCCCGGCCCGTCTCGTCGTCGCGCTGGGGATCTCGATGGCCGACAACGGCGCCGATCTCGCACAGCCGCCGTTCCGACTCGACCCGCCCTCGGCGCCGGCGACCGACTACGAGGAGACGCTGCGCACCGGGGTGAGCGGACCAGGCGGAGCCGATCCGTTCCGCTGGCGGTTCGCTCTCCGCGGCGAGCCGACGGTCTCGCCCTACAAGGTGCATCCGTCGCTCCGGCCCGGCCGGGCGAGCGGGGGAGCGCCGCGCTGATACGCTCGGAGGCGTGATGGACAGTGCCCCGACGACCCTGTCCGCGCAGCACAACGACGAGTCGTTCGACGACATCTGGGACGAACTCGTCTGGCGCGGACTCATCCACGTCTCCACCGACGCCGCCGCTCTGAAGGAGCTGCTCGCCGGCCCTCCCATCACCTACTACTGCGGCTTCGACCCCACGGCCGCCAGCCTGCACCTCGGCAACCTCGTGCAGATCCTCACCATGAGGCGCTTGCAGCTGGCCGGCCACAAGCCCCTGGGCCTGGTCGGCGGATCGACCGGACTCATCGGCGACCCACGGCCGACGGCCGAGCGCACGCTCAACACCCGCGAGACCGTCGCGGAGTGGGTGGGGTACCTGCGAGGGCAGATCGAGCGGTACCTGAGCTTCGAGGGCGACAACGCGGCTCGGATGGTGAACAACCTCGACTGGACCGCCCCGTTGTCGGCCATCGACTTCCTCCGCGACGTGGGGAAGTACTTCCGCGTGGGCACCATGCTCAAGAAGGATGCCGTGTCGGCGCGGCTCAACTCGGAGGCGGGCATCAGCTACACCGAGTTCAGCTACCAGATCCTGCAGGGCATGGACTTCCTCGAGCTGTACCGCTCGTACGGGTGCGTGCTGCAGACCGGGGGCAGCGATCAGTGGGGCAACCTCACGAGCGGGACGGACCTGATCCACCGCGCCGAGGGGGTGAGCGTGCATGCCATCGGCACACCGCTCATCACCAACTCCGACGGGACGAAGTTCGGCAAGAGCGAGGGCAACGCCGTCTGGCTCGACGCGCGACTCACCAGTCCGTACGCGTTCTACCAGTTCTGGCTCAACACCGACGACGCCGACGTGGTCTCGAGGCTCAAGGTGTTCACGTTCCGAGACCGCGCCGAGATCGAGCGGCTGGAGCAGGCCACGCTCGACGAGCCGTTCCGCCGGGAGGCGCAGCGCGCTCTGGCGTACGACGTGACCTCGCTGGTGCACGGTGTCGCTGCGACGGAGTCGGCGATCGCCGCATCGCAGGCTCTCTTCGGGCAGGGCGACCTGTCCACGCTCGACGCCGACACCCTCGCGGCGGCGATCAACGAGCTCCCGGGTACGGAGGCGACCGCGTCGACCACCGTCGTGCAGGCCCTCGTCGACTCGGGGCTCGCGCAGAGTCTGGGGGAGGCCAGGCGAGCGCTCGCCCAGGGCGGGGTGTACCTGAACAACGTGAAGGTCGCCGACGACCAGGCGACCTTCGAGGGTGCCGCCCTCGCCGGCGGTGTCGCTGTGATCCGTCGTGGCAAGCGCACCCTCGCCGGGGTACGTCTGGCCTGAGTTTCCGGGCGACACGCCGAGATGACCCGGCCGATTTGCACGGGTCGCGA